>NZ_JQEI01000018.1 GCF_000743355.1 Serratia sp. Ag1
CAATTAAAAGCTTGATGTGCTGCAACATGTGCAGCGATGCTCGAAAATCAACGTTCGTAATAATTCATTCAAATGAATTACTGCTTGGTCACTCTTCAAGACTTGATATTTTTTGTGCTGCCGAAGCAGCTGGATATCGTCTTGTGAGTGCCCACACAGATTGTCTGATAAATTGTTAAAGAGCAGTGAGTTACGCGCTTTCGCTTGCTAACTCGAGGTGGCGTATATTACGCCTTCCTCTTTCAGAGTCAACCTTAATTTTCAGGTTTTTTCTCTGCGACTCCCAGATACTCTGTGAAGTTGTTCACAGGCTCCGTGTCGATGGAGGCGCATTATAGGGAGCTGACTCAGAATGACAAGAGATAATATTCACTTTGCATCTAACCGCTCACTATTCACGCAAAATGCAGATTAAATCCGCTTTTTGATCGCTGTTGGCAAGTCTTTCAGGCTGTTTAGCACCCAGTCCGCCGCTTTTTCGCCTTCTTCTGTCACCGGTTTACCGGTGCGGACCAAGACTTTAGTCCCTACGCCTGCTGCTGCGGCTGCCTGCATATCTTCGATTTTGTCGCCCACCATATAAGAAGCCGCCAGATCGATATTCAACTCTTTCTGCGCTTGCAACAACATACCCGGTTGCGGTTTACGACAGTCACATATTTGTCGGTATTCTTCTATTATTGCTTGAGGGTGGTGTGGACAAAAGTAAATGCCGTCCAGATCGACGTCCCGATCGGCCAGCGACCAGTCCATCCATTCAGTCAGGCGCATAAACTGGTCTTCGCTGAATTTACCGCGGGCAATACCTGATTGATTGGTGATTAACACCAGCGCGAAACCCATATTTTTCAGTTCACGGCATGCATCAATCACACCATCAATAAATTGAAAGTCATCTATTTCATGGACATATCCATGATCAACATTAATCGTGCCGTCACGATCTAAGAAAATTGCTGGAACGCGTTGTGTCACCGGTTTGCTCCTGAGGGCTTGAAAACGCGCACAGTATCGCATGTTTTACTACGGACTGAGAACGATGAAGAGCGGTGTTGGCGTTGACTTAGACGTCTAGACGCCTTAACATCTGAGCCATACCTTGGTTACAGCCAAGGTTTACTTTTATCTAGCCACGGGCAACCACGCTAAAAATAAGAAGAATATGATTAAACTTTCCAACATCACCAAAGTGTTCCAGCAGGGTTCGCGCACCATTAATGCGCTGTCTGACGTGACCCTTCACGTCCCTGCCGGGCAAATCTATGGCGTTATCGGTGCTTCTGGTGCTGGTAAAAGTACGTTGATCCGCTGCGCCAACATGCTTGAACGCCCAACCTCCGGCACCGTATTGGTGGATGGTCAAGACCTGACGTCTTTATCTGAAAGCGAATTGACGCGTGCGCGTCGCCACATTGGCATGATCTTCCAGCATTTTAACCTGCTCTCTTCACGCACGGTATTTGGCAACGTTTCTTTGCCACTGGAATTGGACAATACCCCGCGCAGTGAAATCAAAAAGCGCGTGGCGGAGTTACTGGAACTGGTGGGGCTATCAGACAAGCATGATGCTTACCCAGCCAATCTGTCTGGTGGCCAGAAACAGCGTGTGGCAATTGCCCGGGCCTTGGCCAGCAACCCGAAAGTACTGCTGTGCGACGAAGCTACCAGCGCACTTGATCCTGCTACAACGCGTTCCATTCTTGAGTTACTTAAGGATATTAATCGCCGTCTTGGGCTGACTATTCTGTTGATCACCCATGAAATGGATGTGGTAAAACGTATTTGCGATCAGGTTGCCGTCATCAGCCAGGGGCAATTGATTGAGCAAGACAGCGTCAGCGAAGTTTTCTCACACCCAAAGACACCGTTGGCGCAGCAATTTATCCAATCCACGTTACATCTGGATATTCCGGACGACTACGCCCAACGCTTGATGCCAGAACGCATTGGCAATCATCAACCGTTGCTACGTCTGGAGTTCACCGGTCAGTCGGTTGATGCCCCACTGCTGTCAGAGGCGGCTCGTCGTTTCAACGTGAATAACAACATTATCAGCGCACAAATGGATTATGCCGGTGGGGTGAAGTTTGGCGTCATGCTGGCGGAACTGCATGGTTCTGACGAAGATGCGCAGGCAACAATTAAATTCCTGCAGGAAAATCAGGTAAAAGTAGAGGTTCTAGGTTATGTCTGAGGCAATGATGTGGTTAATGGCGCGTGGGGTATGGGAAACCATCACGATGACCTTTGTCTCCGGCTTTTTCGGCTTCGTGCTTGGCTTGCCGGTCGGTGTAATGTTGTACGTTACCCGTCCAGGGCAAATCATTGCCAATAATACCCTCTATAAAGCCTTGTCTGGATTGGTGAACATTTTCCGTTCCATCCCGTTTATCATACTCCTGGTGTGGATGATTCCCTTTACCCGGATGATAGTCGGCACTTCTATCGGTTTGCAGGCCGCCATCGTGCCACTGACCGTCGGCGCAGCCCCTTTTATTGCCCGTATGGTCGAAAACGCCCTACTGGAGATCCCGTCCGGGCTGATTGAGGCCGCACGTGCCATGGGCGCTACGCCAATGCAAATCATCAAGAAAGTGTTGCTGCCCGAAGCATTACCTGGTCTGGTAAACGCAGCCACCATCACGCTGATTACCTTGGTGGGCTATTCTGCCATGGGGGGCGCCGTTGGCGCGGGTGGTTTAGGTCAAATTGGTTATCAGTATGGTTACATTGGTTATAACGCTACCGTCATGAATACGGTATTAATATTACTGGTCGTCCTGGTGTACCTGATTCAGTTCTGTGGCGACCGTATTGTCAGGGCCGTTACTCACAAATAGTTTTTACAAACACGCTCACAACTACTGGGTAGGGTAAAGCGTATTTCATATGCGAGTCTAATGAGGAAAGGATATGTCGTTAAAATTTAAATCCATTGCGGCAATCGGCGCGCTGATCGGTACTCTGGCCTTGGCCGGTTGCGGTCAGGACGAAAAAAATCCGAACCATATCAAAGTGGGTGTTATCGTCGGGGCTGAACAACAGGTTGCAGAAGTCGCGCAGAAAGTCGCGAAAGATAAATACGGTCTGGACGTTGAATTGGTCACTTTCAACGATTATGTGTTGCCAAACGAAGCGTTGAGCAAGGGCGATATCGATCTGAATGCTTTCCAGCATAAACCTTATCTGGATCAGCAAATCAAGGATCGCGGTTATAAACTGGTCCCGGTCGGTAACACTTTCGTTTACCCAATTGCCGGTTACTCCAAAAAAATCAAATCGCTGGATGAGTTGAAAGAAGGCTCTCAGGTTGCACTGCCTAACGATCCTACCAATCTGGGCCGTTCATTGCTGCTGCTGGAGAAGCAAGGGCTGATTAAACTGAAAGACGGTGTCGGCCTGTTGCCTACCGTACTGGACGTGGTAGAAAACCCTAAAAACCTGAAGCTGGTAGAACTGGAAGCCCCACAGCTGCCACGCTCCTTGGACGATCAGCAAATCGCCCTGGCCGTAATCAACACGACTTACGCCAGCCAGATCGGTTTGACACCGGCCAAAGATGGTATCTTTGTTGAAGATAAAGAGTCACCTTACGTCAATATTATGGTTGCTCGTGAAGATAACAAAGACGCAGAAAACGTGAAAAAATTCGTTCAGGCCTATGAATCTGAAGAAGTAAACGAAGCGGCGAATAAAATCTTCAACGGCGGTGCAGTAAAAGGCTGGTAATCATCCATTACCTATTTTTAGCTTATATTTGCAAGACGGGCTCAGGCCCGTCTTGTTATTTATGTCAGAGATTGATTCAATAGCGCCACTTTTATTTATTAAAGGCAGAGGAATGTCAATGCGTGTTTTACCTCTCTGTTTGTTAGCACTTTTGCTGGCCGGATGTTCTAAACCGAAACCGGTACCACCTCCAACAGACAGCGTCAACGTCCCGGTCGCACCTGCACCGGTAAAAGCAGCGCCACCAGCCCGCCCTGCGCCAGTGACGCTTTACAAGAATGCAGAAGCATTAATCGGCAAGCCATTCCGTGATTTAGGTGAAGTTTCTGGTAGTGTCTGCCAGCTCACCGCTCGGGATCCCGCGCCAAGCCTGGCCTCGGCCCGCAGGCGCATGCAGCAGCGTGCCGCTCATATGAAGGCTAATGCAGTATTGTTGCATGATTGCCAGATGATCAGAGGCGTTGCGGGTTGTTACCAACAGGCGATTTGCCAAGGCTCTGCGCTTAACGTTTCGGCCAAATGACCGAGTTCGTTTTTAATCAGATCGGTATTATCCGCTCACCGTACAAAGAAAAATTTGCCGTTCCCCGTCAACCGGGGCTAATCGAGGACGGTGGCGGAGAACTGGTGCTGTTACCGCCTTACAATCAGGCAGAAGCAGTACGCGGCCTGAGCGAGTTTAGCCATCTCTGGGTGATGTTCATTTTCCATCACACCATGGAGGGCGGCTGGCGGCCAACGGTCAGGCCACCACGTCTGGGTGGCAATGCGCGCATGGGCGTTTTTGCTACACGCTCAACGTTTCGCCCTAACCCACTTGGCATGTCGCTGATCGAACTGAAAGATATCCAGATCCAGGGCGGTGAAGTCGTATTGCAATTAGGCAGCCTCGATCTGGTCGATGGGACTCCAGTCATCGATATCAAACCTTATCTGCCCTTTGCCGAAAGCCATCCCCAAGCCCGTGCTGGTTTTGCTCAAGCTGCTCCTGCAAGTGATATGCCCGTGAGTTTTTCCCCATTGGCTGAACAGCAATTGCAGCAACATCTGCAGCGCCATCCCAATTTACGCCGTTTTATCAGCCAGGTATTGGCTCAGGATCCTCGCCCAGCTTATCGTAAGGCAGAAGAGGCAGAGCGTGAATATGCAGTATGGCTGTTGGAATTCAACGTGCGCTGGCGCGTTGTCGCTGGGCAAACCGAGGTGTTGTCGCTCGACGCCCGTTAAAATTCCGCCAACTCTCTTTTGGCAACCGCCATGCACTGGTAGACTAAACCACTTTTTAAATTTTGGCTGCCATCTCAGGTAGCCCAATGCAATTTGCAGTGCTAACGGAATCAACACATCATGCGTACTAGCCAATATCTGCTCTCCACTTTGAAGGAGACTCCTGCCGATGCCGAAGTAATCAGCCACCAGCTGATGCTGCGAGCCGGGATGATCCGCAAGCTGGCCTCCGGTCTTTACACCTGGTTGCCAACGGGCCTGCGCGTTCTGAACAAGGTTGAAAACATTGTTCGTGAAGAAATGAACAACGCTAATGCGATCGAAGTTTCCATGCCGGTAGTCCAACCCGCCGACCTGTGGCAGGAAAGTGGCCGCTGGGAGCAGTATGGCCCCGAACTGCTGCGCTTTGTTGATCGCGGCGATCGTCCGTTTGTGCTCGGCCCGACGCATGAAGAAGTGATCACCGATCTGATCCGTAATGAAATCAGCTCCTATAAGCAATTACCGCTGAATTTCTTCCAGATCCAGACGAAATTCCGTGACGAAGTCCGCCCGCGCTTCGGTGTGATGCGTTCCCGTGAATTCCTGATGAAAGATGCCTATTCATTCCATACCACGCAGGAATCTCTGCAGGCGACCTACGACGCCATGTACGAAGCCTACAGCAAGATCTTCAACCGCATGGGTCTGGATTTCCGCCCGGTGTTGGCTGATACCGGCTCCATCGGCGGTAGCGCTTCCCATGAGTTCCAGGTGCTGGCAGACAGTGGTGAAGACGATATCGTCTTCTCTACCGACTCCGATTACGCAGCTAACATTGAGCTGGCTGAAGCGGTTGCCCCAGCGCAGCCACGTGGTGCAGCGACCGAAGAACTGCGTATTATCGATACCCCTAACGCCAAAACCATTGCCGAACTGGTTGCGCAATTCCAGTTGCCCATAGAGAAAACGGTAAAAACTCTGCTGGTTCGTGCAACCGAAGAGAGTGGCCACAAACTGGTGGCGTTGCTGGTACGTGGCGATCACGAACTAAACGAAATCAAAGCCGAGAAGCTACCACAGGTAGCAGCGCCATTGACCTTCGCCACTGATGAAGAAATTCGTGCGATCGTAGGCGCAGGCCCAGGCTCCCTCGGCCCGATCAAAATGCCGGTACCTCTGGTGATCGATCGTAGCGTAGCCGCCATGAGCGATTTCAGCGCTGGTGCCAATATCGACGCTAAACATTACCTCGGGATCAACTGGGAGCGCGATCTGCCGCTACCGCAGGTTGCCGATATTCGTAACGTTGTTGCAGGCGATGCCAGCCCGGATGGTAAAGGGACTTTGCTGATTAAGCGCGGTATTGAGGTAGGGCATATCTTCCAATTGGGAACCAAGTATTCGGAAGCGATGAAAGCCACAGTGCAGGGCGAAGATGGCCGCAATCAGGTTCTGACCATGGGTTGCTACGGGATCGGGGTCTCGCGCGTGGTCGCCGCTGCCATTGAGCAGAACCACGACGATCGCGGCATTGTCTGGCCAGATGCGATTGCGCCATTCCAGGTTGCTATTCTGCCAATGAACATGCACAAGTCATTCCGCGTGCAGGCGCTGGCTGAAGAGCTCTACAACACGCTGCGCTCTCATGGCATCGACGTTATCCTTGATGACCGTAAAGAACGCCCTGGCGTGATGTTTGCCGATATGGAGCTGATCGGTGTACCGCATTCCATCGTGATCGGCGATCGCAACCTCGACAGTGAAGAAATTGAGTATAAAAATCGTCGGGTTGGTGAGAAGCAGATGATTAAAACCGGCGAAATCATTGAATTCCTGCTGGCACAGATCAAACGCTGATATTCTCAATAGAGTGTGAAAACACCCTGCTTTGCAGGGTGTTTGCCAAGGATGCAGTGCATTATTAAAGGATTAAGCAATGCCGTTATCTTACATCTCGGTCATGCGACTGTTTGTCTTGCTGCCAGCCTTGCTCACCGGTTGTACTATGGACATTGCGTTGCCCAAAAAGGAGCAACGCGCTTCTCTCAACCCTGTAGATATCCAGTTTCAAGCCCTCAGTTCCGCCCCACAGAACAGCTTTCGGGAAGTTGACGAAACGGCACTTCAAGATGGCGATTTACTTTTTTCTTCAACCATTGGGCTGACGTCGCTCGGTATACGCCTGTTCAGTGCCTCTTCAGTCAGCCATGTCGCGATCTATATCGGTAACGACCAAGTCGCCGAAGCCGTGGGTGACGGCGTGCAGATTGTCAGTTTGAAAGAGGCACAAACCCGCAGTGATAAGCTGTTTGCCTTACGCATGCCAGACCTGACCCCCATTCAAGCAGAGCAGATTCGCCACTTCGCCAAACAAAAAGCTGGCAGCCGCTATAACTATCAGGGGATTATTGAAATGATGCCCTTCATGGTAACCAAGCAGCTTTGCTCACTGAATCCTTTCTCGAAGGATTTCCGTCAGCAGTGCGTAAAAGGGTTAGCCGCCGCACAACTCAGCACATCAACGCCTGATGAACCCAGCTATTTCTGCTCGCAATTCGTCTTGGCAGCTTTTGAGCACGCGGGCCGCCCACTCACTCTGGCATCCCCCGGTTGGGTGAGCCCCGGTGATTTACTGCATATGCGGGAAGGTGATATTGCAACGCTAGCCCCAAACCGGGCCTTGGCTTATGTAGGACATATCAAGCCAGGTATTTATTTGCGTAATCGCGCCTTAGCCAACAATAGTACGCCTGATGGCAAGCCCACACGGCAGCCAGATAATGGCATATTTTAACTGCTGCTATCAGAAAGCATAAAACCCCGCCATTTCAAATAGCGGGGTTTTATCTTCAACACGTGTAACACCTGCATGACGCGAAAGCGATCAGCGGCTGTTACAATCCTTGCTGTTATCGAAAGTCACTTTCCCACCGGGCTCAGGCACCAATGCCTTTTGCATCAACCCTTCCTCCATTGATGGCTGAACGCTGAAATGACCATTCAACATCAGGAAGACTGGCTCACCAGGAACTTTACGGGCATTAAGATAACCTTGCTCCAGCGCGATGTTATTGACAACCGGGAACGTTTTGCCTGTTGCACAATCTTTAAATACTGCCGCATCCGCCAGGTAGGTATAGAGCCCCCTCAAAGACATTGGCGTGTTTGGCAATGGCTGTTCGGTTGGCGACAGCGTGTAATTCAACTTGGATGTAATCGGTGCTCCGTTGCGATCCAGCATTTGCAGATTCTTGCCCGACGGGCGGAAGTAACGCTTTTCGCCGCTACCTTCGGTCAGTACCAACCGATCGGCGGTGCGAGCCCATTGACCATAGCTGGCAAAAGTCTTGTCGCCATCTTTGGTATCGCGGTAAGTTTCCTGCAAAATAAAGGTACCGTCTTTATCCAGAAACAGTGTCGTCTCCAGCCCACTGCAATCAGCGCAAGGTAATACGCCCTGATAACTTTGCTGCATTGGCTGAAGCGGCTGTTCTTTTGGCTGGTATTGGTTATTGCAGCCTAGTAACGAAAAGGCTCCTGCCGCTAAAAACAGGACGATTGTTATTGTCTTCACAGCTCTTCTCCTGCGTGTTCCATTAATATCCACGGCGTAGTTTCGTTAAGGGATAACCTTACCGCGCAGCGCTTTGGTTGCGCCTTTGCGCACTTTCCCTTCCAAACGGCGTAATTTTGCCCCTTTGCTGGGTTTCGTTGCTCTGCGCGTTTTTTCAACCACCATCGCCTGTTGAATCAGCGCCGCCAGCCGAGCAAGCGCCGCTTCACGATTTAATTCCTGGCTGCGATATTCCTGTGCTTTGATGATCACAACGCCATCAGCGGTCACTAAATGATGGTTAAGCGCCAGTAGACGCTCCTTGTAATACTCTGGCAGGCTGGATGCCCGGATGTCAAAGCGCAAATGGATGGCCGTTGAGGCTTTGTTCACGTGCTGCCCACCCGCGCCTTGTGCACGGATTGCCGTCAATTCTATTTCATTACCCGGTATTACTACGTTTCTCGACAGTGTCAGCACCGGTTACACCTGTGCCTGCTGCCATTCGGCGAATTGAATTTCCAGACTATTCTGGGTATCAGAAAGCCAAATCGTGCCTTCCTGCAGTGTAGCCTGTAATGTCATATTACGGTTGGTCATAGCAGCCAGACGAGCTAATTGTTCATCATTAAGAAAACGGATGCTTAGGTTTTTGTGGTTTGCAACCTTACCCTGCATCGACTGCCACCAGACATAACCGGCTCGTTCACCATACGCATACAACACCACCCGTGGCGATTGATTGCAGGCTTTTTTAATGCGCTTCTCATCCGGCAACCCCAGTTCGATCCACATTTCCAGCCCGTTATGGTCGTTACGCTGCCAGATTTCCGGTTCGTCTTCCGCACTTAAGCCTTTGGTGAACACCAAGCGTTCATCAGCATGGCAGATCCATGCCAACAGGCGCAGCATCATACGCTGTTCGGTTTCTGAAGGATGCTGAGCTAACGTAAGCGTTGTGTCGTGGTAAAAATGACGATCCATATCCGCGATATTGACCGTGGCTTTATAAATTGTTGCTTTCAGTGCCATGGGTAACCTCATTATTAACAAGCCACAGTGTACTTGATAAGATCGGTTCACAGCCAGCACGAGGAGCCCAAGCCGCGAATGAAAGCCAAGACGAGGTGCTGATAACTCCACTACAGCGTGCTATAGTCGTTTAGGTTAGGATTGATCTCCGGGTGTCTGTGCTTCATCGCGGCCTGTGTGGCGATTATGCAGAGATTCTTAAGGGAGGGAACTGTGCAACAATATTGTGAGTTAGTACGCCGTTTTTATGCTGAGATTGGCAGTGGAGATCTCGGCTACGTGCCTGATGCACTAGTCTGTGTTTTAAAGGCATTGGACGAGATTGCTGCAAATACTGCGCTCCCGTCCTCCGTTAGGGAACAGGCGGCGTTTGCCGCCGCTAACTTATTGGTGAGCGATTATGTTGATAAATGATGAGTATCAACCCATCAATTGCGATGATTACGACAATCTGGAACTCGCCTGCCAGCAACACCTGACTCTGAAACTGGAGTTACGCAACGGAGAAACGCTTGAGGCCAAAGCTGTCGATCTGCTGCAAAAGAAAAGCGTTGAATACCTCACGATCGAACAGAATGGTGCTCAGCGCGACGTGCGCTTGGACCATATCCACACTTTTAGTCACCCAAAAATCGGTACCATCGTCGTCAGCCTTTCCGACTGATGCCTCGGTAACCCCATCTCTACAGGGCAGCCTCAACGGCTGCCCTCGTCATTTATGGCTTCAGGCTGGCGTAATACGCCGCCAGATCGGCCATATCAGCGTCTGACAGATTTGCTACATAAGCCCTCATTACCTGTGCCTGGCCGCCTGTCCGCTCCCCTTTCTTGTAGGATTGCAACGCCTGCTCCAGATACATCGCATTTTGCCCGGCCAGATTCGGGTACATCGGCACCGACACTTTGCCTTCAGCCCCATGGCATGCCACGCAGGTAAGCGATTTACTCTTACCCATTGCCGCGTCACCTGCCGCCCAAGTGGAAAAACTCAGCAACCCAGTCACCACCATTACACTCATCAATTTCATCTTGGCTCCTCACAACGTGTTGTTATTATTTTTCTTCCAGCTCAGCCGCCACGGCGATTCGCCAACAGGCACCTGTCCGGCAGCGGTAACAAAGGTATCCACGGCGGCGATCAGTTGCTCATCGTAGTAAATCAATGGGATACGTTCACGCTGCCAAGGGGGAATACCCAGTTCCTGCCAGAGCTTCTTAATCAGCCTTGAACCCGCCCGATTGACAATACGCACCCGTCCTGCAGCGCTAAAGCGCACACTCACCTGCTCAGCGGCCTGCGGTGCGCGCACCAGGTTACTTCCTTCTCCACTCACCAATACGCCAAGCCCATCCGGCAACTCCAGCTTTTCCTGTTGCGACCAAGGTAATTGCAGCCCCCGCAAATCAGCCATCAGCGGCAACAGGTACAAACGCTGGCGGAAACGGCGGATCTGATAGTTACCTAACTGGAGTTGCGGTTCTGCGTCCTCTCGGCTCAATACCACTTCATTCCAGATCCTGTGCAATTGCTCGCGCGCAGGCATCGTGACGCCAAACAAAGCAATCCAACGGCGTAACAGCGCATAACGTCGCGCAGGAGAGCAATATTGCAACTCTTCAACGACCAGCGAGTTCTCTTCATCCAGCAAACGCGTTAGCTGTTCTGCCAGTAATTCATCCAACAGTTGTTCCTGCTCAGCACACAGATTGGCGCTGCGCGCCGCTGCCGAGGCAAAATGCGGCCAGCGCTCATTCAATACCGGCAGTACCTGCAAGCGCAGGAAGTTACGATCAAATCGGCAATCTTGATTGCTGTCGTCTTCGATCCAGCGTAGCTGGTGCTGCCTGGCATACGTTTCCAACTGTTGGCGCGCGATACCTAACAGCGGTCTTAACAGCCTATGATTGCCCAACCTGGCTTCACGGGCCATCGCTGAAAGCCCCGCCGGGCCGCTGCCGCGCTTTAAGGCTAATAGGAAGGTTTCACACTGATCGTCAAGATGTTGTGCCATCAGCAAGGTTTCATCTGCCGTCAGCGTTTTACTGAAAGCCGTATAACGGGCGCTACGTGCCGCTGCCTCAATGCCACCACTCAACCCATCCAACTGGACATGATGAACCACCAGCGGCACTTGCCAATCATCACACTGCTGCTGGCAATGCACCACCCACTCATCGGCAAAACGGCTCAGGCCATGGTGGACATGTACCGCACGCAAACTGCTCCCAGGATGCTGCTGACGCCATTGCACCAGCAAGTGCAACAGCACGCTGGAATCCAGCCCGCCGCTAAAGGCCAGCAACAACTGGCGCTTAGTGCCCAGTTGTTCATCGAGTTGTGCAGAGAATTGATTGATATTCATTGGTTGTGCTGGCTAACGGTCAGATAACCGCACGTTAACCAGCGCCCTCCCATCCAGCAAGCATTAACCGCGTGGCGTTTCATATAACTCGAGCGGTAACCCATCAGGATCGTTGAAAAAGGTGAAGCGAGAGTGGGTATAAGGATCGATGCGCACTGGCTCGCACACGACACCCGCCGTTTGCAATTCAGCAATCGCACTATCCATGTCGTCCACACTAAAAGCCAGATGACGCAGGCCACAAGCCTCTGGATGGCTAGGACGAGGAGCGGGAGCCGGGAAGGAGAACAGTTCAATCGTATACTGGCCGTTCAGTGCCAGATCGGCTTTCCACGAGTCGCGTTCTGCGCGATAAACCTCTGCTAACAGAGTAAAGCCGAGAATATCACAGTAAAAATGTTTACTGACGGCGTAATCAGAACCGATCACCGCGATATGGTGAACCTGGCGTAATGCCAACATAGCTGGACTCCTTTTATAACGTTGCGCCTACGTCAAGCCGCTGACGTTTTCAGTACTTTCACCAGATAACGGCCATCTTCAGTCGGTTTCGCGCCATGAATATCGGTTTCAAAACCGGGATAACGTTCACCGATCGAACACAGCATCAGCAGGAAGTCGAGCACCGCACGGCTCTCTTCGGTGATCATCTCCCCCGGCATCACCAATGGAACGCCCGGCGGATAAGGCAGGATCATATTCGCCGCCACTTTACCAATCAACTGCTCGATGTCACAGGTTTCCACGTTGCCACGCACCTGTTGCTGGAACATTTCATAAGGCGTCAGCTTCATTTCTGGCAAGACGTCAAACGCCCGCAGCATCAAACGCGGCAAATCATGCTGGCAAATCAGTTGATGGATCCCGGCAGCCAGATCCTGCACGCGCATATGGCGATAGAAATCCGGATCCTCGGCATAGAGATCTGGCAGCATGTTCTTCACGCGCAAATTGAGATCGTATGCACGTTTGAAATCAGTCAGGCCACGCAACAAACTCATCGCCTTGGTTTTATCGATACCGATGCTGAACAGGAACAGCAGATTATACGGCCCGGTTTTCTCTACCACGATACCGCGCTCATCCAGGTATTTCGCCACCAGCGCCGCCGGAATACCACTGCTCTCCAATTCACCCAGTTCGTTCATGCCCGGCGTCAGAATAGTAACCTTGATCGGATCCAGATACATATGATCGCGATCGGTATTACCGAAACCATGCCAGTTATCATCAGGATTCAGCGGCCAACATTGTGCTTCGTCAACTTCTTCCGGCTGCCAGATGTCAAAAAACCAGCTCTCACTTTCTGCCCGCAAACGCTGAATTTCACGGCGGAAATGCAAAGCCCGCTCCACCGAACGATTGATCATGCGCCGCCCCGGGTTGCCGCGCAGCATAGCCGCTGCCGTCTCCATAGAAGCAACAATGCCATAATGCGGCGAGGTCGTGGTGTGCATCATATAGGCTTCATTAAAGGTGTTTTCATCGTAATCACCTTTGATATGAATCATCGAAGCCTGCGAGAACGCCGCCAGCAACTTGTGGGTCGATTGGGTTTCATAAATCACCTTGCCCGGAATACGCTCGCCGCTCATGCCGCTTTTACCTTCGTAGATCGGGTGAAAGTTGGTATAGGGTACCCAGGCAGAATCGAAATGAATCGATGCCACATCCAGCGTCTGCTTAATGTAGTCGGTGTTGTACAGCAAGCCATCATAGGTGGAATTGGTGATCACCGCATGTACTGGCCAGTTGGCATTGGCAGTTTCGGCGACCCGTTTGGCAATGCTGTCATGGGTGAGCTCATGTCGCGGGATCCCACCTAAAATGCCGTAAGCATTGCGTAATGGACGCAGATAAATCGGCACGATGTCGCACATCATCAGCAAATGGCACAACGATTTGTGGCAATTGCGATCGATCAACACCGTGCTACCCGCCGGGGCCGAATACATTCCGACGATCTTGTTGGCGGTAGAGGTACCGTTGGTCACCAGATAACTCTGCTCGGCGTTGAAGGTTCGGGCAATATATTCTTCTGCTTCAAGATGTGGGCCGGTATGATCAAGTAAGGAACCCAGTTCGGTTACCGAGATAGAAATATCAGCTTTCAGCGTGTTCGCGCCGAAAAAGTCATAAAACAGGCAACCTACCGGGCTTTTCTGGAACGCCGTGCCCGCCATATGGCCCGGTGTGCAAAAAGTATATTTCCCCTCTTTCACATAGGTGAACAAAGCCTTGGTCAGAGGTGGAGTAATGGTATCCCTATATTCATCGGTGTATTGCTGGATGCGTTGGGCAATATCTTCTGCGGCATTCAAGCCATATTCAAAGAAGTACAGCACCATACGCATTTCATGCAGGTTGACATCAAAAGTGGAATGGGTGTTGATAAACGCATACAGCGGTAGGTATTCATTGAGATCGTTGATTTCACTACACAGTTCCAAGCTGTAATGATCCCAGTCAAACACCACTCCGCAGATACGGGCGTTGTGTTCAATCAGCTTCAGCAGATCGCCGCTGTCTTTCGGATACACCAGTTGGAAGCCCATAGAGGCCAATGCGTTGTGGAGTTCGCGGATAGGCTCATCTTTGTAATAGACGCCCATCGGGCTCATGATCGCAATGATATTCATCGGGCTACTCCTGTCAGTTAACTACCAAGGGCTTATCACACCCACAGAGTGTACCCTGCCTATCCTAAACCACGAATGACAGGCGTAAAAAAACCGCCAGGGCAGGCGGTTTCTTATTATCACCGAAAAACTCAGCAATAACCGTAGTTCATCAAACGCTGATAACGACGATTGAGCAACTCTTCGTTGTTCAGACCATCCAATTCAGCCAGATCGGTCAGCAGTTGCGCTTTCAGTGAAGCAGCCATTGCTGGCACGTCACGATGCGCAGACCCCAAAGGCTCCGGGATCACCGAATCGATCAGTTTCAGCTCTTTCAGACGCGGCGCAGTGATGCCCATTGCTTCTGCAGCGATCGGTGCTTTATCGGCATTTTTCCACAGAATTGAGGCACAACCTTCCGGGGAGATCACCGAATAAGTGCTGTACTGCAGCATATTCACTTTATCGCCCACGCCGATAGCCAATGCACCACCTGAACCACCTTCACCGATCACGGTGCAAATCACCGGGATGTTCAAGCGAGACATTTCACGCAGGTTACGGGCGATCGCTTCAGATTGCCCACGCTCTTCTGCGCCCACCCCCGGATAAGCCCCAGGCGTGTCGATAAAGGTGATCAAAGGCATTTTGAAGCGAGAGGCCATTTCCATCAGGCGCAACGCTTTGCGATAGCCTTCTGGTGCTGGCATGCCGAAGTTGCGGCGGATTTTCTCTTTGGTCTCGCGCCCTTTCTGATGACCAATGATCATCACCGGGCGGCCATCGAGCCGCGCAATACCACCGACGATGGCTTTATCATCAGCATAGGCACGATCGCCTGCCAACTCTTCAAAGTCAGTGAAGATGTGTGCGATATAATCCAGCGTATAAGGGCGCTGCGGGTGGCGTGCCAATTGGGCAATCTGCCAAGCCCCAAGATCGGAAAAAATCTTGCGCGTCAGCTCAACGCTCTTTTCACGCAGGCGTCGAACCTCTTCGTCCAGATTAATATCTAATTTTTCGTCTTGACGGTTGACTGCAGTCAGCGAGTCAATTTTCGCTTCCAGCTCTGCAATCGGCTGTTCAAAATCAAGAAAATTCAGACTCATAGCATTCCTATTTTAGTCAAATTCCAGTTCCACCTGCTCATTACCTACCAGGGTCCGCAAATCTATCAACAAGCGGTCAGTCGGCGTCACGCGCCAAGTTGCGCCAAAACGCAATCTTGCCCGTGCATCTTCCCGTTGATAGTAGAGATGCACTGGAATCGTCCCCGAGCGATGGGGTTCCAACGACTGACGGAGACGGTTCAAAAGCTGGTCATCAATTTGCCTGTCCGTCAGCGAGATAGCAAGCCCACGGGCGTATTTTTCACGGGCTTCACTGATATCCATTAACTCGCGGACCATCATTTTAAGCCCACCGCTGAAGTCATCAAAGCTGACCTGTCCAGTAGCGATCAGGATACGGTCTTTTTCCAACAAATGCTGGTATTTTTCCAGCGCTTCGGTGAATAACATCACTTCCAGGCGACCAGAACGGTCATCCAGCGTACAAATACCGATGCGATTACCGCGTTTAGTCACCATAACCCGGGCAGCAATCACCAGCCCAACAGCGGTCGTCATCTTGCCCCGATCCGTTGGGTGCATATCTTTCAAACGCTGGCCACCGGCATAGCGTTCGATTTCTTTCAAATACTGAGTGATCGGATGGCCGGTGAGGTAGAGCCCCAGCGTTTCGCGTTCGCCGTCCAGCACCACCTGTTCCTGCCAAAGTGGCACGTTGGCGTAAGACTGCTCCACCTGCTCCGGTGCTTCCGCCAGCACGCCAAACATATCAGCCTGGCCAATCGCTTCGGCTTTAGCATGCTGATCGGCTGCTTTCAGCGCATCGCCCAGCGAATTCATCAGCGCTGCCCGGTGCGGCCCCAGGCGATCGAACGCCCCGGACATGATCAGCTTTTCCAGAATACGGCGGTTGAGTTTCTTGACGTCCGATCGTGCACACAGGTCGAACAGATCTTTAAAATACCCCTGCTCACCGCTGTTACGCGCCTCAATAATCGCCTCAATCGGCCCTTCACCTACGCCTTTGATTGCACCAATACCGTAAACAATTTCGCCTTCGTCATTAACGTGGAAGTGATATTGCCCGCTATTGATATCCGGCGGCAGGATTTTCAACCCCATACGCCAACACTCGTCCACCAACCCCACCACTTTATCGGTGTTATCCATATCGGCAGTCATCACTGCCGCCATAAATTCGGCAGGATAGTGGGCTTTTAGCCATAACGTCTGATACGACACCAAGGCATAGGCGGCTGAGTGTGACTTGTTGAAGCCATAACCGGCGAATTTCTCCACCAGATCGAAGATTTTTACCGACAGTTCGCCGTCAACGCCGCGTGATTTAGCCCCATCCTCAAAGCCGCCACGCTGTTTGGCCATTTCAACCGGGTTCTTTTTACCCATGGCACGGCGCAGCATGTCTGCACCGCCCAGCGTGTAACCCGCCAGCACCTGGGCGATCTGCATCACCTGTTCCTGATACAGAATAATGCCGTAGGTCGGCTCCAGTACCGGTTTCAGCGACTCATGCTGCCACTGGATATCAGGATAAGAGATTTCTTCACGCCCATGCTTACGGTCGATAAAGTTATCTACCATGCCCGACTGCAAAGGGCCGGGGCGGAACAGTGCCACCAGTGCGATCATATCTTCGAAGCAGTCAGGCTTCAGACGCTTGATCAGGTCTTTCATGCCGCGCGATTCAAGCTGGAATACCGCCGTGGTTTCCGAGCGCTGCAGCATGTCGAAACTGGGTTTGTCATCAAGTGGGATGGCGGCGATATCGATCGGTTCCAATCCGCTCTTGGCACGGCGAGCGTTAATCATTTCTAACGCCCAATCGATAATGGTCAGGGTACGCAGGCCAAGGAAGTCAAACTTCACCAGCCCGGCATATTCCACGTCGTTTTTATCGAACTGAGTAACCGGGTGATTACCTTCAGCATCACAATACAGCGGAGCGAAGTCGGTGATTTTGGTTGGTGCGATCACCACCCCACCCGCATGCTTACCGGCGTTACGCGTTACCCCTTCCAGCTTGCGCGCCATGTCGATCAGCGCCCGGACCTCTTCATCTGCCTCATAAATTTCTGGCAGTTGTGGTTCGGCGGCAAAAGCCTTTTCCAGCGTCATCCCCGGATCGGGGGGCACCAGCTTGGAGATACGGTCAACAAAGCCATACGGGTGACCCAGCACGCGGCCTACATCGCGAATTACCGCTTTCGCCGCCATGGTACCGAAGGTGATAATTTGCGATACCGCTTCACGGCCATACATTTCCGCCACATGGTCGATCACCAGATCGCGTTTTTCCATGCAGAAATCGACGTCGAAATCGGGCATCGACACCCGTTCCGGGTTCAGGAAACGTTCAAACAGCAGGTCAAACTCCAGCGGATCCAAATCAGTGATTTTCAGCGCATAGGCCACCAACGACCCGGCACCAGAACCACGCCCTGGGCCTACCGGCACGTTGTTATCCTTCGACCACTGGATGAACTCCATCACGATCAGGAAGTAGCCTGGAAACCCCATCTGGTTGATCACTCTCAGTTCAACATCCAGACGTTCGTCATATTCTGGACGCCGATGAGCACGAACGTCTGGATCGGGGAACAGGAATTCAAGGCGCTGCTCCAGACCCTCTTTAGATTTCGCGATCAGGAAATCCTCGGTGGTCATATCACCGGTTGGGAACTGTGGCAGGAAGTACTCACCAAGGCGAATGGTGACATTACAGCGTTTGGCGATTTCGACACTGTTGAGCAGAGCTTCAGGGATGTCGGCAAACAGCTCGCACATCTCATCTTCACTGCGCATAAATTGCTGTGGGCTGTAGTTACGCGGGCGCTTGGGATCGTCGAGCGTGAAGCCGTCGTGGATCGCCACGCGGATTTCGTGCGCATCAAAATCATCTTCCACCAGAAAGCGGACATCGTTCGTGGCCACGACTGGCAAACCACGCTCGCTGGCCAGCGCTACCGCAGCATGCAGATAGTTCTCTTCGTCAGGGCGACCGGTGCGGATCAGCTCCAGATAGTAACTGTCGGGGAAATACTCTTGATAAAACGCCAGACATTGATCCACCTGCGCCTGGTTGCCACGCAGCAGAAATTTGCCGACGTCCCCCATTCGTGCACCGGAAAGCAGGATTAATCCTTCACGGTGTTCGATCAACCAATCACGGTCAATAATCGGGCCAGCCGCGCCGTAACCGCGCTGATAGGCGTGAGAGATCAACAACGTGAGGTTCTGATAGCCTTGGTTATTAGCAGCCAGCACGGTCAATTGTGCCAGCTCATCACCCAGCACTTCACTCTGCACGTGGAAATCCGCGCCAATGATCGGTTTGATCCCCGCACCGTGCGCACTACCATAAAACTTCACCAAGCCACACAGGTTGGTGAAATCAGTGACTGCCAACGCGGGCATGCCGTGCTCAGCCGCTTTTTTCACCAACGGGCCGATCTTGGCTAGCCCATCGATCATGGAGTAGTCACTATGCACACGAAGGTGAATAAAACGAGGTTCGGCCATATCCAGGTACCAAGGTGTAGGGCCCAGATTAACGGGCCGAAGTTAACGCTGTGTTTGCACGAGAGCTACAGTTCCAGAGCGCGCCTTACTGGCGCAAAACTGCGGCGATGATGCTGAGTAGCCCCTAATGCGGCCAGCTTTTCCAGATGGAAAGCGGTTGGGTAACCTTTATGCTGGGCAAAACCGTACTCGGGGAATACTCGATCCAATTCAGCCATTTCACGATCGCGTGTCACTTTCGCCAGAATTGAGGCCGCGCTGATTTCCGCTACACGACTATCGCCCTTGACCACTGCCTGCGAACACATCGGCAATGCTGGGCAGCGATTGCCATCAATCAGCACCATATCCGGCGTGAGAGACAGCCCAGCCACCGCTCTCTGCATCGCCAACATGGTGGCGTGCAGAATATTCAGCCGGTCAATCTCTTCCGGCTCGGCTCGCCCCAGGCTCCAGGAGAGCGCTTTCTCCACGATCTCTTCGTATAACGCTTCGCGGCGTTTCTCGCTGAGTTTTTTTGAGTCAGCCAAGCCGACGATTGGCCGTGCCGGATCGAGTATCACCGCTGCGGTCACAACGGCACCCACCAACGGGCCACGCCCCACTTCATCGACACCGGCAATCAGTTGGGCATTAGGATAAACAAAGGGTTCGATCATGCGTTAGCCAACTCCAACACCGCCTGAGCGGCCTGCTGGTCTGCGCCACAGCGAATACTCAGATGCAGTTCAAGGAAAGTCTGTTTCAGTTGTACGGTTTGCGGATTCTCTTCCAGCAACGGCAACAATGCCGTCGCCAGTTTATCCGGCACACAGTCGTGTTGCAGCAGTTCCGTCACGATTTCACGCCCCGCCAACAGGTTCGGTAACGAGACATAAGGGGTTTTCACCAACCGCTCCGCCAGCCAATAGGTAAAGGGTTTCATACGGTAGCCCACCACCATCGGGCATTTCGCCAGCATGCACTCCAGTGCGGCAGTGCCAGAAGCCAACAGAGCGGCATCACTGGCGATCATCGCTTCACGCCCTTTGCCATCAAGCAGATGTACTTTCAGCTCAGGTGCGACTTCAGCCTTGATGCGCTCGAACTGTTCGCGCCGTTTGGTATTCACCAGCGGTACAACCACTTCCAGATCCGGATAGCGAGTACGCAACAACTGGGCAGTCTTGAGGAAATCACCGCTCAACATTTCAACCTCTGCACCACGGCTACCTGGCAGCAGTGCCAGGCAACGCGCCTCAGGGGCGATCCCCAGTGCCGCACGCGCAGCCAGTTTATCCGGCTGTAGCGGCATTGCATCGGCCATGGTGTGGCCGATAAAGCGGCAGGGAACATTGAAACGATCGTAAAACGCTTTTTCGAAAGGGAGAAACGCCAATACCAGGTCGGTCGCTTTACCAATTTTGAAAACACGCTTTTGGCGCCATGCCCACACAGACGGGCTGACATAGTGAATAGTGCGGATACCGCGCTTTTTCAGACGGCCCTCCAAAGTGATATTGAAGTCTGGCGCATCAATACCCACAAATACGTCAGGTGCAAGTTCGCTGAACCGGCGGGTAAGATCCCTGCGGATCTTCAACAGGCGTGGCAAACGCTCAAGAACCTCTACCACCCCCATTACCGCCAGCTCTTCCATTTCGTACCAGGCTTCACACCCTTCGGCCTGCATCAACGGACCCGCTACACCGACAAAACGGGCTTCTGGATGCTGCACCTTAAGCGCACGGATTAATCCAGCGCCAAGAATATCACCAGAGGTTTCACCGGCGACCAATCCGATAGTCAATGGACGATTTAGCATAAATCAGCGAATAATCCCGCGCGTTGAACGGCTAAAGAAATCGAGGAACTGCTGCACTACGGGCTGTTCTTGTGCCAGAAGTGCGATCTCTGATTTGGCTTCATCAAAGGTTTTTTCACTGCGATAAAGAATTTTGTAGGCGTTGCGGATTGCCTGCATCTCGTCTTTATCAAAACCACGACGTTTCAACCCCACGGCATTCACCCCAAACGGCGTCGCGTGATTACCTTGTGCAATGACAAACGGAGGTACGTCCTGCGCAACACCGGAGCAGCCGCCAACCATCACGTGTGCGCCGATCACGCAGAACTGGTGAATAGCGGTCATGCCACCGATAATAGCGTAATCGTCAATTTCCACATGGCCCGCAAGCGTCGCGTTGTTGGCAAGCACACAGAAGTTGCCGACCACACAGTCATGAGCAATGTGAACGTTAACCATCAGCAGGTTATCATTACCTACTTTGGTCAAACCCGTGCCCTGCGCAGTACCGCGATGAATGGTCACACTTTCACGAATACGGTTACGATCGCCAACCTCAACACGCGTTGGTTCACCGGCATACTTCAGATCCTGATTCACTTCACCAATAGAAGCGAACTGGTAAATCTGATTATCACGGCCAATCTTAGTGATACCGTTCACCACCACATGGGATTTCAGTACCGTACCCGCGCCGATTTCCACCTGGGAGCCGACGTAACAGAAAGGACCAATCTGCGCACCCGCGCCGATAACAGCACCTTCTTCAACGATGGCGCTAGGGTGGATAAAGGCGGTTTTATCAATCACGGATTATGCCTCCCGGCTGCGGGCACACATCATGGTTGCTTCGCAGACAATTTTTCCGTCAACAGTCGCCACGCCTTTAAAGCGCGTCAAACCACGACGGGTCTTTTCGAAAGTGACTTCCATGATCATCTGATCGCCTGGCACAACAGGACGTTTGAAGCGAGCTTCATCAATACCTGCAAAATAATACAATTCGCCCGGCTCCAGTTTCCCTACGCTTTTGAACGCTAGAATACCCGTGGCTTGCGCCATCGCTTCCAGAATCAATACGCCTGGGAAAATAGGTTTACCAGGGAAGTGCCCCTGGAAAAACGGCTCATTAACAGAAACGTTTTTCACTGCACGCAGATATTTGTGCTCTTCAAAGTCCAATACACGGTCAACCAGCAAGAATGGGTAACGATGAGGAAGCAGTTCCAAAATTTCTGCAATATCCAGAGTATGAGTGTCAGTAGTCAAAATACTCTTCCTGTCTCTAAAAACTGATGGCATCAACAACACGGCCTGCGCTGATCCCAAAAAGGAGATCATCATGCAGGCCGCAAATTAACAACTCTTTGCGCTTTTGGCTTCAAGGCCAACGCGTTTCGGTGTGCACCCAGCAAGGCGGGCGGAGGTGACTAATCTTTTCCGACTTTTCGTTCGACAGCTTTCAAGCGCTTGCTGATCTCATCGATATTCATCACCAACGCGGCGGTTTTACGCCAAACTTTGTTGGGCTGTAGCGGGATGCCCGAGGAGTATACCCCAGGTTCGGTAATTGGTCGCATAACCATTCCCATACCGGTGACAACCACCTTGTCAGCAATCTCCATATGGCCATTGATCACGCTGGCCCCACCAATCTGGCAATAGCGGCCGATTTTCAGGCTACCAGCCATTATCACACCACCTGCGACAGCGGTATTGTCGCCAATCACAACGTTATGTGCAATCTGGCACTGATTATCAATGATAACACCATTCCCGATCAGAGTGTTATCCAACGCCCCGCGATCGATGGTGGTGCAAGCCCCGATCTCAACGCGATCACCGATGATCACTGTGCCCAACTGCGGGATCTTGATCCAATTGCCACGCTCGTTGGCATAGCCGAAACCATCTGCACCAATCACCGTTCCTGATTGCACCAGGCAGTGTTGACCGATTTCAACTTCATGATAAATAGTAACATTTGCCCACAAACGCGTACCCGCACCAATGCGTGCGTGTTTACCGATAAAACAGCCAGGGCCGATAACCACGTTATCGCCAAGCTCTGCACCGGACTCAATAACCGCATTTGCTCCAATGGCAACATTTTGCCCAAGCCGGGCTTCAGAAGAAATCACCGCGCTGGGCGCAATATCCGCTGCAGGTGCCGGCGTGGTATCCATCAATTGCGCCATACGCGCATAAGTCAGATAAGGATTCTTTACCACCAAGGCCGCAGAGCGACAATGTGGTAAATCTGCAACGGTCAAAACAACAGCACTCGCCTGGCAAGAAGCCAGCTGTTCTTGATAGCGGCTGTTTGATAAAAACGTAATTTGGCCAGCCTGTGCAGAATGCATAGAAGCAATGCCGGTGATGACAATATCGCCATCACCGTGCAATTGTGCATCCAACTGCTGTGCTAAATCAGCCAGTCGAATCGAAAGCATGTTGTTATTTAACCTGTTTCAGCACGTCAGCAGTGATATCTTTAGAAGTACCTACATAAGCAACGGCGTTAGCGTCGATCACTACGTCATAGCCTTCTTTGCTGGCAACAGCTTTCACTGCATCCTGAATACGAGCCAGGATCTTATTACGCTCTTCCATCTGGCGGCGACGGTTATCCTGCTCAAAAGCCTGAGCTTTCTGAGAGAACTGCTCGCGCTGTGCCATCACATCTTTTTCCATCTTGGTACGTTCGCTGGCTTTCATGGTAGAACCATCACGCTGCAGTTTCTGCATTTTAGTCTGCAGATCGCGTTCCATGTTCTGGAGTTCGCTCGCGCGGCCTTTAAACTCACCTTCCAGTTGTTTAGCCACGGCTTCACGAGCTGGCAACTGTTGGAAAATACTGGAAACGTTAACGACAGCAATCTTGTCAGCTGCCTGAACGCTTGCTGAAGCAGCCATTGCTAAACCGAGGCCTGCGGCACACAACCACTTTTTCACTATAAACTCCTTACCATCACCCGTTTGTGTCACACGACACTTTGAAGTACACAATCTGCCAGACCGACTGGCTACACAATGAGAATCCTCTCCCTTTGCTTTGCCTCCGGCCTGGCACCTGCGATTCTTTTTAACTGCTTATGCCCAGAAGTGAAACCCGTTACCAGGTTTTACCAATGTTAAACTGGAACTGCTCTGACTTGTCGCCATCGTATTTCTTGATCGGGTCGGCATAAGAGAACACCAACGGACCCAATGGCGACATCCATTGCACTGCCAGACCCACAGACATGCGGATGTTGCTCGCTTTACTGTAATCGGGAATATCGTACATACGTGTTTGGTCAGTATTTTCCCACTTGGTATCCCATACCGTACCCGCATCCATAAACACGGAAGTACGCACCGAGTTGGCATATTTCTCACTGATAAACGGTGTCGGTGTAATCAGCTCAAGGCTGGCGACAGCCATGGCGTTACCGCCAACAGCATCGCTGGAATTACAAATGACCTGCGGCACGCTGCTACCCGGCGCATCATTACAGCTATATGAATTGGAGTTGTAATAAACTGCTTTCGGGCCAATGGTATTGGACTGGAAGCCACGCACGGTGCTTGAACCACCCGCATAGAAGTTCTCATAGAACGGCATCTCTTTGCCGCCAAGACCATCGGCATAACCCACACGGCCACGGCTCAACATGACCCAGTTGGCATCGTCGTCAATAGGCAAGTATTGCGTGCTGTCCAAGGTGAATTTGTAGTACGAGTTGTCAGAACCCGGCGCGACAATCTTGGTATTCAGCGTAGTACGGTTACCTGAAGTCGGGAAATAACCACGGTCCAGATTGTTGTAAGTCCACCCCAGAGTCAGCGGGAAATCATCCGCTTTATAGCTAGCGCGATTCACCAGATCCGGGTTTTCACCGACAGAATCCAGATAACGCCACATAGCAATCTGTGGCTTCATCTGCGACAGGGAGTTATGCACATAGCCCAAACCAGCACGCAACGAGTTATTCTCGTTGATCGGGAAGCCCAGCGTGCCGTCTACACCATAGCTGCTGTTGGTATAATCAGACAGATCGGCGTTATTGGCCTTAAAGTCGTTATAGAATATGCGCCCACCCAGGCTGACACCATCAACGGTGAAGTATGGGTTGGTGACTGACAGTTCAGCGTAGGTCTGGTAATCGTTCTTGGTGCCGTTGATACCCACAGAGTAACCGGTACCCAACCAGTTATCCTGCTGCACACCGGCCTGGAAGCTCACGCCACTCTCGGTGCCATAACCGACACCAAAGTTCAGAGTACCGGTGTTACGCTCTTTAACCCTGTAGACCACGTCAACCTGGTCAGGAGTCCCCGGCACGCGCTGCGTTTCCACATCTACGGTTTCGAAGTAGCCCAAGCGATTCAAACGATCCTTGCCCTGCTCAACCTGATCGTTACCCAGCCATGCGCCTTCCATCTGGCGCATTTCGCGACGCAGTACGGCATCTTTACTGGTATCGTTGCCTTCAAATTTGATGCGGCGAACATAGAAGCGATTACCCGCATCAATGTTAACCAGCAGTTTTACGGTTTTATCCGTATCGTTGATTTCCGGCTGAGTCTGCACACGCGGGTAGGCATAACCATAACGGCCCAGCATCTTCTTGATGCTGTCTTCCATTTTGGTCACTTTACTGCCGCTATACAGTTCGCCTGGCTCGATTTTGGTCAACTGGGCAACTTCCGCCGAATGCCCCGCCAGGTTACCGTTCACTACCACGCCAGAAAGCTTATACTGCTCGCCTTCGGTGATATTGATAGTGATGTAAATACCTTTCTTGTCCGGCGTCAGGCTGACCTGAGTCGAATCAATGTTAAAACGCGCATAGCCGCGATCCAGATAGAAGCTGCGCAGGATTTCAAGATCGCCTGCCAGTTTCTGTTTCTGATACTTACGATCGCCAACCACGTTCCACCACGGCACTTCATCACGCAATTGGAAGCGAGAGATCAGTTCATCGTTGGTGAAAGCATGATTGCCAACAATATTGATCTGTTGGATGGTAGCGGAGACCCCTTCAGCGAACACCAGCTTCAGGTCAACACGATTACGTGGCAGCGGTGTCACTACCGCTTTTACCGAAGCGCTGTACTTGCCGACGCTGTAGTAGAAATCTTCCAGCCCTTTTTCAATGGTGGACAAGGTGGTGCGGTCGAGTGCTTCGCCAACCCGGACGCCAGAAGCCTCCAGGTTTTGCTTGAGCATGTCATCTTTCACCGATTTGTTGCCGGAGAAAGTAATGCTAGCAATGGTAGGACGTTCCTTAACCTGAACAATCAGCGTATCACCGTCGCGTAGTACGCGCACATCCTCGAAGTTGCCGGTAGCAAACAAGGCATGAATGGTGTTACTGATATCATCATCAGAGACGGTATCGCCTACGCGAACCGGCATGTTGAGTAACGCCGCACCGACGGCGACTCGTTGCAGGCCTTCGAAATGAATATCTTTCACTACGAACCCGTCTGCACCGTATACGGTGGCGCTGCTAAACAGCAGCGACGCTATGAGCAACTTTTTCATCGCCATCGTTGTTATGCGTTCTTCCTAACCTGTCCCCGCCCCTAAAGACGAGAAAAATCATTGAAAAGTGCAAGACCCATTAACAGTACCAACACGATCGAACCAATGCGATAACTGTAGTCCTGTACTCGCTCAGAAACCGGCCCACCCTTCAGCTTTTCTATTGCCAGGAAGAGGAGATGCCCACCATCTAATACCGGTAATGGGAATAGGTTGATGATCCCTAAGTTGACACTGATCAACGCCAGAAACATCATATAATACACAAACCCTACACCCGCTGACGCCCCCGCTCCCTGTGCAATGGAAATAGGGCCACTCAGATTGTTCAGCTTTACATCACCGGTGATTAACTTACCCAGCATATTGACCGTTAGCCGCATGAGCTGCCAGGTTTTGTCCCCTGCCTGATATAACGCTGAGAACGGCCCATACTGACGAACCGTTTTATACTCGTCAGGCAGCGGTAATACCTTCGGTATTATGCCAGCAAAACCCACCATTTTGTCTTTTCCCACCGGTTTTGTATCCGGTATCAGCGTTAAAGACAAGGGGGTTCCGTTTCTTTCGATCCCTAAAACCAAGGGTTTACCTGGGCTATCATGGATTCGTTTAACCAAGGTTGACCAGCGCCCAAGCAACTGACCATCGACTTTAACGATCCTATCCCCTGTTTGTAAACCCGCCTTTTGCGCTGCTGATCCCTGTTGCACTTCTGACAGTACAGATTCTATCTGCGGGCCACGTGGGATCATGCCTAGAGAACGAACAGGATCTTCCTTGTCCGGTTCAAAGCTCCATTGGAGCAGATCCAGGGTTTTATTCACCACTTGTGAAGAACCAAATGGAGCAACTCCAACCTCGGTTTTTGCATCACCAATTTTGCTCACCAGCGCGAACCGAACCGATTCCCAATCAGGCGTTTCGATACCGTCAACGGACTTAAGTTCCATACCAGGGGAAATTTCAGCTTTGGCAGCAATAGATTGCGGCGCTATTTCGCCAATAACCGGGCGAAAGCTTGGCACGCCGACAATGAAGACGATCCAGTAAGCCAGAATGGCAAACAGGAAATTAGCGATGGGGCCAGCACTGATAATCGCCGCGCGTTGCCAAATCGCTTTGTTATTGAATGCCTGATGGCGCTGCTCCGGTGCAACCGTCTCTACGCGCTCATCAAGCATCTTGACATAGCCACCGAGGGGGATCATGGCAATGATATATTCCGTACCCTGGCGGTCGGTACGGCGCCACAGCGCTCGGCCAAAACCAATGGAGAAACGCTCTACACGGACACCACAGCGGCGGGCAACCCAAAAGTGCCCAAACTCATGTACGGTGATCAATACACCCAGAGCAATCACAAACGCTACCAAGTTCCAGAGCACGCCGACCATATAAACCCTTCATTCCCGCCGATGGCGGATTAAAACACTAACAGCATCAAGCAGGCAAATACTGGCACTGCTGCGGTCAAACTATCAATACGGTCCAATATCCCGCCATGTCCAGGGATCAGATGACCACTGTCCTTGATACCGGCTTCACGCTTGAACATGCTCTCGGTAAGATCGCCTAATACCGACGCCAGCGCTGCAACCACGGAACAAATCAGCAGAGTGATTGGAACCACGTTTAACGGCGCATAGCGGCCAAACAACCAAGAGATAATAGCCGAAGTCACCAGCCCGCCAATCAGCCCTTCCCAGGTTTTACCTGGGGACACTTTAGGCGCCAGCTTATGCTTGCCAAACAGTTTGCCGAACATATAGGCACCGGAATCCGCTCCCCATACCAACAGCATGACGTACAGCAGCCACCAGGCACCGGTAAAATGATTGTGCTCATAACCAAACTGGCGCAAAGCCATCATCCCCCAGAAGAACGGGATAATGGTCAATAAACCGAAGAGCAAACGCAGCGGACGCGAATTGCGCCACAGTGCAGCAGAGCCGGGATAGAATAGCACCAGCAGCAACGCCCCCAGCCACCATGCTAACGACAGCCACAGTGATACGCCAACTTGTAACTGTTCAGTGACGTGCTGATAGGCAGGCACGCTGAGCATCATCAGCGCCAACAGAAAGCCGCATAACATCGCCAACCCGATACGTTGAGAACGCTTGGCGAAACCGGCAAGCTGCCCCCACTCCCAGGCTGCCAGCATGCAGACAGCGAGTGTTACCAGGGCAAAACCCATAGGCGGCAGCAAGAACAGCGCTGCGATAACCAGCGGAATTAAAATCAGAGCAGTGATGAGGCGATACTTCAGCAAAAGTTCCCCCTAGGACGCATTGGCATCGATAGGTGTTGTTCCCCCGAAGCGACGCTCACGTTGTGCAAATGCATTCAGCGCACCTTCAAAGACAAGTTCATCAAAATCAGGCCAGAGTACATCAGTAAAGTAAAGCTCGGCGTAAGCAATTTGCCACAACAAGAAGTTACTTATGCGATGTTCGCCACCGGTACGGATCACTAAATCTACTGGTGATAAGTCGCTCATGCAGACACGCTCACTCAGTAGCTCCTCGCTGATCTGTTCCGGCTGCAACACACCTTGTTGCACTTGCTCGGCCAGATCCCTTACTCCCTGAATGATATCCCAGCGGCCACCATAGTTAGCGGCAATATTCAGCGTCAAACCATTGTTATCAGCAGTCAGTTTCTCAGAACGATGGATACGCTCCTGCAGACGCGTGCTGAAGCGGCTGATATCGCCGATGACACGCAACCTGACGTTATGTTTATGCAAACTTTTTACTTCGCTGTCCAGTGCACGCACGAACAGCTCCATCAGGGCAGAGACTTCCTGCGCCGGGCGATTCCAGTTCTCACTGCTGAAGGCATAAAGCGTGAGCGCATCCAAATGGTGACTGGCTGCAAAACTGACCGCGCGGCGTACTGATTTTACCCCTGCTTTATGCCCGAATACACGTAATTTACCCTGACGTTTAGCCCATCGCCCGTTACCATCCATGATAATAGCGACATGACGCGGTCCTTGAGCAGACAAATTAGCTTCTTGTTGGTTTGCGGACGACATAACTCGTACTTATTCCCTCGGTAGAAA
The DNA here is from genome assembly GCF_000743355.1 of Serratia sp. Ag1. Taxonomy (GTDB): domain Bacteria; phylum Pseudomonadota; class Gammaproteobacteria; order Enterobacterales; family Enterobacteriaceae; genus Chania. The sequence continues at coordinate 29,507 of NZ_JQEI01000018.1, forward strand.
CACCACAGCCTTAGCGGAACATCCAGCCCTAGCGCGCAAAAAAAGCCGTGTGCCTGACACAGCTTTTCAGTCTGCCCACCGGCGCCCCCAGAAACACCCGGGAAATATCGGCTGATGACGCACTCAATTCGGCCATTATTCAACGGTATATCCGATGATTGTGGCGCAGACTATATCACCTCAATGAAGCGCGAACAAACGGCCCCACTGCAGCAAGCGCTATTTGCAAAAAAATCAGACAATGCGCTAGAGATTAGACGCGCAATACCTGGGCCACACTGCGAGCTATTTCACGTGCCTGACGATCAATGTCTAAAACCTCCTCCACACAAGAAGGCTCCTGTAACGCCAGACGTTCTACCACTTTTTGATTCACCGTAGCGATGTCGGTAAATCGAATTTCTTCCTGCAGGAATGCGGCCACGGCGACTTCGTTAGCCGCATTCAACGCCGTCGTTGCGGCCTGCCCGGCATCAAAAGCGTCGATCGCCAGATACAGACACGGGTAACGCTCACGCTCCGGCTCAGAGAAGGTCAGCGCGCCTATACGGCAAAAATCAAGGGCTGCCACCCCGGAATGAATGCGTTGCGGATAAGCCATCGCATGAGCTATCGGGGTACGCATATCTGGCGTACCCAACTGCGCCAACACGCTACCATCAGCATAGCGCACCATCGAGTGAATTACCGACTGCGGGTGCAGGATCACTTCCATCTCGGCGGCTGAGGCATTAAACAACCAGCGTGCTTCAATGTACTCCAAGCCTTTATTCATCATAGTGGCAGAGTCCACCGAAATCTTGCGCCCCATCGACCAGTTAGGGTGCGCACAAGCCTGATCCGGCGTCATTGCCGCAAACTGATCCAATGGCGTCGTACGGAATGGCCCGCCGGAACCCGTCAGAATAATGCGCGAAACACCATGCTCCTGCAAAGAAGACTCACCCAACTGGCGCTGGATGCTTTCAGGCAAACTCTGGAAAATAGCGTTGTGCTCGCTGTCCAACGGTAACAGTTGCGCCTGGCTCTTTTGTACCGCCTCCATAAACAGGCGGCCACAGGTCACTAGCGACTCTTTATTCGCCAACAGCACCTGTTTACCAGCACGAACGGCGGCCAAGGTAGGTAACAATCCTGCGGCCCCGACAATAGCCGCAGTCACCTGGTCAACGTCGCTCAATGCGGCCAACTCGCAAGCAGACTGAACCCCTGCCAACACCTCGGTTTTAACCGCATGTTCCGCCAGTATGCCCCTTAACTCACGTGCGGCGCTTTCATCAGCCATCGACGCATAAGCAGGGCGAAACTCCATGCATTGCTGCGCCATCACCGCCACGTTGCGGCCAGCAACAAGTGCCTTGATCGCGAAAAGGTCGGGATTCTCCCTGACCACGGCCAGGGTGCTGGTGCCCACAGAGCCCGTGGAGCCCAAAATAGTCAGTTGCTTCATGAGTTTGCTCTGAATCACTGTCTGATGAGATCGGAAGTATTCCAGTGTGTAACTTGAACCACCGCTTGTCCATGATCTTTCAGTACGAGAAAACGGGATCTACGCCACAAAAAATAAAGCGCCACCTAAGCGACGCTTTATTTCTGCGCGATGCTGATTAGAAATCCATCAGCTCTTTTTCTTTGTCTGCCAACGCCGCATCAAGCAACTTGATGTAGGCATCGGTCATTTTTTGAATATCGTCCTGTGAACGACGTTCTTCGTCTTCGCTGATTTCTTTATCTTTCAGCAAGACTTTCACTTTATCGTTAGCATCACGGCGCACGTTACGCACGGCAACACGCCCCTGCTCAGCTTCACCACGCACCACCTTGATCAGATCTTTACGGCGTTCTTCAGTCAACGGTGGCAGCGGAACACGGATCACGCTACCGGCTGAGCTTGGATTCAGGCCAAGATCGGATGACATAATGGCTTTTTCTACTGCCGAACCCAAAGAACGATCGAACAAGTTGATGGCCAAAGTGCGGGAATCTTCTACCGTCACGTTAGCCAACTGACGTAGTGGCGTGGCAGAACCATAATACTCCACCATGATGCCATCCAGAATGCTTGGAGAAGCACGGCCAGTACGGATCTTGCTGATTTGGTTTTTGAATGCTTCGACGCTTTTTTCCATGCGTGAATCAGCATCTTTTCTGATTTCGTTAATCACGTTGCGAACCCTTGGAAGCTGGTTACTTGGCAGGCATACAACAAGTATAGCCCGTGAATGTTACTCAAGGAGGAGCACCCAACGCCTGGCGTCAACCGCTCCCGCTCATCCCTTTTGTTTGCAGCCGCAGCGTTGCTGACAACAACTCCAAACTCTCGGGTATAAATTTGGTTGAGCACCCTTTATTTGGTGATCAGCGTGCCTTCGCTCTCACCCATCACCACACGGCGCAGTGCGCCCGGTTTATTCATGTTGAACACGCGGATAGGTAAGCCATGATCGCGCGCCAGCGTAAACGCGGCCAGATCCATCACTTTTAACTCGCGTTCCAACACATCCTGATAGGTTAACTGTTCGTACAGTGTCGCGTCCGGGTTTTTCACCGGATCAGCCGAGTATACACCATCCACTTTAGTCGCTTTCAACACCACGTCGGCTTCAATTTCGATCCCACGCAGGCAGGCAGCAGAATCGGTGGTGAAAAACGGGTTACCGGTACCGGCAGAGAAAATCACTACGCGGTTATTGCGCAGCAGGCTGATCGCCTCTGCCCAACTGTAATTATCACACACGCCGTTCAGTGGAATGGCTGACATCAGGCGGGCGTTCACATAGGCGCGGTGCAACGCATCACGCATAGCCAGACCGTTCATGACGGTAGCCAGCATCCCCATGTGGTCGCCCACAACGCGGTTCATACCGGCTTGCGCCAGGCCCGCACCGCGGAAAAGGTTACCACCGCCAATAACTACACCGACCTGAATTCCCAGCTCGACCAGCTCTTTGACTTCCTGAGCCATACGATCCAAAACGCTCGCGTCGATACCAAAGCCTTCTGCACCTTGCAAGGCTTCACCGCTCAATTTGAGCAGGATACGCTGATAAACGGGTTTTGCATTGGTTGCCATGGTGTTCTGTCCTAAGAAGCAGTAATAGTATTGGGGGTTTCAACCGACACGTTGCGCCTGTGCTGAGTATAACTGCACAACGCCCGCCATCGGATTATCTCTGGCTGGATAAAATGGAACCGCCTGACGGCGGCTCCATTAACAGGCATTAAGACTGTTTGCTCATTGCAGCAACTTCAGCAGCAAAGTCAGTTTCAACTTTCTCGATGCCTTCACCCACTTCGAAGCGGATGAAATTGATGACGTCAGCGTTGTGCTCTTTCAGCAGTTGACCAACGGTTTTAGCAGGATCCATCACGAAAGGCTGACCGGTCAGAGAAACTTCGCCGGTGAATTTCTTCATGCGGCCTTCAACCATTTTCTCTGCGATTTCTTTCGGCTTGCCAGACTGCATGGCGATGTCCAACTGAACCTGGTACTCTTTTTCTACCACTTCAGCAGAGACATCTTCAGGCTTCACGAACTCAGGCTTGCTTGCTGCAACGTGCATCGCCAGCTGTTTAACCAGCTCTTCGTCAGCACCTTTAGCCGCCACCAATACACCGATACGTGCGCCGTGCAGGTAGCTCCCCAGCACTTCGCCTTCCAGAGCAGCCACGCGGCGGATATTGATGTTCTCACCAATTTTTGCCACCAGCTCTACGCGCTCGTCTTCAAACTGTGCTTTCAGCACTTCAACATCGGTGATTTTGCCTGCAACAGCCGCATCCAGCACTTTGTTAGCGAAAGCCTGGAAGCCACCGTCTTTAGCTACGAAGTCAGTCTGGCAGTTAACTTCCAGAATCATGCCGTAGTTGCCTTCAATCTTGGTTTTGATCACGCCGTCAGCAGCCACGTTGCCTGCTTTTTTCGCCGCTTTGATCGCACCAGACTTACGCATATTTTCGATAGCCAGCTCGATGTCGCCGTTAGATTCAACCAGCGCCTTCTTGCATTCCATCATACCTGCGGCAGTACGCTCACGCAGTTCTTTTACCAGGGCAGCGGTAATATCAGCCATTTCTTTTTCCTCGGTTATCTCACGTGGAGACAGTTCTCATTCAGATAAGCAAAGGGGGCCTTTAAAGGCCCCCCTAACCAACATATGTCAATACCTGGTTAATAAGGGCTAGACCTTATTATTCAGCTTCTACGAAGCTTTCTTCCGCCTGAACGGCCAGATCTTGAGAACGACCTTCACGGACGGCGGTAGCAACAGCAGTCAGGTACAATTTGATTGCACGGATTGCGTCGTCGTTACCAGGGATAATGAAGTCAACGCCGTCTGGATCGGAGTTGGTATCAACGATAGAGAATACCGGGATACCCAGGTTGTTGGCTTCTTTGATCGCGATGTGTTCGTGATCGGCATCGATAACAAACAGAGCGTCTGGCAGACCACCCATGTCCTTGATACCACCCAGAGAGTTTTCCAGCTTTTCCAATTCACGAGTACGCATCAGCGCTTCTTTCTTGGTCAGCTTGTCAAAGGTGCCGTCTTGGGACTGGATTTCCAGGTCTTTCAAACGTTTGATTGACTGACGAACGGTTTTCCAGTTAGTCAGCATGCCGCCCAACCAGCGATGGTTCACAAAGAACTGATCGCAGCTGTTGGCATATTCTTTTACCGCTTCGCTTGCTGCGCGCTTGGTACCAACGAACAGGATCTTACCTTTACGGGAAGAGATCTTGGTCAGTTCAGCCAGTGCTGCGTTGGCCATTGGTACAGTTTTTTCCAGGTTGATGATGTGAACTTTGTTACGAGCGCCGAAGATGAAAGGCTTCATTTTCGGGTTCCAGTAACGGGTCTGGTGACCAAAGTGTACACCAGCCTGGAGCATGTCGCGCATGGAAACAGTTGCCATGATTAAACCTCTATAGATTGATTGGGGTTATGCCTCCACGTATCCCATTACGCCGACCCAAGAGTGATAATTTCACCTCAGGCACCCCGGCAAATGTGTCGATACGTGTGTGTTATTTACACAATGTGAGTGCAGTTAAAGTATTTCGGTCAAGCCCGTACACCTTATAAGGACGAAGTACGGATCTGCCGGCGCGCTTTATACCATAAACACGCCTCTGACACCAACATTTGTTGCGTTCACACCGCCGTTTCGAAATCAAATTTGGCAGCCTCTGGCCGGGCTGATACCATAAGTCCAAGCCTTTCCTTAATACTGTCGACGATAAGACACCTGCGGACTAATTTCATGGCAATCTCAATTAAAACACCTGATGACATCCAAAAAATGCGCGTAGCAGGCCGTCTGGCTGCTGAAGTGCTGGAAATCATCGAACCACACGTCAAACCTGGTGTGACTACCGGCGAACTGGATCGAATCTGTCACGATTACATCACTAACGAACAGCAGGCTATCTCTGCCTGCCTCGGCTATCACGGCTTCCCGAAATCCGTCTGTATCTCGGTGAATGAAGTGGTCTGCCACGGCATCCCGAGTGACGAAAAAGTGCTGAAAGACGGTGATATCGTCAACATCGATGTTACCGTGATCAAAGATGGTTTCCACGGTGATACCTCCAAGATGTTTATCGTTGGCACTCCCACCATTCTGGGTGAGCGTCTTTGCCGTATCACACAGGAAAGCCTGTATCTGGCGTTGAAAATGGTTAAACCCGGTATCCGCTTGCGTACTCTGGGTAAAGCCATCCAACAGTATGTCGAAGCCGAGAAATTCTCGGTCGTGCGCGAATATTGCGGCCATGGCATTGGTGAGGTGTTCCACGAAGAACCTCAGGTGTTGCACTACGATGCGGATGATGGCGGCGTTGTGCTGCAGGCCGGTATGGCTTTCACCATCGAACCGATGGTCAATGCCGGGGATTACCGCATCCGCACCATGAAAGACGGTTGGACGGTAAAAACTAAGGATCGCAGCTTGTCGGCACAGTATGAGCATACTATTGTGGTCACAGATAACGGCTGCGAAATAATGACGTTGCGCAAGGATGACACCATCCCCAACATCATTACGCACGAACAACAGTAAGCACTGCTGTTTCTTGTCACAAGCCGGCTGATGCCGGCTTTTTTATGGGCTGTGAATCATGTCTGAAAACTATCGTGAGCAAGACACATCGGTCAATCTGCAGCAAACATTGCCAAAGCAGCCAGAATCCCCCAACACCTATGTTGATGCGGAACTCAATTGTGTCGCACTCAAACAGCATCTCGAACACTTTCAACAATGGTTAGCGGCGGCCTTTAATGCCGGTTCCGATGCTGAAAGCCTGGTGATTGCGCGCAGTGAATTCATTGACCGGCTACTGTGCCGCTTGTGGGTATTCTACGGTTTTGAAAATATCCCAGAAACAGCGCTGGTAGCCGTTGGCGGTTATGGCCGTGGCGAATTGCACCCGCTTTCCGACATTGATGTACTGGTGCTCAGTCAATCCCCCCTGAGTGATGAACAGGCGGCCCGTATCGGTGAATTAATTACCTTACTATGGGATCTGAAGCTGGAAGTCGGCCACAGCGTGCGCACCTTAGAAGAGTGCCTGCTGGAAGGGCTGGCCGATTTAACGGTTGCCACCAACCTGATCGAATCACGCATGATCTGTGGCGACGTTGCGCTGTTCCTGCAAATGCAGAAACACATCTTCAGCGACGGTTTCTGGCTATCGCCGGACTTCTTCCACGCCAAAGTACTCGAGCAGCAGGAGCGCCATCAGCGTTATCACGGTACCAGCTATAACCTGGAGCCGGATATCAAAAGCAGCCCCGGCGGCCTGCGCGATATCCACACCTTATTGTGGGTAGCACGCCGCCACTTTGGCGCGACCTCGCTGGACGAAATGGTCGGTTTTGGCTTTCTGACCCAGGCCGAACGCAACGAGTTGAAAGAGTGTCAGAGCTTTCTGTGGCGCATCCGTTTTGCACTGCATCTGGTGCTATCACGCTACGACAACCGTCTGCTGTTCGATCGCCAGCTCAACGTGGCCCAGTTGTTGCGTTATGAAGGTGAAGGCAATGAACCCATAGAGCGTATGATGAAGGATTTCTACCGCGTGACGCGCCGCGTCAGCGAGTTGAATCACATGCTGTTGCAGTTGTTTGACGAAGCCATTCTGGCGCTGGATGCCACAGAAAAACCACGCCCGCTTAACGACGATTTCCAACTGCGTGGTGACTTGATCGATCTGCGCGACGAAACGCTGTTTATCCGCCAGCCAGAAGCTATTATGCGCATGTTTTACCTGATGGCGCGTAACCGCGAAATCAAGGGCATATACTCCACCACCGTGCGTCAGTTACGCCACGCACGCCGCCATCTGCAGCAGCCGCTGTGTAATATTCCCGAAGCCCGCGAGCTGTTTATGGCCATTCTGCGCCACCCCGGTGCAGTTTCGCGTGCACTGGTGCCAATGCATCGTCACAGCGTGCTTTGGGCTTATATGCCACTGTGGGGCAACATCGTCGGCCAGATGCAATTTGACCTGTTCCACGCTTACACCGTTGACGAACACACCATCCGCGTCCTGCAAAAATTGGAAAGCTTCGCCGACGAAGAGACACGCCCGCGCCATCCGTTGTGCGTCGAACTCTATCCCCGCCTGCCTCACCCCGAATTGTTACTGTTGGCAGCGCTATTCCACGATATTGCCAAAGGACGCGGCGGCGATCACTCCATTCTTGGTGCACAGGATGTGCTGGAATTCGCTGAGTTGCACGGCCTGAACTCCCGTGAAGCCCAGTTGGTTGCCTGGCTGGTGCGCTGCCACCTACTGATGTCGGTCACCGCTCAGCGGCGCGATATTCAGGATCCTAACGTGATCCAGCAATTCAGCAGCGAAGTGCAGAGTGAAACCCGACTGCGCTACCTGGTGTGCCTGACGGTCGCAGATATCTGCGCCACTAACGAAACCCTGTGGAACAGTTGGAAGCAAAGTCTGCTGCGCGAACTGTATTTCGCCACAGAGAAACAGCTGCGCCGTGGCATGCAAAACAGCCCGGACCTGCGTGAACGTGTGCGCCATCACCGCCTGCAAGCGCTGGCGTTGCTGCGCATGGATAACATCAATGAAGAAGCTCTGCACCGTATCTGGAGCCGTTGCCGCGCCGATTACTTTCTGCGCCATTCGCCAAATCAGCTAGCCTGGCATGCCCGCCATCTGTTAACGCACGACTCCACCAAACCCTTGGTATTGGTCAGCAAACAGGCGACACGAGGTGGGACCGAGATCTTTATCTGGAGCCCAGATCGCCCTTACCTGTTTGCTGCCGTCGTGGGTGAACTGGATCGGCGCAACCTCAGCGTGCACGACGCCCAGATCTTCACTAATCGTGACGGCATTGCCATGGACACCTTTATCGTGCTGGAACCCGACGGCAGCCCGCTGGCACAAGATCGTCACGCGGCGATCCGCCATGCGCTGGAACAGGCAATCACGCAGAGGGAATATCAACCACCGCGTGCACGCCGCCCTTCCTCTAAACTGCGCCATTTCAGCGTACCGACCGAGGTTAATTTCCTGCCGACCCATACCGATCGCCGCAGCTATCTGGAATTGATTGCGCTCGATCAACCTGGCCTGCTGGCGCGGGTCGGTGAAGTGTTTGCTTCATTGGGCCTGTCGCTGCACGGCGCACGCATCACCACTATTGGCGAGCGGGTTGAAGACTTATTTATTCTGGCCGACAGCGATCGGCGTGCTCTGAATCCAGAAACGCGCAGAAAGTTGGAACAACGGTTGACAGAGGCACTCAATCCAAACGATAAAATGTGATATACCCGGCATACTTCAAGTTGCAGGTGTGTTGGCTACGCGCACTCACCCCAGTCACCTACCTAAGTAGGCTCCTGGGGATTCGTTTGCTTGCCGCGTGACTCGGCCCAAATCTGGGCCTCGCCCCTTCGGGGCCAGCACGAATGCTGTTCAAAAACGCATTGCGTTTTTGTCCTGCAACTCGAATTATTTAGGGTATACAAGTAACCTTTCGTAACTAAAACCAGGACAGAGAACAGAATGCAGCAATTACAGAACGTTATTGAAAGCGCCTTCGAACGCCGTGCAGATATCACCCCGGCCAACGTAGACACCGTAACGCGTGAAGCGGTAAACCAAGTGATCGCCTTACTGGACAGCGGCGCTCTGCGCGTTGCCGAGAAGATTGATGGTCAGTGGGTAACCCATCAGTGGCTGAAAAAAGCCGTGCTGCTTTCTTTCCGCATCAACGACAACCGAGTGATGGACGGCGCGGAAACCCGTTATTACGACAAAGTACCGATGAAATTTGCCGATTACGACGAAGCACGTTTCCAGAAAGAAGGCTTCCGCGTGGTGCCACCGGCAACCGTCCGCCAAGGTGCTTTCATTGCCCGCAACACCGTGCTCATGCCGTCTTATGTCAACATTGGTGCTTACGTGGATGAAGGCACGATGGTTGATACCTGGGCCACCGTGGGTTCTTGCGCGCAGATCGGCAAAAACGTTCATCTGTCCGGCGGTGTCGGCATCGGTGGCGTGTTGGAGCCACTGCAGGCCAACCCAACCATTATCGAAGACAACTGCTTCATCGGCGCACGCTCAGAAGTGGTTGAAGGAGTGATCGTGGAAGAGGGTTCGGTAATCTCCATGGGCGTTTACCTGGGCCAAAGCACCCGTATTTATGACCGTGAAACTGGCGAAGTGCATTATGGCCGCGTGCCAGCAGGCTCAGTGGTCGTTTCCGGCAACCTGCCTTCCAAAGACGGTTCATACAGCCTGTACTGCGCAGTGATCGTGAAAAAAGTCGATGCCAAAACGCGCGCTAAAGTCGGGATTAATGAGTTGTTACGCACCATCGACTAATATTAAACAGCGGGGGAGCCAATCACCCGCTATTTTTTGCCTTCAACACGCGAACCGTCACAGTCTCTGGCGACAGTTTTCACTATCATTACCACAGTGAAACATGCTTGGTGAATCTCAATTCACAGTTAATATTACTGCCAATTGCAATAGCACCAGTATAAATTCCATTTAAAAGGTGACGCACCCATGTATGACAACCTGAAAAGCTTAGGCATCAATCAACCGGAAGATGTTGATCGCTACAGCCTGCGTCAAGAGGCTAATAACGACATTCTCAAGATTTACTTCCGTAAGGACAAAGGCGAGTTCTTTGCCAAAAGCGTTAAGTTCAAATATCCGCGCCAGCGTAAAACCGTGGTGGCAGACAATGCAGGCCAGGGTTACAAAGAAATCCACGAAATTAACCCTAATCTGCGCTACGTGATCGACGAGCTCGATCAACTCTGCCAACGCGATCAGATAGAAGTGGATCTGAAACGTAAAATTCTTGATGACCTACGCCATCTGGAGAACGTAGTTTCCCACAAGATTGCCGAGATTGAATCCGATCTGGAGAAACTCACTCGCGGTAAATAAACCCGGGAGCAGGCATTAAACTTGCCTGCTACTGAGTTCACATTTTGACTGTTCCCGGTGTGATAGGGTTAATGTGTCATCACGATAGGGTTGTTACTGCTTAGCAGGCAAAACCTAACTCTTTAACGTTTCCCAGGCTTTGTCTTGGGGAGCTGTTAGGGGGTTAGGTTTTTTTTGCTTTGCAGAACTCGCTAACTCGGGTCACACAAGGAAAACGCATGAAAATTGAAATATTTCCCGACCAAGAGCTGCTCATCTCGCAGGTAGCCAGTGATATTTTACGGGCGATGCGGGAGCGCCCACGCTTCAATTTTGCGCCAACCGGGGGGTCAACCCCCCTGCCTTTGTACCAGGCATTAACCCCACACCTGCGCAACGGCGAACAATATCACCACGTGCACTATTACACCCAGGATGAAGTGCCTTTTCATCCCTTTGAGAATGATAAAGGGGCCATTTATCAACTCTTGCAACGCCACCTGTTCGAACCTGCCAGAGTACCTGATGAACGTATTCACGCGCTAAACGGCAGCAATTACTCTCAAGCTGACCAACAGATAAAAGCCGCTGGAGGCCTCGATTTACTGCTGCTGGGGCTCGGCAGCGATGGGCATATCGCCGCCAATCTGCCCGGAACATCGTTTGACAGCGAAGCCCGCAGGATTGCCGTCGACCGTACCAATCCGCGGCTGATAGCGGCGCTGGCCAACGAAGTCGGCAGCAAGCAACGGGTTCCCGATGCTTATTTCTCGTTAGGGATAAAAACCCTCATGCAGGCTAAAAAGATCCTGCTCTTAGTCACTGGAGAGAAAAAAGCCGCGATACTGAAACAGGTGTTGGAAGGGCCGCTGACAGAAGCAATCCCAGCGTCAATACTGCGTTTGCATCCGGCATGTACCGTGTTCGCCGACTCCAACGCCGCACAACTGCTGAACGAACGCTACCCGCGTTAAACGCTACAGCGACACAAAACCACAGTCTGACTTGGGGTTTGTTATTTCAGCAATAAACCCCACTGCTCAACCCAAGGGCGGGATTCGGCTTCCGGTTCCGGTTGTTCCTGCGCATCGATTTCCAAAGTATCCCCTACACGCGTCGCACCTTGCTCTTGTAACAACGCGTCAAAAGCACGCCCACCGCCGCAGAAGCGATCATAGCTGCTGTCGCCGAGCGCAATCAGCCCATAATGCAACTCCGGTTGATAACCGACTTGATCGCGCAGGGCATGGAACAGCGGCGCGATGCTGTCTGGCAGGTCACCTTGCCCAGTAGTGGAAGTCACCACTAATGCATAGTGCTGGCGATATGGTTGCCAGTCCTCCAATGTTCCCTCTTCGAACAATTTAACTTCATGTCCCTGTGCTTTGAGGATATTTTCCGCTTCTTCCGCCACCAGCAGTGAATTACCGTAGATGGTTCCTACAAAAATACCAACCTGAGCCATGGCTCCTGCTCCCTTGATTTCTTTGCGATATGTTTTAAAAAACGATCAGTTATCCTGACCGTTAGCCAGGGGAAACTCAACCCCAGTAAACTCAGGGATTACGTCGAGCCAGCCAAACTGTGACATCAACTCTTGCCAAGTCGCGTCCCAAGGAGCAGAAATGTGCAGTTTTTCCCCCGTAACAGGATGCTGGAGTTGCAGATGGCTGGCGTGGAGCATCAGGCGCGCGCAGGCAAAATGCTGCGCCATGCCGCGATTCTGACGCAGATCGCCATGGGCGGTATCACCAATAATCGGATGACGGATATGCACCATATGGCGGCGTAGTTGATGTTTGCGCCCGGTTTCCGGCTTCAATTCAACCAGGCTGTAGCGCGAGGTGGCATAGCGGCCAATGGCCACCGGCATCTCGACCTTAGCTAAAGGCCGATAGTGGCTCACTGCGGGTTTTGGCGCTTTGTCTGGATCGGCGTGCTTGTCCGCCAGTTTATCCAGCTCCTCCGTCAACGCATAATCGATCGTCCCTGCCTCTGACACATAGCCACGAACCACTGCATGGTAGGTTTTCTGCACCTCATGCCGTTCAAACTGCTGCGAAAGTTGGCGTGCAACGTCACTGGACAGTGCCATCAGTAATACGCCAGAAGTGGGGCGATCGAGGCGATGTACGGTAAATACATGCTGGCCGATCTGATCGCGCACGGTTTGCATCACAAACTTTGTTTCATGGCGATCCAACCAGCTACGATGCACCAGCCAGCCTGCGGGTTTGTTTACAGCAATCAGATGTTCATCCTGATACAAAACCATCATCTAACACTATTCCCAATTCAAGACCGACCTTCGTAGCCATCCCAATAGGCAGCAACACCCGCATTCAACAAAATCTGACGCTGTTTCTGCGGGTTGTCTGCGGAATATTCGTGCTGCATAAATACGCTTTTCTGTTTCGACTCCTGCAGGAACTCAGCGCTGCGAAAATAGGCTTCTCGTTGCTCAGCCTGTTGGCGTGTAAGTCCTTTCGCTCGGTCGGCCTTCCCCATCTGATAGAACTGATCAAAGAAGGGGATAGCCTGCTTTATCGAGTCTGAAATACTCATACGAGTATTGGGATCAAAATGGGCTTGGTCCAACTGATAAACAGCACGCTTGGCATGGCGCTCTGGGCTACTCTGCGGGCTGGAGCAGGCGCTCAGACAGAGGGTTGTCAACAAAACCAGGGGACGAGGCACAGTAAAAACCATAACACTTCCTTGAAATAACCATTTAATTCATTGAAAAATATTGATTAATGATAAGCAGCCCATCTTATAAAGATACTCTCTTTTTTCCTAATCAAGCGGAACCAAATCCTCGAACCGTTCAAAGATTTTGTCTGTAGAGACCAAATTGGGGATCAGACCAATTCTTTCCAACATTCCTCGCGGTTGTGCCTGCAATGCGCAGAACATTATCTCAATCCCCTTTTGTCTGAGGCTGCTAATAGCATCCTCAAATGCATATAACCCGCTCTGGTCAATATAGGGCACATTTTCCATACGGAAAATCACGGTTTTAACCTCAGGCATTTCACGAATGATACGGTTAAAACCAAAGATAAAGCCAAAGAATATCGGGCCATCGAAATGTTGTATATAAACCTGTTCTTCATGCCCACGAAGCCATGCTTGTTCATCGGCCAGAACTCCCCGTTTATCCGTTGCTAACAGGTGTCCCTGCGATTTCTCTTCCGTCAGATCGCTCATCTGTTTCATAAACCACAGGGCGGCCATTACCATGCCAATCCCCACCGCCTGTAAGAGATCGACAAATACGGTGAGTAACGTCACACTCAGCATAATCACCACGTCTGCACGTGGGATGGAACGCAATCCTCTCAAACTACGGTAGTCGATAATCCCGATTCCTACCGTTATCAAAATCCCGGCCAGCACTGGCACAGGGATCAACCCTGCATATTTCCCAGCCCCTAACAGGATAAACAACAGGATCACGCCATGCGTTATTCCCGAAAGACGTGAATGACCACCGGAACGAATATTGACCACCGTTCTAATGGTTGCTCCTGCTCCTGGCAGGCCGCCAAATAACCCCGCCACCGCATTACCGATCCCCTGACCAATCAATTCGCGATTGGAGTTATGTTGGGTACGCGTCATGTTATCGGCCACGACGGAAGTCAGCAAAGAGTCGATGGCTCCTAAACTGGCCAACGTTAGTGCAGTAAAAATGATAATGGCAGGATCATGCCACTCGATCTCGAAAAAGGCGCTCAGATGCAGTTTCGGCAACCCTTGTGGTATATCGCCAATGGTAGGAACCTGCAGTTTTAACAGGATTGACAATAAAGTGAAAAGTATCAAAGCGACCAGCGTAGCCGGGATAGTCTTGGTGATCTTCGGGAACAGATAAATGGTCGCGATAGTGCCTGCTGCCAAAAATAGCGCCTGCAGATTGATCTTCCCAATAGCGCCCCCCAACGACAACAGAGTAGCCAGCGGTGAACCGGGTGAAGATAACCCCATAAGGGGAAATAGCTGTGTGATAATAATAATCAGACCGATACCACTCATAAATCCAGAGATAACAGGGTAAGGCATGTAACGGATGTACTGCCCCACTCGCAGCATCCCCATGAAAATCTGTAAAACCCCAGCCAGAACAAAGGTTACCACTATCGAAGGGAGAGCCGCTTCCAGTGAACCAAAGTAGGCAATCTCTGCGGCTACAATAGCGCTGGATACCACGGTCATCGGCCCTGTTGGGCCGCTGATCTGCGTGCGAGTGCCGCCGAACAGTGCAGCCAGAATGCCAAGTGCAATAGCGCCATAAAGCCCGGCCACCGGCCCCATGCCCGACTGTACGCCAAAGGCCAATGCCAATGGCAAAGCAACGATCGCGGCAGTCAAGCCACCAAAAAGGTCGCCAGAAAAACCTTTGTTCATATTCATAAATCTGCCCCTCAGCTGGCTCCGTAAAATCATCTACGGGCGAATAAAAGCTGTAGTCATTATATTTTTTGACCGATGCGTTGGCTCTCTGGATTCTTTACTCCCCCATAGGGCTTCGTCCTTCGGAGCCGCAGCAGCCCGTCGATAATATTAAAAGTATTATTTAGCCGGAGGGGTAAAAGGCAGTGCTGATTTATGTGCGCATAGGCGCAACTGACCATCTACACAACGACGGAAAACAAATGTCTTATCCACCTTCACTTCTTCGTTATTCTCACTAATCAGATAAACGTTACCCATAGTAATTGCGATGTCACCATGGATCTGAATACCGTTTTCTGCAGCATTATTGTCGAACCAGACCTTTTGCCAAACCTTTAACGCAAAACCCGCATCATCAGGATAATCAGGATTACCACCGACAAAGTAGGAAATAGCGCCCTCACGGCTACAGCGAAACGTTTTGGCTCCGTGTGCCAAGGTCGGTTTGAAGAACACGACCCCATCTTGGTAATCGTATAGGGTATCTACAACGATTTCAGCGGCCTGGCGATAATCGCCCCCCTGACGATAGATAGCCCCAATTCTCACCAAACCATCACACCAGTCCTGTTGTGCCTGATTGACCTGCGCTTCTGTAATCATGGCTTGCTCCACTTGTTGTCATTATTGTTGATATGTATACCCGTCATATTTCAATATAATATCGCCGATGCCAAATGCCAGGTATCCCACACCACAAAACCGATGGGTTCGCGCAGCATGGGGGCTGGCTCTGAAAGCTATCGTCAATATTGTGATGGCGATCGTTTTACATGGTATTAACGTACTAGCACAAATCCATCTTCACGAGTTATGTTCATATCTTTATGTTCGGACTCGTTTGCTAAAACTTCACCTCTAGTTGCCAGTAAAACCATACATATACCCAAAATAATTCGAGTTGCTTGTAGGCGGCAACTGAGTGAAGCCCTAGGAGAATAGATAACTATGTGACTAGGGTGAGCGAGGAAAGCCAACACCCAAGCAATTTGAAGTATGACGGGTATAAAGCAAACCAAACGAGACTGAGCTTTTAGCCAGGTAAATCTGTTAGTTATGAAAACATTACCCTTAACATCGCAGGCAAAACAGAAGAGTGGGAAAAGAACAAACAGAGGAAGAAATCATGACTGTTGAACGAGAGTATTTGCTGCCAGCCATTTGGGTTCGTGAACATGTTATCCAAGTCCCTCTAAAATGGTTTGACGACCAGGACACCCGCACTATTGAAGTTTTTGCCCGCGAACTGGTGGACCCTACACGTCGTGAAGAACCACTACCCTGCCTGCTGTTTCTGCAAGGGGGGCCCGGCGGGAAAAGTCCACGCCCCACCGCGCGCACCAGTTGGATCGCCGAAGCGCTGAAAACTTACCGGGTGATCTTGCTCGATCAGCGCGGAACCGGGCGCAGCAGCCGGGTGGAAGGCAAGAGCCTGGCCGGGCTCACTGACGTTCAAGCTGCCGATTATCTCTCCTGTTTCCGCGCGGATTCGATTGTGGCTGATGCCGAGTATCTCCGCAAAAACTGCTTTGGCGACCGCCCCTGGAGCACGCTTGGGCAAAGTTACGGCGGATTTATCACACTGACCTACCTTTCTCAGGCACCAGAAGGATTGCATACCTGTTTTATGACCGGTGGCCTTGCCAGCCTCCAACCAGACGCTGATCAGGTTTATGCACATACCTACCCGCAGGTGGTAGCGAAAAACCGGATTTTCTATCAACGCTATCCGCACCTTGAAGAACAGATAGGCAAGATCGCCGATAAGCTTGAGCAAGAAGAGGTGTTGCTGCCCGATGGCGACCGCCTGACGGTCAAACGCCTGCAAAGCCTGGGGATCGATCTTGGCATGAGCGAAGGCTATGAGCGGCTGTTGTGGCTATTTGACGAGGCCTTTAACCCTGACGGGCAATTCAGCGATACTTTCCTGTCACAGGTAATGTCACTCACCAGTTACGCAGAAAACCCGCTGTTTGCTGTATTGCATGAAAGTATTTACGCACAGGATAAAGCCACCAATTGGGCGGCACAGCGCCTGCGGCATAATTTCGATGCCTTTGCCGAAGAATGTCGGCCACTCTACCTGACCGGTGAGATGATCTACCCTTGGATGTTTACCGAGATTGCGGCCCTGCGCCCGTTCAATGATGCCGTCAAGCTATTAGCCGAACGCCGAGTCTGGTCACCGCTGTATAACAGCGAGCGTTTGCGCGAGAACCAGGTACCGGTGTTCGCTGCAGTTTACTTCAGCGATATGTACGTCGATGTGCGGCTGTCGCTCGAAACCGCACAACAGGTGGGCAATCTGACCCCCTGGATCACCAATGAGTATGAGCACAATGGTTTGCGCGTCGGTAACGTCTTTGGTCACCTGCAAAATATGGCGCAGCAGGCCGGAGTTCTTTGCGTATAACAGCAAGCCCCGGTGCAGCGCAAGGGGAATGCCTCCTTGCGCTGCACCGATCAATTTACCAGTTCAATGGTTATTACCCGGCTATCCGCGCGCCCACGATCGTCTACCGCCCTGATACGATACTGGCCGTTATTGATTGGCCTCCAGTCGATCGCCGTTTTGCTGGCACTGCTGCCAAGATAAATATCATCCACAAACCAATACACCGTTTTACTGTCTGCATCGGTAACGGCATTAAAGGCTATTTTGTCTCGCCCCTGCTGCGATTGCCGTAGCGTATACGTGGTATTCTTCAACGGTGACGTAATGCGTGGCGGGTTACCGCTAATGACAACCTCGTTATCCTTACAACGGTTCACCGGAGGAGCACGTTTCGGCAACCCCGCCTGAGCAAACACGTTTGCCAAATCGGAAGGCCAAAACTCAAACACCTCGGTGCGGGTTTGCGTTTCATCATAAGGAGGGCAAGCCACCTCACCGCTGTGAATATCCAGCACCAGCGGGCGGTAAACGGTATCCACCTTAATCGGTGATTTACCGGGGATAAACCAGGTTTTGCCTTTTTGTTGACACCACGGCGTAGGTAAATTGCCGCTGGCCAGACAGATGTCCACCCGTTTAAGCCGCTTTGGCAGCGGACGCGGCGGTTCCTGTAATGCCGGGTAGCTTGCATTCACACTGTCGATAATATTAAAAAACAGCGGTGCAGCGGCATCAGCGCCAACAAAGACGTTGTTGCCTTTACTGTCGAAATTCCCTTCCCAAACCACCAGCACATAGGGGCCGAAAATCCCCACGCTCCAGGCGTCCCGGAATCCCCACGACGTGCCGGTTTTCCAATAGACCGGCAGCGAAGAAGAACGTTGTGCCAGGGTATCGCCGGGCCGCCGATGCTGGCGCAGCATATCCAAGGTGATAAAACTGGCCTCTTCACTGAGCAACCGCACCGCTTGAGGGGAAGCATCGCTCTTTTGCATACGCAAAGGGCGTAGCGTGCCGCGATTCGCCAACAATGCGTACAGCTTTGCCAGCTCCTGCGCCGTAACTTCACCTCCACCTAATACCAGCGATAACCCGTAGTGGTTTTCACTGGCCATGTTAGCAATGCCAGACAGGCGTAAAAACTGATAAAACGTCGGCTGCCGCAACTGTGATGCGACATACACTGCCGGAATATTGCGGCTGAAATTGAGGGCATCCGTGGCGGTGACCGGCCCCAGAAAGCGACGATCAAAGTTCTCTGGCGCATAGGCCCCAAAAGACGAAGGCACGTCTTTCAGAATGGTCATCGGGTGCAATACCCCCTGCTCCATACCCAGCGCATAAATAAACGGTTTGAGCGTCGATCCCGGTGAACGTTTGGCATTGGTGCCATTCACCTGCCCCTGGATCTCGCGGTTGTAATAATCGGCAGAACCTACCAGCGCCCGCACTGCCATATCGCGGCTATCCACCAGCAATACCGAAGCATTATGGATCCCCCGGCTCTGATTACGGGCTATAAACGCATTTACCTGCTTTTCAATCAGCCGCTGCAGGCCGACATCCAGCGTGGTATCAATACGGGTATCGCGTTGAACCAGTTGCTGATTCTGTTGGCGCAATTGTTCGATAAAATGCGGAGCAATGTAGGGCATCTGCTCTGGCTGGCGTAACGCAAGCGGTAGCTGGAATAAAGCGTTCTGGCTGCTGTCGGTGGCATAAACCCCTTGCCAGCGCTGGAACAGGCGATTGCGCGCCTGAGTCAGAGCACTGCCCAGCACGCCGGTTTTCGGGTCGATACGGTAACTGGGGGACTGTGGCAAAACCGCAAGCGTCAGCGCCTCCGGCAAAGTCAGATCTTGCGGTGCTTTAGCGAAATAAATCAGGCTGGCGGCACCGATGCTTTCAATATTGCGGCCATAGGGAGCGTAATTCAGGTAGGCCTCTAAAATATCATGCTTGGAATAGCTGAGCTCTAACTGCACGGCGCGCACTACTTGCCTCAATTTACCGCCTGGAGTGCGGGTATTCAGGTGCCAATGCATACGCGCCAGTTGCATGGCGATCGTTGAGCCCCCCTGCATTTTGCCCCCGGCTACATAGCTGCGCCAGAAACCACGCACCAGGCTGACGGGGTTAAAGCCGGGGTTGTAATAGAACCAGCGGTCTTCATGCAGCAAAATACCGCGCACCACCAGCGGTGAAATCTGCTCCAGCGGTGTCCACAGACGATAACGATCGTCATTCGCCAACGTCACACGCATCAGCACGCCCTGGCGATCGTAATACACCGAAGAAAGAGGGACGCCTTGGGAAAGCGGCGGATGTGGCCACAGCCGCACGCCAAGAACCCCTAGCGCCAGCAGCACAAGCGCCATAGAAATATTCTGCAACCTGCGTTTGGCTACAGCAGAACAAGCCGGGAGGATTTTCATCGTTGACTCAGCACATCAGCCCCCGCCGCTGAACTGCGACAGGGGCTGATAATCGCTTATTAATTTTTAGCAGGCACAACAACCAGTTTACCGCTGCTGACCGATACGGCCTGTACTTCACGATCGTACATGGCTTCCCCATAAGCAGGAGGGATGACAAAGCTACCGGTATTGGTGGCTTTGATCTGATAAACAAACTCCTGCACATCGGTCGTCGCGCTACCGTAAATGATCACCCGATCTTCGCGGATATCGCTGTAATCCGGTGCCCAGGTGGAGCCTGATGCTGCCAGCGGCGATTGCCAGCCCGCATCCGCCTCATCATTGCCTTCGTCCTCTGATTCCTCCGGTGGTGGAGGCGTTTGCTGCACCACCTCAAACCCGCCAGGCAGCAGATCAACAATCGCCAGATTGTCCTGCCCCTCTTTCGAGTTGGCACGGATTTTCAGATGCACGTTGATTTTTTGCCCCAGCGTCACCTGCGTCAGCGGTTTACCTTGCTCATCGGTGTAATCACGGGTGATTTCCAGGCCGCGCGAAATCGCTTTCTGCGGCGCCGCAAGATCGTAACCGGCCTGCGTCACCACATACCAGGCTGGCGCATCACGGGTATTCTCAAAGTGGATAGCTTGGGCATCCGCAGTAAACTGCCCTTTGATAAACCGCCCTTCCAGCGCTGAAATGAGTTGTGGATCAACATCGCTACGCTTGCTGGTTTGTACGATCTTTAGCGTATCTGCCGAGGAAGACTGCGCCGTCACCTGCGCCGAGTAACTCTCCAGCGCCAGAATGCTCATGGCCGAAGAGTAAGTGGTATAGCGCTCTTCTCTCAGTGCCCTGACCATATTCTCCAGCACTTGCGGTGGTATGGCCGACACCTTTTCAGGGAAGTGACGGGTAATCAGATAGAGCCGCGTCGCGTCCTGCACCAACGGATCGAAATAATTCTGCGTCCACCAAGCCTTGTTATAGGCTTTGCTGAGCTGATTCCAGCTTGGCTGCAACAGGGCATTGGCTTCATCATCCATTTTTAACAGGCGATAAGACGAAGCCAGATACAATGCACTCAGATCGGCTTTCCAACTCTCCGGATACAGTTTCTGTAGCGTATCCTGCACCGCAGCCAACGAGTTGGTGGTGATTTCCCCTTGCAACGTCAGCAGGTAAACCGCCCAGGTACGCAAGCGCAAGTGGTACAGATCGTCATAACGGCTGGCAGCCAATTCACGCAGCGCGTCGTTAGCGTCATCCAGCATATCTGCCGGTAACGCATAGCCCGCTGCTTTGGCCTCCAGCAGATACTGCACCACATACGGTGTCACAAACGGATCGGTGTCCGGTGATGAGCGCCAGGCACCAATAGCGCCACTGTCATTCTGGCGGGAACGCAGTACGCCGAGCAGGTTTTTCAATTGTTTGCTGACTTCTGCCTGGCTCAGGCCGCTGTTCATTTCCGGGTGCTGGCCTTGCAGCATCAACGGAATTGAACGGCTGACTATCTGCTCCGAGCAATAATACGGATAATCCGCCAGATATTGTGCCAAACCGCTGGTCAGCACCAATGGCGAGTAAGAAACCGCCGCTCTGCGTTGCGCATAGGCGTCAAACATCTGGCGCAGGTTGTCGATATTCTGGCTACTGCCGTTCATCCGGCCCATCACCGACTGCGTGCGGTAAGGCATCGCCGGGCGCACCGAGGTGCTGATAGTGCGGCGGCTGGTTTTGTCACCATAGCGGGCATCGAACACTAACGGCGCATCACCGAGGGCCGATTTAGCTCGCAGGCGGAAGCTGACCACCCCTTCGCGTTTTTCGGCCAGCGACAGGCTGTGCTCCGCATTGCCTATCACTTCCAACTGTGGTGGCGGCGTCAACTGGATGCTCACCGCAACGGCCTGACCATTCAGCCCTTCAAGGTTATTACTGACCCCGACGCTGACATCAAATTCATCACCGGGAGCCACCATCGCAGGCACGTTCGGCGTCATGATGAAGTTATCCCGCACCGTCGCAGAAGTCTGCGCTTTGCCAATTTTGTCCGGCGTGACCGAAATAGCCATCACCCGAATCTTACCGTTGAAATAATCCGGCACCGGATAGTCGAACTGTTGCTCACCGTTCACTTCGGTAATCCCCGACCAGTAAGCAACCGGTTTGTCACGCTTACGTTTGAACGGATTCAGGTTGAGATCCAACCCTTCACCAGCATCACCGCCCGGGGCTGCCGTCAGCGCCATCAGTTTACTGAATTCCGGCAGGATCAAATCGAGGATTTGCGAGCTTTCCACTCTCAATTCCCGCTTGCGGAAGAAGTACTCTAACGGATCTTTCAGGCGGTAACGCGCCACCTGCAAGATCCCTTCATCCACGGCAAACAGCGCTACCTGCTGCGGGCCATCAGTTTTCACCGTCATCGCCAGATTCTCACCCGGCTTGATCACCGCCGGAGCCAGCACTTCAAGGTTGTTCTGCCTAGCACGAGTGCTGATTTTAAATGGCATCACGCCGTAGCTCAGCGGGCTCATAAAGATTTCACTGGAGTTCACATCACGCACAAACTGTACGTTGACATACCCGTTGCCCTCCATCCCGGCAGGCACCCGGATCTTTTGTACCGAACTGGTGGTATCGCTATGGAACCACTGCCAGCCATACACCCGATCTTTCTCGATGGTGATCAGGCCGCTGCCGGTATAAGGGGCGTTGATCGAGACTTCGATTTCTTCCCCTGGCTGGTATTCCGCCTGATTCAGTTTCAGCTTCAGTTCGGCATTACGATCCAGCGATCGGCTGAGGTTGGCATTGCCCGCCACGCTGTAGGCAACGCGATTGAGCACTTTGCCTTGCGCATCTTCAATCACCAGCACAAAGTCACCCGGTTTATCGGTGGCCAGCGTCAGATCGTTACCTTGTTCAGTCAGCGCCAGTGGCTGTTCGGCAAGCTGAACTTCTTTCATCTTGGACTGGTATTTGTAAACCCCGGACTCCTGCTTGGTAAGCACAGAAATATACCGTTGCTCAATCAACACCCGTTTCAGATCGGGTAATGCAATCTGCTGCAACGCGGGATCGACGGCAATCACGTTCAGGTGACGCACCGCATCACGGTTGATATAGCCTAAATCCCCGTCCGATTTCACCCCGATCAGGTAATCATAAGGTGACACCAACACCCGCGCAGTGGCAGCAACAGAACGCCCACCACCGGCAACAAACGCCTCAGACAACAACTGCAGTTGGTAAGTCGCATCCGCATAGGACTTCAGATCCAGCGGAATATTCGCCACACCCTGTTCATTGGTCGTTCTCTCTTCCAGCTCGGTTTCAAAACCGTCACTGTTCTGGCGGTTCTCGTAGAAGGTGTAATCAGGGAACCGATCGAAACTCGGATACATCGGCCTCAGCGTCAACGTTGAAGTGACTCGGCGATCTTGCGCTGGCGTGCCGAACAGATTCTGCACATCAATGTTCGCTTGCAATTCAGAGGGTTTCACCCATCCTTGCTGGCGATTCGGCGTCAATTCCAGCTTCACTTTCAACTGATCGGGCTCAAACTCTTTCACATTCACTGCGGTATGACCAAGCAGCGCCGTTGTGTCATTATTCTTGCCGACCAAATACAGATAGACGTTCCATTCCCCCGTAGGCGCGTTCTCGTCAGTGGTATAGCTCAATTCGTTGAAACCGCTGCTGCCGAGAGTCAGCGGCACCGTGGTCATCAACTTGTCGCGCGGATCGCGGATCTCGGCACGCACCGGTACACCGGCAAGAGCCACACTCCAATCAGCAGCGCGGGTGATCAGGCCGATATTGAAGGTATCCCCTGGCCGATAAACGCCCCGGTCAGAGAACAGGTAACTGTTCAAAGTGCGCGGATCGACCGGCGTTTCTTCCCCCGCAATATCAAAACGTGAGAAATCCAACCCACGATCGTTATAGTCACCGGTTGGCAGGAAGGAGACATCACCTTCTTTTTCTACCAGGAACATCACCGGTTTACGTTCGTTGGTATACACATCCAAGGCCGGGAAGCGCACATGCCCATTAGCATCGGTCGTTTGGCTGAGCAATGCAGTACCATTTTTGGCAATCACCGAGACTTTGGCATTATTTACCGGTGCTCCACTGTGGATCGACTGCACAAACACATCGCGCGTTTTATCCTGAGAGCGCTTGGCTATAATCCCCAGATCGGTCACGACGACAAAGCGTGAATCCCCTACGCTGGGCGCATCATCGCTTTCTTCTTCGCTCTGATCGCTCTCTTCTTCTTCCGCAGCCTGTGGCTGTTTTTTCACCTCCGGCTGCCATTCCGACAGCGTCAGCAAAAATACACCACGGTGGGAGTCCGGGCTGGTGGAAAGATAACGCGAAAGATCGATCCCCTGATAATTCACTTCGCCCGGCTTATCATTGTTGATTACCGTCTGGTATTGGAAGTGCTCGGTAAAATATTCGTCATTGAGTTGGTTAAACTGCGCCGAAGAGTATTCACTGCTTTTGAAAGAGACAATGTGTTGTAACTGGCTCGGGATCACCCGTTTGATGTCTAAACGCAGGCCCGGTACGTTACGGGCTGCAACGCTGATCTGTTTATCACCGTTAACCGACAGCAACGCCCCCTGCGACATAAACTGCAAAGACTTCGGATAATCGGGCACTTCGACAATGCGATAAACCTTTTCCGGCATTTTATAACCACCGGATGAAGTCATCAGGGCATCAATCTCTATCAGCATAAAGCGGTGGGCTGGTGCATCAAACTTAAAGCTGAACTGCGGCTGATAGCTTTCTTCCGCCTCGTTAAGCGTGAGGTTCAACGGCGTTGACTGCGCGAGTACGCTATTGTCAACGCTCTGGACATCCCAGCGATAAAATTGATTTGGCTCCTGATCGGCCTCAGAATCGTCAGGATCATGCTGCGGCAGTAACCAGGCTTTGACGGCACGCCCGACATCGCTATCTCTCACCGCGTCGCTGAACGCCACAATCAGCGCTCGCTGGCCTTGAGCTCCATCAGCATCCACTACCTGCGCATTAACCTCCTTCACTGCCAAGCTGTACAACGTTGGCACGGCGACCCGGTTATCTTTAGTCTCCGTAGTGGCATTACCAGGCACCACGGATTTAACCCCTTGGCCGATAGTGAGATGCACCGAGCCACCGTGATCCAGCGCTTTCAGCGGTTGCGAATGCACCCAGGCGTTCAGTTTTTTCTCGTCATAGACCAAAGAGAAATTCAGCTGCTGTTCCGATTTGGCCTTAGCTTCCGTCAGCCCCAGCGCGAGCTGCTTTTCGAAGCTCGCCACATCAACAGGCGCATTGAATTTTACGTTAAAGATAGCGCTACGTTTTTGTGGATCTTGTGGGTCTTGATAGTATTCGGCTTTCCCCAACTGATAACCAAACGCTGGCACGCTAAAGCTGTAGCGCGTGTCGTTGAGCTTAATTTGTGGAGCAAGTAAAACGGCAGGCTCGAGCTTAATCTCGTATTTCGCGCCCATCGGTAACGGATTTTTCGGTGTGAAGACCAGAGTCCAGGCATTACGCCATTGCCATTGCCCCTCTGTGGCCGGGCTAAGCGTAATCCCTTTTTCTACGGCTTTGCCAACATCGGTCAGCGGAGCAACCGAATTGCGGAAAGCGAGAACCACTTCCTGCCTAGTGGGCTTCGCCAAGGCATAATTGATCGGTTCGGGGTCGGCAACCTTCACGCTGGTTTCCTGATATACCATAGGTGCCGGTTCGAGCGGTTGTGGCCGATTCAACCACCAGTTCCAACCGTAAAATGCCCCACCGACTGCGCACAGCAATACCAATAGCGACAAGCTGATGGCTTTTGGATAGTTGTCCACCCCGCGTTCCAAGCACAGAAAACCGCGCCTCAACCCACCTGACAGCGCCACGATCCAAGCGGGAGCATTCCAGTTAACGTTACCGACTACCGGCTTGAGCAACCGCCCCAGTAACCCCAGGATCAGTGCCAATAAGCGAAATACGCCTTTTATCAACGTAAAAGGCAGACGAAGGATGAACTTTAATAAATCCATTATTGCAGCACCTTATGATCCCTGAAAACGCCCAAGCAACTTGAAGTATAACGGGTATAAACGGTGAATTACTCGGGGTCAACATTCAATAACACATCCAGACGCTGCAGCAATACTAGCAATGGCATACAATCTGGCAGCCGATCTTTCATCGCCACTTCAAAATAAGGCGCAATCATAAAGCGCGTTGGCAATGGGGCCTGAGCATCCAGTAACGCCATCATCCGTGGCAACAGCACCCATTGTAGCCACTCTTCTGCCCGCATCCTATCGACACAGAAAGGCTCCGAGCTGGAGAAAGCCTCTGGCTCAGGGGGAGTTGCCTGCCACAGCGCCAAATCCCGCATGGCTTGTTCAATCGCCTGCAAACTATGACGAACCTGGTTTTCTATACTCATTTGCCTTCCCAAACTGTGTAGCCCTGATTGATAGGCACAAAAGCATAACATTTAAGCCGTGTGCGCCCCAACATCACTGAGTTGTCGATATCTGCATATTTTATCTGGTGACGCCACGCGCGACACGGCACAATACGCCCACTCAAAATCACACAGATGAAAGACATGTCCGAAATCTCATCAATAAAAAATCACGCGACGCCCGGTAAAGCCATGTTGGCTTCGGTTACCGGTTATGCAATGGATGGCTTCGATTTGCTGATACTCGGCTTTATGCTGCCAGTGATCACCTCCGAGTTAGGCTTAACCTCATCAGAAGCCGGTTCACTGGTGACTTGGACGCTGATCGGCGCAGTGATTGGTGGCGTCATTTTCGGCCACCTCAGCGACCGTTTCGGGCGTATTCGCATTCTGACTCTCACCATTTTAATGTTCTCCCTGTTTACCGGTCTGTGTGCAATCGCTGTCGGTTATTGGGATCTGCTCGCTTACCGCACGTTAGCCGGTATCGGGCTGGGGGGTGAATTTGGCATCGGTATGGCGCTGATCGCCGAAGCCTGGCCTGCAGAGAAACGCAACCGTGCTTCCGCCTACGTCGGCATGGGTTGGCAACTCGGCGTGCTTGCTGCCGCGTTCCTCACCCCGCTGTTACTGCCTTATATCGGCTGGCGTGGCATGTTCCTGGTTGGCCTGCTACCAGCACTGGTTTCTTTCCTTATCCGACGCACCATGGGGGAACCCAAAGAATTTGTGCAGCAGCAAACCGGTGAACAGCATCTCTCCTTCACTCAGCGGGTAAAACTGCTATTCAAGGATCGTGCAACAGGCAGAGCGAGCCTGGGGATTTTTATTCTATGCTCGGTGCAAAACTTCGGTTATTACGGGCTGATGATTTGGATGCCGACCTATCTGGCAAAAAACTTTGGTTTTTCGCTGACCAAATCCGGTGTTTGGACGGCGGTCACCGTGCTCGGTATGACCTTCGGCATTTGGCTGTTCGGGATCCTGGCTGACCGCTTCCCACGCTGGAAGATTTTCATCATCTACCAGATTGGGGCAGTCGTCATGGTGATTTGCTATGCCCAGCTTAGCGACCCAACCTTGATGCTGTTTGCTGGCGCCTTGATGGGGGTCTTCGTTAACGGCATGATCGGGGGATATGGCGCTTTGATTTCGGATACTTACCCGGTACAGGCACGTGCTACGGCGCAAAATATCCTGTTTAACCTGGGGCGTGGCGTTGGCGGTTTGGGGCCATTAGTGATTGGCGCGCTGGTGACACAGGTTTCCTTCACTGCAGCCATCACCCTGTTGGCGGGGATTTATCTGTTGGATATTTACGCGACCCTGTTCCTCTTGCCGAAGAAACAAAGCACTGGCGATGTGCTAGGAGCGATTGGTTAGTAACGGTGATTAATTATCAGCAACTTTAATCATTGCAGACGATCAGGTACCAATAAAAAAGTTGGGGGCACTGCGTTAACAGTGCCCCCGGTTCGCTTTATAGCTATCCCGCTAAACAGTGTGCTCCCTGCTCAATCCCTGAAAACTTTTCCTTTGGCCATCCTGACCAAACAATCCTTGCTATGTCCTGTAACATCGTCCTGATGCGGTTCCAAAGTCTTCCTGACCCACCAGCAGTCCTGCGCCAGCTCTCAATCTCCGTCCTGGAGGTGTCCTTGGTTTCTATCCTGAAACATCCTGGGCATCATCCTGATACCAATCCTTCTCACTCTTCCTGAGTGCATCCATTTCTTCGTCCTGAAGCCACATCATCCTGATGTTTCCTGCTCCAACCGTTCCTATCCGGTAGACATAAGATCGCTTAATTCTTTCCTTCTCACAAGGCTCTATAAGACAAATCACATTAAACTTTATTAAGCTATTGCCCGAAGTCCAATTTAACTTATTGATCTGGATAACAATAAGTCCAATACAAGCCACCGGTCAGGAAAAATTAAAAGCGATCTCTTACAGCCTTTGTAAGAGATCTCTCACACCCATTCGATGCAAAAAGGAAGTCTAATCCAGGGTCGGGCACAGCATGCCGAGAAAATCAGACAATGACTCAGACAGTAAAGTACGTTTATCGCTGCCAAAATGCTCGAGCACCACATTACCACTGACGTTACACAGCGACACCATCGTCATCTCTGATGCTGTCGTCGCCAAAAAGAGCGTAGGAGAAAGTTTGAGGCGTCTCTGAGTCACCAGATGGCCGATCAGGTTCTCCTGTAGGCGGATGAAATCCTCCTCGCTCCATACCTGCAACAGCATCATTTGATGTTCTGCAAACCGGGCCCCCATATCCCCCGCATATTGCTGAGTATAAAACGTATGGATATCCGGCTGCAGTTGCAGTTCCAGTGCATTTTCCACCTTCACCAACGTCGCCTCAGGGGTAAACGGCTGCGGCAACCACAAGACGCGATCGTCACGGTTTTCTACAATACAGGGGGAGGCAACACCATATAGCTCCTGGCTTGCGGGCGCATGGCCACGCTGCTGCTGCCAAAGATCGACATAACGCTGGGTAAATTCACGCAGTGCGTGCGATACATCCTGGTCCATATTTTTTCTCGCATACGGTAAACTGGCGGCCATTGTACCTTTCCAAGACCAAGGTGACAGCTTATGTCCTCTTCTCAAGACCATCAGGCCCTGTCGGCGTTAACGCTGGGCAAACCCACCGCTTACCATGACCATTACGATGCCACTTTGCTGCAAGCGGTTCCACGCAGTATGAACCGTGAGCCCTTGGGGCTTTACCCCGACAATCTCCCGTTCCACGGTGCCGATATCTGGACGCTGTATGAACTCTCCTGGCTGAATGCCAAAGGCCTGCCGCAGGTCGCCGTTGGCGAAATCAGCCTGAACGCCAGCAGCATCAACCTGATCGAATCCAAAAGCTTCAAACTCTATCTCAACAGTTTTAACCAGACCCACTTCCCTGATTGGGAAACAGTGCGCAATACGCTGCAACGCGACTTGTCGGCTTGCGCACAAGGGGAGGTCAGCGTCACCCTATACAGCCTGGATCAGCTCGAAGGCTCACCCATCGCTCATTTCAGTGGTGAATGTATTGATGGGCAGGATATCAGCATCGATGACTATAAATTCAACGCTGATTACCTGCAAGGAGCCACCAGCGAGCACTGGGTGGAAGAAACGCTGGTCAGCCATCTGCTGAAATCCAATTGCCTGATCACCCATCAGCCTGACTGGGGCTCCGTACAAATCCGTTATCGCGGCCCGCAGATCAACCGTGAAGCCCTGCTGCGTTACCTGGTGTCCTTTCGCCATCACAACGAGTTTCATGAGCAATGCGTTGAGCGCATTTTCAACGATCTGCTGCGCTTCTGCCAGCCGGAGCATCTGAGCGTTTACGCACGCTATACCCGACGTGGCGGGTTGGATATCAACCCGTGGCGCAGCAATGTTCTCTTCGAACCGAACCATGGCCGTCTAGCCCGCCAATAATGCGAGACAGTGCTCAACAACTGAGCTAACGAACGGTTTATATTGGTAAAAATCCGGGGACGGCGGTAAGGTTAAATCAAGAGTGTCTGCCATTTAGCCCGATATTCTGGCAGGAAATTCAAAATCCTTATCGCAGCGTGCAAAAGATCAATGCACAAAAGCTGCGCTGTTGCGGTATGGATTATTACCGCCCCAGAGTGGGCGTAAAGGAGTGACCTTTGATTACACATATCAGCCCGCTTGGCTCTATGGATCTGCTGTCGCAGCTAGAAGTCGACATGCTAAAGCGTACCGCTAGCAGCGATCTGTACCGTTTATTCCGCAACTGCTCTCTGGCCGTCTTGAACTCCGGCAGCCAGACTGACAGCAGCAAGCAATTGCTGTCTCGCTATGAAACCTTTGATATCAACGTGTTGCGCCGTGAACGTGGGGTGAAACTGGAACTGGTCAACCCACCTGAAGACGCCTTCGTTGATGGCCGTATCATCCGCTCACTGCAGGCTAACCTGTTTGCCGTTTTACGCGACATTCTGTTCGTACATGGGCAGCTTGTCAGCGCGAGGCACTTTCAGGAAGACCCTATTCATATCACCAATCTGGTGTTTTCCATCCTGCGTAATGCCCGCACCCTGCACCTTGATGAAGACCCTAACCTGGTGGTGTGTTGGGGGGGGCACTCGATCAATGAAAATGAATATCTGTATGCCCGCAAAGTGGGCAGCCAGTTGGGCCTGCGCGAACTGAACATCTGCACCGGCTGTGGGCCGGGAGCGATGGAAGCCCCGATGAAAGGGGCCGCCGTCGGCCATGCGCAGCAGCGCTACCGCAACAGCCGCTTTATTGGTATGACCGAGCCCTCCATCATCGCCGCAGAGCCGCCTAATCCACTGGTGAATGAACTGGTGATTATGCCGGATATCGAAAAGCGCCTGGAAGCCTTTGTGCGTATCGCCCACGGCATCATCATCTTCCCTGGTGGGGTTGGTACCGCAGAAGAATTACTGTATCTGCTGGGCATTCTGATGAACCCGGAAAACAGCGAGCAAGTGCTGCCGCTGATTCTGACGGGGCCGAAAGAGAGCGCCGACTACTTCCGCGTGCTTGATGAGTTCATCATGAATACGTTGGGCGATGACGCGCGCCGTCATTACACCATCATCATTGACGATCCGGCAGAAGTTGCCCGTCAGATGAAGAAAGCCATGCCTTTGGTGAAAGAGAACCGCCGTAATAGCGGTGATGCTTACAGCTTTAACTGGTCGATTCGTATTGCACCGGATCTGCAACTGCCGTTTGAGCCAACCCATGAAAACATGGCCAACCTCAACCTGTATCCGAATCAACCCGCAGAAAAGCTGGCGGCGGCACTGCGCCGGGCGTTTTCCGGCATTGTAGCTGGCAACGTCAAAGAGAATGGCATTCATGCCATTGAGCAGTTTGGCCCTTACAAACTGCACGGTGATACGCAGATGATGAAGCAGATGGACAGTCTGTTGCAGGGCTTTGTCGCCCAGCACCGCATGAAACTGCCAGGGACCGCTTATGTCCCCTGTTATGAGATTGTGGCCTGATCATCAACCCGGGCGGCGTAACAGCCGCCCCTCTTTTTTCCGATGCCGCCCGATGCCAATACACTTACTGATCGTTGATGCTCTTAATTTAATCCGCCGCATTCATGCCGTTCAGGGCTCTCCGTGCCTGAATGCCTGCCAGAATGCCCTGCAACAGTTGATCCAGCACAGCCAACCGACCCATGCCGTTGCCGTATTCGACGAAGACGATCGCAGTGAAAGCTGGCGTCACCAAGCGTTGCCCGAATACAAAGCCGGGCGTTCACCGATGCCAGAAAACCTGCAACAGGAAATGCCGCAGCTACGTCAGGCTTTTGCCGCTTTAGGTGTAGCCAGTTGGCATTCTGCGGGGAATGAAGCAGACGATCTGGCTGCCACGCTGGCAACCAAGGTCGCCAACGGCGGCTATCAGGTCACCATCGTTTCTACCGATAAAGGCTACTGCCAGTTACTGGCGCCAAACATACAAATCCGCGATTACTTTCAGAAACGCTGGCTGGATCTGCCGTTTGTGCAAAGCGAGTTCGGCGTATTGCCGCAGCAACTGCCAGACTATTGGGGGCTGGCCGGAATCAGCAGCAGCAAGATCCCAGGTGTAGCAGGCATCGGGCCCAAAACCGCAGTTTTGCTGTTACAACAGGCAGGCAGCTTAGACGCCCTGTTCGCCAACTTGCAACAGGTGCCGGAGAAATGGCGCAGCAAACTGCAACAGCACCGCGAGATGGCCTATATCAGTAAACAGGTGGCGACATTGCGCACCGATCTGATCCTGGCCGGTAACCTGCAGCAATTGCGGTTACCGGCACGCTAAGCAAACCAAAGGAAGTGCGATTAGCGCTCGTCGCGGCGGCCAGGAATGGCTGACCACATACGGCGCACGTGTACCGTGATCTCTTCACGATCGTGATACAACTGCTTGGCGTGAACTTCTGCACTAATATCCGCTGCTGCCAAGGCTTCGCGGATACTCTGCAGATTCAGAGCAACCTCTTCATAGCGCTTCTTCATCGGCAGCTTCAGGTTGAAGATCGCTTCGCGGCACCAGCCTTTGAGCAACCAGTTAATCATCAGGCTAGTGACACGCGCGGGTTTTTCCACCATATCGCACACCAACCAGTAGATTTTGCTGCTAGTCGGCTCAAATTTAAAACCATCAGCGCGATGATGAGTAACCTGTCCGGTTTCCATCAGGCTCGGGGCCATCGGCCCATTATCGACCGAATGCACCATCATACTGCGTTTTACCAGCTGATAGGTCCAACCGCCAGGGCAAGCCCCCAGATCGACCGCATGCATGCCGCTGGCCAAACGCTCATCCCACTCGTCGGCAGGAATAAACACGTGAAAAGCCTCTTCGAGCTTCAGCGTGGAACGGCTCGGCGCATCCGCTGGGAACTTCAGACGCGGGATCCCCATATAAAATGGCGAATTGTTATTGCTGTAGGAATAACCAACATAGCAACAGCCTGGAGCGATAAAGAATACATGCACCACCGGGCGGCTCGGATTCTCACGCGCCATCAGCACCTTTTGCTCGCGCATAGCGGCGCGCAGCGGCACCGTCAGTTTGCGGCAGAACTTCATCAGCTCTTTGCTTTCGTTAGTGTCGGGTACTTCCACCCGCAGTTCACCACCGCGATCGACTACGCCCATCAGCATCCCAACGATGGGCGACACCCGATCCTCCGGCGGCAAGTCACGCAGCAACTCACCGACGACGATCATCTGGCGAGCAAAAATCAGCTCACGAAACACGATTTCTTTAGCCAAACGATCGGCATCGTCCGGCTGATAGCATTCAAACAGCACGTAACCGCTGTTCTCTTTAACTCGCGCAAAGCCGAATATTTCCAATTGAGAGGCTTTGTCGGTAATTTCCGCCGCACACTCTTTTTCAAAGCCGGGGCGGCAGTACAACGCAATCTTATTCATGGCGCTCGGCCTTTTTCCTCAGACGCAAAGCGCCAATCAACATCAATACCCAACCGACGAGAAAAAACATCCCCCCAATCGGTGTGAGATAAACCCAGAACTTCAGGTGCGACAGCGCCAGGCAATACAGACTGCCGCTGAACAACAGAATACCTAACGCCAGCAGCGCCCCACTCCAGTAAAACCACACACTGACCCGGTTCTGCATCGCAATCGCCAAAGCCAGAATGGCCAAAGTGTGGAACCCCTGATACTCAAGGCCGGTGCGTATCCAGGCCATTTCGTTGGCCCCTAACGTATTACTCAGGACATGTGCACCAAATGCCCCCAGAGCAACAAATAAAAAACCACTGATAGCGGCAAAAATCAGCATAGAACGACTACTCATCGTTATTCACCTTATGCAGGTTAATCGGCCTTACTGTTCATAGCGAAAACGGAATTTTTCCTGTTCGCTGGCTGCGCGCGTCAAGATCCATTGACGAAAGGCGGCTATTTTACCCAGTTCTGCCTGGCTGTCATGACATACCAGATAAAAAGCATTTTTACTTACCAGCACGTCGTTGAACGGGCATACCAAACGCCCAGCTTCGATTTCGGTTTGCGCCATTACGTTGTTGACCAGCGCAATACCCTGGCCATGTACCGCAGCTTGCACCACCATGGCGCTGTGGCTGAAAATTGGTCCTTGCTGCACGTTAATATGCTGTAGCCCCAACTGCCGGGTATATGCCAGCCAGTCACGGCGTGAAGTATCGTGCAGAAGCGTATGATAAGCCAGATCGTCTGGCATTTTCAGTGCATGCTCGCCGGTCAGCAGCGTCGGTGAGCAGACCGGCAGCAGATACTCCGCATATAAGCGTTCGGCACGCACTCCCGGCCAATTACCACGGCCATAGAAAATCGCAACGTCAACATCATCCGCCAACTTATCCTCTTCACGATCAATCGCCTGTATACGCACATCGATCCCCGGATAAGCCGAATTAAAGCCAGAAAGACGTGGCACCAACCACTGAATGGCAAAGCTGGGGGGCAGGCTTACCGTCAAAGCCCCCTTGGCGCTACGGGCCTGGAGCTTGCGTGTCGCTTCATTGATCGCAGAAAAAATCTCTTTGATATCGAGGTAATAACTTTGCCCCTCCTCGGTCAGCAACAGCGAACGGTTGCGCCGCCGAAACAGCTTCAACCCAAGGAAATCCTCTAGCGATTTGATCTGGTGGCTCACTGCCGCCTGGGTCACAAACAACTCTTCCGCTGCTTTGGTAAAGCTCAGATGACGAGCCGCAGCATCAAAAACCCGCAGCGCGTTGAGAGGGGGTAAACGTTTAGACATGAATTATCCAAATGCTTTCGCATAAGAGCTCAGACAGAGCGGAGGGTTCACCAGAGCGAACCATTTCCATTAGTTTTTTTAATCCGAGCCATTATAAATTGTCCGTTGAGCCCACGCCAGTAAATACCTATAGTGGCGACAATTCCTGAGCCGGAACGAAAAGGAATTGGGTGTCAAAAACGCCGATGAACTTTTGGCTCTAGGGTTGTGATGTTGTGTTTGCAAATTGTCTGGCATTCCGGACCTGGTAGCTAAGCTACTGTTTTTCACTTTCTGTATATTTACCCTGTCTGTCCATAGTGATTTTATGCAGCACCGCAAGATTTGCGGTGCTTTTTTTTGCCGCCAATACCGCATTCTTTTCATCATGAAGCCTTCAGGAAACTTGTCTCAGCGGAAAAAATAGGACAGGATCAGGGGCTAATGAAGCCAGTGATAACCTGCTTATGACACCTTTCAACCCCACCGATTTCCGCCGTCAGTTTCCGGCCCTCAAACAGCCTGGCATTTATCTCGACAGCGCTGCGACCGCGTTGAAGCCGCAAGCGGTGATCGACGCCACGCAGCAGTTCTACAGCGCAGAGGCGGCCACCGTCCACCGCAGCCAGCACCGGGCGGCACAGGATCTAACGGCCCGTTTCGAACGGGCACGCCAACAGGTGGCAACACTGATCAATGCTCCGCAAGCAGACGATATCGTTTGGACACGCGGCACCACCGAAGCAATCAATCTGGTGGCACAAAGTTATGCCCGCCCGCGTCTGCAACCGGGCGATCAGATCCTGGTTAGCGAAGCCGAACACCACGCTAACCTGATCCCTTGGCTGATGGTGGCGGAGCAAACCGGTGCTCAGGTCGTTAAATTGCCGCTGGGCCACGATCGATTGCCGGATCTGACATTACTCCCCGCCCTACTCAATGAGAAAACCCGGATTTTGGCGCTGGGGCAAATGTCCAATGTCACCGGAGGTTGCCCTGACTTGGCTGTGGCTATTGAACTGGCGCACGCTGCCGGGGCCGTGGTGATGATCGACGGTGCACAGGGCATCGTGCACTGCCCGGCGGATGTTCAGCAGCTTGATATCGATTTTTACGCCTTCTCCGGGCATAAGCTCTATGGCCCGACAGGCATCGGCGCACTGTACAGTAAAGCAGCGCTCTTAGCGGAAATGCGCCCTTGGCAGGGGGGCGGTAAAATGCTGACCCAGGCTTCTTTCAGCGGTTTTACCGCACAGAAACCGCCACACTGTTTTGAAGCGGGCACACCCAATATCGCCGGAGTACTCGGTTTAGCTGCGGCACTGGATTGGATGAACGGCCAGGATATGGTAGCAGCGGAACAATACAGCCGCGATCTGGCGCACAGTGCCGAGCAGCGCTTGGCTCAATTACCCGGGTTCCGTAGTTTCCGCTGTTCCGGCTCCAGCCTATTGGCGTTTGACATTGCGGGGGTTCACCATAGCGACATCGTTACCCTGCTGGCAGAGCAAGGCATCGCGCTGCGTGCGGGCCAGCATTGCGCCCAACCGTTGATCGCCGCCCTAGGGGTTAGCGGCACATTGCGCGCCTCGTTTGCCCCTTACAATCAGCCAGAAGATGTGGATGCTCTGGTCAATGCGCTGGAAAGCGCCATCGAATTACTGGCGGAATAACATGAACCTGCTCGCCCCTCATCCTTTTGGCCGTGAAATTACTGCCGAAACGCTGACAGCAAAATTTGACCCACTGAAGCAGTGGGAAGATCGCTATCGCCAGTTGATTATGCTGGCAAAACAGTTGCCGCCGTTGCCTGCAGAACTTCGGCTGGCGGAAATGGAACTGAGCGGCTGCGAAAATCGCGTCTGGCTGGGGCACCAACGGTTAGAAAGCGGAGCATTGCACTTCTATGGCGACAGTGAAGGCCGCATTGTGCGTGGGCTGCTGGCGATCCTGCTGACCGCCGTGGAAGGTAAAACGCCACAGCAGATCCTGGCGGACGATCCGCTGGTGCTGTTTGATCGGCTGGCGCTGCGCACTCAGCTCAGCGCCACCCGCGCCAGCGGCTTGGCAGCGCTGGCAGCGGCCATCAAAAACATTGCAGCACGCTACGCCTGACGCGCTGCTTTCGCCAACATCTTCTTCAGTGCATGAGAAACGGCAACAAAACCGAAGGTGGCAGTGACCATGGTTGCAGCACCAAAACCTGCGCTGCAATCCATCTTTTTCGGCCCTTCTGCCGTGCTACGAGACGCACATACTGAGCCATCCGGCTGCGGGTAAACCAGCGGCTCACTGGAAAACACGCAATCAATCCCCAGTTTGCCTTTGCTGTTTTTCACCACGTTGAAATCGTTTTTCAACCTTTCACGCAGTTTCGCCGCCAATGGATCCTGGATGGTCTTGGCCAGATCCACCACTTCAATCCGCGTCGGATCGATCTGGCCACCGGCACCACCGGTAGTTACCACAGGAATTTTAAAGCGGCGGCAGTAAGCCAACAGCGCCGCTTTTGGCCGCACGCTATCAATAGCATCAATCACATAGCTGAAATTGTGGTTCAACAGTTCAGCGACATTATCCGGCGTAATAAAGTCATCCACGCAGGTTACCCGGCATTCCGGGTTGATCGCCAGAATACGCTCCGCCATGACCTCGGTTTTTGACTGGCCAACATGCTGGCGTAACGCGTGGATCTGACGATTGGTGTTGGTGACACAAACATCATCCATATCAATCAAGGTAATGGCACCAATACCGGTTCTTGCCAGTGCCTCTGCCGCCCAGGATCCTACTCCGCCGATGCCAATCACACACACGTGCGCCTGGGCAAACAACGCCAGCGCAGATTGCCCGTATAAACGCGCAGTGCCACCAAAACGCTGTAAATAGGCCTCTGAATAGGGTGTCTTCATCTCGCTTTCATTACCTTAATCTTGCAAACAGTAAGGGCCGGAAGATCCGGCCCCTGTGGGTCAAATCGGCTGCAGTTTAGCGGGTCGCGAACTGGGAACTGCCAGAGCCAGATTGCGGTTGGTAAGCACTGAATAATGGCATCTCGCTGTTAGCCCCTTTCAGCACCCATACGCGCCCATAGTGGTTGTAGTAACCTGCCGCATGCCCCGCCTCTGGGCCGATACCCTGATACATATCAAAGTGCTGGCCTTTGATCGCGCCGCCCACATCCAGGGCGACCATCAGACGCATTTCGTATTTTCCCGTGAATTTACCCACATTGTCCAGCAACGGGACTTCCGCCAACAATGTGGTACCTGCCGGGATCAACGAACGATCGGAGGCTACCGAGGCTTTGGCAACCAGCGGCACGGCACTGGCCCCCTTCACCGGAGCAAAATGTTGCGGGTGGAAGAACACGAAGGAAGGGTTCTGTTCCAAGAGTTCACGCACTTCTGCTTCGCTATGGTTCTCCGCCCATTGACGGATCGCCTGCATCGACATATCTGCCTTAGCCACCTCACCGCGATCGATCAACACTTTGCCGATACTGCGATAAGCATGGCCATTCTTGCCGCTGTAGCTAAAGAACACCAATGGCTGGCCGTTACCGAAATCAACATAACCGCTGCCCTGGACTTCCATCATAAAGTTATCCATCAGCGAATTGGTGTAAGCGATAATGTAACGGCTGTCGAGCGCCCCAGAGTAGATAGCGGCACGATCGGGCAAACGGCGTTTGCCTTTGTTAGGCACCCGGTACAGCGGATAGCGGAACTCCCCCTGCTGGGTATAACGAGCCTGCAAAACCGGGGTGTAATAGCCGGTAAACTGAACGTTACCGTAGTTATCCACACCTTCCATCTGATAAGCGCTGAGGCCGAACTGACTCAGTTGACGCGTATCTGCACCAGACGCCATCCAGCTTTGCACCGCTTGGTAAGTCGTGTTATTGCGGCTAAAGAGACCCGGCGAGGCATTCTTAATCTGCATCAATTGTTCGGAGTAATCCTGGCCGTTAACCGGAACACCTCTGGCATTGGGCTGGTTCACCAACTCCAGCGGCTGATCCAAACGACCATCCTTATACTGCTGCCCATGGTCGGTCGGTTTTGATGAACACCCTGCCAGTATGGCAATCACTAATCCACCCAGTAGATATTTGCCCCAACGTCCTTTCATCGCATGCTCTCTCAAGCTGATATGTTCTGCAGCGAACGATAACAAACAGCCTCAATGAAAGGAATCTTTGCTGCCAAAAATTCCCCCTTCGATGGTTATGATTAAAAAAAACACAATTTGAGGGCTAATTCAGCATAAAAATGGCTTTACAGGGATTATTTGCAAAAAGGGTTTGCAACAAAATACATGGAGAGTATAGTGCGCTTCCATCGGACGCGGGGTGGAGCAGCCTGGTAGCTCGTCGGGCTCATAACCCGAAGGTCGTCGGTTCAAATCCGGCCTCCGCAACCAACCGATACTGTACCAGCAGTATCAGATAAAAGGTTGGATTCGATAGAAAAACAGGTACTATACGGACGCGGGGTGGAGCAGCCTGGTAGCTCGTCGGGCTCATAACCCGAAGGTCGTCGGTTCAAATCCGGCCCCCGCAACCAACTGATGCTGTACCAGCAGTATCAAATGAAAGTGGGTTCGATAATATCAGTATCAAGACGGACGCGGGGTGGAGCAGCCTGGTAGCTCGTCGGGCTCATAACCCGAAGGTCGTCGGTTCAAATCCGGCCTCCGCAACCAATCTTGATAAGAACGAACAAGCACCTTAACGGGTGTTTTTTTGTATCTGAAATCCGGTAGCCCTGCCGTTTACTGATGTGCCAATGCCCCACCGTTGGCGAAATAGGCCTTAATCCCCGCCAGAATAGATTCCGCAATCTGCTGCTGAAAATGGCTGGTGCGTAATTTGCGTTCTTCCTCAATATTACTGATAAACGCCGTTTCAACCAGGATTGACGGGATGTCTGGAGCCCTTAACACGGCAAAACCGGCCTGATCGACCCTCTTTTTGTGCAACGGGTTGATTTTACCCATTCGGCTAAGCACTTCCTTCCCGAATTTCAGGCTGTCATTGATAGTCGCGGTTTGCAGCAAATCAAACATAGTGTGATCCAGATAGCGGTCACCGCTCTTACTGACGCCACCAATCTCATCAGCGGCGTTTTGGGTCTGTGCCAGAAATTTGGCCGTATTGCTGGTTGCACCTTTAGTCGAGAGTGCAAAAACCGAAGAACCCCGCGCCGAACGGTTAGTAAATGCATCCGCATGGATAGAGACAAACAGATCGGCACGCTGCTTACGCGCTTTTGCCACTCGCACCTTCAGCGGGATAAACACATCGTCGTTACGCGTCATAAACACTTTCATGTTCGGTTCACGCTTGATAAGCGCACTCAAGCGGCGCGCAATCTGCAACACCACGTCCTTTTCCCGTGTTTTATTTTTACCAATAGCCCCTGGGTCCTCACCGCCGTGCCCGGGATCCAGCATGATGACCACGGGTCGATCGCGCCCTGCTTTACCGGCCTGCGGCGCTTCTGCGGGTAACGATCGCTCCAGATCCCCTTTGTTGTAATCTTCCAGCAACGCCAGCAACGGATCATATTCCTCGCCGCTGCCCCCTTTGGTCGGGTAAAGATCCACCACCAGCCGATTACGGTATTCAGCCACCGGAGCCAAGGTAAACATATTCGGGCTGACGCTCTGCTTAAGCTCCAGCACCAACCTGATGGTGTTTTTATCGAACTGGCCGACACGTGCCTGCTTCAGGTAGGGATCATCCTTGCGCACCTGCCCGGCGAGCCCTTTCAGCACGCTGTTGAGGTGAACATCTTCGATGTCGATCACAATACGATCGGGATTGGAAAGCGCAAACTGCTTGTACTTCAGCGGTACGTTGGATTCCAACGTCACACGGGTATAGGTCGAAGAAGGCCAGATACGCACGGCAATCACGTGCGAAGCGGCAGCTAAACCTACAGAGCTCACGCTCAGCAACCAGGTTGCGGCAACCCCCTGTAACAAACGACGGCGACCCGGATTGTGGTTAGCGTTAGACATGCGGCTCCAGCAGTAACATACCCGTTCATCTTTCAAGCTGCTGGGGGTTGGCTGCAACTGAAAATCGATGAGGTATCGAGATTTAAAAACACCAAAAAGTGAGAATGACAAAAACTTTAACCAATCCTATTGGGACTGTCATCAGGAAATCTTTTTATGTTTTTTCAATTTATTAATGAATTAACTGGGTTAACCAAGATCGCAACGTAAATTCCTGCTTGCCATCAGAGCAACAATAGAATAAAAATACGAAAATACCGTATAAATATGCAAAAGAGGTTTTGCCGTGAAGGAACGTAGCACAGAGCTGGTCCAAGGATTCCGTCACTCAGTTCCCTATATTAATGCTCACCGTGGCAAGACGTTTGTCATCATGCTAGGTGGTGAAGCCATCGAACACGAGAATTTCTCCAGTATCGTCAACGATATCGGGCTCTTGCATAGCCTGGGGATCCGTTTGGTGGTGGTGTATGGCGCACGGCCACAGATTGACAGCAACCTGGCACTGCACAATCACCAACCGGTTTATCATAAACATACCCGCGTCACCGACGCGAAAACGCTTGAGTGGGTCAAACAGGCTGCAGGTCTGCTGCAATTGGATATTACTGCCAGGCTTTCTATGAGCCTGAACAATACGCCACTGCAAGGGGCACACATCAACGTGGTAAGTGGCAACTTTATCATTGCCCAACCGCTTGGCGTGGATGATGGCGTCGACTACTGCCACAGTGGCCGTATTCGGCGCATCGACGAAGAAGCTATTCATCGCCAGCTCGACAGCAATGCCATTGTGCTGATTGGCCCGGTGGCCGTTTCCGTTACCGGCGAAAGCTTCAATCTGACGTCGGAAGAAGTTGCGACTCAGTTGGCTATCAAATTAAAAGCAGAAAAAATGATCGGCTTCTGCTCATCGCAAGGGGTAACAGATGCGGAAGGGCAAATCTCGCCCGAGCTGTTCCCCAACGATGCACAAAAGCGCATTGAACAACTGGAAGCAAACGGCGATTACTATTCCGGCACCGTGCGTTTTCTGCGTGGTGCGGTCAAAGCCTGCCGCAGTGGGGTAAGGCGCAGCCACTTGATCAGCTATCAGGAAGACGGAGCGCTGGTGCAGGAGCTGTTCTCACGCGATGGTATCGGTACTCAGATCGTTATGGAAAGTGCTGAACAGGTGCGCCGAGCGACGATCAACGATATCGGTGGCATACTCGAGCTGATTCGCCCACTGGAGCAACAAGGCATTCTGGTACGCCGTTCACGGGAACAACTGGAAATGGAAATCGATAAGTTCACGATCATCGAGCGCGATAACCTGACAATTGCCTGTGCAGCACTCTATCCGTTCCCCGAAGAGAAAATCGGCGAAATGGCCTGTGTGGCCGTCCACCCAGACTATCGCAGCTCGTCGCGTGGCGAAATCCTGTTGCAAAGGGTAGAAAGCCAGGCGCGGCTGATGGGCTTACAGAAACTGTTTGTGTTGACCACCCGCAGCATCCACTGGTTCCAGGAACGTGGCTTTACACCAGCGGAAGTAGACGTTCTGCCAATGCAGAAACAGGCGTTGTATAACTATCAGCGCCGCTCAAAAATCCTGCTGGCCGATCTGTAACCGTTTATGGGCGCTGTCTCACAGCGCCCTACTCTGAACCGGCCTGCAGTCGTTCCGCCAGCCCACTGCGGCGTTGCGTTGGGGTGCGAGTAGCAGCGAGCAGAACCTTATCTGTGGCGTAAAGCGAAAGCTGCTTACGTGCGCGGGTAATGGCGGTATAGACCAGTTCACGCGTCAACACCGGCAGAAAATGGTTCGGTAACACCAATACCGTATGGTCAAACTCCGAGCCCTGCGATTTATGTACCGTCATTGCATAAGCCGTTTCATGTGCCGGTAAACGGCTCGGTTGCACTGATTTAATACTGCCGTCCGGTAACTGGAAATGCACCCGCAGATCGCCTTCTGCACCGGGCAAAGCAATACCAATGTCGCCATTAAATAGCCCCAGAGCGCTGTCATTACGACCAATCATCACTGGCCGCCCCACATACCAACGCCCTGCGGGGCCAGGATTACGCCGAATCAACCCCGCGCGCTGCAACCCGCTTTCAATACGTTCATTCAGCCCGGCAACGCCAAACGGCCCTTCGCGTAACGCACACAACACCTGAAAGTGGCCAAAGGCTTCCAGTATCGCCGTGGCACCTTCGCCTGCGGCCACCATCCTGAGATAGTCACGATACCCCGCAACACAAGCCTCCAACAGGTGCTGATAATCCTCAGTCTCTGCCAGCGGATAACCGGCCACATCCGCATAGCGGCCATTCAACGCCGCCATCGCCTGTTTACCATCACCCGCATTAACGGCCAGCGCCAACTGGCCAATACCGGATTTGGCATCAAACCGATAGCTCTTACGCAACAGGCACAGACTGTCGCGCACTGCCGCTCCCGCAGGCTGCCCTTGCAACCTATAGCCGGTCAAACGCGCCAGCTCTGCCGCCCGCGTTTCGCTGTAACCTTGCTCGGTAAAACGGCAGATATCCCCCAGCACCGCCCCTGCCTCCACCGAAGCCAACTGATCGCGATCGCCAAGGAATATCACCCGTGCTTTAGGTGGCAAAGCGGCAATCAAGCGCGCCATCATCGGTAAATCCACCATCGATGCTTCATCCACCACCAGGACGTCCAGATGCAACGGATTGCCCCGGTGATAACGCATCCGTTGACTGTTAGGTTGTGCGCCCAACAGACGATGCAAAGTAGCGGCCTCCGCCGGGAATAGTGCCCGCTGTTCCGGCGTAAGGGGCAACTGACGGCTGGCAGTGTTCAATGATTCGGTCAGCCGCGCCGCCGCTTTACCCGTTGGTGCAGCCAGTTGGATACGCACCCGCGTATCGCCGCCAAGCTGCACCAGTGCGGCCAGTAATTTGGCCACCGTGGTGGTTTTGCCAGTACCCGGGCCACCAGAAATCACGGCGATACGGCGGGTAGCTGCTACAGCGGCAGCGATCTTCTGCCAGTCAGCTTCGCCAGTTGCCTCACCAAACAGGTGATCGAGGATCGCACGCAGTTGCCCCTCTTCAACCGGTTGTGGAACCCTGTCGCTGCTGATAAAAGCCGCAACTTCACCTTCGTTCTGCCACATGCGTTGCAAATACAGCCGCTGCTGCTGTAACACCATCGGCGTGGCCGAGCTGCCATCACTTACGGCGGCAGAAGCCGCCAAGCGTTGTTGCCAGTGGGCCAAATCGGGTTGCCCAGCGGCCTGCCAGGCGGCCAAGGCCAGCTCAGGCTGGCGGCCATTGAACAGCGTTTCCGGTGACAACTGATCCAACAGTAAGCAAACATGCCCAGCCCCTGACTCTGCGCTCAGGCAGGCCGCCGCCAGCAGGAGTTCCGGTTCGTCATTACCGGCAACAATCTGGGCGAAATGCACATCCAACGGGCGCAATACGCCCAGCACCAGCGCCTGATTCAGGATCTCAATCATTGCCCCTCCTCCGCACTGCTGGTTACACCACTGAACAGACAGTCCATCCCTTGCACCAGAGCCTCATCCGGTTTGCAGGCAAAAATTCCGTTGCCCGGATGTTCAGCATCGACGCCGCGTAAAAACAGATAAATCACCCCACCAAAATGGCGGTTGTAATCATAATCCGCCAAGCGATGGCCCAAGTAGCGGTGCAGCGCCAAAGTATAAAGCTGATACTGCAGATCGTAACGATGCTCCACCATTGCCCGTTCCATAGCCTGCTGGGTGTAAGCACGGCTGTCTTCCCCCAGCCAGTTGGATTTGTAATCCAGTAAGTAGTATTTGCCCTGCCAACAGAACACCAGATCGATAAAGCCTTTCAACATGCCTTGTACCTGCTGGAAATTCAGTTCAGGACACTGTGCAGAAAGCGGATCGTAGCGCTTCACCAGTTGATCCAGCTCATCTGCCTGTAGCAACCCGTTGATCGGCAGATAAAACTGCATTTCCGCCTGCTTGGATTGCGGTAC
The DNA here is from genome assembly GCF_000743355.1 of Serratia sp. Ag1. GTDB lineage: Bacteria > Pseudomonadota > Gammaproteobacteria > Enterobacterales > Enterobacteriaceae > Chania. The sequence goes on from NZ_JQEI01000018.1 coordinate 73,991, forward strand.
CAGCGCGGAAAGGATCACTCCATTGTCATTAAGCGGCGTATTCAGCAACACCTGCATCCAGTCTTTTAAGACTGGCAACCAGCATTCATCAACACCCTGCTTTTGCAGCTGTTCCAGCAGTTTTTTCTCCTCAAGCGGCTGCATAAAATCCAGCGTTTCAAACAGGCTATGCAGGAAGGTCCCAGGCGCAGCGCCACGCGGGAAGGTATGCGGAGTCAGTTCTGGTGCTTGATCAGCCACATACTCCCCAACGGCATCGACATCCAGGCGCGGTAAAAGCTCCTGCATACCTGCCGTGCCATGCTGCTGTAAGCCGCTGTAGCTGGTCACCCGCCAGAAATCCTGCAGCCGCCGCGAGAAATGTTTTGCTGCCAGTTTGGTTGCCACTATGGCCTGTGGTTGCCAAGGGTGTTCATCCGGTACATCGACCAAGGCAAACTCAATCCCCCCTACTGCCAGCTTTTGCAGGCTCTCTTTCAGGTAGGCAGCATCACCAGCCTGCCCCGCCTGCACCAGATACCCCAGCGCACTACGGTGCAAGTCGGTTTCCCCCTGTTTTTTGCGTGTGCCCAGAAACAGGGGAGCGATACCAATACTGCAGTGATACACCGAGCGGGTCAGCGCCACATACAACAGACGTAAATCTTCCGCCAACCGTTCTTCTTCGGCCCAAGCCAGGCTTTCTTCATTGGCATTAAGATCCAGCAATGCCTGAAAAGTGTTACGATCGTGGTACAGCACTTGCTGTTGTTGGCGGAAATTACCGATAAAGGGTAGCCACACCAGATCGAACTCCAACCCTTTTGACTTGTGGATAGTAATCACCTGTACCAGATGGCGATCGCTTTCCAAGCGCAACTGCTGGTTATCCGATTGGCGATTTGGTTGAGCAATTTGCTGGGCCAGCCAACGCACTAACGCATGTTCGCTGTCCAACTGAGCCGTTGCCTCTTGCAACAATTCCCCCAGATGCATCACGTCTGTCAGACGGCGTTCACCACCGGGGCTGGCCAGCAGGTTTTCGGCCAAGTGACGCTGAGCCATCACCTCACGCAGCATCGGCAAGACCCCACGCCGCTGCCAGTGGGTACGATAAGCATCAAACTCGTTAACGAGCGCATCCCAGGCCTGTTCATCCTGATTGAGAGCGTCCAGCGCTAACGCATCCAGCCCAAGCAGACCGGTCGCCATTGCGCTACGCAGAGTGCGCTCCTGTTCCGGTGCCAGCACGGCCTGCAGCAACCACAGCAAGTCTTTGGCTTCTGGCGTATCGAATACGCTGTCGCGATTGGAAAGATAGACCGAGGGGATCGACAGTGCACTGAGCGCGTCACGCACCAGCGCCGCCTCAGCACGGCTACGCACCAGAATAGTGATATCCGATGCCTGTACATTACGGCGTTCCCCCCCATCACTCAGGCAGGCTTCACCTGCTTGCCCTGCGCTAAGCCAGTCACGGATTTGCGCTGCACACCAGCGCGCCATTAATTGTTGGTAATCACTTACTCCGACACCTTCCCCCTGCTGCAACCAAAATTGCATTGCCGGTTGTGGTTTGTTACGCCATTCAAACACCAGCCGCTGATTTTTTTGCGCAGCAGCAACATCAATAAATGGAATCTGTTTAAACAAGAAAGGGTTTTCTACCTGAGCAAACAGCCGATTCACGCTACTCACCATCGCGGGTGACGAACGCCAGTTGGTATCAAGCGTGTAGTGGGCGCTCACCTCTGAACGAGCACGCATATAGGTGAAAATATCTGCGCCCCGAAAAGCGTAAATCGCCTGCTTGGGATCGCCAATCAACAACAGGCCGCAGTCAGGTTGGCCGAGATACAGCTTTTGGAAGATACGGTATTGCTGAGGATCGGTATCCTGAAACTCATCGATCATCGCCACCGGATAGCGCTGGCGAATTGCCTGAGCCAGTGGCTCGCTACCTGTGCTTTGTAGCGCCGCGTCAAGTTTGCTGAGCAAATCATCAAACCCTAACTCGGCACGCTGGCGTTTCTCTTGCGCAATGGAGGTGCGTATCTCGCTCAACGCACGGGCCATGATCAGATCCCGCAGCGTTAAGGGCTCGGCAAACAGTTCATCAATCGCCACAAACAGCCCGTGGCGTGGTGCTTCACCTTTTTTGGTTTTCTCAAGCAGGATCGATTGGCGGAATTTATCCAGCTCCTTGGGTAACTGATAATCCTGAGTCTCCTGCCCAGCCCACTCGCCAACCTTATTCAACCAGTTAGGCAAATGTTTGCTGCTATAGCTGCGCTTATCAACACCTGACTGGCTGATTAATGCCTCTAACTCCCCCGCATTGGCACGCCACTGGGTTTTGATGGCATCAATACGGGCCACTATCTGCTCATGGCGCATCAGGAGCGTTTCATCATCTTTCGGCGGCTGGCGCAAGGTTGGCGCTTCACCGTGCAAGTAACTTGCAAGATCGTTCAACAACGCTTCTGGGCCGCTCCATTCCTGACTTATCGCTCTTGCCACGCTCAGCGGTAAAGGGTAGCAATGGCGCCGCCAGAAATCTGCACAGGCCTGACGCCGCAACGGCAACTCATCCTGTATCAATGTTTGCTCAAACAAAATGCCAGATTCAAACGCATTGTGAGTGAGCATTCGCTGACAAAAGCCATGAATAGTGTAGATTGCCGCTTCATCCATTTGCCGTTCTGCCGCCAGCAACTGCGCGGCTGCATCTGACAGATCGTCGATTTCCGCCATCAGTAGGCAAAATAATGGGTCTTCACTTCGCCCGCGCACGCAGGCGATCCGTAACGCGTGGATATTGCTGCGAATACGGCCACGCAATTCCTCGGTGGCCGCTTCGGTAAAGGTCACTACCAGAATTTCTTCCACCGTTAAAGGCCGATGAAAGGCGGCTGCCTGGCCTAAACCAAGCAGCAAACGCAAGTAGAGCACCCCAATGGTAAAGGTTTTGCCAGTTCCCGCCGAAGCCTCAATCAACCGTTCGCCAAACAGCGGTAGCGCTAACGTATCAAGCCTCTGGGGAATAACTGCCGTCATGGCGTTGTCACCTGACGTGGCAATGTCTGTTGCAGGGCGGAAGCATTAGGATAAGTCACCCAAGCCTCGCCCGGCACAGCGAAATCAACCTTCTCCTGACTGCTGCCGCTCACCTGTGAAAGCACTGCCAAACCCTGCGGCTGAATGACTGCCTGATGGAAATAGTCCGCCAGTTTGGCTGACGTCAGGGTGGTAATTTGTGCAATCAGCTTCTGACGGGTATCGAAGGCAAAATTACCACGATCAAAATCGTTGCTGAAACGGTCAGCCTCCTCACCCAACGTTTGCGGGCGTTGTTGCAGTTCGTTGATTATCGCCTGCTTATATTGCGCAAAATCGGCCTCGCTCATTTCGCGTAAACGTTTTTCAGCCTTAGGGTAGAAATCCTGATAACGCTGATAAAGATAAGCCGGTTGTTTGCTGTTGCTTTGCAGCAGGAAACCAATGCCCCACTGACGGCCTACCGGCGTGGCAAAAGCAAATACGGCATAACCGAGCTGTTCCTGTGTACGCAACTGGCTGTAGAACCAAGGCTGAATAATCTGCCCCAGCAAAGAGCCGTATGCCATGCCCGTTACTTCATCGTAACCCGTCGGTACATAGACCGCCGCCAATGCTGAGTCGGTGCTGCTGCCGGGCCGCTGCAGGTTCGCCAGCTGTTTCTTTGCGATCACCACATTCTCACCATGCCACCAGGTCACACCGGTACAGCCCAAATGCTGTTTCAGCGTAGAAGCTAACGCTTCCACCTGCTGTTTACCCATATTGCCCACCACCAACAGTTCTGGTGTGGCCTCGGTAATCAGGCTATCTCGATAGGCCAGAACATCTTGCAGCGTCAGCGTTTTCAACACTTCACGGCGTTCGCTACGCTCGGTATAGGGCACACGAGATAGCATTTGCACCGGCTGAATGGCCAACTCAAAGGCTTTGCCCTTCTCCGCCGAATCCAACTGTTCCAGATACCAGGATTTGGCCTGCACTAATTGGGCTTCTGTTGGGGTAAAACTGGAATAGCCGTCAATCAGTGAGGTCAGCAATTGCGGTAAACGCTGGGTAAAACCGCTGGCATTAAACGCTAGGCCGTTATTTGACGAAGTAGAAAAACTCAGCCCACCGACAGAAGCCTGATAGCTCAACTGATCGAGCGACAGACCGGCCAGATAGTCCATTAGAGAAAACAGTACCTGGTTGCGTGCAGAATCTGCGGTCTTGGGATTGCGTAGAGCCACGGTGACATCCGCCTTGGGCTCATCGGCAAAGTAACGGCTCGGCATATACAACACACGCAGGCCAGGCTGATTCACCACTAATTCCGGTTTAGTAAACTCATGCTGCGGCGTGCTCAAGGCAAAATCATCGGGAATATACGGGTTCAGCACCGGCAGAGAGAGTGTGATTCCTTTGCCCAGTTGCTGCCATTTCTCGAAACGTTCTGGCGTGATTTTATCGACCTGATAAGGAGCGTCAACAAAGTAAGCCATTTTGTTGTGGGGTTCATCCGGGCCGATAAACCAGATGCGTGCATTCTGCGGCGTCATCTCGTTCAAACGCTGTGAGATGGCTTTAGGATCAAAACGGTCCGCCAGATAAGGGGCATCCAGCGTATGTTCGATCGGCACCCTCAACATGGTATCGACCAGCCATTCAATATAGCCCATATTGCGGGTAATCGAGGGGTAGCGGAAATCCAGATTCAAAACATGGGCAATCTCATCAAAATAGCTTTGCTTGACCCCTTCGGTACGCAACATATTCAGATAACTGAAGATGGCCGCAACCACCTTGTCACGCTCCTGCAGCCCTTTGTCTGTCAGTGAAACACTGATCGAGAAAATTCCTCCGTTACGATCCACCATAGGATCGGCACCGGCATTAATGGCATCCGCTAGCCCCTGCTTTTGCAACCAGTCTGAAAGCGTATTATTGCTGCGGTTACCAATCAGGTAACTAATATAGGTGTCGGTTTTACTGCGAAACTCCGCACTGTTATTGTCGATGCGGAACTCAACTTTCAGCTGTTTACGCGGCTGCGCCGGCACGTAATGAATAATGATGCCCTGCTGTTCTGCAGTGACAACAGGCACGGTGATCGGCGGCACTTTCGCCTCTCGGTTCGGTATCCGGCCAAAAGTTTTAGCGGCCAGCTCGGCCATCTCCGTCAATGACTGATTGCTATATAGCACCCCCATCATCAGGTTGGCAGAATAGTAGCGCTGATAAAACCCAAGCAGTTCATCGTGCAATTTGCTGCCTGGCTTATCTTTCAGTGTCTCGAGATTGCCGCCAGCAAAACGGGCACTGGGGTGTTCAGGATTCAACGTTTCAGCCCCAACCTGAGCCATACGCATCCCATCGCGGGAGCGGGCCATGGTCAGTTCGGCATTCACCGCATTGCGTTCACGATCGGCATTACCCGGATCCAGCAACGGTTCCGCAATCGCATCGGCCATACGATCCACCGCTGGCTCCAACGCGTTATTTTCCACTTCCAGATAATAAGCCGTGCGGTAGGATGCGGTGCTCGCGTTATGGCTACCGCCGTGTTTCTTCAGGAATTCAGCGAGGTTCTCTGGCTCTGGATAACGTTTTGAGCCCATCAAGACCATATGTTCAAGATAATGAGCCAGCCCAAGCTGATTCTCTGGGTTTTCTAACGAGCCAACCGGCAACGCCAGAGCAGCCAGTGACTTCGGGGCATGCTCGTCAGAAACCAGCAATACCGTCATTCCATTCGCCAACTTGATGGCCTGATAATGGCGCGGATCGTGCTCACTCTTGCGGATTTTTTCCGCCAGCGGTTGCCATCCTTGGGCAGCCCAGCTCAGTGGAGCACAAAACATAACCAACAACATTAACCCGATGATGCGGGCCAACCCTCTACGCATATTCAAAATATACCCCTATCTCTCTCGCCGCTGCGCCAATTCACCAACGCTAACGGGCACAGTGCAAAACAATAACGCTAAAAAGATGCAGGTTACATGGCTCGATAGACAGTAAAGCTATGCCAGTAAACTATGAAAAAGAGAAACACTCCCTAACGGCTGAATATAAATCTAGCCATTTTTTATCATCTCCACCTACCCAGCACCACTTAAGGATTATTCCCCCAGGTTATTCTGTGCCAGAGGCAGCAGGTAACGTTCGGTTTCGCACAGAATTTGTTCAAGATAACCATTATCCATATGCCGGAAAACGCGCTGAATATAAGGATCTTCCCCTTCTCCCGGTATTCGCTGATCCCCTTGCCAGGTTTGCAACAGCTTAGCGCGGGCTTTGATTTGTACCTCTTCAGCCCAGTCAATCTGCTGCGTCTCCGCCTGGTAACACTGGCTCAACCATGCCCAACCGCTTTTGTTTAATAACATCAGAGGTTGCGATAACCCACGCAGATAGCCGGCAACCAGTTCAGCCAAGCGCTCATGGGCCTCTTCAGCGGGAAGTGCCGCAAAGCGCCAGATAGAATTTTTGCGCCCAAACATACGGCTGGTTCCTGTGCCACCAGCGCAGCAATACACCAGGTGTTCCACCCAAAGCAACATGCCGTCTATGGCCGAAAGCGTCGCTGGCCGCCAACGTAGCAGGCCATCCTGCTGGACCTGGTGCAACCAGCCGTTGATACGCGTGCCCGCAACCTCGATCTCCAGTTCCAGGCTGCTGCTTTCCTGCCGTTCGCAACGAACTCGCTCAGCCAGTTCGCCCATTTCTTCCTGCTGCGTTTGCCAGTAGATCTCACCAAATGCTCCGTAGGGTAAGGCACCGGATGCCCGCACCCGCTGGAATAATCGTGCGGTATCTTCTTGTTCTATCAGGGTATTCAGTAATTGGCTGTTGTATTGATAACGGCTGAGATTATCCAGCGTAAAAGGCTCTTCTTCCGGCAACTCGGTCTCTTCCAACACGAAATTAACGCCGAGGCGCAATTGGAAAAATGCCCGTATCGGATGACGATAGAAGCGCAGCAACTCATCCAGCGAAATCTGCGCTTTATCTTCCAGCAACAGCGGTTGATTAAAGGCCGGATAGGCAGCGCCACGCCCGTCTGCCGCTGGCAACCATTCGGCGGCAAAACTTTGCATCTCACTCCCCGGCAGGAAGTTTTCAGCAGCAAACGGCATACGAGAGTGCCACCGAAGTAAATGTTTCCCTACCCGTAGCGCACTGTCATCAGCATCGCAGGCCTCATCACCCGGCAAATAATAGCTCTGCTCCAGATACTCCAGCAGTTCGGTAACCAGTACCGAAGGATAACGCTCACTGTTATCCTGGATTGAACGGCCAATAAAGCTGATATAAAGCCGCTGCTGAGCCGAGAGGATCGCTTCCAGGAACAGGTATCGGTCATCATCACGGCGGCTGCGATCGCCACGTTTAACCTGTTGGGCCATCAGATCAAAACCCAATGGCGGTAAAGTCCGTGGATAAACCCCATCGTTCATCCCCAGCAGGCAAACGACCTTAAACGGAATGGAACGCATTGGCATCAGGGTGCAGAAGTTGATCTGCCCCGCCAGAAAACGCTGGCTGATACGTTGCTGATCGAGGCGGGCCGCCAGTTCATTACGCAGCAATGTCAGCAGTACGCTATCGGGATAACGTGCTGACACGCCAAACTCAATGACCTTCAACCATTCCTGTTCAATCAGCGCTAATGCTTCTTCCGTTTCGCTGTCAGCCTTAAAGAAGCTCTCGAGCAAACGACGACACAGCGGCGACCATTCGGCCAGCGTTCTAGCCTCACTCAGGATTTTCCGCCAATCGCTGAGTTGATACAGCAGATCGGCCAGTTGGCCAGCCAGTTCGGCGACCAACCCGCTAGACTCGTCATAGGGTAATACTCCTTGCCAATCACCCGCATTACTGTCCATTGCATACCCTAGCAACATGCGGGTAATACCAAACCGCCACGTGTGCTGACCGGTTGTCGGCAAAGCCAGTTCGCGTACGTTGTCGTCATCCAGCCCCCAACGCACCCCAGCTTCGCCTACCCAATGGCGCAACAGACGCAGCCCCTCTTCCTGAATGCAAAAACGGGCAGCCAACGCAGGCACCTCCAACAGTGCCAACACTTGTTCGGAGGTAAAACGGCTCTGTGGCAGATCAAGCAATGCGATAAAAGCCTGTAAAGCGGGATGCGCCTGGCGAGCTTTGCGATCGGAAATAGCAAACGGCAGGTAGCGCTCAGCAGATGCATTGCCAAAGACGGCCTGAATATAAGGGGTGTAACTGTCGATATCTGCCACCATCACGATGATATCGCGGGCCGTCATTTGCGGCTCTTCGGCCAGCATCGCCAGCAGTTGATCGTGCAATACTTCAACTTCACGCTGCGGGCTGTGGCAAGCATGCAGGCTGATAGAACGATCCTGCGGATCCAGCAGCCGTTTATTGCCACTGTGCTCAAACGTGGCCAGCGTGGTGCCGATCACCGAGTGATCTTCCAGTTCCAGCATGTCGTGCTGGATGGTATGCAGCAGGCAATCTGGTGGAATATCCACAAAAGCATCGATCTCCTGTACTGCCTCCATCTGCGACAGCAAGTACAGATGGTCTCGCCCCAGTTTGCCCCATGACGCAAGCAGCGGATTACTCAGCAGTTGTTCACCTTCAATATCAAATAACTGTGCAGCCTGTTCTGGTTGGCGAAATAACCCCTGTTCCCGCTCTTGGTGGTAATGGCGACGTCTGCGGCTTTGCAAGCGAGCAAGAAAGGCATAATCCTGAATATCCCCCCAGTAATAACGGCAGGGATTGGTAAACATCAGATGGATATCAATGTGCTTGCCAAGCGCCTGTAGCGCTTCCAGATAAACCGGTGGCAAAGCGGAGATACCACAGATAAATACGCGGGGGGGCAAACCAACCGCGCAATACTCAGCGCTTTCCAACTCGCTGATAAACCGGCGGTATAAATTGGCGCGATGCCATTCTGGCTGCCCCAGTTCCTGCGTGTACTCAACCAGCCTGCGCCACAACGCGGCCTGCCACGGCTGAGCCTCGGCCAATCCTTCAATGAGTTCCTTACGCTGCCAGCTTTCCAACCACTGCGGGCGATAAACCAGATATTGGTCAAACAGGTCTGCCACTCTGCCTGCGAGCTGGTGGATCTTACGTTTGTCACCGTCGTCGATCAGGTAATGCTGCAATGGTGCAAATTCGGGTTGCATCAGCATCTCAGGCAGTAACCACATCAGCTTCCAGGTCATGGCATCTTTGCTGAAGGCGCTCTCTTTTGGGATGCCCGGTAAAACCTTGGTGAACATATCCCAGATAAAGGTGGCCGGTAGCGGGAAGGCAATATTTGCGGCGATACCCAACTGTTCTGCCAGCTGCATTTGCAACCACTGCGCCATGCCAGGGCTTTGTACCAGCACCACTTCCTGCTGAAAAGGATCGGCCAGGGGTTCTCTGGTGATCAACGTACTGGTCAGCGTTTTCAGTAAATCCAGCTGATTGGAGTGGTAGACCCTAAACATGGCGCTCCTTTAAACCAAATAGGTGTTTCGCTCTGATTACTGCTCGATGCAATACCAGCGGCTGAGTTCAACCTGTTGCCGCAGTGATGTTTGTATTTTTACCGTGCGCCGCAGGCAAGAAGCCTCCACCACTTGGGTGTCTATTTCGCGCTGCCAGTTGGCGGGTAACGCTGACGCGTTATCCTGCGTTAGCACCCCAGCGTTAAACATTTCCAACTGGTGATGCGCCAAAGACCAAGCCTGCTGGTATTGCCATTGCCGCTGAAACGCCTGCAACAAAACCTGATGGTATTGTAACAGCCCCAACAGCGACACCGCGAACAACAATGCCGCAATCAAGACTTCAGGCAGGCTGAATCCTTGCTGTCCATGCACACTGGAACGTTTAGTCGGCACAATCACTCTCTTTCTTCTCAGGGCAAAAATCCAGCCAGCCCCCCTTTTCCGCTCGCAGTTTAACATCACCTACAGCGCCGGTTTCGCTGGTCAATTGATACAGCCAGAGCGGTTCAGCCTGGGTCACCATTCCCGCACCACGCACCATCACAATACCGGTACGGGAAGATCGCCGGGCGCAGGCTTGTAGAGCATCGCTATGCAATTGCTGGCAGTGCCATCGGGTCGTCGTCAATTGTTCACGCGACCAAGGTTGTACCAGCCCCCAATTCAAAGCAGAAACCGCCTGATTGTAAGCACGCAGATAGCGCTGTTGGTCCACCGCCAGCAACAGGGCGCTGTCCAATTGCCGCTGCTGGGCATTGAGCAGCATTAACCCCATGACCAGCAGCAACATGACCGCTGCCAGCGTACTGCCCCCTTGCTGTGTCTGCATATTCAGAGTGCCTCCATACTGACCACCCATTCCAGGTTCTGCTGAATATTTTCCCGCACCGTTGAACGGCCTCTCAGGCTGAAAAGAACCTGCGACTTGCCGCTGAGCGCTGTCATCTCACTGATGGAGAAAGCGTCAATACGCAGTTCCTCAGGATCGTGTAGACGTTCCCAACCATTGCCACGACATTGCCTCACACCACGCTGCCCTTCCAAAGTGCCTGCGCGCAGACGATAACCGAAGTACTCCGCATCGCCGGTATTTTCCCATTGGCCATTATGATTAAGGTCATAAGCGACAATCACGCAGCTTTGCGGAGCCTCGCCCTCCGCATTGCCGATCATTAGCGCCTGCCCTTGGCACTGCCCGGCGCAGAATCCAGCACGGCGCAGATCTTTTTCAATCCCGAAAGCCAATTGACGCAACACCTGTTCCAAACGGTAATGACGGCCCACATCGGTAGTTTGCTGGCGCAGGACCGGCAAAGTCTTGGCGGCACCCAGCGCGATCAGGCTGCCAAAGGTCATTGCCAGCATGACTTCAGGCAAGGTAAATCCTTGTTCTAAGGCTGGCATAAGGCAATCCCTCGAATAACCGTTTCTTCGCTGCACAAACGCAGGCGCCCTTTAGCAGAAAGCACCAGGCGCATGCGACCCGCACCATTGCTTAACAAGATATGCCCGGCTTGAGCATTATTACGCAGCCCATAAAAGCCCATTTCTTTTTGTGTGAAATCCTGTAATTGCACACCAGGATGGATCGGTGTAAACACCCACCCAACCGCAGAAGTGCAGTTCGTGGCTGCAGTTCCACTGCCTACACACCAGGGATCACCGGGTTTAAACCACAGCAGAGCATTGCGATTACGCCAGTTGGCATCAGCCTGCAAGCGCGTCAGAAAAGCCAGCAGTTGCTGGGCAGTCTGTTCCAGCCGCAATGCCTGTTGATAAAGATGCCACTGACTGATGCACCACGAGGTCAACGTACCAGCCAGCAGCATCACCACCAGCAGTTCAATCAGCGACAGGCCTTGCTGGCAGCGGCCATGACGGTATGGGTATCGGTTCATCAGGCGAGTGTAATGCGCCGGATTGACGGCTGCAGAAACCTTTATTCAAGCTGGAAAATGCCACGCAACGTTTTTATGTATCCACCAGAAAAACCAAGAAAAATGCGTGCGGCTTCGCATTGCAGGAGGGAAAGAGGGAGTGATGTAGAGAATAGGGCTCGGTTGTCAATCCACCGAGCCCTTTGAGGCATTAAATCGCGACAGGTGCTTTGATTGCCGGATGTGGATCGTAACCTTCGATCTCAAAGTCTTCGAAACGGTAGTCGAACAGCGACGCGGGCTTACGCTTAATCACCAGTTTAGGCAGAGCACGCGGCTCACGCGTCAATTGCAGTTGGGTCTGTTCCATGTGATTGCTGTACAGATGGGTATCGCCGCCGGTCCAGACAAAGTCACCGACTTCAAGCTCACACTGCTGCGCCATCATATGCACCAGCAACGCATAGCTGGCAATGTTGAACGGCAGGCCCAGGAACACATCGCAAGAACGCTGGTACAGTTGGCAAGAAAGCTTGCCATCTGCCACGTAAAACTGGAAGAAAGCGTGGCAAGGTGCCAACGCCATCTGATCCAGTTCGCCCACATTCCACGCAGAAACGATGATCCGGCGTGAGTTAGGATCCTGCTTTAACTGCTGTAACACATTGCTGAGCTGATCGATCTGGCGACCATCAGCCGCGCCCCAGGCACGCCATTGTTTGCCATAGACCGGCCCCAGATCGCCATTCTCATCGGCCCATTCGTCCCAGATCGTGACTTTATTTTCACGCAGATAAGCGATGTTGGTCTCGCCGTTCAGGAACCACAGCAGTTCATGAACGATCGAGCGCAGATGACATTTTTTGGTCGTCACCAGCGGGAACCCTTCCTGCAGGTTGAAACGCATCTGGTGGCCAAAAATCGACAACGTGCCAGTACCGGTACGGTCGGCTTTAGGTGTGCCCTCGGCGAGCACTTTTTTCATCAAATCCAGATACTGTTTCATTTTTCCTCACGACAGTTGCTGCTGCGGGCGACGGCGATACGCCCAGATCATCATAATCATACCGGCAACGACCATCGGCACGGACAGGATTTGCCCCATGCTGATAAAGCCGTCAAACAGGCCAAGTTGGGCATCCGGCTGGCGGAAGGCCTCAACAATAATACGGAATACCCCATAACCAATCAGGAACAGGCCAGAAACGGCCCCCATCGGACGTGGCTTGCGGATAAACAGATTCAGAATAATAAACAGCACCACGCCTTCCAGCACCATCTCATATAACTGCGATGGATGACGCGGCAACACGCCGTACTGATTCAATATCGGTAACAAGCTCGGATCGGCGGCTGCAATAGCAATATCTTCGGAACGGGACCCCGGGAACAACATAGCCCACGGCGTGTCGGTGGTGACCCGCCCCCAAAGTTCTCCATTGATAAAGTTGCCCAGGCGGCCAGCCCCCAGGCCAAACGGAATCAGCGGCGCAATAAAATCAGAGACCTGGAAGAAGGTACGTTTAGTCCGATGAGCGAACCACACCATCACCAGGATCACCCCCAGCAGGCCACCGTGGAACGACATCCCGCCATCCCAGACTTTGAACAGATACAGCGGGTTATCCAGGAACATCGGCAGGTTATAAAACAGCACGTAACCTACGCGCCCACCGATAAACACCCCCAGAAAACCGGCATACAGCATGTTTTCCGCTTCGTCCTTGGTCCAGCCACTGCCCGGTTTGTTGGCGCGGCGTGCCGCCAGCCACATGGCAAAAACAAAGCCAACCAGGTACATCATGCCGTACCAGTGCAAAGAAACCGGGCCGATAGAGAAAATCACCGGATCAAATTTAGGAAACGCCAGATAGCTAGTGCTCATCTATCACCACAACATGTCTGTTATTTTTCCCCATTTGGGGGCGGCAGGTGCCAAACGCGATATCGGGATCCCCGATAAACTTCGAATCGCAGTCAAGCTGCGCATCATAACATAGGCTTAACCGCGTTCGGGTTCGGCCTCAGGGAAAAGTTCTGTAAAAAAATCAGTCCACACTTGCAGATTCAACGGCCACCGCGAATCAACCCACCCATGCCGCGCCGTTCCATAAACGCAGCCACCTGATGGCGTACTTCGGTGGTGGTTTGGGCTGCCAGCACGCGCTGCACCAACCCTTCGGCATCAGTCAGTGCGATATTACGCAGCAGGTATTTGATGCGTGCCACGCTGCGCCCATTCATGCTCAGATTACGGTAGCCCATCCCTACCAACAGCAAAGCCCCCATCGGATCGCCCGCCAGTTCGCCACACAGGCTGACCTGCAGCCTAGCGGCTGAGCCTTGATCAATGATCATTTTCAGCACCTGTAACATGGCAGGGTGCAGGCTGTCGTAGAGCAACGCCACGCGAGTGTTATTGCGATCTACCGCCAGCAGATACTGTGTGAGATCGTTGGTGCCTACCGAGATAAAATCAACGCGCCCGGCCAGGTACGGGATCAGGAAAATCATTGAAGGTACTTCCAGCATCACGCCGATCCTAGGCTTGGGAATGTCATATCCCAACACTTCTTCCACTTCACGTTTCGCGCGCTCGATCAGGCGTTTCGCCTCATCGATCTCTTCCAGGCTGGTGATCATTGGCAGCAGAATGCCGAGATTACCGGTACTGGCGTTGGCACGCAGCATCGCGCGCACCTGAACCAGGAAGATTTCCGGCTGATCGAGGGTAATACGGATACCACGCCACCCCAGGCAAGGGTTCTCTTCGCTGATAGGCATGTACGGTAGCTGTTTGTCTGAACCGATATCCAGCGTGCGCAGCGTGACTGGTTTGTTCGGATAAAGCTGCAGCATGCCCTGATACTGCGAGACCTGCTCTTCTTCCGAGGGGAAACCACTTTGCAGCATGAACGGGATCTCCGTGCGGTACAAACCAACGCCGTCCACACGCCCGCCAAGCAGTTGCTCATGTTCCGGGCTGAGACCCGCATTCAGCATGACCTGGATCCGTTCACCGGTTTTCAATTGCGCAGGCTGTTCAACATCGTCTTCAGCCAGCTTGCTGAGTTCCTGCTCCTCGTTGATAAGGCGCTGATACTCCTGTACCAGAACCGGCTCGGGATCCACCAGCAGTTCACCACGATAGCCATCAACAATCAGCATTCGTTGGGCCAACAACGCCGGTTGGATATCGGCCCCCATCACCGTCGGCACGCCCATCGCTCGCACCAGGATCGCCGCATGGGAGTTAGCGGCACCGTCACGCACCACCACACCAACCAGACGATCCGGCGGCATTTCTGCCAACAGCGTCGCGGTCAGTTCATCCGTCACCAGCACAAAGCGCGCAGGCCACTGGGTATTACTTTGGGTGGTATCGTCGAGGTGGAACAACAGGCGTTGGCCAAGCGCGCGCAGATCGCTGGCACGCTCGCGCATATAGGTATCCTGCAACAGCGCAAACTGCGCGGCAAACGTTTCGATCACCTGTTTTACCGCCCATTCAGCGACCGAACCGGCATCAATTTCGGCAAACAGCTCACGCTTGAGGCGGGCATCGTTCAATAGGTGGGAATAGAGATCGAAAATCGCCGCGCTCTCTTTCTGCGAACTGGCGGAGAAACGCTTGCTGAAACGGCGGAATTCGGCACCCGCTTCTTCCAGCGCCTGCATCAGGCGTTCACGCTCGCTGACCATATCCAGCGTGGAGGCTTGGTAGACCTGATCGAGCGAAGGTTGGCTGCTGTCGAGCCAGCCTTCGGCTACCGCCACCCCTGGGGAGGCCGCCAGCGCCCGGATACGCGTCTGGCGATACTGGCCAAAAATGGCATTCAGTTGCGATTGGGACAGGATCCCGGCCATCTGTGTCGCCAGGGTTACCAGAAACGACTCTTCGCTCTCATCAAACTGGCGCAGTTCCCGCTGTTGCACCACCAGCACGCCGAGCAGTTGCCGGCGGTGGATAATCGGCACCCCCAGGAAGGATCGGAATTTGTCTTCTTTTACCTGCGGGACATATTTGAAACTGGGGTGGCTCTGGGCATCCGCCAGGTTGATGGGCTCCGCCCTGCGCCCGACCAAACCGACGACGCCCTCATCGAAAGCCAGCGCAATAGTGCGCCCACGCGGCTTTTTCAGCCCACGCGTTGCCATCAGGTAGTAACAACGGCGATCGTTATCTGCCAGATAAATCGAACAGACTTCGGTATCCATCGCCAGACAGGTTTCATTGACCAAAAGATCCAGCGCATCTGTCAGATTGGCCGCCGCGGCCACTTTCTCAACAATTTCTCGCAAGCGCGTGAGCATAGTCTGCTGACTTAACCTCTCTTTCGGCGATAAGCGGGAGCCTGCCGCTGTGCCGCCACTTCCTGCATTGGCATGACGGTCACGGCAAATTCTTTCATTACCCGGCGGTATACGTCACGTTTAAACGACACCACCTGGCGCACCGGATACCAGAAACTCACCCAGCGCCAACCGTCAAACTCTGGCGTGCTGCTGCGCTGCATGTTGATATCCGCGTCGTTGCACATCAGTTGCAACAGGAACCATTTCTGCTTTTGGCCGATACAAACCGGCTTTGTGTCCCAACGCACCAAACGTTTTGGCAATTTATAGCGCAACCAGTTGCGGGTTGAAGCCAGGATACGCACATCCTTCTTACTCAACCCCACTTCTTCGAACAGCTCACGGTACATCGCCTGCTCGGGCGTTTCGCCAGGGTTTATGCCCCCTTGGGGAAACTGCCAGGAGTGCTGACCGTAACGGCGGGCCCATAAGACCTGCCCCTGACGATTACAGATTACGATACCAACATTCGGGCGGTAGCCATCATCATCGATCACCGGACTACCTCGATAAGCATAAATTCGTATAGATAGTCTGATTGTTTCACACAAGCTACAGGCGGTAAACCACTGCTTTGCCGCGTAACAGACCGGATAACATTGGGATAATTCACAGATAATGGCAAAGTTATAAACATGTGATCGGTTTTTACTACGGTTTTATTCACTTTTTCTGTGGATAGGTATGTGAAGAACCCAAGGAATAAGCCGGTAAAACTTCATGAAGCTGAAACGGCCCGAGTATTTAAATTAAAAAATAATTCATTCATAACAACATATTAAAAACTTATAACTACTTATGTACAGGGTGAAAATGTGATCTGTGCACGCTAAGGATCCTTCCCTGGCGAAAGATCCATCACCGTTGATTTTATCCACAGATTATCCGCCCAAGTTACGCACAAAACGGATAAGTTCGCAAAAAAGTACCCGCGTCAAGGCTGTAAATCAAACCAGTGATCGGCAAAAATTTGGGTTATCCCATAAATCTGTGGATAAATAGGTGTAAGATCCTGTTCATTGTCAGTGGCTTCACGTGAACAAGCACAAACTGGCGTTTTTTTCTTGGCACCGTTCTGGCAAAAAATCATGATAAATCATGCTACTATTATTCTTTTCCTTCATTTCGTTCCGCTGCTTGCGGTTGTGAACAAATGTGGTTCATTTTTTAACCGAAAATCACAGGCGTGATTCATGACGTTTCTATCCCCGCGGCCTCCATCACCGGAAAATGAACCACAACTGTTTGCACGCGCACAAGCCCTGGCGGGTTGTAACCTCGGTGAGCTGGCTGCTCGTGCCCAAATTGCCATTCCGCAGGATCTGAAACGCGACAAAGGCTGGGTAGGCATGCTGCTGGAGCTGTATCTAGGGGCGATGTCCGGCAGCAAGCCAGAACAGGATTTCCCCGACTTGGGCATTGAGTTGAAAACCATCCCGGTTGATGCTGCGGGTAAGCCGCTGGAAACCACATTTGTCTGCGTAGCGCCACTCACTGGCAACAGCGGTGTAACCTGGGCCAACAGCCATGTGCGCCATAAACTGGCTAGGGTATTGTGGATCCCGGTGGAAGGCGAGCGGCAGATCCCGTTGGCGCAACGACGCATCGGTTCCCCGCTGCTATGGCAACCGAATCAGGCAGAAGAAGAGATGCTGCGCCGCGATTGGGAAGAACTGATGGATCTGATCGTGCTCGGCCACGTTGAGCGCATTACTGCCCGCCATGGTGAGATATTGCAACTGCGCCCCAAAGCCGCCAACAGTAAAGCCTTAACTGAAGCGATTGGTGAACAGGGCCAGCCGATTCTTACGCTGCCACGGGGTTTTTACCTGAAGAAAAGCTTCACGGGCGCACTGCTGGCAAGACATTTTTCGGTTTAGCCTATTTTATTACCCGGCATTCGCCCTGAAAGTCAGGCGCTTTCTAAAAATTCAAGTAAAATAATCAAGGTGCGTAGGTTATTACTTATTATGTTGATGTAATGTTTAAGTTAACGTATCGCCAGCCCAATTAATGCGTATAATTCCCGCTTCATTTTTCTTAAGGTGTTCAGGGCCATGTTCGAATGGATTATGGATCCCAATGCTTGGTTGGCGTTAGGCACGCTGACCATTCTTGAGATCGTGTTAGGTATTGATAACATTATTTTTCTCTCGCTAGTGGTAGCCAAACTGCCAAAAGCGCAGCAAAACAAGGCACGCCGCATCGGCTTAGCCGCTGCAATGCTGATGAGGCTGACACTGCTGGCTTCGATCGCCTGGGTGATCAGCCTGACACAACCGCTGTTCACTGTGATGGAGCACAACGTTTCAGCCCGCGACCTGATTCTGTTGTTCGGTGGCCTGTTCCTGATCTGGAAGGCCAGTAAAGAGATCCATGAAACGATCGAAGGCTCTGAAGAAGAGCATCACACCAAGGTGCACAGCTTCTTTGGTGCCATCGTGCAGATCATGTTACTGGATATTATCTTCAGCCTGGATTCCGTGATTACTGCGGTAGGGCTGTCTGACCATCTGTTTATCATGATGGCTGCCGTTGTGATTTCCGTCGGTGTGATGATGTTTGCCGCTCGGCCAATTGGCGAATTCGTTAACCGCCACCCTTCAGTAAAAATGCTGGCGCTGGCATTTTTGATTCTGGTGGGCTTCACCCTGATGCTGGAAAGTTTCCAAGTGCATGTGCCGAAAGGCTACATTTACTTTGCGATGTTCTTCTCTATGTCAGTCGAAGCGCTCAATTTGATGCGCAGCAAGAAAAACCGCACTCAAGAGTAATGATTAACAGGGCACGCCAGCCGTGCCCTGCTTCATTGCCCTATCTCTCTGCTTCCATGGTCAAGACACAATCCGCTTCCCCCATCTGCACGGCTTGGTTATAGTCGAGAAAGGCATCTTTATTGCCATTTCTGGTTTCACCGTCTGTCAGCGTTACAACTTAAGGAAGGCCGTTAATGCGATACCACCGTATACCCCACAGTTCTTTGGAAGTGAGCGTGCTGGGATTGGGCACCATGACCTTCGGCGAGCAAAACAGCGAAGCCGATGCCCACGCACAACTGGATTATGCATTAGCCGCTGGCGTCAACCTGATCGATACCGCAGAGATGTACCCCGTACCGCCTCGCCCAGAAACCCAGGGGCTGACCGAGCAGTACATCGGCAATTGGATCAAGGCGCGCGGTAATCGCGATAAAATCGTACTGGCCAGCAAAGTCTCCGGGCCGGTACGGGGTAATGACAACAGTATTCGCCCGCAGCAGGCACTGGATCGCAAAAACATCCGTGCCGCACTGGATGCCAGCCTGAAACGGCTGAACACCGATTATCTCGATCTTTATCAGTTACATTGGCCACAGCGCACCACTAATTGCTTCGGCAAACTGAACTACAAATACACCGATGATAAAGCCACGGTGACGCTGCTGGAAACGCTGGAAGCACTGACCGAGCAGGTGCGGGCCGGTAAAATACGCTACATCGGCGTTTCGAACGAAACCCCATGGGGTGTCATGCGTTATCTGCAACTGGCAGAAAAGCACGATTTACCGCGTATTGTTACCATTCAAAACCCGTACAGCCTGCTGAACCGCAGCTTTGAAATTGGTCTGGCGGAGATCAGTCAGCACGAAGGGATTGAGCTGTTGGCTTACTCCAGCCTGGCATTCGGTACGTTGTCCGGCAAATACCTGAACGGTGCCAAACCCGCCGGAGCACGTAACACGCTATTCAGCCGCTTCACCCGCTATACATCCGCACAAAGCCAATTGGCAGTTGCCGAATATGTCGCGTTGGCGAAAAAGCACAGTCTTGACCCCGCTCAGATGGCGCTGGCCTTTGTGCGTCAGCAACCGTTTGTCGCCAGTACCCTGCTGGGAGCCACCACACTGGAACAGTTGAAAAGTAATATCGACAGTTTTGAGGTGGTGCTGGAAGAAGACGTATTGCAGGCGCTAGAAGAGATCCACACCCGCTTTACCATCCCAGCACCCTAAATGATTCAGGGGCGCATACGCGCCCACCTTAGTGCTGACAAAGCCCGTTATTA
>NZ_JQEI01000019.1 GCF_000743355.1 Serratia sp. Ag1
GATTTTGTGATCCACTACAGCCATGCGGGATGTTTACCCAACTGTAAATGCTGGCCTGAGGTGCAGATACCCGGCCCAAGAATGTGATAAGTCGCTATGAGCGGCTTTTTTTATGCCCGCAATTCGGCAGGTAACCCATGAAATATTTTTTTACGACCCGCCTGGGCGAAACGCGCTATCAACTGGCGGACGGCTCGATCCTGTTCAAAGACGTACCTATCGGACGAACGGGTGAGCAGGTTTATGGCGCGGAGGAACTGCCTGATTTAGCCCCTGGCAGCGACGAATTGATAGTTGTCCGCCGGACGCCAGAGGAGGTATTCAGCGAACGCACGATCGCCTCCTTCGAGGGTATGGCCGTCACTATCGGCCACCCGAAAGATTTCAGCGGCAACATTATTTTTGTCACGCCGCAGAACTGGCGACAGTTAGCAAACGGCCACATTCAGAACGTCAGGCGCGGAGAGGGAGTGAATTCCGATCTGCTACTGGCTGACGTCATCGCTAAAACGCCTGAGGCCATCCAGGCGGTTGAGGACGGCGACGACGAAGTGAGTTGCGGCTATGACGCTGACTATCGCCAAATCTCGCCGGGTATCGCGGAACAGTATGCGATCACTGGCAATCATCTGGCCTTTGTCCCTAACGGGCGGGCCGGTTCACGTTGTGCACTGGGAGACGCTATGCCGAGCACTACTAAAAACTGGTTTACCCGGCTTTTAAAGGCCCGCAAAACCAACGACGCCGCCGAAATGGCGAGCCTGATCGATAACCCGCCGGAGAATATGACCGGCGATAATGACGACGTTACAGCCTCCATGACACCCGGCGGTGTAGTCATTAACCTTTCACCACAAAGCCCGATGCCCGCGCCGACTTTACCTGTTACGGCGGACACGGAGGAAGATATCCCCGCGTGGGGTAGAGCACTGATTGACGCAGTGGCAAAACTCACTCCAGCATCCCCGGCTACCGGTGATGAAAATGAAGATGAACGGGATGAAGTCGAGGGCGCGGTGACGGGTGACGCGGCTTATCGTGCCGATCTGATCCAACCTGGTATTCAGTTGCCAGTGTCAGCAAAACCTACGGCGTTTAAGCGTCATATCCTGGTCTCCGCCGATCAGATGCTTGTCCGTTCAGTTGTGGGCAATGCAGATATTACCAAGCTACCAAGGGCCACTGTTGATATGGCGTTTACCGCTGTTTCTGAGCTGGCTAAAAATCGCAACACTGCCGCGCAAACTACCGACAGTTTCCGCAATATGACCACTAACACCACAAAATCTATCGCGGATATCAACAAGGCTGCGAAAGAACTCTGGGCTAAACGAGGCTAATACATGGCTAACACCATTCTTTACCGGATGCCTGCGGGCATCGCCGGGGCGATCTCACGTCCACAGGATTTAACCGTAGAGCCTCATGTGCTCGATTCAACTAAGCCATTCGCGGCCTATGGCTTGGCTGGAAAAATTGCGGGCGGAAAGTTCGTGCCTGTCGAATCGGGCGACGCCGCCACGGTGATGGCGGGGATCTTTGTTCGTCCTTACCCGACCGCATCGCAGCCCGATAAAGTTCGCCAGATTGGCTCTGGTTTCAATTTTACCGGCGACAACCTGAAACGTGGTTATGTCACGGTCAATATTGGCGGTGATGCTTCCTCAGTCGCTCTTTATGCGCCGGTTTACATGCGCGTTGGCACCCCGACTGCTGCAAGCCCCTTGGGCGCATTCCTAGCCACAGCAGACGGCGCTAATACCGTTCAAGTTACCAACGCAGTTTTCAATGGCCCCGGCGATGCTGAAGGGAACATTGAACTGGCTTACAACATTTAAAGGGAGCATTAAAAATGCCAATGACCTTTGATCAGGCTACCGTCGATAGTACCGGTGCCTTTCTGATCCATGAGCTGGAGCGGCTCGACCAGACGCTGAACTTACCGCTGACGTCCCAGACCTGGAGCCGAGACGTTGAGCTGCGCGAGGACGTTTCTATCGCCGATGAGATTAGCTCATTCACCAACACCACGTTTGCGGCGCCAGGCTCCCCAAATGCTAACGGCAAGAACTGGATTAACCAGCTTGCTACCGCTATCGCAGGGTTGAATGTCGATATCACTAAAACGGGTTTCCCGCTGGAACTTTGGGGAATGGAGCTGGGCTGGACGGTTGTAGAACTGGCTGCCGCGGCTCAGGTAGGTCGCCCTATCGATACCCAGAAATACGATGGTATGCAGTTGAAATGGAACATGGATACTGACGAACAGGTATATATCGGGGATGCGGTAAAAGGCGCTCAAGGACTTTTAAACCTTTCTAACATTTCCTCGACTAACGCCGCGAAAACCTGGGCGACATCGACCCCCGATGAAATCCGCGCCTGTATTAACCAGGTGTTGAGCAATGCATGGACACGATCTGCGTATTCGAAAGTACCGGAAGACCTGTTGATCCCGCCGGAACAGTATTCATTCCTGGCAAGTACGATTGTTTCATCCGCGGGTAACCAGTCATTGCTGACTTACCTCGAGACCAACACGATTGCTTTCCATCAGAATGGCAAGCCGCTAAACATTCGTCCGGTGAAATGGGCTATCGGGCGCGGTGTTGCAAAGAAAGACCGAATGCTGGCGTATACAAACGATAAAAAGTTTGTCCGCTTCCCGATAGTGCCGCTGCAAAGTGTGCCGATTCAGTACCGTGGCATTTATCAGCTTGTGACCTACTACGGCAAGCTGGGCGTCATTGAGCCGGTTTATCCGGAAACATTGAACTACATGGACGGCATTTAAGCCCGCGGCCCCGGAAACGGGGCTGAATTTTGAGGATTTGCGATGAAAAAGAGAATCTATGTACTGGCGCCGTTTAATTTCAATGACGGCGTCAATATCACGGCGTTTGCCGCTGGCTTTCATGATGTGGAAAGTGATGTCGCCGATCACTGGTTTGTGAAGGAGCATTGTTCACCTGATGGTGATGCACCAACACTGGAAAGCGATCCACTTATTGCGGAGCTTGAAGCGCTGATGGCGGAAAAAGACACACGCATTGCGGAGCTTGAAGCGCAACTCGCGGAGGCCAAAGCCAATGGCAAGAAACAAAAGCCTACCGACGCCTGAACAATTCCGCGAGATGTTCCCTCAGTTTGAAAACACCACGACCTACCCGACACCCATGATCATCGCCCGGCTTGCGTTGGCCGATGTTCTGTTGAGTGAAAGTCGGTTCGGGGAAGAGATCTTCCCTTATGTTGTCGGTCTTTTCGTGGCGCATTACATGGCGCTTTATGCTGCTGATATGCGCGGGGTTGCGGTAGGTTCAGCGGGTGGGGCCAATAGTGGGGTGCAGACTTCTAAATCGGTTGACAAGGTCTCTGTCAGCTATGACGCCAGCGTGACGTTGAATCCTGATGCTGGTTTCTGGAACAACACCCGCTATGGCTCTGAGTTCTGGGAATACCTGATGATATTCGGTGCCGGGGCAATTCAACTGGGAACGCCATAATGGGCATAAAAAGCGGTCTCAAGGTCAGAAGTGATAACGCTGAATCGGTGTTATCGGCTTTACGCGCGCTTTCAAAAATGGATGTGCTGGTGGGCATACCAGAAGCCAATGCCACGCGCGAGGATGGGGAAACCCTGAACAACGCGGAGATCGGCTATCTGCAGTCTACCGGTGCCACGGTGCAGCTCGGCGGCCAGACCGTCACGCTGCCACCGCGCCCGTTTCTTGACATGGGGATCGAGGACACCAAACCGCGAACTACTGAGCACTTGAAGGCGGCGGCCGTGTTTGCGCTGAACGGCAAGACGGAGGCGGCGCAGCGGGAGCTTGAAAGCGCGGGACAGATTGTGCGGGATGGCGCAAAGGCCGTGATCGGCGCCGGCGACCGGCTTCACCCTCTTTCTGATGCAACGAAAGAAAGCCGACGCGCTCAGGGCATCCCCGGCGATAAGCCGCTCTACGCTCACGGCTACCTGCTGCGCTCAATCACGTACGTGGTAAGGAGTAAATAATGCCGTTTCTCGACGTTACCGAAGTGCTGCTGGATCCTGATTTTGTCGATACAACGTTGGTGTGCCATCGGCAAATACAGACCGTTGATGATGACGGATTCACTACCAATACCCCACAGGATACCCCCTTTAGCGGCGTGGTCACCGTTGATCGCTCCTTGGAGGCCAAGCGTATGCAGGCGGGGCAGAACATCAACGGGGCCATTCTCATCGTGACACAGTTCCGGCTTACGCAGGGCCAGCCAAGGCTAGACGCCGATGTGGTGACGTACCGAGGCCGAAAGTATCGGGTGACCTTTGTCGATCCCTATACCGCCTACGGTGCCGGGTTCGTCCAGGCGCACTGTGAGCTGATGGACTTTGACGGAGGAACGCCGATTGAGTAACGACAGCAAAGCAGCAGGGTACCTCACTCCCACAGGGCCGCCACCGCTTTATGATGAAGCGCTTGAGCGGGAAATAAGCCGTTGGATCAGGGCGATTTCAGGCTTGCCGCCTGGAATGGTTCTGCCGCGCTTTACTGACCCACAAACGCAAATACCCACCAACGGGACTACCTGGTGCGGGTTCGGAATTTCAGAGTTTACCTCAGACGCCTTTCCGGCTTTGGTACCGGGGGAAGAAAGCAGCGAACATTGGGAGCAGGAAAGCCTTGCTGTGCTCTGTTGCTTCTATGGCCCCGCAGGACAACAAACGGCCACCCGCTTTCGTGCTGGCATCTTCATTTCACAGAACAACGATGAGTTAAAGCGTCTCGGCCTGACGCTGTGGCAGTGCGGGAAAATGTACAGCGTTCCCGAACTCATCAATAACCAGTGGGTGCGGCGGTATGACCTCACCGTCCGCCTGCGCCGCAAAATCATCCGCGAATACGGCATCAAGTCGATCGCAGAAGCACCGGTTCAATTCTTCGGAGAATAACCTATGTCACAGGGTTTACCTGTATCGAACATCGTCAACGTGACGGTGAATATGGCCTTGCGCGCTGCGCAGGGGCGAAACTTCGGGGCGTTGCTTATCGTCGGCGGATCCCCGGTCATTGATGGCAGCCAGCGTATGCGCAGCTATTCCAGCATCACGCAGGTTGGTGCAGATTTCGGAATGGACACGCCGGAATATCAAGCAGCATCCCTTTATTTTCAGCAGGCTCCGCAGCCGAAAGTATTGTTTATCGGGCGCTGGATCAAGGCTGACCAGGCCGCACTGTTACGTTGTGGCATTTTGTCACCGGCACAGATGGCGATCAGTACCTGGGCGACAGTCACTAACGGCGCGATGCAGATCACCATTGATGGTGTGGCCAAGAACATTACGGGGCTGACTTTTGCAGCTGAAACCAATCTCAATGGCGTGGCTGCGCGGATCACCGAAAAACTGACCACGGCAACAGTGACATGGGATGCGGCAAACAGTCGCTTTATCATCACGTCGAAAACCACTGGCACGGTATCAGCGGTGGGGTATGGCTCAGCCGGTACCACCGGAACCGATGTTTCCGCGATGATGAAAGCCACGCAGAATGCGGGCGCACTGGCGATACCGCGTGCAGCCGCTGAGAATATCCAGGCTTGCATTTTCAAGCTGGCCGATATGTCTACCGGCTGGTATGGGCTGCAAATTGCTGATACGTCGCTGAGTGATAACGACGTGCTGAACGTCGCAGCGTTTATCCAGTCCGAGGATGTTTCGCGCATTTACGGCCATACAACGCAGAACACCAGCGTTCTTGACCTGGACAACACCGCGGACATTGCCAGCAAGCTGAAGGCGCTAAGTTATGGCCGCACCTTCGTGCAGTACTCCAGTAGCAGCCCCTTTGCTACAGCGTCCGTTTTTGGCCGTGCGTTTACTGTTAATTTTCTGGGCAACAACACTACTATCACACTGAAATTCAAGCAGCAGCCGGGGATCGTGGCAGAGTTTCTCACGCAGTCACAGGCCAACACGCTGACGGCAAAAAACTGTAACGTGTTTGTCCACTACGATAACGACACTGCGATTATTCAGGAAGGTGTGATGTCGAACGGCGATTTCTTCGACGAGCGCCACGGCCTGGACTGGCTGCAGAACTACGTACAGAACAACCTCTATAACGTGCTCTACACCAGCACAACCAAAGTGCCGCAAACCGACCCAGGTATCACGCGCCTGCTTACCAGCGTAAGCGGTTCGCTTGGGCAAGGCGTCACAAACGGCTTGATTGCGCCGGGGGTGTGGAATGGTGATCCGGTCGGTGAACTGAATACCGGCGATACACTGACGGCAGGTTATTACACCTACGCGCCACCTGTAGCCAGCCAGTCACAGGCCGAGCGTGACGCGCGCCGCGCGCCGGTGATCCAGTGTGCCATCAAGCTGGCGGGTGCGGTTCACTTCGCTGACGTCATCATCAACGTAAATCGATAAGGGGCGAAAATGTCCACGTATTCTTTTTTAGATGTTTCGGCCTCAATCGTCGGGCCGGGTGGCTCTTTCGATCTGGGCTACGGAGCAGGCAACGCTGAGGAGGGTATTACTGTTGCCATGGTGGAGGCAAAAAACACCATGACCACGGGCGCGGATGGCTCTGTAATGCACAGTCTCCACGCAGGCAAGGGCGGCACTATCACTGTAACCCTACTCAAGACCAGCCCGACCAACGCGAAACTGAGCGCGCTGTATAACGCTCAATCGCTCTCGTCTGCAACGTGGGGCAACAACATCATCGTGATCCGCAACAGCGCCAGCAACGATGTGTGCTCGGCTCGTTCGGTAGCATTCCAGAAGCAGCCAGACTGGCAGAACGCCAAAGACGGCGGCACGGTGGCCTGGGTATTTGATGCCGGTCTTATCGATCAATTGCTCGGCACGTTTTAAGGGGTAATCCATGGAATTTGAAATCAAGGGCCAGAAATACCGGGCCAATAAGTTGAATGTGTTCGATCAACTGAAAGTGTCCCGCAAGCTGCTGCCGGTTCTTTCTGGGCTGCTGGGTGAAATCGCAGTGCTGAAGCAGTTAAAAAACGGACAGATCACTCTTGAGAATGCGCTGAAAACAGCGCTGCCGGTGATAGCGCAAACTTTGTCCGACATGAGCGAAGAGGATAGCAACGCGATCCTTCACCCATGCCTTTCTGTTGTGGCGCGCCAGCAGGGCAATACCTACTCGCCGATATTCAGCAACGGGCAACTGATGTTTGACGATATCGACCTCATGAGCATGCTGCAAATCGCAGCTCTAGTGGTGGGGGACTCGTTGGGAAATTTTTTGGGCGAACTCCAAGAGAAAGGGGCGGAAGCTCCGCCAGCGGCTTAACGCTGGAGTCATTACCGGGCGGAGAGGACTATCTTTTACGCCCGGTAGAGGCGGGTATGTGCTCGATAGCGGAGCTGAAAAGCGGCGTTGTCGATCTCTTCGATATTGCACTGATGAATGATTATCTCGATGTGAAGGCGGAGAACGAACGCCGGATCGAGAAATGGAGCCGAGATAATGAGCGCTGAAACTATCAAGGATTTCCTGATCTCGCTTGGGTTCGATATTGACTCAGCCGGCGAGCGGAAATTCTCCGCTGTTGTCGCTGGGGTTACCGCGAACGTCCTCAAACTTGGCGCGGTTGTGGAAGGGGCCGCGCTGGCTGTTGTTGGATTCACTACCCAGATAGCCAACGGCCTGGATAAGGTGTATTGGTCCTCTCAGCGCACCGGGGCAACCGTTGCGGGGATCCGTGCAATTGGTTACGCAGCATCACAAACCGGTTCTGATGCGGCTGCCGCCCAGGGCTCACTCGAAAACCTTGCCCGGTTTATGCGTAACAGTCCAGGCGCGGAAGGCTTTTTAAATCGGCTTGGTGTCAAGACGCGCAGTGCTAACGGTCAGATGCGGGACACTTCAGCGATTTTTACCGCTCTGGGCGACAAACTTTCAAAGATGCCGACTTACCGCGCAAACCAATACGCGCAGATGTTCGGCATTGACGAAAACACGCTGCTGGCGATGCGCCGGGGTATTTCCGGTTTCACTGCTGATTACCAGGGAATGCTGAAAGCTACGGGGTTGGACTCCGAAAAAGCAGCCGCACAATCCAACAAATTTATGACCTCAATGCGCAGCCTCACAACGCTGCTGGGCATGGCTAAGGACAAGATAGGCTCCGATCTGGCCGGAGGGTTGAGCGGCTCCCTGGAAACTCTCCGAAAGCGCATCATGGAGAATTTCCCCAAAATTGAGGCATTCATTACGCGAGTGGTGAAGGGGATCTTCTGGATGGCCGAGGCTATTGGTCGAATGGTCTATCGTGCAACGCAGGCGGTAAACGGTGTGATCGACTGGTGGAGAAAACTGGGGGACGAGTCAAAGAAACTGGTTGGTTTCTTCGGCGCTATGCTGGTGGCCTGGCGCATGCTGAACAGCGCGTTCCTGATGTCGCCGATTGGGCTTATCACCGCCGCTATTATTGCCTTGGCGCTGCTGTACGACGATTACATGACATGGAAGGAGCACGGCAAAAGCCTGATTGATTGGTCGGAGTGGGAGCCCGGTATCAAAAAAGCCAAAGAGGCGATTATCTGGATCCGCGATAAGCTGCTGGCGCTTAAAGATGCCGTGGGCGGGTGGAAAACGGCGCTCGAAATCTTGGCCGGTTACATGGCAGTTACTTGGGCGGCCAAGATGATCAAGGCTGTGACCGGCGTGAGTAATGCGTTTGGCGGTCTGTTTAAGTTCTCGGGGAAAATTATCGCAATAGGTTTGGCGATCGAGCTGTTCAATAAGGTCGATGAAATCCAGAAAGCCGCAAAAGAAGCGGGGATGGATCCGGGCGAATACCTGGTCAAAAAGCTTCAGGATAAGCAAAAGACGGGTAAGCCCCTCTTTGATTTGGATGCTCAAAAAGTCCTGTCGGATTGGTGGTCAAGCTGGAGCTTGCACGCGGGGAATGAGGGGGTTTTCGGTTCTCGCGATGCTGTGCAATACGGCCAATCCTTTAAGCGCCCTCAGGCTACTAAAGCAGGGGCGGCGCTACTGGGTTGGTTGCAGCCAAAATTGGCGCAACTGGAGCAGCTTTATCGGTTACCAGAAGGATTGTTGCGCAGCGTAGCGCTGACTGAATCCAGCGGCAACCAGTTTGCTGTAGGGCCAATGACAAAGTACGGGCAGGCAAAAGGGCTGTTCCAGTTTATGGACAATACAGCCAGCGGGCTGGGCTTGCGTGGCAATGACGTATTCGATCCTGAAAAGTCTGCCAATGCGGCCGCCAAATATCTGGCGCAGCTGCTGCGCATGAATGGTGGTGATTTGGATAAAGCGCTGGCCTCATATAACTGGGGGATCGGCAACGTGCAGAAGCACGGCATGGCGCTGATGCCACAGGAAACCCGCAACTATATCCCGCGCGTGCGTAGCAATATGCCTGATGCTGGTGCCCCCTCCATTCAGCAGGAAACCAATATTCATATCCACGGGGTTTCCGATCCAACTCGCGCAGGAAAGGAAGTGGCTGATCGTCAATCTGACGTCAATTCACGGTTATCCCAACAGACAAATAGAGGGCCTGATTTTTAATGGATATTCTCTCAGTTTTATTTTCTCAGCAACGGCGTCGAATAGGCATCATTGTACCCAGCGTTGTTATCACGGAAAAGCACTCGGACACTCTGGAGATCACTGATAACCCAGTAGATAAGCCTACAGAGTCCGGCGCAGGTTTTATCGCTGACCATGCATATCGCCGCCCGTCAGAGCTCACCATGGAGTTAGGCTTTGCTGGCGGAGGATCGTTGATTGACGGTGTTGATACAACAGCGATTTTTGATGCCAGCACGGGATTATCTCTCGGTACCAGCCCGGCAGACATTTATAAACAAATTCTTGAGTTACAGCGAGATAGAAAACCTTTCGATGCCACAACGGGTAAGCGGCAATACAAAAACATGTTAATCCGCGCCATTGAAGTGACCACCGATAAAACCAGTGAAAATGTGCTGATGTGTGTTTTGACATTGAAAGAGATTGTTATTACCCAGACGCAGACCATCACCGTTGCCGACAAAGAGAATATGAAGGAAGGGTTAAATACATCCCCGGTACAAAATACTGGCACGAAAACCCCTGTAGCCGTCAATGAAAGCCTCCTATCTCAGGGCTCTAGGCTACGGCAAAAGGCTGAGGAAATATTTAGTAGAGGTGTCCAGTGAATATACGAGAAATTCCCCTAAAACCGCTCAATCAGCAATTTTCTATTGTGCTCGATGGGCAGCAACTCAACATGCGTATTCAATGGCGGGGTGTGGCTGGCTGGATATTGGATTTAATGGATGCAGCGGGTAATCCGTTGGCCCTGGGATTGCCTATGGTGCCAGGTGTGGACTTGCTAAGTCAGTACAAATATCTAGGCATCAACGGATTACTGCTCATTGATAGTGACAGTGGGGCGGAGGAATACCCCACGCAAGACAACCTCGGGATCAGAAGCCACCTTTATTTTATTCAGGAGTAGGCATGAGCAAGAACTGGATGCGTCATTTCGAACTGCAACTGCTTGACAAAGATGGTACCGGCATCGATTTATCTAATTTTAAAGTAACGTTTGAAATCGAGAAAATGCCAGCCACCGTTTTCAACGGCTTTGTGGGAAATTTCAAGGTTTACAACCTTTCCCCTGATACTGAAAACAAAATCATGGGGAAAGAGTTTGCAAAAATTCGCGCCATTGCGGGTTATGACGGTATGCCGGACAGTAACGGCAACTATACCGACAGCAACTTCGGGTTAATTTTCAATGGCGATATCCGATTCACGATCACCGGCAAAGACAGCATTACGGATAACTGGATACTCATTCAGTGTATTGATAGCTGGGAGGGACACCTTAACGCCTCGGTGAAAACAACTGTAGCGGCAGGGTGGAAGTATGCCGACCTATTTGATCAGGGTATGAAAACGTACGCCCCGTTCGGCATCACCAGTGGTGCAGCACCCACAATGCCCACCACTGTTTTTCCTCGTGGTCGCGTCATTTACAAGACAACCTCCGCACTGATGTACGATATCGCAAAGCAGTGTGATGGTAACTGGTGGTTTGAAAACAATCAGGTTCACATCCTGCCGGAAAGCAAATATCTTACAGAAGCGTTCGTACTAAACGCCAATACAGGGCTGATCGGCAGACCGCAGCAGACAATGGGTAATGGTGTTAATGCGCGCTGTCTCATTAATCCCAACATCAAGCTGGGCAGCCTGGTAAGGATCGACCAGACATCAGTTTACCGAGCATCTCTATCTGGTAGTGCAGTAGCCACAGCGGAGGGGCGGTTGCGAGAACAAGAGCAGGACGGTAACCTATCGGTTAGTGTCCCTTCAATGCCACCGGCTAGCATCAACGTTGATGGTGACTATATTGTCTACAGCATTGATTACCATGGTGACACGCGTGGGCAGTCTTGGTATATGGACTTGATGTGTATAGCTCGGGGTTCGAAAGATCTCTTAACCAAATCAGCTCTGGATAAAGGCATTTCCGATGGCTAAAACCGTTTCAATAATACTGGCGCTAATGTTTCCTGTTACCAGTATTGCAGCGTTTAAATGCGGACCTTGGGTTTTGGACACGGTTCAATCCGGCGAAACAACTCTAAATGGGCAAATAACCAACACGCAAAAAGTGACCTTCCTCAGGCAAAGAGACGATTATGCCAACATGAAGCTGGATATGGCTCTTGCGCCTGCGCGGGACGGTAACATGTACGGCTTTGAGTTTATCAAGCGAGACGGCAAAGCGTTTCTTAATGTTGAATTACTTCGCGCCAGCATGGACGCCCCTCGGCACTTCGCGACTTATGACTGCGTGAAGGTGAAGTGATTCCTGCCATCGTTCACTAAACAACAATAATCGTTGCTCCTGCGTTTTTATTATGCGCTAATCTGTACATGTACAGAGGGGGTTCCATGAAAATCATTACTTACACGCAAATGCGATCTGATTTATCAGCAACGTTGGATTGTTTACGTTCGGGAGAAAGTGTCACGGTTACGCAGCGCGGGAAGCCTGATCTTGTCATTAGTGCGAAATCAGTTGAAGAGGTTGCTTCCATAGAAGACGTAAAAGCATCTGTGAAAAAGATAGATACGCATCTTTCGCAGTTGATTGCATCGAATATGTCACCGCAGATAACGGAGGGTGTCATGAGGCTTTCTAAGCAATTGGAGGCTCTTGCTCGGTCTGATGAGGCTCGGCAGACGCTGGTGCAGGCTGCTAATGCAGCGGCTGTTTTGCAAGGGGTATCAGAGTCATTTATTAAAGCTCTGCAACATACTCAGTCTAAACATGCGGAAATTATAAAAAAACTGGAAGATAAGTAATGGCTGATATTACGTTCCTTTCGGTAGATGAGGTTATCGCTATTCAGAAGAGTACATTGCCAAATAGCGGGCAGCCAGACCGGGGAAAACTTGAAGGCGCCCTCAATCGGGTAGATAACTTACGTATATATGAAGAGTGTGAGGATTTATTTAAATTTGCAGCTATGTACATGGTGGCAATAGCGAAGTCTCATGCTTTTAATGACGCCAACAAACGAACGGCTTTCCAGGCCGCTAGTATATTCTTGCTTCTAAATGGCTATGAGCTAAATACCTCAATGGAGTTGGTTAAGTTGACCATTTTTACTGCTACGGGAGAGGCCGATTGTGATAACGCTGCGCTGGCGCTCAAACTCTTATCAGATTATAAGAATGAGCTGCTGGCAGACACGATAGATGGTTACCAATAGCATATAAACGGTAAATTTAATTGTTCATAACCCGCCTCCGAGCGGGTTTTTTTATGAGGAAAATCCATGCCCGTATCACTTCAATCTCAGATCGGCGGTAAGCAGCAGGCAAGCCAAGCGCTTGCTGATGCCATCTCAGCATCTATCCGCGTTGCGATCCCTGGAATCATTCAATCCTTTGACCCTGTTGCTGTGACCTGTGTTGTTCAGCCTGCAATAAAGGGGTATGAAACGGATGACTCAGGCGATAGGACATCAACCAGTCTACCGCTGCTGGTGGATGTACCAGTGATATTCCCGCGCGGTGGTGGTGTCACGCTGACTTTCCCGGTTAATGCCGGTGACGAGTGCCTGGTGCTGTTTGCCGATCGCTGTATTGATTTTTGGTGGCAGAACGGCGGTGTACAGGAGCCGGTTGACGGTCGCTCTCACGACTTCTCTGACGGCTTCGCACTAGTCGGCCCACAGTCCCAAGCGCAGAAAATCAGCGGCATCAGCACCAGCGCGGCGCAACTTCGTACCGACGATGGCGCGGCATTTATCGAACTGGACCCGGAAAGCCATGCGGTAAACGTCACCACGCCGGGAAAACTGATCGCCAGCGCGCAGGGTGGTACCGAAATCACCTCCCCCGAAATCGTGCTGAATGGCAACGTGACGATCAATGGCAACTTGTCACAGGGTATGGGTGCCGCCGGCGGAACGGCGACGATGCAGGGGCCGGTCAAGGTCACCAACGATTTGACAGCAGGCGGCAAGAGCCTGATGAGCCATACTCACGGCGGCGTGCAGAACGGAAGCGGAAACACCGGAGCGCCTAATTGATGATTAAGCAATTACCAAACTGGAAATTCATCATGCTATGGCTGGTAATCTTTATTGCTGCACTTGGATACCTTATCGGTCAGATTCGCTGGTGGTAGCCCTGGAGGATTTATGAGATACCGAAAAGAGGACGATAGCGGCGATTACACATTCGGCCAAGGGGGTAATACCTTTCTCACTGACACTCCGGAGGCGGTCGCCCAGGCAGTAAAAACCCGGTTCGCGTTGTGGACTGGGGAATGGTTCCTTGATGTGACCGAAGGCACCCCGTATCGCGAGGCTATCCTCGGAAAGCATAAATCAGACGCCTATAACATGGCCGTCCGTCAGCGCATCCTTGGCACGCCAGGCGTGACTGAAATCCTTGAGTTCACCACGGAATATAACGCCGGCACACGCAGCGTTGTGTTTACCGCCACCATCAACACGCTGTACGGCGAAACGACTGTAACCAGCGAGGCATAATGCTAAATCTCGATACGTTAGGGCTTGCGGCCACCGTGACCGCGAGCGGCATCAGTGCGCCTGGTTACCAGGTAATCCTCGATACGCTGACTGGTTTTTTCCGGCAGATTTACGGTGATGATGTTTACCTGGAGCCAGATAGCAAAGACGGCCAGATGCTGGCGATTTACGCGCTGGCTATTCACGATGCGAACAATGCAGCGATTGCTGTCTATAACTCTTTCAGCCCGGCAACCGCCCAGCATGGCGCGCTGGCGTCCAACGTTAAAATCAACGGGATATCTGTTTCTCCCGCCAGCCAATCCACGGCTGACGTGCTGATAGTCGGGCAGGTAGGTAGGCAAATTACCAATGGCGTGGTGCGCGACAGCAACGGTTTTTCGTGGTCATTACCGCCCGTTGTGACCATTGGCACCAGTGGCGCGGTAACCGTGACGGCAACCTGCCAGGTGGATGGGGCTATCGTGGCACCTGCAGGCACCATTACCACGATCGGCACACCGACACAGGGCTGGCAAACCGTCACGAACCCCGCTGCGGCCACGCCGGGGCGGCCTGTTGAAACAGATGCAGAATTGCGTCAGCGACAAGCCCAGTCGGTTTCGCTGCCATCTAGCACTGTGTTGGACGGCATCATGGGGGCCGTGGCTACGCTGCCGGGCGTGGAGCGCTACCGCCCATATGAGAATGACACCGGCGCGCCAGATGCCAACGGCTTGCCGCCGCACTCCATTTCCATTGTTGTGGACGGTGGTGACGCTACGGCCATCGCCCAAACTATTGCAACGAAGAAAACGCCCGGCGGCGGCACGTATGGAACGACGACTATCCCGATCACGGATAAGTACGGCATCGTTCACCCGATCAGTTTTTTCCGCCCGACTACCGTTAATATTTTTGTCGAGGTGCAGATCAAGGCACTGCAGGGTTACACGTCGGCAATAGGCGAAGAAATCCGGGCAGCAATCGCGGATTACATCAACGCGATCCGCATTGGTGACCCGGTTTTTATCACCCGCCTGTTTCTGCCTGCTAATTTAAACGGCAGTGCAGATAGCGCGAATTACGACATTCTGGACCTACAGATCGGTATTTCTGCCGGTGCGCTGACCCCGGCAAACATCGTTGTCGGGTTTAACGAGGCAGCGGCCTGCTCTGAGGATAACGTGGCCCTGGTGGTGACGTCATGAGCGAGACAAAGTATCAGCGCCTGATCCCCTCCTACAACAAGCACAAGCCAAAATTTTACGACCACATCACCCTTATCACTCAGCCGTTCGTTGATATCCAGAA
Source organism: Serratia sp. Ag1 (assembly GCF_000743355.1). Lineage (GTDB taxonomy): Bacteria > Pseudomonadota > Gammaproteobacteria > Enterobacterales > Enterobacteriaceae > Chania. The sequence goes on from NZ_JQEI01000019.1 coordinate 15,350, forward strand.
TGCGCTGCTCCAGCAGGTAGAAGATTTTGACCTGGATAACTCCATCGGCGTGCAGCTCGACGCCGTGGGGTTGTGGGTGGGCATTGGTCGCCAGATAGCGACGCCGATCACCGGTGTTTATTTTTCGCTGGATGATGACGAGCTGGGATTCGATGCCGGTATCTGGCGCGGCCGGTATGACGCAGGCGGATTTACCGCGCTGGATGACGATACATACCGAACCATTATCCGCGCCAAAATTGCCGCGAACCACTGGGATGGGACGGCCGAAACTCTCAGCGAGATTTATCAGAAAATTTTCCCCGATGGGAAAACCCAGATATTTGCCGTCGATAACTTCGATATGACGATGAGCGTTTATATCACCGGCGACAGCATCACGCCGGTTATGCGGGCGGTTATCAGTCTTGGTTATCTCGACATTAAGCCGTCAACCGTGCGTATCGCAAATTACACCGTCACGACTGTGCCGGGAGCGCTGTTCGGCTTCGACATACAGAACGACTTTATTACAGGCCTCGACTCTGGGGCGTGGGGTGCATCTTTGAGGAAATCAAATGGCTAAGAATGAGTTTTTGCCGTTCGGCACCGGAGCGAACGCCAACGTATTGAGCAACGCCGACTACCAAGCACTGGCTGCCAGAGTGTCGGGTTTTTCCAGTGGGGTAGCCAAGTCTGAGGAGCTTAACACCGCATGGCGGCAAGCCAGCGTTATGGCTGCCGTGTTGGGCCAGTTTATTGCAGATAAGAGCGGTAACGATGTGCTGGACAACGGTAACCTCGTTACGTTGCAAAACAGCTTGTTGGCAGCACTCAGCGCCCAGGCCGTTGGGCGTTTGCTCAATATCCGGGTGTTTACCGCCAGCGGGACATATACCCCCACACCAGGCGCAAAGAAGATCCGCGCCAAGGTATGGGGCGCTGGTGGGGCCGGTGGTGGTACCCAAGCCGTTACCACCGCTCAATCTGCCGTTGCGGGTGGTGGCTCCTCGGGTGCTTATTCTGAAGCATGGATGGATGCCACATCGTTAAATGTCATTGTGGGGCTTGGCGGTATAGGTTCATCAACATCGGACGGTGCAAACGGTGGCACATCTTCTGTGGGGAGCGTGTCGGCACCGGGCGGTGTGGGGGGGAGCTATGGCACAGCGAGCTCGGTGTTTCCATTTGGCGCAGCTCCTCGCAATCCGCCAGTCGGGACGGGAGGGAGTATCGTTAACGCGCCGGGAAATGTTGCTTCAATGGGGTTCACCTGGTCGAATGGTGGCGCGATCCGATCGATGGGGGGGCAATCATCTGTTGGGGCCAGCCAGTATTCAGCAGCGGCACTAGGATATTCTGCTGGTGGTGCTGGGGCTGTAGCTGCAGGGCAAAATGGGGCTGTAGCAAATCAGGCGGGGTACAACGGCGCGCCAGGATTGGTCATTGTTGAGGAATATGCGTAATGAAGCATTGCTTGATCCGTGACGGTAACGTCATCAATGTTGTTATTTGGGATGGTGAAACGGCTGTCGATTTTGGCGAAGTCGATGTTGTTGCAGTGAATGATGATGTCTATGTCGGCCCTGGTTTTACCTATGACGGCAAAGAATTCACCCCGCCGCCAGCCCCGCCAGAAGAATCAGTCTAGTTAGTTAACTACATCATTTTTTATATATGAGCTGTGTGCTCGTAGGATTTTGCACGCCTGTAGGCGGCTACGGAGAGTATATGTCAACAGAAGGGTTGCCAGTAAATAACGTTGTTGGGACTAACGTCGAGTTAGGGCCGCGCAGCACCGCCGACGCTGCGAATGCAGCATCGAGCAGTCAAGCGGCAGATAGCGCAGCGGCATCTGCTGATAGGGCTTGGAAATTTAGTAATGATGCGGCGGCATCAGCAGCGGCAGCCAAGGTTAGTGAGAATAATTCTGCTGCCGCTATGGCAAATGCATTGAGCAAAGTGGTTACAGCGGATCAGAGTGTTGCCAGTACAGTGATTTTTAAATCGAACGTGTATTCCTATGGCGAGGTAATGATCCAAGCTGCGGCGGGCAAGCCGAATACACTACTTCGATTTCGTGATGAGTCTGGTTCTGACAAGGGAGGTATTTACGCACAGACCGATACAGGGCAATTAAATTTCCGCTGGAACGGCTCAGCATATACCGTACAACTCAAGCCTGACGGTTCGGTCACATTTCCATCCACTGTATATTCCGGTACTGCTGCATTGCTGAAAAATGGCGAATATGGCCTTGGTTCTGATTTTAGACCGTCACTGACCGGCTATACGCTGGCATCTGATTATCGGATTAATGGTGCTTTCTACGCTAATGTCTCAGCAATGACTGATACATTTGATGCTGCGAACAACCATATTCTTAACGTATTTGGATATTCGAATCGTACCTATGGATTCCAAGTTGCCTTTCCTTTTGGTACCGACAAGATGGCTTTCCGGCGCATCCAAAATAATGGCGTCGGCGCATGGAAAGAAGTTTGGCACAATGGAAACACAACGGTAGACGCTAACGGCTTCCTCAAAAAAGCCAGCCCGATCGTTAGGCTGTTCGGTGACGGCACCAGCGAACTGAACGATCAGAGCCAGGGCGTAACAACTGAGCGTATCAGCGAGGGCGTTTACCGGGTTTCTGGGGTGATGGGTTTCAACAGCGATCCGGCATGGGGTGGCCCGAGCGGCGGTATCGGCTTACCAAAGGACAACAACGATCTCACGCTGCTTTGGGTGGACTATGAAGTCGATGAGACGGGTGATCTGCTGATCAAGACTTTCCACCGTATCAACTCCACTGCTCCGAAGTTCGCCCAGAACATCGTTGCTGGTTACAAGGAAGGACAGCCGATCGACATCCCAGCCGGGCGCTGGATTGATCTGCGTGTAGAAATGCCAGCAGATAACGAGCCAGAGGTAGTGCTTGAGCCGGAGCAGGGCGATACACCAGAGGTTGAAACTAAGGGGTAACAACAGGGCCGGGAGAAATCCCGGCTATCAATGATGGGGCATGGTGGGGGCAAAAAATTACCGCAAAGCAACTCAAAGCAACGTTAGTCCAGAGCCAACTTGCGATAATGCATTGCATAAACCGTAGATACTATCTACATCAACTCAACTTCAAATATGATGGCGTCACATTATGAATATGCCGGTGTAGTCTAAAAACCTTAGTCATGTTGACTTTCAGCAACTTGTCGAAAATTGGCCAACAGTTGAACTTTGAGTCAAAAACATATTCCCTGGTTTTTAGGTTAGTGAATAGTCAGGAAAGTTAACACTCCGCAACCAAAAAGAGTGAAAATAGAGCATGTACTTTACGGCTTGAATATTATGAGTTTTTTATCAAAGTCAGGAGCAATAAACAGTATTATAAGATTTATAGGTGGTTCTCAAATTGATGCCTAATATATTGATTAGTAGATTAAATACAGTCTGTTTCTTGAGCGCCTCCGATGTCTTCTGCGCGAAGTCCCAATTCTTTTTGCATCGATGATATCAGAGTGTTTTTTAAAGGAAAAAATACACAAAGCCATCAGGGATGCTACCAAAAACTCCATCTTATTACCCTCCTTGAAGATTGATAAGTAGAGCTAATACTTAAGGGAATTGAATGAGCTGTCAATGTAAATTTTTAAAAATAGGTTATTTCTTTATTGAAATCGGAAATAACCTATTTTTTCTTTCATATTAATAATATTTTCTTATGAATCTATCAAAAATAAATATATATGAGCAACTAGTTTCTAGGGGGAAGTATTTTAAAAAGATATGGAATAAATGCAGGTTTCATCAGGCTATCAAGCATTCAACCAAGAGAATATCGCTGTTTTGTGACTAAGTCTTAATTATCTATTATTACAGAGTTCACCCAATTGACATGTTAAATTTTACTTAACATGGTAAACGGCTCATAAAATAGTATCTTAAAAGCATCTTTTTTCACAGATTATTCCTTCGGAAATTTTCACTCGTGAAAATGATGAGGATAGGGCGGTGTTAAATTTTTTCCGGTAATTGATTTGAGGATTCAACTTGATTTAAAGTACCGGGTGAAATTTCAAGGATGTAAATTTATACCCGTTATACCTTGGGGATAATGCGTCCCATAGAGTGTAACCCTATTCGGCGTAAGGACGATAATGAGAAGTAAAAGTGAGGCCAGATGGCGTATTTTCAGCTTGATCATGCTGGTAGTGTTATTCTTATTGACAATCGTGTTGATTAAGTCAAGTTGAGGCAGCCATCAATCAATTACGCGTTTTCCTAGTGGACTCAGAAATAGATGAGGTGTTTACAACGATGAGGAGAAATAACCATTGATAACGCTGCATGATATGTGCGGTATTGTGGCCTCAGAATAAAGGTCAGCTGCATATTTCATCAATGTTAACTTTTCTTATTATCTGAGAATATCTTTACGTTTTGCGTTGCTCAGGAACAATATTCTTACATTTAATTGTGAAAATATTGTTCATGAATCATCTTGGCTGCAGCTTTCCTAATAGTAGAGCCTGATCATGAAACTGCCCGTAGGTGCTGTTGATGGCGCTTTGCTGTGTGGACTGGTCAATCAGCACTTTCAACTCCTCCATGCGCAGCTGTAATAGCTGTTTCAATTCTGCTTCGTTGTCCAGGATTTGCTGTAACTGATGGTGCAAGCTCTCCTGCATCGCCACGGTTGCTCCGGCACCCCCGGCGAAACCGGCAGTTTCCTCCACGGCTTTGACGTAGGCTATCTCCAGTTCAACCAGAGCGTCCCACTGATTGGTGTGTGCCAGGGCAATCATTTGGTTACTCAGGTGGTAAATCTGTTGATAGGCGGCTAACAGTTGTTGTTTCATTACACGACGTCCTGCTGAGGTTAATGGTTAGAGCCAATCTGGCGCCAGGCGTCGGCGATGTTTTCTAACAGGTTGGTAACTTCTTCAAGAGCGGTAACATCGTTATGCAGATTGGCCAGCATCAAACGGCGCTTCATATAATCGTATAGGGCGGCGAGATGGTCAGCAATTTCACCGCCTTGCTCGTGATCGAGCCCGTTGAGCAAACCATTGTCGATAATACCGATCGCTTTTGAAATAGCTTGCCCTTTACCAGGGATATTCCCCTGATTCATCAGGAGGCGTGCACGTTGCAGGTTGTTGAGTGCCCCGTCAAAAAGCATCATGATTAACTGGTGTGGGCTGGCGCTCAGTACACTACTTTCCACGCTGACTTGGGCATAGGCCTGCGTTCCGCTACGGTTATGCATATTATTTACCTGTCTAAAGGCGGTTATTTAGGTGCAAACTGTTGGGTTAAATAGGCGCTGGTACCGTTCAGTTTTGACATCATGGCGTCCAATTGCACAAATTGCTGCTTGTAACGCTCAATGGTGTTTTGAATGCTTTCACTGACGCGCGTGATCTGATCGTCCAGATCTTTAAGATCGCTACTGATACTCTTGGTGGACTCTTCAATTATGCCATCGGTTTTAATGTAGGTCTGGATTTCATTATGGATCTCGGTAGCCATACCGTGGTCTTTGCCATTGCCAGCAAAGAAATTTGCAACCTGCTGCGGTTGTTCTTCAAGCGCTTTTTTCAACTTATCACTATTGATCTCCAGCTTAGCGCTCTTGCTATTGGTATCAATCCCGAGATTACCCAACCCTTTCAGTTCAGGGTTATCCTGCGCGGTACTGAGTACGCTTTTAATTGATGATTGAATATTGCGCAGCATGTAGTCACCGAGCAGTGCACCGTTTTTGGTGCTCTGGTTTTCACCATGCTTCACTGGGGTATATTTAGTCAGGGAATTGAAGGTGTCTTGCAGGGCGTTATAGCTATCAACCCAGTTTTTGATTTTGTCGGCGGAACCGTTTATATCGGCGCTGATAATCAGGTTTTGTGGTTCGCCGGTTTTGGTGGTGGATTTAAGATCAAGCGTTACCCCCTGCAGTGCATCAGCAATTGAGTTGGTGCTGCGGGTAATTTCTGTGCCATTCACCCTGATCTTTGCATCTTGACCTTTAGCCGATTCAAACATCGGGTTAGCGTTCCCCTTCGCCGGATCGTAATTGAGCAGGTCGCCCAGTTGATCGTCGTTATTTACCTCAAGAGTGACTTTGCTATTTACCCCAGGCGTGGACGAACTTATCGCCAATTTATACTCCTGATCCCCAACGCGCATGATGGTGGCTTTAACTCCAGCGTTGGCTGTATTAATCGCGTCACGTATTTCCACTAGCGAAGTTTGGCTATCGCTGAGCGTGAGGGTGACGTTTTTGGGGGGATAACCTGCGGTGATGGAGAGGGTACGCTCAGTAGCTCCTTGGGTACCCAAGGCCGTGGTCTGATCTGCAATGCGGGCCATGGAAACCAGGGTTTGTGGCTGAGCCAGTTGCAGTACATCAACGTGGTAGTTACCTGGCACCGATTTGGCGTTAGTCGTCACGCTGAACTGTTCGTGTGCGCTGGCGCTGGTGTTGTCAAAAAAATCCCGCTTGGCCAGATCTTTACTCAGGTTATCGAACTTCTCCAACGCATTTTTCAGCGTGCCGTATGCGGTCAGTTTAGCGTTATGGCTGCTCTGCTGTGCAGTATAAGGCGCTAGGCGCAGTTGCTCTGTCCTGCTCATTTTATCCAGCAAACCGTTAAGATCCAGCCCTGAACCGATGCCTAATGAACTGATCGATGTCATTCGTGATACCTCCTGAGGTCAATGACTTATTTCTGTGTTATCGGCCTGGTCGCAGAAAAGTTTACGGCAAAATCCGCAAACCGATGGTGCAATAGAAGAGGGGAAAACGGCGTTATTTGTGCCATTGCTGAAAAATAAAAAAATTTAAAGGTTGTTGGGAGAGCGCCGATATCTGATGGGACGGTGGTTGACGCCGTGGCGAAATAAACCCGGAACTTTTAATGGTGAATGCGAATATCGCAACTGATTCGTAAGGAAAGTAAACTATGGCACAAGTCATTAATACCAACAGTCTGTCGCTGATGGCGCAGAATAACCTGAATAAATCTCAAGCTGCCTTAGGGACGGCCATTGAGCGTCTCTCTTCTGGTTTGCGTATCAATAGTGCGAAGGATGATGCAGCGGGTCAGGCGATTTCAAACCGCTTTACTTCGAATATCAAAGGGTTGACCCAGGCTTCCCGTAATGCCAACGATGGCATCTCTTTGGCACAAACCACCGAAGGCGCGCTGAATGAGGTGAACAACAACCTGCAGAACATTCGTCGTTTGACCGTGCAGGCGCAGAACGGCTCTAACTCGGCCAGCGATCTGCAATCGATCCAGGACGAGATTTCACAGCGTTTGAATGAGATCAATCGTATTTCTGAACAGACCGATTTCAACGGGGTAAAAGTGTTGAGCGGCGACCAGAAATTGACTATTCAGGTGGGTGCGAACGATGGTGAAACCATTGATATTGACCTGAGAAATATCAATGCTAAAACGTTGGGCCTGGATAAATTCAGCGTTGCGGATGGTATTGATACCAGCAAGGTGGCTGCTAGTGCGCCAGCCAGCGTACCAACAGGCAAGTCTGTGACTATCGATAGTAATGGTAAGCAGGCAAATGGTGCTGCACCAGCGAGCTATAAGACAGATGAGGCTACGGGGAAACTGTACGCAATTGGTACTGATAATAAAGCTTACGAAGTCACCGGGATCGATAAAGCGACCGGTAAAGTCAGCAGCATTGCTGCCGCAGAAACTGTTACTACCAGTATGACGTTGAGTGAGACAACCACCATCAAGCAAGAAGTTGCGCCAACGGGAGATTCGGCCACTAATCTGAGATCCTATGATAGCGGTAAATCCTACGTCATTCAGGAAGGGACGGGGGCCGATGCCAAGTACTTCAGTGCGACTATAGACAGCGATGGCAAAGTGACTAAAGGCGCTGAACAGACTGCCCAGACCAAGACGGTGGACCCGCTGGCGACGCTGGATAAAGCGCTTTCTCAGGTTGATTCCCTACGTTCTTCCTTGGGAGCCGTGCAGAACCGCTTCGATTCGGTGATCAACAACCTCAACAGCACCGTGAATAATCTGTCAGCCTCTCAATCCCGCATTCAGGATGCTGATTACGCCACCGAAGTGTCCAACATGAGCCGTGCCAACATCTTACAACAGGCGGGGACCTCGGTTCTGGCACAGGCCAACCAGTCAACTCAGAACGTACTGAGCTTGCTACGTTAATCCGTTTCTCGTAGCGAGATTCAGTCGCAAAGCCCTGCGCAACCTTGGTAGGGCTTTTTTACGCCCGTGCGCCTACATCAGAAGGCAAAACATAAATAGAGCGGGTTTTATGCGGTTGTTCTACCGATTAGCATTTTCCCCTTGTGGATAATAGATATGACCCTCTGATTTGCAGGTGTAAACAAGTGAGCGAACTGTATACCGCCGAAGGCGTCATAGATAAAAACTTTCTCTGGCAGCGTTACGTTTCGTTGGTACGCCACGAGGCGCTACGCCTACAGGTCAGGCTGCCCGCCAGCGTGGAGCTTGACGATCTGCTGCAAGCCGGGGGAATCGGGCTGCTGAACGCCGTTGAACGCTACGATGCCCTGCAGGGCACGGCCTTCACCACTTATGCTGTGCAGCGCATCCGTGGTGCGATGCTTGATGAACTGCGCAGCCGCGATTGGGTGCCACGCAGCGTGCGCCGCAACGCTCGAGAAGTCTCCAAGGCCATGCAGCAGTTGGAACAGCGCCATGGCCGCCCGGCCAGTGAAATTGAGGTAGCGCAGGCGTTGGATATTCCCCTGGATGAGTACCGCCAGATCCTGCTGGATACCAATAACAGCCAGCTCTTTTCTTATGACGAATGGCAGGAGGAACAGGGCAACAGCGTGGAAGCGTTATTGGCCGGGCATGAAGAGAACAATCCGTTGCAACAACTGTTGGAGGGCAACTTGCGTCAGCGGGTGGTAGAGGCCATAGAAGCTTTGCCGGAACGCGAGAAAATGGTGCTGACGCTGTATTACCAGGAAGAATTGAACCTGAAGGAGATTGGTGCAGTGCTTAATGTGGGCGAATCACGCGTCAGCCAGTTGCACAGCCAGGCGATCAAACGCCTGCGCGCGCGTTTGGCTAATGAGGTTTGACGCTGATGCTGCCTGTGGTTTCTCAACCTGATTATTGAAACGGATTGCACATTATGCCAGGAACCTCGTCGAAAAAGCGGCCACTCAACCGCTATCTGAAGGATTACAAACACAGCCAGACCCACTGTTTTCAGTGCGCCAAGCCACTTGGGCGTATGGCGTTGGTGTTTCGTGGGGAAATTATCAGCAAAGAAGCCATTGCGCGCATGGATCAACTGATTGATGAGCAGGTCTGGCTGAATATACAACATGAGCTGAGCGCACTTTGCCGATTTTGCAGTGAAATATCCTATAATAGCGCTGCCAATTACTTCGACATTCGAGCATTCAAGCAGTATCTGTTTGAGCAGACGGAGATGAACCACAGCACCATTCGTGAATACGTTGTGCGCCTGCGCCGGTTGGATCAGATGCTGGCGGCCCACAACTATCCTGCTGAGCAGTTTGCCAAGGGCATGAACCACCAGCGTATTATCAACGATCTGCCCGTAGCCGGGCACGACAGCTATCGCATTGCGTTGCGCAAATACGATCAGTATCTGGCTTGGCAAGAGAGTGACTGAGACGAAAGCAACCTGCGGCTATTGTATTTGCTCGAACAGGTGAACGCATCACAGCATTATTTTTTAGGATTAGACGATTACCGCATTATTTTCCTCCATATATCTCCCCGTAGCGCGGCAGATTGCACTTATGTTGTTCAAAACGCATTGCGTTTTTATCATGCAACTCGAATTATTTCGGGCAATTAAAGAGTGATTATTCAGAGCGCATCTGATAAATCTATGTTTTAAACGCCGTTATTTTACTCCCTGGGGGACGTTGTGAATCTGCAACAGCGATTGGCGCAGTTTCCGCGCCTGGACTTTGTTGGCTTAGCCACACCGCTCGAAAAGTTATCTCGCCTTTCTGATTATCTTGGCCGCGAAATCTACATCAAGCGTGACGATGTTACGCCAATGGCGATGGGCGGGAACAAACTGAGGAAGTTGGAGTTTTTGGCTGCCGATGCGTTGCGCCTGGGTGCCGACACCTTGGTTACGGCGGGGGCTATACAGTCGAACCATGTGCGCCAGACGGCTGCCGTGGCAGCCAAACTGGGCCTGCGCTGCGTGGCCTTGCTGGAAAACCCGATTGATACCAAAGCGGAAAACTACCTTAGCAACGGTAACCGCTTGCTGCTCGATCTGTTCGATGTTGATGTGGTGATGTGTGATGCGTTGTACGATCCGCAGTCACAACTGGCGGATTTGGCGACGCGCTTGGAAGCACAGGGTTTCCGGCCTTATGTGGTGCCGGTCGGGGGATCTAACGCTTTGGGGGCATTGGGCTATGTGCAATGTGCCTTGGAAATTGCGGCGCAAAGTCATCAGGTTACCTTCAGTTCGATCGTTGTGGCTTCCGGCAGTGCAGGCACTCATGCCGGTTTGGCTGTTGGTCTGCAGCAACTCTTGCCGGAAAGTGAACTGATTGGCGTGACCGTTTCGCGCAAGGTGATCGATCAGTTGCCGAAGGTCGAGCAAATCCAGCAAGCGCTGGCGTGTTCGCTGGAGATTGATGAACTGGCTCCGATCGCGTTGTGGGACGACTATTTCGCTCCGCAATACGGTATGCCGAATGAAGAAGGGATGGCGGCAGTACATCTGCTGGCCCAGCAGGAAGGCGTATTGCTGGATCCGGTGTATACCGGCAAGGCGATGGCGGGTCTGATTGATGGTGTTGCCCAGAAACGCTTTCGCGACGAAGGGCCGATCCTGTTTATTCATACCGGGGGAGCTCCGGCGCTGTTTGCCTATCATCCACAGGTGTGAGATGAGGTAGAGCCGCTATACTTCCAGCTGCAATGATTGAGGAGATATACCTCATAGGGGATATACCCGTTTTGCGCAGAATGTTGATATATTCCGATTCGGACTATATTTATTAATTTATATTCCTTTATACAGTCTGAACGGCTGTTAAAGTCCTGATCTCAAAAAGATAAACAACTGATGGGGTGTCTATGGTCTTTTCTAAAATCCGTCGTCAATGCCTGCTGGGCGTGATGGCTGTTGCACTGGTCACCGGGTTGAACGTTAAAACCTATGCGGCTGATAACCTGCTCGATCAGGTTAAAAATCGCGGTACGCTGATTGTTGGGCTGGAAGGCACCTATCCACCGTTCAGTTTCCAGGGTGAAGACGGCAAACTGGCTGGTTTTGAAGTGGACTTCGCTAACGCGTTGGCAGAGCGCTTGGGCGTGAAGGCTAAACTGAATCCAACGAAGTGGGATGGCATGCTGGCATCGTTGGAATCCAAACGTATCGATGTGGTTATCAATCAGGTAACTATCTCCGACGAACGTAAGAAGAAATACGACTTCTCAACGCCTTATACTGTTTCTGGTATTCAGGCACTGGTGAAAAAAGGCAACGAAGGCCAAATCACCAAGGCTGACGATCTGAAAGGCAAAAAGGTCGGTGTGGGTTTGGGGACTAACTACGAACAATGGCTGCGTGAAAATGTGCAGGGCGTTGATGTACGCACCTACGATGATGACCCAACCAAATATCAGGATCTGCGCGTAGGGCGCATCGATGCCATTCTGGTTGATCGCTTGGCGGCACTGGATCTGGTGAAGAAAACCAGTGATACGCTGGCGGTTGCCGGTTCGGCATTCTCGCGTCAGGAAGCGGGTGTAGCCGTGCGCAAAAACAACCCGGAACTGCTGGCCGCCATCAATCAGGCGATTGCCGAAATGCAGAAAGACGGGACGTTGGCGAAGATCTCTGAAAAATGGTTTGGCGCGGACGTAACTAAATAATGCATGAGAGTATTCAACTGGCGCTGGATTCAGCGCCATTTTTATTAAAAGGTGCCTTGTTGACTCTCCAGCTTAGCTTGGGGGGCATGGCACTTGGGTTAATGCTTGGTTTTCTGCTGGCGCTGATGCGCCTTTCGCCGATCTGGCCGGTGTCATGGTTATCACGCATTTATGTCTCTCTGTTCCGTGGTACACCGCTGATCGCACAGCTGTTTATGATCTATTACGGTCTGCCGCAGTTTGGCATTGAGCTGGATCCGTTCCCGGCGGCGCTGATTGGCCTTTCATTGAATACCGCAGCTTATACTTCTGAAACCTTGCGTGCGGCAATCTCTTCGATCGACAAAGGGCAGTGGGAAGCGGCTGCCAGTATCGGTATGACACCTTGGCAGACGATGCGCCGGGTGATCCTGCCGCAGGCGGCACGCACCGCGTTACCACCGTTAGGCAACAGCTTTATCGGGTTGGTTAAGGATACTTCACTGGCGGCGACTATTCAGGTGCCGGAGTTGTTCCGGCAGGCGCAACTGATCACCTCTCGTACGCTCGAGGTGTTTGCCATGTATCTGGCGGCATCGCTGATTTACTGGGTGATGGCAACCTTGCTTTCCGCCCTGCAAAATCGCCTGGAAGCGCATGTTAACCGTCAGGATCAGGAGTAACCGATGAGTGCTATTGAAGTAAAGCAGTTGGTTAAGCAGTTCAAAGGGAACACCGTTCTGCATGGTATCGATCTTGAGGTGAACTCCGGTGAGGTGGTGGCGATTATCGGGCCAAGCGGCTCGGGTAAAACCACTTTGCTGCGCAGTATCAATCTGCTGGAAGTGCCTGAATCGGGCACCATCCGCGTAGGGGATATCGAGATTGACGGCTCACGCCCGCTGAGCAAACAAAAACAGCAGGTACGCGCTTTGCGCCAGCAGGTGGGGTTTGTCTTCCAGAGCTTTAATCTGTTTCCGCACCGTTCGGTACTGGAAAACATCATTGAAGGGCCGGTGATCGTCAAAGGTGAGGCGAAAGCCAGCGCAGAAGAACGCGCTCGCGCACTGTTGGCGAAAGTCGGGCTGAGTGGCAAAGAGCAGGCTTACCCTAAACGCCTTTCTGGTGGTCAACAGCAGCGTGTAGCTATCGCCCGCGCGTTGGCGATGCAACCGGCGGTGATTCTGTTTGATGAGCCGACTTCTGCGCTTGACCCTGAACTGGTAGGTGAGGTGCTTAACACCATTCGTGCGCTGGCAGAAGAGAAGCGCACCATGGTGATCGTCACGCATGAGATGAGCTTTGCCCGCGACGTTGCCGATCGTGCCATCTTTATGGATCACGGTCGCATCGTTGAGCAGGGCCCAGCAAAAGAGCTGTTTGCTAACCCGCAGCATCAACGTACCAAACAGTTTCTGGATAAGTTCCTTAACCAATAGCCAGCGGTAGAAACCTGGCAGTCACGTTCAAATGGTGAAAATAAAGCGCCCCCTTCCTGATGGTTGGGGGCGCTTTAGTGAGGGGTAATCGCGTAGGCCGAACCTCACTTTTTCCAAGGCAACATTCTAATCAGAGTGTTATCTCGCATGACGTAATGATGAAATAGGGCGGCTAACGCGTGAAGTCCTATAACAAAATAACCGGCGCTGGCAATAAACTCATGAACTTCTTTTAAATTGTGCTGCAGATTACTATTCTGCTCATTGCTCACGGGCATTGCATAAGAAAAGAATGACCATTCGACCTGACCATAGTAAAGCGTCAGAATGCCGAGCAAGGGCAGGGCGATAAACATCAGGTAAAGAACACCATGTACCGCTTTTGACAGAACTATCTGCCAGTTTGGCGGCGCAGGGGTAATATCGGGTGCTTTGTGTGTCACTTTCAGGATAATTCGAATCAGCATCAATAACATAACGCTGCCGCCGCACGTATAATGGAGCGTCTTCATCCACTCTCGCGCATCACTGCCTTTCGGCGCAATTCCTTTTAATTCCATTGTTGCATAAGTCAGTACGATAAAAATAAAAATTATCCAGTGAAATAAAATCTGACTCGGTGCAAATTTATTGTTCATTATTTACCCTCTAATCTGTGACGATTAAATTTATACCACTTATATTAAGTTAACATTAAGAGCGGTGACACTGACCCCCTGTACAACCTATTTGTAACTCCAATTTTTTCAGTTTAACGCTATCTTCTTAAGAAGTTCTTAAGCGGATTGAGATTTTTAATCAATGGTAATATATTGGCTATGGCTTTCTGAGAAACTGTATAGGAAATGTAAAATGATTGATGAAAGTAATAATGAGTCTCATGAGCGTTTTCATGCGGCAAGAAAAAGTACCTGGGTAAGTGTCATTGTTAATTGCTTTTTAACGCTAGGGCAAGTTATTACCGGGTTGTTTTCTGGTTCTCAGGGGTTGATTGCCGATGGGATTCACTCACTCTCCGATCTGATTGCAGACTTTGTGGTGCTTTTTGCCAATAATAGAAGTAAAAAAGAGGCGGATGAAGATCATAATTATGGCCATCATCGATATGAGAATGGCGCATCATTAATCCTCGGATCTTTATTATTAATTGTTGGTGTTGGAATGTTATGGTCTGCCATAAATAAAATTCATAACCCTGACTCGATCCCTCAAGTGCATATTGTCGCGTTGTGGGTGGCGCTGTCGGCTTTGGTGTTTAAAGAGTTGCTTTTTCGTTACATGCTGGCGGTGGCAACGCGGGTTAAATCCAGCATGCTGGTGGCCAATGCCTGGCATGCTCGCTCTGATGCAGCGTCCTCGCTGGTCGTCGCTCTGGGGATTATCGGTAACCTGCTAGGCTTTAAATTTCTTGATCCTGTTGCTGCACTTATCGTGGGTCTGATAGTTGCTAAAATGGGATATTCATTTATGGCTGAATCTTTGCACGACTTAATGGATCGAGCGGTTGATAGTAAAACTGAAGAGGAAATAAAATCAACCTTATTAGCCACTGAAGGCGTAATGGGGATTCATGATTTTAAAACCAGAAGAATGGGTGACTTGATTATTGTTGATGTGCATTTGGAAATTGATGGTGATTTATCTGTCAAAAAGGGCCATGAAATTGCTGTCAATGCCAGAAAAGAAGTCTTAAACAATCATCGGGTGTTAAACGTTATGACACATGTAGATCCTTATCCTATTCAGCAGAATTAAAATAAATATTGAAGTCGCAAGCATTGAAAATGCTCAGAATTCAGCCTCATACCAAAAGGCTATTACAATGTGAATATTGTGCTCCAATGAAGCTGGTGACAGTGCCTGGAGCCGCCTGAGCTTCCCCCATTGACCCATGACTGGTGGTTTGCATCATGAAACAATTTTGGTCCGCTAACTTGTTGGTACTTGCCGTGTCTGGGGCCGCGCTGCTTGGTGGCCTTGGTCTACTTTGGGGGGGCCAGCAGGAAATGGCGCATTGGGTTTGGCTGGGAGGCTCCGTTCCTGCGCTTGCGCTTTTGCTCTATGACACACTGCGTGCACTTGCCAGGCGTGAAGCGGGTGTCGACATGTTGGCTTTAATCTCCATCAGCGGTGCCATGGCGTTGGACGAATATCTGACGGGGGCGGTGATTGCAGTCATGTTGGCCAGCGGCAGGTCTCTGGAGAGTTTTGCGCAGCGTCGTGCAGGGCGAGAAATGTCAGCTTTACTGGCCAAAGCCCCCAGAACCGCCAACCGGTTTGAGCAAGGTGAACTGGTTCAGATCCCGCTGGAGCAAGTGATGCAGGGCGACCGATTGCTGGTGCGCAGTGGCGATACCGTTCCCGTTGATGGCCGCTTAGCTTCGGCATTAGCCGTTTTGGATGAGTCTACGCTGAGCGGTGAGTCGACGCCGGTTGAACGCCGAGTGGGTGAGGCTCTGCGCAGTGGCGTACTCAATGCTGGTGCTCCTTTTGAAATGTTTGCGACGGCTAAAGCGGACGAAAGTACCTTCGCCGGTATTATCCGGCTCGTTTCTGCTGCCCAAAGCTCCAAGGCACCCGCATCCCGTCTTGCGGATCGCTATGCGCTGTGGTTTGTTCCCCTGTCGCTGGCAGTGGCTGGTATTGCCTGGTTTGTAAGCGGCGATCCGGTGCGTGCATTGGCCGTGCTGGTGGTCGCAACGCCTTGTCCTCTGATCCTTTCTGTTCCGATCGCCATTGTGTCGGGTATGTCGATATGCGCAAAGCGTGGGGTTCTGATCAAGGGCGGTGGCGCTTTGGAGCAACTCGCACAGGCCAGGGTATTATTTTTTGACAAAACCGGGACATTGACGGGTGGGCAGGCGCGCCTGGTTGCTATCAAAACCAGTAACAGTGTTACCCCTAATAACGTGCTGTTTGTTGCTGCATCGATGGATCAAATGTCTGGGCATGTGATCGCCAGCGCGGTGGTCGACGCTGCACGGGAACGGGGGCTTTCTTTGTCTCTCCCCACAGCAGTTCAGGAGCAAGGGGGAGCTGGCCTCAGCGGCGTACTCGATGGGAGACAGGTCGCAATCGGCTCTTACGCCTTCGTTTCCGAGCGTGTGCCATCACCAGAATGGGCACCCGCGTTTCTGCAAGAGGTAGCGGAAAACGGCGGGGCGGCGGTATTTGTCGCTCTGGATGGAAAAATCACCGGGGCTTTACATCTGGCAGACCAGATCCGGGTAGAAACTCCACGCGCTTTGCGTTTACTGCGTAGGGCTGGAATTAAGCGCATAGTGATGCTCACAGGCGATAATCAGCAGATCGCCGAAACTATCGGTGCTGCCGTGGGCGTTGACGAGGTTCAAGCCGAACAGACTCCGTTAGGGAAACAAACCGCAATCGAAGCAGGCCGTTCTTTGGGCAGCACGATGATGGTGGGTGATGGTGTGAATGATGCCCCCGCACTGGCTGCCGCTGATGTGGGGGTGGCTATGGGCGCGCGCGGAGCCGCTGCGTCGTCTGAAGCGGCAGATGTCGTACTGCTGGTGGATCGGCTCGATCGTCTTGCCGAAGCGCTCCACACGGCACGTCTTACACGCTTAATCGCCTTGCAAAGTGTGATTGCCGGTATGGGGATGTCTGCAGTGGCGATGCTGATTGCAGCATTCGGCTATCTTCCCCCGCTTTACGGTGCATTGCTGCAGGAAGTGATCGACGTCGCCGTTATTTTGAATGCCTTGCGTGCGCTACGGATTGCACCGCTGCGCGTCAGCCGCCACAGTTTATCCGCAACCCAGCAACAGACCCTACGCGGTGAGCACCAGGCACTCGCTCCCGTGCTTGAGCACCTGACTTACTTCGCAAATGAACTGAATGTAATAGCACCGGCACAAATCAGGCAAGCGGCGGTAGATTTGGAAACGATGCTACAAGAAAAGCTATTTCCCCATGAGCGGGCCGATGATACTGAGGTGTACCCGGTGCTGGCTGAACTTTTGGGGGGCGATGATCCGATGGCGGCGATGAGCCGCACTCACCGAGAAATCTTTGAGTTGGGCCGACAGCTACAGCGTATCATTAAGGCAATGCCGCTGGACGGAGGGCCGAAAACAGAAACCATTACTGAGTTGCAGCGTGTTTTATACGGTTTGGATGCCATTTTGCGCTTGCACTTTGCTCAGGAAGAGGAGATTTACCAAAATCTTGAGTGAGTAAAGGGAGTTGTGGAACCTGGCGCGTTGGAGCCAGCATATTCTCAGCCGTCCAGGTATATTGAGGGATTGTTCGGATATTGTATGTTCCTGCGGGACGTTACAGCCCTGGCAATCCCTAGTTTTGTTGTTGCTAACCGTATCAGTTCATCAGCGCTGCCCAGCCATGCAGACCCATGTAAATGCCCACAGCGGCAATCAGGATGCTTGAAAAATAAGGTGCCCGGCGAGCCAGAGTGTTAAAGCCGTGCCAGCGTGTTGTTGCTTGCCTGACGCTATAGGCGGCAGCCACGCCAACAACGACCAGGGTTATTGCTAAGCCAATGCTGAAACACAGCACCAATGCGGCACCTAATGTGAATGCTTTCACCTGGATACACAGCAGCAGTACGGTTATTGCTGCCGGGCATGGGATCAATCCCCCCGTTAAACCGAAGAGAATAATCTGGCCGGTCGTTACATTTTGATTGGTAAAACGACGTTTGATATCGTTCGCATGTGCTTTTTCATGGGCATCCTGGTACTCCTGCGAAGAGATATCCAACCCTTCTAACGCAGAATGGTCATGTTCGTGGTGATGCTCGTTGAACTCGACGTCATAGTCGTGTGAATGACCACCATGCCCCAACGATAAACGTGCAGTGAAGCTATGTGGTTCTGGAATCGAGAGTATCGATTGCAAAAACCCGTCTTTTTCCTCAAATTCAAAAATCTGTGAGGCGCCTTTCTCACGCAGAGTCGTCACCGTGACCGATTTTGCCCCCCAGCGTTGCCCTGACACGTTTCTCAATCGCCAATGCGGTGGCATGCCATCTTCAAAAATAGACAGCTCAACCTGACCATGACCAGTATCAATCAGGTGTGATTCATCATGCTCATGGTGCGCATGCTCTGTCTTCCATTGCTGTTCACCGCGCCAGGTTCGCCAAAACATCCAAAATGCGGTACCCAGGATGATGATGGCGGAAAACAGTTGAAAATAAGGTTCTGTTGCCTCTGCGGTAAACTGGCGGCTTAAATACATACCGCCAAAGGCGATCAGCCACACGATGGCTGTATGAGAGACTGTTGCGGCTAGCCCTAATAGAACCGCTTGTTTCATGGTGCCACGAATGGCAACAATGAAGGCGGCCATCATTGTTTTGGAGTGCCCGGGTTCAAGGCCATGCAGTATGCCAAGCAGAATGGCACTGGGAATAAACAACCAGGCATTACCGATACCTTGTTGCAACAATGAAGAAAAATCGGTCATGGGATGCCTCAGAGGTATTTGGTGATTTCTTTAAACTCACGGATAACGTCGGGGGAGACTTCACCATCAGCCTTCACTGCGTGATCCAGACAGTGGTCAAGATGGTCATGAATGAGCGTTTTTTTTGCATTAGTCACCGCTTTCTCAACAGCCTGAAGCTGTTGGGCAATATCAAGGCATGTTCTACCGTTTTCTAGCATCTGGATTGTGCTGTTCAGGTGACCAGCAGCACGCTTAAGGCGCTTAATAATCTCCGGGTGCGTTTCATGTTGGTGCATATTTATATCCTATGGTGGGGGATAGGATAAGAATACGCGATTCCGACAGGAAGTACATCTGTCGTTGAGGATAAATGAGATAAGTCATGTGGAGGTAAGGTGCCGTGAACCTGGGTTGAAACCAAGACGAGCAAGATAAAGTCGGGGAAAAGTACTTCTTCGCGATAAATAATGAAATGGGCGCTCCAACTTTCACGCCATCTGAGTGCGAAATGACAAAAGCAATACGCTGACTAAGAAAAAGCTGAATTTTGATTAATTAATGCATTTTGTCATACAGTTAGAGCTTTATCTTATTTTATGATGGAAGGTTATTTATGTATGTAAAACACTCAAAACATGATTTTTATAATTTTTTTTATCACATATAAAAAAATGTTGGATTTACAATTTATCGGTATGATTTATATTCATCACATTAATTTATACCCAAGTGATTTTAGTTATACCCCAAATAATTCAAGTTGATTGTAGGCGGTAACTAGGGTGAATGACAAATCTGCTTGGCAGATTTGAAAGGCGCTTGCGGCGGCCCCGAAGGGGTGAGGCCCAGCATGGGCCGAGTAACGCAGCCAACACCCAAGCAACTTGAATTATCACGGGTAGATAGCTCGGTAAAAAATACTGCGGGCTGTAGACACAGGGATGGGCATAAAGCCAGCAATAGGCAGTTTGAATGGTAAAAGGTACTAAATAAGGATAACCTTATTAATTAAGTGCCTAATAAAAATTTTTGATACTCAAAAATACAGTGTCATTCAATAAATTATTTTAAGTCGACCTTTAGTGGAATAATGATTCCTACCCAAATAGAGGTGTTTATTTAAGATAATGCCAATACATCCCCATCGATATTCCTTCAGTAGATAGAATAACTGCTTTCATTCAGGTTGAAATTATAACCTGTTGGTCGGCTTTTGTTTTATGAAATTACTGGTTATTTAAAATCCCCAAACAGATCAGGCAAACGCTTTTGCTTGTTCTGTAAGTATGTCGTTTCGTTTCAACTTATCTATAAGGCAGTCGCATTGAATAAGTATAAATTGTCCTCTAGCTACAAGCCAAAGGCCCTCAAAAAATCTCGGATATCTATCCTGTTAGCCTGGGCGAATATCGTTACGCAGGTGGCATTCCCACTCAGCCTGGCCTATACCCCAGCGGTCATGGCGGCTCAAAAATCCCATACCGAGGAAGAACAATCGGTGGCTAATGCCGCCACCCGTCTGGCCGGTGTGTTAGCCAGCGGTTCCCCCACCAAGCAGGCTGAGTCTATCGCCCGTGGCGTCGCTTCCCATACCGCAAATGACGCCGTAGAAGGCTGGTTGAAACAATTTGGTTCGGCCAAAGTACAGCTTAATCTGGATGACAAACTTAACCTGAAAGGGAGTCAACTGGATGTTCTGTTACCGCTGGAAGATACGCCAAGTCTGATGACCTTTACCCAACTGGGCACGCGCTACATTGACGATCGCGTCACGCTCAATGCCGGTGTCGGGCAGCGTCATTTTATCGACCAGCAGATGTTTGGCTATAACTTCTTCCTCGACAGAGATCTTCAGGGTCACCACTCGCGTCTGGGTCTGGGTGGGGAATACGCACGCGACTACCTGCGCGTTGCGGCCAACGGCTATTTCGGTATCAGCGGCTGGAAAAACTCTCGCGATCTGGACGGATACGATGAAAAAGCCGCCAATGGTTTTGATATCCGGACCGAAGCCTATCTGCCTTCACTGCCTCAAGTGGGCGGTAAACTGGTTTATGAACAGTATTTCGGTGAGGAAGTCGGTTTATTCGGCAAAGATAAGCGGCAATCCGATCCTGCAGCGGTCACTTTCGGCGTCAACTACTCGCCCATTCCTCTGGTGAGCTTAGGGGTCGATCACAAGCAGGGAACCAGCGGAATGGAAGACACCCGCTTCAATCTCTCCTTCAACTATGCGTTAGGTACGCCACTGTCACAGCAGATCGATCCGGCCAACGTTGGCGCGAAGCGCACGCTGGCGGGCAGCCGCTACGAGTTGGTTGACCGCAATAATCAAATTGTTCTGCAATACCGTGAACAGCAGTTACTCAGTGTGGCGATGGATGCGCTGATCCAGGGCGATTCAGGCCAGACCGTTACACTGCCTGTCAGGGTAAATAGCAAAAACGGCATTGCCTCGTTCGAATGGCAGTCTGACCTGCTGACGGCTGCAGGCGGGAAAATCGTGCCTAACGGCAGTGGGTGGCAGGCGGTGTTGCCAGCGTATAGCCTGCTGGGCAATAACAGCTACCCGATCAGCGTGACCGTCGTGGATCAATCAGGCAACCGTTCCGAGCCTGCGAAGGCAGAGCTGGTGGTGACCGGGTTCGGCGTTGCGGCCAGCTCCGCGCTGGCGATTAAGAATGCCCGTTTGCCCGCAGACGGTCGTTCCACCACCCAGGTTGAGTTATCACTGAAAGACGGCAGTGGGCACCCCATCAGCGGGATTGCCGGCCAGATAGCGCTCAGCAGTGAGTTCCAGGCCCCTGGCGCTGCCAACAAAATCAGCCCGGCATCCGCCGCCGTTGCACAACCCATCGCTCATCAGATCGGTGAGATCACTGAATCTACCGACCGCCCAGGCACCTATCTGGCGACCTTTACCGCAGGCAGCAGCGCGGGCGTTGTGAAGATCGAGGCCAAAATTTCCGGCACGACGATTGCCGCACAACAGGCTACCGTGACGCTTCTGGCGGACAGTGCGAGCGCCACGATCGATAAGAACGGCCTGTCGGGTAACATGGGCAGCACCCTGGCTAACGGTACCGATGTGAACACCGTGCAGTTACCGGTGAAAGATGCCAACGGCAACCCGATCGCCGGTTATGAGGTGGTCTTTACCGTGACCAATCCTGACGGCACCACCCGCCAGCAAACGGTGATCACCGATGAGAACGGTATTGCCACCTTGCCGGTCACCAGTGACAAAGCGGGCAATGTGAAGGTCGAAGCCAACGTGGGTGGCGTGACCAGCAGCACCGAGCTGAAGTTTGTGGCTGACACCAGTTCGGCCAAAATTGACCAGAATGGCCTGACGGCAGGGACCGGCAACACCTTGGCCAACGGCACCGACGTCAACACCGTGCAGTTGCCAGTGAAAGACGCCAACGGCAACCCGCTCCCGGGTTTTAACGTCACCTTTACCATCACCGATCCAGACGGCACCACCCGGCAGCAGACGGTGACCACCGATGCCAACGGTATTGCCGCTTTGCCGGTAAGCAGTAATAAAGCAGGCAGCGTGAAAGTGGAAGCCAACGTGGGCGGCGTGACCAGCAGCACCGATCTGACGTTTGTGGCTGACAGCAGTACTGCAATTATCGATCAGAACGGCCTGACGGCAGGCACCGGCAACACCCTGGCTAACGGCACTGACGTGAACACCGTGCAGTTACCGGTCAAGGATGCCAACGGCAATCCGATTGCCGGTTATGAAGTTACCTTTATCGTGACCGGTCCAGATGGCATTCCCCGTCAGCAGACGGTGACTACCGATGCCAATGGTATCGCCACATTGCCTGTTACCAGCGACAAAGCGGGCAGTGTGAAAGTGGAAGCCAACGTGGGCGGCGTGACCAGCAGCACCGATCTGAACTTTGTGGCCGACAGCAGCACCGCGAGCATCGTTCAGAACGGTATGACCGCAGGCAGCGGTGATACCAACGCCAACGGCACTGACGTGAACACCGTGCAGTTACCGGTGAAAGACGCCAACGGTAACCCGATCGCCGGTTATGAAGTTACCTTTACCGTGACCGGTCCAGATGGCATTCCCCGTCAGCAGACGGTGACCACCGATGCTAACGGTATCGCCGCTCTGCCTGTCAGCAGCACCAAAGCGGGCAGCGTGAAGGTGGAAGCCAATGTAGGTGGTGTCACCAGCAACACCGAGCTGAACTTCGTGGCAGACAGCAGCACCGCGGTTATCGATGAAAATAGTATGACGGCAGGCACCGGTAATACGGTGGCCAACGGCACTGACGTGAACACCGTGCAGTTACCGGTGAAAGACGCCAACGGCAATCCGATTGCCAGTTATGAAGTTACCTTTACCGTGACCGGTCCCGATGGCATTCCCCGTCAGCAGACGGTCACCACCGATGCTAACGGTATCGCCACATTGCCTGTTACCAGCGACAAAGCGGGCAGTGTGAAAGTGGAAGCCAACGTGGGCGGCGTGACCAGCAGCACCAGCCTGAACTTTGTGGCCGACAGCAGCACCGCGAGCATCGATCAGAACGGTATGACCGCAGGCAGCGGTGATACCAACGCCAACGGCACTGACGTGAACACCGTGCAGTTACCGGTGAAAGACGCCAACGGCAATCCGATCGCGGGCTATGAAGTCACCTTTACCATCACCGGTCCCGATGGCATTCCCCGTCAGCAGACGGTGACCACCGATGCCAACGGTATCGCCACATTGCCTGTTACCAGCGACAAAGCGGGCAGTGTGAAAGTGGAAGCCAACGTGGGCGGCGTGACCAGCAGCACCGATCTGAACTTCGTGGCCGACAGCAGCACCGCGGTTATCGATGAAAACGGGATGATGGCAGGCACCGGTAATACGGTGGCCAACGGTATCGATGTCAACACCGTAGAATTACCGGTGAAAGACGCCAACGGCAACCCGATTGCGGGCTATGAAGTTACCTTTACCATCACCGGTCCCGATGGCATTCCCCGTCAGCAGACGGTGACCACCGATGCCAACGGCATTGCCGCTCTGCCAGTCAGCAGTAATAAGTCAGGCAGCGTGAAGGTAGAAGCCAACGTGGGCGGCGTGACCAGTAGCACCGATCTGCAGTTTGTCGCTGACAACAGCACTGCGGTTATCGATGAAAACGGCATGACGGCAGGCACCGGTAATACGGTGGCCAACGGCACCGATGTCAACACCGTGGAATTACCGGTGAAAGATGCCAACGGTAACCCGATCGTGGGTTATGAAGTTACCTTTACTATCACCGATCCAGATGGCATTCCCCGTCAGCAGACGGTGACTACCGATGCCAATGGTATCGCTACATTGCCTGTTACCAGCGAAAAAGCGGGCAGTGTGAAAGTGGAAGCCAACGTGGGCGGCGTGACCAGCAGCACCGATCTGAACTTCGTGGCCGACAGCAGCACCGCGGTTATCGATGAAAACGGGATGACGGCAGGGTCCGGTAATACGGTGGCCAACGGTATCGATGTCAACACCGTAGAATTACCGGTGAAAGACGCCAACGGCAACCCGATTGCGGGCTATGAAGTTACCTTTACCGTGACCGGTCCAGATGGCATTCCCCGTCAGCAGACGGTGACCACCGATGCCAACGGTATTGCCGCTCTGCCAGTCAGCAGCAATAAGGCGGGCAGCGTGAAGGTAGAAGCTAACGTGGGCGGCGTCACCAGCAGTACCGATCTGCAGTTTGTCGCTGACAGCAGCACTGCGGTTATCGATGAAAATAGTATGACGGCAGGCAGCGGTAATACGGTGGCCAACGGCACTGACGTGAACACCGTGGAATTACCGGTGAAAGACGCCAACGGTAACCCGATCGCCGGTTATGAAGTTACCTTTACCGTGACCGGTCCAGATGGTATTCCCCGTCAGCAGACGGTGACCACCGATGCCAACGGTATTGCCGCTCTGCCAGTCAGCAGCAATAAGGCGGGCAGCGTGAAGGTAGAAGCTAACGTGGGCGGCGTGACCAGTAGCACCGATCTGAGTTTTGAAGCTGATGTCAGTACGGCACAAATCAACGCCACCAACGGGTTGGTGCTTGAAACAGCTGGAACTACGATTGAAACGCAGGTCGATGGCGATACGCCAACCGAGCTTTCTACCCATGAGCTGGTTGTCACAGTGACGGATAAGAATGGCAACGTGATCACCGGTAAGGCGGGGGCCATGGCTGTGACCTTCACCAGCACTGGAAGTGCCAAATTTGTCGGTAACAGCACCGTCTCTATTGATGAGAACGGGCAGGCTAAAATCGGTATCGTCGACATGGCACAGGAAACGGTGACGGTCAGCGCCAAGTTGAATGGGCAATCGTCTAACAGCGTACCGGCAAGCTTTATAAACGTGTTGAAAAACATTGAATTAAGCAAGCAGGATATTACGTTAACGAAATATTTCTCTACCAGCGTGACCGCGCAGGCGAAATATTCAAACGGTTCAACGACGGATATTAGCAATACGGGCGTGTGGAAGAGCAGTAACCCGAACATCATGGTTGATGCTTTAGGCAATATCTCATCCGCCAGTGAAAGTGAAACCGGTACCGTGTCTATCACCTTTGGAGGGATAACAGCGCAAGCTAACGTGACGGTTATTGTCGCCAAGACGAGCGCAGTTATTGGAACTCAAACGGCCTATACGACACTAATTCCGAAAGAGAAATACCCGACGATGACATTCCGTAGCGGAGCTGTTGTTGACGCGATATATTCAAGCGGCAAACTGATTGCCGGTGGTAGCGGTGGTGTAAACACATCTGATCTGCTCGACCTGAACAAGGTGAAGTGGATCACTGGATACAGCGCTATAGTACCAGGCATAGATTCTGTGAATAAATTGTTGCAACAGCTGTCATGGAACGATGGAGCTAATCACACGGTAGGTTCATCAACGGGGACACAGTATACCGCTACGATCACCGACGAGATCTACGGGATTATCGTCTATGCAACAGGCGCGACAGGCTCTGCCAATGCCTATGTTTCTGGTATTCAGATCATCTATAACTAAGATCTGAAGTTGAAAAGATAACCGGGCCTGATGATAAGTTGTATTTCATTGAGCCCGGTATCTACCAAGAACAAATAGCTTTATTTTAGTAACGGCAGTTTTGAACGTTCAGGGTGTGTTTTGGCGAAGGCACCCTAAACGTTCTTACTGCCGTTTTCCGTGTTTTCGTTAACTTCATGCCGGAGAACTTGTTCTCCAGGAAACGGTGGTCATCGCAAAACTATATGCATTGGCGGTTGCCCTAGCATTGCATCAACCTTGGCAATTCCTGCGCTGGAAGATCGATGGCCGCACGAAGCTTCGATGGCATTTGAGGCCTGAGCGCAAAAGCATCGTAAAGATATTCCGGGTTGTTCTGGGGCGTGATGTCTTTTCGGCCGCAAGAGCGTTGCCGAGCCCGATATTATCGAACCGAACTCTTTTGTCAGAAGGAGAGTGCTCTGATCCTAGTGGCGGCCAAAAGTTCGATGCCAGCATATTGCTCGGTGGCATTGCGTCCAGAGAAAAGTCACATACCGTATCGGAATTGCTCGAAATCAACGACGCCGGAAGAGCGTACTTGAGACAACGCCGAGCCATACTGTAGCAACAGGTTCAGTTGGTAGTCGATCCTTGCCCGCAGTAGTTGCTCATGATCGTCGGCAGGAAGCGGAGTTCTCAGCGTATTGTTAGCATCACGTACGATAATATGGTCCGGGAGGTAGCAGATATGGTTGTTTTTATAACCGCTGCTTCGCAATTCATGGATCGGATAAGCGCCGCCCATTCCCGATGATACGCTGACCAACAGTGCTGGTTTATGACCAACATATTCTGCTTCGCAGAGTAGTAGGAAGTTTTTCAGCATCGGCGGTGCCATGCCGTTCCACTCTGGGGTGACGATGATCAATGCTTCAGCATTGATCAATCGTTCATTGCACTCTTTAAGCACTGACCATTTCTGCACATTCGTTTCCACATCTTCGTCCCACAAGGGCAGGTTTATTTCAGCTAAATCGAGCATATCGACAAAGTGTTCTTTCTGCTGGAACTGGTGAGCAATATAATTTGCCACATTACGGGAGTTTGATTGCTTGCGATGGCTGCCTGTCACGATAGCGATATTCATTACGGTCTCCTTATTTTCTGCGGCCGATTAGCATAAAACGACCACAACATTAAACTGATAGGGGCAGTGGCGCTGATAATCAGAACATAGGTCCAAGCATATTCGTAACTTTCCTGGAAGAGGATGACGACCAGTCCGGTTGCAATCACGCGGTTAATCAAGGTGAATAACTGGCCGGTCGAAAAAACGCGCCCGATTTTTTCGCTGTCTATTTCAGTAAGAACGACATTCTGGCTGCTTATACGTGATGCGGAATTGAATAAACCAAGGAAGAAAGCCCCGCATAAAATCACTGGCAAAGTGGGGGTGCTGGCGATCAGTAAAACCGTCAAGACGAAACCACCGGTAAAGAGGTGAACCAATTTTCTCGCAGAGAATTTGGGCGCCAGCCAACCCAGCAACAGGCTAACTAAAATGGCGCCCAGGCCATAAATGATGCCGAAGGAAGCGTAAGATTCAATCGAGGCATGCAGCACTTCGTGCATAAATGGAGCCTGAATAACGTTAACCACCATGATACAGACAAAGGGCACTGCGCCTACCAGAAGATATAAAATGATATTCCGGTTTTCTCGCTGGAGCTGAATAAGCGAGCTTTTGGGTATCTGATTGTTTACAGGAGAGTCCCGTTGGTAAGGAATTGCTAGCAAGATAAACAGAGAGATGGCAATCAGCGTGACCAGCAGCACAAAGATAGTATCATAGCTCAAATATGACGATACAGAGATGACTAATAGCGCAGAGATCAACGTTGATGCTTGCGATTCCATCTCAAGAAGGGAGTTGGTTCGTGATAGATAATCACCGCTGAATATATCTTTAATAAACCCCTGCCGAGCGATATAGAAGATAGCATAATAAAATTGAATGACAAAATAGGAGGCGACTAAAGGCAGCATAATGCTGAAAGCGAAGTACCGGCTGCAAATAGCCAGGATGAAAGCGATACAAATGATGACATTGAGCACCGTGAGTAGATTTTTTCTATTGAATTTGTCGACCAGCATGCCGAACCATGGCGTGACGAATATAAGCGTCAAGGAAGATATTGTAGCCATTATCGCCAATAGTCTGGGTTGCTCACCTTCATTACTTATATACCAAGGGATGATATACATCCCTATGCTTACGGCGACCGAGGAGAAGAAATTGGATGCTATCAGTAAGGTTAAGCAAGTATTTTGCGACAAGTTCATGAGTATTACGCCATTTTCAACTGTGTGCCGGGTTTTATCTGCTCATTATGTAGTTCGTATTGTTGAAGATAGCCTGAGCGACCTAAAGTCGCAAATATATTGTCGTTGATATGTAAAATGTTTTTCATATAGTCCTCGCTGTTATAGACGCTGTCTAACTGAGTCGCGGACAAACGGTCATAGAGCCAAATTCTGCGGTTGTAAGTGATGAAAACGATATAGTCATCGATGAAAACAAAATCCTCCACCGTGTTGTCATTAGGGCTGATAAACTCAACATGGTGTTGCCACTGTTCATCAAAGAAGATTTTATGAATAGAACCGCTGTAAGAAATATAGAGCGTCTGGTTATCAAACCACTTGAGGCGTTTTGGCAAGCGACAGTCGGTGGTTTCAATGACTCGATTGTGCTCCAGGTCATATAAATAGATTTTGCCCAGACGTTCCGCAAAAGCCAGCGTAGCGCCATTTGGCGAAACGCCCAGCGACCAAATCGGCTCGTCCCCTTGATGAAGAGTGGTGATCTGACCGTGGTGATATTGGTAGACGGTGCCGTCTTCGCTAGCTAGATAGCAGCACTGGCGCTGCGGACAGTAACAGACGTCACGAAAAGCGGTGGGCAAATCGTGCCTCGTGCTGGTGCCGTTTTGATTGACAATGATGCCCCCACGACTCATCACGGCGATAAAGTCGTTATCTTTCATAGGGACAATACGCTTGATGTATCCACTGTCCGTATCCGTTAAAGGGTGCTTAGTTGGGCGGCCTAGTAAGGCTTCACCCTCTTGCAGTGGGATGCGATACAAGTAGCCGCGTTCACCGGCGCAAATGATTTCGCCTTGGTGGCGATAGGCCGTCCAGATGGCGTCTGGCGTATTCTTTATCATCGCCAGCGTTTCCCCCGACAAGATATCGCTTTTAAGTAAACTGCCGTCGCGATTTTGCACAATGATGATGCGATCGCTATTTTTAACGAATTTTGTCCACCGTAGTTTGAATGCCGCTGTCAGTGCTATTCCCGTGCTTTTCAGCGAATCAAGATCAATGCGGTAAATTCGTCTGTCAAAGCTACTGGCCAGGCAAATTTTCTTGTCGTGGCTGAGAGTGACATGCTCCATATCGTCATGTGCGAAGACTTCGCCGTTGCGATAGGTCAGTTGCCCGCTTTCATTGATTTGCAATTCCAATACGCGACGTGAGTCGCAAGCGACAATGTAGCGATCGTCTCCCAGCGGTTCGAACCAATGCACGGTTTCTGTGAGTTCCTCGGGTTTGATGCTGTTTTGCAGCTCACCGTTGGCGATTAGGCCAATAGTGCCGCCAGTGCTGCCTGCAAGCAGATAGTGGCCTGAAGATGAATAACAGAGCGTTGCAATATCTTCTTCGCATACGCGCACCTGGGAAAGTTGTACCCCCGTGAAATCCAGTTCGACAACGGCACTGTTGCCACTACGTGTGGCTATCTGCGCTTTGGTCGGATGAATAGCGATGGCCTGAGAGGTTGAATGAAAGATGCCGAAATCGTCTGGCCCAATGCCGCGGACTGAGAATAGGGCGACGATGTTGAGGCGATAGCTGGCATCATAGCGCAGAATGGATACTTTCCTGTCACCGGATAAGCAAGCCAATAACTTTCTTTCTGGAGAAATGGCAATCGCTTCAATCGTTCCCCAATGGAGTTTTTGTCGCATACTTACTGTGAATGAATCTACAGGTATAACTAATATCTCGCCGCCTTTCGTTCCGGCAAAAGCAATATTCATTTCCCGGTCGTAGGCGAAAGCATTAATGTTCTCTTTAGACATATCGCATCCTTTGGTAAGCAGCGCCAATATTGATAAATGGTGAGCAGGATCACCTGCTCACCATTTATGATTAACAAAAAATACAGAGATTACTTCACAGAACGAATAGTTTTCTGAGCACTGATAGTCTTAGGCACAGCTTCAGTTTTGATGATTTTCATGTAAATCTCCTAAATTTATGTCGAGTTGCAATTAGCATGACCTTTTTCATGCTGCAATCAGTATTACTTAATGTGCTCAAGGATGTAAAACTGTTGAATTTTACAGGACGGTATTGTTGTGTTTACCACCACTTTTTCTTTAGCTGTTTTTTATTTCATTTTGTTTGGTTTTGCGTTCTGCTTCTGATTCATTTTTTGGTTTTTTATTCCACATGATGGTTTTTCATACCATTTATTCTTTATGGTATCTCTCCTGTCAATACTGACAGTTATTTATTCCATAATACTGGCTTACTCTCTTTTCGATGATCTCTGAGGAGAATAGTTATGATGACAATCAGAAATAAGATAAAAATTTTCATCACGGACAATAAAATAACGTCGTGGTTTTATAGCTTCAATAACATTGATTGTGAGGCGCTTCTTATTCATATCCCAAAGCAGAATAAAGGGGGGGGCGAGATTGTATCACATGGTACTCCTTATCTTCGTATTCACTCTCAATGTTTAACTGGTGATGTTTTCGGTTCTAAACGTTGTGAATGTGGCAACCAGTTGCACGAATCGATAAAAATCATGACGGAACAAGGTGGTTATATTGCCTACTTACCTCAGGAGGGGAGAGGCATAGGGCTCTATAACAAGCTTGATGCTTATGCATTGCAAGACCAGGGTTATGACACGTTCCAGGCGAATACACTCCTTGGGTTCCCTGAGGATGCCAGAGAATATCATTGTGTCTCTGAGATGCTGTTGACTGTGGGAATAGAAAAAGTATTTTTACTGACGAATAATCCGGATAAACACCAAGCGCTAACCGATACCGGCATCGTGGTTGAAAAAGTTGTTTCCACGTCGTGCTTTATGGGGCGCGATAATCAGAAATACATACAAGCAAAGGCGGATATCGCTAAACATGCGTTCGGGAAAGTTGTTTCTATATAATAGCATCAGGAGATGACTATGTATCACACCAGTCCGATTAGCGGTATAGCAACAAACAATGTTTATGTTGCCACTGCCGGTTATGACAATAAAGTAATTCTCTGGGATGCTGAAACGCATTTACCTCTTTCTGTCAGTTATCATGACCATTTAGCCAATCAGGTGACGTTTAGTCCTGATGGCTGTTTCGTCGCATCGTCAAGCAGTGATTACAGCCTACGTATTTGGAGAGTGCCGGATCTGCAACTTTATGCGGTCATGCGGCACGATGATGACGTTGAGGGCATCAGTTTTCATCCGACTCAGTCCTCGATAGCGACGGCATCTCGCGATCGGAACGTTCGTGTTTTTGATCTGCACGGTAAGTTGTTGGTTAAATTCTCGGGACACACTGCTGATGTTATTTCTGTTGAATGGAAGGATGAAGATATATTGGTTTCCTGCGGGGATGACGGCACGATTCGCTATTGGAGTCTCTCTCAACAAAAACAAATCGCTATGATTGATATGGCCGGAGTGGAAACGGATACTCTGAGCCTGACGAAAGAAGGGCTGCTGGTTTCTGGTGATGACGAGGGCCGTATCACGATATTCGATGGGCAAGGCCGGCAGGTTTCACAAGTGGAAGCGCATCAATCAGGCGTCAAACGTTTGATTGTTAAAAATAACACGGTCATAAGCTTAAGTTATGATCGGTATTTCAGAATATGGAATTTAGGGCGTGACGGATTAAGCTTGGTGCACCAAGATAAAATACTGCCGCAAGTCTGGCCGCGTTCCTGTGACATCGTTGGGGATCGCTATTTGGTATTTGTTACTTTTGGCGATAGATACGCCACTTATGATTTAGATAAGCGAGGGTGGGTGGAAAATGAAATTAAGGATACTCACGGAATTAATGCAGTTTATGCCTATGGTGACGATATTATTTTTACCGGTGATGCTGGTAATGTGGTGCGCAATGGCAAGGTCATCAACCAGCTTCCCTCACTGTGTAACTTTATTATTCAAGTGAATGGCGTGGTGTTGCAAGGGGGGCAAAATGGCGCTGTTTATAATGGTGAAACTGGAGAGATCGTCTATCAACACCATTCCCCGTTGAATTGCCAAGCGGTGCTGAAACATCCCGAAGGCACCTTTGCCTTAGTGGGCGCGTATACCGGAGAGGTGATTTTATTGCGCGTAGATGATAACGGGTATGTGAGTTGGGTGAAGAATATCCAGGCGCATAAGAACGCGATAAAAGGCATGGCGACCCATGGCGCCATGCTGTTTACGGCTTGCGCAGACCATACCGTGGCTACCCAAGATTTAACGAATCTGGCCCAGCCAGCATTATGCTATGTCGGTGAACACGACATGATTGTGAACGGCTGCGTGGCGTTAGACAACGGTTTTGCCTCTATCAGCCGCGACAAAACATTACGGTTGTGGAGTCTCAAGGGCGAGCAGCAAATTATTGCTTCACCGCACCAAAACTCGATTAAATGCATCAGCTATGCGCCCGGCAATAATCTGATTATATCGGGCGACTACCGGGGAACCATTGCTATATATGATCTCACGCAGCAGCGTTGGGTCATGATGAAAAAGGTTTCTACTGCCGGTATTTCCTGCATTGTTTTTGATGCCACAAACGGTCGTTTCATCGCCAGCAGTTACCTGGGTGAATTGCATTTTATTCACGCGGATGCTTTGAGTCGTACAGGGGGGATGCATGCGATCTATGCGTGACATCAATCAGTTGTCTGACCGTGAAGCGATGAGGATGGAGCCATACTTCTATGCTTCCGAGCTGGATAACCTTGATGTCGTGACGGCATCATTATTCCGTTGTGCTACCAGCGATCTTGTCGGCATCGTTGAAGATAAATGCCGCCCTCTGACGGTGCGCTATGCCGCCGGTTTATTGTTGGCATTACATGGCGATCCGCGCATCAATACTCTGGCTCCGACTATGGTTACACTGTGCGAAGCGGAAGTGGTGTTAGGGCGTGATGCGGAGCAGGTCGATAGGATATGGAAAGAATATGCGGGGGTGGGGGTCAAACGGGAGTGGATCGCCAAGGAAGTGCCAGCATATCGTTGCAGAATCAAGCGGTTCAACTTAGCGAAGTATTGCGTCACACATCAGGAATATCGCGAGTTTTTGCTTGATAGCCGTTATGAAAGATTACCTGCTAGCTGGCTGTTCGGTAAATATCCTACTCATTTTGCCAATCATCCGGTGAATTCACTGGCTCTGGAGGATTGTGAAGCCTACTGCCGCTGGCTGTCCGCCAAAACGAATCGTGCATTCCGTTTGCCGACTGAGGCCGAATGGGAGTATGCCGCCAGCGGTGGCGTTCGACGAGAATTTCCCTGGGGAGAAAGCTACCAGCGCGATTATGCCAATACGTTGGAATTGGGGTTGCTGACAACTACGCCTGTCGGCATGTTCCCTAAGGGAAACTCAGAGTTTGGTTTGGCTGATATGGCGGGGAATGTGGAGGAATTTACCGCTACGCCTTATCTGCCATACCCTGGTGGCAAGATAGTGGATGACGACCTGTTTCAGTTGGATGAGCAAGCGCCTTATCGGGTTGCGCGCGGCGGCAGTTTCACCCGACATCATGATTTGGCTCGCTGCACCAGGCGGCATGGGGCGTATCCAAAAGCCATTTATGTTATGGGTTTCCGGTTGGCTGAGGATATTAAGGCACCCTGATTTTTGTGTGGCTGCTGCTTGAGAACAGCTGTGGCGTGATCGCGCCGGACAACAAAGCATGCGTGATGGTCTGGTAGCGATTCTGGGTACCGAACTTTTCGGATATGTTGTTCAGATGAAAAACAACGGTACGATCGGAACAGCCGATGATCTGTGCGATTTCCCATGAGGTTTTGCCTTCACAAGCCCAGAAAAGGCATTCTTGTTCGCGTTTGGTCAGTTTGATGGTTTGTCGCTCGAGAGCTTGCATCATTTTTTCGTGGATGTAAGGCGTTATCGCCAAGATCTCTTTGATGCAGCGCGCATAGTCTTCATGGCAAGGATTTTCGTCAACTGCGTTGATGCTGATAATGCCCAGTGCGCTGAGCTTCCCTCTAAAAGGGATGCTGAAACCAGGCCCAATGCCAAAGCGCAATGCGTTTTTTAACACGGCTTTGCCATCGGGGTGAGCATCTGTTAATAGCTTATGCCAATGGATTGGCGTGCTGAATGTTTTCGCATAAGCCAGTATGGGATCGTAATCATGGTAATTGTTTTCATCATAATGTGTTCGCCATTCTTTAGGATAGTTTTCAATGACTAAGCGTTCCGTTTTGGTAAGTGAGCGGGAAAGAAACATAGTGATGCTAAAGAATGTGAAACCACACGAGATGATTGATTTTTTAATTGATTGATTTATATCATAATTATTATCATCTAACGAATCAAAGGCACCTTTCATACATCGGTTTCCTTTTAGTTAAAATAAACCAAACAATTCATTAACATTTGCGTTAATAAAATGCAAAGGAAAATATAATTAAAGGTTAAAATAAAATAATGTGTTTAGATGGGTGGTTTTTTTATTATATTTCATGTGGATAGATTTTTTTCAGTTTTATTACCTCGAATAGCTATTTATTTTTTGTGACTAATATCACTATTCGCTAAGTATCCAATAACAGAATTCATTATTTTTTATAATTGGTATCTCATGTTTGGATATTTTTATAAGAAAATAAACGTCAGGTTTTGTGGGAATTACCGCGCAAACGAGTTTTTTGACGGGCAGACATTCATTACTATGCTGGTGAGTAGCTGTAACACGGAAACGACTGCTATCTATATGGGAACCATGATGGGTAAAGCACGGATTTGTAGTGGATCAGTCAGTTGTCGGATCTCTTTCAGTATCCTCATAGCTTGCTTACAAAGGGGGACGAAGTGCTTACGCTTCATTTTGGCACCACGAGTTGAATGTTTGACGTTTTCAATCGCTTCACGCTGTTCGGGTATCACCCATAACTTACTTTTGAAATCAATTTCTGACCAGCGAGCGAAACGAAGCTCACTGGAACGAATGAAAACTTCAAGATAACCAAGTGCCTCAACCTTTTTCACCGGAACCAGCAAGTCACCCGTATCCAGTTCAGCAATATCTTTATCGCCAATAACCGGGAATACATAGGTTTCAAGACGTTTCCATACGGCATCAGCGTAATCTTCTGACCATTTGGTTTTTGTAGAGAACCAAGCTTTAGCTACAATACTGAAAGAGCGTGTCTTATCACGCTTGGCTTTTAGCTCTTTAACCTCTGCCTGTTTCTTTGCATTAGGGTCAATGCCCTGAGCAAGAAGCCTTCTGGCCTCATCACGGCGTTGTCTTGCGTCAGAAAGAGAAACAGCAGGGTAAACACCAATAGAGAAGAGTTTTTGCTTCCCTTCGAAACGATAAGCCATTTGCCAGTATTTCGAACCTTTAGGGGTAACACGAAGGAACATACCAAAGCCATCAGTTAGCTTGTATTCCTTCTCAAGGGGTTTTGCATTTTTTGCTTTAATATCAGTCAGTAACATGAAAACATCCCCTCGATTGTTGGTAAAAGGGAAATCGAACCAGCATTACCAACATTTCTACCAGCAAATGGGTATGGCTTCGAGTGGTTTTTAGTGAACGAGGGTGAACGTGAAAGAAGGGATAACCAACTGATAGAAATACAGAAAGCAGACGTCAGTGAACGTCTGCTTCCCTTAAATTGGCTCCTCTGACTGGACTCGAACCAGTGACATACGGATTAACAGTCCGCCGTTCTACCGACTGAACTACAGAGGAATCGTGTGAACGAGCAAAATCATAACGGTGGGGCAGAGCGAAGTCAAAGGCGGATTACGCATTCTGTGACTGTTTGCCTACAGAATGCGCAACTTGTTGAGATTTTGGTAAATTTAGCTGATTGAGTGATGGTTAAAACGCCACTGGCAATATTTATTGGCAAGTAGGATCGTTTCAAGTACTGAGCGGAAATCCCCCGTTTTATCCAACGGGGGCTGTGCCGTTTATTCGTCGGTTAACACGAACATCCCGAACGGGTGAATTTGCAGATAATAACTGTCTCCTGGTTCCGGTTGCAGTTGGGTCGCGTTGACCTGCAGCAACAGCGGTTGTTCGTGCCAATTCACCAGCACTTCATATTGCGGGCCCATGTAGGCCACTTTGCTGATGGTGCAGCGTTGGCTAGGTTCGCCCTGCTGGCTGAGTGTGATCGCTTCCGGGCGGACACCGACCGTGCATTGCTGTAACTCAGGAGCAAAACCGTGCGGGCGCGGCACCTGGTAGCCAAAGATCTCTACGTTGCTGCCGGTGATGGTGGCTGGGAAGATGTTGGCATCGCCCATAAAACTGGCCATAAAACGGGATGCAGGGTAACGGTACAGCGTTTGTGGGGCACCCAGTTGCATGATTTCGCCCTTATTCATCACCAGCACGCTGTCTGAAACGGCAAAGGCTTCGCTTTGATCGTGGGTAACATACAGCGAGGTGATGTTGAACTGTTGCTGCAACTCGCGGATTTTCTCGCGCATGCTGCGGCGCAGGTTAGCATCAAGGTTACTCAGCGGTTCGTCAAAGAGCAGGACTTTGGGTTTTAGAATCAGCGCTCGGGCCAGGGCAACACGTTGTTGCTGACCGCCGGAAATCTGATCGACATAACGTTCTTCAAAGCCTTCCAGATCAACCAACATCAACGCTTCACGTACCCGATCGCGGATCTCAGCCTTGGGCCTGCCTAACATTTTCAGACCGTAACCGATGTTATCGCCCAGTGACATATGCGGGAATAGCGCGTAGGACTGGAAGACCATACAAATATCACGCTGCTGAATGGAGCGATCGGTCACGTCTTCACCATCGATAAAGATCTGCCCGCTGCTGGGTTTTTCCAACCCGGCGACCAAACGCAGCACCGTGGTTTTGCCACAACCGGAAGGGCCAAGCAGCGTCACCATTTCGCCGCGTGGGATAGCCAGGCTCAGATCGCCAATCACGGTGTTGTTGCCAAAGTGTTTGGCGACATTTCGCAGTTCAACAAAGTGCTTTTTATTTTGATTGTCAGACATATTGTTCATCCTCATCTGCCGCCTATCAGGCAGCATTCCGGGCTTTGGATCGCGCCACACGCGCTTCCCCAACCAGGGCATCAAACAGGAAAATAATCGCCAGCATCACCACGATCAGAATCGAGCCATAGGCAATCGCCACACCATATTCACCGTCTTCTACCCGGTTAAGGATGTAGGAAGTAGCGACGCGCGTATCCGGCGTTACCAGGAAAATAATGGCGCTGACAGTCGTCATGGCACGTACAAAGCTGTAAACCAACGCCGAGAGAATCGCCGGGCGCAGCAGTGGCAGCAGGATATACAGCACGGTGCGCAGTGAACCGGCGCGCAGGCTGAGTGAGGCTTCATCCAGCGATTTGTCCAACTGCCCCAAACCGGCGATCCCCGCACGGATCCCAACCGGCACGTTGCGCATCACCATGGAGATAATCACGATGGCTGCGGTGCCTGTCAGATAAACCGGCGCACTGTTAAACGCCAGAATGTAGGAAACGCCAGCCACGGTGCCGGGTACGGCAAAGCACAGCATGGTGCTGAATTCGATCACCTTTTTGCCACGGAACTGTTGGCGTACCACGATGTAGGCAATCAACAAACCAAAGATGGCGGTAATGGGGGCGGCAATCCCGGCATATAGCAAGGTATCGAGCAGAGAAGGCCACGCGCCGTCGCTGAATCCCTGGCCGAACAGCTTGCTGAAATTGTCCAGCGTCAGGGTGTAATCCACCCCCCAGTTGACGGTAAAGCTGCCGTAGAAAATGCTGCCGTACAGCAACAGGTTAAAGGCGATCCAGACGTACAGCATCAGTGACACGCCCCATACCAGCAGAGTTGGCAAAGGTTGCACGTCACCATGGTTCGACTTGCCAGAAATGGTCACGTAGGAACGTTTACCGATCCACATGTATTGCACACAAAACACCAGCAGCGAGAACAGCAGTAAGATCACCCCTAGCGTACTGGCGGCCTGATAATCAAGCTGTGCGCCGGTAATATAGAAGTAAATCTGTGTAGCCAGCACGTCGAAGTTACCGCCTAACACCAATGGGTTGCTGAAGTCGGCGAGCGATTGCACGATAACGATCAGGAACGAGTTGGCTAATGCGGGTTTCAACAATGGCAGGAATACCTGCTTGAAGGTTTGAAAGCGGTTGGCACGTAGCGTGTAGGAGGCTTCCTCCAACGAAGGGTGAATGGTCTTGATGGCACCGTCGAGGATCATAAATGACATCGGGGTAAAGGCCAGTACCTGCGCCAGCCAGATGCCGGTAAAGCCATACAGCCAGTTAGTGTTGGTCAGGCCGAACCAGGCCACCATCAACTCGGTAATGTAGCCGGAGCGCCCCATCATCAGGGTAACGCCTAACCCGACAACAAAAGGCGGTGTGACGATCGGCAGGATCGAAAAGACGCGGCCAATCAGCGCTGAACGGCGGGCAATACGCGTGGTATAAATCGCCAGCACCATGCCGAAGAACGTGCAACCCATCCCTACCGCGACAGACAGTAAGAAGGAGTTCCAGATCACCTGCAGGATATGGGCTTGCCCGAGGATCTGCATAAACGCCAACGGGGCGAAAGCGCCGGTATCATCGGTGAACATCGGGATAAAGA
Source organism: Serratia sp. Ag1 (assembly GCF_000743355.1). Taxonomy (GTDB): domain Bacteria; phylum Pseudomonadota; class Gammaproteobacteria; order Enterobacterales; family Enterobacteriaceae; genus Chania. The sequence continues at coordinate 54,075 of NZ_JQEI01000019.1, forward strand.
TAGCGATGCTCGGATAAATGATAAACAGGGTGATGAGCGCAATCACTGCGACTAACGACCCCAGCACGAAACGATCGCCTCCCAGCCATTCCAACCTGGAGAGCGCCAGCGTGATCACTGCACCCAGCGCCAGCAGCAATGGCAGGGTGGCGAACCCCATACCGCTGCCGGTTAAGGCGGCACTGACAAACACCAGCACGCCACAAACCAGTGCGTAACCGGCATCAAACAGGTGGCGAGCGCGTTGTTCGCGGCCAGCGGCAATTGCTGGGCGTAGCATCAGCAGCAGCGGTGCGGAAAACCAAATCAGTGCCAGATCGGCATGCGACCATCCATAAGCAGCCAGCAACTCTTCGCGGGTAGCCTCCAACAGTCCGTAGTCCAGGCTATAGGCAGGCAAGAGTAAGAACCCGGCCAGTGCCAGCAGCAACCAGTAGAAAATAGGATCCCGTCCCTGCACCGAATGCAAGGTAATGGCTTCAGACATGATATTCCCCGGAATTAACTAAAATGAGACGGGCGTGGGTATAAACACGCCCGGTCTGGGTAAGGCAGGATCAGTTGCCCATCTTCACATCGCTCACCCACTTGGAAATCAGCTTTTTACGCATCTCGGCTGCACCGTAGGTGTCCATGTCATAATCGATCAGCTTTAGTTGATCCAGTTTCAGCGAGTTAGGGGAGGTTTCTGCCGTAGTATTGGTCAGAATCTGGTAAGACTGGCCTTTCTTCCACGAGAGTTCCTGGGCTTCTTTAGACAGCGCCCAGTCAACGAACAGCTTGGCATTTTCCATATTACGTGCATTCTTGATGATGCTGATGCCGCCAATTTCATAACCAGAACCCTCGCAGGGTGAAATCAGCGTCAACGGTGCGCCTTTCTCTTGTTCCAGTGAATAGTCATGCAGGAAACCAATACCGATGGCGATCTCACCGCGTGCGGCGTTGCGAGCCGGAGCGATGCCGGATTTGGTGTACTGCGAGATATTGCCGTTAAGCTGTTTCAGGTAATTAAAGGCGGCTTCTTCGCCCCAGAGCTGGGTAAAAGTGGCGAGAGCGGTATAAGCCGTGCCGGAGCTTTGCGGATCGGCAATCTGGATCTCCCCTTTGTAGATTGGGTTGGTCAAATCTTTCCAGCATTTAGGCACTGGCAGATTCTTTTCTTTAAGGCGATCGTTGTTGACACCAAAACCGAGAATGCCGATATAGACCGCAGAAGAGTAGTTGCCTTTGCGCTTGGCCGGATCGCGGAACTGCGGCATGATTTGCGCCAGATTGGGTGAAGCGTAAGGCTCCAGCAGATCCATTTCCCCGGCTTGTGATTGTGGATCCAGCGTGCCGCCGTACCAGACGTCGGCCTGCGGGTTCTTTTTTTCTGCTTCCAGCTTGGCCAGCGTGCTGCCGGAACCATTGCGGATAAAGCTGGTTTTAACGTCGTATTTCTCCCCGAAGGCTTTGGCTTCTTCTTCGCACATGGCGTTGGTGGCGCTGCAGTAGATAACCAGGCGCCCTTTGGCGTGTGCGGTACCTGCCAGCGTAGCCAGTGCCAGCGTAGTGGCCAATAAGGTATTCAAAGGTGTTAATTTCATCATCAGGTCCTTTTTGTTTTTGTAGGGTAAAGCGAACTTATTCGAGCTGGAGATAAAGTGGGGATACAGAGTCATTGCCCCACCATGCTGCTATTTCTGCATTTGCCCGGCCATCAACATCGGCATTAGCAACAGGCCAACGCAGGTGGCGGCCAGTGCCAGCACGGCAAAAAAACCGTACCAGCCATAATGCTGTAACACTTGGGCGAGCGGCCAACCGGCCAGCGCTGCGCCCAGATAAGCAAATAAACCGAGAAAGCCGGTCACGGTGCCTGCTGCCTCTTTGTGGCAGTGCTCCGTAGCCGCCAATCCAATCAGCATCTGTGGCCCAAACACAAAAAAGCCCAAGCTGAAAAAGCAGACGGAAAGCAAGCCGTAGTGGTGTAACGGTGCCAGCCACAAAGCCGTCATCGCCAGAAATAATCCACAAGAGAACAGCAGGATCATCGGTGCCCGCAGGCCGCGAAACAGCAAGTCCGACCCCCAACCGGCAAACAGAGCGCCAAATAATCCGCCCAGCTCAAACAGCGACAAGGTGGCGTTGGCCTTCATCAGGTTTACACCATGGCTTTCTGCCAGCCAGATATTGCCCCAGTCATTCAGTGCAATGCGTATCAAGTACACCAAGATGTAGGAGACACCGAGCAACCAGATGGTTGGGTTGCGTAAAATGGTGTCATACAGCATCCGCCGCATCGGCATGGGTAGGCTTTGCTGCTCTTGCCAAAGCTCCAGCGGATCGCGCCGCCAGCGGCCAACGCTCGGTAATCCCTGCTGCTGCGGTTTGCCACACAGCTGCCAGCACAGCCATAAACCGATCAGCATGCCTATACCACCCGGCAACAACAGGGCCGATTGCCAACCGTAGTGCGAGGCCATAAAAGCGGACAACAACGGCACCGCTGCACCTCCCAGGCTGATCGAGGTATTCCAGGTTCCCCACCAAAAGCCACGCTCGTTACGCGAATACCAACTGGTGAGCAATTTGGCACAGGGTGGCCATCCCCAGCCCTGAAAGAAACCGTTCAAGGTCCACACCAGCAACAGCGCATTCAGCGAATGGCAAAAAGCGAACAGAATGTTCAATAGCCCGGTGATGAACAGCCCTACGCCCATAAACCAACGCACCTGGCTGCGATCGCTGACCATGCCGGAAACAAACTTTGAACCGCCATAAGCCAGATAAAACAGCGTGCCCAGCAGGCCGATATCGCCTTTATCTAAACCAAGCTCAAGCTGCATCACCGGCATGGCGTAGCTGACGCTTTTACGTGTCAGGTAAAACGCGCCATAGCCGACGATCATCGAAAACATCAGGCGTGGCCGCCAATAGCGATAGCGGGCACTGATTTGTTCTGCAGTCAACGTGGCCGATGTCATGGGTTCCTCTGGGCAATAAAGCGAGTGTAAAGAGTGATTAGCAGGAATGGATGAGACAAGGTTTTAGAGGCCTAAGACTTATTCCTAGTCAGGACGGGGTTTCGTTCAGTTTTGTGGGTAAGTTAACAATTACTCGGGTGCCGTTGCTGCGTTGCAGCAACCAATCGCCGCCAAGAGCACGTACCCGTTCTTCAATACCGAGCAGGCCAAATCCGCTGTTGGTTTGGGGCGGCATGCCTTGGCCGTTATCACGGACTTCAAGGGTGATCGTCCGAGTATTTTGGGTCAAACGCAGGCGGACATGGCTGGCACAGGCGTGTTTACTGATGTTATTAAGCGTCTCCTGCGCCACGCGGTAGAGCGTAAACAGCAGCGTTTTGTCGGTCGGTGGTTCAGGTAAGTGGTAATCGAGATGAAAATCGATTCCTTGCTCGGCAAAGGCAAATTCATGCGCCAGGTGGTTTAGTGCTTTGTCGAACGCCATCTCTTCCAGTACCGGTGGGCGTAATTGCCGTAGCAACGTGCGGGTCGTGTGGTGGATACGTTGTGAAAGCGTGTCGATTTGTTCAGCGGCCAGGTGGGCCGCCGGAGTGGTGGTGGTGCGGCTAACCAGCATCGCCTGGATCTGGATAGCGGTAATATTCTGGCCGATTTCATCATGCAATTCGCGGGCGATATCTTTGCGCGTTTCTTCTTCGGTAGTGACGAGTCGCTCCATCAGATGCCGTTTGGCCACCAGTTCCCGCTCCAACTGTTGGCGATAGCGCTGTAGCTTTTGTGCCAGTTGTTGTTGGCGGCTGATGGCAATGCCCAAGCCAATCCCCAAAAGCGCTTGGGTCGAAAGGAACAACTCCAACTCGCGCAGATCTTGAAAAGCACCACCCGCTTGGCGGGTGAGAGTAATCAACAGACTGCCAAACAGGGCCGCCAAGACGCCACCTTGCCAACCGAACAGATAAGCCATAAGCACGTTAGGCAGAAAGATGAAAATCAGCAACAGGCGCTCCATTTCTGGGGCGATAGCCACTTGTGCGCAAATACCCATAGTGAAAAACAGCGAACACCACAGCAGCAGAGAAGGGCGGATCTGCGGAGTGAGGGGACGCGGTGCTGGCATGGTGGTAACCAGTTGCTGTTTCAGGTAGGTGTGAACCAGATAGATAAAGGGCACCAGCAGCACGCCACCGGTAAACGTGGTCAGCAATGTCTGGCTGACAGGGGCGGCTATCCAGGGGCCAGCCAGCAGCCCGTATAACAGAGTATTGCTACTCATAGCGGCCAGCAGTAGCGACAGCCGTTGCCAATATTGGTGATAACGATACCAGAGCCGTTGAGTAAACCAGGCGGGCAGCAGGCTTAACCAAGGTAACATCAGCATCAGAGGAGCGTTGAGGAGTTGCTGATGATTCAGCCACAACAGGATCGCACTTTCCGTCACTAACAGGGTTGGCCAGTAGCGACGAGGCAGCAGGATCAGCAACGCCAGCCGCAGCCCCTGAGGCAAAAGCAGCGTGGCTTGCTGACTATCTTGCGTGAGATGCAGGCTGATAATCCACAGAGCCAGCCAACTGAGGGAGAAAAACAGCACCAGAAACAAGGAAAGCGCCAGCCGGCGCAGGATCAACGGCACCGGCTAGCTCCCAGTAAGCAACTGATGTTGCAGGGCGAAGTGCACTAACTCGACGGTGGTGGTGCACTGCAGTTTGCCGAGGATATTGGCGCGGTGTACCTGAACCGTTTTGTGACTTAAGGTTAACTGCTGTGCGATGGTTTTGACACTCAACCCATTGACCAATAAGTCGAAGATTTCTTTTTCGCGTGGCGTGAGCACTTGCAGTTCTTTCGGTGGTTGTTGCGTGTGGCGCAGAGCGCGTAGTGCATCAGCACACAGATAGAACCCACCGTGGCTGACGGTGCGTACAGCCTGCACCAGTTCATGTGGCCCGCAGCGCTTGGTAAGGTAGCCACCAGCCCCGGCATCGATAGCGCTTTGCACAAAAGCATTGGTGTCATAAATGCTGAGGATGATGGCGCGGAACGTCGGGCGCTGCTGGCGTAAACGTTGTAACAGGCTTAGGCCACTTTCGTCCGGCATGGCGATATCCAGCACCATGACGTCGATAGGGTCGTGTAAAAGATGTGGCCAGGCCTGGGCTGCAGAGTCGAACTGCCCGGTAACACGAATATCGCTCTCCAGCGACAGCAACTGGGCAAACCCGGAACGAACCACGATATGGTCATCAATCAAAGCAACGTTAATCATAAGCCTGCAACTAATTATTGTAGTTTGCCGCATCATGCGCAGGAAAAGGCTCAGGAGCAACTATTGCGCTGCAAAATGGAAGAGAGTTAACAATTCAGCCTTAAAATGACTCGCATTGCTGGTTCCTGATAAAACGCTGTCTTGGCGTTCTACTTCCTCCTCGTGACGCTCATCACATACTTTGCCACCTAACCCCGCCATCATAGTTCGTTGATCGTTAACTTATTAAAAATAATCATTTTTCAGGAGCTTCTGCGGATGAAAAAATCAACATTGTTACTTTGCTGGCCACTGCTGTTCACCGGATCTGCGATTGCTGAAACTCAGGATTACCAACTGCAGCAAGTGTTAGTGATGAGCCGTCATAACCTGCGTGCCCCATTGGCGAACAATGGCAGCGTGCTGGCACAATCCACGCCGCAGGCTTGGCCGCAGTGGGATACTGCAGGCGGTTTGTTGACCACCAAAGGCGGCGTGCTGGAAGTGTATATGGGGCACTATTTCAATGCGTGGCTGAAACAGGCTGGCGTTTTGCCACAAGAAGGTTGCCCGGCCAATGGCAGCGTGTATGTCTATGCCAACAGCCTGCAGCGAACTGTCGCGACTGCGCAGTTTTTTAGTAATGGAGCCTTTCCTGGGTGTGATATCAGCGTTCATCATCAGGAAAAAATGGGTGAAATGGATCCGACGTTCAACCCGATTATTACTGATAGCAGCGATGCTTTTAACCAACAGGCGCTGAGCGCGATGAACGCCAAATTGGCCTCGTTGAAACTGGATGCTTCCTACAAGCAACTGGCACAAATTATTGATTATCCGAATTCTGCCGCCTGCAAAACGGATAAACAATGCGATCTCACTGCTGAACCCAGCAAAATGAGCGCAGTGCCAGGGAAGGAGCCGGGGGTTTCTGGCCCGCTGAAGGTGGGGAACTCGCTGGTGGATGCTTTTATGCTGCAGTATTACGAAGGTTTCCCGATGAAGGACGTGGCTTGGGGCAAGATCGTAACGCCACAGCAATGGCAGCAATTGGCGCAACTGAAAGACGGTTATCAGGATTCGTTATTTACTTCAGCGGTAGTGGCACAGAACGTGGCGAAACCGTTGCTGACTTACATTAATGCGGCGCTGATCAGTGAGCGTAAACCAGACTCACCCACGTTGACCGTGCTGGTGGGGCATGATTCCAACATTGCTTCGTTGCTTTCGGCCATGCAATTCAAACCCTATCAACTGCCGCATCAGTACGAGAAAACCCCGATCGGCGGCAAACTGGTGTTTCAACGTTGGCACGATGCCAAAAGCGATCGCGATCTGCTGAAGATTGAATATGTGTATCAGTCGAGTGAACAGTTGCGCAATGCTGAGCCACTGACGCTGCTAAATCCGCCACAGCGTGTGACTTTGGAACTGACCGGCTGCCCGGTAGACAAAAAGGGATTCTGTGCCTGGAGCGATTTTGAAAAAACCATGAAGGGGATTTTGTAAACCTGTTTCCTCTCCTGATTAGGGAGAGGAAAGTATTTGTCGCAGCGTGGGGTAGGGGTAAACTGCCTTACCTGCACTTTTATCATGGACGACGCGTGTTCTCTTCGTTTATCCCCCATATTGAATGGCTGGCTATCGCCTACTATCCAGGGCAGATCGCCCGTTGTCGCTTTTCTGTAGCGGCTTATCGCGATGAGATGTTCCTGTTGGCCGGTATTAATTTCCCTGAGCACTTAACCTCTGCGGTAGCAAAGCGCCGGGCCGAGTACCTGGCCGGGCGCTATCTGGCGCGCCAAGCACTGGCAACGCAGGGGCATCACGGTTTTACGTTACTGCGTGGTGAAGATCGTGCGCCGCTGTGGCCACAAGGCATTGTTGGGGCGATCAGCCACAATGTGGACACGGCGCTGTGCGCTGTGCATCACGCAAGTGGTATGGAGGGAGTGGGTATTGATGTGGAAACGCTCATGCCTGCTAAACGTGCTGAAGACTTATGGAGCGGGATCATCAGTGAACAGGAATATAGGTGGCTACGCCAACAGCCGCAGGCTTTCGGGCAACTGTTGACGCTGGTGTTTTCCGCCAAAGAAAGTTTGTTCAAGGCGCTTTATCCGCAGGTGCGTTGTTATTTTGACTTCCTTGATGCGCGCTTCAGCAAGCTGGATATGCAGCAGCAAACCTTTGAACTGGAGTTGCTGAAAACCCTGACACCACAGTGCCATGCGGGTCGTCGATTCCATGGGCATTTTTTACTGCAAGGTGACACCGTAACAACGTTGATTCACTGTTAAATCACAATGATGACGATGCAGTTTTCAGCTACTGGACAAGTGGCGCTGAGTGGTTAGAATAATATATGTGTATTTATACAGGTATTGGCGATGACGCTCGATCTTTTTGAAGATGCACTGCCGTCACCGTGGCGTGAAGAAATTGCGCCAGGGGCAGTGGTGTTGCACGGTTTTGTGCGTGACCATGGCCCGGAATTGCTGGCTGCAGTCAACGCCGTGGTGGCTCAGGTGCCATGGCGGCATTTGACTACACCGGGTGGCTTTACCATGTCGGTAGCAATGAGTTGGTGCGGTAACGGTTGGACCAGCGACAGCCAGGGTTACCGCTATTCCGCCCGCGACGCTGGCAGCGGCAAGCGCTGGCCGCCGATCCCGGCGATTCTGATGGCATTGGCCGATGAGGCGGCACAAAGTGCGGGGTTTGGTCACTACGTGCCGGATGCTTGTCTGATCAACCGTTACGATCCGGGCAGTAAGCTTTCGCTGCATCAGGATAAGGACGAGCGTGATTTCAGTGCACCGATCGTTTCGGTATCTCTGGGGCTGCCAGCGATATTCCAGTTCGGCGGCTTACAGCGCAGCGATAGAGCACAACGGATTCCTTTGGCTCATGGTGATGTGGTGGTTTGGGGCGGCCCGTCGCGCCTGTGCTTTCACGGTATTATGCCGGTGAAGGAAGGTTATCACTCGTTGGTGGGCGCGCACCGCATCAATATCACTCTGCGTAAGGCGCGGTAACGGCGGTTTTGGCCCAATCATAGACACAGACCACCGTATCGCTGCCATGTCTGCAGCATATCGGTAAGTTAATGCCAGAAATTGCCTTGGATTAGTGAATTGGGCTCATAAGCGCATGCGCAGAATGGCAGATGATGCCATGCCGGTAATTGTTTAAAATTCCTCCTCATCCTATTCGAAATACTTCCCATGTTTTCGGGTGCTGGCGTTCGCTCAGCACTGACCATTCACAGACAGGACCAATAATATGTCTCCTAATAGCAATGCGCGCCAGCATCACGATCGGCTCTTCCCTGGACATGTCTCGACTCTGGCAGTGAGCGACCCGGAACTGATCGAAATCTTTGATAATTTTGCCTTTGATGAGGTGTTGTGCCACAGCAACCTGGATGTCCGCACTCGCTTGATGACGCAGCTTGCCGCAATCATTGCCTGCCAGGCGGTGCGTGAGTACCGTGTCATGCTCGGGGCGGCACTTAACATCGGCGTTTCCGCGATTGAGGCCAAGGAGATTGTTTATCAGGCAGTACCCTATGTCGGGATGGCCAAGGTATTCGATTTTATCCATGTCACCAACGAAGTGTTGACTGAACGCGGAGTTTCATTGCCCTTACCGGGCCAATCCACGACCACGCCTGCGGATCGTGCAACCAAAGGGTTGGCAATTAAGCAACAAATCGTTGGCAGTGAGGTAGTTAAGCAGCTTGACGCCTCAACACCTGAGGATCTGTCACACATCCAACGCTATCTGTCGGCCCACTGCTTTGGCGATCATTACACGCGTACGGGGATAGATATCGCGACTCGCGAACTGCTCACTCTCAGCATGCTGGCAGCGCTGGGGGGTTGCGAACCACAACTCAAAGGCCACGTTGCAGCGAATCTCAATGTCGGTAACGGTCGTGCAAGGTTGATAGACGTTGTGACGCAGTTGCTGCCTTACATCGGTTATCCACGTACGCTCAACGCGCTACGGATTATCGATGAAGCCGCACCGCTATCCGTCAGCGATAAATTGAATAATGAAACCCAATAATGAGTCATTGTCCTTCCAGCGTCCTGGTTGTCGGCGCAACGGGCGGCATTGGCCAGTGGGTTGATGCCATCGTTTTTACCCACGGATCCAACGGTGCGTATTGCTCTGATGACCGCTATTGGCGTGACCAACCGTACCGGTTATTACAATCGCACTTATGGGTTACGTTCATGACCCAACAGGTCATGACAAAATAACCCATCAGGGCGGTTTCTTCTTCTACCCCCAGATTGCGGGGGCGTTTGCCTGCGGCTATGGCTTCGATAGTAGCCGGAGAAGCTCCGGCTTTTACAGCCAAGGGTGGCATGGGTCTGCCACTTGAACTGGTTGCCTGGATAGGGAGTAAACAACATGGTTCAGCGCTCCTGCAAGGTCTTGGATGAAATGCTGCTCGTAGCGCTAGCCAGCCCCGGTAGCACTATTTCAAGATCGACAGCGTCGGCCATAGCTCGGTTGCCTTCATCGCCAGGGTGCAGATGGTCGCCAGAGTCGAAGCGCGCGGCAATCCGGATCGGATGAGCGGGATCGCGCAGGGCCGCATCGAAGTCGATCACCGCATCAAATACGTCGCTGTGGCGAATCCAGTCGTTCACCTGCTGGCGCAGGGCATCCTTGTCAAGATGGTAGTAGTTGTCCAGCGGCGTTCCGGCCAATGCCCCCTCGAAGGGGGTCAGCGTGGTGCCGATCACGCGCACGCCGTGTGCATGAGCCTGCTTGACCAATTGCCGGTAGCCTGCTGCCAGCGCATCCAGCGTCGGGCGTGAAGCACTTGGTGCGAACGCAGTACCCGGCCAGGCGATGTCGTTAATGCCTAGCATCACAATGACGCTCTCTACGCCCGGTTGGGTCAGTACGTCGCGATCCAGCCGCGCTAATGCATTGACACCCATCCCGTCGGACAACAGCCGTGCGCCAGAGATGCCAGCATTGACGACGGCCACGCCATGCGGGACCAGGCGAGCGGCCAGGAAGTCCGGCCAGCGACTGTCCTTGTCGAGACTGGAGGTTGCGCCATCGGTGATTGAATCACCGATCACGACGACCGCCCGCGCGGCCTGCTTGGTTTCGACCTGAATGCCCGTCAGCAGCGGGCGGGCCGTGGTAGTCAGCATGGCTTCACCGGCCTGTGCCCAAACGACATGAGAGGTTTGATCACCAGGCACGATCCAGGCCGTCTGGCGGCCATCCCAGTGGAAGGTGCTTATGGGTGTTGCGTTCGGCAGGTGCATGCTGACCGCCACTTGCGCGAGCGCCGGCACCGGTAAGGCTACGGGGTCGCTGACCAGTGAGGCGCCTGGAGGAATCGTTGCCACATCCTTCCCGCCAAAGGTCACAGGACGCAGGCTGTCGGCGGCAATCGCGCCGTTTTCTGCTGGCTGAGCGAGCGTAGTTTTGCCCACGACGATGGGTTCGCGGCCGTAGGCGTTGGACAACACGATGCGCAGGCGTTGCCCGCCCAGGCTGATTCGTGCCACCTGGCGCACGGTCTGGTCATACAGTACAGGCGGGACATTGGTGGGAAACAGAAAGTCCGATCCCCAAGTGGGTTGTGGGCTGGCCTGCCAGCTGGCTACCCAAGCGGGCGTAGCCGCCATCACAGATGTAGCAGACAGGGCGACCGCTGCCGTGACTGCCAAGGTCAGCATGGCTGAAGCAGAAGCCTTGGAAAGTGATTTCATGGATGTCCTCTTTTGATAAATTTAAAAACCTTCGATGGAAAAATTATGAATTCAAAGACCAATTTGGAATAGACTGTCCACAGGAACATCATTTGTGAGTTTATTTCATCAAGGAGGCAGTCATGGCTCGCCAGGAAGTGAACCGATCCGGCCAACTGGAAGTGTTTGTTCGGGTCATTGAACTAGGCGGTTTCTCCGCCGCCGCCCGCGTTTGTGGTATGACGCCTTCGGCTGTCAGCAAACTGGTGGCACGGCTGGAACAACGCCTGGGCACCCGATTGGTGAACCGCTCCACTCGTCAGCTTCAGCTCACTGCTGAAGGCTGCGCGTTCTACGAGCGTGGCGTGCGCATCCTGGCCGACCTGGAAGAGGCCGAACGCTGCGCCAGCGAGCACACCGCGCCACGTGGCCGCTTGCGCGTAAATGCCAACGTGCCGTTCGGCCACCACTTCCTGCTGCCGCTGGCATCCGAGTTTCTGGAGCACCATCCCGAAGTGACCTTGGACATCGTGCTGACCGATGAAGTCATCGACATCCTGGAGCAGCGCACCGATGTGGCTGTGCGTGCCGGCCCACTGAAAGACTCGAACCTGGTGGCGCGTAAGCTCGGCGTCACGCGTATGATGATCGTCGGAGCGCCACGCTACCTGGCACGTCATGGCACACCCACGACACCGGAAGAATTGCTGGCACACAACCGCTTGGGCGCGAACTATGTGCGGGCGCAACCTGGTTGGCCGCTGCGTCATGCGGGCGAAGATACCGTACTGCCAGTGACTGGCAACGCCCAGGCCAGTGACGGCGAGGCATTACACCGGCTGGCCTTGGCAGGACTTGGGCTGGCACGTCTGGCAGTCTTCCAGGTGCGTGATGACCTTGCCGCTGGCCGCCTACTGTCTGTACTTGAAGACTGCAATCCAGGCGATGTTGAGGAAGTCCACGCTGTCTATGTTGGCCAAGGCGGCTATTTGCCGCTACGCGTGCGGGCTTTCCTGGATTTTCTGGCCGAGCGAGTGTACATCGGACAGGGCGCCGTGCGTGAGTCATCACGGAGTTTTCTGGTCAGCGTTAAAGAAACGGCGGGGTAGGCACTAAAGGCCAGTTTATTCTCTTTACCGCCATAGCGATACTGGAGATACCAGATTTGGGTTTGACCAGAAGGTAGAGACCGGCGCTATCGGCCAGCTTGAAGGGTTTGACTTGGGGGTTGAGCTTTCTGAAAGCTGTATTACTAAGTGACATTTGGGGGCCTCGATATTATCGAACCGAACAGGCCCCCAATAAAGCCCCCAAAAGTTCTGGCAGTCAACGTAACAATATGGAACTCAGTGTAACCCTATTCACATATAACGCGTTGATTTTAAAGCTTCCATAGACATCAGCAGACATCAATGGAATAAGAAATGGCTCCTCTGACTGGACTCGAACCAGTGACATACGGATTAACAGTCCGCCGTTCTACCGACTGAACTACAGAGGAATCGTGTGAACGGGGCGAATAATAGCGATGCCTATGGGCCTTGTAAAGCACGAAAGTGTATAAATGTTTCGATTGCCGATGTTATGAGCAAATGGCTTTGTTTTCCAGCATGTTAAAGGCAGAACCAATCTTGATGCGGTTCCATAAAATGGGCGATCCTAGCCGTACATTATGCATTCTTTTTGTTCGCTATTTATACGGATAAGTGGTTAAGGATACTGCGGTGAGGCAAGGAATAGATTATCACCTGAGATTAATCTGGCGAATTTACATGGCTGTCTTAATAACCTAAATACATTCAGCGTGTTGATAATATATTATTTTACCATATCACTGTTTTTATTAGGATATTTCTCGGTAAGTGTTTAGCATTGCGGTAGGCCTATATTGCCGTTCCTTCAGGTGGCAGCATTAATCATATTCATGATTAAATAAGCATTAATTTATAAAACTTTAATCGGGTAGTTCTTGTATTGAATTTAATCTCATGTAATTCAATATGTTACGGTTTTTTCTTGGTGTTTTTTTGATTTGACGATAACTGGTTGATTAATATTGCTTAGTGTCGTTTGTTTTTCCGCAATAGAACATGATGGCTAACTGACTCTTTCAGCTCGGAGTATCAATTTTCCTTGCAGGAAGAGGGCTGCTTTTATACGACATTTCAGTAGGTAAGTGCTCCTGATAGTTGCTGGATATCGAAAATATCAGTATTATTTCGCTCTTCTAAGCGTTGTATGCTGTAGGGCTGGTGTTTGGTGATTATTTATCCAATCATCGCTAGGTATCGACAAGGATTGGAAGAGTCACCGATTGAGGCAGTAAACGGTAATAAACACAGTGGGATATAGCTCAACTGAGCGAAAAACACTCTAAGTGTCATTTCTAGGAATGTTCTCCTGGAACTCTACTGCGGCTCAATATTTGCTCATCCACGTTGAACGGTCTATAGCATATTCATCAGGGCCAAACCCGGTAGGGTCTGTTTTGACATACCGATAACGGAATTTTTGAAAGGAATTTTTGATGATAAGCAGCCAAAAAAGCCTCTGTCTAGGTGTGTTATTGTGCAGTGGCCTGTTGCTGGCGGGTTGCCAGAACCAGAATAGTCAGACGAAGAAAGTGGTGCCGCAGAATCAACCACCAGTGGCAACTGTACAGTCACCTCCTCAGCAGATTAGTGTGTCGTCGCCACCCACCACCCCACCTGAAGGCAAAGCGAACAAAATTGGTCTGTGTCAGAGTGAACTGGCTTCGCTAAGACAGGTCAGTCCTAAAAGCTATGCAGCCAAGAAAGCCCTCTTTGATCGCCTGGTCAGTAACGCGTCTGTCTATAGCGCGGTGCGTGGTGATGTGAACACGGATACCAAAGAAACTCTTGATGCCTTGTACAAATATAAAACCAACCAGCTTTGTGCTGATATTGAGCGTGATGTCCTTCAAGGCTTGATCCTACGAGGAGAGAGCGTTAAATGAGAAAGCGCAGGATCTATTGCAGTGCCTTGCTGACCCTGGCGTTGCCGCTGGGGGTTGCGCAGGCGGAAGAGGCGAGTGCTTCTGAGGCCAACACGCTGAATTCACTGGACACTATCACACGTCAGGTGGACGAAGCGCCAGCACTGCTGTTTCTGACGCCTTCGCAGATAGAGAAGGCGGGACCTGCGAAAACGAGAGATGAAGATGCCAGTAAACCCAATGTGTTGACAAAATCACCGAGTGAAAGTGGCGGTGGGCGCATTCGCGAAATGAAGGCTCTGCAGGCCACTATCAACCAATTAAAAGTCAAAATCAGCAGCCAGGAAGCGACTCTTGAGCATCTGCGCAATGCGCAATCGCTGCAGCAGACATCTGCAGCGGAACTTTCGCAGCTAAAACAAGAAATAAAACAGAGCCAACAGGAAAATGCCCAATTGCAAAAGCAGTTGGCGTCCCAAACCAAAGAAAGCGAACAAAAGAGCCAGCAAATAAAACAGCTGCAACAGAACCAGCAAGCAATTGCCAAGTTGCAAGAGCAATTAGCGGCGCAAATCAAAGAGAATGAGCAGAAAACTCAGCAGTTGAAACAACTGCAACAAAATCAGCAATCGGTGGCTAAACTGCAGGAGCAACTCACCGCGCAGACCAAAGACAGTGAGCAGAAAACAAAGCAACTGAAACAGTTGCAACAGACTCTGGAAGAAAAGCAGAAGGCCAGCGCCAAGTTGCAGGAACAACTGGCGGTGCAAACCCAAGACAATGCTCAGAAAGTCCAACAGGTCAAACAACTGCAGCAAAACCAGCAGGCGCTCACCAAATTGCAGGAGCAACTTGCAGCGCAATCTAAAGATAATGATCAAAAAACGCAGCAGTTGAAACTGTTACAGCAAACGCTAGAAGAAAAACAGCAAGCGAGCGTTAAGCTGCAGGAACAGTTAGCGAGTCAGGTCAAAGATAGCGATCAGAAAACCCAGCAGTTGAAGCAACTGCAGCAAAATCAGCAGTCCTTAGCCAAGTTGCAGGAACAACTGGCTAGCCAAACCAAAGACGGTGAGAAAAAAGCGCTGCAGGTCAATCAACTGGAACAGGCCCTGCGAGAGAGCCAACAGGCCAATACCAAGCTGCAAGAAACTCTGACCGCGCAGGCGAAAGACAGTGAGCAAAAAAATCAGCAGGCGTTGACCAAGTTGCAAGAGCAACTTGCTGCGCAGTCCAAAGAGAATGAGCAGAAAGCCCTGCAACTGCAAAAACTGCAGCAGGGGCAACAGGCGTTGGTCAAACTGCAGGAGCAATTTGCTGCACAAACCAAAGATAGCGAATTGAAGACGCAGCAACTGAAACAGTTACAGCAAACGTTGCAG
>NZ_JQEI01000020.1 GCF_000743355.1 Serratia sp. Ag1
ACCACCACGCTGCGGCTGGCCAGCAGGTCGTCTTTCAAAGCGCCATCTCCATCCCCTGCCAGTTGCTGATACACCGTTTTATGGAAAATCTTGTCATCGCGTAATTGATACACCCGCACCAGCACCGGTTCGGAGGCGGAGTTCTCTTCACGCGCGTCGGTATTCAGTGCTTCACGGGCGGTGAAGTCCAGATGCAGGACTTTCACCTGCTTGTAAAACAGTGATTTCGTCGCCGACACGGTGCCGTCCGTCACTGTCTGGGTCAGCCCGCAGCCACTCAGCAATACGGCCAATGCCACCAATCCGATTTTATTTTTCCAGGCGGTAGTTAATAACACGTCGCGTTCCTTCTTGAGGCCTATCAGGGGCCATACCACGGTAATGGCCCAGTTCCACAGTAAAATAATCCGGCATATCGTCCGACGGGCTCTGGTCATCCAGCCCCAGTACCCCGGTCAGACCCAACCTTATCGGTGCTTCACCCAGCACCATGGCAGGCAGCAGAGACGTGGGCACCGTCAGTTGAATGAGAGCGGTATAACGCCACCCCAGATACACCCGCAACAATACCAGAAAATCAGCATACAGCGCCCCTTCCGGTAGCCAGTCATGAGCCTCGTCGCGGTTTGCGGTATGCAGGGAAATCAGCAGTTGACTGTTGGCATCGGTGGCTTCATCCCCCAGTACCTGGTAGCCATCCAGCCAGTTCGCGCCTTCATCGGTGAAGGTCATTGGGGCATCAATGCGCACCGTACGCAGGCAATGAGGCGTTACCTCCGCTTGTGTGTCCGGTGCCAGTAGCCGCACCAGTGCCTGAACGCCCTCGGCGGTTCTGCCCGGTTGACGCATTACCCCCAACAACGCCAAGAAGCGGGAGGTCGGGGTGGCAAAATGCTGCTGTGTGCCGGGAATGCCCATGCCAATCAACCCCAGCAGGCTTTGCGACGTGGGGTCTTTACCACCGGATTCAAAGGTCGCCGGGTACGAATATTTACGCCAGATACGATAAAACTGCGTCATGAACCGGTGGTTGAAGATATCGAGAAACCCCTCCAGCGCCTCATGCCCTTCACGCTGCTGGGTGATATCGTCGATATAGGCAGTGGGCAGCGGTGAGTCAACACCATACAGCCCCATAAAGGTGGTGCGTACCGTTGGCGGTGCATCCGGATGTTCCGCATCCGTTTCCAGCGCTTTCAGCTCGCTGACCGGGAACCCCATGCCCGGCCACGGGCGAAAACGCACCGGGTCGTCCGCCGGGTTGGCGGTGCTGCCGAGTGGCGGTAAGCCGGGCTGTTCCAGCAACTGACAGAAACGGTAAAAGTTAATCCGTCCGATGTCCTGCTCCAGTCGGGCGGTCAGCCGGGGATGCGGCGGGTGTGATTCTCTTCCCATTCCAGGCGTTCTCCTGTCGGTTGCAGTATCAGGGTCAGACGATTAAACAGATGAATATCGGTATACAGCGCAAAGAAGCGACTGAGCATTTCACCGAACAGGCAGATATCCCCAGTACCGGCAAAACCGTTGCTGTCGAGGGTGATTTCGATATGCACCCCACGCAACAGATAGCCGCGTTCAAAACGCTCAATCTCGCTGTGCTTTACTTCAACGATGGCCTGCAGCCGACGGCGGTTCATTTCGCTTTCCGTCCAGTCATACAATGCCAGCGTCCCGCGCAGCACGTCAGCACTGTCCATCATCCACAGGAAGCTGCTGCCCAGATGGCTCAGCACCCGCCAGTGGAAACGGTCACGGTTCGGTGGGTAACAGGGCATTGTCGGCGCAGACAGGTTGCGTATCCGCACATTGGCCCCCGTCGACTTCACTGCGGTGTCCAGTACGGTGCTTTGCAGCGATTTACGCGGCAATTGCCCGTTGGTGCCGGTCAGGCTCAAAGACAGATTTTCGTTCTCTGGCACCTGGTGGTTGTCAAACGCTTCGCCACCCAATATCAGCCAGGTATCGTGCAGGCCCGATGGCCCGCGCTTGACGCGCGTATGATAGTAATATTCCGGCGCATCGTGACGCAGCATACCGCCCTTGTGACGGAAACTGGTGAACGGCACATACACCTGGTGACCGGAGTGCTTGGAGGAAATCACCGCGTCCACCGAGTAAATCTCGGTATAGCCGTCCTGCACACGCATCGGGCGCAGCAGGTATTCGGTCTGTAACGAAGAGAGCGACAGCGGGTCTGACTCGAGTGGGAACAGGTTGATGACCGGCACGCAGTGCAGGCGCAGGTGTTTTTCCGAGAACGAGAAGTCGTGCTCCCAGCGCTTCTCCAGCACCACATCGATTTCAAACCAGGCCAGCTCTGCCGGCAGCTCCACAGAATCCAGCCCGGTCAGCGCAACAAACATGAACTTCTCGCGGAAGGTAAAATACTCCAGCAACAACTGATAGCCACTGAAAGCACTGTCACCTTTCGGCCACAGGGTATCGTTCTTGCCAAAGCCCTGCGGAGCAAAGAACGCATCCAGCGGCTGACGGTCAGCCTGACCCGGCAGACGTATCCACAGTTTGGCCGTATTGAGCGTAAAGGCTTCGTGCAAGGCGCAGGCCAATGGCGCATCGGCATCAAAATAGAGCGGCAGATGGCGCAAGCTGATGCTGCTCCAGTCGGCCAGTTCACCGCAGTGAAAGCGCAGGCGGACCACCGAACGGCCATCTGGCTCGGTATCCAGCACCGCACGGTTTAGGGTGAGCGGCAGCAGTTCGATATCCTGCGTGGTGGTGTAACGGCAGCGTGTCGCCCGTTCCCCGATAGGGCGGGACAGCACTTCAAAGCCTTTGT
>NZ_JQEI01000021.1 GCF_000743355.1 Serratia sp. Ag1
TGCCGGAGGATATTTATTTTTTGCGGCTTCTTGATTCTTCCTGAATACTTACTCGATATTCTGAATTTGCTCACGCATCTGTTCAATCAGCACTTTCAGCTCAATGGCAGAAGTGGTGATATCGGCGTTAATGGATTTTGAGGCCAGCGTGTTCGATTCACGATTGAACTCCTGCATCATAAAATCGAGGCGGCGGCCAACAGCCTCCTTCTTTTTCAGGATGTTATGCGTTTCTTTTACATGCGCTTCCAGGCGATCCAGCTCTTCGGCGACGTCGATGCGTTGCGCCATCAGTACCAACTCTTGTTCCAGGCGGGTGTTTTCCAACTGAACCTGTGCTTCTTCCAACTTGCTGAGCAAGCGCTCACGTTGCCATTGCAGGACGTTTGGCATCTGTGCACGCACTTTAGCCACTTCTGCACTAACACCCTCAAGGCGTTGTTCGATCAGTGCTTTCAGCGCTGTGCCTTCGCTTTCACGTGCGGCGATAAAGTCGTCCAACGCGCCTTCCAGCGCCTCCATTAATTGCGCACTGATGGTATCCAGATCCTGTTCCTGAGCGGACATCACGCCCGGCCAACGCAGTACATCGATAGGGTTGATTTCCCCTTCGTCGCTTTGCATTTTGACCCAGTTAGCAGCTTCAACCAGTTGTTTAGCCAGTTTTTCATTCAGGATCAGTGAACTTTGTGCACTGGGATCGAGTTCAAAACGCAGGTTGCATTCCACTTTGCCGCGCGTCAGGCGGTTACGGATACGCTCGCGGATCACCGGCTCAAGGCTGCGGAACTGCTCTGGCAGGCGGATGTAGGTTTCTAAGTAACGCTGGTTAACGGAACGCAGCTCCCAAGCTGCGCTGCCCCATTCACCCTTGATTTCACGCCGGGCGTAGGCGGTCATGCTGCGGATCATTGATGCGTACCCGTAATAGGAAAAGATGAAACGATTATAGCGTTGCACCTGCGGTCAAGATAGGCATAACGTCACGAAGCCCGTATAATGCGCAGCCATCGTTGATTAGAAGCCGGAGAGAGCCCATGCGTCCTGCAGGCAGAGCACCACAACAAGTTCGCCCCCTGACATTGACCCGTCACTACACGAAACACGCTGAAGGTTCAGTGTTGGTTGAGTTTGGCGATACCAAGGTTTTGTGCACTGCTACGGTTGAAGAGGGCGTTCCGCGCTTCCTGAAAGGCCAGGGGCAAGGTTGGATCACCGCAGAATACGGAATGTTGCCGCGCTCGACCCATAGTCGCAATGCCCGCGAAGCCGCTAAAGGTAAGCAGGGTGGCCGCACGTTGGAAATTCAGCGCCTGATTGCTCGCTCGTTGCGGGCGGCGGTAGATCTGAAAAAACTGGGTGAGTTCACGATTACTCTAGACTGTGACGTGTTGCAGGCTGATGGTGGAACTCGTACAGCCTCTATCACTGGCGCTTGCGTGGCGCTGGCTGATGCACTTAACGCACTGGTGGCTACTGGCAAACTAAAAGCCAACCCGATGAAAGGGTTGGTGGCGGCGGTTTCAGTAGGTATCGTTAACGGTGAAGCGTTGTGCGATCTGGAATATGTTGAAGATTCCGCCGCAGAAACGGATATGAACGTGGTAATGATGGAGGATGGTCGCATGATCGAGGTGCAGGGCACCGCCGAGGGTGAGCCGTTCAGCCATGATGAGTTGCTGGCGTTGCTGGCACTGGCCCGAGGGGGCATCGAAACCATTTTCCAAGCGCAGAAAGCGGCGCTGGCAGATTGATTTTTTAAAGGCGACGGAGAAGTCGCCTTTTTTATGCCCGGCGATCGGGCGGCAGTAGAACAGACGTAACAGACCAGACGAGGAGATGCAGTAATGAAAGCCTATCAGCGCCAGTTTATCGAGTTTGCGCTTAACAAACAGGTATTGAAGTTCGGCGAGTTTACCCTGAAGTCGGGCCGCGTCAGCCCGTATTTCTTCAATGCTGGCTTGTTTAACACCGGGCGTGACCTGGCGCTGTTAGGGCGTTTCTATGCCGAAGCGTTGGTGGATTCAGGCATTGATTTCGATCTGCTGTTCGGCCCGGCTTATAAGGGGATCCCGATTGCCACGACCACAGCGGTAGCGCTGGCGGAGCATCATGATCGCGACGTGCCGTATTGCTTCAACCGCAAAGAGGCCAAAGATCATGGAGAAGGTGGTCTGCTAGTAGGGAGCCCGTTGCAAGGGCGTGTGATGCTGGTGGATGATGTGATCACGGCTGGTACGGCAATCCGTGAATCAATGGAAGTGATTAACGCCCATAACGCCAGTTTGGCGGGCGTATTGATTTCTCTTGATCGTCAGGAGCGTGGCCGGGCTGATGTGTCTGCGATTCAGGAAGTGGAGCGCGATTATCACTGCACAGTGATCTCCATTATTACTCTGAAGGACCTGATTGCGTATCTGGAAGAGAAACCGGAAATGGCTGCGCACTTAGCGGCGGTGCGTGCGTATCGCGAGCAATATGGCGTTTAAAATATAACGCCGGGCATAAACCCGGCGTCAGCATAATCTTTCATGTTGCCACGGCAGCGATTATTGCAGTTGTGCCGCTAGCAACGGCCAACGTGCATCGAAATCTTGTGTAGGGCGATAGCGGAATTCAGAACGGATATAACGCGACAGCATTCCTTCACAAAAGGCCAATAGCTGGCTGGCCAGCAGTGTTTCATCTACGCTAAAACCTTTGCCTTCACGCAATTTTCGCTCTTTCAGTACCTGGCGCAGCTGTGCTTCAATGCGCTCAAACAACTGGTTAATTCTGCCCTGCAGGCGATCCTGTTCAAACATCAGTGCGTGCCCGGTCATGATGCGTGTCAGGCCAGGGTTGCGCTCGGCAAACCCGAGTATCAGCAATAGAATCAGGCGCAGACGGTTAAATGTCTCTTTCTCATCCTGCAGGATCAGATTGATGCGTGATATCAGGCTGTCTTCAATAAACTCGATCAGGCTGTCAAACATCCGCGTCTTGCTGGGGAAATGCCGGTAGAGGGCAGCCTCAGAGACACCAACGTTTGCGGCGAGCTTTGCAGTGGTAATGCGCTGGCTGCCGTCGCTGGATTCCAGCATTTGGGCTAGCGCCTGCAGTATTTCCTCACGCCGGTTCCTTTTCGTATTTTCTTTTTCTGCCATGTTTGGTTAGACCTTTGCTAAAACGATTTATACCCTGAATCCATATGGGTATAGATTCTCTAGAACCCAAACACCGACCGTGGCAGAGCAAACTGCGGGCGACTTGTGTCATCGTTGTTATGGTGTTTGGGTCAATGGTCTTTTCAACCATTATTCTTTAGGCGAGTAGGTACGCCATCTTGATGGCCGGACAAGCCTGATCATAAAGATATCCCTCTCTCTGACGTGGCATGCCGACCATAATATTACGCACAGGATTTAGTGACGGCCAGAGTGGCCAAAACCACCGTCCCCGCGTTCACTGTTGTCGAATTCGGTGACCAGATTGAATTCAGCCTGGACAACCGGCACAAACACCATTTGTGCGATGCGTTCACCCGGTTCGATGGTGAAGGATTTCTGGCCACGGTTCCACACGGACACCATCAACTGGCCTTGATAGTCAGAATCGATCAACCCAACCAGGTTACCCAGCACCACGCCGTGCTTATGGCCCAGACCGGAACGGGGCAGAATGACTGCTGCCAGACTGGTATCGGCAATATGAATGGCCAGGCCGGTAGGCAGCAAGGTGGTCTCACCCGGAGCCAGTTCAACGGCACTGTCCAGGCAGGCGCGGAGATCAAGACCAGCAGAACCAGGGGTGGCGTAGGTCGGTAAAGGGAAATCCTGACCGATACGTGGGTCGAGGATCTTAACGTCGATTTTTTTCATCATAACGGCTGACTATCTCGTTTAGTAAACGTTGGCCAAGGAGTGCCTTGTCGCTGTGCGGAAGGCGCTTTTCTCCATCCTGCCAAAAAAGATGCAGGGCATTGGTATCACTGTTGAAACCGTGCTCTGCGAGCGATACATCATTGGCGCAGATTAAATCCAGTTTCTTCCGTGCCAGTTTTTGTCGTGCGTATTCTTCCACATTCTGGGTTTCGGCAGCAAACCCGACAACAAATGGGCGATTTTTGTTCATTGCGGCCACGCTGGCGACAATATCGGGGTTTTTTATCATCTTGAGGATGATTTCATCACCCTGTTTTTTGATTTTTTCATTGGCAATCTGTTCTGGGCGGTAATCAGCTACGGCGGCACAGGCGATAAAAATATTCTGCTGTGCGGCATGCTGTTGCACTGCCTGCTGCATCTCTAAGGCACTGATAACATCGATGCGTGTTACGCCGCTCGGCGTTGGCAGATTAACCGGCCCGGCAACCAACGTGACTTGCGCCCCGCGAGCCGCTGCTGCCCGGGCAATAGCAAAACCCATCTTGCCGGAACTGTGATTGCTGATAAAACGCACGGGATCCAACGCTTCCCGCGTAGGGCCAGCGGTGATCATCAGTTTTAAATGCTTCAGATCCTGTGGCGCAGAAAAGTGAGCGTTGGCCAGTTCAACGATCTCCAGCGGATCCAACATACGGCCTGGCCCGACGTCACCGCAGGCCTGGTTGCCGCTGTCCGGCCCCCACAGCAACATACCGCGCGCCTGTAGCAGATGCAGATTAGCCTGCGTGGCGGCGGCACGGTACATCTGTTGGTTCATTGCTGGTGCTGCAGCGATCGGTGCAGCGGTTGCCAAGCAAACCGTGGTCAGCAGATCGTTAGCCATACCGGCAGCAACACGGGCCAGCAGATCGGCGGTGGCGGGTGCCAGAATGACCAGATCGGCCCATTTAGCCAGTTCAATATGCCCCATACCGGCTTCTGCCGCGGGATCCAGCAGATCGTCAGAAACCGGATAGCCGGAAACAGCCTGCAGCGTGAGCGGGGTGATGAAAGCTTTTGCTGCAGTGGTCATGACAACCCTTACCTCAGCGCCCCTGTCGCGCAGGCGGCGCACCAGCTCTGGGCATTTATAAGCAGCAATGCCGCCGCTGATGCCAAGCACAATATGTTTGCCTGAAAGTCCCGTCATCATGATGGTCCGATTGAAAACCGAAAGATGCCGCATTTTAGCATAACCGTTGACGAGGTGAGCGATTCTGCTGTGTATGCAGCCAGTTACATTCAGGTTTGCGTAATACTTCGCAATGTTATCAATCACCTGTCGCGCTCCAGAATGCCTCGTGGCATGCTCGGCGGATTGCAGGGAGGTGGCGATGAGCAGTCAGGATATGTCGTTATGGCCGGGAGAGCTGGCTCCAAGAGAAAAATTGATGCGTGACGGCGCAGCGGCGCTATCAGATGTGGAGTTGTTGGCGATCTTTCTGCGCACTGGCCTGCCTGGCATTCACGTTTTACAACGGGCTGAACAGCTACTGGCTCATTTTGGCTCGCTCTATCATCTGATTGCGGCAGATTATGCGCAATTCTCCAGTCAGAAAGGGTTAGGAAATGCCACCTATGCCCAACTGCAGGCCATTTCGGAATTGGCTTTGCGGCTGTTTTCTGGCCCGCATCTTTTAGAGAACGCGTTACTGAACCCAAAAGTGACCCAGCATTATTTGCACAGTTTGCTGGTTCACCATGAACGTGAAGTGTTTTTAGTGTTGTTTTTGGACAATCAACACCGGGTTATTCGCCATCAGGAGATGTTTGCTGGTACCATCAGCAGCGTCGTCGTACACCCAAGAGAAATTGTGCGTGAAGCGTTGAAGGCTAATGCAGCCGCCATCATTCTGGCGCATAATCATCCTTCGGGTAAGGCTGAGCCCAGCCACGCCGACCGTTTGATAACCGAGCAAGTGGTGAATGCCTGCCGGTTATTAGAGATCCGAGTGCTCGATCATTTAGTGATAGGCCGGGGTGAATGTGTCTCTTTTGCCGAGCGCGGGTGGCTTTAAGCCATTTTTTCGCGATCCTTGAGGGATCTTTAGCTGTTCGGGACTTGAGCACTTACGCTTCAGAGCGTATACTACGCCACCTTTGAGAATCTTGGGTTTGGCGTTAAGAGCCTATCTCAGCAGGTTTCTGGCCTGATGTGTAGTTTCTGACCTGATGACGAGAGTCTCCTCAGTATGAAGTTTGCTGAGATGGGCTCTAAAAGCCTGACGAGGCGGCCATACCCTATACGAAGCTCGAGCTGATTTGATTTTTGGAGAATAGACAATGTCCCGAGTCTGCCAAGTTACTGGCAAGCGCCCGGTGAGCGGTAACAACCGTTCCCACGCAATGAACGCGACCAAACGCCGTTTTCTGCCTAACCTGCACTCACACCGTTTTTGGGTTGAGGCTGAGAAGCGCTTTGTAACTCTGCGTGTATCTGCTAAAGGTATGCGTGTTATTGATAAGAAGGGCATTGAGACGGTTTTGGCCGATCTGCGTGCCCGTGGTGAGAAGTATTAAGGAAAGGAACTGAATCATGGCTAAAGGTGTTCGCGAGAAGATCAAGCTGGTTTCTTCTGCTGGTACTGGTCACTTCTATACCACCACGAAGAACAAGCGTACTAAGCCGGAAAAATTGGAACTGAAGAAATTCGATCCAGTTGTCCGTCAGCACGTGCTCTACAAAGAAGCTAAAATCAAGTAATTTTAGTGGATTAATGAAAACCCGGCCAAGGCCGGGTTTTTTGTTATATGGGATAGAGGTATCTGAAAGGGAGCGCAACATGCCTGAATTACCAGAAGTCGAAACCAGTCGCCGTGGCATCGAACCTTATCTTGTTGGACACAACATTCAGTACGCGGTGGTGCGTAATGCTCGCCTGCGCTGGCCAGTCTCCGAGCAGATCCTGACGTTGAGCGATCGGCCCGTGCTCAGCGTGCAGCGTCGTGCCAAGTATTTGTTAATCGAGCTGGATTATGGCTGGATTATCGTGCATTTGGGGATGTCTGGCAGCTTGCGCATGTTGGCGGAGGAAACCGAGGCAGGCAAGCACGATCATGTCGATCTGGTAATGAGCAACGGCATGATCCTGCGTTATACCGATCCGCGCCGTTTCGGTGCCTGGCTGTGGTGCGAAGATCTGGCAACAAGTAATGTCTTGGCTCATCTTGGCCCAGAGCCGCTGAGTGAGGCGTTTGACGGTAACTACCTGTATGAGCAATCCCGTAATAAACGCACGTTGATCAAACCCTGGCTGATGGACAACAAGCTGGTGGTGGGGGTGGGGAATATCTATGCCAGTGAATCGTTGTTTACTGCCGGGATCCTGCCCGATCGTCCGGCACATTCCCTGAGTCAGGCGGAGGCGGAGCTACTGGTGGCAACCATCAAGGCCGTCTTGCTGCGTTCGATCGAACAGGGGGGCACCACGCTGCGTGATTTTTTGCAATCGGACGGTAAACCAGGCTATTTTGCGCAGGAATTACAGGTATATGGCCGGGCGGGTGAACCTTGCCGCGCATGCGGAACCCTGATTGAAAGTGCCAAACACGGGCAGCGCAGCACCTTTTTCTGCCGCCGCTGCCAGCGCTGATTATTGGGCTGCGAGTTTTTCCAGCAATGCCTGGGTGACGACATCCGGCAGGAAGGGGGCGATGTCGCCGCCATGGCGTGCGACTTCTTTCACCAGCGTAGAAGAGATAAACGACCACTCTTCGGACGGCATCAGGAAGACGCTCTCAAGCGTTGGCATCAGATGGCGATTCATATTCGCCAACTGCAATTCGTATTCGAAATCAGATACCGCTCGCAGCCCGCGCACTAGAATGTTAGCGTTCTGGTGCGCGGCAAAGTGAGCCATCAACTCGCTGAAACCAAGCACTTCCACATTATCCAGGTGTGAGGTTACCTGCGTAGCCAGCGCGACGCGCTCTTCGAGCGTAAACAGCGGTTTTTTGCTCGGGCTGGCGGCAATCGCCAGAATCACGTGATCAAACATCAATGAGGCGCGGGTGACCAAATCCAGATGGCCATTAGTCATCGGATCGAAGGTTCCTGGGTAGATGGCTTTGCTGCTCATGATTCACTTCTCGGTGTAATTACGGTTCAACGCCCATAATGCGGCATATTTATTAAACGTATATTGCGCGTTGACCACGGCTAACAGCAAGCCCTGTTTACCGTCAAGGAAACCGGCACGTAGCAGCCAGGTTTTGCAAAAAGCCCCCAGCGTGTGCGTGAGAATAGACAGAAAACTGCAGCTTTTACCGGCTTGATGGCGTTGAGCGGCCCACTGTTCTGCGTAATGTAATTGCTTGCGTTGGAAAGCAAAAAAATCTCTGCAAGTCAGATGTTGCAGATCGCCTTTTAGTGGCACCACTTTTGCGCCGTTGATGTTGAGGGACTCATGCACCAGATCGTCGTTGTAATGGTAGCGCCGATTGGCATAGAGGCGGTTAACCCGGTCAGGATACCAACCACTGTGGCGCATAAAGCGGCCCAAAAACAGATTACGGCGGCCAAGGCTGTAAACTACGTTGTCGTCTGCGAAAGTCAGTGCATGCTCTATGGATTGGCGCAGTTCCGGCGTAACGCGCTCGTCGGCATCGATCATCAGAACGTAATCTTGAGTGGCATAGCTTTGTGCTTTCTGCCGCTGCTTACCGAACCCTTGCCAGTCAGTATGAGTGAAAACTTTAGCACCCAGGCTTTCGGCCAGAGCAACAGAACCATCCCGGCTACCGGAGTCCAGCACGATGATTTCATCGGCCCAAGCCACCGATTGCAGGCACTCTGGCAACAATTCGGCTTCGTCTTTGGCAATCATCACCACCGACAGGCTTTTGCGGCTGTTCATCAGTGGCTCCGGGGGGGCAAGTAGGGTTCCAGCAATTGCAGCAGGCGCTGCAGCGCTCCCTGATTCTGATACAGTACTTCAACGGCATGGCGGCCATGGTAACGGCGGTAGTCTTCATCTGCCAGCAGTGTTGCCACTTCTTTCACCAGAGAATCCACATCGGTGACCGCAATCAACCCGCCAGCCTGTGAGAGCTTGGCACAGATATCCTTGAAGTTGAAAGTATGCGGGCCCATCAGCACTGGAATGGCGTGCGCTGCAGCTTCGAGCGGGTTATGCCCGCCGCGCGCCACCAGGCTACCCCCCACAAAGGCCAGATCGGCAATGCCGTACAACAGCATCAATTCACCCATGGTATCGCCAATCACGACCTGCGTAATGCTGGAAGGGATTTCGCCACTGCTGCGTGTGATATAGCTGAACCCCGCTTTTTGCGTCAGCTCTTTAGCGGTGAGGAAGCGCTCTGGGTGGCGTGGCACCAGAATCAGCAGCAGTTCAGGATATTGTTCCAGCAATTTGCGATGTGCTTCCAGCAGAATGCTCTCTTCGCCTTCGTGGGTGCTGGTGGCGATCCACACCGGGCGGCGCGGTGCCCACTGGCGGCGTAGCGTTACCGCGCGCACTGCCAATTCGGGCGTAACAGAAATATCGAATTTCAGGCTACCGGTCACGGTGAGTTGTGAACGTTTCAGGCCCAGTTCGATAAAGCGTTCACCGTCTTCCTCATTCTGTGCGGCGATCAGGGTTATGCGTTGCAGAATATGGCGGATGAAACCGCTGATTTTCTTATAACCGGCGGCTGAGCGGGCGGAAAGGCGGGCATTGGCAATCACCAGCGGGATTTGGCGCTGATGCAGCGCATTAATCAGATTTGGCCAGAGTTCGGTTTCCATAATGATAACCAGCTTCGGATTCACCTGTTCGAGAAAACGGCGCATGGAACCGGGTAAATCGTAGGGTAAATAAACATGATGCACGTCATTACCAAAAGCGGATTGCACGCGTTCGGAACCCGTTGGCGTCATGGTGGTCACAGTTATCGGTAAATGAGGGTAGCGGTGGCGTAGCGCACGTACCAATGGGATAGCGGCCAGCGTCTCGCCGACAGAAACGGAATGCAGCATAATACCACCCGGCACCACTTTCCCGGCGCAGAAGCCGTAGCGTTCTGCCCAGCGTTTACGGTAGGCTGGAGCCTTGCGGCTGCGCAACAGTAAGCGAAGCCAGATCAGGGGTTGGATAAGGTAGAGTAGTACCTGATATAAACGGAGCAGCATTCTATCAATTTCATTTATATGGGTTACGCAGAATAGTATCATAACCGCAAGGGAAAGGCGCTAGCTTGGTAACCTGGGGCGAAGGTTGGGATAACTGGCGAGAGTTTCGTCGAAAGGCTTGCAATGAAGAATATTTTAATTATTCGCCGCGACAACATTGGCGATCTCGTTTGTACAACACCGCTGATTGAAGGGGTGAAAATTGCTTATCCCGACGCCAAGGTTTATCTGTTAATCAATAGTGTCAATCAGGATGTGGTGAAAAATAACCCGAATGTCGAAAAGGTATTTGTTTATAAGAAAGCAAAACATAAGGCTAAGGGTGAAACAACGCTGGGGATCTACTTTGAGCGTTTAATGATATTTCTGCAGCTGCGTAGAATAAAGTTTGATGCGGCGATTCTGGCTAACCCGGTTCCTTGTAAATATAGCCTGCGGCTGGCGAAAATGGCAGGGGTGAAACATATTATTGGCGCGGATTTGGGCAAGCCTGAAATTACCCGGGCTTTTCGTAAAGAGGATTTTCGGGGCAAGCATCAAGTCGAATATACTTTCAGTTATCTTTCTGCGATTACCGATAAAAATATCCCAATCCCACCCGTGCGTATTTACCTCAGTGAGGATGAACGCCAAGCAGCCACCCAACGTTTAAAGACTCTGCTACCAGAAGGGGGCTCGCGTATCTGTGCGGTGCATTTCAGTAATCGCAGAGAAAAGAGCAGTTGGCCTTTGGAGCACTATGCCGAGATTATCCGCCGTTTGACTGCTGATCCACACACTGCGGTACTGATTTTTTGGTCGCCGCAAGGGACCTTGGCGCCAGATGATATCGGCGATCAGAAAAGGGCGGAACTGCTGTTGGAACAGTGCCAGAATGGCCGGGTTGCGCTCTACCCCACGGCCTCAGTGCGTGAGCTGTTAGCCGCGTTTGATCTTTGCGATCTGGTCATATGCAGCGATGGTGGCCAGATGCATCTGGCTGCGGCGTTGGATAAAGACCAAGTGGTGTTTTTCGGTGAAACCAGTCAGGAAGAATGGCATCCATGGTCAGGGAAATATCAGATATTACAGGCAGAGTCTGGGAATTGTGGTGATATTCCGATCGAAGACGTGTGGCGCAGTATTGAAGCGATGAAATAAGCGAGAATGGCAGGAAGCCTCCTGCCATTCTGACTAATTCTTTAAGGCTAAATATTGTTGGCAAATAGGTTGTAAACCATAGTTCAATAACTGCTGGCGATTAATTTCCGGTGGCTGGGCATAAACCTCTGCCATTTTCTCTGCCAGTGATTTCTCATTTAACTCCGCCAAGGCATTGCTCATCCCGGCATTTTCCAGAATCTCTTCCGGCCCACCCGGGCAGCGGGTGCTGACTACCGGAGTATTGCACAACAATGCTTCAACCAGTACGTTGCCGAACCCCTCGCTATCTGAACTCAGTACCAGCAGCGCTGCATGCTTAATGAAAGGATAAGGATTAGCCTGAAAACCGAGTAACAGCACGCGAGCGGCAATATTCAGCTCAGCGGCCAATTTTTTAATCGCGTTGGTATCCTGTTCATCGCCTGTCCCGACTAAAACCAACGGAGCCTGGATACCGGAGAGTGCATAGGCTTTCAATAGACGATCATGGCGTTTGTGCGGATGGAAACGCCCTACGTGGATCAGATAGTCTTGACCTGCCAACTCGCAGGGCTCTGCTGCCTGTTGTTCGATCGCATCAATATCGAACGGGTTGTTAATCACGGCAAGCTGTTTGGGGTGAATCGACAGGTTTTGCCGGAGGTCATTCCCCACCGCCTGCGAGACAGCAACAATATTCTGCCCTTGATAAACGCGGGCAACCTTACGCCGTTTCAACCAGCGATCAAAGCCGGTGCGATGCCCCAGATAAGAGGTTGATAGAATACCGTGGATACAGAACCACAGCCGCTCAGAAGCAAGCACTCTACTGCGGCTGACGATCCGATCGGTTTTATGCAGGTTTGAGAACACCAGGTCGAAACGGCCATTTTGCTGTTCGTTGGCGTTAATCGCCTGGTCCAGCATTTTGGCACGGCGTGTTATCTCGGTCAGCTTACGCCAAGGTTTGCGGCAGCCGTCTGCCACGACCTGATAATTAATGCCTGTGGGAATCGGGTAGTTACATACGTCGCGCAGTGAAATCAGGCTGACGTCATGCCCCATTTGCTGCATGCCTTGGCTCAGTGTCAGCACGACTTTTTCTGCACCACCGCCAGGTAAACCGTCGATAATCATCAGGATACGCATAGTCAGTCCAACAAGCGGTTATAAAGAGCGATCAGTTGTTGTGAGAGGTGGGCTGGCGTGGCGGGCATGATGCGCAACCTGGCAGCCTCTCCCATGCTTGAACCCAACGCCTGCTGCGGCAAGGCGTCGATGGCGTCGGTAAGGGCGTTGACATCCAGCGCATCGGCGACA
The DNA here is from genome assembly GCF_000743355.1 of Serratia sp. Ag1. Lineage (GTDB taxonomy): Bacteria > Pseudomonadota > Gammaproteobacteria > Enterobacterales > Enterobacteriaceae > Chania. Next base: position 12,481 of record NZ_JQEI01000021.1, read on the forward strand.
AAACCGTTGTTCCCCGGCGTAATAAATTCAGCGCCGCCGCAGGTGGTGCTGGTGATCACCGGTAAGCCGCAAGACATCGCTTCCAGAATCACGTTAGGGAAGGGATCGTACAGCGTTGGGAGCAGCAGGGCATCCGCAGCCTGATAGAACGGTAAGGTGTGCTTTTGTACGCCCATAAAGCGCACCCGATCGCTACAGCCCAACGATTGTGCCAGCGCCCGGTAGCGCTTTTCGGCTTTATCTTTGCCGACCACCAACAGGTAGCTGTTGGTTGGAGCGATCGCGCGGATAGCTGCCGCCAACCCTTTACGCTCAAAACCTGAACCGACAAAGATCAGGCAATGCGCCTGCTGGGGAATTTGGTATTGCGCACGTAACTGTTGCCGCTGTTGTTCACTGGCGGGCAAGAACGTTTGATTATCGATGGCATTGTAAATCACCGTGACTTTGTCAGCAGGCACTCCGAAATCAGCGATAATCTCCTGCTTGATCATCTCTGCGTTGCAGATCACGGCTTGCAGTTCAGGTGCGGCATACATGGCGCGTTCGGCACACATCACGTAACGGTGATAACGGTTAGAGAACAGCCATTTGCGCCGCCACTCAGGCAACAGGCGTGCGCGCTGTAACAGCCAGCGGCGGTGTACACCATCACCGGCACGGTAAATATCGCAACCGGGAATGCGCTCATGGCTTTGCACCAAATCGAAATTTTCTTTCTGCCACAGTGCTCTGGCCGCTTCGGCAAAACCGCGTTCGCGGCTGATACGCCCGAATTTCAGCGGGTTACACAGGTGGATATGCCAATTTGGATTAGCATCACCCTGCCATTCGCGGGTGATGACGTTCAGATCCAAATCTTGCTGCTCCAGCGCTTCCAATGCTCGGGAAACGAAACGCTCAGCCCCGCCGTCCGGGCGGTATTTTTGGCGGACAATCGCCAAACGAAATGCTTTCATGCAAGCGTGCTCCGCGCGGCTGCGATCACCACGTCTGTAGGAATAAGGTCGAGATAACGCTCGTCGGTGCCGGTATTGATGGCATCGGGATCGGGTAGCGTGCCGTAGTCTCCGGCCCAGATAACCTGGCCGGTCGCCTGCCAAGGGCGCCAGAATACCAGCTTGGACGGCCCAAACAGCGCAATGCAAGGGGTTTGCAGCGCAGCGGCCATGTGCATCGGCACGGAATCCACACCGATAAATAACGTTGCGTGATCGATAAGCGCCGCGAGTTGACGCAGAGTCAACTGCCCAGCCAAAGAAACTACCTTATGTGGTGGGCATTGCTCCAGGATCCGGGTCACCATTTGCTGCTCTTTGGCATCCGGCCCTGAAGTGATCACCAGTTGGTGCCCATCGGCCTGTAGTGCGCTGATGGTTGCAGCCATCTTTTCTTCACTCCAGCATTTGAAGAACCAGCGCGAAGTGGGTTGTACCACGATATAGCTACCGGTGATGCCCTTTTGTTGCAAAAGCTGCTGGCTGGTTTGCCAATCCTGCGGGCTATAGCTCATGGTCACCTGCTGGCTGACGCTGGGTAAACCGAGCGGTTGCAGCAGGGACAGGTTTTGCTCAACGGTATGCTGGTGGGCATGATCGGCCACTGAGACCAGTTGTGTATGGCAATGGCGCCATAAAAAACCACGGCGCTTGGGGAAATCAAAACCCAAACGGATACGCGCACCGGTCAGCTTGGTGAGCAGTGCGCTGCGCCATTGATCGGCGAGATTAATCACCAGATCGTAATGCTGTGCTTTTAACTGACGGACCAGTTTCAACTCGTGACCGAGATGCGCTTTGATGCCCTGTTTTTTCCATTGGCGATCGATGACAAATATCTGCGACAGCGCCGGGTTGCTGGCCAGCATGTCCTGTGTTTCTTGGTAGAGCAGGACGTCAATCTGCGCATCAGGGTAGTTTTGGCGCAGGGTATTGATGACCGGTGTAGTGAGCAACATATCGCCATGATGGCGGAGTTTTATAAGCAAAATCCGCTGCACTGGTGTGGCAGGTGTTAGGGCTGGCGCATCGTTCATCATCAGTCGCTTTTAGAGAAACCAGTCACTGATTCTAAATGACCCGGTTGCATGTGGCTACTATTGCTCAATTTTCTTACCGGCCACGTAAAAATAATCGGTTCTGGGTATAAACGCGGTGCAAAGTTGTCCAAGCGAGGCAGTAAAGTTGTTTGCCCTTGGTAAACAGGCTGCGTAACATAATGTATTCCGTTGATATCAGGCTCGATATTTATGACTAAACCGGCGTTTCTTATCACTATTGATACCGAAGGCGATAATCTGTGGCAAAACCACGATCGAATTTCGACCGAGAACACGCGTTTTCTGCCGCGCTTTCAGGCGTTGTGCGAAAAATATGCTTTCAAGCCGGTTTATCTCACTAACTATGAAATGGCGATGGATGCGGAATACGTCGAATTTGCCCGTGATGTGATTGCTCGTGGAACCGGGGAAGTCGGGATGCACCTGCATGCCTGGAACAGCCCGCCGTTGGTGCCGCTCACCGATGATGACTGGCGGCATAAGCCCTATCTGATTGAATACCCTGCTGAGCAGATCCGCGCCAAGGTTGATCATATGACCAAGCTGCTGGAGGATGCTTTCCAGACTAAAATGCTCAGCCACCGTGCCGGGCGTTGGGCGTTTAATGAATTTTACGCCTCACTGTTGTTGGAATATGGCTATCAGGTGGATTGTTCCGTTACGCCGCGCGTCAACTGGCAATATTCTCCGGGCCATCCGCAGGGCAAAGGCGGTACCGATTATTGCCGCTTCCCGTCGCGGGCTTATTTTATCGATCTGCAAGATATCGCCAAACCCGGCCATTCGACGTTGTTGGAAGTGCCTATGAGTATTCAGCATAAACATTCGGCGCTGATGAATGCGGCAAAACAGGGCTATGATCGCCTGCGGGGGAAAAAGCGCTCCCCGTCGGTGCATTGGCTGCGCCCAGCGGGGGGCAATGTGGAGCAAATGCAACAGGTGGTGCAACGCTCGCTGGCCGAAGGCAATGATTACGTTGAGTTTATGCTGCACTCCTCCGAGTTTATGCCCGGTGGCAGCCCGACGTTTAAAACCGAGCAGGATATTGAAGGTTTGTATCGCGATTTGGAGCAGCTTTTTGCCTGGTTGCAACAGAGAACGGTGGGGATGACGTTGGCTGAATATTATCAAAAGCAGATGAAAGTGGGTTAATAGCATGAAAATCAGAAAGATGAAGTACGCCCATTGGTTTTTATCTGTTTATAATTTGCTGTTTGGTAAGATAAAACCAAAAGAATCGTTGAAGGTAGATTACTCATTCAAAAGTATCGTTGTGTATTCTACGACGGCATTGGGGGATTTTATGTTTAATACCCCAACGATGCGTGCCTTACGCCAACGTTACCCAGACGCGCATATTACGCTGGTTGCTGGCACCGTTAATTATGCCATGGTGAAGGACTACGCGTGTTTTGATGAGGTTATTTTCTGGAATAATAAATTCCGGGATATGATGCAAACCGTGCGTAAGCTCCGCAAGCATAAGCCTGAACTGGCTGTCATTCTGCATGGTCATCTGCCTTACGATATTCTCAGTGCGGCTTTAGCGGGTTGCCAATATATTCTTAGAGATAATTACCTGACGTTGCCTAAGGAATTAGATTCTTGGGTGATAAGCTGTTCATTAAACTTCAGTGGGCATCTGATCCAGCGTAAGCTAAATTTAATGCAGTTTCTTGGGGGTGATACCACTAAGATAGAGATGGAAATCCCTTGTTCGTTTGAGAAGTTAGCCAAACCTGTTGGGCGGGTACGGATCGGATTCAATATGGGGGCATCAACTCGAGAGCGTTGCTGGCCAGTTAGCCATTTTACAGAGTTGGCTAAAGAGTTGTTGGCTCTGCACGGGGATAATTGCGACATTGTGATCATTGGTTCGCAGGCAGATCACGATCTGGCTGATTCACTGCTGGCAGAACTGAATGATGAGCGATTGCAGAGAGTGGTCAACTATGTGGGCAAAACGTCATTGCCACAGTTGCTCAGTGTCATAGATTCTCTGGATGTACTGGTCACTGGTGACACAGGGCCACTGCACTTGGCGGTGGCACTTAAAGTGCCCACCGTCAGCCTGTTTGTTACCGTTAACCCCAAGTTTACGGGTCCTTATCAGGATAGAGAGTTGCATCACGTGATCGATCTTTCTGGTTGCAGTGATGATACCTTGGATGAGTATCCTGAACAGCCATTGTCAATTATTCCTGTTGCGCAGGTGTATTCTGCATTAGTAACCATAGGGGTGATTTCAGCAGCGACCCAAATTGGGGGGAGCAATGCCGCTAATCCCCATGTCACTATAGAACAGTGAAATATTGAAATGAATATTGTGATTGCAGGATATGCGTTAAGTGGTTACGGTGGTATGGAAACCGTCTGTAAGAGATTGGTTGAACTGATTACAATAAACAATCCAGACTCCAAGGTTGATTTTATCTTCTTCAATGAAAAGGGGGAAATAGATGAACATTGGTTTAAGGGGCTTAGCACTCAAGTAGTTTCTTCAACTCTGCGTAATACTAAGCTCAGGCGGTTGCATTTTGCCTTCGCTCTGTCCGGTTTTTTGCGTAAGAATAAGCCGGATGTGATTATTGTTTTGGATACCCTTTCCTGTTACATCGCCAATATTGCCAGAAAGCTGTGCATGGGTAGATATCCTATCGCTTCTTGGCTGCATTTTTCATTATATGATCTCTACAAATACGTCTATATCTTGAAGGCAGATGCTCACTTAGTGATTAGCCACGGTATTAATCAACAGGTCCAGAAGCTTGGGGTAAAAGAGAGATATATCTACACTATTTTTAATCCGGTAGAAGAAACGGAGGATACTATCCCGGTTAGCGTTTCACCTGCTAATTTCATCTATATTGGGCGTGTTATTTTTGAAGGGCAAAAGCGGTTGAAAGACCTACTGGATTCGCTGGTAACCTTGCAAGGGGATTGGCGGTTGCATGTGGTAGGGAATGGTGGAGATGTGCACCAATGTCAACAATACGCCGAACAGTTGGGGCTCTCTGACCGAATTTTTTGGCATGGCTGGCAAGCACAGCCTTGGACTTATGTTGAGGCGCAGATTGGCGATCTCAAGGCATTGGTACTGACATCTGCATTTGAAGGGCTACCGATGACTTTGTTGGAGGCCATGGCTCGCGGTGTATATTGCGTGAGTTCGGATTGCCCAACCGGCCCGGCAGATGTTATTGATGGCACTAATGGCCATTTATATCCTGTCAATCAACTGGCTAAGTTGACGGAGATCTTGCAGGGATTGGTTGATGGGGAAATTATGATTGATCAAACGCAGATCAAGCGCTCTATTGCCAAGTTTTATGACGAGCGTTATTACTCGAATTTTAAACAGGCTCTTGACAGTATTTTGATAAATTACCACGGTAAGTAGTATGTAGCCCGACCTAGAGTTTAGGCCGGGCTACATTATTATGAGTCCACCATCACTGGGTTATTTCTTGCAAACAGGGCGATACACGTCATATAGAATAGTAATGATTCTGCGCTAATTAACAAGACGTCAGTTAAGCCATAGACGATCATACAGGCGCCAATCATCAGTAACGGGGTATTTCTCTGAACCAACGATTTAGTAATGATGTATCCATAGAAAAACAACACCGTCAGTAGGCCAGCAATACCTTGCAATGAGGCGGCTTCGAGCAGTTCGTCATGCAGATGTGAGTTGATATAGACCAGAGCCGTTTGATTTTTTGGGTCATCGATGATGATCTCAGCGGTTTGTGTGTGGCGCGCCTCCACGGTATTGCCGAAAGGATGCTGCGAGAATATTTCCAGTCCGACATACCATAATGAGAAACGAGAGCCTAGCGAGGAGTAGTCGTCGCCTTTCTGGTACAACATGATTTCGGTACTGGTTTGTTTTATCTTGGGCTTAATATATTTATCGTAGGAGGCTACGCCAGCCAAACTCACTAATGCCATGACGAGCAGTAGCGGCTTAAGATGGATTTTGCGGAAATGAAACAGCATCATCAGCAGGATCAGTAGCAGATGTGAGAGTATAGCGGCGCGAGTTCCTGTCATCACTATGATCAGGAATGAAATAATAATGATCGCCGCTGTTGCAATGCGGTAGCCTGTGCTGTGTTTTAACTTGACCAGCAGGTAGATAAGTAAAATTGATAGTGTTGAGTAAATATAAGCCGCGATAGTAGCGCGGTTGGTGCTGAGATCGATACGCTCAATACCGTGATAAATCTGATAGAGGCCGTAACCTGTCGATAGTACAAAAGCTAAAGTAAATGCAGCAAGTAAGTACTGGCGATAGTTGAAAGTGGTTAAGTAGTGTGAGAATTGGGTTATGTAAAAAATCAATATCCCACCGATCACCAACTTTTTACCCGCCTCCAACTGCGTAACTCCATAACCATACCCTTGAGTATGACGATACAGTACCAGCGTCCAGATAATTTTAATCAGCCCTATCATAATGATAGCATAAGAAATATCCATCCTTGGCAAGCGGATATTTTTTCTTTCGATGAAAATGCCAAACATAGCAGCGTAGAATGAGAAATAGAAAAGCTCACGCTGACGGGCCGTAATAATCAAAGTAAAAACAACAGATAAAATAGCCAGTACAAAACTGATGAAGTACAACCTTTGCCCTATCTTTTCCATAATAACTTTGCCGCTTTTTTCTTATAGCTGAATCTTATCGTTGGATTGATAAAAAAACCAAGACAACGAGTTTCACGTACTTTTTTACTCAAAGTATCCAATAGTACGCCTTGTTTAATCCATTTTTTCTGTTTTAGTTCAATGTCTAACCAATGACATAGGACCAAATCATGGAACTTGGAACCAAAAAGCGTATCCATTTTTTCGGTACATAAAAACAGATTATGGATCTTTTCTGCTGATGGTGAGTTCGATAGGCTGGAGCTCCGTTTGATATACAGATAATGGCTCTCGCGCGAGAAAATAATATGTTGAGATTGTGTGAGAATTTCTGGGAACACATAGAAATCTTCGTAACAGGTAAAGTCAGGGATCGGGTTAGCTTGTAACAGCGAGCGTTTGATAAATTGCCCGATCAAATGTGCCTGAAAATCTTTATGGAGCAGGAAACGTGTGATCGCATCATCCTGGGCCAGAGCTTCTGTTTGTAAACCGTTCCAGTTTTTGTCTGCTTTAGTAAGGTCATGCACCTCATGCAGTTTGGTCAACAATAGGTCGGGCTTCTTGTGGTCGAGAAAAGTACTTATTTCATGCAGGGAACCGCTTTTTAGCTGGTCATCACTGTCGAGCATGGTGACGTATTCACCCTGACAGTTTGCAACGGCAAAATTGCGCACTTTACCGATATTTTTGAATTTTACGCTGAAATAACGTGCTTGAGGAAACGCTTGGGCGAAGTCGGTGAGCAATTCCCCGGTATTATCCGTTGAAGCATCATTAACTAAGATGATCTCGCATTTCGCAATGCTTTCACCTAGCGCATCAAGCAGGCTCTGCAGCGTGTCACGCAGGTAGTTGCCGCTATTGTGTGCAGCAATAACAATACTGAGCAAAATATTCTGTGTGGGCATATTAACGCGTATCCTTGTGAACCAAGATTGGTGCTAACAACCCCATTACCTGCTGCGCGCTAATATCAGCCATATTATTCCCCGCTTCCGGGCGGCAGGCACATTGATTCTGCCCATACCCCCCAATCAACCCCGGATCGGTGGGGCCAAACAGCGTAATATTTGGGCGATCCAGCGCGGCGGTCAGATGGCTGAGCCCGGTATCCACCGACACCACGGCTTTTGCTCCGGCCAGCACTTCTGCTACCTGTTGCAAGCTGAGTTTCGGCAATACTTCGACATGTGCAAACCCTTCCGCCAAGCGTAAAGCGCGCTGATACTCATGCGTGGCTCCCCATGGCAGTTTGATCTGTAACCCGGTAGCAGCGACTAATCCAATCAATTCGTGCCAGTTTGCTTCTGGCCAGTGTTTCTCGTCGCGCGTGGTGGCATGCAGGAAGACCAGATATTGTCCGGCATCCGCAGGTGGCTGGTTGAGAAAACGGGCGGCAATGGCGTAATCACCGATGCTCTGCGGTTTTTCATAACCCAGGCTTTTGGCGAACAGTTCACGGATGCGCTCCACCGCGTGCTGCTGCTTATTAATTTCATGACGATGATTGTAAAACCAACTGGCAAATGGTTCGCGTGCGCTTTTACAGTCCGGGCCGTGCTTGCTGCCGCGGGCAATCCGAGTCACCAGGGCGGCGCTTTTCATCAACCCCTGCGCATCGATCACGATGTCATAACTGCGCTCTTGCATCTGACGTTTGAAATCGCAGCGCTGTTGGCGGGTTTCGGGGCCAAACCAGTTTTTGCGCCAGCGGCGAATGGCCACCGGAATAACGCGGTCCACCGCCGGGTGCCAGGTAGGGATCTGGCTGAACCCCTCTTCCACTACCCAATCAAAACGAATGCCGGGGATGGCATGCATCGCATCGGTCAAGGCAGGCAGCGTATGGAGCACATCCCCCATGGATGAAGTTTTGACGAGCAGAACCTGCATATTTATTCCTCGCTGGCGGCAAGTAACGGCGTCAGCGCGTCCAACACCTGCTGTGGTTGAATGTCGATCAGGCTTTGATGATAGCCCTGATCGGCATCACCCTTACGGACTTTATGATAGCCGCTGATCAGGCGGATGACTTTTGCCTTGTTGGATAGCGGCGGCGTAAAGTCCGGGCTGCTTGGGCCATACAAGGCTATCAGTGGTTTGTTCAACGCAGCAGCAACGTGCATCAACCCTGAGTCATTGCTGACCACTGCCTGACAGGCAGCCAGCAGAATGACGGCCTGTTCCAACTGGGTTTCCCCAGCCAGATTGCGGCAGAAATCACGCGCCTCTTCAGCCAGTGCTGCGCGGATCTGTTCCCCGGCTTCATGGTCTTTGGCCGAGCCAAACAGGGTTATCTGGTAACCTTGGTCGATAAGCTGTTGTGCCAGCGCAGCATAGTGATAATGCGGCCAACGTTTTGCCGGGCCAAATTCCGCCCCTGGGCAAAAACCAATAATTGGCCGGTGATCGGTGAGGTTGAAGGCGGAGGTGGTTTCGGCAATCTCTTCGTCGCTTACCTGCAATTGCGGCCACAGCAAGGGTTGCGGTAAATCTGCGGCACGTTGTACCTGCTGTTTGCCATAGGCCAGGGCGACATAACGCTGCACCATCAGTGGGAAAGCGGCTTTATCCAGCACCCGGATATCATTGAGCAGGCCATAGCGCATTTCACCGCGCCAACCGGTACGCTGCGGCACCTTGGCGAAAAACGGTACCAGGGCAGATTTAAATGAATTAGGTAACACATAGGCACGATCGTAACCTTTGGTGCGCAGGCTGTGCCCTAAGCGGCGGCGCTCACCCAGCCCTAGCTTGCCGTGGCCTAGCGGCATCGCCAGCGCCTGATTCACTTCCGGCATGCGTGCCAGCAATGGGCGGCACCAGGCGGGTGCCATCACATCAATTTCCGCTGACGGATATTCGGCCTTCAGGGCGCGGTAGAGACTTTGCGACATCATCATATCGCCAACCCACGAAGGGCCGATAACCAGTATTTTCATACCCTTTACAGGTTCCTTCCGCTTAGGCAGTGCGATTCAACCAGGCCATGTATTCTTTGACGCCTTCGGCGACCGTTTTGAACGGTGCGCTATAGCCTGCCGCGCGCAGTTTGGTTTGATCGGCCTGAGTATACGCCTGATAGCGGCCTTTCAGCTTTTCTGGGAATTCAATGTATTCCACTGCGCCTGATTGATGGTATTCCACCACCGCATCGGCCACCGCCTGGAAGGTTTCTGCCCGGCCAGTACCACAGTTGAAGATACCGGATACGCCGTTTTGCCAGAACCACAGGTTAACGGCCGCAACATCACCGACATAGATAAAGTCACGTTTGAAGTTTTCGCTACCGGAGAACAGCTTGGGGTTCTCGCCACGGTTGATCTGGTTGTTCAGGTGGAATGCGACGCTGGCCATGCTGCCTTTATGGCCTTCGCGCGGGCCGTAAACGTTGAAGTAACGGAAACCGCACACCTGAGACTCCGCCTCTGGCAGGATTTCACGCACATATTGGTCGAACAGGAATTTGGAATACCCGTAAACGTTCAACGGCTGTTCGTACTGGCGCTCTTCGATAAAGTTATCGGTGCGCCCACCGTAGGTGGCGGCGGAAGAGGCATACAGGAACGGAATTTGGCGATCCAGGCAGAAGTGCAGGATATCTTTAGAGTATTGATAGTTATTATCCATCATGTACTTGCCGTCCCACTCGGTGGTGGAGGAACAGGCACCTTGATGGAAAATGGCGTCGATATCACCGAGATCGTCACCGGCCATGATGCTGGCGATGAAATCTTCTTTATCCATATAATCGGCGATATCCAAATCCACCAGATTGACGAATTTGGTGCCGTCTTTCAGGTTATCTACTACCAGGATATCGCGGTACCCTGTGTCATTCAGTGCTTTGATGATGTTGCTGCCGATCATCCCAGCGCCGCCAGTGACGATAATCATTGGGTTCACCCCTGTATTCTTCCCGGTGACGCACAATGCCCCACCCTATATGCTGCCTATAATAGCATTTCATGCCATCGGGAACAGCGTGACGGCTCTTAATATCCCGCCTGCTGGGCGTATATGATAGCCTGCCGTGATATCTGCTGCACTTTTCATATTCTCTATCGTGCAATATCGTCAGTTTGCCAGTAAATCAGTAAAATATGTTGAAAACGCCCCTATTCTGGAGATTACCGAATGTCCACGTCCTTTTACCAGCAACTGGAACAACAGCTTGCGACTACCCGTGCCGAAGGGCTGTTTAAAGAAGAACGCATTATCACTTCTGCACAACAGGCCGATATCGCCGTTGCTGATGGCCGCCATGTGATCAATTTTTGCGCTAACAACTATCTGGGATTGGCGAACCACCCGGCACTGGTTGCTGCTGCCAAGGCGGGCATGGACAGTCACGGTTTTGGCATGGCATCGGTGCGCTTTATCTGTGGCACGCAAGACAGCCATAAACAGTTGGAACGGAAGCTGGCCGACTTTCTGGGGATGGAGGATGCCATTCTGTATTCCTCCTGTTACGACGCCAACGGCGGCCTGTTTGAAACTCTGCTTGGCCCGGAAGATGCGATTATCTCTGATGCGCTGAACCACGCCTCGATCATCGACGGAGTGCGGTTGTGCAAAGCCAAGCGTTATCGCTACGCCAACAATGATATGAGTGAACTGGCTGAGCAACTCAAGCAGGCCAAGGCCGATGGTGCTCGCCATATCATGATCGCTACCGATGGGGTGTTCTCGATGGACGGCGTGATCGCCAACCTGAAAAGCGTGTGCGATCTGGCCGATGAATATGACGCGCTGGTGATGGTGGATGACTCTCACGCGGTAGGTTTTGTCGGTGACAACGGGCGCGGAACGCACGAATACTGCGAAGTCATGGGTCGCGTCGATATTATTACCGGCACGCTGGGCAAGGCGCTCGGCGGGGCTTCCGGCGGCTATACGGCTGCCAAGAAAGAGGTGGTGGAGTGGCTGCGCCAGCGCTCGCGCCCGTATCTGTTCTCCAACTCACTGGCTCCGGCGATCGTCGCGGCGTCGCTCAAAGTGCTGGAACTGTTGGCAGACGGCGATGCGTTGCGCGACCGCCTGTGGGCCAACGCCCGCCTGTTCCGTGAAAAAATGACTGCAGCAGGTTTTACGCTAGCCGGTGCCGATCACGCCATCATTCCGGTGATGTTGGGTGAAGCAAAATTGGCGCAGGATTTCGCCAATGCTTTACTTAAGGAAGGCATCTATGTGACCGGTTTCTTCTATCCGGTGGTGCCGAAGGGCCAGGCACGCATCCGCACCCAGATGTCTGCCGATCACTCCCCAGAGCAGATTGAGCGCGCGGTTGCTGCGTTTATCCGCATCGGCAAACAACTTGGAGTCATTGCATGAAAGCACTATCAAAACTGAAAGCGGAACAAGGCATTTGGTTGGCCGATGTGCCCGAGCCTGAACTGGGCCACAATGATGTGATGATCAAAATCCGTAAAACCGCCATTTGCGGCACCGATGTGCACATCTACAACTGGGACGACTGGTCGCAGAAAACCATCCCGGTGCCGATGGTGGTGGGCCACGAATACGTGGGTGAAGTGGTGGCGATCGGTCAAGAAGTCAAAGGTTTCAGCATTGGCGATCGGGTGTCCGGTGAAGGCCATATCACCTGTGGGCACTGCCGCAACTGCCGCGCTGGCCGCACGCATTTGTGCCGTAACACCATTGGCGTCGGGGTGAATCGCCCAGGGGCGTTTGCGGAATATCTGGTGATCCCGGCCTTCAACGCATTCAAAATCCCCGACAATATCTCCGACGAGCTGGCCTCGATTTTCGATCCGTTTGGTAATGCGGTGCATACCGCGTTGTCTTTCGATTTGGTGGGGGAAGACGTACTGGTTTCCGGCGCTGGCCCGATCGGCATTATGGCGGCTGCGGTGTGCAAACACGTGGGGGCACGCCATGTGGTGATCACCGATGTGAACGAGTACCGCCTGGAGTTGGCTCGCAAAATGGGCGTGACCCGCGCGGTGAATGTCAGCAAAGAAAACCTGAACGATGTGATGACCGAACTGGGGATGACCGAAGGGTTCGATGTGGGCCTGGAGATGTCCGGTGCGCCACCGGCCTTCCGCACGTTGCTCAATGCCATGAACCACGGTGGCCGCATTGCGATGCTGGGAATTCCACCATCGGATATGTCTATCGACTGGAATCAGGTGATCTTCAAAGGGCTATTTATCAAAGGGATTTATGGCCGTGAGATGTTCGAAACCTGGTACAAGATGGCGGCTCTGATCCAGTCTGGTCTGGATCTGACGCCGATGATCACCCACCGTTTCTCGATTGACGACTTCCAGCAGGGTTTTGACGTGATGCGTTCTGGTCAGTCTGGGAAAGTGGTTTTAAGCTGGGGCTGATGTCATCTTCGTCTTGCCAGTTGCAGCGTCGTGCAACTGGCAATCCATCATAGGCAGGGGCGGTTTATGCTTTTGGTGTAGTCTGCTCCGCACCCAACCAATACTGCCAGTGGTGTTTGAGCAACAGCACCACGGGCGACTGTGCCACGCTCTCCCCAATCACCATCAGTGCGGTGCTGGCATCCACTTGCTCTTGCGGCGGTTTAACCTTGCACTGCTTGATAGCCCCGGTAAACGGATTTTTCGGCTGGGTCGTGTGCGGCTTCGGCGGTGGAACATAGCCGCCGCTACTTTGCTGTGGTTCGTTCAGCAGTGCGCTGGGTTTCACCAGCACAATATCGCTCGGCAGCGTGGCCAGCATCTGTTGCAGCACTTTCACCGTGGCCGGGCGCGGGTGGCCGATGGCAATAGCGGAGCCGTTACGACGTGCCAAATCAACCGCCCGGTTGAACTGGCGGCGGATATCGTCGGGGTTGGCGGTATCGTCAAGAAACACTTTGCGCTTGATGACTTTGACATGGGTACCGGCAGCAGCGCGTGTTGCCTGGCTGTTGCCGATGGTCATACTGTCGAGAAAATAGAGCTGATAACCGTCGAGCGCCTGCATCACCCGTTGCATGCCCGGCAGGCTGGAAGTCATTGCGCTGCCCATATGGTTGTTCATCCCTACGGCGTAGGGCACGTTGTTGACGGCATTACGGATGATGCGTTGAATTTCTTCACTGCTCATTGAGGGTTGCAGCGTATCTGGCTCCAGCGCTTGCTTGCTGAGCGGGGCCATCGGTAGATGGATCAGCACTTCACGCCCCTGGCTGTGGGCTTTGGTTGCCATTAGCCGGGCCAGGGGAGCGTTGGGCAATACGGCCACAGAGATAGCTATCGGCATTTGCAGCACGGCGTTTTCTTCGTGCGGGCGATAACCGACATCATCAATCACGATAGACAATTTCCCGGCCTGCGCAGCGCAAGCCAGCAGCAGAGCACCCAGCAGGGTAGCTATACGCAATTTGGTAGAGTGCACTCTATCTTCCTAACCACGGCAGTGGGTTAACGGCCTGGCCCTGGCGACGGATTTCGAAATAGAGTGATGGTGCTTCCTGACCACCGCTGGTGCCGACCAGCGCGATAGGCTGGCCTGCGCGCACTTGCGCCCCGACGCTGACCAAGGCGCTCTGGTTGTAGCCATACAGGCTCATATCGCCCTTACCGTGTTCGACCACCACCACCAGGCCATAACCTTGCAGCCAGTCGGCCAGCAGAACGCGGCCATCGGCGATGGCTTTCACTTCGCTGCCCTCGGTTGCCGAGATCACCATCCCTTTCCAGCGTAATTCACCTTGCAGCGGTTCGCCAAAGCGATGTTCGGTACGGCCACGGACCGGCCAAACGGCTTGCCCGGCAGGGCGGCCCAAGCCACCGGTACGCGCCATCAGTGAACGCTCACCTTCGCTTGGTTTGTAGCTGGTGCCGGTTTTCTTCGCCTGCTGTTCTTTGGCCTTCACCTGTTCACGCACTTTGGCGGCTTCACGCGCTTCGCGTTCGGCACGGGCCCGCGCTTCACGCTCGGCGCGGGCGATCTGATCACGCATGCGAGTTTCGTTCTGGCGCAGTTCAACCAACCGCTGTTGATCTTTTTCCAGCGAGGCTTCCAGTGACGTCAGAGTTTTCTTGCGTGCGCTGCGTGCCTGTTCCAACTGCTGCTGTTGGGTTTGCTGTTCGCCGAGTAACGATTTCTGTTGGTCCTGTTTGCTCACCAGCGTACTTTTCTGTTCAGCCAACTGGGTGCGGGTTTGTTGCAGTTGCTCAATGGATTGCTGGCGTGCCACGTTCAGATAGCTGAAGTAGGCCAGAATACGTTCGCTGCGCTGGCTCTCTTCGCCGCTGAGGATCAGTTGCAACGCGCTGTGCTGCCCTTGGCGGAACGCGGCATCAAGCTGTTTGGCGAGCATTTCCTGCTGGGTAGACTGCTGTTTTTGCAGTTTGGCGATTGAGGTATTGAGGCCGGAAATATCTTTGCCCAGTTCACCGAGCGTGCTTTGCGTATCACGCAACGAACGGCTGGCCTGTGCGATGGTCTTTTCCTGCAGTTTGAGCTGTTCTTGCAATGAGCTGCGCTGTTGTTGCTGTTGTTTAACCGCTTTTTCTTTTTCGGCGATGCTTTGCTGCAGGTCTTTGAGCTGGGATTTGTTGTCTTCTGCCGCATGGCTGGTTAGCGGCCATAACAATGCGCCAGCGAAAAGTACGCTGGCGCAAACCGTGGTCAACGTCCATGGCGCAGAGCGTTCAGGCAGCGGCTGGCTGCCTGGGTTGGCGCTTCGGGTGACCCTTGATAGTGCAAAATTCGCCTTCTCCCTCATGGAGAAGGATTATTCCACGATGAACAGCGGCTTACCAGTCATCTCTTGCGGGATTTCCATCCCCATCAGTGTCAGCATGGTGGGCGCTATGTCTGACAATGTGCCGCCTTCAACCGCTTTGGCCGGTTTGCCGCCAACGTAAATCAGTGGCACTGGCAGGCTGGTGTGTGCGGTATGTGCCTGACCGGTGGCCGGATCGCGCATCTGCTCGGCGTTGCCGTGGTCTGCGGTGATCAGCAACTGGCCGTCAACGGCTTTCACCGCATCAACCACCTGCGCAATGCAGTGATCCAGCGTTTCAACGGCTTTGACTGCGGCTTCATAAACACCGGTATGACCGACCATATCACCGTTCGGGTAATTACAGATGATGGCATCGTACTTGCCGCTGTTGATGGCGGTCAGGAGTTTTTCGGTCAGTTCTGCGGAGCTCATCTCTGGTTGCAGATCGTAAGTCGCCACTTTGGGTGAGTTGATCAGCACACGGTCTTCGCCTTTAAACGGCTCTTCAACACCGCCGTTATAGAAGAAGGTGACGTGAGCGTATTTTTCAGTTTCTGAAATGCGCAGTTGGGTTTTATCGTGCTTCATCAGCCACTCGCCGAAAGTGTTCGCCAAGGAATCCGGTGGATAGGCGCAGGCGGTCTGAATGTCGGCGGCGTACTCGGTCAGCATCACGAAATCACCGAATTTCACCACTTTGGCACGTGGGAAACCGTCGAAATCGGCATTGACAAAGGCGCGAGTGATCTGGCGCGCGCGGTCGGCACGGAAGTTCATGAAGATCAGCGCGTCGCCGTCATTCATCTCCGCAGTGGCTTCGCCTGCGGCCTGAATCACGGTTGGCTTCACAAACTCATCGTTTTCGTCGCGGGCATAGGCGGCCTGCAATGCGGCAACGGCGTTATCGGCGGTGTATTCGCCTTTGGCCTGGGTCATCAGATCGTAAGCCAGTTGCACGCGATCCCAACGGTTATCGCGGTCCATGGCGTAGTAACGGCCAACGATGGAAGCAATGCGCCCGGCACCCAGTTTGGTGAACTCATCACTGAAACGTTTCAGTGTGTTTTCAGCACTGCGCGGCGGAGTATCACGCCCATCAAGGAACGCATGCAGGTAAACGGCTTTGGCACCACGCTGCGCGGCAAGTTTGATCATCGCCAGAATATGGTCTTCGTGGCTGTGTACACCACCAGGGGACATCAGGCCCATGATGTGTACCGCTTTACCCGCTTTCACTGCGTTGTCTACCGCCGCAGTCAGGGTGGCGTTGGTGAAAAAGTCACCGTCTTGGATCTCTTTGTCCAGGCGGGTCAGATCCTGATACACGATGCGGCCGGCACCCAGGTTGACGTGACCGACTTCCGAGTTGCCCATCTGGCCATCAGGCAGGCCAACATCCAGACCGGAGGCGGCAATCAGGGTATGTGGCTGTTGTTGCCACAGACGATCCATGACCGGCGTTTTGGCATTCAGGATCGCGTTGTCCTGCTGTTCTTCCCGGTGGCCATAACCGTCCAGGATCACCAGAACCATGGGCTTTTTCGTACTCGACATTGCTCTAACCTCGTTATGATCGCTTAAGTTGTGAATAGCCATCAACCCATTGGAGTGATGGCTATTCACCCTCCAGAACCGGATGATTTTATAACAAAGCGGGGCAAAAAGGGCCTAGAAAGATCAAAGTTGCGGTGACAATGGCGACTTTCCTGATGCCTTTGCGGTAATTTCTCGGTGCAGGCCGCAGTTTCTGCATTCACGTTTGCTTATTGGCTGTATTTGCCGCATTCGGCAGGTATACTCTGAAACCTTGACTTATTTTCCCTTAACTGACGGGAGTTGTTACACCCCATGCTGCAAGAAATTATGCAATTTGTTAGCAGGCATCCCATACTGAGTCTGGCTTGGGTTGCGCTGTTGGCTGCTGTGATCGTCATGACCATCAAGAGCCGTTTTTCCAAAGTGAAAGAGATCGCTCGCGGTGAAGCTATTCGCCTGATCAATAAAGAAGATGCTGTGGTGGTGGATACCCGCAGCCGAGACGATTTCCGCAAAGGCCATATTGCCAACGCCATTAATCTGACGGCGAGCGAGATCAAAAATGGCAGCCTTGGCGAGTTGGAAAAACACAAATCCCAGCCAATAATTGTGGCGTGCGCTAACGGCACCACGTCGCGTGAGCCAGCAGAAAACCTGAGTAAAGCCGGTTTTGCCAACGTTTACACTCTGAAAGACGGTATTGCGGGCTGGAGCGGTGAAAACCTGCCATTGGCGCGCGGCAAGTAATTTTGTTCAAGTAGTTTGTAGTTTGAGGTGGTTTTTTCCATGGCTAACATCGATATTTACACCAAGGCGACCTGTCCGTTCTGTCATCGCGCCAAAGCGTTGCTGAACAGTAAGGGAGCAGCGTTTAACGAGATTGCCATCGATGGCGATAATGTGAAACGCGAAGAGATGATTGCGCGCAGTGGGCGAACCACCGTGCCACAGATTTTCATCGGCGGCCAGCATGTGGGTGGCTGCGATGATTTACATGCACTCGATGCTCGCGGTGGCCTTGATCCGCTGCTTTAAGCGGCTAGTTGTGCTTCGAGGGGTTGGCACCGCATTGCGGTTGCAAGTCACTCGGGTATAGCGGTTACTGAGTGTCAATAAGGATATTTAACTAAGGGTATCAGACAAATGTCAGAACAAAACACGACCGAAATGGCTTTCCAGATCCAACGTATTTACACCAAAGATATTTCTTTCGAAGCGCCAAAAGCTCCACAGGTATTCCAGCAGGAATGGCAGCCAGAAGTTAAACTTGATCTGGATACCGCTTCCAGCCAACTGGCTGATGGCGTGTATGAAGTGGTACTGCGTGTAACCGTAACGGCGTCTCTGGGTGAAGAAACTGCGTTCCTGTGTGAAGTTCAGCAGGCGGGTATTTTCTCCATCGCCGGTATCGAAGGGACGCAACTGGCGCATTGCCTGGGTGCATACTGCCCGAACATTCTGTTCCCGTATGCGCGCGAGTGCATCACCAGCCTGGTTTCTCGCGGTACATTCCCGCAGTTGAACCTGGCACCGGTCAATTTTGACGCGCTGTTTATGAGCTATCTGCAACAGCAACAACAGCAGGCCGAAAGCGAAGGTGCAGAACCACATCAGGATGCCTGATGAACACCGTCAATGCTTCAATGACTGTTATCGGTGCCGGCTCGTACGGCACCGCATTGGCCATTACGCTGGCGCGTAATGGCCACCCGGTTGTGTTATGGGGCCATGACCCCGCAAAAATTCAGATTATGCAGCGCGATCGCTGCAATCAGGCGTTTCTGCCCGACGTCACTTTCCCCGATACTTTACTGCTTGAAGCTGATCTGGCTCGTGCGCTGGCGGCCAGCCGTGATGTATTGGTTGTGGTGCCCAGCCATGTATTTGGTGACGTCTTGCGTCAGTTGAAGCCGCATTTGCGCCCGGATGCCCGAGTGGTGTGGGCGACCAAAGGCCTGGAAGCGGAAACCGGTCGCCTGCTGCAGGATGTGGCGCGTGAAGCGCTGGGGGACAATATCCCACTGGCGGTAATCTCCGGGCCGACGTTTGCCAAAGAGCTGGCTGCCGGGTTGCCGACGGCGATCGCATTGGCCGCTACCGATGAGCAATTTGCCGAAGACCTGCAGCAGTTGCTGCACTGTGGCAAAAGCTTCCGTGTGTACAGCAACCCGGATTTCATTGGGGTGCAGTTGGGGGGCGCGGTGAAGAACGTGATCGCTATCGGTGCCGGGATGTCCGACGGTATTGGCTTTGGTGCCAACGCACGTACTGCGTTGATCACCCGTGGGCTGGCAGAAATGAGCCGCCTCGGCTCGGCGCTCGGGGCTGATCCTTCGACCTTTATGGGCATGGCCGGGTTGGGTGACCTGGTGTTAACCTGCACAGATAATCAATCACGCAACCGCCGTTTCGGTATTATGTTGGGGCAAGGGGTCGGCGTGAAGGAAGCGCAAGACAGCATTGGCCAAGTGGTCGAGGGCTATCGCAATACCAAAGAGGTATTGGCGCTGGCGCAACGCTACGGTGTGGAAATGCCGATTACCGAGCAGATTTATCAGGTGCTGTATTGTGATAAAAATGCCCGTGAAGCGGCACTGAGTCTGCTGGGGCGCACCAGAAAAGACGAAAAACATAGCGCTTGACCTAAGGAAGGGTTCAAAATACCGAGTAGGTGTCTTGTGCCTCTGGATTGTATTGAACCACCTTGCTGGCAGCCCCGGCAGGGTGGTTTGTTGTGTAAGGCAGAGAGGAAAGCGATGTCAGTAGAAGAGTTAGAGCAGGTCTGGAGCAATATAAAATCAGAGGCGAGAGCACTGGCTGATTGTGAACCTATGCTGGCTAGCTTTTTCCACGCGACGTTGCTTAAGCATGAAAATCTGGGCAGTGCGCTCAGCTATATCCTGGCCAATAAGCTTGCCAATCCGATCATGCCAGCGATTGCGGTGCGTGAAGTGGCGGAAGACGCCTACCGCTCCGACTCACATATGATTGTTTCTGCCGCTCGCGATATTCTCGCGGTGCGGCTGCGCGATCCGGCGGTGGATAAATATTCTACGCCATTGCTGTATCTCAAAGGTTTTCACGCTCTGCAGGCCTACCGCATTGCACACTGGCTGTGGATGCAAGGGCGTCAGGCGTTGGCCATTTACCTGCAAAATCAGATCTCTGTCGCCTTTGGCGTGGATATTCACCCCGCAGCCACCATTGGTTGCGGGATTATGCTCGACCATGCGACCGGCATTGTGATCGGTGAAACCGCTGTGGTGGAGAATAACGTCTCCATCCTGCAATCGGTGACCTTGGGCGGCACCGGCAAAACCAGCGGCGATCGCCACCCGAAAATCCGTGAAGGTGTGATGATTGGCGCAGGTGCCAAAATTCTTGGCAATATTGAAGTGGGCAAAGGGGCAAAAATCGGTGCCGGTTCGGTAGTGCTACAGCCGGTCCCTCCGCATACTACCGCAGCAGGTGTGCCTGCGCGCATCGTCGGGCGGCCTGAAAGTGATACGCCATCAATGGACATGAACCAGTATTTCAACGGCGTAAATCACGGGTTTGAGTACGGCGACGGTATCTGATCGACATATCTGTAGTTATCTTTGAATACCTCTTAAATCCCAAAAACCCTTGTAAACCGGTGTGTGTAGTCAAATTCATGTATCGGTTTATATCTGTATTCCTTGTTATTACTCTTTCATTTTGGGACTATGCTAGGGACTATCGTTAACGTAGGCTCAAAAGGTGTAGTCCCATGCCAGTAAAAACCAAGCCATTAACCAATACAGAGATTCGCAGCGCTAAGGCCACCAGCAAGGACTTGTCTTTGTATGATGGTGATGGGCTGATCCTGTATGTAAAGCTGTCAGGATCGAAGGTGTGGCGATTTAGGTACTACAAACCGATCACCGGCAAACGCCAGACAATGACTATTGGCGCATACCCTGAAATCTCGTTAGCAGATGCGCGCCAGCACCGTGAGGACGCCAGGGCATTGCTTGCCAAGGGTATAGACCCGCAGGAGTACAAACGGGAGGTAATGACAGAGGCTTACGAGGCGAAAGCCAACACACTGGCAAAGGTTGCCGCTGACTGGCTGGCGGTGAAAATTTCTCAAAACCTTAGCGAGAATACGATTAAGCAGATCAACAGAATGCTCAATGTGTACTTGCTGCCCTCTATGGGTTCGGTGCCAGTAACCATGATTACCCCGCGCCGGGTTATTGAAGCGATGGAAACCTTAAAGGAGGCGGGAAGGCTTGAAACAATACACCGAGCCGTTCAGCGCCTACGTGAAATTATGGACTATGCCGCTAATGCTGGTTACATCACCGCCAACCCCATATCGCGGATCTCTACCGCATTCAGCCAGCCAGTAAGAACCAATAACCCAACAATCAGGCCGGAGGGATTGCCGAGACTTTTGCAATTGGTAGCTGTTTCGCGCCTAGAACTGCAAACCCGGTTACTGATCGAATGGCAATTGCTCACAATGACCAGACCGCGTGAGGCTGCCGATACTGAATGGAGTGAAATAGACATTAAGGCCAAGGTTTGGGTTATATCCGCCGATAGGATGAAGATGAAGCGCGAGCACGTCATTCCCCTCTGTCAGCAAGCCTTAGACGTCATTCAGGCCATGAAGGCTATTAGCGGCAACCGCGTGCATGTTTTCCCGTCATTCAAAAACCCACAAAAGCCAATGAGCAGCCAGACTGTAAACATGGCGCTTAAGCGCATGGGGTACAAAGGGGAATTGGTATCTCACGGCTTGCGTTCTATAGCCAGCACTGCGTTAAACGAAGAAGGATTCAACCCGGACGTGATCGAGGCAGCATTGGCGCATAGAGGCAAGGATGCGGTCAGGAACGCATACAACCGCAGCACCTACCTAGAGCAGCGGCGCGTGATGATGGATTTTTGGGGCAATTATGTAGAGCAGGCGGCATCCGGGCAGGTCATGGCATCGGGTGGGCTTAGGGGGTTAAGATCCATTGCGAGTTAGTGGGCGGATATTATACATCGCTGGCACAACCGATAAATAAACTGTCAATAAAGTATTTCATCCAAGTTATCCACAGGGTGAATAAATATAATAATAAAATTCAATAACATAAAAGTATGTTCTTCCCGTTTTTGGAGGGTGCTTCGTGGGTGGATATCTGTACAGTGCCGCGCTAAAATAGCAGATATAAACAGATAGTAACCATCATTTAGCGGCGGCGGGGAAAGGTATGAGTTGGGAGATTCTTGATGACCATCATAATTTTGTTCCTGTATGGCAACTGATTAGAGGTATTGCTGATATAGGGGGTTATGACCTGCAAACTGCTACAAAATACCTATGCCGCCTAAACCCCATTGATCCAATTGATGGTGCTAGAGCGCTGGGTTTTTATGGATACACTGATTTTGATGGCTATTTCCTTGCAAAGGACTACGAGTATGACCTTTGCTTGCAGGCGTTCAAGATGGCCGTTCAAAGGGGAACCGTAAAAACCCTTAGACTGGGGGATTCTAATCAGCCTTATGAATCAGAGTTGTCGCTTGAGGATGGCTTTGAGCAAAACAAAGGATTTGACTTTTTCCTTAGTAAGCGTGAAGTGCTCAAAGAGATCGAGTTTCGAAACAATGTTAATCCGGTTCAAATCCAGATACCAGAATGTTTAAACCTGGCTGTTAAGCATGAAGTGCCGATCCTACCATCCTCCGGCAGGCTATCTGACGCGGCAAAGGTTCTTATTATCTCAAGACACGAGCAGCAGCATGGTGATGTCAGCAAAAATTACCAACGAGCTGCCGATATCATGACCGCAGAGGTTAAAGTCGCTGGGTATGTGTACGAATTCAATAGAGATACAGTGAAGCGTTGGAAGTCAGATGTATCAAAATTAAAATTACCTGCTGCTTAAATCCCTTAATAAGGGGACGAGTTCCCTTAATGATGAGGGATGTGATTTAACTTCCCCTCGTCAAAAGTAAATATATCTGTATCCACCGGTAAGCCGGTTATTACCAAGGAGTATAGATATATGTCCCTGCTAGATCGCAAAATCCTACTCAAGAAAGAAGTTAAGGCCATTCTGCGCATTTCGGCAGATAGTGCCTTTGATGAAATGTGGAAAACTCACGACTTCCCTAAACCGATCCGCATTGGCATTCGCCGTACTGGCTGGTATGCCGACGAGGTGGAAGGGTGGTTAAAGGCTCGTGATACCGAGCGCACCGTGAGGGCTGCATAATGCAAAAGAAAACCCGCACAGAGGCGGGAATTATCGGACAGGTTAGCGCCTCCGATAATACCGCCATCCCCGCTATCAAACCAGCACCGAAGAAGCACCGCGCCCGTGTCTATATGCTGAAAACCGGTGTTAATGGCTGGACTGAAAACGACATCCTCAAATATTGCCGCCTATCGTCTGGCCGCAACTACGCGAGCGAATTAGAACGCAGCCTTGATATTTGCCTGGAGCGTATCGACGAGAAGAACCCGGACGGCATTGGTAGCCATTTCCGCTATCGCTTCACCTGCCGCGCTGACGTTCTGCGCGTGATCCAGTTGGTAAACCATAACGCCAGCTCATGCGGCTATTGTGGCCTGTCACAGCAGGAAGTTAACGACATTCTGAGCCTATACCCGGACGCCTTCACCGCCGCTTAATCGGAGCCTGAAAACATGACAATGAAAAATACGGCCAACACTGGCCGGGGCCAAACTCACCCCAAAGAAAGCCATAGCGATATTAACGGTAATGACTTTGCCGCACTGGTGCCGGTTATTTCCGGTCAGATTGGCGGACGTAAAAACAATATCGTAAGCGCCAAGGCATTACATAAAACGCTTGGTGTGGGGCGTGACCTTTCCACTTGGTTCAATGAACGCATTCGGGAATATGGCTTTGTCCGTGGTGTGGATTACTTTACCGACGATGACCAAAGCGCTGCATGGTTGATTAATGAACAATATTCCCCCGTTTCGGGGAATATTAAAAAGCGTGGCCGTCCTGAGAAAGACTACTACCCCACCTTAGCAACAGCGAAAGAACTGGCAATGGTAGAGCGCAACGAGCAGGGCCGCGCCGTTCGCCGTTACTTCATCCAGTGTGAGGAAGAATTACACCGCAGTGTTCCAGAGGTGGCGGCACGTTTACGCCGTCAACTTAAAGCCCGCATCGGTGCCGCCAACCAGTTTAAACCGATGTGCGCCGCGCTTGATGCTGCCCGTGCCGAACAGGGCAAGCAGACGTTACAGCACCACTACAACAACGAGAGCAACATGATTGCCCGGATTGTCCTTGGTGGCCTGACGGCGAAGCGGTGGGCGCAGGTGAACGGCATTGACGGTGATCCACACGACAGCATGAACGCGGAACAACTGGAGCACCTCACCTACCTGGAAAGCACCAACATAACGCTGATCGATATGGGTATGGCCTACGACCAGCGTAAAGCGGAACTATGCCGCCTCTCTCAACGTTGGATGGCTAAGCGCCTGGGGGCAGATCATGAGTAAACCCACCAGCAAGCCGCAGCCAAACCAGCGCTACAAAGACGCCCACGGCCACCGGGTAACGGTGACCCATGCCGATTACCAGCGTGTGACCTTTTACCGTGACGGGTACGAACACCCATGTATTCAGCCGTTGGAGTGTTTCAGTAAGGATTACCAGTTGATCGCCGGGGGTGAGGATGAATAGCGCAGCCTGCCAGAAAGAAGCCTTTTCCCTGGCTGGCCGCCTTTACCGTTCTGCTGGTGGCTCTGAGCCAATAAAAAAAGGCAGCACAGATAATGTTGCCCTTTGGAGCAGTGCGCCACTGGCTCAGCCCTCTGGTGTTTCCTTGGCTTTCTTGCGCTGTTCAGCTTTGAGTTTGCGACCGCAGGCGTCGAGCACCCAGGCGGAAAAGTTGGCGCTGGGGTTTTCTGGCTTCTCTCGCTCTACGCTTGCGTCTATCTCGTCGATTAGCTCGTTTGGGAACCTGATCCCTTTGTATGTTGATTTGCCGTTCTTATTTCCTGTAGCCATTTCAAAACCTATGGTTAGTGGCGGTGGTGTTTATACAAAATACAACATGAGTGGAACAAAAAAAAGAGTTGATTTGTTTACACACCATGGGTTAACTTTGTTTACACACCTTATCCACAGGTGTTGCACAAATAGTGAAGCCCGGCAGTGCGTCAACACTAACCGGGCCTCTAACCACAACGATAGAGTGATTATCGAGGTAGCTATGTCAGATCATACCACACCCTTAACCGGGCGGAATTCCCTCACCCCGAATAAGTTCACCTGGCGCTTTCTGGCGGTATCCCGCTCAGACCGTAACGCCAAACCTTGCCGCATGTCCGTTGAGGCACCCACCGAATGCGAAGCCCGCCAAGTGCTGGCCCCTCACTTCATCCTGTCATTGGCCGCACGCCTGCCGGTTCAGGAGGCTACCCATGCGTAATTTACCTACTACCCAAGCACCGGCAGACACCATCGAATCGACTGTGGTTATCAGTGGCAAATTGCTTGCCGCTGACGCATCACCAGCAGAGGCGATTATTGAACTACGCCGGTACTTCAATGAGTTGGCTAAACACCAGAAATTTATCGCTACAGCCTGGAGCCAGCGCTACGAGGTCGGTTTAGAAATCAAAGATCCGATGAATGCCCGTATGCATGGCGCTATGGGGCAGGTAAGCGCCATGCTTTGCATGATTGAAAGCCAGTTGAAGACACTGGAGCGGGCAAATCCAGCCATGCAGCGTACCGAGTTACCTGCAGAACGCAACAGCTTGCCGGGCGAAGTGATGGAGGTGCGCCATGCGTAACATTTCTGATAACAACTCATCTCAGGAATTCCCTGAATCGCTGCCACTGGCAGGCGATCGCTATACGCAAAATGAAGGTGGAATGTCAGCTATTGTTAAACGCTGCGCAGGAAAGCGCGTGGTGTTCTCCTACGAGCCATACCCCGCCGCCAGCCATGATTATTCACTGGAGGCATTCAGGCGTGAATTTACCCGGCAGGGGGGCGGTGTATCTAACCTTCAAGCGCACAAAGAAGTCACTCAGCAGAATCAGCAGGTTCACACCCCACCTGTGATTGATGCCGGATGCAGGGTTGAGCAAGCGCTTGTCGTTCTGAGCACGTGGCTTGAGATCACCATGGCTGATGATAGGAGCGCGATCCTGATAGGCGCGGTGATGTCTTTACTAGATGGCGTGCCGGAGGTGATCGAAAAAGCAGACGCTCAACTGGCTGGTTACGTTATGCGTGAACATCTGGAGGGTAAAGCATGAGCCAAGAAATCACACTGGAACAGGCAGTTGAGAAGGCACACCAGGCTGAAATCGTGTGCCGCATGATGGAAAGTTACCCTCACCGCTTGGTTGATAGCGAAATTACTGCCATTGCCGCGTTATTAGTCTGTATTACCGGTGATGTGGCGGCGTGGCTGATTAAAGAACAGGCGAAACGGGATGGTAAATCATGAAAATTGATTACCTCGACAGTGGCGCGATAGCCAAGCTGACCATAACAGGCTTAATTCTCGAATACCGCAGGCATAACCGGGTGCTTGATGCCGCGTTGCTGTCTGCGAATGTTGCAGCATCCAGGCGTATTGGCTTGATGGTGAAAAGCACCATTACAGGTAAAACACCCGCAGTAATGAGAGCGTACAAGGCAGCGTTAAGGGAGCTAAACCGATGAAGCTGATAACTAAAAACTTCCGTCTTAATGCGCTGGCTAATCAGTATGCGGCAGCGCTATACAACCGCATAACGCAGCAGAGCGGCGGCGAGTTCTTCACCATGAAAGCCGGTGAGCAGGCGATCAGTGTGAATATCCTTGGCGGCGTGTCCGGGGTTCGTATGCTGGTGGATAGCTACTATCTGGAAGCGCTACAGCAGAATTATCTGCAGTGGGAACCCTTGGCAATCCATCTGTTTGGGCAATACCTGGATGGCAATGATCTGACGCCTGCCGGGTGGCAAATCTGGCAGAGCATGGTTAACGACATGGGCGCAACCCTGGCGCGGAATGGAGGGCGGCTTGATGCGTAACATTGACCTGATCCGCGAAGTAACCAAAGCGGCGGCGGGACGCTGGCCTGATGTGCTGCCGATGGTGGGGATCGACGTTCCCGCCAGTCAACGCGCACAGGTGGCCTGTCCGGCTTGCGGTGGGCGCGACCGGTTCCGGTTCGATGATAATGGGCGCGGTTCTCATTTCTGTAACCAGTGCGGGGCCGGTGACGGGTTAGATCTTATCCAGAAGGTAAAACAATGCGACGCTACTGAAGCGGCGCGACTGGTGGCTGATGTGCTGGGAATTGCTTACCGGGCAGAGGAAACCAGCAATCAGACCCATAGCCAGAGCAAGGCGGCAGCAGAAGCGGATCGCCAGCAGCGCAAGCAGGATCACCTGCAGGAAGTCGAAGCGGAGAGGGCGCGGCGGAAAGCGCTATTTAATCGGCGCTGGAAATCACTGATAGCCGGTGCGGTGGAAGGCCGTTCAGCATACCTGAACGCCAAAGGGCTGACCGGATTCACCTTCCCTATGCTGGCCGATGGGCGGTTGCTGGTGGAGTTGACCGACGAAACCGGCATAGTCGCAGCAGCGCAGACTATTACCCCCACCGGAGAAAAACGGCAGGTGACGGATGGGGCCAAGCGGGGGGCTTTTCACATCCTCAGCGAAGCCCCGCAGCAATCACAAACCGTAATCCTTGCTGAGGGGTTGGCGACCGCCTTATCTGTCCATTTGATGCGCCCTGACGCGGTGGTTGTGGTGGCTATTGATGCCGGTAATCTTCTGCTTGTTGCGGAGGTGATACGCCGGAAGTATCCCGACGCGCAGGTCATCATTGCCGGGGATAACGACTGGCACCTACCCGGTGAACTGGACGAGCACGGCAGACCCAAGAAGAATGGCGGAAAAATAGGCGCAGAGAAGGCTGCCGCCGCTGTTTCTGGATGGGTATCAGTGCCACCTACAGAACACAAAGCCGATTGGGACGACTACCGGCAGAAGAACGGCCTGGAAGCCGCCACGCAGGCATTTAACAATTCTCTGTACAAACCCAAGGGGGAAAGCGTGACCGCTCAACTGAAAGCCATTGAGGGCGGCAAGCAGGACAATACTCAGCGCGATCCATTAAAGCCCCATGTGGTCAGTCGGAAAGATGGCGTTTTCTGGATAACACCACAGGTAGACAAGCAAAGCGGCGACGTTATCAATCATGAAAGCTGGTTGTGTTCACCGCTGGAGGTGATCGGCACCGGTAGGGACGACAAAGACCAATACCTGGTTATCCGCTGGCTACC
The DNA here is from genome assembly GCF_000743355.1 of Serratia sp. Ag1. Taxonomy (GTDB): domain Bacteria; phylum Pseudomonadota; class Gammaproteobacteria; order Enterobacterales; family Enterobacteriaceae; genus Chania. Next base: position 40,760 of record NZ_JQEI01000021.1, read on the forward strand.
GGTGGGCGAAAGCCTGCCGACAACTGCCGCCATTCCGCTGGCCGATATTGGCGAGCGGGAGGGTTGGCGAACGCTCAAGGCGGGTGGCGTGAATGTGACCACGAAAAACACCCTCAGGGCCATTCTGGCCGACTGGCTACAGTGTGGCGGTTCTCGTGAAATCTGGCGTGTGGCACAGGCTACGGGATGGCAATGCGGGGCCTACATCATGCCGGACGGGGAGATCATCGGCACGCCAGAAAAGCCGGTGCTGTTCAATGGTCGCAGTGCTGCCGCTGCCGGGTACACCGTGAAAGGAACGCCGGAGAGCTGGCGCGATTCGGTGGCACGTTTGGCACGGGGTAACCCCTCCATGATGGCCGGGATCGGTGCGGCGTTGGCTGCTCCCCTCATTGGGTTGGCTGGCGTTGATGGGTTCGGCATTCACTTCTACGAGCAATCCAGTGCCGGTAAGACGACGACCGCCAATCTGGCCAGCAGCCTGTACGGTGAGCCGGACGCCTTGCGCCTGACGTGGTTCGGTACGGCGTTAGGGATAGCCAACGAGGCCGCCGCACACAATGACGGGCTGATGCCGCTCGATGAGGTAGGCCAAGGCGCTGACCCGGATAGTGTGGCGAAATCGGCCTATACCCTGTTTAACGGCGTCGGCAAGCTCCAGGGGGCCAAGGAAGGCGGCAACCGGGAGCTAAAACGTTGGCGCACGGTAGCCCTCAGTACCGGGGAGATGGACATTGAAACCTTCATTGCTACCGCTGGCCGCAAGGTGAAGGCGGGGCAACTGGTACGCCTGCTGAATATCCCACTGGAAAAGGCGCAACAGTTCCACGGCGCGGCCAACGGCAAAGCACACGCCGATGCCCTGAAAGATGCATATCAAAGCCACTACGGGGCCGCCGGGCGCTTCTGGATCAAGTACCTTGCCGACCAGCAGCAGCAGGCCATAGCCGCCGTGAGAGAGGCGGAGAGTCGTTGGCGTTCGCTTATACCGGCAGACTATGGCGAGCAGGTTCACCGGGTGGCGGCGCGGTTCGCTGTACTGGAAGCGGCGTTGTTGCTGGGCCATGTAGTGACCGGCTGGGATGCGCAGGAATGCCGGGACGCGATACAACACAACTTCAATGCCTGGATCAAAGAGTTCGGCACCGGCAACAAAGAACACCAGCAGATTATCGAGGCTACTGAAGCCTTCCTTAATGCCTACGGGCTGAGCCGGTTCGCACCGCTGCCCTATGATCCGCAGAGCCTGCCTATTCGTGATTTGGCCGGGTACCGGGACAAAGGGAAACATGATTGTGATGCGATGGTGTTCTACACGTTTCCGGCAGCGTTTGAGGATGAGATAGCGCGAGGGTTCAACTCGAAGCATTTCGCCAAGGCGCTGGCAGAAGCGGGGATGCTGACACCGCCAGCCAGTGGGAGAGGCTTTCAACGGAAATCACCGCGCATTGATGGGCGGCAGATTAACGTTTATGTGATCCACCATCTACCGGAGAGCGACCAGCCAGAGGAATAACGTTTCTACACGTGAGGCAAAAACATGTTGGTTCAGTCGGTTCAGTTGGTTCAATTTTTAAAGATGATTGTTTTTAAAAGTAATTATTTTTCAGAGATACCGATTTTGAACCAACACTGAACCAACAAATGCCCGTTTTGAACCAACAAAGGGATTTTCCCTGGCTGGTGGCGGCGCATGACTTATTAACAATTAACAAGAGGATTTAATAGTGGATATTCTTTCTGTTTTATTTTCCCAACAGCGCCGCCGTATTGGCGCAATCATCCCCAGCGTGGTTATCTCGGAAAAACATTCCGACGCATTGGAAATCACCGAGCACCCGGTGGAGGTTGGCGCACCATTGAGCGACCACGCATTCAAGCGACCTTCAGAGGTCACCATGGAATTGGGCTTTGCGGGTGGAGGATCGCTGATTGATGGCATCGATACGACCAAGATATTCAATATCGATACCGGGTTGTCGTTAGGCACCAGTCCTGCCGACGTTTACAAACAGCTCCTTGCTTTGCAAGAAAGCCGAGTCCCGTTTGATGTCATCACGGGCAAACGCTCTTACAACAACATGTTAATCCGGGCGATCGAGGTCACTACGGATAAGACAAGCGAAAACGTGTTGATGTGTGTTCTTACGTTGCGAGAGGTCATTATTTCCGAAACGCAGAAGATAAACGCGGCTGACAAGGCCGATATGCTGTTTGGTGTCAGTACCGCACCCATACAGAACGCCGGAACGAAAACCCTTGTACCGGTTAACGAAAGTATTGGCTCACAACTCAAAGGCGGATTTCAGGCCCTGCTGAATTACGCTAACGGGAGGCCTCAATGATTATTAGTGAAATCCCCCTCACACCTAACAACCAGCGATTCAGGATTAGCCTGGGCGGGAAAGTCGTCAACATGTGCATTCAGTGGCGGGGTGTGGCTGGATGGACTCTGGATTTAACCGACGAAGCAGGCGGCGCTATGGCCTATGGGTTGCCGTTGGTGCCAGGGCGCGACCTATTGGGTCAGTTTAGGCACCTAGGCATCAATGGCATGCTGGTTGTAGCCAGCGATGTCACCGCAGAAGAATACCCGACGAAAGACAACCTCGGGATCGGTAGCCACTTATATTTTGTTGAGGTATGAAAATGAGCCAGAACTGGATGCGTCATTTTGAGCTTGTTCTTTCCGACAATGACGGGAAAGGGATTATTTTAAGTGATTTCAAAATTACCTTTGATATCCAATGGAATGATAATAAATGGCCGAGCAATGCCAATGTAAGGATTTATAACCTATCGCCGAGCACACAAAATCTTATCCTGGCGCGTGAGTATTCAAAGATGAAGATTATTGCAGGCTATGACGGGATCGCCCCGAACGTACCCGCGAGTGACGTTGGTAAAGTGCGGGAAATATCAGATCAGGAAGTCGGCCAGATTAACGGCATGAATTTCGGTCTGATTTATAGCGGCGATATTCGGTTCACGGTTTCAGGCAAAGACAATGGCACTGATAGCTGGGTATTTATTCAGGCATGTGATGGGCTGGAAGTGTTTCAAAAAGCGTTTATCAGCGCCACGCTAGCGAAAGGCTACACGCTGAAAGACGTTTATCACTTGCTGATGCGTTCACTCGAACCATACGGGATTGTTGGCGGCAGCGTGCCAGACTTCCCGGCAACGGTATTCCCTCGGGGTAAATCGTTTTATGGCCCCGTACATGAATACCTTGATAATCTGGCCGAGCAGTGTAGCGCCCGTTGGCAATTTGCTTATGGTCGGGTCGATATGCGCACGAAAGACATGATCGCGCATGAAGCGTTTGTTCTTAACTCGCATACGGGCCTGATCGGCATGCCACAGCAGACCATCGGGGCCGGGGTAAATGTGAAATGTCTCATCAATCCCAACATTAAGCTGAATGGCTTGATTCAGCTCGATCAGGCGTCTGTGTACCGCACTGCGCTTCAAAATCAGGATATCTACAGCGGTGTATTCAACGAAAAGGAGATAAACGGCAACCTTGCACCTATCGGAAAGGTGCGGGATGCTGAGGGAAATTGGGTTGACGCGCCGCCTATGGCTCAACCGGCCAGCGTGGCTACTGATGGCGTTTATATTGTGCGTTATATCACTTACAAGGGCGATACACGCGGTAAAGATTGGTACATGGAGATGGCTTGTGAAGCTCGCGGAGCGACTGATTTGCCGTCAAGTTCATTCCTACAACGACAGGATTCATAATGAAAAGGGTTGTTTTTTTGCTCGGTATTTTTATTTCCACAGCGAGCAACGCTCAATCAATTACCACGCATCGTTACAATTGCGGTGAGTTTCGCTTGGAAATGATCGAAAACTCGATGTCTAAAATTAACGGCGAGTTTGTTACGTCGCAAAAAATAGCGGCGCTCGGAAGTGGCGGTATGAAAATGGATATGACTCTGATGCCAGCCAGTAACGGAAAGATGTACGGTTTTGAATACATTCACCCGGACGGAAGTAAGAAACGGTGGCTTAACGTTGAGCTTATCCGGCGTGACATGGACGCACCGCGCCTTATTGGTTCTTTCGACTGTAAAAAGATATCGGATTAAGGGGGATTCAGTGGCTAACGTAAGACCTATAGACGACCAAGAAGTATTTGAAGCGGGGGTTAAGCTTGCCGTTTCACAGGCTCGAAGCGCGACCCCCGGCATAATCCAATCATTCGATCCTGAGTCGGTGACGTGCGTTGTTTCTCTCGGGTTAAAGGGCAAACGCTCCACCGAATATGGCGCAACAGGCAAAGCGGCACCAGAATTACCGCTGCTGGTGGATGTGCCAGTGATATTCCCACGCGGGGGCGGTGTCACACTCACGTTCCCGGTTAAAGCCGGTGACGAATGCCTGGTGGTGTTTGCTGATCGCTGTATTGATTTTTGGTGGCAGAACGGCGGCTCTCAAGAACGCGTGGATAATCGCATGCAAGACTTGTCGGACGCTTTTGTCATTCCAGGCCCGCAATCGCAGGCGCAGAAAATCAGCGGTATTAGCACCAGCGCGGCGCAACTGCGTACCGACGATGGCGCGGCATTTATCGAACTGGACCCGGGAAGCCATGCGGTAACGGTCACCACATCGGGAAAACTGACCGCAACGGCTCAGGAAATCACGATAAACGGGCCTGTAGTGTTCAATGGCCCTGTTATGTTCAACTCGACCATAACGCAGTCAGAAGGCAAAGGGGATGCTTCCTTTGGCGGCAGCATCAACGCTAGAGGCGACATTAAAGCGGGCAATATAAGCTTGCAGGGGCACACACACGGCGGCGTTCAAACCGGTAACGGCAGCACAGGAGCACCACAATGAAAAACGACAGCAAAGCAGCACAGGGCAACCCGGCACAGTTGGAGAAGATCACCCCACTTGATGGCGGCCAGTCTCCAATCATCGACGACCCGGCTACGCACGGCGAGTTATTGGGCGCAGGGAAATTCGGTGAGAGAGCAACCAGTAAAGAATCAATCCATACTGAAATGCTAAACACCTGCAGTAAGTAAAGCCTACAGGAAGCCCGCCACCAGCGCGGGTTTTTCTTTTGTCAGCCCTGCAGGCAGGTTTGGACAAATGCGCAAACTGCGAATAGCGCCCCCAAGAAAAACCAAATTTCGCATTTTATGTACGGCGAATTCAGAGTGAACTTGATAACTGCGCCTCACGTCTTGAGGGGAGATTAAGTAGCAGCGGAGTATCAGGTAATGAGTAGCGTTGAGATCTAACGGATAACAGAAAGAAAAGGCCCAGTGAAAGAGCCCTTTTTTACTTTTACATATTGATTAAGGATAGGCGCGTTGGCAGCATTTAGCTGTGGAGCAAATCACGGCATTAGGGTTGCGCCTCCGTTATCTGTAAATGTAACGCTTCTCCAGCCATATCGAGGGGCCTCTTTAGTGAGCCAATTACGAACAGTTTCGCAGACCGATTGTCTGGGTGATCCCTTGTTAGACTGATTATAAAGACCAAGTACTTTCCTTTGCTCTAGATGGATAGGCTTACTTGTGCATACAGGAAACCTGTAGGCAGCCATAGAAACCCCATCATTAAAAATATTTGAGTCCATTCACCCTCCTGAGGCTTTTAAATAGCATGTATCGACAAGCAAAATTCATCGTTGATGCTGCTCGAACATCGCGACTGCCAACCTTCGAATAAACTAAAAAAAATGTCTAGAGGAATTTATGGCAAGACAGGACTGGGGAGCATTACAGAAACAGTTCCTCGCTGAGCATGCCAAAACAGGTATATCTCCAGAGGATTGGTGCAAAGCTCAGGGTATCAAGTATTCAACTGCCAAGCGCCATATAAAAATTGGCAATTCGCAAAAAAACTGCGAATAAAACTGCGAACGGTGAAATTCGCAAAACTGGCAAGAAGGCCGCCACGTCTGACAACGGCTTGTCTGTAACTGCGAATTCAGAGGGGGCGAGCCGCAAGAAAGCGCAAGTATTTCGCATTTTTCAGCGCGGTTAATCGCGGTGTTTCGTGGTTTTTTTGTGCACAGCGAGTAGCGGTAGGCCAGGTGTTAGATTGGTAATCGGCGGAGAAATCCGCCGATTGAGTATTGAGCGAATAAGAAACGACACTCCACCGACAGCACATGAACGCACCGGCCTACCAGTGGAAGAAGGCAGTACCGCGCCTGTAATGCTCCGCACGCTCCACCAGCGACCCACAGCAAGGCCACGCACGGCAACACAAGCCGGATGTACAGAAATGCTAAGGTGATAGCCGTGATGCACGCTGCAGGGTGATCGGCACTGAACCAACACGAAAACCCCGGTTGTTGGTTCAAAATGGCCTTGTGTTGGTTCACTTTTTGAAAATAAATCCATATAAAACAATCGTCTTTACAAATTGAACCAACTGAACCGACTGAACCAACATGTTTACGCTTATATATAGAGAAATTTCAGGGGAAAAAGGCACTTTCAAACGGTGGAATGCGGCTTTGCTGGCAGTTGATTACCGGTTGCTCTGTGTTTTGTTGTTTTTAGTCCCATCGATGGGAGATTGAGCGGTACGCAAAAATGGTACGCAGGTACGCAAAAAAACCGAGGTGCGTACCAAGTAAAGCCCCTTCACTGCTGGCAATGGCGAAAAGTACGCACCAAGGCCGAACGATACAACGCCAGATACGAAACCGATACGTGGATTGCGTACCACCGCCCGAAGCGTTCCGGCTTGAGTTGTCGCTTAAGTTTCCACATCGCAAAAGTTTCCACTGGAAAGTTTCCACCGGAAACCAGAGTGGAAACCTCAAGATAAAATCGGCTTGGCTGTAACGCTCCTGCAGGTGACATAACTGGCGGAACGACAGTGCGCCGGTATTCATTACGCTATCCAAGGTAAAATCAAATAGCGCAATCCTTGAGGCAACGACCATGAAACCAAAGCACCTGGCAGAAATAGCCGCGGCAAGCATTCGGGCGAACGGCGGTTCGGTATCGCCGTTTGAGTGCCGGGAACTGGAAAGGCTGATTATCCGCAGTGCGGAAAACCGTGAACGTTTTATTCAAAAAATCAGAGCGCCGGCGTATGAGTGGAAAAAGCCCGTGCCGCGCAGAAGGGCCGCAAAATGAAAAAATCGAACCAACAATCAAGATCGGGCTGGGGTGGTAAGCGTGCGGGTGCTGGCGCTCCCCTGGGTAACACGAACGCCGTGAAGCATGGCGAACGGAGTAGACGGGCATTCTTTACGCTGTCTGGCGCTGAGCAGTTACCGCCGCTGGTGTCCCTACGAGCCAATAATTTGGCTATCGCCGAACGCATAGGGGAATTATGGCGCACCTCCCCGAACGCTGACCCGGCGACACAGCGTGAACTGATGCTGCTGGACGGTATCATGTGGCAGCATACCAGGCGCATGGCAAAGCTGGAGCTGGGTAAGTCCAGGCTGGCGCTCAAGCTGGCACGGCTGGAACTGGCGCAGGTAAAGTCACAACTTGCCCAAGCAAAAGCCGCCATGCGTCAAGATAGTAAGAAATAGTAAGGCTCAGACGTTTTTCAAGGCATCAAATAGCGACAAATATAGACGTTTGAGCAGATCGGATAGGAACAAATAGGAACGTCGTAAGCGTTTCATGGTGGCCGGTCATGCCGAAGCGCCACCAAATCACCCTATCCGTTATCAAAGCCCGCAATCCGTTATCAAGCACGGGCCCAACCTTGACTGTTTGAGACAAACGGGAATCGCGTAAAATGCTCAAAGCCTCATCCCGTCTGGGTTCGAGTATCATTGTTGTGATGTTATCGTCCTGAATAATTTATGGCGGGCGGGTGCTGAAATCGGCCTGATTACATTGACCAGCATTGACAAAGGGTAGCCAATGGCAGCGTTATCGAATGAGGTTAAAGCATTTATAGTTCAGCATCTTGCCTGCTATGAAACCCCCTCAGCAGTGGTTGAGTTTGTAAAACAAGAATTTGGCGTGATAACGACCAAGCAGCAGATAGAGCTGTACGACCCAACCAAGGCGAACGGTAAGGCTCTCGGCAAAGTGTGGGTAGATTTATTCCAAGCTACCAGGGCGCGATTTCAGTGCGTAGTGAGTGATACGCCGATCGCCAATAAGGTATGCCGACTACGCATCCTCGATCGCATGGCAAGGCGCACGGAAAGCATGGGCAACTATGCGTTAACCGCTAAAATCATGACCCAGGCAGCAAAAGAGGTAGGTCACGCTTACACCAACCAACAAAAGCAGCGGCGTTCCAGGGGGTGATACTGGTTGCCAGATGTGAGGTTGCCAAGTCGGTTGCCACCCAAAAGGCTATTTCTGAGCGGATACCGGTAGCGTAGCATTTTGGTATCGCACCCCAGCTATTCTACCCGCACCGCCTCACCCTCTATCGCGTCACGCCTACCGCCTTCATCACGTCGCAGCTTACAGGAACCGGGCAGGCCATAACGGGAGCAGTTACACCAAACACCCGCGCCGCCGCCTGATTGCGTAGTATCCTGCCGCTGTTCGTAGCTGATTACCTTTTCTAACAGGCCGTCTTTCGTCATTGCCTCCAGCGTTCGCCGGGTAGATTCGATCTGGTGGCGGTTATCATGCGAGGTTATACCGTGGAGCAGGTAGGCCACACCAGACACGTCGAAAGGCGGTGGTCCAATCTCACCCGTCACCCATTTGGCGTTATCAGGTTCAAAGTAGCTCAGTATCTCTTTTTTGCGGCTGGTCATTCTCATGGCTGGTGGATTCCTTAATGTGGGATACATCTATCCTACAATAAGAAATCACAGCCGGGGCATTCTTCACCATGATGCGGGTTTATCCCGTATGTACCCAAATGGACGAGGACAGCTCTCAGGCTGGGATCGGTTGAGCGAGGCTAAGCAGTTTTTCCCTGGACGGCAGGGGTGACGGTAGGAGGCCAAAAAGCAGGCTAAAGTGATGGTGACTTTTGCCTATGGGACTACATAAAGGACTATGAAACACATCTATATTTAATGAAGTTAATAAATAACATGTAATTACGTTGATATTTCAAATACGGCGACGGGATTTAACCGCCGCCTGATTGTTTACGCCAAATAAAACACTTCACGCAGTGCTGAGCTGACCGGGCTGTTATCCGGGTTGCTCGGCATCACATCGCCCATAAAACGCCACCAGCGCTGGCAGATGGCGGTATTAGCCACGGCGTTCCAGCGTTCTTCCGATTCGATCTCAACATAGCCAAACAGCAGGTTGCGTGTTTCGTCCAGAAAAATGGAATAGCGGTGCGCCCCGTGAGCTTTCAGCACCTGTTCCAGCTCTGGCCAGATCGGGTTATGGCGCTGTTGATATTCCGCGTGAGCATCTGGGTTAATCTGCATGACAAAAGCCTTACGGATCATCGAATTTCCTCCGAATGACAACGTGGTGATCGGCGCTAATCCTTGAGCGCTGCTGCCAGCGGGGTGACGCCAAAGCGCTGGGCCAGAGCGGCTAACTGGCTGGCAGAAATGGTTTGCTTCTTACCGCCCATCGACAGCACTTTCACCATGATTTCGGCGGATTTCTCTGCGGTATCGATCAGGCCGAAAGCGTCATCCAGCGTTGGGCCGCTGCCGAAGATGCCGTGGAACGGCCACAGCACCAGGCTGTGTGCCTGCATCTGTTCGGCGGTCTGGGTGCCGATCCCATCGGTGCCCGGCACCATCCACGGCACAATGCCGATGCCATCCGGGAACACCACCAGGCATTCGGTGCTGCCTTCCCACAACAGGCGGGTAAAGCGGGCGTTGTCCAGTTCCTGCACAAAGCTCAGCGCGATCAGGTTGGTGGCGTGGCAATGCATGATGACGCGATCGCGACCAGAACTGACCCGCATCCGCACGATATGCGACTGGAAATGAGCCGCCAGTTCTGAAGTCGGTAAGCCGCCTTGCGGTAGCCCCCAGTGGATGTGATAGGCGGTGCCATTATGGTTCAGTTGCAGCAGCACCAGATTTTCTTCTGGGGCCAACTGCACGTTGCGGAAGAACTTGCCTGAGCCGGTGACCAGAAACCAGCAATTGGCCAGTTCGCTGGCTGGTTGCGTCAATTCAACGCAACGCGGTTGAGCGGCGAAGCTGCTACGGAATGGTTCAACGTCCTCCGCCGTTAGCCGCAGGCTGACGTTGCCGCCGTTACGTTCATCCCAACCTTTGAACCACATATCGCTGGTGGCCTTGATCATACCCTGGATAAACCAAGAGGAGAGTAGCTGTTGCATTACGCAGTATCCTTAACGTTGGCTGAGAATCTGTTGTTCGTAGCTGCGCACGTTGTCGAGCCAACGGGCATCAGCCGGGACATCGTTGCGCTGACAGTAGGTTTCCCACACCGCTTGCCACGGCAGGCATTTTTGTTCTTCCAGCAGGGCCAAACGCGCGGTGTAATCGCCACGCTGCTCGATTTGCCGCAGCATTTCGGTTGGTTCAAGCAGGGCGCGCAGCAGCGCTTTCTTCATATTGCGGGTGCCGATCACCCAAGCGGCGATGCGGTTGATCGAGGCATCGAAGAAGTCCAGGCCGATGTGCACGCGGTTGAACAACTTGTGGCGCACGATCTCATTGGCGATGGCCTGAGTTTCGTCATCCAGCAGCACCACGTGATCGCTGTCCCAGCGTACCGGGCGGCTAACGTGCAGCAACAGGCGTGGCACATACAGCATGGCGCTGGAGATTTTGTCGGAAATCACTTCGGTGGGATGGAAATGCCCGGCGTCCAGGCACAGCGCAGTCTGGCGGCTGGTGGCGTAACCGAGGTAGAACTCATTGGAGCCGACGGTGTAGCTTTCTGCGCCGATGCCGAACAGTTTGCTTTCCACGGCGTCGATATGGTGGGCCGGGTCGAGTTTTTCGGCGATCACTTCATCCAGTGCGCTCAGCAAACGCTGGCGCGGGGCCAAGCGATCGATCGGCGTATCTTTCATGCCGTCCGGGATCCAGATATTCATCACCGACGGCGTGCCGAGCTGTTCGCCGAAATAGGCAGAAACCCGGCGGCTGGCCTGGCAATGTTCAATCCAGAATTGACGGATTTCTGGAGCGGCGTGCGACAGGGTAAAACCGTCCGCACTCAGCGGGTGCGAGAAGCACGAAGGGTTGAAATCCAGGCCCAGTCGGTGCTGTTTTGCCCATTCCACCCAGTGCCTGAAATGGCGCGGCTCGATTTTATTACGCGCTACCGGCGTCTCGGATTCGAGGTAAATCGCATGCAGGTTTAAGCGCTTCGGGCCAGGGATCAGCGCCAGCGCCTGCTCCAGATCGGCGCGTAGCTCTTTGGCATTACGCGCTTTGCCGGGGTAGCTGCCGGTCGCCTGAATCCCCCCGGTCAGCGAACCCTGCGGGTTTTCAAAGCCGGCTACGTCATCACCCTGCCAGCAGTGCATGGAGACAGGCAAGGTATCCATGGCCTGAATGGCGGCCTCAACGTCAACGCCAACGGCGGCAAAGCGCTGTTTTGCCAGTTCCCAGGCTTGTTCAATAGAGCTTTTCATACACAAAGTTCCTTAGGTAGTTGACTCAACGACTGAAATTGCGGCCAGTGGGCGGCAAAGTCGGGATTGTCGCGAGGGGTGAAATGTTGCAGCGGGAAATTCTGTGCCAAGATGCGGCGGAATTGGCTGATATCGGTGACGGCATCCAGCGCCATCAACTGGCAACCGACGTTGCCCAGCGTCGAGGCTTCGATCGGCCCAGCGCTGATGGCCAGCCCACAGGCATCGGCACATAGCTGATTGAGGAAATGGTTTTGGCTGCCGCCACCCACAATATGCAAATGGCTCAGCGGGCGGCCATGCAGGGTAGCCAGTTCCTGTGCCACTTGTCGGTAGAGCATGGCCAGGCTGTCGAAGATGCAACGTACCAACTGAGCAGGCGTCTCTGGGACGGGCATCTGTTGTTCACGGCAATAGGCCTGAATGGTTTGGCACATATTGGTTGGGTTGATAAAGCGATCGTCATTGGGGTTAACCAACGAGCGACAGGCAGGTTGTTGCGCGGCTTGAGCGATCAGCGCCGGTAAATCGCTGATATTCAGTTCCTGCGTTGTACGTTGCAGCAGCCACAGGCCCATGATGTTTTTCAGTACCCGATAACCGGTGGCACCGCCCTCGTTAGTAATGTTGGCTGCCAGCGAGCTGGAGTTAACAATCGGTACCGGGCTTTCAATCCCCATCAGCGACCAGGTGCCGGAACTGAGGTAAGCCGCATCGGCATCCTGCAACGGTGTAGCCAGTACCGCGCTGGCGGTATCGTGGGTGGCTACGGCGATCACCGGCACGTGCTGGCCACGGGCGCTGGTCCAGTAACCTACGCGGTTGCCCGGCGGGGTCGGTTTACCCAACCAATGTGCTGGCACACCCGCCCAAGTGAGCAGCTCGGTGTCCCATTGGTCGCTCTCAATATTCAGTAACTGAGTGGTGCTGGCATTGGTGTATTCCCAATTCAGTTGCCCGGTCAGCCGGAAGTGCAGATAGTCCGGGATCAGCAGCAGGTGTGCTACGCGTTCTAACAGTTCAGGCTGTTGCTCGCGCAAGGCACGCAGTTGATACAAGGTATTGAAGGGCAAAAACTGAATGCCGGTGCGCTGATAGATATTGCTCCGCCCGAGAGCGCGTTGGGCTTGTGCCATCACGCCCTGCGTGCGGGCATCGCGGTAAGAGACAGCTTGGCCGACACGCTCGCCCTGGGCATCCAGCAGCACAAAGTCCACGCCCCAGGTGTCGATGCCAATACTGTCGAGCTGGATGCCCTGTCCATCAAGCCGATCAAGTGCCTGGCGGATGTGCTGCTCTAACGTATCCAAGTCCCAGCAATCTTGCCCATTCCGCTGTTGCAAACGGTTGGTAAAACGGCTGACTTCGCGTAGCTGGAGCCGCTGTTGTCCTGGTTGATAGCTGGCCAGCATTACGCGCCCGCTAGAGGCACCCAGATCGATGGCTGCAATGTTGCGTGTGGTCATAAGAGAAAGCCCGTTGTTGCTTGATGACGGGCAGTGTAGAAAGTTGCGGGTAGCGAAGCCTTCTCGCTACTGCCAGTGCCGAAGATGTGTTGGCAAAATGGCAAAGGTAAAGGTGAAGCAGCTCACAGTTTGCCATTCAGCCCGGTTTTCTGTGGGTTGTGACCTTGTACGCATTTCTCAACATTGCTGCGGCATTTCTTAAAAAATGCACAGATTTAGCGTGTTTTTCGGTTAAAAACTTAAGGTATCTTCCTTGATGCTTCTCTTACTATCGGTAACCGACGTTGCGCGGTAATCCCGCCGCGCCAAGGAACGGGGGTAAGATGAATCTATTACACAGTAGTGATTTTTTCCCTTCCTGTAGCGCGTCCGTGGTGATTGAACCCCGTGATCCGCAGCAGGCTTTTCCGGAGCATCATCATGATTTTTACGAAATCGTGATTGTCGAGCAGGGGGCCGGTGTTCATGTGTTCAACGGCAACCCTTATACCCTCAACAGTGGCTGCGTCTGCTTTGTGCGCGATCACGATCGCCATCTGTTTGAACAGACCGATGGTTTGATTTTGACCAATATCCTGTTCCGCGCCCCGAATGCGTTCCGCTTTGTTTCCGGCGTGGAGCAATTCCTGCCCCGCGAGCGCGATGGCGTTTACCCTGCGCACTGGCGTATCAACCAGCAGGTGTTACAGCAGGCTAAACGGCTGATGGCATTACTGATGACTACGCCAGCAGGCGATCAGCCTGAAGAGATTGCGCTGCATGAAAGCTGGTTTATGCAGCTACTGGTGCAGTTATGGCGCGGGTGTATGGCACGACAGGGCGACGATCAGGAAGGGCGTCTGCACCAACTGCTGGACTGGTTGCAAAGCCATTATGCTGAGCAAATCGAATGGCCGGAACTGGCAGAGCGCTTCGCCATACCCTTACGCACGCTGCACCGGCAGTTGAAGTGCCATACCAATATGACGCCGCAGCGTTACCTGACCCACCTGCGCTTATTACAGGCGCGCCACCTGCTGTGCCATAGTGACAGCAGTATTACCGATATCGCGTTCCGCTGTGGTTTTGGTGACAGTAACCATTTCTCCACGTTGTTTAAGCGTGAGTTTGCCTGCCCGCCACGGGCACTGCGTGGGTTGTGTTAGCGGTGTGAAATCGCGATGGCGTCAATTTCCCTGGCTTGACGTTCGGCAATAATACGGGGAGTGAAAAAGAGAAAAGGTGTGCAGATGAGGGAAACATTGCTGTTGGAGAGCCGCGATTATCTGCCTTCTGAGCAGATGCCGGTAGCGGTGGCGGAACGTTACCCTCAAGAGGGCTTTGCCACCCATACCCACCAGTTTTGCGAGATCGTGATTGTTTGGCGCGGTAACGGCTTGCACGTGTTGAACGATCGCCCTTATCGCATCACCTGCGGGGATCTTTTTTATCTGCGCGCCAGCGATTGCCATAGCTATGAATCTGTACACGATCTGGTACTGGATAACATCATTTACTGCCCCGAGCGCCTGCGGTTGAATGCCCAATGGGACAACCTACTGCCGCCGTTTGCTGCGGCAGACGAGCGCTACTGGCGGCTATCCACTCAGGGGATGGCGCAGGCGCGGCCCATCATCGCTCAGCTTTCGCAGGAGAGTCGCAAAACCGATGCGCTGTCGCTGCAGTTAACCGAAGTCTTGCTGTTACAACTGGCGATCGTGCTAAAACGCCACCGCTATGCGGTGGATAAAGCACATATGTTGCCAGATGGCGAACAGTTGGATTTGTTGATGGCGGCACTGCAAAACGGCATTGATGGGCAGTTTGAGCTGGCGCTATTCTGCCAACAGCATGGTTTAACGGAGCGAGCGTTGAAGCTGTTGTTCCGCCAGCAAACCGGTATGACCATCAACCACTATCTGCGGCAGATCCGGCTATGCCAGGCCAAGCGCTTGCTGCGCCGTAGCGAGTTTCGCATCAGTGATATTGCCGCCCGTTGCGGGTTTGAGGACAGTAACTATTTTTCTGTGGTATTTGCGCGTGAGGCTGGAATGACCCCACGCGAATATCGCCAGCGGTTTGTGAATCCTTAAGATGCCATCCCCATGCCAACAATGTTGGCTGCCAGAATAATTACCAGGCAACCAAGGCACAGAACGGCAACCGGTTTTCTGGTGCCGCATTTCCACTCTTTCAGCAACAACCCGACAATACCGCCGCACAGCACGTAGAAGCTCATATGCAGCATCCAGCTCATGTAATCGTATTGTGCTGGGATCTTGGCATGACCCCAGGCGTAGAAGAAGAATTGCAGATACCACATCAGGCCCGCCAGCACGGAGAACAGTACGTTGATGACCAGCAGCCGTCTCGGCAGTGAGAAATCCGCTTTGACCGACAGATTGTTCAGGGTTGCCAGGCGGATAAAACAGTAACCGAGGTTAATCAGTGCGCCGCCGCCCATAATCACCACATAACTTGGTAAGGCGACATACAGCGGATCGATGCCCAAGGCTCCTGCCGCTGCGTGCATCGGTTTGGCGGCATCCATGGCAAACGACATCCCGGCAGAGAAAATGCCGCACATCACCGCCAGAGCCAGCCCTTTCTTCAGGTTAAACTCTTCGGCGCGGATCCCCATGGCCCGCTCTTTCAGCAAGCCCGCATAGCTGACGATCACCACGCCGATCAGCGCAACCAATACCCCCAGCAACGACAGGCGGCCCCCGGCAGTGCCGAACAGTAATTCAAAGCGGCCTTGCAGTAATGGGGTCATCAGCGTACCGATGATCAGTGTGATGCCGATAGCGATACCAATCCCCATCGACATGCCGAGATAGCGCATAGTCAGGCCATAGTTGATGTTACCAATTCCCCACATGGCACCGAACAGGAACACGGGCAGCAGAGTCGCTGTACTGAAGGAACCATAATAGTGCCAAAAATCAGGCAGCAACACGTAGCTGACTCCCCAAGGGAGGATGAGCCATGACATAAAGCCGCCAATCGACCACATGGTTTCCCAGGACCAGTTTTTTACCTGTTTGAATGGGGCGTAGAAGCAGGCGGCGCTGGCTGCCCCGACCAGGTGCCAGAATATCCCTAGCATGATGGCATTGTTCATCTTGTTATCCTTCGTTGTTATTGGCGCGGTAAGACCACGGATGAACAGGAAGTCTAAACAGAGGCGATGAAGGGAACCTTCGGGTGGCTGCCGGAGGGCGCAAGAGCGTGGCAAAATTCAGCGGGTGCGTATGTTGGCGATCACAGATTGAGCGAGAATGATGCAGGGCGATGTCTGTACGGTAGGGCATCGCCTTGAGGTGGCAGGTTTTATTCTTTGAGCAATGCGCCGGCATAACCTAGCTGGCGCCAGGCTTCGTACACTACGACGGAAACCGCATTCGACAGATTCATGCTGCGGCTTTGGGCCTGCATGGGGATACGGATTTTTTGTTGCGCAGGCAGTGCATCAAGGATGCTGGTGGGCAAGCCACGGGTTTCTGGGCCGAATAACAGATAATCGCCAGCCTGATAGCTCACCGCGCTGTGTGCCGGGGTGCCTTTGGTGGTCAGGGCAAATAGCCGCTGCGGTTTTTCGCTGGCGAGAAACGCCGGATAATCGGCATGGCGCTTGATGCTGGCAAATTCATGATAATCCAACCCGGCGCGGCGCAGGCGTTTGTCGTCCCATGGGAAGCCCATTGGTTCGATCAAGTGCAACTGGAAGCCAGTATTGGCACACAGGCGGATAATATTGCCGGTGTTAGGTGGAATTTCGGGTTCAAATAAAACGATATTCAGCATGTAACAGGCCCCTCATGATGAGGGGCGCAGAATAGCAAACTCTTGGCTTGCTGGCGATTAGCGCTGATGCAACGGCAGCCACAGCACCAAACGCAAGCCGCCTAACGGACTGTCTTCGGCTTTCACCCAACCGCGATGCTGGTTGACTGCGGCCTCGACGATCGCCAACCCCAGGCCAGTGCCGCCTGATTCGCGATCGCGCGCTTCATCAGTGCGATAAAACGGGCGGAATATTTGCTCGCGATCTTCTGCACTGACGCCAGGGCCGTCGTCGTCAACGACAATGGTGATCCCTTGATTATCGGTGCTGAATGCCACCTCAATGCGCGTGTGGGAGTAACGCAGAGCGTTACGCACAATATTCTCCAGCGTGCTGTCTAGCGCCCCTGCGTTGCCGTAAAGGGTCCAAGGGCCGGGCGGGGAGGTAACCTCCAGATTTTTACCCATCTGTTCGGCTTCGAAGCGAGCATTGTCCAGCACTTCTGCCCACAGTTCATTGGCTTTCAGCAATTCGCGAACCAGCTCGCTTTTCTGTTGCCCGCGCGACAGGACCAGCAGATCGTTGATCATGGAATCCAGCCGTTGGGCCTCGGTTTCAATACGGGCCAGTTCGTTGCCTTCACCGTGGCGGCGGCGCATTAATGCAGTAGCCAGTTGCAGGCGGGTCAACGGGGTACGCAGTTCATGGGAGATGTCGGAAATCAGCCGTTGCTGGGCCGTCATCATTCTTTCAAGAGCGCTCACCATCTGATTGAAACTGGCACCGGTTGCCAGGAATTCCTGCGGCCCAGACTCCAGTTCCGGATGCTGTTTCAGGTTACCGCGAGCCACATCGTCGGCAGCATTTTTCAGCTTACGTGCCGGTTTTGCCAGGCTCCAGGCTAACCAGAGCAACAGCGGAGCGCTGATCAGCATGGTAACAATCAGCAGCAGTAGCGGGCGGTCAAACATCAGGTTGATAAAATCGGATTGCGGGCTGTTTGCCGGGCGGATCAGGTAAAGTTGGTAGTTATCTTCGCCATCACGCACCGAAAATGGCCCGACCAGCTCAACACGACCATACTTTTTCTTCTTTGGATAATCCGCATTATCTGACTGGCCAATAAAGTTACGCACAATCTGCATTTCGTTGCGCTGGGCACCGATCACCCGCCCTTCGCTGGTGACCAGAATCAGGCGTTGGCCGGGAGGGGCCCATTTATCGATGGCGCGAAACAGGCGGCGCCACCACATCAGATCGTTGGCCGGATCGTTTTGCAACTCGGCCTCAACGTGTTGTTCCAGCATCAACCCCTGCCGTTGCTCGCTGTCCAGCAGCGAGGTTATCTGACGGGAGTCTAGCTTGGGCACCATCAGCACCAACATTAGCACCAACGCTAATGTAAACCAGAAAATGGCGAAGATACGTGCCGTCAAACTGTTGATCATGCTGCTGATACCATCAAATAGCCTCGCCCGCGCAGGGTTTTGAACCACGGGTGGCCGTCTTTGCGATCCGGCAATTTACGCCGCAGGTTGGAAATGTGCATGTCAATGGCCCGATCAAACGGTGTCAGGCGCTTGCCCAGCACTTCCTGGCTCAGCAATTCACGCGAAACAACCTGGCCGAGATGCTGCGCCAGCAGGTAGAGCAGGGTAAATTCGGTACCGGTGAGTTCCAGCGTTTGGCCATCAAAAGTGGCTTCCTGACGGCCTGGGTTGAGCTGCAGGCAGTCTACGTCCAGCGTTGGGGCGCTGGTATCCACATTCTGCTGTTGCTCGCTCCAGTTGGAACGGCGCAGGATGGCACGGATGCGGGCCACCAGTTCGCGATCGTTAAAGGGTTTCGCCAGATAATCGTCGGCCCCCAGTTCCAGGCCAAGTACCCGATCCAATTCACTACCACGTGCGGTCAGCATGATCACCGGAGTCTGGTGATGCTGGCGTAGTTCTTTCAATGTATCGATACCGTTTTTCTTCGGCATCATGATATCGAGCAGCAGCAGGTCGATGGAGCTGTCCAGTAACGACAACGCCTGTTCACCGTCGTGGGCCACAACGATGTTAAAACCTTCCATTTCAAGCAGTTCTTTCAGTAGCGAGGTTAACTCGCGGTCATCGTCAACTAACAGAATTTTGTTCATTATGATTTACCTCCTGACGCAAAATACGTCATCAACTGTTGACATTCCATGACTTTACTTAGTTTTACATGCACTGACGCATGTTTGCAGGTGCAGCAGTACACTGTTCCTCGTTGATTCGCAAAGAGAGAATGGTTGAGGAGTTCAAATGCGTAAGTTGAGCAAGGTAGTAATGGCATCAATGCTGGCGATGGGTTCTTCCACTGCCCTTGCCGCTGATACTACACTGGAAATTGCTCAGCCTCATGCCAATGATGCGATGATTAAAACCCCTGGCCAGTACCATATGTTTGAAGGGGTCAGCCTTACCGAACAGCAGCGCCAGCAAATGCGCGATTTAATGCGCCAGGCTCGTCACGATCTACCTGATGTTAAGGTAGCGGAAATCGAAGCTATGCACCGGCTGGTGATCGCAGACAAATTTGATGAAGCCGCCGTGTATGCCCAGGCGGAAAAGATGGCTCAGGAACAGGTTAAGCGCCAGGTCGAAATGGCCCGCATACGCAACCAGATGTATAACCTGCTGACGCCAGAGCAAAAAAGTGTTTTAGACCAGAAGCATCAGCAGCGTATGCAGTTGATGGAGCAACAGACTTCTGGTTTGCAGCAAACTTCTGCCCAGAAGTTGAGTACGACTGAGTAATCCCTGTTTTTTCCTTGCCATAGACACCATCCCTGTCTTCCCCGCCTTTACGGCGGGGCTTTTTTTTCAACCCTTTATAATCTACATCCTTAAAAAACAGCCTGTTAGTAGAGTTACAAAGGTTTGGGGCGTTTTCAAAAACGTTTGAGTGTGGGCACTATGTGGACACTCTCAAATGTTTAATCCTCCCCTCAGTGGATTTAACATGACCGCATTTTGCAAGTAGTCCGGCGCTAGGTGTGCATAGGCCATTGTCTGCTGTATGTTGGCATGTCCCAAGATTTGTTGCAGTGCGATAATGTTGCCGCCATTCATCATAAAATGGCTCGCAAAGGTATGCCGCAATACGTGAGTTGCCTGACCACGCGGTAAGTCAGGTTTAACATCACGTAACTTGGTACAAAACTTCTCGTAATCCACTTTGAATAGTTTACTGCTGGCCTGAGCCTTCACCTCTTCTTCCAGTTCTGGCGAAATTGGGACAGTTCGTTTTTTCCCGTTCTTCGTTTCTAGAAAAGTAACCCGACTATTCACGATTTGCGCTGATGTCAGAGTGCTAACTTCTCCCCAGCGTCCACCAGTGCTTAAGCAGAGCAGCGCTATTAATCTTTCATCACCCACTAAAGTTGATAGTAGGTTTCCGATTTCTTCAGCATCTAAGAACGTCATACCAGGGTTCTTTTCTGCTAACGGCGGCAATCCATGTAACGGGTTTTGCCCGGCGAACTCTTCCAGTTTTATCAGCGCGGAAAACATGCCCGAAAATCTGTAGAGGTCACGGTTTATTGTGGCTGCACTGATGCCGTCAGATAAGCGCTTGCTGCGATGCTCCATTAGTACCCGTTTGTTGAGTTGCTTGATAGGCATATCACCGATGGCTGCGATGGTTTTCAGCAAATGCCGTTTTTCAATCTCACCATTTTTGAGATTTTGCCCGTGATATAGCCACCAGGTATCAACTAACGCGCTCAACATCCTGCGATCTACGTGTTTACCAGCCCACTCTTTTTTATTGGTGTTTGACAGCGCATAACGTTCGAATGCTATAGCCTCGGTCTTTCTGTCAAACCACTTGCGGATGCGACGTCCTTCGCGCCCACCAAGTCTGATGTCCACTTTGTAACGACCATCATCGAGCTTCTTAATCGACATAAGATAGCCCTCCGATGATTTGATCATCTTGATAGCAAATTGTGAAAATGTATATTTTATAAACGGTTAGCCAACATTCCTTTCTGAGAGGCCAGAGTCTTTGCTGCCTTGCCCAGAGTGTGCGCAACCCGGTGCAATCTGCCCGGATTCTGGTGCGGTTTTGTCCGTCATTAGCCAAAGTGTATATTTTTCAAACCGTTGGCTCTTTGTGAGTTGAAGAATTGCTTGTAAGCCTGGTTCAGCATGCCCCCCTTCGTAGTTCTTAAGGGTGCTAAGAGCTAATCCACTGATTTCGCAAAATTTAACTTGGGTTAGTCCTTCAGCTTTTCTGATGGCTCGTATCTTCTCTGACATATTCATTTGACATGGTTCCTAGTCACAGACTATATTCCCCATGAAGGTCTGTATATTGGAACCTTTCGGGGTATGAAAAACCAACCCGATACAAACGGTCTGTAACGGTTTGCAAAGGGTTGGATTAAAGGAGATTAGCACAGATGAACATTGAAGATTATGCGATCCGCTACCCAATTGATGGCGTGACGGTCGAGAAATTCGCCGAATTACTGGGAAAACCAAGCACGGCTGTTTTCGAAATGGTGAAGAAAAATAAACTACCGGTTATTGAGTTGCGTGATCCAGACAAAGTTGGCGCACGCGTCGGCGACAAGTTTGTTTATATCCCTGCTTTCAATCAGGGGCTGCGGGCAGCATTCATGAATAGACCAATTGAACAGCGCGATGCGTGGCTGCTCTGGATTGGCCTTTGAGGGGAGAGAATGCAACAACCTATCTCTATCGCTCCGTTGCTCTGGAACCATCAAACAGTACACAAGCTAGATATCACCATCACCCACGGCAAAGGGCGCAAAGGCATCATCATTCGCACCCGTCGTGCTAGCCGTTGGTTTCCTGCCATCAAATCTGTTTTACAGAGGGGGATTAAATGACAGTCATGACCGTTGCACTCGTTCGTAACCAGCCAGCCGGACTACGTGGCCTTATTGGTCAGCACTTGGCTGCACCGCGCTGGCGTGATACCTGCAATTTTTACAATCGCATGATGGAGCGTGAGCGCCTAACCATTTGCTTTCATGCAGAACTTAAACAGCGCCATGCGGTTATGACGCTGGAAGAAATGAACGAAAGTGACCGTGAGCGTATTGTTTGCGCTATCGATGAGTTACGCAGCGCTTTCGCTAAATACCGTAAACACGGTATCAGCCAATCTGGTTTTATTGGTCGTTTGACGGTTAGCCAACGCCGCACGTTATTTCTTCATGCTGGTTTGACGGAAGCCGAATTTAATCAACCTTATTGGTATATTGATGATGAAACTTGCGCATGGCGCGAGGCATTATTCAGAGCGCTGCGCGAATTATTCAGCTTGTTTGAGTACGCCCCAACCATATTGACAGCAGTCAAGCCCGAACAATATTTGCATTAATTAATCCCGTTTCTTTTTAAAGGCGCTTCACTGCGTCGGGCATTCTTTTATCTGGAGTTTGTATGCACATGTATAAAACCGTCGGTCAGGCGATGCGCAATAAGGCTGACAATGATTCGCGCAACTGGATGTTGAATAACGCGCGTAGCGAAGCGAAGGCCGATGCGGCAGTCAGCTTCTCTGCACACCTGGACAAACTGGCGACACACGCCGCCGTTAACCAGCTTTCCAGCGTTGAGATTATTGAACTACTACGGCAGGAATCAGAGAAATACAACAACGCAGGGCGCGAACAGAAAACGGTATTACATCATGACTGATAATAACCGGGTGGTGATTAATGATTGTTACGCCGTTATCAAGCTGAATGACGGTGATTTTATTCTGGCCGACGTCAAAAAAGACAAAGAATCACATCAGGTTTATTACCCCACGGTCGCGGTGTATTCCAACGAATTAAGACTCACCGCCGATATTGTCAACTTGTGCGTCAAGCGTGGCGTATTTCTCAGAACCATTACCTGTATTCGCGAAGTGATGAGCGAAAGTCACCGCATTGCCGAGTTGTGCCAACAGGCACTTAATCAACTGAATAAAACGGAGCGATAACCATGCCTGATTTGATGGACTTGGCACAGCAGCGCCAGCAAGAAACCCTCGCAATGCAGATTAATGCCGCACGTCCGCGCGATGGTGTATCGGCATCGACCTGTGAGGATTGCGACCAGCCAATCCCGGCGGCGCGGCGCGCGGCTTTTCTTGGTGTTGTGCGCTGTGTGTCATGTCAGACCCTTCACGAGCAGCAAGCCAAACATTTCCGGGGGTAATCATGCTGCGTATCGCTATAGGTAAAGATTGGGTGATCACCAGTGATGTTTATCAATTCATCCTGAACCGAAAGAAGACGATTAAAACCGGCACTAAGGCGGGCGGCGAGTGGCTCGACGCCGTGGGTTATTACCCAACGCTGCCGCAACTGGTTTCTGGCCTGATTCATCACGATATCCGTAATTCAACCCTTACCAGCGTGGCCGATCTCGCGGCTGAGATTGAGCGCATTGGCGCACTGTGTCAGGAGGCTTTTTCCTTCCAATATCCAAAGGAAAAATTATGACCCCATTACAGCTATTGATTCATGTTCTGGTGCCTTTTAGTTCATCGGCATTTATAGCCACGCTGTTGTTGGTCATCGTAAAAGGGGCGGGTGTTCTTCCTGATGCATCGTGGTGGCAGGTTTTCTCTCTGCTGTGGGGAGTTCCGGCAGCGATTACCGGGTTTATGGTTGCGGTATTTATTGCGGTTGGTTTAGAACGGCGTATTAAGACGTGGCTCAAATGACCATCGGTAGCCAATCCAGGCCAGCAAGAGGGCGGGTAGTTCCTTCACCGCCCCCGGCCTTTAAGGAAAACACCGGCGAACCGTTCGTCGGTGTTTTCCCCTGGAATGCTCCAAAGCAAGCCATCGGCAAAGAAAGACCGCTTACCCGTGAGGAACACGCTCAGGGGCAAGCTGTTTTACGCAATATCCATTCCTTACCGCATTTTCTCGGCGCGATCTTTCTGGCGCGTCATGCCTATCTGTTGAAAGAGAAAGGGTTGCACGATGCCAACAAGTGGCTGGTGCTCCAGTTTCAGCGCCGTATCTGGCCGCGTATTGAAATCGTTAACGCTAAAAATGCCATGAATCTCAATGCCTCACCGTGCTTTATGGCGGAGGTGGACAACTATGCGCGTTTGTCCGGTATGGACGACAGAGATCTGCGGCGTTTTGCTGACCGTATCGCCGGGCAGTTGATGCAGAACTATGACCGCTATTGTGAGGAGTTTATCGAGGCCAACGGCGGCGACAATACCGGGTTAATCAGCGATAGCGTGCAGGCTGATTTTTATGGCCGCGTTGGCAATATGGTACGCGCGTTCAATGTCACGCCGATGCACTGGCGTAAATACGGTAAAGGCAAACTGGATGCGGGTTCGGCGATTGCCAGTTTGTCGCGGATGGTAAATTCCGAATGGTGGGAACGTCAGCTAAAAGCACAGCGCACGCGCTGGCGTGAAGCGTTGCTGATTGCCGCCGGTGAGGTGAATCGCAATAAGCACCCGTATGCCAGCAAGCAGGCGATCAGGGACGTACAGGCCCGGCGGCTTGCTAACATGGAATACCTGAAAGGGTGTGACCTGGAGAACGTTGCAACCGGTGAGCGCTTTGACCTGATTGATAAGGTGATGGCGAGTATCTCTAACCCGGAGATCCGCCGCATGGAACTGATGAGCACCATTGCAGGCATAGAGAAGTATGCCGCCAGTCAGAAACATGTCGGCATGTTTATCACCATCACCACGCCTTCCAAATACCACCCGACGCGTGTTGTCGGCAAGAAAGACAGCACCAAAATCCAGTTTAACCACAATTGGGACGTAGAGGCGTTCTCGCCCAAAGACGGCCAGCGCTATCTTGTCGGCATTTGGAGCAAGATCCGCACCGCGTTTAAAGACCGTGGTCTGAGTGTTTACGGTATGCGCGTTGTTGAGCCGCATCATGACGGGACGCCGCACTGGCATATGATGCTGTTTTGCGAACGCCAGCAGCGCCAGCCGATCATCGACATCATGCGCCGGTATGCACTGAAAGAAGATGGTGACGAGCGCGGCGCGGCAAAGAACCGCTTTGACTGCAAGCACTTGAACAAAGGCGGGGCCGCTGGCTACATCGCTAAATACATTGCCAAGAATATCGACGGTTATGCGCTCGATGGCGAGATCGATCACGATACGGGTAAGCCGCTGCGGGATATGGCCGCCGCTGTCACTTCCTGGGCGTCTACGTGGCGTATTCCTCAGTTTAAATCTCTCGGTGTGCCAACCATGGGCGCTTACCGCGAGTGCCGTGCTGATTGCTTACGCCGGATTAGTCTGGCCGAGATTTTTGACGAGCGAGTCGAAGCGGTTCGCGCGGCAGCTTCTGCCGGTGACTTTGCGGCATACATTGCCGGGCAGGGTGGTGCAAATGTCCCGCGTGACGTTCAGACGGTACGAGTCGCGCGCAAGGTGGCCGATGAGCCGAACGCCTATGACGAAGAGGTGCAGAAGGTGGTCGGTATCTTCGCGCCGCATCTTGGCTCTGGCCACGTATTTGAAACCCGTACAACAGAATGGCGCATTGTCCGTAAAGCCGTTGACGTTGAGCCTTTGACTTTAAAAAGCGCCTCTGGCGCGCCTCGGAGTCCTGTCAATAACTGTGGGGAGGTTGAGCAAGAACCGGAGCCAGTTTTGACTGTTACACCGCCTGAGTATGTCACAGCGGTGATGAATTTGATTGAGAGCGGCGATGTTAGCTGGGATGACGCTGACGTCGCTAAGGCGATTAGAGACGCTATACGGCAGCAGTCACCGAATAGTAATCGCCAAGAAATCACCAAGAATCGGGAAAAATCCCGAAATGATGCGCCTTCGGCACGTCTGACTCCGGCAGAATGGGCAAGGGTTCCGCAAATACGGTCAGAGCTGTCACTGAAGAGCATCACCCTGGAGCGATGGGAATTGAAAGCGTTGGCCCGAGGGGCAACGGTAACATTTGGTGGCCATACGTTCTCATATCCACCGCAGGATGAGTGGCCCGGATTCGTTTTGACGTTGTAGGGTGGTAATGTTTTTTCGTTTTTTGGTAATATTTTTTGCAATACTGGATTAAAACACTGGTTATTCGGACACTATGGTATATGATTTAGGTCGGTTTGGCTCATTTTCTCTTCGGAGTGGTTTTTATGATTAACATCACTAAAGATATGTTTGTTGAAGTGATGAATGATGCATTACAGGGAAAGCGCGAAAACCTAGAAATGCGTCTACGCATCATTATTAGGAAGCTTAAGAAAGATTCACCTGAACTGGCTTCAGAGCTGAGTGATGCGCTGATGCGTAATGTGGATTCGCTGAGCGTAGTTAGAGGGATGCCCGTTAACCGGCAGCCAGCACCTGTTGATGCAGACACTCGTCAAAAATTATTGGTGGAAACTTACCCGGTTCATCTATCAGTAGACCCACTGTGGCCTGAGCACATTGTGACCTCATTAACCCGTTTTGTATCGGAATGGGAAAAGCGAAAAAAATTATTAGATAATGGCTTGCTGCCATCGCGTTCTTTATTGATGGATGGTCCTCCCGGTGTTGGTAAGACTTTAGCGGCTAAATGGCTTGCTGAAAAATTAAACTTACCTCTTTTGACTCTCGATTTAGCAAGTGTCATGAGTAGCTTTTTGGGGAAAACGGGCAATAACATTCGTGCTGTTTTAGATTATGCGCGCTCTTTTCCATGCATTCTTTTGCTAGATGAGTTTGACTCGATCGCTAAAAAAAGAGATGACGCCTCTGATGTGGGAGAGTTGAAGCGATTGGTGACAGTGTTATTGCAAGCTATCGATGAGTGGCCTCATACTTCTATTTTAGTCGCGGCAACGAACCATGGTGATTTGCTGGACCCAGCGGTATGGAGACGTTTTGATCGCGTTGTTGGTTTCGACTACCCTTCTGAGGATTTAATTAGAAAATTTTTGATTAAAAATGACATTCCTCAAGGTGTGGCAGGGAATATCAGTGATAGGTTGGTTGGACGTTCCTTTGCGGTCATCGAACGCTCTATCAATCAAGCAAAAAGGAATTCTATTCTTGAAGGAATTCCGGTTAACAAGGCTATGATAGAAGAATTATTCGAGGGAGAGTCACTTGAGAAATTAGTCAAGGTAATGCATGAGAAAGGGATGTCTCAACGGTTGATATCCTCAGAGCTTTCTTTATCTCGTCCGTTAGTTAAAAAATTGATTGAGATTGGTGGGGCCGAAAATGAAAAATAAGAACTTACTTCTTGGTTACGGAGAAACATTAACTCGCGAGGTTATCCTGAAGCGTGGTGGTGGTAGTAAAAATAAGCCATATACTTATGAGGAAAATAAGCCGGTAATAATGCGAGATTTACAGGAGTTGGTTAAAGATTTTAATGATATTCCTGAAAAAGCAAAACCAAATGGTGAGGCTGTTGCTAAAGTCACCCTGCATCCGGCTTTTTTGGCTAAATCGTATTTTCCTGTAGATGTTTTTAAGCATTTTTCTTTGCGTAGTATAGGTAGTAAATCAGTAAAAGTTAAACCAAGAAAAAATGTAAGTAGCAGAGGAAAGGAAAAAGAAGAGCATGTGAGTGCATGTATATATGTGGCTGGTAAAGTAAAGAGCTTTGAGGCGCTTTACGCGGCTATGGAAAAGAATAAGCTTAAAGCAGGGGAAAAGAACGAGATTATTACCTTTGAAAGCATTTCATTCTTTGAGCCAAATGAAAAAATAAAACAAATTGAAGACTCTAATAACCTTAGAAAAATAGAGGTTGCACTACACACACCTAATGAAAGTGGTTCTATTCTTAGAGCATTTATTAACTATGCATTATCTTGTGGTGCTAAGGTTGATGAGAGCAAGGTTATCTCGGTAAAAGGATTAACCTTTCTTCCAATTATGGCGAATGCTAAAGCGGCGGCTCAAGTTGCGGAGTTCTCCTTCTTGCGTGTTATTCGTGATTTGCCAAGTTTACGTATTAATAACCCTGTGTTTACTCGTTCATTAATAGAAGAAAGTCAATTAACCCTCCCGCATGATAATGCGCTTAATAGTGATATTAAAGTTGCTGTTTTTGATGGTGGAATTGGCAATACGGATTTTGAGTCATGGGTAAGGGAGTATACATTTTCAAAAGACTCTAAAACTAGTGGAGCACTTTTATCTCATGGCCAAGATGTAACATCTACTATTCTATTTGGCGCAATAGTCGAAGGCCAAAAAGAGCTACCTGTACCTTATGCGAATATAGATCATTATCGTGTGGTTGATTCATCTATTGATGCTGATGATGAGGACTTATTTGATGTCCTTATTAGAATAAAATCTGTTTTGGACTCCATGAGCTATGATTATATCAATCTTAGTTTAGGTCCTCGATTTCCTATAGAAGATGATGATGTTCATGTTTGGACATCAACACTAGAGCAGTATTTCTCCTCAGGGAAAACGTTGTGTACAGTAGCGGTTGGTAATGATGGTTGTTTGAGTGATGGATTGAATAGAATTCAAACGCCATCAGACCTTGTGAATGCTTTGGCGATAGGCTCTGCTAGCTCATTATCGGATAAGTGGGAAAAAAGTGATTACAGTTGCATTGGACCCGGCAGAAGTCCCGGTTTTGTTAAACCTGATGGCGTTGCATTCGGTGGAACAAAGGATGAACCCTTTAAGGTATATAGCCCTTTTTTAGGTGGAGTGGTTCAAACTGGTGGGACAAGCTTCTCGTCACCATTGGTGCTGCGGCAGGCAATAGGACTAGCGGCAAGCTTACAGTACGAAATTACACCTCTTACAGCGAAAGCATTGCTCGTACATCACGCTGAAAATAAGGGATACGAGCGCAGTCATGTTGGTTGGGGTAAGTTTCCAAATGAGATAACAGATTTAATATACAGTGATGATGACGAGGTTAAGGTTGTATATCAGGGCGTTTTGAAACCAACTCAGCATTTGCGAGCGTTGATTCCCTTCCCTGATACCTCTGTAAATGGAAGAGTAACATTAAAAGCGACATTTTGTTTTGCCACTCCAGTTGATGTTGAACACCCGGTAAACTATACAAAAAGTGGGTTGATGGTGACTTTGAGAAAAAATCCTCAAGATGATGAGGGTGAGACTTATCCATTGTTTAATCGTAAAAATATTTATGCGACAGAAGAAGAATTACGTGAAGATTCGCATCGTTGGGAGACAACGTTACGCAGTGAACATACTTTTAATAAAGATATCTTGAAAGATCCATGTTTCGATGTGGTTTATCACGGACGTGATTGTGGTTTGCCAGTAGAAGTTGATGATTTACCTGACCTGCCTTACGTTCTCATCGTTTCCCTTAAAGCTAAGGATACACCTGAGTTGTATAACAATATCCGACAGAGATATCAGACTCTACAACCGATACAAATTAGGCAGCAAATTCGGCTTCAATCATGAGTATTTTTACAAATGCATGGCGGATTGCCATGCATTTGATTGCTAAATATCTTTTTTTAAGATTATTACAGCGTAAAAAAGTAATGATTTTATGATGTGATTTAGTGAATGCACTTCGCGAAATAGAATTAGAGTATTGCGCAGGAATTCTAGGAATGATATTTCATATAGTTTTTCACGCTTCATACCTTCTTTATTTGGATAGTAATAAATCATTTGTGCGGATTCCTCATATTCATATTTGTAATGTGCAATTGCATTTCGTAATTTGTGATTTATGGCACTTTCATCGATATGATAGAAAGAATCATCAATGCACTCGACTTTTTTCCCAAAATCCATATTTGTGAAGTTATCTAAAGATGCAAGATCTTTTATTATTTCCTTCTTTTTGTTTAAACGAACTGAGTCATTAAAAAGATCGTAATCCCCACGTTTAAGTAAATTATTAATACCTGCAACTAATGTTAGTAAGCGGGAGAAAACCTCAGATAGATCCTTGTATAAATTGCTGCAGCTATCAAAGTCAGCGGTTGAAACTCTTCCGGATATTTTATCATTACTTAATGATTTGTAATCAAAGTAAAGGGCTGGGCGTAATGGGAGGTCAAAATCAATTATTTTTGGATATAAAGAAAGACATTCATGATGTAAGGTTGTTAAGAAGTTTGTTTTGATTATTTGATCAAAAAAAGCTCTTGTTTTTTCTTTGTGAGAGAAATCTAGATAATCAAGTATTTCAGGCATTTTAGTACTTAATTCTCTATTGTGTTTATGTGAGGTAAACGGTGATGACATTATTGATGTCGCTGTGTACAAGGCTGCTAGGACGTCTTTTTTTTCGTCAGACTTTAATTGTATGTTAAGGAGTTTTTTGCAGGTTTTTCTAAATGTGTTGACTTCACCTCTTTTGTACTGGGTAATTAAACGCCTTAGCTCTCTTTTTTTAGGATATAAATAATTAAGGGCGTTAAGTCTCTCATTAAGGTGAAGGTAATTTTCATGTCCTATTTCCTGACTGACTCTCATGAAAGTTGTATATCCCATCTTGTACTCTCCAAACGATGCAGGGAAATCCAGGTGTAGATCTATGAAAGGATTTTTACCTGTAAATGGTGATTCAAAGTCAACAATATCTGTTGCTCCTTGAAGATCGAAATCCCCGTCACTAACGTTTAATGTGATTTGTTCCTCACAAGATGGACATGCAAATTGAAAAGGTTGTATATCTCTATTAGAAAGGCCAATTCTGCAATCAATATGCGTACTACATGTTTCACATTCGAAGCATTTCATGATGTTCATACAAATTCCTTAAAAGAGCGGAGTGCGTTTTTTTGGGAAGGCGTTTATCCAGACACGGTTACTTTTTATGATGATAATGAATGCAGGAGGTTTGTAAATATTATTCATAGATTACTGCGATATCAGTGCATTTTATTGTATGAGATTGCATGGTTTTTTAAACAGATTCATAAGGTGCTCTGGTTTGTGCTGATGCGGCTTTCATATGGTAATGCAACTGCATGAAAACCGCCCCATGAAGCGGGCAGGCGTGGCGGGGATAGCATTGCGCGCAGGTGGTGTTTTACATCATTTAAAAATCGCCGTCAGCGACTCGTAATGGCTATTTATCATCGAATCTAAATCCTTACGTGAATCAGTGGTGTGACGCAATAACGACGCTCTCAGAGCGCGGCAGAGCGATCGGCTTAAGTAGCCCCTCATCATCCTGGTAACGCCATCAGGATCTGGTTGAACAGTTTAGGAATTAAATCATGATCAATAACACATTGAAAATCGGCGGTCATATCGCTGTGATCAGCTTTGACTCGGAGATCGAAATGTTTCGGGGCGAGTTTATCGGGCTAAATGGCGGGGCAGATTTTTACGCTGACAGCGTGGAAGAACTCAAAAAAGGAGGGGCTACCTCACTGGAGATCTTCCTGGATGAGTGCAAGAAAGACGGTATTGCGCCGTATAAAACCTACAGCGGCAAAGCGGCGGTCATTAAACGCTGAACTGGTTAGTACGAAACTCGCCTGGAGATCGCTCGCACTGACGCTGGTCATCAGGGTATTGTCGTTAACGCTGGTAAGAACTCACCAACTCATCATTGGTAAAACGAGGGATATCACTTCGCTTTTTCATGGACAAATTGACGTGTAAAGGGTTAATCTTTATAAAAATGCCATTCTTTTATAAAGGTAAGTTATGAGTCAGGTTGTTAGAGATATCCTTGATGCAACAAATGTCGCAGTTGAATCCTTAAAAGAGCTTAGTGTTAAAGCTAAAGACATAACTGTTGAGGAAGCTGTATTTAATGGTGCAAACATCGAAGTGACTCTAAGTTACACGGAGGATAGTCTCCCTGAAGGAACGAAAGGGTCTGTTCAGCTTTTGTCTCTGCTAGGTGAAAGAAGAAAGTGGAGAGTGTTTATTATTGATAAGGCTTTAAAAACTTTCAAAGGGTTCAAAGCTTATCATCCGAATAGGAAATAGCGTCGTGAAAGTATCCCCTTTGATTGATACGAACCTATTACTACTTTTTGTAATAGGGTCGGTGGATAATGGAAATTTCATAGAGGCGTCAAAGAGGTTAAATGATTTTTCCTATTATGATTATAAGCTGCTGGTTGACTTTATTGAGAAAACCCCAAATTTTGCCACTACCCCTTATATTTTAACTGAGGTTTCCAATCTCATTGATTTGCATGACGTTGCTGCTGATGAAGCCTTTAAAGCGCTACGGTTAGTCTCTCAGATGGCAGAGGTGATAGATGTTTCGCCCCAAGAAGATACAAATCATGATAAGTTCTTTCGTTATGGTTTGACGGATGTCAATATATTGAAAATTGCATTAACTAGGCCAATTTTAACCAATGATGAACGATTGTCCAGTTTTGCTTATTCTATTTGCCCTGAAAACAATATTATTCCATGGTATCTTCTAAAATGTAATCAACCCAATTGAGCTATTTAGTTCCGTGTAAAATTACGCAACCATGCCAAAAGATAAGCAATGACTTACTTAGTTTATGGTGGCATATTTAATTTGACACTTAACCATTTGAAAGGAATAAAAATGGGTTTATTACGTAAACATGTGCGTAAGTGTTAATGTCCAGGAAAACTGGGCCAGTCACTTTTAGGACTTCCTATAATCCAGTGAATTCAATGTCCGCTCAAAGCCGACGGTCCGATTTGATTGTATGCTGCCCAAAACTGTCAGGTTAAGTCTCAGCTTATACAGCTTAATGAAGGCGTTGATCTGGTTATCGAAAAACACGCTTAATCTTGCGCAAAATAAAGCCGCCAGTGATGGCGGCTATGGGGTTACTCGTCGTCATTCTCCAGACTGTATTTTTTAAAGCGGATCACCTCAAGGCCAAGCCAGTCATTAACCTCTTTGATGCGCTCTTGCAGCGGCGTTAACTCATTGCGCACAAACACCTTAGCGGCTTTTTCCACGTCACCCACCGACCCGACATTCTCCGGCTTGCCTCCCATCATCTGATAAGGGATGCGGTGCGCGTCCAGCAGGTCAGCAGCACTCACCTTTTTGATATTGAAAAAATCGTCTTTGGTGGCGACTTCACTGAGCGGCACGATTTTTATGCCGTCGGGCTTGCCGTTCGGCGCGTAGAAAAACAGATTCTTGAAGTTCCCCAACCCCTTGGAGTTACTCATTGCCTGGCGCAGGGCGTCTACATCGGTGGTGCTCTGTGCGGCGTCGGTCACATACATGATGTAACCGGCGTGCGCGCCGTTCTGGTAATACTTGCGGCGGAACAGGGTAGCGGATTCATTCAGCCACGCCGAGTTAAGCGCGCTCAGGTATTCCGGCATCCCATACAGCTCTTGGTTAATATCCGGCTCCAGCAGGTGAAACACGCTGTCCGGGGCGAAACTGTGCGGCTCGACAAAGGATTGCACAAACCAGTACACCCCGCGCTCCACGCCGCGCCGGGTGTATTTGGCCGGGGAGGTGGTGAGCTTCAGCAGTTTGCCGGTGACGCTCAGGCGCTTTTCCAGAAAGGCGTTACCGAACACCAGATAATCCAGCACAAACCGGCTGAAATCCTGCTGGGAAAGTAGCGGGTGCGGGATGTATGTGCTTGCCAATACGTTACGTTTTACGTAAATCGGCGAGCTGTGATGAACGGCGGCGCGCAGGCTTTTCGCCAGTCCGGTGAAGCTGACCGGCGGCTCTATCCATCTGCCGTTACCAATGCACTCGGTGTAATCCAGAATATCGCGGCGATCTAACACCGCTGACGGTTCGCCAAAGGTGAATGCCTGTGTGGTCTGCACCGGTTGTGCTGCTGCCGCTGTGGCTTGCGTCTTGCGGCGGTTGCGTTTACTCATGGGTTAAACTCCAGAATGGATTTTGCAGGCTGGCCGTTGGCGGCGGTGAGGGGTTCGTTTAACAGCGCGTGCATCGCTGCCCATGCCACGTCGGCGTGGCTGGCTTCCTCGCTGCGGCTGGCTTCATAGGTGGCGCTGCGCCCGCTGGCAGTCATGGTTTTGCGGATAGCCATAAACGACTTGGTGATGTCGGTGTGGGCGATGTCGTACTCCAGGCGGCCACTGCTAATCGTGTCTTTGGCTTTCAGCACCATGGCGGTTTTGACCTCCGGGCTGTAGCGAATTTCCCGCGCTGCCGGGTAGAACGCGCGTACCAGTTGGAAAACGCCTTGCCCGATGCCGGTGGCGTCAATGCCGATATAGTCCACGCGGTATTTTTTCGTCAGCGCCTCGATAGCCTCGGCCTGCGCGGCAAAGTCCATGCCTTTCCACTGGTGGTGCTCCAGGATGCGGAATTTACCGCCCGCCACCATCGGCGGGGCCAGCACCACACACCCGGCACTGTCGCCGGTGTGTGACGGGTCATAACCCACCCACACCGGGCGGTCACCAAAGGGGCGGGCCGCATAGGGGTTAACGTCCGTCCACTCTTCCAGGCTGTCGACCATGCAGACCTGCAATTCTTCGAACGGAAACACCGAGGCTTTATCGTCCACGAATTCGCACATAAACAGATTGCGGAAATCGTCGGCGCTGTTTTCACGTTTCAGCGTATCCAGGTCAAACAAATCACAGCCACCGGCGAGCGCGTCCTCAATGGTGACAATCTGCCGCCACTGGCCGTCACCGCACAGTTTTCCGGCAGCGAGTGCGCTGTGGCTGATGTCGATGTCCACATGCTCTTTGGTGCTCTTGCGGCCCTTGTTGAACAGTTCGCCCGACCAGAACGGAAAGGCACCGTGTCCGAGTGTGGA
Organism: Serratia sp. Ag1; assembly: GCF_000743355.1. GTDB lineage: Bacteria > Pseudomonadota > Gammaproteobacteria > Enterobacterales > Enterobacteriaceae > Chania. The sequence continues at coordinate 75,210 of NZ_JQEI01000021.1, forward strand.
CGGGGTCGAGAAGTAGGTCGAACGCAGGTGTTTCTGCGAGGCCATGCCGGAGGCGACTTTACGCAGCTTTTGAAAGTTCGGTATCCAAAAGATTTCATCGACCAACAGGTCGCCGTTATGGCTCTGCGCGGTGTTGGAGTTGGTGCCGAGGAAAATCAGTTTTGCGCCGTTATTGCCGAGCACAATCGGGTCGCCGGTCAGTTCCACGTCAACCAACCGCGCAAACTGGATGATGTATTCCCGGAACACATACGCCTGTGTCTTGCTGGCGGATAAAAAGATTTGGTTATGGCCGGTTTTCAGGGCGCGCAGCAGCGACTCGCGCGAGAAATAAAACGTTGCGCCAATCTGGCGCGATTTCAGGATGTTGCGGATACGGTGCGCGAGTCCGGCTTGATGCCAGCCGAGCTGGTAGGCGAATGACTCGTCGTAAAACACCGCTTCCAGCTTCTCGATAGCTTCTTCGCTGAAATAGTTCTTTTTCGGCTTCTTGCGTTCGCCCTTGTTGCGGTTGGCAACATTGGGATTCAGGTCGACCTCATTGCCGGTCGCCATGTAACGGTTGACGCGTGCCAGTCGCTCAATCTGGCGGCCTAACAGGTCGATTTCTTTGTAGTCGCTGCCCTCTTTTTTGCCCTTCAAGATGAGCTGAATAATCCGCGCCTCCAGGCTGCTTTCCACACGGGAAATCGGCGCGATGGCGTCCCATTTCTCGCGCTGTTTCCAGCTCTGCACGGTCGGGGCTTTCTGGTTGAGCATCTCCGCAATCTGCTTGATGGAAAAGCCTTGCCAGTAGAGCAACGACGCCTGTCGGCGCGGGTCGCTCAGGAGTGTGGTGTCGGTCTGAATGTGCATGTTGTGCCCTCGTGTCTGTCTTGAGGGCAAGGCTACGCAAGCCGTCGCCGTGGTGCGCTAAGGGGGTGTTGTGCCAAGGGTAGTCCGTCGGCCATCGCTGGCCGCGCAGGGGGATGACCGGGAAACTACCCCCGACCCAACTTCCTCCCACTCAGGACAATGGCCCATGGCAAAAAAAGTTTCGAAATGGTTCCGCATCGGTGTCGAGGGTGACACCTGTGACGGGCGTGTGATTGACGGTAACGACATCCAACAGATGGCCGAGAGTTTTGACCCGCGCGTTTTCGGCTGTCGTATCAATCTGGAGCACCTGAAAGGGATTTTGCCGGACAGCGTGTTTAAACGTTATGGCGACGTCGTCGAGTTGAAGGCCGAGAAAATCGAAGATGATTCCGTCCTCAACGGCAAGTGGGCGCTGTTTGCCAAAATGGCCCCGATTGACGAGTTGGTCGCGATGGTGAAAGGCGGCCAGAAGGTTTACACCTCCATGGAAATCCGCCCGAATTTCGCCAATAGCGGCAAATGCTACCTCGTCGGCTTGGCGGTCACCGATGACCCGGCCAGCCTCGGCACCGAATACCTTGAATTCTGCGCCCGCGCCAAAACCAACCCCCTCGCAGGCCGCAAGGCACACCCTGATGACCTGTTTTCTGTGGCCACCCTGGCCGAACTGGAATTCGAAGAGGTGCCCGATACCCTGCTGACCAGCCTCTCCGACAAGGTGAAAAGCCTGTTCAGCCGCAAGCAGGCCAGCGATGACGCCCGTTTCACCGATGTGCATGAGGCGGTCACCGCCGTGGTGGAGCAGGTGCAGGCCAATGGCGAGAGCGCCGAGCAGCGCTTCTCTCGGCTTGAGCAGGAAATCACCGGGCTGAAAGAGCGCGTAGCGGCGGGGCAGCAGGACATTACCGCGCTGAAAGCCACCCTCGACAGCACCGAGAGCTTTAGCCAGTCGCGACGCCCACCGGCCACCGGCGGCGACGGTGGGGAAAGCCTGCTGACCAACTGCTGATAAACCTGACCGGGGTGCGGTGCGCCCCGGCGTAAACCCGAATTGACCGCAACAGGATACCCTGATGAAAAAAGAGACCCGCTTTAAATTTAACGCCTATCTGCAACAGGTTGCCAAGCTCAACGGCATTGAGGTCGGCGACATTGGCAACAAGTTCAGCGTGGAGCCGTCGGTCACGCAAACCTTGATGAACACCGTGCAAGAAAGCTCGGATTTTCTCACCCGCATCAACATGACGCCGGTGCATGAGCTGAAAGGGGAAAAGGTGGGTGTAGGCGTCAATGGCTCCATTGCCAGCACCACGGACACCGACGGCGGCAAAGAGCGTCAGACCGCCGATTTCACCGCGCTGGAGAGCAAGGGCTATGAATGCCAGCAGATGAACTTCGATTTCCACCTGCGCTATAAGCAGCTCGACCTCTGGGCGCGTTACCAGGATTTCCAGTTGCGCATCCGCAACGCCATCGTGAAGCGTCAATCGCTGGATTTCATCATGGCCGGGTTCAATGGCATCACGCGTGCGGCCACCTCTGACCGTAGCAAAAACCCGCTCTTGCAGGACGTGGCGGTCGGCTGGCTGCAAAAGTACCGTAATGAAGCGCCTACCCGCGTCATGAGCAAGGTTGTCGGTGAAGAGGGTGAGGTGATTTCTAACGTCATCCGCATCGGCAAGGGTGGGGATTACGCTAACCTCGACGCCCTGGTGATGGATGCGACCAACAACCTGATTGCGCCATGGCATCAAGAGTCACCGGATTTGGTGGTGATTTGTGGCCGCAAGCTGCTGGCCGACAAGTATTTCCCGATTGTGAATCAGGAGCAGCCCAACACCGAGGCGATGGCCGCCGACGTGATTGTCAGCCAGAAGCGCATCGGTAACCTGCCTGCCGTGCGCGTGCCGTTCTTCCCGGCCAACGCCATCATGGTCACCAGTCTGGAAAACCTCTCCATCTACTTTATGGATGAGAGCCACCGCCGCCACATGGAGGAGAACGCCAAGCGTGACCGCGTGGAGAACTACGAGTCGATGAACATCGACTATGTGGTCGAGGATTACGCCTTCGGTTGCCTGATTGAAAACATCGCGCTGCTGCCATCGGCCTCAACCTCTGGACAGGATGCGGTCAAGGCGCTGGCGGGGGCGTTGATGAAAGAAATGCAGACGGCGGCGGATGCGCCAGCACCAACCCAAAACGACGGCGAGGCATAAACCATGACGAGTCCCGCACAGCGACACATGTTGCGGGTCTCGGCCATGGAGGCCGCGCAGCGGGAAGATAACCCGCTGCGCTATGCCACCGGCTACGAGCAGATGCTCGTCAAACTGGCCGCAGACCGCACCAAGCTGAAACAGATTTATTCCAAAGAGATTAAGGCCGAGCACAAGCGCGCCATGCTCCCGGCCTATGCGCCGTGGGTGGCCGGTGTGCTGACCGATGGGCGCGGCGCACAGGATGACATCCTGATGACCGTCATGCAGTGGCGGCTGGACGCCGATGATATTCCAGGCGCGCTGGTGATTGCCCGCTATGCCTTGCAGCACCGGCTGGTCACCCCGAACAACAAGCGCCCGACGCCGTATTTGCTGGCCGAGGATGTCGCCCTGGCTGCCGAACGCTGCCGCAAGGCCGGGAAACCGGTGGCTATCAGCGACCTGTTGGACACCCTGGCATTGGTGGCGAATGAGGATATGCCCGACGAGGTGCGCGCCAAGCTGCACAAGGTTATCGGCCTGATGCTGAGTGAGGCGGGTGATTTTGCGCAGGCGCGGGAGCACCTCAACGAAGCCATGAGACGCGACGCGCATGCGGGCGTGAAGAAAGACATTCAACGCTGCGAGAGCGCCCTCAAGCCCAAACCGGCTCCCGTTGCCAAACGAACAACCTCGCGCCCGCGCAAGGCCACCGCAACAGCGGCCAAGCGCGGACGCCCACCCAAGGCGAGAACCGCCGGTTAACCGAACGCGCCCCGCGCTGGGCGGCACGATGGTCGCGATAGCCTCCGGGCTTATCAACGCCATCGTCCACCGCCCCCTATTTTGAGGTTGTCATGACAACAGTGATTTTGCATAACCCGGCCCCGTCGGATGGGCTGACGGCCATCATTCCGCCACCGGATGAGCGGGAGCCGGTGATTAAAAACACCTTCTTTTTTCCCGACGTTGACCCGAAGCACATTCGTGAGTTGATGCGCATGGAGCAAACGGTCACGGCGCAGCGCCTGCGCCGGGCCATTCAGAGCGGTATCGCCGAGACCAATGCCGAGCTGTATCTCTACCGCGAGCAGCAGATGGCCGCCGGGTTCAAACAGTTGGCTGACGTCCCCGCCGAGGTTATCGACGGGGAGAGTGAGAAGTGTTTTCACTACCTGAGCGCGGTCTGCGCCATGGCGACCGCTGTGCTGTACGAGCGTTACCGAGGGGCGGATGCGAGCGCCAAGGGCGATAAAAAGGCCGACGCCGTTGAGGTGTCGATTGATGAACATTGGCGGGATATGCGCTGGTCTGTCGCCCGGCTGCAAGGTAAATCGCGCTGCATTGTCGGGCAAATCTGATGAACGTGATTGCGCAGCAGGGCGACACCCTTGACGCACTGTGCTACCGGCACACGGGCCGCACGGCGGGCGTGGTCGAGGCGGTGCTGTTGGCGAATCCGGGGCTGGCCGATAAAGGGGCCATCCTGCCGCATGGCACGCCTGTCGTGCTGCCGGTCATTGATACGGCCCCGGTGTCTGAAACTGTTCAGCTATGGGATTAAGCATGGAGAAAATCACATCATACCTGGCCTACGCCGTGGCGGTCGGGCTGGCCTGGGTAGGCAAGTACTCGGCGCAGGATATCGCGTTGAGTATTGGGGCGGCGGTGGGGGTCGGCACCTTCGCCGTCAATTGGTACTACCGCCGCAAAAGCTATCTGTTGCTCAAGCGTGCCGGGGTGCAGCGGGAGGTGATTGATGTCCTCAATCGTTAAGCGTTGCAGCATCGCCGCTGTGCTGGCGCTGGCGGCATTGATGCCCGACTTTCGCCTGCTGCACACCTCGGCGGCGGGGCTGGCGCTGATTGCCGACCTGGAAGGGTGCCGCCTGCGTCCCTACCAGTGCAGCGCCGGGGTGTGGACGTCGGGCATCGGCCACACGGCGGGCGTGGTGCCAACGCGTGACATCACCGAGCGCGAGGCGGCGGCCAACCTTGTCAGCGACGTGCTCAACGTCGAGCGGCGTATCGGGGGCTGTGTGTCGGTGGTGATGCCGCAATCGGTCTATGACGCGCTGGTGAGTCTGGCCTTTAACGTCGGCACCGGCGCGGTGTGTCGGTCAACCATGGTGACCTACATCGAGCGCCGTCAGTGGTGGCAGGCGTGTGACCAGCTTTCGCGCTGGATATACGTCAACGGCGTGAAGTCTCAGGGGCTGATAAACCGCCGCGTGAGAGAAAACGCGCATTGTTTGAAGGGGGTGCCATGAAAATCCTGATGACCTTGCTGGTGCTGGCCGGGGTGGCTGTGCTGTGGCTGGCGCGGGATAACCGCGACCTGACCCAATCCCTGACCGACGCCACCCAGACTGTCAGTCAGCAGAAAAAAGACCTGCAAACCGCCAGTGCCACGCTCACTGCCATGCAGGCCAACGCACGGCGCAATGAGGGGGCGCAGGTGCTTTTACGCCAGCAGCGAGACGCTGCCGAGGCACTGGCAACCCGCCGCCATCAAACCATCACGAGGTTACTCCATGAAAACGACGCGCTGCGCCAGTGGTATCACTCTCCTTTGCCTGACGATATTGTCCGGCTGCACCGACGCCCCGCCTTTGCCACCCCCGACGATTATCTACGCTGGTTGTCCGAGGGTCAGCAGTTGCCCGATACCGGCAAGCCAACCGACCACCAACGGGGAACTGAGTAACGATATCCGCACCCTGGAGCGCGCCCTGGTGAGTTGCGCGCAACAGGTGGAGGCCGTGAAACAGTGTCAGGAGCAAGACGATGTTAAAACCGAAAAGCCTGCGCCACGCGCTGAATAATGCGGTGCCGGTACTGAGAGATAACCCGGAGATGCTGCGCATTTTTATCGACAGTGGGTCGATTGCCGCCACACTGGCCGCGTCACTGTCGTTTGAGAACCGTTATACCCTCAACATCATGGTGACGGATTTTCAGGGTGACATTGACCTGCTGTTGGTGCCTATCGAGGCATGGTTACGGGAAAACCAGCCCGACATCATGACCACCGACGAGGGCAAGAAACACGGCTTCACCTATATCGCCGACATCAACAACGATGAGAGCCACGATATCAGTATCAGCCTCAAGCTGACCGAGCGCACCCTGGTCAAAGAAGTTGACCGCGCGCTGCATGTGTCACACGCCCCGGAGCCGCCACCGCCGGTGCCCGTGGTGCGCCCGATGCAGCTCTACATCAACGGCGAACTGGTGAGTGAATGGGATGAATGAATTTAAACCCTTTGATGACAAGCTGGCGGGGCTGATTGCCAGCCTGTCACCCGCCAGCCGCCGCAAGATGGCTGCAGAGATTGCCAAGCGGCTACGCGTCAGCCAGCAGCAACGCATCAAGCGCCAGCAAGCCCCGGATGGCACGCCGTATGCCAGCCGTAAGCGCCAGCCGATACGCGGCAAAAAAGGGCGGGTTAAGCGGGCGATGTTTGCCAAGCTGCGCACCAACCGCTACATGAAGGCCAGCGGCAGCGCCGATGAGGCGGCGGTTGAGTTTCTCGGACGCGTGCAGCGGATTGCGCGGGTGCATCAGGAGGGCTTGCGCGACAGACCAAACCGTCACAGCAAGGAGGTACAGTATGACGCCCGGCCCTTGTTGGGATTCAGCGAGGCAGACCGCCAGATAGTGGAGGAAGTGGTGATTTCCTATCTGTAATTTGATACGCAATTGGTTGAGCTAGATGATTAAATAACCACATGTAATAGATATATGAACGGTGATTTTTGAGTTTTAGGTGCAGCAAGTCTGCTGCATCTAATAATCAAATAATTCCGAGAACTCTTTTTACTGCATTATCTAAATCATTGCCACTAGGTAAGTTGACTCCAGAGATAAAACGTTTACTGAACTCCTCAAGAGAGAATCTAATATTTCTCTCTGGTATGATTACTCTCTGTTTTCCGCTTGTCGTCCTTGGTGACAAGGAATATGTATGTACTGTTAAGTGGTTTGAAGCTTTGTCATTTACTAGAGGTATGTCTTTTCCAATAACATCTTCGAACTTTTTATATACAATGTCAGGCACGATAAAATAAAGCCCGGAGCTAACTAGAGATGATTTAGAGTAGATTAGTCCCTTGCGGATTATTTGGGGTATAAGTCGCTTGTGAACGTTTGCCCAATTTAAGCCATGCTCAGAGCTAGATACTAAAGTTGTATCGCTTGTGAGGTTTTTATAACTATGCCATGAGTCTCTATAGTTTCCGGTTATATCAATGCTTTGAACTTCAACTCCAACATATGATATTAGCTCACCATCAATTATATGGGCTAAAATCCAATCCATAGATAAATTTTTCACTTTCACTTCTTTGCCTGATGAAAGCCCGAGAGCAACGATGCTTTCATTAGTGTTAACCCTGCTCGCTACATACTCACTATATGTCATGAAGGGGATTTTTTCGTTAAATGCATCTGCTGCGACACGTTTTAAAGATAAATAATTATCTTCATATAGCCTGTTAGGACAAATAATACAATCACCATATGGAGATGTTACGCTGCAGGTGCCATAAATGATCGTTTGATCATGGTTCCCTTTTACGCAAGGGTTTGATGTAAAAGGGCATGCGCCTAAGCGCCACAGGCTTCTTGCCTCAACTGATAAATCATCAGGTGCATAACCAAAAACCTCTATTAAATCTCTCTTTGGCCTGACGAACATAATTTTTACTCTCCTATTGCTTTTTTTATTTCCTGTCCAACGGCTTTCGCGAGCAAGGGTGGTACAGCATTACCAACTTGCTCATATTGTTGCGTTATGCCGCCAGTGAAAACATAATCATCTGGGAATGATTGAATTCTAGCTGCTTCTCGAACCGATATTACTCGACTTTCATATGGATGGAAAAAACTGCCCCAGTGAGGATCGCATTTAGTGAGAACCGTTGAACATAGGGCTTCAGGATGAAGTCTACCATAGCGTTTTGTGTGATCACTTCGACGGGCCCTCTGTAGCCCTTTAGGCAAAAGATCATACGGAATATCTCGCCAGCTACCACCTTGAGGTATGTATTTTAATCTTTCCATGTTAATTGGCGCGATTTTGTTACAAACGTGATTAATTACAAGTTCGGATTTTTCTCTGAGGTATTTTTGGTACTCTGTTTTTGGCAAGGACAGATACTCAGTAGGGGCTGAAGATCCTTTGCCTATTATTGCTGGTAAATCAGACATTGCATCCCAAACAGAAGTGTGTTTTTTAAGTTTATGAGTATCAACTTCGTTTATTTTGATGCATAGCTCTTTAGCACCAGCGAAGTTAGCCACTGATTTAGCAAGATACTCTGGTTTAGGAAACTCGAAAGATGAGTTGCCTAGAATACCAACAATCATCATCCTAAATCGCATTTGTGGGATACCATAGTGTCCAGCAAATAATATGGCATGTTTAACCGTATAACCTAAAGATTCCAGCTCTGCATATATTTGTTCAATTACTGTTCCTTTACCTAGTGAAACCATGCCAGGAACGTTTTCTATAAGAACAGCCTTAGGCATAAGGGTGCCTACAACTCTCAAGAAGTCCTTAAACAAGTGATTTCTTTCATCGTCAAGAGACCTGATTGGGGCATTGACGGAAAAACCTTGGCAAGGCGGGCCCCCAGCTAGCAAATCCAACTCACCATTCTTGAGACCAAGTGATGACTTTAAGTCAATTTCTGATAGCTGACGTACGTCACCAACTAGAAGTTGGGTGTCAGGGTGATTCGTTTTATAAGTTTCAGCGTATTGTCCTACTAGTTCGTTAGCAAATGTTGGTTCAAATCCAGCCATTTCTAATCCACAAGATAAACCGCCAGCCCCTGCAAACAAGTCTACTAACTTCATAATACCTTCAGTTATCACATTAAAAACAAAAAATTACACAATAAGGGAACAGCAATTTTGTATGGCAAATTCACTGAGATTTTGACTGTTTTAGTGTATCACCCTTCATCCAACGGATGCTATTTGAGATGTGTTCTACTCCACTTCATTCTAGAGGAATGAAAACACAAGCCCAATTATCAGAGCTGGCGCGTGCAGTGCGCAACCTTATCCGCATCGGCGTCGTTGTTGACGTCGATACGGTTAATGCGTTGTGCCGCGTGCAATCCGGTGACAATACCACCGACTGGCTGCACTGGCTGACCTCCCGCGCCGGGCGTTCGCGCACCTGGTGGGCACCCTCCATCGGTGAGCAGGTGCTGCTGTTGTCCCTGGGCGGTGAGCTGGATACCGCCTTCGTGCTGCCGGGCATTTATTCCGATGATAATCCGCCGCCGTCTGCCTCGGCGGATGCCTATCACGTCAGCTTTCCTGACGGTGCGGTCATTGAATACGAGCCGGACACCGGCGCGTTGACCGTCAGCGGCATTAAAACAGCAGATATCACCGCCTCTGAATCGGTCACCGTCACGGTGCCTGTTGTGACCGTCAACGCCAGCCAAAAAATCACCCTTGCCACGCCGGAGCTGGTCTGCACCCACAAGCTGACCACCGCCACGCTGGAGGTGCAGCAGGGCGGCGAGATGAAAGGGGATATCCGGCATTCCGGCGGCAGCATGACCAGCAACGGCGTGGTTGTTCATCGTCACGTCCATGGTGGTGTACAGGGCGGCAGCAGCCAGACGGGGAACCCATCATGACAGCGCGCTACAACGGCATGAGCCGCGACACGGGTCTTGATATCACCGACCTGGACCATATTCGCCAAAGCGTGCGTGACATCCTGGTCACGCCCGTCGGCTCCCGCGTGATGCGCCGCGACTATGGTTCCCTGTTGTCGGCACTGATTGACCAGCCGCAAAACCCCGCATCGCGTTTGCAGGTGATGGCCGCCTGTTACATGGCAATCCTGAAATGGGAGCCGCGCATCAGCCTGACGGCCATCACCTTTGAAAGTCACTTCAACGGCCAAATGGTGGTTGAGCTGACCGGCGTGCGCAGGGAGACACCGGGCGCATTTTCCTTAACCGTTCCTTTGAGCTGACACCATGCCCACCATTGATTTAAGCCAGCTTCCCGCCCCGGATGTGGTCGAGCCGCTGGACTATGAAACCCTGCTGGCCGAACGCAAGGCCACGCTGATTTCGCTCTACCCGGAGGCGCAGCGCGCGGCCATTGCGCGCACTTTGGCGCTTGAGTCTGAGCCTATCGTCAAGTTGCTGCAAGAGAACGCCTATCGTGAGCTGATACTGCGCCAGCGTGTGAACGAGGCGGCGCAGGCGGTCATGTTGGGGTATGCCGCAGGCCAAGACCTTGACCAGTTGGGCGGCAATTTCAATGTGTCTCGATTGATTGTCACCCCGGCAGAGGCAACCACCTTGCCCCCAACCCCGGCGGTGATGGAAAGCGACAGTGATTTTCGCGTGCGTATTCAGCAAGCCTTTGAGGGCTTGAGCGTGGCCGGGTCGGTGGGGGCGTATCAGTTTCATGGTCGCAGTGCTGACGGACGTGTCGCCGACGTCTCGGTCACCAGCCCAACGCCCGCCTGCGTCACGGTGTCGGTGTTATCACGTGAGGGTAACGGCACGGCCAGCCCGGAGTTACTCGGCATCGTGACCGCCGCGCTCAATGCCGAGGAGGTGCGCCCGGTAGCTGACCGCGTGACCGTGCAATCGGCCAAGGTTGTCCTGTATGAGATTGACGCCGTGCTCTACCTGTTCCCCGGCCCGGAAGTCGAACCTATCCGACAGGCCGCCGAGCAGAAGCTTAAAGCCTACATCAGTATGCAGCACCGCCTGGGGCGAGATATTCGTCTGTCGGCCATCTATGCCGCGCTACACGTAGAAGGTGTGCAGCGTGTGGAGCTGAAAAGCCCCAAAGCCGACATGGTGCTCGACGAGACGCAGGCGTCGAAATGTACCCGCTATACGCTGACTATTGGGGGTTCCGATGAGTGACCGCCTGTTGCCGGTCGGTTCTTCCTCGCTGGAGGTGGCTGCCGCCAGCGCCTGTGCTGAATTGGCGCGGGTGCCGGTGCCACTGCGCACCCTGTGGAATCCGGCCACCTGCCCGGTCAGCCTGTTGCCGTATCTGGCCTGGGCGTTTTCGGTTGACCGCTGGGATGAGCACTGGCCGGAGGCCACCAAGCGCAGCGTGGTGACGAATGCCCACTTTGTTCACCGCCACAAGGGCACCATCAGCGCATTGCGGCGCGTGGTGGAGCCGCTCGGTTACCTGATTGCGGTGCGCGAGTGGTGGCAGCTCAATGAAACCCCCGGCACCTTTCGGCTGGTTGTGGGCGTGCTGGAAACCGGCATTACCGAAGACATGCACCGCGAACTTGAGCGCCTGATTAGCGATGCCAAGCCCGCCAGCCGACACCTGACCGGGCTGACCATCAGCCTCTCCACCGGCGGCCCCTTCCATGTCGGGGCGTGCAGTTATAGCGGTGATGAACTGACGGTCTACCCGTATTTACCGGACGTGATTAGCGTTGGCGTGCCCGATTACCGGGGCGCAGTTGTCCATCTGATTGACACTCTGAGAGTAAACCCATGACAGCGAAATTCTTTGCCATTCTGACCCAGCAGGGCGCGGCCAAGCTGGCGAACGCCACCGCGCTCGGCACCCAACTCGACCTGACGCAGCTCGCCGTCGGTGACGGTGGCGGCACCTTGCCCACCCCTGACCCGGCGCAGACCAAGCTCAAAGGGGAGAAGCGCCGCGCGGCCATCAATATGTTGAGCGTTGACCCGGCCAACGCTAACCAGATTATTGCCGAGCAGGTTATCCCTGAGAACGAGGGCGGGTGGTGGATACGCGAAATCGGCCTGTTGGATAAAGACGGCACCCTGATTGCCGTGGCGAACTGCCCGGAGACCTACAAGCCGCAGTTACAAGAGGGCAGTGGGCGCACGCAGACCATCCGCATGGTGCTGATTGTCAGCAGCACCGAGGCGGTGACGCTGAAGATTGACCCGGCGGTGGTTCTCGCCACGCGTGATTACGTGGATAGGGCCATTACCGTACATGCCCAATCGCGCAATCACCCGGATGCCAGCACCACGGCCAAGGGGTTTGTGCAACTGAGCAGCGCCACCAACAGCACCAGCGAGGTCTTGGCCGCCACGCCGAAAGCGGTGAAGGCCGCGTATGACATCGCCACCGATGCGCTGAGTAAGACGGTAACGACCAGTCAGTCGGTCGCCAGCACCGTGATTTTTAAGTCAGGCGCGTATGCCTATGGCGAAGTCATGGTACAAGCCTTAACGGGCAAGCCGAACGCGGTATTTCGCTTCAGGGACGAGGCCGGGGCGGATAAGGGGGCGATTTATGCCCAGACGGATACCGGGCAGCTTAACCTGCGTTGGAGCGGTACGTCATACACGGCGCAATTTAAACCGGATGGAACCATTGCTTTTCCCTCCACGATTTTTTCGGGCAACGCTAAAGTGTTAACGTCCGCCATGTCATTGGGGACGACAGATTTAAATACGCTGTTTGTTGAGCAAAACTATTTTCAAATCTATAACGCCAATGCCACCCCGGCCAACAATTACCCGGTGGCGAATGCCGGGACGCTGGTTGTGCTTCCGCCCAATGCGGGAGTCGGTAATCGAGTCTATGTCACGCAAAAATATTACCCTTATACCGCGAATAAAAATTTTTATATGCGTTATTACGACGCCTCTACGTCCACGTGGTCTCCGTGGGAGGTGTTTGATTCGAGGACAGCAAGCGACGCCCGCTATGTGCAAATGGGGGCTTATGGACTCGGTCAGGTGGGGATGAGTCTGTCGGCAAAAACCACGGGCTTCATTGCGCAAGCGGCACAGACGGGGTTAGCACCGGGCAACGGTGCCGGTTTTCAATCGGCATACGCTTCTAATCGTCGTGCTCAACTGTACATCTCCACGGATGGGACGGTAACGAGCCGTTTTTCATTGGCTGACACGCCGGATACCGACACAACTCCCTGGAATAAACATTATACAACCGCGAATGTGATTGCCGATGCAAACGGATTCCTGAAGTCAGCGTCCGCCTCTACCAGCGCGGCACTCATCCGGTCTGACTTTCCTGTCGGTATCCCGCAACCCTGGCCGACCAATACCGCCCCGGCGGGCTGGTTGAAATGCAACGGGGCTGCCTTTGATAAAGCGAAATACCCCCTGCTGGCGGCGGCCTATCCTGCCGGTACGCTGCCTGACCTGCGCGGTGAGTTTATTCGCGGCTGGGATGAGGGCAGGGGGGTAGACACCGGGCGCACGCTGTTGTCGGCACAAACTGACGCCGTGCAGAAATTCACCGGTAAAACCAACGGCATTCAGCACTTTGTACCGGGCCTGACCCCGCAGGGGATTATCGCTCAAGGGGAAACCGTCGCCGCCACAACCGGATTGACGGAAACCTCCGGCAGCACCGGCAACGGTGTTTTTCGTATCAATATCGACGCGTCGTTACAAATCCGCACCGCGACGGAAACCCGTCCGCGCAATATCGCCTTTAACTACATTGTGAGAGCCGCCTAATGAGCCACTACAGCACTGCGTTACCGACTGCCACCCTCAATGCCGCCGGTCTGGCGGTCACCGCCGGGTGGCTGACGGTCTACAACATCGAACCCGAGCAGCGGGAATACCAGCAGGCTTCCCTTGAGTACCTGCCGGAGGGCGTGGGCCTGCCCGCGTTCTGCTTTGCCGATAAGCCGACGCTACCGAAGGCCGGTCTGGCGCTGGTGCGCAGCCGGGACGGCAGCGCCTGGGAAACCCTGCCCGACTATCGCGGCCAGACGGCGTACAGCACCGAGACCGGTGAGCCGGAGACCGTCACCCGGATAGGTGAACTGGGTAACGGTGTCACACTGTTGGCCCCGGCCACGCCCTACGACACCTGGAACGGCGAAGCGTGGGTGACCGATACGACGCAGCAGCAGGCGGTTGCCATTAACGCCGCCCGCGATGAACTGGCACAGCGTCAGCGCGTGGCGACAGACAAGATTACGATGCTGGACGATGCGGTCAGCCTGGGCATGGCGACCGAGGATGAAAGCGCCGCCCTGTTGGCGTGGAAGGCGTACCGGGTGCAGTTGAGCCGCGTTGACCTGGAGACTGCGCCGGAGATTGAGTGGCCGCTGGCCCCCGACGCATAAAAAAATGGCCCGCGGGAAACCGCGGGCCGTGTTCTCTCTGGGGTTCCCTGGTGTGGCCGGAGAGGACTTAACCCTATCCCACGCGGTTAAAACCCGTCCAATTGATTCGCCAGATCAATAAACCGATATTGATCGGCGAAAACGATCGTTACCCCGCAATCTCCCCATAACCTGCCGTGTGTTGTTGTCTGGCAAGCCTGCCAACGCCGATGACGTGCGTGCAGATGCGCACGGCGGCAAGCTATCCACACCAACCAACCACGGAGTAACCCCATGGGTGATTATCATCACGGTGTGCAGGTCGTTGAAATCAACGAAGGCACCCGCGTTATTTCCACCGTTTCAACCGCCATCATCGGCATGGTGTGTACCGCCAGTGATGCCGATGCGGCCCTGTTCCCGCTGAATGTTCCGGTGTTAATTACCGACGTGCAGGCAGCGGTGGGCAAGGCCGGTAAAAAAGGCACCCTGGCCGCCGCGTTGCAGGCGATTGCTGACCAGTGCAAGCCGGTCACGATTGTGGTGCGCGTGGCGGAGGGTAAAGACGCTGCCGAAACCACCACCAATATTATCGGCGGGGCAACGGCTACCGGTCAGTACACCGGCATCAAGGCGCTGCTGACGGCGCAGTCGGTCACCGGCGTCAAGCCGCGCATTCTGGGCGTGCCGGGGCTGGACTCGAAAGAGGTGGCGGTCACACTGGCGACGGTCTGCCAATCCCTGCGCGCCTTTGGCTATGTCAGTGCCTGGGGCTGCAAGACGATTTCCGACGCCATCAAGTACCGTGACAATTTCGGTCAGCGTGAGCTGATGGTGATTTGGCCGGATTTCCTCGCGTGGGATACCGCGACCAACGCCAGTCAAACGGCTTACGCCACGGCGCGCGCCCTTGGCTTACGGGCGAAAATCGACCAAGAACAGGGGTGGCATAAAACCCTGTCTAACGTCAGCGTTAACGGTGTGACCGGTATCAGTGCCTCGGTGTTTTGGGATTTGCAGGCCTCCGGCACCGATGCCAGCCTGCTGAATGAGGCCGGGGTCACGACGCTTATCCGTAAAGACGGTTTCCGCTTCTGGGGTAACCGCACCTGTTCGGATGACCCGCTGTTCCTGTTTGAAAACTACACCCGCACCGCGCAGGTGTTGGCCGACACCCTGGCCGAGGCGCACATGTGGGCCGTTGACAAGCCGGTCACCGCCACGCTTATCCGCGACATTGTCGAGGGCATCAAGGCGAAATTCCGCGAGCTGAAATCGAATGGATACCTCATCGACGCGGATTGTTGGTTTGACGCCAGCGCCAACGACAAAGAAACCCTGAAGGCCGGGAAACTGTATATCGACTACGACTATACCCCGGTGCCACCACTGGAAAACCTGACCCTGCGCCAGCGCATCACCGATAAGTATCTGGTGAATCTGGCCGCCTCCGTCAACAGCTAAGAGGACGCTTTACACCATGGCACTCCCGCGCAAACTGAAATACCTCAACCTGTTCAATGACGGCCTGAGCTATATGGGCGTGGTCAGCTCGGTTACCTTGCCCAAACTGACCCGCAAGCTGGAGAACTATCGCGGCGGCGGCATGAACGGCGCGGCCCCGGTGGATTTGGGGCTCGATGACGACGCGCTCACGGTGGAATGGACAATCGGCGGTCTGCCGGATGACGCCTTGTGGAGCCAGTACGCCGCCGCCAGTGCGGCCACCGTACCGCTGCGTTTTTGTGGCTCTTACCAGCGTGATGACACCGGCGATGTGGTGGCCGTCGAGATTGTGCTGCGTGGCCGTCATAAAGAGATGGATTTCGGCGACCAGAAACAGGGTGAGGATACCGAGACCAAAATCAGCACCCAATGCACCTATTACAAGCTGACCGTGGACGGCAAAGAGCGTATCGAAATCGACACCATCAACATGATTGAGCGGGTGAACGGGGTCGATATGCTGGAGCAGCACCGCCGCAATATCGGCCTGTAATCCTATCGCGGTCAGCGTGGCTGGCCGCCCCTTTTTCCTTTATCGACTGAGAGAACCCCCATGAGCAAGGCAAAAAACGCAACGCTTTCCCCGAACGTGGTTACGCTGGACGCGCCGATTAAACGCGGTGACACCCTGATTGACGCCATTACGCTGATTAAGCCCAACGCGGGCACCCTGCGCGGTGTCGGGCTGGCGGCGCTGGCAAGCTCCGAGGTTGACGCGTTGATTAAAGTCCTGCCGCGCATGACCTACCCGGCATTGACCGAAAGCGAGGTCGCCACGCTCGATTTGTCTGACCTGGTGGCGCTGGCCGGTCAGGTTATCGGTTTTTTGTCACCGAGTGCGGAACGCTAGCCTTTCCGGCGGGCCTGTCGGTGGATGACCTGATGGCGGATATCGCGGTGATATTCCACTGGCCGCCCTCAGAGCTTTACCCGATGAGCCTGCCTGAGCTTCTCAACTGGCGCGACAAAGCGCACCTTCGAAGTGGACACGCCAATGAGTAACAACGTTAAATTGCAGGTGCTACTCAAAGCCGTCGACCAAGCCAGCCGCCCGTTTAAAAGCATCCAGGCAGCGAGTCAATCGCTGTCTGGCGATATCCGTGATACGCAAAAAAAACTCAAAACGCTGAGTGCGCAGGCTGGGCGTGTTGAGGATTTTCGCAAGTCGAGCGCGCAGCTTGCGGTGACCGGTCAGGCCTTGAAGAAAGCTAAACAGGAAGCTGCCGAACTGGCTATTCAGTTTAAGCAGACCGAACAGCCAACCCGCGCACAGGTGCAGGTGATGGCGGCGGCCAAGCGGTCGGCGGCTGAGTTACAGACCAAATACAACGGCCTGTGCCTGTCGGTGCAGCGCCAGCGGCAGGAATTGGCACAGGCCGGGATGAATACCCGCACACTGGCCGCCGACGAGCGCCGCCTGAAAACCGCCCTCAGTGACACCACCGGTCAGCTCAACCGCCAGCGAGACGCCCTGGCGCGCGTCAGCCAGCAGCAGGCCCGCCTGAATGCCGTCAAGCAGCGTTACCAAGCCGGTAAGCAACGGGCGGACAGCGTGGTCGGTGCCGGGGCTGCCGGTGTCGGGGTGGCAACGGCGGGCGGCTTGGCCGGGGCGGCGTTGCTGAAATCCGGCTATGAGTTCTCGCTGAAAAACTCCACCCTGCAAGGGGTGCTCAGTCTGGAAAAAGGCTCGGCGGATATGCTGGCATTGCGCACGCAGGCGCGCCAGATTGGCGACAATACCGCCGCCAGTGCCGACGATGCCGCCGGGGCGCAAATCATCATCGCCAAAGGGGGCGGCGATAAAGAGGCCATCATGGCCGCCACGCCGGTCACGCTAAACATGGCGCTGGCGAACACCCGCAGCATGGAAGAAAACGCCACCTTGCTGATGGGGGTGAAATCGGCCTTTGCGCTCACCAACGACAAGGTGGCGCACATTGGTGATGTGATTTCATCGGCCATGAACAAGAGCGCCGCCGACTTTGACGGGTTGAGCGACACGCTGACCTACGCGGCCCCGGTGGCGAAAAACGCCGGGATTAGCCTGGAGCAGACCGCCGCCATGGCGGGCGCGCTGGCCGATGCGAAAATTACCGGCTCAATGGCCGGGACGGGGAGCCGGGCAGTGATTACCCGTTTGCAGGCTCCTACCGGCACCGCCGCCACGGCGCTCGGGGAGTTGAAGGTCAAGCACGCCGACCGCAAAGGCAATATGCGGCCACTGTTCACCCTCCTGAAAGAAATGCAACAGAGCTTTGAGAAAAACAAGCTCGGCAGTGCGCAGCGTGCGGAGTACATGAAGGTGATTTTCGGCGAGGAGGCCAGCTCGGCGGCGGCGGTGCTGATGGCCGATGCGGTCAGCGGCAAGTTAGACCGGCTCACCAAGACCTTTCAGCAGTCCGACGGCAGTACCGAGCGGCTCGTCAACATCCAGCAGGACAACCTCGGCGGGGATTTCAAGGAATTCCAATCGGCGTATGAGGCGGTGGGGATTGACCTGTTTGACCAACAGGAAGCCGGGTTCCGTAAGCTGACGCAGGGCGCAACGCGGTACATCCTCACGCTGGATAACTGGATAAAGAAAAACCCGGAATTGGCGACCACGCTCACCAGGGTGGTGACCGGCGGGCTGGCCGTTGTCGGCGTGCTGGGGGCGATTGGCCTGGCCTCTTGGCCGGTGATGATGGGCATTAACGGCATCATTGCGGCGGCGGGCATGCTGGGAACGGCGGTCAGCGTTGCCGGTGGGGCGGTCATGACGGTGTTGGGGGCGCTGACGTGGCCGATTGTCGCCGTCGGTGCCGCCTTCGTGGCGGGGGCGCTGCTTATCCGCAAATATTGGGCGCCTATCAGCGCCTTTTTCGGCGGGGTGATGACCGGCATCACGGACGCCTTTGCCCCGCTCGGTGCGCTGTTCACCCCGCTGAAACCGATGTTCGACACGCTGGGCGGTTGGCTTAAGCAGGCGTGGCAGTGGTTTACCAACCTGATTGCGCCGGTGAAAGCCAGCCAAGAGACCTTGGACAGTTGCAAGAATGCCGGGATAGCGTTTGGCCGCACGGTGGCCGATGCGCTGATGCTGCCGCTTAACGCCTTTAACAAGCTGCGAGAGGGCATTGATTGGGTGCTGGAGAAGCTCGGCATTATCAACAGCGAATCCAGCGACATTGACCAGAAAGCGCAGAAGGCCAATGACTACGCCAACGGGGTGAGCGGCGGGGCCGGTTATTACGCTTACGGCGGCACCATGCCCGGCACCTATGTCCCGGTGAGTGCCGGGGGCGGTAAATCCTACGTGGACAGCAGCGTGAATCATTTCCACATCGCCAGCCATGGCACCGGCGGTAGCAACGAGGCGGAAACCAAACGGATGGTTTTGGCCGCGATGGAGGAGCGTGACCGTAAGAACCGTGCGGCGGCGCGCTCCAGTCTGGCGAGTGATTAAGAGGAGTCGGTCATCATGATGTTAACCCTTGGGCTGTTCGTGTTTCAGCTTCAGACCCTGCCTTACCAAACGATGCAGCGCAATGTTGATTACCGCTGGCCCTCCAATAGCCGGGTTGGCTTGCGCCCGGCGTTGCAGTTTCTCGGCGTTGAGGAGGAGAAAGTCACCGTATCCGGGGTGCTGCTGCCGGAAATCACTGGCGGCAAGGTGTCATTGCAGTTACTGGATGCGATGGCCGCCGAGGGCCGGGCGTGGCCGCTGCTGGAAGGCACTGGCACCATTTACGGCATGTTTGTTGTGAACAGCGTCAGCGAAACCCGCACCGAGTTTTTTGCGGTCGGCAGCGCCCGGCGTATTGAGTTTTCGCTCACCCTCACCCGCGTGGATGAATCCCTGACGGTGCTTTATGGGGATTTGCAGGCACAGGCTGACAATCTGCTCGGTCAGGCCGGTGCCATGGCAAATAAAGCAGGCAGTGCTATCGGAGGGCTGTTCTCATGATAACGGGCCTGATGCTTGATGCGGGGGCAAAGATTGCCCCGGCCTTTATGCTCACCCTGGGTGGGAAAGATATTACCCAGAATATCAGCCCGCGCTTGCTGTCGCTGACGCTGGTCGATAACCGCGGCTTTGAGGCTGACCAGTTGGATATTGAGCTGGACGACGCCGACGGGCAAGTGATGATGCCGGGGCGGGGGGCGGTGATTTCGTTGCTGTTGGGCTGGCAGGGGCAACCGTTGGTGAACAAAGGCACGTTCACCGTCGATGAAGTGGAGCACCGGGGCGCGCCTGACACGCTGACCCTCCGGGCGCGCAGTGCAGATTTTCGCGGCACGCTCAATTCACGCCGTGAGGCGTCCTATCATGACACCACGCTCGGCGCAGTGGTCGAGAAGATTGCCGCACGCAACCATTTGACGGCCAGCGTTGCGGCGGGATTTGCAAACATTGCGATACCGCATATTGACCAGTCGCAGGAGTCTGACGCCAAGTTTCTGACCCGACTCGCCACCCGCAACGGGGCGGAGGTGTCGGTCAAGGCGGGGAAACTGCTGTTCCTCAAGGCCGGGAACGGCGTGACCGCCAGCGGCAAACCCATTCCACACGTCACCCTTGAGCGCCGCGACGGTGACCGGCACCAGTTTGCTATCGCTGACCGGGGCGCTTATACCGGCGTCACGGCCAAATGGTTGCACACCAAAGACCCGAAAGAGCAAAAGCAAAAGGTCAAGCTCCAGCGCAAACCAAAGGAGCAGCACCTGCGCGCACTGCAACACCCGAAAGCCAAGCCGGTGAAGACAGCAAAAGCCCAAAAGACGCCGGAGGCGCGCGAGGGCGAGTATATGGCGGGGGAGGCGGACAACGTGTTTGCGCTGACCACTGTCTACGCCAGCAAGGCGCAGGCGATGCGCGCCGCACAGGCCAAGTGGGATAAATTACAGCGCGGTGTTGCGGAGTTCTCGCTTAATCTCGCCCTGGGGCGTGCGGATTTGTACCCAGAAACGCCGGTAGCGGTAAAAGGGTTTAAGCGCGTCATAGACGAGCAGGCGTGGACAATCACCAGGGTCACCCACTCGCTCAATAATAACGGCTACACGACGGCGCTAGAGCTTGAGGTGCGGCTTTCTGATGTGGAGTACGAAGAGGAAAGTTAATTTGCTGAAGTGTGATTAATGCATTGTTTAATAAGGATAAAATGATAAAATAACCGTATTGAAATCGAACGGTGGAGGTGAAAGAGCATGTTTCATTGCAATCTATGCGGCACGGCGGCCCATGCGCGTTCAAGCCGGTATCTGAGCGAGAACACCAAAGAGCGTTATCACCAGTGTCAGAATATCAATTGCGGGCATACCTTTGTCACCATGGAAACCATCGAGCGATCCATTATGTCGCCGGGCACGGTCATTCCGGTCATGCCGCACCCCAACCATTACGGTCAGCAAAGTATGTTGATGTAACGAAGTGCCCCGGAAGTCCGGGGCATTTTTTTCGATGTGGTCAACGTGTGGACACTGACCGAGATAAATCCTTTTATCTCATTGTGTTGGATGGTTTTTCGTATCACCATCCCTGTCTTCCCCGCCTTTACGGCGGGGCTTTTTTTACCTGACATTCCGTTATACTAACGCCATGAATTTATGTCGGGGTTCTTTATGCAACAGCAATATGCGCGTCTGGTGAAGTCCGCAGCGTTAGCCGCCACCGCGACGGCTTCTACTTTGCTGATTATCAAGACCGTTGCCTGGTATCTTACCGGATCGGTGAGCCTGTTGGCGGCGTTGGTGGATTCGCTGGTCGATATCGCAGCTTCGTTAACCAACCTGCTGGTGGTACGTTATTCACTACAGCCAGCGGATGAGGAGCATGCTTTTGGTCATGGAAAGGCTGAATCGTTGGCAGCACTGGCACAAAGCATGTTTATTTCCGGTTCGGCATTGTTTCTGTTCCTGACCGGTTTTCAGCACTTATTCTCGCCACAGCCCCTTAACGAGCCCGGCATCGGTGTTGCGGTGACCCTTGTCGCGTTGGTGAGTACACTGATCCTGGTCACCTATCAGCGTTGGGTGGTGAGAAAAACGCGCAGTCAGGCCATTCGCGCAGATATGCTGCATTATCAGTCAGATGTCCTGATGAATAGTGCTATTCTTGTGGCGCTTGGGCTGAGCTGGTACGGATTTTACCGCGCGGATGCGTTGTTTGCCTTGGGGATCGGGGTTTATATCCTCTACAGTGCGCTGCGTATGGGGTATGAAGCGGTACAATCCTTACTGGATCGGGCTTTGCCTGATGAAGAGCGCCAGGTGATCATCGACGTGGTATCCTCATGGCCCGGAGTGAAAGGGGCACACGATTTGCGCACTCGGCAGTCTGGGCCAACGCGTTTTATTCAGGTGCATCTGGAAATGGAAGATTCGTTGCCGTTGGTGCAGGCGCATTTTCTGGCGGAACAGGTTGAACAGGCGTTGTTACACCGTTTTCCAGGGGCGGATGTGATCATCCACCAGGATCCCTGCTCTGTGGTGCCGGCGAACCAGCAAGGGCATTGGGAACTATAATTAACTGATATGGGTCAATAGATAGACGTTGTGGGAATATTGCGTTAGCTCGGTGTGCTATACACGCAGGTTTTCCACGATATTGCGTGACCTGAATCAATTCAGCTAAGTCTTTTTGTTATAATATCCAGCAATAAAGCCGTAAAGCTGGTTTTCCGCAGTTGCGATGAGCCCAGGGCAATCGGCGAATACAGAATTCTTTACAAGTTCAGAGGTAGTCATGATCAAGAAAATCGGTGTACTGACGAGTGGCGGTGACGCGCCAGGTATGAACGCTGCCATTCGTGGCGTTGTGCGTGCTGCACTCACAGAGGGTCTGGAAGTTTTTGGTATTCACGATGGCTACCTTGGTTTGTACGAAGATCGCATGGAAAAATTGGACCGCTACAGCGTGTCTGACATGATCAACCGTGGCGGTACCTTCTTGGGTTCTGCGCGTTTCCCTGAATTCAGAGATGAAGACGTACGTGCCAAGGCGATTGAAAACCTGAAAAAACGCGGTATTGACGCGCTGGTAGTCATCGGTGGTGACGGTTCCTACATGGGGGCGAAACGCCTGACCGAAGAAGGTTTCCCGTGTATTGGTCTGCCGGGCACCATCGATAACGATGTAGCGGGAACAGACTACACCATTGGTTACTTCACCGCGCTGGAAACCGTGGTGGAAGCGATTGACCGCCTGCGTGATACTTCTTCGTCGCATCAACGTATCTCTATCGTTGAAGTGATGGGGCGTTACTGTGGTGAGTTGACGTTGTCTGCCGCGATTGCCGGGGGCTGCGAATTTATCGTGCTGCCGGAAATTGAATTCAGTCGTGACGATCTGGTTGAAGAAATCAAAGCCGGTATTGCTAAAGGTAAAAAACATGCCATCGTGGCGATCACTGAGCACGTTTGTGACGTTGATGAACTGGCGCGCTACATCGAACAGGAAACGGGCCGTGAAACGCGCGCCACCGTGTTGGGCCACATCCAGCGCGGCGGTTCACCGGTAGCTTATGACCGTATTCTGGCTTCCCGCATGGGGGCATACTCCATTGACCTGTTGCTGCAAGGCTACGGTGGTCGCTGCGTGGGTATTCAGAACGAGAAGCTGGTGCACCATGACATCATTGATGCTATCGAAAACATGAAGCGTATATTCCACCTCGACTGGCTGGAAACGGCGAAAAAACTGTACTGATACGCATCGGTTTGCTGCCAATAAGCCTCCTTCACCGGAGGTTTTTTTTATGTGTAGCCCTTCATATTCCAGAATGGTCTAGCCAAAAATTTTTTATTCTTTAATGGTGAGGAAAATTTCTGGCAGGCTCTGATGTTAATGCTAAATCAACCTACTGAGGTTGCGGCCATTTTTCTGGGGGAGTGTGCAATGCGTAAATGGGGTGCAGGTGTGGTTTTACTGCTGTTGGCATCCGGTGCCACGGCAAAAGATATTCAATTGCTGAACGTTTCATACGATCCAACCCGCGAGTTTTATCAGGAATACAATACCGCTTTCGGTAAATACTGGCAGCAACAGACCGGCGATAAGGTCACGGTGCGCCAATCACACGGCGGCTCCGGCAAGCAAGCCACCTCGGTGATTAATGGTATTGAAGCCGATGTGGTGACGTTGGCGCTGGCCTATGATGTGGATGCGATCGCCGAGCGGGGCCGTATCGAAAAAGACTGGATTAAGCGCTTGCCAGACAACTCAGCACCCTATACTTCCACCATCGTATTTCTGGTACGCAAAGGCAATCCAAAGCAGATTCAGGATTGGTCCGATCTGGTGAAGCCCGGTGTGTCGGTGATTACGCCGAATCCTAAAACCTCTGGTGGCGCCCGTTGGAACTATCTGGCGGCCTGGGGTTATGCGTTGCATCACCATAATGGCGATAAAGCCAAGGCGCAGGAATTTGTCAAAAACCTGTACCAGAACGTTGAAGTGCTGGACTCCGGTGCACGTGGCGCAACGAATACCTTTGTTGAGCGCGGGATCGGTGATGTGCTGATCGCTTGGGAGAACGAAGCGCTGTTGGCTGAGAAAGAGCTGGGTAAGGACAAATTTGAAATCATTACGCCGAGCGAGTCGATCTTGGCCGAACCGACCGTGTCGGTGGTGGACAGAGTGGTTGATAAGCGTGGGACGCGTGACGTGGCCAATGCCTATCTGAAGTACCTGTACTCCAATGAAGGCCAGACCATTGCAGCGAAGAATTACTATCGCCCTCGCGATGAGGCGATCGCTGCTAAATTCACCGAGCAGTTCCCGAAACTGAAGTTATTCACCGTAGATGATACGTTTGGTGGTTGGACCAACGCACAGAAGGTGCATTTTGCTACTGGCGGCGCGTTTGACGAGATTAGTAAACGGTAATTAATTGAAAGTAATCAATAAATATCCTCCGGCATA
>NZ_JQEI01000022.1 GCF_000743355.1 Serratia sp. Ag1
CGCTGCTTGCAGCGGCCCCGAAGGAGCGAGGCCCAGTATGGGCCGAGTAACGCAGCCAACACCCAAGCAACTTGAAGTATGAAGGGTATAGTATGCCAATGCTTAAGGTGGTGCCCTCTCCCAGTGGGAGAGGGCCGGGGTGAGGGGCAATGGCTGCGCTAATCTCCTCTCACCTTAACCCTCTCTTTCTGTAAGGAGAGGGTTAGCCTTGACTTAAGTATCTACAAGCCGGGTTATTCCCGGTGCCTGCTGCTTTAGCAGGCCGTTGGGCCGATATTTACGGCCACGACAACACCTTAGAAGGCCAGAGTATGTCAGAGCAGTTTCTCTATTTCCTGCAGCAGATGTTCAACGGCGTCACGTTGGGCAGCACTTATGCATTGATTGCCATCGGTTACACCATGGTTTACGGCATTATCGGCATGATCAACTTCGCCCACGGCGAGGTGTATATGATCGGCAGTTATGTCTCATTTATCGTTATCGCCGCTCTGATGATGATGGGGATCGACGTGGGCTGGCTGCTGATCGGCAGTGCCTTCCTGGTCTCTATCGTCATTGCCAGCGCCTACGGTTGGAGCATTGAGCGCGTGGCTTATAAGCCAGTGCGTAACTCCAAGCGCCTGATCGCGCTGATCTCCGCCATCGGGATGTCGATCTTCCTGCAAAACTACGTCAGCCTGACACAGGGCTCACGCGATGTCGCGCTGCCAAGCCTGGTCACCGGCCAGTGGGTGCTTGGCGAAAGCAATGGCTTTGCCGCCACCATCAGCACCATGCAGATCATCATCTGGGCAGTGACTTTCCTCGCCATGCTGGCGCTGACGCTGTTTATCCGTTATTCACGCATGGGCCGTGCCTGCCGTGCCTGTGCAGAAGATTTGAAGATGGCCAGCCTGCTGGGCATCAATACCGACCGGGTGATTTCGCTGACGTTCGTGATCGGTGCCATCATGGCGGCGGTAGCCGGTGTGCTGCTCGGGCAGTTCTACGGCGTGATTAACCCCTACATCGGCTTTATGGCCGGGATGAAAGCCTTCACCGCCGCCGTGCTGGGTGGGATTGGCAGTATTCCGGGGGCGATGATCGGTGGGTTGGTGCTGGGCGTGGCCGAAGCGTTGACTTCCGCTTATTTGAGCACTGAATACAAAGATGTGGTGTCTTTTGCCCTGCTGATCGTGGTGTTGCTGGTCATGCCGACCGGGATTCTCGGGCGTCCGGAGGTTGAGAAAGTATGAAACTCGATCTGCTTAACGCCTGTATCGCCACGGTAGTGCTGTTTATCATGGCGTCCTTCCTGATGGGGATGCAACTGAGCCTTGATGGCACCAAGCTGGTGGTGCACGGCGCTGCCGAAGTGCGCTGGATGTGGATTGGCATCGGTTGTGTGGTGGTGTTCTTCTTCCAACTGTTGCGCCCGCTGATGCAGCAGGGGCTGAAAAAAGTCTCCGGCCCGTCGTTCGTGTTACCGAGTTTTGATGGCACCACCACGCGCCAGAAGCTGCTGGCAGCGGCGATTATTATCGCAGCGGTGGTCTGGCCGTTTCTGGTTTCACGCGGCACGGTGGATATCGCTACCCTGACGCTGATCTACGTGATGCTCGGCCTGGGCCTTAACGTGGTGGTTGGCCTTTCTGGCCTGCTGGTGCTGGGCTACGGCGGTTTTTACGCCATCGGTGCCTATACCTATGCGCTGCTGAATCACTATTACGGCCTGGGATTCTGGGAGAGCCTGCCGCTGGCGGGCATAGTGACAGCCATTTTTGGTTTTATTCTTGGCTTCCCGGTACTGCGACTGCGTGGTGACTATCTGGCGATCGTTACGCTCGGCTTCGGTGAGATCGTGCGTATCCTGCTGTTGAACAATACTGAAATTACCGGTGGCCCGAACGGCATCAGCCAGATCCCGAAACCAACCTTCTTTGGCTTGGAATTTAGCCGCAGCGTGCGCGATGGCGGCTGGGATACCTTCCACAATTTCTTTGGCCTGCAGTACGATCCCGGCGATCGCATCGTGTTCCTGTATCTGGTGGCGTTGCTGCTGGTGCTCCTGACGCTGTTCGTGATCAACCGCCTGTTGCGCATGCCGCTGGGGCGCGCCTGGGAAGCGCTGCGTGAAGATGAGATCGCCTGCCGTTCTTTGGGCCTGAGCCCGGCCAAAATCAAGCTGACCGCTTTCGTTATCAGCGCCGCGTTTGCCGGTTTTGCCGGGACGCTGTTCGCGGCGCGCCAAGGCTTTGTCAGCCCGGAATCCTTCACCTTTGTCGAGTCGGCGTTTGTGCTGGCAATTGTGGTGTTAGGTGGCATGGGCTCGCAGTTTGCGGTGATCCTGGCGGCGATCCTGTTGGTGGTTTCCCGTGAAATGATGCGCGACTTGAATGAATACAGCATGTTGCTGCTGGGTGCCTTGATGGTCTTAATGATGATTTGGCGACCACAAGGTTTGCTGCCGATGAAGCGGCCGCAGTTGAAGCTGAAAGTGGCAGAAACCCAGGCAACGAAGGGGGAGCAGGCATGAGCACTCAACCTTTACTGGCAGTCGAAGGGCTGTCGATGCGTTTCGGCGGCCTGTTGGCGGTCAATAACGTTGCCTTGGAACTGAACGAAGGCGAGATCGTGTCATTGATCGGCCCGAACGGCGCGGGGAAAACCACGGTGTTCAACTGCCTGACTGGGTTCTACCGCCCAACCGGCGGTACTATCAAACTGCGCGATCGCCACTTGGAAGGGTTACCTGGCCAGACGATTGCGCGCATGGGCGTGGTGCGTACTTTCCAGCACGTGCGGCTGTTCCGTGAAATGACGGTGATTGAAAACCTGCTGGTGGCGCAACATCAGCATCTGAAAAGCGGTGTATTTGCCGGTTTGCTGAAAACCCCGGCATTCCGCCGTGCCGAAGCCGATGCACTGGAACGGGCCACGGTATGGCTGGAACGCGTCGGCCTGCTGGAAATGGCTAACCGTTCGGCGGGTAATCTGGCCTATGGCCAGCAGCGGCGGTTGGAGATTGCCCGTTGTATGGTGACACGCCCGGAACTGCTGATGCTGGATGAACCGGCAGCGGGCCTGAACCCGAAAGAAACCGACGAGCTGGATGCGCTGATCGTAGAGTTGCGTAACCAGCATAAGGTCTCGGTGCTGCTGATTGAGCACGATATGAAACTGGTGATGGGGATTTCCGATCGCATCTATGTGGTCAACCAGGGAACCCCGCTGGCGCAGGGTACTCCGGCAGAAATCCGCAATAACCCGGACGTGATCCGGGCCTATCTGGGCGAATAAGCATATGTTGTCATTTAATCAGGTTTCCGCCCATTACGGCAAAATTCAGGCGCTGCATCAGGTCAGCCTGAATATTCAACAGGGTGAGATCGTTACCCTGATCGGCGCTAACGGTGCCGGTAAAACGACGCTGCTCGGTACGTTATGCGGTGAGCCGCGTGCCAGCGAAGGCACCATCCAACTGCTGGATCAGGACATCACCCAATGGCAGACCGCACGCATTATGCGTGAGGCGGTGGCGATCGTGCCGGAAGGGCGGCGGGTGTTCTCCCGCATGACGGTGGAAGAGAATCTGGCAATGGGCGGCTTCTTTGCCAACCGTGACCAGTACCAGCAGCGTATTGAGCGGGTGTTCAGCCTGTTCCCGCGCCTGCTGGAGCGCCGCAGCCAGCGTTCCGGCACCATGTCCGGCGGTGAACAGCAGATGTTGGCGATTGGCCGCGCACTGATGAGCCAGCCGAAACTGCTGCTGCTCGACGAGCCTTCACTCGGGTTGGCCCCGATCATCATCCAGCAAATCTTCGACATCATCCAGCAACTACGTGAAGAGGGGATGACCATCTTCCTGGTGGAGCAAAATGCTAATCAGGCGTTAAAGTTGGCGGATCGTGGTTATGTGCTGGAAAATGGCCGCGTGGTGTTGGAAGATACGGGGGCGGCATTGTTAGCCAACGAAGCAGTCCGTTCGGCATACCTGGGCGGTTAGGCTGTTCCCCTACAAACTAGACATTTTCAGGTAAGAGAAGAATCGATGAAGACAGAAGGACTCCTCGCGCAGCGCATGTTGAAGGTAAAAAGCTCAGCAATCCGTGAATTGCTCAAGCACAGTAAAATGGAAAATGTCATTTCGCTGGCGGGCGGCATTCCTTCTGATGCGCTGTTTGATTTCGAAGGATTGAGCATGGCCACACAGCAGGCGATTACTGAACAGGCGAAAAGCGCTTTTCAGTATGGATTAACTGAAGGCAGCTACCTGCTGCGTGAGCGCATCTGCACCCTTTGTAGCGAACGTGGTATCAGCGCCAAACCGGAAGATGTGCTGGTCACTGCGGGCTCTCAGCAGGCGCTGGATCTGGTGATGCGCGCGGTGGTTAACCCCGGCGATGTGGTTGTTGTGGAACGCCCGACCTATCTGGCGGCGTTGCAGACGCTGGAGCTGGCAGAGGCCAACGTGATGTCGGTTTCTTCTGACCGTGACGGCATGGTGGTGGAAGAGCTGGCAGAACTGCTGAAAACCCAGAAAATCAAAGGGGTGTATGTGGTGCCGAACTTCGGTAACCCGACCGGCCTGACTTTGAGCGCCGCCCGCCGTGAGCAACTGGTGAAACTGGCGGATGAACATAACTTCCTGATTATGGAAGATGACCCGTACGGTGAACTGCGTTTTACCGAAGAGCGCAACGCCACGCTGTATCAGGTTTCACAGCAGCTTCTGGGCCACACCGATAACGTGATTTACACCTCGACGTTCTCCAAGATCCTGGCTCCGGGCCTGCGCCTGGGCTGGGCTATTCTGCCGCCGTATCTGCTGCACAAGATCGCTATCATCAAGCAGGCAGCCGATCTGCATGCCAGCTCGCTGTCGCAGAGTATCGCTGAATGCTATCTGGGCCTGAACCGTTTACCGGCACAGATTGAGAAGATCCGCACGGCCTATAAGCAGAAATGCGGCATTCTGGCCGGATTGGTGGAAAAAGAGCTGGGTGATGTGATCAGCTTTGATATGCCAAAAGGCGGCATGTTCCTGTGGGCGCGTTTCCGCCAGCCGTTCAACGCTACCGAATGGCTGAAAACCACCCTGGATCAAGGCGTCGTGTTTGTGCCAGGGGAGTACTTCTTCTCTGATAAACCCGATCACTCCACGTTCCGCCTGTCGTTTGCTACCGCGACAGAACAGCAAATGCAGGAAGCGGTTGCCCGCCTGCGCCGCGCGCTGTAATCCCTTGGCGGCGTGGAGCACTCCATGCCGCCTATCATTGCTGCATCTGCAGTTCCAAATGGATGTTGTCTCGGGCCGTGCATATGTCCCCTGATTTCAACATGAGTTCCGCGCTCGCTCCTGCGGGCAGCAGATTACGGATGAAATGATGATCACAACCTGGCCTTACCCTCATATCGTTGCTCATCGCGGCGGCGGTTCTTTGGCACCGGAAAATACTCTGGCAGCGATCGATGTTGGTGCGCGTCACGGCCACAAGATGATCGAATTTGACGCTAAGCTGGCGCAGGACGGGCAGATCTTTCTGCTGCATGACGACACGCTCGATCGCACCAGCAACGGATGGGGTGTGGCGGGTGATCTGCCGTGGGAAAAATTAGCGCAGCTAGATGCTGGCAATTGGTACAGTTCGGCATTTAAAGGTGAACGCCTGCCACTGCTGGCAGATGTGTCCGAGCGCTGTAAGCGGCACGGCCTGATGGCGAATATTGAAATCAAACCCACATTAGGCGTGGAGGACGAAACGGGTCGAGAGGTCGCTTTGGCGGCTCGTCTGCTGTGGCAAGGCCAGACCGACCCGCTGCTTTCTTCGTTTTCCGTAGACGCGCTGGTAGCCGCGCAGAGTGCGGTACCAGAGTTACCACGTGGGTTGTTGCTGGATGAGTGGGATGACAATTGGCGCGAACTGACCACCAGGTTGGAATGTGTTTCGATACACCTCAATCACCACCTTCTGACCATCGAGCGGGTAAAAATGTTGCAAGATACCGGGCTACGCATTCTGGTGTATACCGTCAACAGCCCTGAGCGTGCGCGTTTATTGTTGAACTGGGGCGTGGACTGCATTTGTACCGATCGGATAGATTTAATCGGCCCAGATTTTTGATTGTCCGATGAATAAATCTGCGGTGCTTGAAGTTCGGTGACATGACGAATGTTTCAAATATAGATTATCTTTTATTGCTCCTGATGAGGGAGGCCGCAAGAGCACTATACCCTTCATACTTCAAGTTGCTTGGGTGTTGGCTGCGTTACTCGCCCCTTCGGGGCCGCTGCAAGCAGCGTTCAAATCTGCCAAGCAGATTTGTCACTCACCCCAGGAACGATCTTGAGTAAGCTCCTGGGGATGATGAGCCTCAAAGAGGCTCACCCTGCGGGCCAGCGCAGGCGCTGTTCAAATGGGTCGTAGACCCATTTGTCGTTCCGTTGCCGCCTACAGGCAACTCGAATTATTTTGGGTATAAGACTATTCTTTTTTTCTATCTCTATTGACATCCATCAGGATATGCTACCATTTTATGGTAAGCATTCATTGTGTAAATAAAAAAGGCTCTAGAATTGTGAAATACCGTGAAAATTCTGTGTCGGATTTATTCCGAGTCGGCATTTTATTGAGCCTAATATTTCCATTCTCAATGCGTGCGGCGGTGCAGTTTGATAATACTCGTGTTATTTTCCCGGCTAAAGAGCGTGAAGTTAGTATCAGGCTGATAAACAAAGGGAATGAGCCTGGATTGATGCAGGCTTGGGTTGATAAGGGTAACCTTGATATACAACCAGACAATGCGGATGCACCGTTTCTCGTTATGCCTCCAATATTCCGTTTAGACCCTAAAGAAGCAAAAAGCGTACGCATAATATTTGCAGGTGAAAAATTACCCCAGGATCGTGAGTCGCTCTATTGGCTTAACTTTCTTGAGGTCCCAGCTATCCCAAAAGAGAATGGGGTTGATTTTATTCAGTTTGCATTACGCTCTCGGTTTAAGTTGTTTTATAGGCCGATAGGTTTGCCTGGCAATCCCTCTGAAGCAATTAAACAGGTAAGATGGAGCATCATTGAGAAAGATGCCGGTCGTTATGCGCTCAAAGGTGAAAATCCCACACCATATCATATTACTTATCGATGGCTGAAACTATCTTATAGCGGTAAAGATTATGATATTGATGCGGGTATGATTAACCCTTTCACACAACGGGAGTACACGCTAGGTGAAATAGCTGTGGAGGGAGGGGATGGAAAGCTTCGCTATCGTGGGGTGAGTGACTACGGTATTTCGTCAGAGCAACAGGTTGTTGTTCAAAAGGTATCGATGAATAGAGCTAGTCCTTGATATATGACGAGTAATGAAAGTTATCCGTACATGGCTGTCATTATTTAATCTGCTTGAATTATTTTATATATAAATAAAGTAATTTCTCCCGTGTTTTAAACGGGTGAAATAATAGTTATCTTTGATTTTTTTGAGGTTTTTCATGCGAAAGATAGGGTGGCAATTTCTATTGCTATGTTTAGTGTTAGCCATAGTCAAACCAACTTTAGCCGCCTGTTCATTTACAGGTGGTGGAGCTGGCAATGCGGTAATAGATTTACCCTCAACACCTATTTCGATTCCGGATGATACAGCGAACGGTACGGTGTTATGGAGTTCAGGCTGGAAATGGTTTACAACAGGCCAGATAAATTGCACCACCAATGGTAAAGTTATGGGGATACTTTCTAGTGAAATTAGTACACCCTCGCCTATTCCTCGAGTTCGCGCTACCAATGTACCAGGCATTGGTGTTGTCATCTTCTGGTGTAATAAAAATGTCACGTCATGCCCAACCGATCCTTGGGGAAGCGGCTCTGTTGGTGGAGGGATCAATAGCGGGTGGTCTGAGCTATCAGCACTAGACTGGCAATTTACCGCAGGCAAATATGATCCTTTCACTCAGGTTTGGGCCTATCTGGTCAAAACGGGCAAAATTGAACCTGGTGTGCTTTCAATAGCCGGGACAAGTCTGGCTCAATACGATGGACTGGTCACCAGTAGAATCACTTTTGCTGGCACAACGAATGTTTCCAGTCGTTCTTGTGTGCAAACTAGTCCTTCTGCGATTAGGCTTGAACTGCCAACAATAGCAAAAAATGAATTCGGCAAAACGGGAACTCCACTCATTGCGGGTAAGGAACGTGCTTTCAATATTTCGCTGACATGTGATCCTTCACTTAATGTGAAGTTAAGCATTGCTTCGAATGGCAGTCCGGTGCAAAACGTACTTACCAATAGTATTGGTGGAAATATGGCAACAGGGATAGGTATTCAACTCTTTCAAGGTGGTGTGAGTAGCCAAACGGTGATGCCATTAGATGTCAAAAAAGACATAACGACAACCGCTTCGTCTGGTAACAATCAACCCGTTACTATCCCCCTTACTGCACGCTATTATAAGTTCGGTAATATTATTCCTGGTCAGATCCGGGTTTCTACCACCTATACGCTTACTTATGAGTAAACATGCTTATACTCGACTTTAGCTGAATATGGTTACCAGTACCTTATGTGTTCGTAATTACTCACTTTTTGAGGTGAGTATAAAAACAATATCCCGTTATTTGGGTGATACGGGGGTATCTCGGTCGCAATAGATTATTGTGGTATCTGCTCTTACAAAAACATAGCCGGAGGCATTTTGCCTGTAAATCTCCAGTTGCAGGCCGCTATTTTCAAGTAGGTAAAAATCGGGGAGTAACGTTCTCATAAATGCGGTGTATTCAGAGTTGTAAGGATCTTTGGAAACCAACAGATAACTATTGCCGGAGCGAATATAGTTGAAATCAAAAATGCGATCTATTCTTGCTATTTTATTACCATTTTTTATCAGGTTAAATGAACCTCTAACTTTGCCTTTCCCACCATTAAACACAAAAGATATGATGCCAGAGATAGTTCTGTCATCTAATTTTGTTTCAAAATTGCTTTCACAAGAGAAATGCTCCATCGGGTAGTTTTTATAATAATCAATGGCAATATTAGCCGTGGCCGTGAGTGCAACGAGGAGTAGTAAGCATTTTAATAACTGTACTTTAGTCATAGCTGACCTCTCTTAATAGATTATAAGAGTGGCATCTTACACCGGGTGTGAGTATATCTTTATCGCATATCACCATAGAAACCTGCGGTTTAGCTCGCGGCATAGTTAAATAAATCTTACTTTGTGCTTCACAGGGTATAGGATAATTTTTGACAAAAGAAAGGTATCTTTCTTCTGCGTTGTCCATGCCTGGTCTGAAGATCTTACAGCCGTTTATCTCGGCAAATTGGGAGTAATGATCAAAATATCCCATATGTGACTGATGATGATGATTTTCAAAAATGGAAAATGTCATCAGCCCCAGTGCCAACGCGACAAGAGCGCTCAGAAATAGGTTTGAAGTGAGCCATTTTAATTTTCCCGCACTTTGAATCCTTTCTGTATTTGCGGGGAGTATGGTCAACGTAGTGGAAGGCACGCTTAAGTCAACGTTATCATTTTCTATTTCTTGTACGTTGACAGTATCTGCAATAACGATTCCCTGTTTTGAAATTGTTTTCACAATGCCATCTAGATCCAAGCTTTTCAGCGCTTTACGCAGCAATGAAATGTTTTGATACAGCGTATTAGCGCTAACATAAGCCCCCTGATTCTTCCAGACAGATTCAAATAACACCTTCTGACTGATTACGTTATAACGGTTGGTGAGTAAAACCTCAAAGCACCGGCTGGCGGGAACATTCAATTGCACAATATCTTGCGGGCTAGTCACAAGATGCCGCCTTAGGTAATGCAATTTGGGATTGAAGATAACACTGTTATCAATAAGGTAAGCTTTGCTCATCGCCGCTCCGACCATTTGCAGATTCTTTGTGAATTGCTCAATACAACCATCATACTTCATGTCGCTTGGGGATACTTGGCCCTCGCCATGGCGCCTATCGCAAGTGCTGCTCAAATCGGTCTCTGAGCTATTTGTTGTTCTGTTGCCGTCTGCCAGCAACTCGAATGATTTTGACTTTATTCAAAATAATTATATCTTAAATTTCTTGATTAAGAAAATTCTTGAACGGATTTTTTTCTTAATTAAGAAATTTAAAATCAAATAACCTTATGATTTTAATCTATTTTTCTGTTTGTCTCCCACGGAATCTAAAAAGGTCTTATTCAGAGCAAAATTGATTACAACGTAACCATCCTCTCCCCTATCATTCACCTCGCTAACCCATTATCTGGCAACCTGGATGTCACAGCCTCACTCAATAAGTGTATTGAATGTATTGGATTCACTTGTCGAAGCATGGGTTTTTCTAAAACGTAATGATGATTTTTTGAATGAAAACGCGAGGAGTTGGGTGAATAACAACCACTTTACTATGAGTGCAGCTTGGTATCCTGAGAATATCATGGTGTTTGATAAGAATTTACTCTCAAGGAGAGCCATTTTAGCTACCTTGAGAGACGCTTATCCGACAAGTAAGATGAGTGAAAGTAATAGCTTGAGTAAGATATTGGCATCGCTTACCGATGAGGCTTTGTTACAACAGCCTGCTCTATTGGTGATTGATTTCTCTGGTGACAAAGAAGCTCCATTATTCTTCTTTAATCATTTGGGAGTATGGTTTGCTGAGCATCCTCACTCTCAGTTAAAAATATTATTATATACCTCTGTAGAGGATTGTTTCTTTATTTCAGCAATGGCAAGTTTTATCTCTGGTGGAATACTTTTGAAGTCGGAGTCGGTGCTATCTATGCCAAAAATGCTGAATAACTTCAGCCAACATAGCCAGGTTGTATTGAGTGATGCAGTGAGCAAGTTGGTTGGCGAATATAATTTACCCTTGTTGACCGATAAGGAGCTACAAGGTTACTTTGCTGAACTTGCTGAACATCGGTTGGTATTAAGTTCACTAAAAACTGCAAGCAAGTATAAAACATTCTATAGCCGACGTTATAACACCATAGATAAGTTAGGATTTAAAAATGTGAAGCAATACTATCTTTATATTTCAAAAATAAGCAGCATGTTGTGCAAGTGACCTTTGTAAAAATATAAGTCCTGATTTTTTTGTTAAATAAAAGTTCAGTCGTTAACATTTATTTTATTTTTTAGGATTTTTCTTTTTTTCAGGGTAATTTTTAGGATAATTCTTTTGTTAATAACACTGTCACTAAGACTATTCTTTAAGGTTCGTCTATGAATAGCGTTTTTTTGAGGGTATATTATGCAGCGAGCTTAGGGTAGTAGCGTATCAAATGAGCGTAGTAGACAAACAAACAATAAATAAAGGCAATGACGTTTATTGTTAGGTTTTAACTCTGCTCGTATCACAATGCTTCCTATTTACAACAGAAAACCTCAGCTATTTTGCAAACCTCATTTAATTACGAGGTGGTTTTTTGT
Organism: Serratia sp. Ag1; assembly: GCF_000743355.1. Classification (GTDB taxonomy): domain Bacteria; phylum Pseudomonadota; class Gammaproteobacteria; order Enterobacterales; family Enterobacteriaceae; genus Chania. The sequence continues at coordinate 11,421 of NZ_JQEI01000022.1, forward strand.
ATTCAGGAAGTACAGTTTATGACTTGGTAAATAAAAATTTGGAGTTTCAGTATGAAAAAGAATTTCTATGTTAGCGTTATGGCCGTAATGGCTTTGGGCTTGGCAACACATGCTTCAGCGGTTGATGGCACTATTACTTTTGAAGGTGTGGTTAACGATACAACCTGTACTTTGGATACCAATAGCCAAAATATGTCAGTACTCCTGCCATCGGTGACTTCAACAGACTTCACCGGGGCGAATACTGCGGCTAATTCATCTGCCGTTAAATTCAGCCTGAACGCAACAGGCTGCGATGTGGGTGCAGTGAGCGCTTCTGTATTGTTTGCTACTGGCGGTAATGTTGATAGCACCAATGGTAACCTGAATAATAGCTTTGCGGGTGGTACTGACGCACAAATTCGTATTTATAAGGCTGATGGCACTACGCCAATTAATCTGGCTAACTACGGTGAATCTGCAAGCAACAAAGGTAATATCGTGAGCGGTAACGCGACTATCGATTTCTATGCCAACTATTTCAGCAAAAATGCTAAACCCAGTGCTGGCGTGCTGAAAACCAGCATCCAGTACAGCATGCAGTATCTGTAATCCCTATACCCCGGGATAATTCCCGGGGTTTTTATAAAGGCTATACGATGAAGTCTCTTTTTTTTCTTTGCAGCACACTGCTACTGAGTGTTGCTACCTATTTGTTTTTTCCCTGCATGGCCAATGCTGCCGTGTCGATTGATGGCACCCGAATTGTTTACCCTGCTAAAGCAAGCGAAATAACCATAAAAATGATGAATAAGGGAAATTCGCCTTCATTAATGCAGATTTGGATCGATCGTGGCAACCCGGAAACTCAGCCTCAGAATAGTGATGCGCCTTTTGTGATTACGCCGCCGATTGTGCGTATAGACCCTAAGAATGGGCAAAGTATACGCCTGATGTTTACCGGCGAAAAAGTACCGCAGGATCGAGAAACCCTCTTTTGGTTCAATGCATTGGAAATTCCGCCTGTAAGCGCAGAACAGGATAAAAGCTCGCTACAGATTGCGGTGCGCTCTCGTTTAAAACTGTTCTATCGCCCAGCGGGCTTGGCAGGTGATGCGGCGAGTGCGCCAAACCTGGTGAAATGGCAGATTATACCTACGGCTAAAGGGGGTTATACATTACGTGGGCAAAACCCGACGCCATATTATGTTACTTACAGCAAATTGAATTTACAGTCTGGCGGGCAACATTACGATCTGGGTAATGGAATGATTGCACCTTTATCCAGTGAAGAATTCAGTATTAAAGGCATGCAGAGTCATTCCAAACAATCTCAGCTTATTTATCGCCCCATGAGTGACTATGGCGTTGGTGCTGAAAATAAAACCACTGTTCAGTGATAATTGAAGATAGGTATATCAGTATGTTCAGTAAGGTAAGAGAGACCTCGATGGATTGTGGTAATAAAATTTCTTCTATAAGAATATCGCCTCTTATCGTTTGGCTTACACTTTGCTCATCATGCTTAACCTATGCGGTGACAACCGCTTCTGCTATTGCCGATGATGATCTTTCTACGCGTTTCAACACGGATTTTTTGGTCAACAAGAACGGTTCTCCGTTAGATCTATCTGCTTTTGAGCGTGGTAATCCAGTTAATTCCGGTAACTATCGGTTAGACATTTATATCAACCAAAAATCTATCGGGATACAGGAAATTACCATTGGTAAAAATGAAAGTAATGAAACTTATTATTGTTTCAAAATGGCTAACATTGAGAGCCTAGGCATTGATTTTGATAAATTGCCTAATAAACATCACTATGCTCAGAGCGAGCAAGAGTGTGTAGATATCAAGAAATGGGTGCCAGACAGCAACATTGATTTTGAGCAATCGAATTTGAAGCTAAAGGTCAGCATCCCCCAGGCTTATATGCAACAGTTTGATAATAACTATGTGACTCCAAGTAAAGCTGATGCGGGTGTCACTGCAGCATTTATCGACTATAACGCGAATGCCTGGCGAGCATTAATGCAGGGTAATGCGCAGACACAATATTATGCGGGATTTAACACCGGGCTTAATCTGGCACATTGGCGTTTGCGCCATAACGGCTATTACAATCAGAGCACTGGATCCATAGAGACTCAGCGCAAATATACGTCGATCAGCAGTTATTTACAGCGTGATATTGCCGCACTTAAGGCTCAATTAACGCTGGGCCAATATTATACCGCGCCAGACTTGTTCGACAGCGTATCTTACAGCGGGATCCAATTGGCTTCTGATAAGCGCATGTTGCCCGATTCCCAGCGAGGTTTTGCGCCGACCATACGCGGTACCGCAGAGAGCAATGCAAAGATCACTGTGCGTCAAGGGGGCAATATTCTTTATGAAACCAGCGTTGCGCCAGGGCCTTTTGTCATTGACAAGCTGTATGGCAGTGGTTACGACGGCGATATGGAAGTGACGGTCACCGAAGCTGATGGTCGTCAACGTACTTTTGTTATCCCGTTTGCTACGGTGCCGCAGTTATTACGACCCAGCATCGCCCGTTTCAACGCCGTGTTGGGGAAATATCGTGACGATCGCTTGAATAAAACGCCAGAATTTTTCCAAGGGACCTATCAACGTGGGATATCTAACCTGCTGACGGCGTATAGCGGGGCGATTGTATCGCAAGACTATCAGGCTATGCAGGTCGGTCTGGCGTTGAGTACCACGTTGGGGGCTTTTGCTGTAGACGCAACGCAATCAAATGCCGCTATTCCTTTGTCGATCAACGAGAGTGCTCAGCAGGCCCGTGGGCAGAGTTACCGTTTTACCTACAGCAAGCTGTTGGAAACGACCCAAACCAACTTTACGGTGGCTAGCTACCGTTTCTCGAACAAAAACTACTACAGCTTTAGTGACTACGCACTGGCCGCAGGTAGAACGGATAACGATATGCCCGCGCCTTCTCGCCAACGCAGCCGGGTGCAGGCCAACGTCAGCCAAAACCTGGCTGAGGGCTTTGGTAGCTTTTACCTCAGTGGCTCGATTCAGAACTACTGGAGTGCCGATCAGGGCAGGGACATGACCTATCAGTTGGGGTACTCCAACGCCTTTGGCTGGGGAGGGTTTAACCTTTCTGCCGGGCGCAGTCGTTCTGCATACGGTACCAGTGAAACGCAATACATGTTGAATTTCTCGCTGCCTCTGGGGCGCAACACGCATTCCGCTCATTTGAGTACATCGCTGACGCGTAGCGCTCAGGGAGGATGGAATACACAAACCGGTATTTCTGGCTCATTGGGTGAAGAGAATCTGCTGAGCTACGGTGCTTATGCCAGCCGCAACTATCACAACAACGTGAATAACTACGGTGGCAACGCACAGTATCGTGCCGATAAAGCGATATTGACGGGCAGCACCAGCAACGGTAGCGGGTACTCGCAATACGGTTTGGGTGCCAGCGGGAGCCTGGTGATACACCCTGGTGGTGTCACGCTGAGCCAGGTACAGGGTGAAACCAAAGCCGTCATTTCTGCACGTGGTGCCAGTGGCGCGGCGTTGCTTAACAATAAAGGGGCGTACATTGATCAGCGTGGGTATGCCGTTACCGCAGGATTAACACCGTACCGAGAAAATACCGTCACGCTTGATCCCAAAGATATCTCGGACAGGGTGGAACTGAAAGTCACTGAGCAGAAGACGGCACCACAATATGGCGCTGTCGTTATGCTCGATTACCCGACGGTGACTGGCTACCCGCTGTTATTGGTATTGCGCGATGAGGCGGGTAATCAGCTTCCTTTAGGGGCTGAGGTTTTTGACCAACAGGGTAACGGTACAACCTTTGTCGGACAGGGGAGCCGAGTATTCCTGCGTGCCAGCGAATCGCGTGGGCGTGTGCGCGTCCAATGGGGCCAAAGTGCCGATCGCCAATGTCTGGCGGATTATATTTTGCCCAGCAACATGGCTGAGGGAAAAACCAACATGGTGCATTTAACCGCCATCTGCAAACGCCAAGGTTAAACATGAGACTGACTATTGTGTTATTGGCTCTGGCAGGGGGTCTGTTAGCGGGCATCACGTTGGCACAGGCCAGCCTGACCGTGGGGGGAACCCGGCTGATCTACCTGGAAAGTGCCAAAGAGGTGAAGGTACCACTGAGTAATCCAGAATCAGCAGAGAAACTGGCACAGGCCTGGGTCGATGATGGCAACCCGGAGACTTCGCCTGACAGTGCAGATGTCCCTTTTTTGATTATTCCTCCTTTAACACGTATTGAGGGAAAAGGAACACATAGATTGCAGTTGATATTTACGCAACAGAAAAACTTGCCTAAGGATAGAGAGTCATTGTTCTGGTTTAACGTGTTGGATATCCCACCACTCAAGACGGCACAAACGCAAAATTATGTTGAGCTGGCCTATCGGACGCGGATTAAATTATTTTACCGCCCTTCTGCGCTTACCGGCAGCGTAGGACAGGCCGCTGAGTCAATCGTCTGGCAGTTGATTACGGACGCCAAGGGTTATCGATTAAAAGGGATAAACAGCAGCCCCTATTACGTCTCGTTAAACCGCGTAACGTTGAACAATGCCGGGCAGCGTTATAGCCAGGAGGGTGAAATGATTGCACCGGCAGGCAGTACCGAATTTATATTACCGGAATTACCCACATTCTCTGCAGAAAAAGCCAGTATTGAGTATGAGTGGATTGATGATTATGGCGCAATACATCATCAGCGTGGCGTATTGCAGCATTAATACTGCTCATTAATTTAACGATTTGGATTATTCAGAATGTACATAAGCATCTGCTATAAAAAGCTGGGCTATACCATGGTTTTTCTGGTCGCCAGTCTCTTGCCGCTACGCACGGTTTTAGCCGTATGTAACTTTACCAGCGGTAATGGCTTACAAAGTTACACGATAAAATTAGGGTCCGCACAGATGACTGCCGATAATATTGTATTGGCCCGCGATCAATTCAGTACTGGTGCCACGATCGCCTCTGGTGAGGCTGCCAATGCCGTATCTGGAACGTATGCGAATTGCAGCGGGTCCAATCCTTATTCCTATTATGTTAGTGGTGCGACAGGTAGCACCGTCGGTGGCGTGAGCAATGTTTTCCCAACCAATATTCCAGGGATTGGCCTGCGTTTTTATTCGCGTGATAACGGGGGCAAAAACTATCGTTTTGGCAACCAGGGAACGGGGGGCTCAAGCAGTTCAATCACGTGGGGATGGAACCAGAACGGGAACACGTTTTGGGGCGTTGAGGCTATTGTTACCGGGCCGGTCAGCAGCGGGACCTATAATGATGGCCTACTGGCGGTATTTAGCCTGGGGGGGTTAACCGTTCTTAATGTGCGCATCGCTCCTTTTAGCGTGACAGCCAGCAGTTGTAATGCAGCGACCACGCAACCGATGGTTGATTTGGGGACCCACAGTAAAAAAGAATTCCCTACTCAGGGTAGCATTGCGGGCAAAACCCCTTTTACGATTGAGCTAAGCGGTTGTTCAACCAGTGGGTTATCAAGCGTGGCTTACACGTTAACTCCGTTAAACAGTCTCGTTAATGCCAACCAGGCAGTCATGGGGATCAATGCCATGCCGGGGGCCGCTACAGGTGTCGGAGTACAAATCATGAATCAAAGCGGAACGCCTGTGAGCTTCAATAGCGCGACCAATGTATCGTCATTTGTCCCTGGCAGTCAGGTGGTGACTATTCCCTTTCAGGCGGCCTTGTATCGTACCTCTTCGACGCCGATTGTTCCTGGCCTGGTCCGTGCACCTTTAACTTTTACCATGACGTATCGTTAATCATTCGCGCAATTCTTAGCGTCTGGCAATGAGTCACCGGGTGGCGTATTTTACTCTCGATAATGACTCATCAACCAGGGTAGAAATAATTTATTTTAATGGACTTCTCTGGGGAATATTGAGATGGAGCTTTCCACTTTTAAAACATGGCGTCCTAATAATATCGTTGTTTTTGATAAGAATACCTATTCAAGAGAAGGTATTGTTGATACGGTGAGTGGGATTTACCCTCTAAGCGATATTGTCTGCTTTGACTGTATAGTCAAAGCGTTGGATTTCTCTATTCAGCAGAGCCAGCAGCAGACATCCTCGCTGATTATTATTGATTTTTCTGGTGACAAAGATTCCCCATTATTTTTCTTCAGTGCGATGAGCGCATACTTTGCGCATAAACAACAGCGTGATTTAAAGGTGCTGTTATATACCGCTATTGAAGATCAATTTTTTATCGCGGCCATGGCTAAGTTTGTCTTCGGTGGTATTGTTTTTAAAAGTGAACCAGTTCTGTCAATGAAGCGGGTGCTTTATTCTTTGAGCCATGATAGCCGTGTAGTACTCAGTGAAAAAGTCAGTGGTTTATTGTTGGATTATCGAGTGCCTAAGGTGTCGTATAATGAGCTGCAGGGATATTTCTCGGAAATCGGCGAGCATCGACTGGCACTGAGTTCACGTAGAATTGGCAGTAAATATAAAACATTTTATTCAAGAAGGTATAACACAATAGCCAAAATAGGCTTTAAAAGCGTTAAACAGTATCATATATATATTTCAAAAATAATCGGCAAGCTGTCAGAGTGAAAAGGGTGGGCGAGCAGGGCTCAGATGCCGCTCAACGCTTCGGTTGGTTGTTTATTATGCAAACGTAAACCACCTTTCCTTCACGCCGTTTTCTGCCTTCCGCTACAATCGCCTTTTTAGATCTTTAAGGTGAATTTGACGTGTGGCTTCTGGTTATTACCACCATTTTATGGGCATTTTCTTTCAGCCTGATCGGCGAGTATCTGGCAGGTCATGTTGATAGCTGGTTTTCGGTGCTGATGCGCGTTGGGCTGGCCGCTTTGGTGTTCCTGCCGTTCCTGCGCTGGCGTAATATCAAACTGAAAGTGATCCTGCTGTATATGCTGGTAGGGGCATGCCAGCTTGGCATCATGTATCTGCTCAGTTTCCGCGCCTTTATGTATCTGACCGTGTCGGAGTTTCTGCTGTTCACCGTGCTGACGCCGCTGTATATCACGCTGATTTATGACCTGATCAGCGGTCGTCGCCTGCGCTGGGGTTACCTGTTCAGCGCGATGCTGGCGGTGTTAGGGGCAGCGATCATCCGTTACCACCAGTTGAGTGAGCATTTCTGGTTCGGGTTGTTGTTGGTGCAGGCGGCGAATATCAGCTTTGCCATCGGCATGGTGGGTTACAAGCGGCTGATGGAAGTGCATCCGCTGCCGCAACATACCGCATTTTCCTGGTTTTACCTGGGGGCGCTGGCGGTATCCGCGATCGCCTGGTGCCTGTGGGGCAACCCGAACCAACTGCCAACAACCCAACTGCAATGGGGCATTCTGGTATGGCTGGGCGTGGTGGCCTCCGGGCTGGGTTACTTTATGTGGAACTATGGCGCAACGCAGGTGGATGCTGGCACGCTCGGCATTATGAACAACATGCATGTGCCCGCCGGGCTGCTGGTTAATCTGGCGATCTGGCAACAGCAACCGCACTGGAGCAGTTTTATCATCGGTGGCGCGGTGATTGTGGCTTCGCTGTGGGTACATCGCCGCTGGGTGGCACCGCAAGCCACCCAGTGATGGTTAACCCTGTGGTGCCAGTGGTTTGGCGTTGGCAAAACCAGCGCGGGGCTGGGCGGCATCGCGCACGAACGGCAGATGATCGCAGGCATGCTGGCGGGCGGAGCGGATAAAGGCCTCGATCACCGCCTGGCGTTGTTCGCCGTCGCGCACGGCGGCATATAATCGGCTCCACAGGCCGTCGCCCAGGGTTTTGGTCACCACCAGGCCCTGGCGTTCAAAACTTTCCACTACCCAGTGCGGTAATGCGGCGATCCCCATGCGTGCCGACACCATCTGAATCAATAACAACGTGTTATCGACACTTTTCAATGTTGGGCTGACGCCTGCCGGTTGCAGAAAATGCCGCCAGATATCCAGCCGCTGGCGCTGCACCGGGTAAATCATCAGCGTTTCATCACACAAATCTTCCGCTTCAATGTGCAGTTTGTTGGCCAGTGGATGATCGGGAGCCAGCACCAGTCGCACTTCAAAATCGAACATCGGCGAGTAGTACAGCCCGCTGCGCGGCAGGATATCCGAAGTCAGTACCACATCCAGTTCCCCCTGCTGCAAAGCGGGCTGCGGATCAAAGGTAACGCCGGATTTGAAGTCCATCACCACCTGCGGCCAGCTCTGGTGGAAGTTGTCCAGCGCCGGGGTGAGCCACTGGATGCAACTGTGGCATTCAATGGCAATACGCAGCGTAGCCTGATGCGGTTCGTGGCAGGCTTGCAGCGCCTGTTGGATCTGCGGCAACACCCGTTCTGCCAACTGCAACAGGATCTCGCCCTGTGCGCTGAAGCGCAGCGGCTGGCTTTTACGAACGAACAGTTTGAAACCCAGGCGCTGTTCCAGATCGCTGAACTGATGGGAAAGCGCCGATTGCGTCTGATGGAGTTGCGCTGCGGCGGCGGCCAGCGAGCCGGTATTACGCAGCGCCTGTAACGTCCTTAAATGTTTCAGTTCGATCATGAGAGTCCTTCACAGTGACAGTGAATATATTGCGCTTGTGGTTCATACAGTACCTGCGGATTATGGATGTGTAAACATCTGGACGGCTATACCTGTCATCCTTCAAGTTGCAGGTGTGTTGGCTGCTCCCACTCACCCCAGTCACATAGTTGGCCTATGCTCCTGGGGATTCTTGGGCTTGCCGCCTTCCTGCAACCTGAATTATTTAAGGTATCAATGAGGAATATAACGATGGCAATTCTGAATCACACACTGGGTTTTCCACGCGTTGGTCTGCGTCGTGAGCTGAAAAAAGCGCAGGAAAGTTACTGGGCAGGCCATTCAACACAGGCAGAGCTGCTGGCGGTTGGCCGTGAACTGCGTGCCCGCCACTGGCAACAACAACAGCAAGCCGGGGTGGATTGGGTGCCGGTGGGCGATTTCGCTTGGTACGATCATGTGCTGACCACCAGCCTGATGCTGGGCAATGTGCCCGCGCGTCACCAAAATCAGGATGGCTCAATCGATCTGGATACGCTGTTCCGCATTGGCCGTGGCCGTGCGCCAACGGGGGAGGCGGCGGCAGCGGCAGAAATGACCAAATGGTTTAATACCAACTATCACTACATGGTGCCTGAGTTCACTCAGGGCCAACAGTTCAAACTGAGCTGGACCCAACTGCTGGAGGAAGTTGACGAAGCGTTGGCGCTGGGCCACAAGGTTAAACCGGTGTTGCTGGGGCCAGTGACTTATTTGTGGTTGGGCAAAGTGAAGGGTGAACAGTTTGATCGCCTGTCACTGCTGAACGATATTCTGCCGGTGTACCAGCAAGTGCTGGTGGAACTGGCCAAACGCGGTATCGAGTGGGTGCAGATCGATGAACCTGCGCTGGTACTGGAATTGCCACAGGTTTGGCTGGATGCCTTCAAACCGGCTTATGCGGCGTTGCAGGGCCAGGTTAAACTGCTGTTGACCACCTATTTTGACAGCGTAGGCCACAATCTCGACACCATTCGCGCTTTACCGGTACAGGGGCTGCATGTGGATCTGGTGGCAGGTCATGACGATATTGCAGCATTGAACGCTGTACTGCCCAAAGAATGGCTGCTGTCGCTGGGGGTGATCAATGGCCGCAACGTGTGGCGTGCCGATCTGAGCAACTGGTTTACTCGGTTGCAACCGCTGGTAAATAGCCGCCCGCTGTGGATTGCTACTTCTTGTTCGCTGTTGCACAGCCCGATCGATCTCAGCGTGGAAACCCGTCTGGATGACGAAGTAAAAAGCTGGTTCGCCTTTGCGCTGCAGAAATGTGCGGAGTTGGCGTTACTGAGTGGTGCCTTGAATACACCCGTGGCCGAAAGGCAGGCTGAACTGGATGCTTACAGTGCGCCGATTCGCGCCCGCCGCCAGTCCAGCCGCGTGCATAATGCTCTGGTGGAACAGCGCCTTGCCGCTATCACCGCCAAAGACAGCGAGCGCCAGCAGCCGTATCAGCAGCGTGCTCAGGCCCAGCGCGAGCGTTTCGATCTGCCAGCCTGGCCGACCACCACCATCGGCTCCTTCCCGCAGACCACCGCAATCCGCGGCCTGCGTCTGGACTTCAAACAGGGGCGCCTGGACGGCAACAATTACCGCATCAGCATTGGTGAGCATATCAAGCAGGCGATTACTGAGCAGGAACGTTTGGGGCTGGACGTGCTGGTGCATGGCGAAGCCGAGCGTAACGATATGGTGGAATACTTCGGCGAAAACCTCGACGGCTTTGTGTTCACTCAAAACGGTTGGGTGCAGAGTTACGGTTCCCGCTGTGTGAAACCGCCGGTCATTATCGGGGATATCAGCCGCCCAGAGGCGATTACCGTTGAGTGGGCCAAGTTTGCCCAATCGTTGACCGACAAGCCGGTAAAAGGCATGTTGACCGGCCCGGTCACCATTCTTTGCTGGTCGTTCCCGCGCGAAGATGTGGCGCGTGCGACGATTGCCAAACAGATCGCGTTGGCGCTGCGTGACGAAGTGGCCGATTTGGAGCAAGCCGGTATTGGCATCATCCAGATCGATGAGCCTGCCTTGCGTGAGGGCCTGCCGCTGCGCCGTTCCGATTGGGCGGCCTATCTGGAATGGGCGGTGGATGCGTTTAAACTGAACGCTGCCGTGGCACAGGATAGTACTCAGATCCACACCCATATGTGTTACTGCGAGTTCAATGACATTATGGATTCGATCGCGGCGCTGGATGCAGATGTGATCACCATAGAAACTTCACGTTCCGATATGGATCTGCTGGAGGCCTTCAAAGAGTTCGAATACCCGAATGAAATCGGGCCGGGTGTGTATGACATCCATTCGCCGAACGTGCCGAGCGTGGCGTGGATCGAAGCGTTGCTGCGCAAAGCGGCACAGAACATCCCGGCTGAACGCCTGTGGGTGAACCCGGATTGTGGCCTGAAGACCCGTGGCTGGCCGGAAACCCGTCAGGCGCTGGCCAACATGGTGCTGGCGGCGCAACGGCTGCGTGAGCAGCAGGTGTAATCTTCAAGGGGGCTACTGCGTTAATTCAGGGGCAGGATCTGCCCCTGAAGATTATTTCACACCCACCACGCCGTGCTGGATAAACCAACTGAGCATGCGTTGCCAACCGTCAGCAGAGGCTTCGGCGTTATAGCTTGGGCGGTAATCGGCGTGGAATGCGTGACCTGCCTCGGGGTAAACCACAATCTCGGCATCAGCGTTAGCCGCGCGGATCGCCTGCCGCATGCTCTCGACCGTCTCTAGCGGTATGCTGCTGTCTAGAGCGCCATACAGGCCAAGTACCGGTGCGGAAAGATGCGTTGCAATATCAACCGGGTGTTTCGGGGAGTTCAGCGTTTTGTCCCCCACCAGTTTGCCATACCAGGCCACGGCGGCTTTCAACTGCGGATTGTGTGCTGCGTACAACCAGGTGATGCGCCCGCCCCAGCAAAAACCGGTGATCGCCAGTTTGTTGGCATCGCCACCGTGGCGCGTTGCCCAGTGCGCGGTATGATCCAGATCGGCCAATACCTGTTTGTCTGGAACTTTACTGACCAGATTTTGCAGCAGATCGCCGATTTCACTGTAATCCTTGGCATCCCCCTGGCGGAAATAGAGTTCTGGGGCAATCGCCAGATAACCCTGTTTTGCCAGGCGACGGCACAGATCCTGAATATGTTCATGCACGCCGAAAATCTCTTGCACCACTAAGATCACCGGCAGTGGCCCTGGGTGTTCGGCGGGTTTGGCGATATAGGCGGGCAGATCGTCGCCCTGTGACGGAATGGTGGTTTCCCCAGCATGGATGTCCCGCTCGTCGGTTTGAATCGTCGATGTGGCTAACGGCGTCACTGCCGGGGTGAATCCCCCCTGAGCCTGCTTTAAGATTATCTCTTGTTCGTTTTTCATGCGGTCTCCATGCAATCAATGAGAGAAAAGCTCGGGAACGGTTAACTATAGGTAAGATTACCGCTTATTGGCATCTTGTGGGGTATTTTTAGCCAAGGAGGTGAAAAAGGTCCATGATTTGGCATGCCAGCTTTTTCTTTTTAGCGTATGGGAAAGGTGTCGAGTTCCTGGTTATTTTGTGATTAAAATCACAAAATAATTGTAATAAAATTATCGTTTCTTATTTAAGAGTGAATTAATTCACAAAAATAACCGGGGATTTTCAGTAGAGTACTTTTTTGTTCCTCCCAATAAACAGGATCCAAGAGGAGTCTTCTATGTCTCAGTCTGACGTTTTCCACCTCGGTCTCAATAAACACGATTTACAGGGAGCGACGCTCGCTATCGTCCCCGGTGATCCACAGCGCGTAGAGAAAATTGCCACGCTGATGGCGAACCCGGTGCATCTGGCAACACATCGCGAATTTACCTCATGGCGTGCAGAACTGGATGGCAAAGCAATCATCATCTGCTCCACCGGGATCGGTGGCCCATCAACGTCGATCGTAGTTGAAGAACTGGCACAGCTTGGTATTCGTACTTTCTTGCGCATTGGTACGACCGGCGCGATCCAGGCCAATATCAACGTTGGCGATGTGTTGGTGACCACGGCAGCTGTGCGCCTTGATGGTGCCAGCCTGCACTTTGCGCCGATGGAGTTCCCGGCAGTGGCCGATTTCGATTGCACCACGGCGCTGGTAGCCGCCGCTAAAGCCAGCGGTGCCACAACCCACATCGGCGTCACCGCCTCTTCTGATACCTTCTACCCAGGCCAGGAGCGTTACGATACCTATTCAGGCCGGGTGGTCAGCCGTTTCAAAGGCTCAATGGCAGAGTGGCAGGCCATGGGAGTAATGAACTATGAAATGGAGTCTGCCACCCTGTTGACCATGTGCGCCAGTCAAGGGCTGCGTGCCGGTATGGTGGCAGGAGTGATCGTCAACCGCACCCAGCAGGAGATCCCTGACGTGGAAACCATGAAGAAAACCGAAAGCCAGGCCGTGCAGATTGTGGTCGAGGCAGCCCGTCACCTGTTGTAACCTTTGCTCGGGCCGTTCAACGGCCCGTAAGACGGCTGATAAAGTTAGATATTAGGGAGAGCGTGCCGAAGGGGTCGTAGCGGCGTAAGCCGCCGGAGCGCCCCTCGGTGCGCTAGGCCCGAGTATCTCAGGTTAAAAGACCACTTTTTCATCAAGTTCTCGGCCTGTTTCGCCATCCCGCAATAATCTGCTACGGTAGAGCCCACTTGCGTCATGCTCCCGGCTATTTTTCCGGCTGGTACTTGTGATGACATTCCCCAAAGATAATTGCAATGAGGATGTTTATGACTGCTCCACTCCCGCTTCATCTTTCACTGGCCCCGCTGGCTGGTGGCATCAATTTTCGCGATCTCGGCGGTAACAGCGTGGCTGATGGCCGCCGTATCAAACGTGGGTTGTTGTTCCGCTCCGGCTCACTCGAGCGCTTAACCGAAAGCGATTGTGCTTTTCTGGCCGAAGTGCCTGTCCGTTCGGTGCTTGATTATCGCGACGCAGATGAAGTGCAGGTCAAACCGGACGTGTTATGGCAAGGCGTCGATTACCATCATTGCCCGGCAAACCCGCTCAGCAACGAAGTGAATGCCAACCTGGAAAAGCTCACCAGCGAAACGTTGGCCGGGTTCAATGCACGGGCGTTTATGCTGGAACTGTATCGCCGTTTGCCGTTTAACAATTTGGCCTATCGCCAATTGGCGCAATTGCTGATGGCCTCAGAACCGGGGGCGATTGTGCAGCACTGTGCGGTGGGCAAGGATCGCACCGGGGTCGGTTCGGCGCTGGTGCTGCTGGCGTTGGGGGCCGATGAAGCGACAGTGGTGGAAGACTATCTGCTGACCGAAACCACGCTGGCGGTTTTTCGTGAACACATGTTGGAGCAGCTCTCCAACCGTTTGAATGCGGCGGCAATGGCGCAGTTTGCCTATGTGCTGAGCGCTCGTGAAGAGTTTCTGATGACTGCACTGGACTGCATCCATGAACAATATGGCTCTGCCGATCGCTGGTTAGCCAATGAATACGGGTTGGGGCAAACCCAACGTGAGCAGTTACAGGCGTTCTACCTAGAGTAGTAATGATGTATGTTTAGCCAGGGTTTAACCAAAACGGGCTGGTATTGCGTATCCTTGGGGCTGGATTTTTTCTCTAAAGGAGCCTGCTATTGAGCCTTAATGATATTGTTTATTGGGTCAGCGATGTAGTGCGGCAGCACGAAGGCTGGGCCATTCCGATTATCTTTTTTCTGGCCTTCGGTGAATCGCTGGCTTTCATCTCCCTGTTATTACCTGCCACGGTTATTCTGCTGGCGCTGGGGGCTTTGATCGGTGAAAGCGGTATTGCCTTCTGGCCGATTTGGGCCGCCGCCGCTGCAGGTGCATTCTTTGGTGACTGGCTTTCTTACTGGGTGGGTTATCACTATCAGGATCGCGTTGCCCATATGTGGCCACTGTCACGTAATCCACAACTGCTGGTGCGTGGCCATGCATTTTTTGAACGCTGGGGCGTGCTGGGCATCTTTTTTGGCCGCTTCTTTGGCCCGTTGCGCGCTGTGGTGCCGCTGGTCGGAGGGATTTGTGCGATGCCGCAAACCTCTTTCCAGATTGCCAATATTACCTCGGCGATGATTTGGGCCTTCGGTATTCTTGCTCCAGGCGTGTATGGCATCAAATGGCTCAGCCAATGGATGGGGTGAGCCACCTTGCAGTATGACGGGTATATATTGCGGGCTCGATTTACGTGATTTATTAACGACGGCAGACAGAGTGAGAATACGATCACGAATTTGCCGTTAATTTGACTGTTTTATTTTCTTTATTTTTCGATAGTGTTAATTTACCACCAAGTGGATTGTTACTGTTAATAAACAGGCAAAACCCAAACCTTTTTGACATCAATGTCGGGGGTTTGGGTTTTTTTTTGCCCTGATTATTAATAGATTCTGCTAAGCATTAATTAAACTAACCTATACGCGTTACGGAGTTTCAGATGAAAATAAAAATAGGGTTATTTGCTTCTCTGCTTTCTCTCTCTTTGGTCACCATTCCCAGTGCGTTTGCGGCTCAGGATGATAGCGTGACGATTTACTTTGCCCGCCACGGAAAAACCATCCTTAATACTTACGATCGCGTTCAGGGGTGGGCAGACTCACCGTTGACGGCGCCGGGGCTTGAAACCGCACGTTATCTTGGTGCGGGCTTAAAAGACATATCATTCGACCGTTATTACACCAGCGATGCTGGCCGCCAACGTGAAACCATGCAGGTGATCCTGAAAGAAATGGGCAAGTCAGACGTCAAAGTCACCGAACTGCCTGACATGCGCGAAATGTTCTTTGGCGGGTTTGAAGGCTTGCCGAATCCAGAGATGGCAGACGCTGCCGCCAAGAAAATGGGGATGGCCTCTGGGGCGATGATGTTCCAGCAGGCCGGTGAAGGCAAGCTTGATCTTACCTCAATGGTCAATGCCATCAGCCAAAGCGATGAGAAAAAGGAAGCAGAAAATGCCCTGCAGGTAAAAACCCGCATGCAGCGCGCATTACATACCATCGTGCAGGACGCGTTGAAAGCAGAGGACAAAAATGTGTTGGCAGTGTCTTCCGGCCTATCAATGCTGATGATGGTTTCGGATATGACCGATAATCCGAACAAGAATAAACCATTGGCTAATGCAGCAGTGGTGAAAATTACTTATAAAAATGGCAAATATACGGTCACCGATTTGGGGGATATGAGTTATGTCGCTAAAGGAAAAGAAGCGTTAAATAAAAGCCACTAACTTCCAACGTATATAAAAAATAAATGCCAGGGTGAATATATTGAATTCCCCTGGTAAGGCTTTCCTATGCCAACTCCAGGGAATAATGATGAGAAATTCTGCCTCATGGTGTTTGATTACGCTTACTTTATTTTCAATGACTGCAAAAGCTACTGGTGACGATCTCTTCTCTTCGCCCTTTTTTACCGATAGCAAAGCCGAGTTATCGCTGAAAAACTACTGGAAATACCTCAAAGAAGACGCCGCCAACCCCACCACGGTGCACAATGCCTGGGGGCAAGGGGTAGCGTTGGGGTATCAGTCCGGTTATCTGGCCGATACGGTCGGCGTGAACATCGATTACTACGGTGCGGTTAAATTGGGGGCCAGTGACTATTTCAACTCGCGCGGGGTGCTGTACAACAATGGCCCCGGCAACAGCAAAGATAACGCGACCGGTTTCAGCAAATTCGGCCAGCGCTATGTCAAATTGAAAGGGGAAGTGGTTGATACGGCATTGAACGCTCAGTTCGGCTGGCAAACGCTGCGTAACTATGGCGTGATCTCCAATTCAACCCGCCTTTCACCCACCACTTATCTGGGGTGGTCCGGGGGCGTCGCGAGAGAGGGGGTGTCACTGCGTGGGGCTTATGTTGATCGCTCGATGGAGCGCAACTCGCCAGACAGCCTGCGCCTGCAAACCAACGATGGCCGTGAGATCAATCATCTGGCTACCGGGGAACTGGGTTATGAAAATAACCTGTTCAACGGCCAGTTGGCCTATGGCGAATCGCAAAATTACCTGCGCCGCCAGATCCTGCGTGTAGCGTTGAAGCCCAATGAAAACCTCAGTTTGGGCAGCCAGATTTACGCTACTCAGGCGTTAGATGATTACAAAGAAATGGCGTTAAGCAGGCGTAATTTCGATCGCAATGCCAACCACTATGCGTTTGATGCCAAATGGCAGGAGAAGCTCTGGAGCCTTAAGCTCGGCATTGCCCACACGCGGGCACCAAAGGCCGATGGTGAGCTTGGGTTTTACCCGCGCCACATGGCGAGAAACTCGCGCGGTACCTTTACTTCGATGGCCTATGCGGGTGAAGACTATATGCGAGATGGTGAAACCATGCTGGCGTATGTTGCCGAGTATTATATTACGCCTGAATTCACCGCAGGTTTGACCGGCATCTACAGCCAGTTCGGCTACCAGAGTGCTACGGTGCGTACCGGTGAGGTCAATGTTTTTGGCCGTTGGGTTCCTTCTCATCCGAAGCTGAAGAATTTGACGGTGTTTGCTATGTTCGGCCCCGGTTGGTCCTATAAAAACGTGAATAAAACACCCATATTATCCCAGGGTGATTACCTCACGTCGCAGTCACTGGCGGCTGAGTTTATCGCTGAATATCGTTTCAAACTGTTTTAACTCCGCTTTAATCCGCGCAGTGCTCGATTAGGCACTGCGCCCTTCTGAATGTACCCAAAATAATTCGGGTTGCTTGTAGGCGGCAACTGAATGAAGGCAGCCAACACCCAAGCAACTTGAAGTATAACGGGTATAAAACCCGCTGGACATCCATACAGGCACCCTTTAACGTGACAGGCAATGTCATGTTACAGGCCGCAGGAGGCAGGGTGGAGTCCAGTTTGGTTTACGGTATTGGCGGTGTGGCGATCGGTATGCTGCTGGGCTGGCTGATTGCCAGTTTGCGGCTGCAACAGCACAGCGCTCAGCATGAGACCGATCTTCGTTTGTTGGAACAATCTCTGCAGCAGGCGCAGCAGGAGATTGCCACCCGCCAAGAAGTGCAGCAACGCTACGAACAGCAATTGCGGCATAGCGATCTGGAACTGCGCCAGCTGCATAGCCAAGTGGCCGCAGGGCAAGAGCGTATGCAGCAGCTCAACCACTGGCGCAATGAATGTGAGCAGTTGAATCAGGAACTGCGCGCCCAACGTGAAGTGAACAGCGCCCAGGAAGCAGAACTCCGTGAAGTCACGATTCGCCTGGAAGAGACCCGCATGGCCGCCGAAGAGAAACAACGATTGTTGATTAACAGCGAACAACGGCTGACGACGCAATTCGAAAACCTGGCGAATCGTATTTTTGAACACAGCGGGCGCAAGGTGGACGAGCAAAACCGGCAAAGCCTGGATCGTCTGTTGCTGCCGTTGCGTGAGCAATTGGACGGCTTCCGCCGCCAAGTCCAAGACAGTTTTGGTCAGGAGGCCCGTGAGCGCCACACGTTGACGCACGAAATCCGTAATCTCCAGCAATTGAATGCGCAAATGGCGCATGAAGCCCTCAACCTCACCAAAGCGCTGAAAGGCGACAACAAAACCCAAGGAAATTGGGGAGAGGTGGTGCTGAGCCGGGTATTGGAAGCCTCTGGCCTGCGTGAAGGGCACGAATATGAAACGCAGGTTAACGTGCGGCTGGATCATCAAAGCCGTATGCAGCCGGACGTAATTGTGCGTTTGCCACAGGGTAAAGATGTGGTGATTGACGCCAAAATGTCGCTGGTGGCTTACGAACGTTACTTTAACGGGGAAGACGAGCAGGAGCGTGAGGCGGCATTGAGTGAGCACATTGCGTCGCTACGTGGCCATATTCGCCTGCTGGGCCGCAAAGATTATCAACAACTGCCCGGCCTGCGCTCGCTGGATTACGTGCTGATGTTTATCCCGGTGGAACCGGCCTTCCTGTTGGCGATCGATCGTGAACCGGAACTGATTAGCGAAGCCTTGAAACACAACATTATGTTGGTCAGCCCCACCACCCTGTTGGTTGCGCTGCGTACCATCACCAATCTGTGGCGCTACGAACATCAAAGCCAGAACGCCCAGCGGATTGCCGATCGCGCCGCCGGGCTGTATGACAAAATGCGTCTGTTCGTGGACGATATGTCAGCATTGGGGCAAAGTCTGGAGAAAGCGCAGGGCAGCTATCGTCAGGCTTTGAGCAAGCTAAGCGAAGGCCGTGGTAACCTTATCAGCCGGATCGAAGGTTTCCGCGCCTTGGGAGTGGAGGTTAAACGGCCAATCCAGCCGTTGCTGGCGCAACAGGCCAGTGCCCAACATGCTGTTGCCGATGGCGATAACGATGCGTTGCCCGCAGCCTCCGATGAAGATAACCCCGAACAACCACGCTCCGTATCGCAGGGCTGAAAGCCGCTGCAAGGTGGGGTATTTCGCCGGTTTTCTGGTACACTCCCCAACACAAAATTGACTGAATAGCAGGCAGGACAATGGCAGATCAAACGCAGGAAACCACTGATTTCGGTTTTCGCACCGTGGCAAGAGAGGAAAAACAGGCCATGGTGGCCAACGTTTTTCACTCGGTAGCCGCAAAATATGACGTGATGAACGATCTGATGTCGTTTGGCATTCACCGTATCTGGAAGCGATTTACCATTGATTGCAGCGGCGTGCGCCGTGGGCAGCGAGTGCTGGATCTGGCGGGTGGAACCGGCGATCTGGCGGCCAAGTTTTCCCGCATGGTGGGTGAGCAGGGGCAGGTGATCCTGGCGGATATTAACGACTCCATGCTGAAAATGGGGCGCGAGAAGCTGCGCGATCTCGGCATCGTCGGCAACATCAATTATGTGCAAGCCAACGCTGAAGCCTTGCCATTCCCAGATAACTATTTCGATTGCATCACCATCTCGTTCGGCCTGCGCAACGTCACCGATAAAGACAAAGCGCTGCGCTCGATGTTCCGTGTGCTGAAGCCGGGCGGCCGCCTGTTGGTACTGGAGTTCTCCAAACCGCTGCTGGAACCGCTGAGCAAAGCTTACGATGCCTACTCTTTCCACGTACTGCCAAAAATTGGTGAGCTGGTGGTGAAAGATCCTGACAGTTACCGTTATCTGGCGGAATCGATCCGCATGCACCCCGATCAGGAGACGCTGAAGGGCATGATGGATGATGCCGGTTTCGAAAACGTCACTTATTTCAACCTGACCGGTGGCATCGTCGCCCTGCACCGGGGCTTCAAGTTCTGATATGGAAATGCCGATGCTGTTAACTCCGTTACTGACTGGCGTAGTGGAAACTTCGCTCAATAGCCTGCTGTTTCGCGATCGCAGTATGAAGGCCGCGCGTCAGCGGCTGGCGGGGAAAGTGTTGCGTATTGAATTACAGGAGCTCAATGCGCCGCTGGTGCTGGTATTCAGCGAACAGCGGGTTGATGTGCTCGGCCAGTCTGAAGATAGTGCGGATTGCACCGTGCAAACCCGCGTAGCGGTGCTGCTGAAATTGCGCGATCGCCAACAGCTTTCGCCGCTGATGCGCAGCGGTGAACTGATCGTTGAAGGTGATATTCAGGTAGTGCAACAGTTGGTCGCACTGCTCGATCTGGCGGAATGGGATCCGGCGGAGTGGTTGGCGCCCTATATGGGTGACATTGCCGCGCAAGGGCTCAGCCAAATCGTCGGCAAAGGTGCCAGTCTGTTTAAGTCAGGTTTACAGCGCCAGCAGCAGTATGTGGCAGAAACCTTGACGGAAGAGTGGCGCGTGGCTCCTGGGCCGCTGGAAGTGGTGTGGTTTAACGAAGAGGTTGATGCCGCTGCCCGTAGTGCGGAAGCACTGATTGCCCGAATGGACAAGTTGGAGGGTAAACGATGACCCCTGGCGAACTATGCCGCTTGTATCTGATCATCCGCGTTTTTCTCAGCTACGGCCTGGATGAGCTGATCCCCAGAATGCGCCTGACATGGCCACTGCGCTTTGGCCGCCGCTTGCTGTTCTGGATGCCGAATCGGCATAAAGATATGCCGCTGGGCGAACGCTTGCGCTTGGCGTTGCAGGAGTTGGGCCCGGTGTGGATCAAGTTCGGCCAGATGATGTCGACGCGTCGTGATTTATTCCCACCGCATATTGCCGATCAGTTGATGCTATTACAGGATCGCGTCGCGCCGTTTGATGGCGCGCTGGCTCGCCAGTATATCGAACTGGCGATGGGTGGCCCGCTGGAAACCTGGTTTGATGATTTTGATGAGCAAGCGTTGGCTTCCGCTTCTATCGCGCAAGTACATACTGCACGGCTGAAAAGCAACGGGCAGGAAGTGGTGTTGAAAGTGATTCGCCCAGACATCGGGCCAATTATCAAGGCTGATGTGCGGTTGATGTACCGCTTGGCAGGTTGGGTGCCAAAGCTGATGCCGGATGGCCGCCGCTTGCGCCCGCGTGAAGTGGTGCGCGAATACGAGAAAACGCTGCTGGATGAACTGAATCTGCTGCGCGAAGCCGCCAACGCTATTCAGCTACGCCGCAATTTCGACGGCAGCCCGATGCTTTACGTGCCTGAAATCTACTCTGATTACTGCCGCGAAAGCGTGTTGGTGATGGAGCGGATTTACGGCATACCGGTGTCAGATCTCGACGCTTTGGAAAAGCAGGGCACCAACATGAAGCTGCTGGCAGAGCGCGGTGTACAGGTGTTCTTTACTCAGGTGTTCCGCGACAGTTTCTTCCATGCTGACATGCACCCCGGCAATATTTTTGTCAGCTACGAACACCCGCAGGATCCGTGCTATATCGGTATTGACTGCGGTATTGTTGGCTCGTTGAACAAGGACGATAAGCGCTATCTGGCGGAAAACTTTATCGCTTTCTTCAATCGCGATTACCGCAAGGTGGCGGAGCTGCACGTCGATTCCGGTTGGGTGCCGGTTGACACGAATGTAGAAGACTTTGAGTTTGCCATCCGTACCGTTTGTGAGCCGATTTTCGAAAAGCCGTTGGCGGAAATTTCATTTGGTCACGTGCTGCTTAACCTGTTCAATACGGCGCGTCGTTTCAATATGGAAGTGCAGCCGCAACTGGTGTTATTGCAGAAAACCTTGCTGTATGTGGAAGGTTTGGGGCGCCAGCTTTATCCGCAGTTGGATCTCTGGGTTACGGCGAAGCCATTCCTGGAGAGCTGGTTGCGTGATCAGGTGGGGATCCCTGCGGTAATCCGGGCGCTGAAAGAAAAAGCGCCGTTCTGGGCCGAGAAGCTGCCTGAATTACCAGAATTATTTTACGATAGCCTGCAGCAACACAAGCGGCTGCAACAGAGCGTCGATAAACTGACGGGCCAGATGCAGGCGCAGCGTATTCGCCAAGGCCAGTCACGGTATTTGTTTGGCGTTGGCGCTACACTGCTGGTCAGTGGTACGATCTTGCTGCTGGGGGGCGAAGGCGCACTACCAGTATGGTTGATGGTTGCCGGTGTGGTAGCCTGGGGCGTGGGGTGGAAGCGCACGGCCTGAATGAGTCAAAATCTGTTTATACGTTGTCACATATCCCATTGGAAAATGAAAAGGGTATAATGCGGCAACATGGAATAATCCTTTAATCTAGAGGCGGTTGGAATGGGCGGTATTAGTATTACGCAATTGTTGATCATCGCAGTGATCGTTGTGCTGTTGTTTGGTACCAAAAAGCTCCGCACGCTGGGCTCCGATCTCGGTGCGTCAATCAAAGGCTTTAAAAAGGCGATCGGTGACGATAATACGCCTCCTGCCAACACGGCTGAAAAAAGCAATCTTGAAGACGCTGACTTTACGGCCAAGCCTATCACCGATAAGCAGCCAGAAGTGAAAACCGAAGAGTCGAAGAACAAAGAGCAGGTATAAACCGTGTTTGACATTGGGTTTGGTGAACTGCTGCTGGTGATGGTAATCGGCCTGGTTGTACTCGGGCCGGAACGCTTGCCGGTGGCGGTCAAGACAGTTGCGGGCTGGATCCGGGCACTGCGCTCGCTGGCGGCGTCGGTGCAAAATGAACTTTCGCAGGAACTGAAACTGCAGGAATTGCAGGAAAGCCTGAAGAAGGTGGAAAATGCCGGTTTGCAGAATCTGACGCCGGAACTCAAAGCATCCATGGATGAGTTGAAAGAGGCGGCAGAGTCACTGAAACGTTCTTATCATGGCGATCTGAGCGAACCGTCGCAGACCATCCATAATCCGGCGGTAACCGAGCCCGAAGCAATGCACGATGCTGCCATCCCAGCGGTTACGCCAACCTCGGCACCGGCTACTGTACCGAATCCGGCAGAACCTGTGCCAGCAGTGGAAACTGTTACACCTGTGACGCACTCCCCTATTACCCAAATCATTCAAGAGCCGGTAGCGGATAAAGTGCCTGCGTCTCAACAACCTAGTGGCGAACGTTAAAACATGGCCGTTGAAGATACCCAACCGCTTATCAGTCATTTGATCGAACTGCGTAAGCGGCTGTTGAATTCGATTATCAGCGTGCTGGTGATCTTTCTTGTGTTGGTGTTTTTTGCCAACGACATTTATCAGTTGGTCTCGGCACCGCTGATCAAACAGTTGCCTGCCGGGGCGAGCATGATTGCCACTGATGTGGCTTCACCGTTCTTTACCCCGATTAAATTGACGATGATGGTTTCGGTGATTGTTGCCGCGCCGATCATTCTTTATCAGGTTTGGGCTTTTATCGCCCCTGCGCTGTATAAACATGAGCGCAAGCTGATGATGCCTTTGCTGGTGTCCAGCAGCCTGCTGTTTTATCTTGGAATGGCATTCGCCTACTTTATTGTGTTCCCGCTGGCCTTTGGTTTCTTTGCCAAAACGGCACCTGCCGGGGTATTGATTGCTACTGATATCAGCAATTATCTCAACTTTGTCATGGCGCTGTTTATGGCGTTTGGCGTGGCGTTTGAGGTGCCAGTGGCCATCGTTCTGCTGTGCTGGAGCGGTGTGACAACGCCGGATGATCTACGCAAGAAACGCCCATATGTGCTGGTTGGGGCCTTTGTAGTGGGTATGTTGTTAACGCCGCCGGACGTGTTCTCGCAAACTCTGCTGGCGATACCAATGTACCTGCTATTTGAGGTAGGGGTATTTTGTGCCCGTTTCTATGTGGGTAAACGGCGTAAACCTGCAGAAGAAGACGAAGGTGAAGAAGAGCCGCCTGCGGTTTAACCTCTGTTATTGGATGAGCAGCTGAGATTGATGGCGAAGTGGTCTTTTAACCCGAGATACCCGGGCCTAGCGCACCGAGGGGCGCTCCGGCGGCTTACGCCGCTACGACCCCTTCGGCACGCTCTCCCTAATATCTGACTTTGTCAGCCGTCTGAACCGCCCTGATGGGCGGTTTTTGCTTTGGAAAAACCATGTTTGATATCGGCGTTAACCTTACCAGTTCACAATTTGCCAAAGATACTGTGCAGGTGGTTGAACGGGCCAGAACCGCGGGTGTTACTGGCATGCTGATTACCGGTACCAGCATGCAGGAAAGTCTGGCGGCCAGTACATTGGCTCAGCAACAGTGTGACTATTGTTGGTCTACTGCCGGTGTACATCCGCATCATGCCAGCAGTTGGAATGCCGAAGTGGCGCAGCAAATCCGCCAGCTTGCTTTGCGGCCTGAGGTGGTGGCGATCGGTGAATGTGGGCTCGATTTTAACCGTAACTTTTCTACTCCGGCAGAGCAGGAGGCCGCATTCAGTGCTCAACTGGCGCTGGCGGCAGAGCTCAATATGCCGGTATTCCTGCATTGCCGTGAAGCACACGCACGTTTTGCCGCGCTGCTGATGCCCTGGTTGGATAAACTGCCCGCCGCAGTCGTACACTGTTTTACCGGTACGGAGGACGAGTTGGTGGGCTGCTTGGCGCTTGGCTTGTCGATCGGTATCACCGGCTGGGTGTGCGATGAACGCCGTGGCCTGGAATTGCGGGCGCTGTTGCCGAAAATCCCTGCCGACCGCCTGCTGTTGGAAACCGACGCCCCCTATCTGTTGCCCCGGGATTTGCAGCCAAAACCAGCATCTCGCCGCAATGAACCCTGTTTTCTGCCTCACCTTGTCCGGCAGGTTGCTGCCTGGCGACAGGAAGACCCTGAATGGCTGGGCAGGAAAACCGATGAAAACGCCCGCCGGTTGTTCCGGCTGGTATGAGCAAGGAGAAAACCATGAGCTATGCATTCCCAGGCACTTTCCCAGGCCGCCGTATGCGCCGCCTGCGCCGTCATGATTTCAGCCGCCGCTTGATGGCCGAAAATCAAGTGACGGTGAATGATCTGATTTATCCGGTATTTGTTATGGAAGGCAGCAACCGTCAGGAAGCTGTGGCATCGATGCCCGGCGTGTCGCGCATGACCATCGATCTGCTGATCAAAGAGGCAGAAACCATCGCTAAACTGGGCGTGCCAGTGATCTCTTTGTTCCCGGTGATTGAGCCTGCGCTGAAATCACTGTATGCGGAAGAGGCTTATAACCCGGATGGCTTGGTGCAGCGTACCGTGCGTGCGTTAAAAGATGCCGTGCCTGAGTTGGGGATCCTGACCGATGTGGCGCTCGATCCGTACACTACCCACGGGCAAGATGGGGTGATCGACGAACAAGGTTATGTGATCAACGATATCAGCAAGGATATCCTGGTACGTCAGGCGTTGTCGCATGCGGAAGCCGGTGCCGAGATTGTGGCCCCCAGCGATATGATGGATGGCCGCATTGGTGCGATCCGCGAGCGGCTGGAGCTGCAAGGGCTGGTCAACACCCAGATCATGGCCTACTCCGCCAAGTATGCTTCCTGCTATTACGGCCCGTTCCGCGATGCGCTGGGGTCGAGTGGTAACCTGAAAGGCGGCAACAAGAAGACCTATCAGATGGATCCGGCCAACAGCGACGAAGCGTTACAGGAAATCGCCCAGGATCTGCAGGAAGGGGCGGATATGGTGATGGTGAAGCCGGGGATGCCGTACTTGGACGTGGTGCGCCGCGTGAAAGATAGTTTCGGTGTACCGACCTTCGCCTATCAGGTTTCTGGGGAGTATGCGATGCATATGGCAGCGATTCAGAACGGCTGGCTGCAGGAGCAACCAGCGGTGATGGAGTCTTTGTTGTGCTTTAAACGTGCCGGAGCGGATGGGGTGCTGACGTATTTCGCCAAGCGCGTTGCGCAGTGGCTGCATGATGATGCAATGCGGCGTTAATCGGCCCACAACAAACAGGCACCTTTGGGTGCCTGTTTGCATTACAGCTTCTGGAATTGGCGGTTATCAATGCTTTGGCTGACCTGCTTGTTGATTAGATTCAGCAAGAGCATGGAGCGGTTTTCACCGTCTGGTTCAGTGTAAATCGCCTTTAAACCTTCAAATACGCCGTTGGTAATTAAAACCGCATCGCCGGGCTGTGGCGTTTGCGGGTCGACATAATACTCATGATTGTGGGCCTGAAGTTCTTCGATAACCTGCAGCGGAATGACTGCTGGCAAAGCGCCAAAGCGTACAAAGTGACTGACCCCCCGCGTTGCGCTGATCGTGGTAGTGTGAATCCGCTCCGGATCGAACTCAACAAACAGATAGTTGGGAAATAACGGTTCATCGACCGCAATACGCTTACCGCGTACGATCTTTTCCAGCGTGATGGTCGGGCTTAGACAGTTCACTTCTTGCCTTACCAAGTGTTCTTGCGCCCGCAAAAGTTGACCACGCTTGCAATAAAGTAGATACCAAGATTCCATAATTTCACATGCCTTTCTGTCAGCCGATAAGCATAGCAAAAGCCGTAACGGATACCTAGTAACGCGGGTTTCTGACGGTGAGATTCTCTATCTGTATGAATCTTTGGCAGTCAGCGGAATATCACACACTTATCTATCCAGCTCAGGTATAACAGTAAGTCTTAAATTTGTTACTGTCACAGTATGGTCAGCGTGCCAGACGCTCAATGTGACGTTATTATCATTTCTGGATCGAGGGAGAGACATGGAGCTATTTCTGCTGAGTAACGGCAAACTTTCTGGCGAGGCTGAACTGCTCGGCTATGCCAAGAACCAACTGTTGGCGATGATTGAACGCTGCAAGATCGCTTCTGCTGTTTTGATTCCCTATGCGCTGATCCGCAGCGATTATGATCAACGGGCACAAGAGTTGGCCCAGGCATTGGGTATCAAGGTCACCAGTATTCACCATGCCGAGTCTCCGGCAGAAGCGATCGCCCAAGCTGAATGTATTCTGATCAGTGGCGGTAATACCTGGATGCTGAACCAGATGCTGCACGAAAAGAGCCTGATAGTGCCTATTCAGCGTGCGGTGCGTGAACGCAGCGTGCCTTACGTGGGGTGGAGCGCGGGTTGCAACGTGGCGACCCCGAGCATCCGTACCACTAATGATATGCCCGTGCGCAACAGCGTGGTGCTGCCCGCTCTGGGCCTGTTCCCGTTGCAGATTAATCCGCATTATATTGATGCGCATATCAGCGGCCACATGGGGGAAACCCGTGATGAGCGCCTGGCAGAGTTTTGCGCGGTCAACCCGAGCGAGTCGGTGGTGGCGCTGCGTGAAGGCAGCCTGTTGTACGTCAGCGGTAATGAGCTGCATTACTTTAGTGCCAAGCAACAGGGCTTCAAGGTGTTTCGCCATGGGCTGGAGACGCAGGAGTATCACGACACGCAGGCATTGCGCGCGCTGGTGCCCTTTACCTGCCGTTGAGTTTAACAAAATTGCAGCAACAACCGTGAAGAGGGCTTATAATGCCCTCCTCACTGGCCGTTATAATGATCATCATGAAATACCGTGACTTACGTGATTTCCTCTCGTTGCTGGAAAAGAGAGGGGAATTAAAACGCATCAGCCAGCCGATTGATCCTTATCTGGAAATGACAGAAATTGCCGATCGTACTTTGCGTGCGGGCGGCCCAGCACTGCTGTTCGAAAACCCAAAAGGCTACGATATGCCTGTGCTATGCAATCTGTTCGGTACCACTAAACGCGTGGCGATGGGAATGGGCCAGGAAGACATCAGCGCGTTGCGTGACGTTGGCAAGCTGCTGGCGTTCCTTAAAGAGCCTGAACCACCGAAAGGCTTCCGCGATCTGTTCGATAAAATCCCCAAATTCAAGCAAGTGCTTAATATGCCAACCAAGGTGTTGGGCGCTGCGCCTTGTCAGGAACAGGTCTGGCAAGGTGACGATGTCGATCTGAGCCGTATCCCGATTATGCACTGCTGGCCAGAGGATGCTGCCCCGTTGGTGACTTGGGGGCTGACTGTGACGCGTGGCCCGCACAAAGAACGCCAGAATCTGGGCATCTATCGCCAGCAGGTATTAGGCAAGAATAAGCTGATTATGCGTTGGCTGTCGCATCGCGGCGGTGCGCTGGATTATCTTGAATGGTGTCAGACTCATCCCGGTGAACGCTTCCCGGTCGCTGTCGCTTTGGGGGCCGATCCGGCCACGATTCTTGGTGCCGTCACGCCAGTGCCGGATAACCTTTCTGAATATGCATTTGCCGGGCTGCTACGCGGCAATAAGACCGAAGTCGTCAAATGCCTCTCTAACGATCTTGAAGTCCCTGCCAGCGCAGAAATTGTGTTGGAAGGCTATATTGAACCGGGTGAAATGGCACCGGAAGGCCCGTATGGCGACCATACCGGTTACTACAATGAGATTGACCACTTCCCGGTCTTTACCGTTACCCATATCACCCAGCGGCGGAACGCGATTTATCACTCGACCTATACTGGTCGGCCACCGGATGAGCCAGCGATTTTAGGCGTGGCACTCAATGAAGTCTTTGTGCCGATCCTGCAAAAACAGTTTCCGGAAATTGTGGATTTCTATCTGCCGCCTGAAGGGTGTTCTTACCGCCTGGCGGTGGTTACCATCAAAAAACAGTACGCAGGGCATGCCAAACGCGTAATGATGGGGGTCTGGTCTTTCCTGCGCCAATTCATGTACACCAAGTTTGTTATCGTATGCGATGACGATGTGAATGCGCGTGATTGGAATGACGTGATTTGGGCTATTACCACCCGCATGGATCCGGCAAGGGATACCGTATTGGTGGAAAATACGCCGATTGATTATCTGGACTTCGCTTCGCCCGTTTCTGGTCTTGGCTCGAAAATGGGCCTGGATGCCACGAATAAATGGCCAGGAGAAACCCAGCGTGAGTGGGGCCGTCCGATCAAGATGGATGAGAAGGTGCGTGCGCGCGTCGATGAAATCTGGGACGAGCTCGCCATATTCAGTGACAGAGAACCGACGTTATAGCGTCAGGCTTTGTACTCAGCTTTGCATTGATGACCCGACAGAGGGAACGCATGACAATATTGAGCTGTAAAGTGACCTCCGTAGAGGCCATTACCGATACCGTTTATCGGGTACGTTTAGTGCCTGAGGGTTCGTTTTCGTTCAAGGCAGGGCAATACTTGATGGTGGTGATGGAAGAGCGCGACAAGCGTCCGTTCTCTCTCGCTTCGACACCGGCACAACAAGAGTATATCGAATTGCATATCGGCGCTTCGGAGCTGAATCTGTATGCGATGGCTGTGATGGAGCGAGTGCTCAAAGAGCAAGCGATCACCGTGGATATTCCGCACGGTGACGCTTGGCTGCGCGAGGAGGGCAGCCGCCCGCTGGTGCTGATTGCGGGTGGAACCGGTTACTCTTACGCCCGTTCGATACTGCTTGCCGCCCTGGAACAGCAACC
Source organism: Serratia sp. Ag1 (assembly GCF_000743355.1). Lineage (GTDB taxonomy): Bacteria > Pseudomonadota > Gammaproteobacteria > Enterobacterales > Enterobacteriaceae > Chania. The sequence continues at coordinate 40,633 of NZ_JQEI01000022.1, forward strand.
GGATCGTGATATCTCCATTTATTGGGGTGGGCGTGAGCTGAAGCACCTTTATGATCTCAACGAACTGAAGAACCTTTCGATGCAGTATCCTAATCTGAAGGTGATCCCGGTGGTGGAACAGCCCGAAAGTGATTGGCGTGGCCGCAGTGGAACCGTATTAAGCGCGGTCTTGCAGGATTTCGGTTCACTTGCTGAGCATGACATCTATATTGCTGGCCGTTTCGAGATGGCGAAAATTGCCCGCGAGCGTTTTTGTGCTGAGCGCGGTGCTTTAGAAGCACATATGTATGGTGATGCGTTCTCGTTTATCTGATATATCCTTCCGGTTGTCTGGGTGTTGGCTGTGTTTTGTCGCCTGCAAGCAACTCGAATTATTTAGGGTATGGAACACGCTGCAGTGAAAACGGGGTGGCCAAGCGCGCCCCATTTTTATTAGGGCCAGTGCGGATTTTGGGCATAAAAAAACCCGCCCCTGACAGGCGGGAAGTACGACAACTAAACTCTTAGGGATGCCCCAGTGGGCACCCAAGCAGACACAGCTAAACGCGTTCAAACACCGTTGCGATCCCCTGACCCAAACCAATGCACATGGTTGCCAAACCGAACTGCACGTCGCGGCGTTCCATGTTATTCAGTAAAGTGGTAGAGATGCGCGAACCGGAACAACCCAGTGGGTGGCCGAGTGCGATCGCACCACCATTGAGGTTAACTTTATCGTCCATACTTTCCAGCAACCCAAGGTCTTTGATACAAGGCAGAGACTGGGCAGCAAAAGCTTCATTCAATTCAAACAGACCGATATCCTGCACGTTTAAACCAGCGCGTTTCAGCGCCAGCTTACTGGCAGGCACCGGGCCGTAACCCATGATAGAAGGATCGCACCCGACAACGGCCATGGCACGGATGCGGGCGCGGGCTTTCAAACCCAAAGCTTTGGCACGCGATTCGCTCATAATCAGCATTGCGGAAGCACCGTCGGACAAGGCCGAAGAACTGCCTGCCGTGACGGTGCCGTTCACCGGATCGAATGCCGGGCGCAATGCGGCCAGGCTGGCGACGGTGGTTTCTGGGCGGATCACTTCATCGTAATCGTAACGCGTCAGTACACCATCGGCATCGTGGCCGCTGGTCGGGATAATCTCATTCTTGAAATACCCGGCCTGTGTGGCGGCATGTGCGCGCTGGTGTGAACGTGCGGCGAATTCATCCTGCATTTCACGGCTGATACCGTGTATTTTGGCCAGCATTTCTGCGGTCAGGCCCATCATTCCGGCAGCTTTGGCCACCGTACGGCTCAAACCGGGATGGAAGTCCACGCCGTGGCTCATCGGCACATGGCCCATATGCTCAACGCCGCCAATCAGGCTGACATGCGCGTCGCCGACCATAATGGCACGGGCGGCATCGTGCAGGGCCTGCATGGATGAGCCGCACAAGCGATTCACCGTCACAGCGGGTACGCCATGAGGGATTTCTGCCAGCAGCGCAGCGTTGCGGGCGATGTTAAAACCCTGCTCCAACGTTTGTTGCACACAGCCCCAATAGATATCGTCAATTTCGGCAGCATTTAACGCTGGATTACGGCTTAGAACAGCACGCATCAGGTGAGCGGAAAGATCTTCAGCGCGTACCTGACGGAAGGCACCGCCTTTTGAGCGGCCCATCGGCGTGCGTACGGCATCAACAATCACTACATTTTCCATCTTTATGACCTCATGCCGGTTGGCCAGTGGAGATATCAGACAGCGCCGCTGCCACCACCGGATAGTAGCTTTCATTACGCTCTGCTTTAGCGCGCAGGCCTGCTGGCACTTGATACAGCGCCCCTAAATGGGCATAACGCTGCGCCATTTCAACATACTGAGTGGTGCCGAGCGTATCCAGATAGCGGAATGCGCCACCGTGGAATGGTGGGAAACCAAGGCCATACACCAGCGCCATATCGGCTTCCGCCGGGCTGGCCACAATGCCCTCTTCCAGGCAACGCACCACTTCGTTGATCATTGGGATCATCATACGTGCGATGATCTCATCACCGCTGATGGTTTGTGCCGGCTGGCTCACTTCTGCCAGTAATGTATCGCTCTGCTCATCGTTGTCCTTACGCGGCTTACCTTTGCTGTCTTGGCTGTAACGGTAGAAGCCCAACTGGTTTTTCTGGCCGAAACGCTGGTTGTCGAACATAACGTCAACCGCATCACGATAATCTTTACTCATCCGCTCAGGGAAGCCAGCCGCCATCACGGCTTGGGCGTGGTGTGCAGTATCAATACCGACTACATCCAGCAGATAAGCCGGGCCCATCGGCCAGCCGAACTGTTTTTCCATCACTTTATCGATCTGGCGGAAGTCTGCTCCGTCACGTAGCAGCAGGCTGAAACCGGCAAAGTAAGGGAACAAAACGCGGTTAACAAAAAATCCCGGGCAATCGTTGACTACGATCGGCGTTTTACCCATACGGGTGGCATAAGCCACCACGGCAGCAATGGTGCTATCGCTAGTTTGCTCACCGCGAATAATTTCGACCAGTGGCATACGATGAACCGGGTTGAAGAAATGCATGCCGCAGAAGTTTTGTGGGCGCTGCAGCGACTTGGCCAACTGAGTAATCGGAATGGTTGAAGTGTTAGAAGCCAACACCACGTTTTCACCGATCAGCGCTTCTACTTCGGATAGCACTGCCGCTTTCACTTTCGGGTTTTCTACCACCGCTTCAACAATCAACTGGGCCCGTTCAATACCGGCATAATCTAGCCGGGGTTGAATGGTTGACAGTACCTGGGCCATCTTCAAACCATCCAATTTACCGCGCTCCAGCTGCTTATTCAGCAGCTTAGCGGCCTCATTCATACCGAGCGTCAGGGATTTGTCATTAATATCTTTCATAATGACCGGTACGCCTTTCAACGCGGATTGGTAGGCAATCCCACCGCCCATGATCCCCGCGCCTAATACCGCAGCCTGATTTGGCGCTTCGACATTTTTTGCCAGCTTTTTCGCTTGGCCTTTCACAAACTGGTCGTTGAGAAAAATACCCACCAAAGCGCGTGCTTCATTTGAGCGCGCCAGTGGTACAAAACTGGCGGTTTCCAGTTTCAAGGCCTCATCGCGGCCCAGTTTGGCGGCGGCTTCAATGGTTTTTACTGCAACCATTGGTGCTGGATAGTGCTTACCTGCAGTTTGTAGCACCATACCTTTGGCGGTGGTGAAGCTCATTATTGCTTCGGTTGGGCTGAGCTTCAGTGGATCCAGTTTTGGCTGACGGTAAGCACGCCAGTCGAGCTGGCCGTTTATCGCCTGTATCAACACCTTCAAAGCACCTTCAACCAGTTGTTCTGTTGCCACTACCGCATCAACCAGACCGACTTTCAGCGCCTCTTTGGCACCAATATCTTTGCCGGCAGCAATAATTTCCAACGCGCTGTCATTACCCAGCAGACGTGGCAAACGCACCGAACCGCCAAAACCCGGCATAATCCCAAGCTTGGTTTCCGGCAGGCCGATGCGGGCGTCAGGGGAGGCAATGCGGAAGTCAGTAGCCAGGATACATTCACAACCACCACCAAGTGCATAGCCGTTGATGGCGGCAATGGTTGGTACCGGTAAATCTTCCAGGCGGTTGAAAATACTGTTGGCAAATATCAGCCATTCATGCAGTTTTTCAGCCGGTGCGGCAAACAACGAAAGGAATTCAGTGATATCAGCACCGACAATAAATGCGGCTTTGGAAGAGCGCAGTAGCAACCCTTTCAGCTCGGTTTGCTTTTCCAGCACGTCAAGAGCAGCACCGAGACTGGCAACGGTGCTGGTATCGAGCTTATTGATCGAACCGGGTGCGTTGAACACCAGCTCGGCAATACCGTTTTCGAGCCAGTGTACTTGTAATGTTTCGCCTTGGTAGAGCATGTCTATCTCCTGAGTCAGCGCAGATGATCTGGTATGACCAGATGATGAGGAGTGTGGTTTTTATGTTAAAAATATGCAAATAAAACATTGCGTATTTGCAAGGCCGATCACATGGGATACGAATAATTCATTGATATAAATATAGGTTATTTTTTCTTCTGGTAGCGAAAAATGCAGAAGTTTAGAACTTGCTGCCAAAATACTGAATCGGGATGCAATGCATTCGGATAAGGTTTGCGAAGCAACCCGCATGCAAGAGGTGATGGGGTTGGAGCGCGGATACAGTGTGTTAAGATGGCGCATTCCGTTTGAAGGGTATAAAGGTACTGTGATGGAAACGCTGGCTTCTTTGTATAACGACCACTTGGCAACGCTGCAAAAACGGGCGCGTGAAGTGTTAGAACGCAATAACTTGGACGCGCTACTGATCCACTCTGGGGAACTGCAACGGGTATTTCTGGATGATCATCATTATCCGTTTAAAGTGAATGCGAACTTTAAAGCTTGGGTGCCCGTAACTTCCGTACCAAACTGTTGGCTATGGGTGGATGGTGTTAACAAACCAAAGCTCTGGTTCTATTCCCCGGTTGATTATTGGCATAGCGTTGAGCCGCTGCCCAACAGTTTTTGGACCAAGTCCATAGAGTTGCAACCGCTGGCTAATGCGGGCGATATTGCCAGCAAATTGCCCTCACAGCGTGAACGTGTCGGCTATATCGGTTATGCCCAACAGCGAGCACGTGAACTCGGGATTGCTTCTGAAAATATCAACCCGAAAGCGGTGCTGAATTATCTCGACTTCCATCGCTCGATCAAAACCGGTTATGAACTCGCTTGCATGCGTGAGGCGCAGAAAACCGCCGTAATGGGCCATCGTGCTGCGCACGAAGCTTTTATGTCCGGGATGAGCGAGTTTGATATCAATCTTGCCTATCTTACAGCAACCGGCCACCGCGATACTGATGTCCCTTACGATAATATTGTGGCTTTGAATGAGCACGCGGCGGTACTGCATTATACCAAGCTGGACCACCAACCACCTGCTGAGGCGCGGAGTTTCCTGCTCGACGCTGGGGCCGAGTACAATGGTTATGCGGCCGATCTGACGCGTACTTATGCGGCGCAGAGTGGCAATGCTTTCGCACATTTGGTGAAAGATCTTAACGATGAACAACTGGCGTTGATTGACACCATCAAAGCTGGGGTGCGCTATACCGATTACCACGTACAGATGCATCAGCGTATCGCCAAGCTGCTCAAAAACCACAAACTGGTGAGTGGCATCAGCGAAGAGGCAATGGTTGAGCAGGGGATTACCTGTCCATTCCTGCCGCATGGCTTGGGGCATCCTCTTGGATTGCAGGTTCATGATACGGCTGGTTTTATGCAGGATGAAAGCGGTACCCATCTGGCGGCTCCGGCAAAATATCCTTTCCTGCGTTGCACGCGGGTGTTGCAACCGGGCATGGTACTCACCATCGAGCCTGGTTTGTATTTTATTGAGTCACTACTGGCTCCATGGCGTAGTGGTGAGTTCAGTAAACATTTTGCCTGGGATAGGATCGACGCGCTGAAGCCATTCGGCGGTATTCGTATTGAGGACAATATCGTGATTCATGACAAGCGTATTGAGAACATGACGCGCGATTTGAATTTGGCCTGATGCAGTCTTATCCGATCCCCAGTGCTGCGATTAGCGTCAGTGAAGAAGTAAAGAAAAGCCGTTTCATCACGTTGTTGGCACCGACCTGTGGGGTGGAAGCAGCTAAAGCCTTTATCCAGCAGGTGCGTGAGGAGCATCCTGCCGCCCGGCATCATTGCTGGGCGTTTGTTGCCGGGGCTCCTGATGATTCACAACAATTGGGTTTTTCTGATGACGGTGAACCTTCAGGAACTGCGGGTAAGCCGATCCTTGCGCAGTTGATGGGGAGCGGGGTGGGTGAGATAACAGCCGTAGTGGTGCGTTACTATGGGGGGATCAAACTGGGAACTGGCGGATTGGTAAAAGCCTACGGTAGTGGTGTACAGCAGGCATTGAAACAGCTGATTGTCAGCCACAAGGTTCTGCAGGCCGAATACACTTTGCACTGTGACTACGCGCAGTTGGCGTTGGTAGAAAGTTTGCTGCAGCAAAGTGAAGGGCGGATTGTACATGGGGAATATGGTGCAACTGTGAGGTTGCATCTGTCCTTGCCAGCAACAGGTGTTGAAGTATTCGGTAGTCGATTACGCGATCTGAGTCGCGGTAATTTGCAATTAACCCCTATTTCGTAATAATTCCCCAACTGAGTCGCTAAGGATCGTGCTGAAATGCATTTTCGCGCCATAACCCGTATCGTGGGCCTGTTAGTCATCCTATTTTCCGGGACGATGTTTATTCCCGGTCTGGTGGCATTGATATATCGCGATGGAGCAGGGCGGGCATTTAGTCAGACCTTCTTTGTGGCGGTGACGATTGGCCTCATGCTGTGGTGGCCGAATCGTAAACAAAAGAACGAATTAAAACCGCGTGAAGGCTTCCTGATTGTGGTGTTGTTCTGGACGGTACTGGGCAGCGTCGGAGCATTACCTTTTCTGTTTGCGGAACGGCCAAACCTGTCTCTTACTGACGCATTTTTTGAATCTTTCTCCGGCTTAACCACGACCGGTGCCACCACGCTGGTGGGGCTGGATGCTTTGCCAAAAGCGATCTTGTTCTATCGTCAGATGCTGCAATGGATGGGAGGGATGGGAATCATTGTTCTGGCTGTAGCCATACTGCCTATTCTTGGCGTCGGGGGAATGCAGTTATATCGTGCGGAAATGCCAGGCCCTCTGAAAGACAACAAGATGCGCCCGCGTATTGCTGAAACCGCCAAAACCCTGTGGCTGATTTATGTTTTATTGACCGTTGCTTGTGCGCTTGCGCTATGGGGCGCTGGCATGTCGGCATTTGATGCTATCGGCCACAGCTTTGCGACCATCGCCATCGGTGGGTTTTCCACGCATGATGCCAGTGTTGGTTACTATGCCAGCCCTACAATCAACACCATTATTGCTGTTTTCCTACTGATCTCAGGCTGTAATTTCGGTCTGCATTTTGCCGTGTTGAGTGGACGTAGTCTGAAGGTGTACTGGCGAGATCCCGAATTCCGTATGTTTATCGCCGTGCAATTTACCCTAGTGGCAGTATGCACTCTGATACTCTGGTGGCATGGCATCTATAAAAGCGGCATGGAAACCGTCAATCAGGCTTTCTTCCAGGTAGTATCAATGGCGACAACGGCTGGCTTTACTACCGACAGTTTCTCTAAATGGCCGTTGTTCCTGCCAATGTTGCTACTTTGTTCAGCATTTATTGGGGGTTGTGCCGGCTCAACGGGCGGTGGGCTGAAAGTGATCCGCATTCTGCTACTGTATTTGCAAGGTTCGCGGGAATTGAAGCGGTTAGTACATCCTAATGCGGTTTACACCATCAAGTTAGGTAATCGTGCCTTACCAGAACGGATCCTTGAAGCGGTATGGGGCTTTTTCTCGGCTTATGCATTGGTGTTTATCGTCAGTATGTTGGCAATTATCGCAACCGGTGTGGATGATTTTTCAGCATTCGCTGCGGTAACCGCCACACTTAACAACTTAGGGCCCGGTCTTGGCGTGGTTGCCGATAACTTCACTACCATGCCGCCACCGGCAAAATGGATATTGGTGCTGACCATGCTATTTGGTCGTTTGGAAGTCTTTACGCTGTTGGTTCTTTTTACGCCAACCTTCTGGCGTGAGTGATCCTATTAAAGGAGTAATACCATGAAGGCACTGATTCTTTATTCGAGCCGTGATGGGCAAACACGCGCTATTGCTTCTTATATAGCAAGCAAATTGCAGGATACCCTGAGCTGTGATGTTATTGATTTGCTGCAGGCTGATGCGATTGAGTTGGGCCAGTACCAGCGGGTATTAATTGGAGCATCTGTGCGTTACGGCCATTTCCATCCCGTGCTGGAAAAGTTTGTTAAGCGCCATGCTGAGCAGTTAAATCAAATGCCAAGTGCTTTCTTTGCGGTGAACCTGACCGCCCGTAAACCAGAAAAGCGCGCACCACAAACCAATGCTTATACGCGTAAGTTCTTGTTGTCATCGCCTTGGCAACCAAAACAATGCGCTGTTTTTGCTGGTGCGCTGCGTTATCCGCGTTATCGCTGGTTCGACCGCTTCATAATTCGTTTAATCATGAAGATAACGGGGGGGGAAACTGATACCAGTAAAGAAATAGAATATACAGATTGGCAGCAGGTTGAACGCTTTACCCAGGAATTCCGTTGTATCTAGTACAAAAAATGACAAAAACGCTGACTTGCACAGCGTTTTGTTGAAAATAACCGCGCTTGAACCGTTTTTTGAATTTAGGGGTTGCGGCCTGCGCGGAACTCCCTATAATGCGCCTCCACTGACCGGGAACAACGACCAACACGTTGCCCAGGCAGGAAGAATCAACCCGGTAAAGATACCGGTTCTCGCAAGAGAAAAAAGGTTGACTCTTCAGCGGGAAAGCGTATTATCTGCCTCCCGCGTTACCGAGAAACAACCCGGTAACCACGCTCTTTAACAATTTATCAGACAATCTGTGTGGGCACTCACAAGACGATATCCAGCTGCTTCGGCAGCACAAAAAAATATCAAGTCTTGAAGAGTGACCAAGCAGTAATTCATTTAAGTGAATTATTACGAACGTTGATTTTCGAGCATCGCTTAACGTGTTTAAGCACATCAAGCTTTTAATTGAAGAGTTTGATCATGGCTCAGATTGAACGCTGGCGGCAGGCCTAACACATGCAAGTCGAGCGGCAGCGGAAAGTAGCTTGCTACTTTGCCGGCGAGCGGCGGACGGGTGAGTAATGTCTGGGAAACTGCCCGATGGAGGGGGATAACTACTGGAAACGGTGGCTAATACCGCATAACGTCTTCGGACCAAAGTGGGGGACCTTAGGGCCTCACACCATCGGATGTGCCCAGATGGGATTAGCTAGTAGGTGAGGTAATGGCTCACCTAGGCGACGATCCCTAGCTGGTCTGAGAGGATGACCAGCCACACTGGGACTGAGACACGGCCCAGACTCCTACGGGAGGCAGCAGTGGGGAATATTGCACAATGGGCGCAAGCCTGATGCAGCCATGCCGCGTGTGTGAAGAAGGCCTTAGGGTTGTAAAGCACTTTCAGTAGGGAGGAAGGCAACACGTTTAATACATGTGTTGATTGGTACCGCATCTGTCAGATGCTCCATCTTTAGTCGCGCCATCAGTTCTGTCAGTTCGCTCATCACAGCAACTCCTCATAATCGCTTAATGCACGCTGTGCCACTCGGCAGGTTTGCTGCCACAGGGGGCGGTGATGCGCGGCTACGGTCTGCCAGCCAGCTGGTTTTTCAGCCAGTAGGTGTGTCGCGATGAGGGCGTCATCTCCATACACCCTGAGCTCGTTAT
>NZ_JQEI01000023.1 GCF_000743355.1 Serratia sp. Ag1
GATTTTGTGATCCACTACACTTGAACCCCGTCTTGCCGATCTTGAGCAGGAACTCGGGGCACTTATCCAGTTGAATGGCACGACCTCCGCGAATCTCCGTTTATCAGCAGGGGAACACTCCGCACGTAGTTTGGTGTGGCCAAAGCTGAAACCCTTTCTCAGGGAATATCCAGAAATCAAGGTTGAACTGGTTGTTGATAACGGTTTCGTCAATATTGTTGAAGGGCGTTTCGATGCTGGCGTTCGCCTTGGCGAAAGTGTCGATAAAGACATGGTTGCTGTAAAAATTGGGCCAGATATGCGTATGGCAGTTGTAGGATCCCCGGCATATTTTGCGGCCAACCCTATTCCTGAAACGCCTCATCAGCTTCAGAACCATCGATGCATCAATATGCGTCTGCCCACCGCTGGTGGCTTATACCATTGGGAGTTTGAGAAAGCGGGCAAGCCACTGCGCGTCAGGGTTGAAGGGCAACTGACGTTTAATTTCTTGTCGGAAAGAATAGATGCGGCGCTGTCTGGTTTTGGTATTGCCTGTGTGCCTGAAGATAGGGTTCAGGGCTTGGTCAAGTCCGGGGAACTTATTCAGGTTTTGCAGGATTGGTGCCCGTTCTTCCCTGGTTACTATCTTTACTACCCCAGCCGTAAACAGCACCCACCTGCCTTTGCACTGATGATTGAGGCGCTGCGCTATTCTGAATAACTGGCTTGCGAGCCGCTCGTAAGCCAGTTTAAAGCTTAACGACCTACCCGGGCCTGTAGCGCCGCAGGGTAACGCTCGCCGACGATTTTTACCGTTTCAAGCGCCTGAGTGATTTTACGCAAATCATCTTGAGAAAGGTTGATATCTGCGGCACCCAGGTTTTCTGCCAGTCGATGCTGCTTTGTGGTGCCGGGGATTGGCACAATCCACGGTTTTTGTGCCAGCAGCCAGGCCAGCGCAATTTGTGCTGAGGTCACGCCTTTTTCTGCGGCAAGTTCCCCCAACAGAGCGACCAGTTTTTCATTGGCTTTCAGCGCTTCTGCAGCGAAACGCGGCACCAGATTCCGGAAGTCATCCTCGGCGAACCTCGTCTCGGCCTTGATAGTGCCGGTCAGGAAGCCCTTGCCTAACGGGCTGAATGGCACAAAACCAATACCCAGTTCTTCCAGCAGCGGCAGGATTTCCTGCTCTGGCTCACGCCACCACATGGAATATTCGCTCTGCAGGGCCGTGACGGGTTGTACGGCATGGGCACGACGAATGGTTTGCGCCCCAGCTTCCGACAGGCCGAAATGTTTGACCTTGCCTTCAGCAATCAGTGCTTGCACCGTTCCAGCAACCTCTTCAATCGGGACATCAGGATCGACACGGTGTTGATACAACAGATCGATAGCGTCGATCTTGAGGCGGCGCAGTGAGCCCTCCACCGCGGTACGGATATGCTCTGGGCGGCTGTTTAAAATCTGCTGCCTGTTATCAGCACCGAAGGTAAAGCCAAATTTAGTGGCGATAACCACCCGATCGCGAAATGGTTTTAACGCTTCGCCGACAACTTCTTCATTCAGATAAGGGCCATACACTTCGGCGGTGTCGAAGAAGGTCACGCCACGCTCAACCGCAGCACGAATCAGTTCGATCGCCTGACGGGTATCGGTAGCCGGGCCGTAGCCGTGGCTTAGCCCCATACAGCCCAGGCCTAATACGGAAACCTCAAGGCCGGATTTACCGAGATAACGTTTTTGCATCAATAAGTACCTTTTTGTGGCGGCGTTAAACGTCGAGTTTACGACCGGTCAGCCATTCCACCATGGCCGGGTCGCGATGTGAGAAGAATGCGCTGGTTGCGGTATCGAGCGCGGCAATCTGCAGCATGTCTTCAGGGCTTAGTTCGAAATCAAGGAGGTTGATATTCTCTTCCATCCGCTCTTTACGCACGGATTTCGCCAGCGAGACAATCCCGCGCTGATAGATCCAACGCAGGACAATCTGCCCTACGCTTTTGCCATACTTCTTAGCCAGTTTGCTTAAGCGCGGATGCTGGAACAAGCCGTTTCTCCCTTCCGCGAAAGGGGCCCAGGCTTCAGGCTGAACCCCACGGCTTTGCATCCAGGGGACGGCCTGCAACTGCTGGTTGAATGGGTTAACTTCTATCTGGTTTATGGCTGGAGTGACTTTGTTGAAGGCGATCAGGTCGGCAAGCCTGTCCGGATGGAAGTTACTTACGCCAATCGCGCGGATTTTCCCGGCCTGTTGCAATTCCTCCATGGCCCGCCAGGCACCATGGACATCACCGTAGGGTTGGTGAATCAGATACAGGTCAACATAGTCCAACTGCAGGCGATTTAATGAACGTTCGAACTGCGCTTTAGCCCCTTCGTAATGGGTATCCTGCAGCCACAGTTTGGTGGTGACAAAGAGTTCGCTGCGCGCAATACCGCTTTGTTTGAGCGCATTCCCAACCTGGGCTTCATTTTGATAGGAGGCAGCAGTATCAATCAGGCGATAGCCCGTTTCGATGGCATCGATAACGGCACGCTCACATTCGGCGGCATTGGTCATCTGAAACACACCAAAGCCCAGTAGAGGTATGGCAACCCCGTTATTCAGTTTTACTGTTTGCATGACGTTACCCCTCAATTGTTGTGCGATGAAGCATAACCCAGAGGGATTAATTCGATTAGATGGGGTAGTGCGCTAAGGTTAATTAGCAGGGCTCATTAATAGGGTTCCCAGAACGGTGGTAGCAGCGTGCCAGAACGATGCTACCGCCCGGTGGCTATTAACCCTGGTTTTGCAGTGTCGCCAATAACGCCTCAGCAGTAGCCTCTGAAGACGCCGGGTTCTGCCCGGTAATCAGCAAATCATCCACCGCGACGTGGCTTTGCCAGTTTTCGGCACGGCTGTAGTGCCCGCCGTTGGCTTTGAGCATCTCTTCAACCAGGAACGGGACGACCTGGGTTAACTGGACGGCTTCTTCTTCGCTATTGCTAAAGCCCGTGACCTGTTTCCCCATCACCAACGGCTGGCCTGCCGCGTTTTTGGGGTGGCGCAGCACGGCAGGCGCGTGGCAAACCGCTGCCACCGGTTTACCCTGTGCCTGGAATTGCTCTATCAGGGCGATAGAGTGGGGATCTTCCGCCAAATCCCACAGCGGGCCATGGCCGCCAGGGTAAAACAGTGCATCAAAATCATCGGCGCTAACATCCTGCAATTTCAGGGTATTTGCCAGCGCTTGCTGCGCAGGAACGTCTTGAGCGAAGCGATGGGTGGATGCCGTTTGAGCATCTGGCTGGCTGCTTTTCGGGTCCAGAGGCGGCTGGCCACCGTTGGGCGAAGCCAGTGTGATTTCTGCACCGGCATCGCGGAAAACATAATACGGTGAGGCAAACTCTTCCAGCCAGAAACCGGTTTTGTGGCCCGTATTACCCAGCTTGTCGTGAGAGGTCAGTACCATCAGTATTTTCATCATTTGCTCCGTTAAGCGCCGTAGCGCGTGAATCAGTGAACTGGATATCAGCTTAGGCGACTCGCTATAATTCTAAAAATCAAAACTGTTCATTTCTGGTATTCAAAAAATGAATATAGCCAACAAAGACCTTAATCTGCTGCTGTTCTTCCATGTGTTGTATCAGGAACGTAACGCCTCGCTGGTTGCGTCTGGAAATTCAGCAGCATGCCCAGTCTTTAGCCGAAAGCCGTTCTATGCTTGATATGTCTAGCACCCAAGCAACTTGAAGTATGACGGGTATATTCCTTATGCGGTGTGGATTGGCTTCGCCACCGTTTTGCATGGTGCAATTCATGGGCTTAACTAAAGGCGCTCAGGCATGGGCTTATCTGGGGCAATATGACGGAACTCAGGCTTATTTTAGGGGATCAGCTTAATCCCGAGCATTCCTGGTTCAGGCAACGGTCTGATCGGGTGGTGTATGTGATGTTGGAACTGCGGCAAGAAACGCGCTATGTCCTCCATCACGCTCAAAAGATTATTGCCATCTTTGCCGCCATGCGTGAATTTGCCCGCCAATTAAGCCAGCAAGGCCACCGAGTGCGTTATGTTCAGCTTGACGATCCCTCGAACCGTGGATCGCTGACCGATAATCTGGACGCCCTGATTGCCCACTACCAGGCAGTTAAATTCAGTTGGCAACTCCCCGATGAATGGCGGCTGGATCAACAGTTAACACGCTGGGCTACGTCTTGCAAGGTGGTCACCCAAAGCGTAGACAGCGAACACTTTTTTTGTCATCGCGAACAGGTCGCGAGCTTTTTTGGCCAGCGTAAAACCTGGCGTATGGAAAATTTTTATCACGAAATGCGCCGCCGTGAGCGGGTGCTGATGTGCCCGGACGGCCAGCCTGAAGGGGGCGCATGGAATTACGACGCCGAAAACCGCAAGCCATGGAAAGGCACTCCCGCAACGCCGGACGATCGTCGGCCAGTGCACAACCATGAAGCACTCTGGCAAAGCCTGACCGAGCTTGAGGTGCCAAGTTTTGGTGAGCCGCATGCCGCAGACTTCCGCTGGCCGTTGGATCGCCAGGAAGCTTTAGCACTATTAGAATGCTTTATCCGCGACGATCTGCGCCATTTTGGACAGTGGCAGGATGCGATGCACACGGACTGTTGGCATCTGTTTCACTCCCTGATCTCTTTTGCCCTCAATACTAAAATGCTGTCACCACGGGAAGTGGTGAGCAAGGCGCAGGCCGCTTGGCAAAATGGCGAAGTGCCTTTGGCTTCTGCAGAGGGATTTATCCGGCAGGTATTAGGTTGGCGCGAGTATGTGCGGGGCGTTTATTGGGCAAAAATGCCTGGCTATCGCGATAACAATTTCTTCAATCACCAGCGCCCGCTGCCTGCCTGGTTCTGGGATGCCAACACCAAAATGAACTGCATGGCGCATGCGATTGGGCAATCGCTGGATCAGGCTTATGCGCACCACATCCAGCGGCTGATGATTGTCGGCAATTTTGCATTGCTCGCAGGGCTAGCCCCTGCCGAGGTTCATGCATGGTATTTAGGTATTTACATCGATGCTTTCGAATGGGTCGAACTCCCCAACACGCTCGGGATGAGTCAATTTACCGATGGTGGGTTGCTTGCCAGCAAACCTTACGTCTCCAGCGCGGCTTATATCAATAAGATGAGTAATTACTGTTCTGGGTGTGAATACAATCCGCGAGAACGCCTTGGGCTAAACGCCTGCCCATTCAATGCGCTGTACTGGCATTTTTTTATCCAGCATCAGTCGCAACTGGCGCATAACCTGCGTTTGTCGATGGTGTATCACCAGCTCAAAAAACTCTCGCCACAGGAGCAGGAAAATATCACTCAGCATGCGCAAAATCTGCTGATAGCGATAGAGAAACTGTAATTGGGGTGGGTGTTAATGACTTAAAACGTTTTTCAGACCAGCCAATATTTATCCACCTTAAACCAAACAAGACGCCCCTATCGGCAGATGGGGGCGCTGTAGTCATGGCTTTTTCCTCACTGGTTGTCTGGCTGTGAACGCACGTTGTTCAACCCAGTGGTGTTGATGCGGTATGGCTGACCATTAACGGATTTGATCAGTTTTTTGGTCTTGAGTTTTTTGAACACAGCAAGCGTACAGTCGCTCAACAGTAGCCCTTCGCGGCTATAGCATTCAACGGAAGTGATGCGGCCTGATGCATCGCGAATATGCGCAATACGTCCACCTTTGGCGAGAACGTGTAAGGTACGTTGTTCCTGACGGGATAAATTCATACTGGAAAACCTGTTAATCATCATGAGCAAAACGTGCAAACACCCAACGGTGTCCGCATTCGATTTCAGCGCATTGATAACCAGCCCGGCCTTGAGTGGTCGGCAAACTGATTATCTGATGATCACATTCTCCAGCATCAAAGCCTCGGTGAGAGTTGAAAGAGATTTTCGTCGCGGATTGTAACACCTGATTTTAGTATGGGAATAGGCTAGTCTGGAAAGTGTGAACTTTAGCCCAGAGACAATGGTAGCGGAGTGGTTGTTTTCTAAGGCAGTATAAAGGCATTTTATAAATGTAAATCAGGGATGAAAAATGACTCTCTATAAGATCAAGCCTGCTTTTCAGGCGCTGTTACGGCCCAGTATGCGTTGGTTGGATAAACGCCATGTGACAGCCAACCATGTTACCTTGGCGGCGATGCTGCTTTCGCTGCTGACCGGTGGATTGCTGGTGCTATTCCCGCAACCGAGTCTGTTTTATCTCCTGCCGATAGTGTTATTTATTCGCATGGCGCTGAATGCGCTGGATGGCATGCTGGCCCGTGAGTGCGACCAGAAAAGCCGCCTCGGTGCCGTTCTTAATGAAATCGGCGATGTCCTCTCAGATGTCGCCCTGTATATCCCCTTTATCTTTTTACCCGGCAGCTACGCCCCGCTGGTATTGGCTATGCTGTTCTGCGCGGTGCTGACGGAGTTTTGCGGCATTTTGGCACAAACCATCAACGGCGTGCGTAGCTACGCCGGGCCGTTGGGCAAAAGTGACCGGGCGTTGCTGTTCGGCGCTTGGGGGCTGGTGCTGGCGATCTGGCCGCCAGCGGCGGAGTGGAGCAACCTGGTGTGGGGCGTCGCGACGCTATTGTTAGCCTGGACGGTGGTGAATCGTTGCCACAGTGCCTTGGTAGGGGAGCATCAATGATGTTGCTGGAAAAATCGCTGGCGGTCATTTTTGCCCTGTTGCTGTTCGCCACGCTGGTGAACGGCTTGCTGCTCTGGTTGCGGCCAGAGAAAGACTGGCGTGAACTGACGCTGCGCATCCGTACCTGGTGGGTGATTATCGTGCTGTTTTCACTGGCGATGATCAGCCCGCACTGGCTGGCGTTGATCTTTTTCGCGCTGGTCAGTTTTATGGCTTTGAAAGAATTCCTGACGCTGGTGCCCTCCCGGCATTCAGATCGCATGCCGATGCTGTGGATGTTTATTGCCATCCCCATCAACTACTGGCTGATCGGCATTGGCTGGTACGGCATGTTCATCGTGTTTATTCCGGTGTACGTGTTTTTATTCCTGCCCGCGCGCATGGTAATCGCTGGTGACACTCAGGGCTTTTTGAGTACGGCTGCGCAATTGCACTGGAGCCTGATGACCACTGTTTTTGCCTTCAGCCATGTGGCATGCCTGCTGGTGCTGCCTGCTGATGGTCTGCAAACCGGGGCGCTGCTGGTGCTGTTTCTGGTCGGCCTGACCGAGTTTAACGACATCGCCCAGTATCTGTGGGGCAAATCGCTGGGGCGGATTAAGGTCACGCCGAAGGTCAGCCCGAATAAAACTCTGGCGGGCCTGCTGGGTGGCATTGGCAGCACCGCGTTGGCGGCATTGCTGCTTGGCCCGTTACTGACCCCGTTAAGCTGGCCGCTGGCGCTGTTGGCGGGGGTGATTATCGGCGTGACGGGGTTCTGCGGTGATATTGTGATGTCGGCGATCAAGCGCGATATCGGCATAAAAGACAGCGGCACGCTGCTGCCGGGCCACGGTGGCATTCTCGATCGCCTGGACTCGCTGATCTTCACTGCGCCGGTTTTCTTCCACTTTATCCGTTACTTCTGCTACTGACGCCATGATGAAAAAATTCCTCAGAACGCTGTTTTCCCTGTGTATCGTCTGGCCAGTCATCTGGCTGTGGCTTGGGCTGCGGGTAAAGCACCGGGAACGCCTGCCGCAGCAGGGCCCGGCGATCCTGGTGGCGAACCATAACAGCCATATGGATGTGTTTGTACTGTTGTCGCTGTTCCCGCTGGGGCAGCAGCATATCGTGCATCCGGTGGCCGCTGCAGACTACTTTCTGCGTAACCGGTGGCTGGCGTGGTTTACGCTCAATATCCTCAATATTATCCCGATCTCGCGTCAGGGGGGCGAAGAGAACCCGCTGGCGCTGTGTGAGCAGGCGTTGCGCGACAACAAGATGCTGATCCTGTTTCCAGAAGGTTCACGCGGTGAGCCGGGTAAACTGGCACCGCTCAAATCAGGCTTGTGGCATCTCAGCCAAAGCATGCCAGAGGTGCCGATCATTCCCGTCTGGCTGAAAGGCACCGAACGGGTGATGGCGAAGGGGAACCGCATCCCGCTGCCGCTGTTTATTGATGCCAATGTGGGTGAGGCAATGCAGTTTCACCCCGACAAAGGCCTGTTTAAGGAAGCGCTGTTGCAACGCTTACTGCAGCTTCGCCAGGAGATAAAAGGAAATGAATCCCATGGCTGATATCCGCACACCAGACGAAAAAAGCTTTCTGACCAGTGATCATACCGAGCTGTTTTATCGCCACTGGCCAGCGCAAGAAAAGGGTGAGCTACGCAAAGTCATCGTTCTGTTTCATCGTGGCCATGAACATTCCGGGCGTTTGCAGCACATCGTTGATGAACTGGCGATGCCGGATACCGCCTTCTACGCATGGGATGCGCGCGGCCATGGGCGCTCACCGGGCCAGCGTGGGCACAGCCCCTCGTTGGCCCGCTCGGTGCAGGATGTAGACGAGTTTGTCCGCTTTGCCGCTGCCGACAGCCAGGCGGAGTTGGAACACGTGATCGTGGTGGCACAAAGCGTTGGTGCGGTGCTGGCGGCAACCTGGGTACACGACTATGCGCCCGCGATCCGTGGGTTGGTGCTGGCATCGCCCGCCTTTAAGGTCAAACTGTATGTGCCGTTTGCTCGCCCTGGGTTGGCGCTGTTGCATCGCCTGCGCGGGCTGTTTTTCGTCAACTCCTACGTTAAAGGCAAATACCTGACGCACGATCCTGAGCGGATAGCGAGCTTTAATCATGATCCGCTGATTACCCGGCCGATAGCCGTCAATATCCTGCTCGATCTGTACCGCACCGCCGAACGGATCGTGAGCGATGCCGCTGCGATCACCTTACCGACGCAGTTGCTGGTTTCCGGTGAGGATTATGTGGTTCACCGCAAGCCGCAGTTGGACTTCTACCAGCGCCTGCGCAGCCCACTCAAAGAACTGCACGTCTTACCAGGGTTATATCACGACACCCTCGGTGAACGCGATCGGCACATCGCGTTCGACAAAATGCGCGCTTTTATCGACACCTTGTACGCCATGCCGCCACAGCGTTTCGATTACCAGAATGAAGATCGCTGGAGCCCTGGTGCGGACAACTGGCGGATGCTGAGCGGCGGCCCGACACCTTATTCCCTTGATGATATGACCTATCGCGCCATGCGTTATGGCATGAAAATGCTCGGCACCCAGTCAACCGGCGTGAAGCTGGGGTTTGAGACCGGCTTTGATTCTGGCAGCACGCTGGATTACGTCTATCGCAACCAGCCACACGGCAGCAGTTGGTTGGGGCGGCAAATTGATAAAAACTACCTTAACAGCGTGGGCTGGCAGGGGATTCGCCAGCGTAAGGTCCATTTGCAGCAGCTCATTCAGCAGGCGGTAGCACGGTTGGCGCAGCAGGGTAAACCGGTGCGGGTGGTCGATATCGCCGCCGGGCATGGCCGTTATGTGCTGGATGCGTTGGCGAGCGAAGCGGCGGTCAGCGAGATTTTACTGCGTGATTACAGCGAACTGAACGTGGCGAAGGGGCAGGAGATGATCGCTGAACGTGGCATGGCAGATAAAGCGCGTTTTGAACGCGGTGATGCCTTCAACCGCTCGGAACTGGCGACGTTAGCGCCACGCCCGACGCTGGGTATCGTTTCCGGCCTCTATGAGCTGTTCCCGGAAAATGCCTTGGTGCGTGGATCGCTGGCCGGGCTGGCGGACGCTATCGAACCGGGTGGAATGCTGATCTACACCGGGCAGCCCTGGCATCCGCAGTTGAAAACGATCGCCTGGTCGCTCACCAGCCATAAAGACGGCAAAGCGTGGGTGATGCGTGTACGCACTCAAGGCGAGATGGATGCGCTGGTACGGGAAGCCGGTTTTGATAAATGTGCTCAGTTGATCGATCAATGGGGGATTTTTACCGTCTCGCTGGCGGTGCGTCGTCACCTATGAGCCACTTGGTAACGCGCCGTAGGCTGATTATTCAGGGGATGGGGTGGTTGCTCCTGCTGGCCCCGTTTTTCTTCCTCACTTATGGTCAGGTGAATCAGTTCACTGCGGGTAGGGATGGCGTAGGCAGCGTGGTGTTCGCCTGGGAGCCGCATATTCCTTTTATGCCGCTGACCATTATTCCTTACTGGAGCCTGGATTTGCTGTATGGCCTGTCGCTGTTTGTCTGTTTCTCGCTCAGCGAACAGCACCGATTGGTGGGGCGGCTGGTACTGGCGTCTTTGGTGGCCTGCGCCGGGTTCTTGCTGTTTCCGCTGCGTTTTACCTTTATCCGGCCACCGGTTTCTGGTTTTGCCGGTTGGCTGTTCGGGCAGTTGGAGCAGTTTGATTTGCCCTATAACCAGTCGCCTTCGCTGCACATTATTCTCTGTTGGCTGCTGTGGCGTCATTTCAACCACCACCTCACTGGCCGCTGGCGTTGGCTGTGCAGTGCGTGGTTTTTGCTTATTGCACTCTCGGTACTGACCACTTGGCAACACCATGTTATTGATGTGATTACCGGGCTGGTGGCCGGGATGGTGATTGACTGGCTGATCCCTCAACGGGGGCATTGGCGCTGGCAGCGCCCAGATGCTCGCCGTCAAACGCTGGCCCGGCGTTATTTGTGTGGTGCGCTGATCTGCTTGGTGGCAGGCGGGGTTTCCCCTTGGCTGTGGTGGCCTGCACTGGCGTTGGGTATCGTCACGCTGGCCTATGCCGGGCTTGGCGTTGCCGCCTTGCAGAAAGATCAACAAGGGCAACTGACGCCCGCAGCACGTTGGCTGCTGCTGCCTTGGCGGTGCGGGATGTTTATCTCTCTGCTGGGTTACACCCGCCGTTTGCCAGCGGTCAGCCAACTGACTGACGAGGTGTTCCTTGGCAGTTACCCGCGTCGCCAGCCCGTGCAGCAGGCGGTACTGGATGTGACCAGTGAATTCCCTCGCTCGCGCCACCTCAACGGAGTAGCTTACCACTGTGTACCGATGCTGGATCTGGTGTGCCCGGACAACACCCAACTCCAACAGGCGGTAACGGCGTTGGAGCAGTTGCGGCAATCTCAGGGGACGGTGCTGGTGCATTGCGCACTGGGGCTGTCGCGCAGCGCGATGGTTGCTGCCGCCTGGTTGCTGCAGCAACAGCCGACGCTAACGGTGGCTCAGGCGGTAGCATTTATTCGCCAGCAACGGCCACAGATCGTTTTCACCTCTCAACACCTGGAGCAGTTGGAACAATGGCGAACGCAAATGACGAAGTGACCGACGTGCAGGCAGCGCTGCTTGAGCGGACATTAGCAAGCTGGCGTTTTTTATTGCTGATGGCTGCGCCACCGCTGTTGTGGGTAATGTTCGCGGCATCGCCCAGCGTACTGCGGGTGGTAATTGCGTTGTTGAGCGGTGTGAGTGGTTACGGTTGTTGGCGGCTGTGGCTGGATGCCGGATATCTGGCGCGCTTTAACGCCGCACAGAATCAGCAGGCAGGGGCAGCGCTGGCGCTGATTTGGCAGCGGGAAAGGTTAACACAACTGTCATTGGCCGAGCGTCAGCAGGGGGCGCTGCAGCAACTCAGACGCACGATCCTGGTAACCCTGCTGCTGTGGGGGTGTTGGCTACTTGGTTTGGCGCTGTATTAATGAGGCTAGATAGCTCGGGAACGGAGCAATCCCGTTCCCGGCAGGCTGACTAGAGAGAGAAAAACGCATGTGCATTGGTCGCCAGAATTTGGCACTTGCTCTCTTCAGGCAGTGTTGAGCTGCTGACCAGATGTCCCACCTGCTGTTCACCCAACGGGAATGGGGCATCCGAACCGAGCATCACCCGTTCGGCACCCATGGTCTCCACCAGCAACTGTAGTGCCCGTGGGTCAAACACGGCAGAGTCGACGCAGAAACGATCCAGATAGCTCGAGGGCTTCTGCGGGCAGTCTTCACGCACGATGTCGCGCTGTTCCCAGGCGTTATCCACCCGTCCCATCAAGTAGGCAAAACTGCCGCCACCGTGGGCAAAGCACAGTTTCAGGTTACGCGGCAAGCGTTCGAACGCCCCAGAGAGAATGAGCGACAGGATTGCCAACTGCGTTTCTGCTGGCATCGCCACCAGCCACGGCAGCATCCACTTCTTCATGCGTTCCGCGCCGCCCATCATATCCCAAGGGTGTACCAGGACTGGGATCTCCTCTTTGGCACAGTGGGTCAGAAAGGTCATCAGCGACTCATGATCGAGATCCTTTGCCCCCACGTGGTTGCCGATCTGCACGCCAACGTGGCCGCCAGCCTTCGCCCGGCTGGCTTCGCGGCAGGCGGCATCGCTATCCTGCAACGGAACCTGTGCCAGCACTTTCAAGCGCTGTGGGTTGGCAGAGGCCATTTCCAGCGCTTTGTCGTTCATCAGCTGTGCCCAGGGCAAGGCACGTTCGATGGCAACGTCATAGGCAAACATCACTGGTGTGGCACACATAATCTGAATATCGATCTGCTGTTCGTCCAGCAGTTCCAGGCGACGATTGGCGTCCCACAGCGCATCATAGACTGGGCGGAATGGCTTATCGTTCAGCATGATCTGGCCTTCACGCCCGTTGGTTGCCAACCAGGGTGCCTGCTCAACGTCCAGTCTGGCGGCCTCCTGCTGGCTGATTTGCGGGAAGAAGTGCGAGTGAATATCTATTTTCATCGGTTCTCTTTTGCCTTCAGTATGCGATGCCAGGTCTGCCAGTCGCGGCCTGAGTGAATTTCACCGCACTTGCTGCAGCGGCGTTCTTCATCGCTGGTTGCATAAAATTGTTCATAAACTGGGGGAAGATCCGCCACGATACTTTCCAGGTTCATCTCATAGCGCCTGATCAGGGTACCGCAAGCGGCGCATGACCATTGCAGTGCGTCCGCTTCTCCTGCTGGGCGCACACGCTCAATCACCAGACAAAGACTGCCCTCTTCTGGTCGCTGTGGGGAATGGATCACATGAGGGGCCATCAGGAAAACGTCCCCTTCGTGTAGATCGATACGGTCATAGTGGCCGTTATCCCAAATGTTCAGGTAGGCATTCCCCTTAAACTGATAGAAGAACTCTTCGACCGGATCGTCATGAAAGTCGGTGCGCTGATTCGGCCCGCCAACCACGGTGACCATAAAATCGCTGTCTTGCCAGATCTGCTGATTATTCACCGGCGGTTTGAGCAGGTGGGTGTTGGTGTCTAGCCAATGCTTAAAGTTGAGCGGTAATCCATATTTGAAGTTAGACATGGTTATTCTCCGATGTGTAGGGCAGAGGATAAAAACCGCTTATTGTTGCGGCTTATAGGCGATCGCCTTGATTTCAATTAACAAATGCGGGTGGGGCAATTGATGCACCGCTAAAGTAGTGCGGGTCGGGCCGTCGTAGTCAAAATACTCGGCATATACCGCGTTATAACCGGCAAAATCGTTCATATTGACCAGATATGCAGCGATCTCGACCACATCATTCAGATCGGCACCGACGCTACGCAGAATATCGCGGATATTATCGAGCACCGCGCGGGTCTGCACACCGATATCCAGGCGGGTGGCTCCCATCGCATCCACTTCTGCACCGGCAATACTGTTGTCTGGCAGCCTTGAACTGGTGCCAGAGACAAACAGAAAATCACCGGCCCGTTTTACGTGCGGGAATCGTCCACGCGGAGTCGCTTTCCCTTTAACCACTACTGCCTGGCTGCTCATTGTCCACCTCTGGTATGAAATGCTGTCCGGCCAAAACCGGAGATATCAACGCTGACGTGTAGCCCCGGAGAGAGTGCTTCGGCGGCGGTCGCGGCGCCAGCCAGGATCACCGATCCTGCAGGCAAGACACGCTCTTGTTGATGTAACAGGCTGGCGATCTGTACTAGTGCACGCAGCGGATGCCCAAGGATTGCCGCCGAGCTACCAACCTGCACCGGGCGGCCATTAAAGTTCATCACCACCCCCAGGTTATCAATGGCGCGCTGTGGGTTTTGCAACGCCCCCACAACGAATTTGGCTGATGAACAGTTGTCGGCTACCACATCTTCCAGGGTGAAGCGGAAGTCCCGATAGCGGGAGTCGATGATCTCCAACGCCGGGCCAACTCCTTCCAGCACCAGACAAGCTTCGGCCAAAGATAGCGGCCCGTTGATCTCTGTGCGGGTGATAAAGCAAAGTTCAGGTTCAACGCGTGGGTGGATCAGCTCGCTCAGATCCAGTGAACCACCTTCTTCAATTTGCATGGTGTCGGTCAGTTCACCCCAGATCAGGTGATCGACACCCATCTGCTGCATTTTTGCACGGCTGGTAAACCCGAGTTTCAGGCCGACACGGCGTTCACCACGCTGTTCGCGCAGGCGGATCCCCTCTGCCTGCACGCGGTAGGCGGTGGCAAGATCCAGCGCTACCTGCCCGGTTAACTGAGGGGCGGCCTGCTGGCGCAGCATGGCTTGGTCCAATTGGTTGGCCAAAGCGGTTAACTCCATGACTTTGCTCATACGGTTTTCTCCCGTTGCCCGTTGCGTTGCGCCAGCAGATCCAGGGCGACATCAACGATCATATCTTCCTGGCCTCCCACCATGCGACGGCGGCCAACTTCCAGTAAAATATCGGCAGCTTTGAGCTGATAACGTTCTGCGGCGTTCTCGGCGTGGCGCAAGAAGCTGGAGTAAACCCCGGCGTAGCCTAGCGACAGGCTTTCGCGATCGACGCGTACCGGGCGATCCTGCAATGGCCGCACCAGATCGTCGGCGGCATCCATCAGTTGCAACAGATCGCAACCATGGTTCCAACCCAGGCGTTCAGCGGTGGCGATAAATACTTCAAGCGGCGCATTACCGGCCCCTGCGCCCATGCCAGCCAAGCTGGCATCCACGCGGTCACAGCCTTCTTCCACTGCGACGATGGAGTTGGCAACGCCGAGCGCCAGATTATGGTGGGCGTGCATACCGAGTTCAGTGCTGTCGTTGAGCACCTCGCGCAGGGCGCGGAAGCGATCGCGGATGTCCTGCATCAACATAGCCCCGCCGGAGTCGACCACGTAAATACAGGTAGCTCCATAGGATTCCATCAGCTTGGCCTGCTGAGCCAGTTTTTGGGGTTCAGCCATGTGGGACATCATCAGAAAACCAACGGTATCCATCCCTAGTTGACGGGCAGAGGCAATATGCTGGCGTGAGATATCTGCTTCGGTGCAGTGGGTAGCGATGCGCACCACGCGAGCACCTGCGTCGTAGGCATGGCGCAAATCATGCACAGTGGCGATGCCTGGCAGTAACAGCGTGGCGATTTTGGCGTTGCTGACTGACTCGGCGGCGGCGGCAATCCACTCGACATCGCTGTGTGCACCAAAACCATAGTTGAAGCTGGAACCTGATAAACCATCGCCATGTGCGACTTCGATCGACGTGACCCCGGCGCGATCCAGCGCGCTGGCGATCTGCCGCACCTGCGGCAGCGAATAGCGGTGGCGCACGGCATGGGAGCCATCGCGCAGAGTCACATCGGAAATAGACAGTTTCTTCATCTTCATGCTCCCTGACGTTGCAACAGACGGGTGGCAATGTGCTCACCACAGGCCAGTGCGGCTGATGTCATGATGTCGAGATTACCTGCGTAGGCGGGCAGATAGTGGGCAGCCCCTTCTACCTCCAGAAAAATCGAGACCTTCAGGCCACCTTCTGGCCCCAGATCGGGATAAAGGTGTGCATCGGCTGAAGAGATTTCTTCAAACTGTACTTCCTGCTTCAGCCGATAACCGGGCACGTACTCCTGCACCTTGGCCGCCATGGCCGCCACTGCGGCGCTGATAGCGTGGCGATCGCCATGTGGTGTCAGGCAGAAAACGGTATCGCGCATCATCAACGGTGGTTCGGCTGGGTTGAGGATAATGATGGCTTTGCCGCGCCGGGCTCCGCCGACCGTTTGCAGTGCCTGTGAAGTGGTTTCGGTGAATTCATCGATATTGGCGCGGGTGCCGGGGCCTGCGGAGCGGCTGGAGATCGAAGCCACGATTTCGGCGTAGTAAACGTCGGTCACGCTGGCGACGGCGGCGACCATTGGGATGGTGGCTTGCCCACCGCAGGTGACCATGTTCAGGTTGGGCGCATCACCTTGAGCTTTCAGATTAACCACCGGCACCACGTAAGGGCCGATGGCCGCTGGGGTAAGATCGATTACCCGTACACCAAACTGTTGCAGCAACTGATTATGATGCGCATGTGCTCCAGCAGAGGTGGCGTCGAACACCAGTTTGATTGCACCGAAATCGGGCAGGGCCAGCAGCCCGTCAATGCCTTCATGGGTGGTTGTCACGCCGAGCCGGTTGGCGCGCGCCAGGCCGTCAGAGGTCGGATCGATACCGACCATCGCTGCCATTTTCAAGTGTTTACCGTGGCGTAGGATCTTGATCATCAGGTCGGTGCCGATGTTACCTGAACCGATAATGGCGGCAGAAATCTGTGTAGGCTGGCTCATTGCTTGCCTCCTGTGGGTTGCGCGAAGCGGGCACTGACTTGGCCAAGGCCCTCAATGCGTGCGGTGAATACCTCGCCTGCATTAGCGGCTACCATCGGGCCCAGTGCGCCGGTGAGGATAATATCGCCAGCTCGCAGAGCATCTCCCCGCTGTGCCAGCGTGTCCGCCAACCAGAGTGCGGCAAGCAGCGGATTGCCCAGGCAGGCGGTACCCGCGCCAACCGAAACAGGTTCCCCTGCACGTTCCAGCACCATGCCACAACCGAGCAGATCCACGTCTTTCAACTGTACCGGGCGGTTGCCCAGTACGAACAGACCGCAGGAAGCGTTATCGGCAATGGTATCAGCCAGCGAGATATCCCAATTGGTAATGCGACTGTCGACAATTTCGATGGCGGGCAGCAGATAGGCGGTGGCGCGGATCAGATCGGCGAGCGTGTGTTTCTCATGGGGCAGATCTTGCTCAAGCACCAGCACGATCTCGGCCTCCACTTTGGGTTGTATCAGGCGGCCTGCGGTGATTTCTTCCCCGTCACACAGTGCCATGTCGGCGAACAGCCGACCAAAATCCGGCTGGTTGACGCCCAGTTGCCGCTGTACCGCTGGCGAAGTCAGACCGATTTTACTGCCAACCAGACGGCGGCCCTGTTTGAGCTGCTCGTCGTGATTCAACCGCTGCACTGCATAGGCGGCATCGATATCGTTGGAGCCAATCAGATTGCGTACTGGTGCACATGGCAGGCCGCTGCTGGCTGCCTGCCTGAGCAGAGTGGCGGCTTCATGATATTCAGGCTTCAGTGGGTTTGACACATGGATCTCCTGTTGGTATGCCACGGATCACCAGCGGTGGTCGTGGGAGATATTCCTGGCTGATTTGCAATAGCCTGGTGCTGGACATATCGGCAGTCTAGCCAGCCTGGTAATAAGCGAAAATGAATAAAGTGGCTTTTGCTATTCCCTAAAGTTATGCCATAGTGGCCGCAAGCGTCGCCTTGGGCTGATGAATCTTGGAGTAAACGACAATGAGTGAACGCGCCCCTTTTAGCGTTAGCGACATGATTCTCAATCGTCTCAAACTGCGTCCGTTGCTGATTTTTGATCGGGTATTGCGTAACCAGTCGATTGCGCGTGCGGCAAGGGAACTGAATCTGACCCAGCCTGCGGTGACCAAAGCGATCCGCGAACTGGAGCAGCAATTGGATACGGTGTTGTTTGATCGTAATAATCGTGGCGTGACCCCCACGGATTGCGGGGTGCTGCTGGGGGAGCGGGTGAAGTCGGTGATTGCCGAACTGCGTTACCTGACCGATGAGCTGAATACCTTTAAAGGCGGTGTGGTGGGGCATGTGGTGGTGGGAACCCAAATCTCTGCCAGCGCCCGTTTGCTGCCACGTGCCATCCTGCTGCTGAAAGCACGTGCGCCAAAAATCCTGGTAACGGTGCGGGAAGGGCCGCAGGATTATCTGTTCCCTGCTTTGGCGAGCGGCGAGTTGGATGTGGTTGTGGGGCGCTTGCCGGAGCCTGATGCCCCTCTGACTGCCAGAATGGCTTTGAGCCACCGAGCACTGTATCGCAACAGCCTGTGCGTGGTTGCGGGTGGCCACCACCCCTTGGCTAAACAAACCGATATCCAGCTGCAGCATCTTGCCGAGTGGCCATGGATCCTGCCGCCGCTTGATTCACCCGCTCGACGGGTGGCCGATCACTTCTTCAAAGAGTCTGGGCTGGCGGCCCCGGAAAATATTGTCGAATCATTGTCGCTGCTGACCAACGTTAACCTGCTGGTGGATTCCTCTTTCCTTGGATTGATGCCTGCCGCAGCGGCGCGGCGCTTTATTGCCGTGGGCCTGCTGATCCAACTGCCGCTTGGGGACGTGGGGCCACCGGCAGAAGTAGGGTTTTCGATCCGCGAAGATAAGCCATTGACCCCGGCGAGCAGACAACTGATCGAATGCCTTAAGCAGGCGGTACAGGAAGATACTGACCTGCCCGGCTATAACCAAATGGAATAGCAAAGCCCACTTTATTCATTTTCAACTTATTTCAACGGCTCCTTACACTGCGTAACGATACTTGGCCGAAGGTTACCTGCAACGGCGTTGCACTCAGACGCAAATGAATGGTGACTCCGTGCCGATTTGTGACTCAGGAGGAACAGTGCCGTGGCAACTTACCAATCCGCACCGGATTTACCCTTGTATATCGACGGGCAGTTTATCGATGGGATCCGGCAGTTCGACAATATCAGCCCGGTTGACGGGCATCTGGTTGCGCGTGTAGCCGAAGCCGGTGAGGCCCAGGTTGCCGCAGCGGTCAAAGCCGCACAGGCCGCACTTTCTGGGCCTTGGGGGCAATTGAGCGTGCCGGAACGCAGCGCGCTGTTACACCGGATCGCCGACGGGATCGAGGCTCGTTTTGATGATTTCGTCGCGGCAGAAGTGGCTGATACCGGGCGGCCAGAGAATCTGGCACGTACGCTGGACGTGCCGCGTGCTATTGCCAACTTCCGAACCTTTGCCGATCTGGCGGCGACTTCGGTGAGTGAATGCTGTGAAACCCCGCAGGCTGACGGTGGTCTGCTGTTCAACTACACGGTACGCAAACCCCTTGGCGTTGTTGCCGTTATCTCTCCCTGGAACTTACCGTTGCTGTTGCTGACCTGGAAACTCGGGCCCACATTGGCTATGGGGAACACCGTGGTGTGCAAACCATCGGAAGAAACGCCCTCTTCTGCCAGTCTGTTGGCGGAAGTGATGCACGCAGCTGGTCTGCCTGCTGGGGTCTTTAACCTGCTCCACGGTTTTGGCCCCGGTTCGGCTGGGGAGTTCCTGACCCGCCAACCTGAGATCGCGGCCGTTTCTTTTACCGGTGAATCCCGTACCGGTAGCGCGATTATGAAGGCCGTGGCAGATGGCGTAAAAGAGGTCTCTTTCGAACTGGGTGGGAAAAACGCAGCGGTGGTGTTTGCCGATGCCGACTTTGACGCCGCCGTAGCGGGTGTGGCGCGTTCTTCATTCTTTAATACCGGGCAGGTGTGTTTGTGCTCTGAACGGGTGTATGTCGAACGCCCGATCTTTGAGCGCTTTGTCACAGCCTTGAAGGCGCGGGCCGAAGCCTTGAAGATGGGGTATCCCGATGAGCCGGGGGTAGATCTTGGCCCGCTAGTGTCGCAGAAACATCGGGATAAAGTGCTTTCTTACTTTGCGCTGGCGCGTTCCGAAGGCGCTAATGTGATCACTGGCGGTGAAGTGCCGGTGTTCGGCGACACGCGCGATAACGGTTCCTGGATCCGCCCGACCATCTGGACTGGGTTAGGTGATGATGCGCGCTGTGTGCGGGAAGAGATCTTCGGGCCAGTGTGCCACATCGCGCCTTTCGATGACGAAGAAGAAGTGCTGGCGCGGGTTAACGACAGCCAGTATGGCTTGGCCTGCGCGCTGTGGACCAGCCAGGTGGGGCGTGCTCACCGTCTGGCACGCCGTATCCATACCGGGATTGTCTGGGTCAACAGCTGGTACGCCCGCGATCTGCGCACCCCGTTTGGCGGTAGCAAACTGTCGGGCATGGGGCGCGAAGGTGGCCGCCACTCGCTGGATTTTTACTCTGAAATCAGCAATATCTGCATAAAACTATAATTGACCACTGGCCGCAGCCAGAGTGGTTGACGGCCAGCTGAGTCTTGCCCCAGACCCTAAATAATGCGAGTTGCAGGAATACTGGCAGCTTGAAATATGGCAGGGTCGCTGACAGGAGCGTTACCTCATGCCTAACCCTACATCGCTGGATATTGAAGCTTTTATCGATCGCACCACGTTTTCTCCATTCCAATGGTTGCTGCTATTACTGTGCTTTTTAGTGATTTTTATGGATGGCTACGACATGGCTGCCATTGCCTATGTAGCCCCTTCGCTGTTGGATGAGTGGGGGTTGCAAAAAGCAGAACTTGGCCCGGCCATGAGCGCCGCGTTGTTCGGGTTGGCCTTCGGTTCGCTGCTGTCTGGGCCGCTGGCGGATCGGATTGGCCGCAAGCCGGCGGTGATCTATTCCGTGTTGTTGTTTGGGGTGTTCAGCCTGGCGACGGCCTGGTCTTCATCAGTCGGCTCACTGACTGCGCTGCGCTTTGTCACAGGGCTGGGGCTAGGGGCTGCGATGCCTAATGCCATCACGCTGCTGTCTGAATATTGCCCCAGCAAACGCCGTACTATGATCGTCAGCGCTATGCTGTGTGGCTTCCCGCTGGGGGCTGCAGCCGGTGGTTTGCTGGCAGGCTATCTGATCCCCGCGTTTGGCTGGCGTTCGGTGCTGGTGATAGGGGGCGTTGTACCGATTGTGCTGTGCGTTATATTGCCTTGGGTGCTGCCGGAATCGGTGCGCTATATGGTGCTTAAGGGCTATCCTAATGCCAGCATCCGCGCCATTCTGCAGCGGGTACAGAGCGAAGGCATGGAGCAGATAGAACATTTTGTGATTGCGGAAAAAATTGGCGATGGTCATTCAGCCATTCGTGCCATTTTAACCACGCCGCACCGTACTATTACCGCTCTGCTCTGGCTGAGCTGTTTTATGAGTATGCTGGTGTTTTATATGATCGTCAGTTGGATGCCGCTACTGCTGAAAGAGGCGGGGCTCGAGGTGCAGCAATTTTCCCACATCAGTGCGCTGTTTCCATTGGGGGGCGGGATAGGCTCAATCCTGATCGGCTGGGTGATGGATCGCCGTGAACCGAATAAGGTACTGGCTTTCACCTATCTGCTGGCTGGATTGTTGGCTTATGGCGTCGGGCTGGCGGTGGGTAATGTCGAGCAGACCCTGATATTGGGCTCGCTGGTGTTCTTTATGGGTTTTGCTTCTGGTGGTGGGCAGTCTGCTCTGGCTTCACTGGCGGCGTCGTACTACCCCACCAGTTGCCGTGCGACAGGGGTGGGCAGTATGTATGGTGTAGGGCGTTTTGGAGCGATCTCTGGCGTGCTGGCCGGTGCCGAACTGCTGCGCTACCAGTTCCCGGCCACTACTATTTTCAGCCTGTTGCTGATCCCTGCTTGGCTGGTCTGTCTGGCACTGATATTGAAATATTACAGTGGGCGGCGGCGTGCACCTTTGTTGACCCATTTGCAGAATAAACTCTGAACACCTCACCCGCCGCGATGGCGGGTGATACTATTCTGTAGCAGGGAAGAGGGGGGCGATTTCAAGACGTTTATTACCCCTCTCATTGGCATCGATCAGCGCGAACAGTGCATCTAGCATGCTGCTGACATCCTGTTGCACCATCACAATGTCATGGCCCAACAGCATCACGAACGGATCCCAGTCAAAGCAACCCATCACTGGCTGTTTTGCGCCGCGATAGCCTGCCGAAATCATCCAGCGCATTACGCCCTCAAGGGAGATCGTCGAGTTCACAAACAGCCCGGTGTCGAGGTTACCGCCTTTGGCGATGAAATCGCTGAGCACTTTTTCTGCTTTGTCGGGGGAATAGCCGCAGGTCAGGATGTTTTCCTCGATCACTTCAAGGCCCCACTGCTGGTGGGCGCTCCGGAACCCTCTGAGCCTTTCCATGGTATTGTGATCGCTGCCGCGCCCACCCACGAAAATAAGCGGTTGCGCGCGCCCCAGCCGTTGTTCACCGTTTGCCAGAATGCGCAAAGCCAACTCTTTGGCACCAGCATAGTTATCGGTAATCACCGAAGGGGCCAAGGTGCCTGGTAAATCCAGGTTAAAGGTGGGTACGCCAGCGGCAGAGCAGATTTGGCTAATGTGGTCCGGGGCGGTCGCACCCGTTGAGACGATCCCGTTCACCTGATAAGAAAGCATGGTGCGTGCCGCTTCGATCTCCAGCTCAGGATCGCGGTTGGTGCAGGTAATCACCGGGAACAGGCCGCGTTCACGGGCCATGGACTCGAAGCGCTCGACGATCGAACCAAAATACCGGTTGTCATATTTGGGCACGATCATACCGATCATGGTTGATTTCCGGCGGCGCAGCAGACTGGCTTGCTGGTTTAGCGTATACCCTTGTTGCTCAGCAAGTTGCAGCACTTTCTCTGCCAGTTGCGCGCTGATCCGCCGCTTTTTCCAGCTGCCATTGAGCACCGCGCTGACCGCGCTGGAAGAAGCTCCAGCCAGTTCTGCCAGATCGTAAATAGTTGTTTTCTTTGATTTGAAGTCAGTCACAAATTGCACCCCAAAATTTTCTACATCTTGACAGTAATATTTTAAAGTAGCAATTAGGCTCCATCGATTGAGCTTGGTGCGCAATCGATAAAGCCGATGACAAAGTGAGGAATTATGAACAGTGAAAAAAACAACGGAAATCATTCAGGCGAACGGGTAGTGATTGGCGTTGATGTGGGATCGGGCAGCGCGCGGGCTGGGGTGTTTGATCTTTCCGGCGAGATGTTGGCACATGCCAGCCAGGAGATTAGCCTGTTCCGTGGCCCGGAAAATTTTGTCGAACAATCAAGCCGCGAGATCTGGGACGCGGTGTGCAACAGCATAAAAAGCGCGGTAGCGTTATCGGGGGTTGCCCCTTCTAGCGTTGCCGGAATAGGTTTTGATGCCACCTGCTCATTGGTGGTTCTGGGGGAAGGGGGGGAACCGCTTCCCGTGGGGCCGTCGGGGGATCCCGATCGCAACATCATTGTGTGGATGGATCACCGTGCGACCCCGCAGGCGGAACGGATTAATGCCACCGGGCACCCGGTGCTCAAGTATGTGGGCGGAAAGATTTCACCCGAGATGGAAACGCCCAAAATTGCCTGGCTGAAGGAAAACAAGCCTGATGTTTACGCCAGTGCCTGGCAGTTTTTCGATCTCGCGGATTTTCTCACCTGGCGTGCTACTGGCGATCTGGCGCGTTCGGTTTGTACGGTGACGTGTAAATGGACCTATCTGGCGCACGAAAAGCGTTGGGATCCGGACTATTTTCACACCATCGGGCTGGGGGAACTTGCCGATGAAGGTTTTCGGCGCATTGGGGAACGGGTTGTGGAGCCCGGAACGCCGTGCGGTAACGGCCTGACGGCACAGGCCGCCGAGCAAATGGGGCTACCGGCGGGCACTCCCGTTGCCGCCGGGATGATTGATGCACATGCTGGCGGCATTGGCACCGTCGGCGTCGGCAGTGGGGCGATCAATAATCTGGCCTACGTTTTTGGCACCTCTTCATGCACCATGACCACCACGGCAACCCCGGCTTTTGTGCCTGGCGTTTGGGGGCCTTACTATTCCGCTATGGTCCCAGGCTTGTGGCTAAACGAAGGCGGGCAAAGCGCCGCCGGGGCGGCAATCAAACAGCTGCTCTCTTTCCACCCGGCGGCGGTTGAAGCAACAGAACAGGCCAAAATGGCGGGTTGGTCGTTACCGGTGTTTCTGGCCAATCTGGCGCTGGAAAGAATGCCTTCGGCCTCTGCAGCGGCCAAACTCGCAGACGGTATGCATGTGGTTCCGGAGTTCCTCGGCAACCGCGCCCCTTTTGCCGATCCCCATTCTCGCGCCATCATTGTTGGCTTAGGGATGGAAAGCGATCTCGACAATCTGCTGTCATTGTATATTGCGGGTCTCTGTGGCGTTGGTTATGGCTTGAGGCAGATTATCGAAGCTCAGGCTCAAATGGGGGTCAACATTGAAAAAATTGCGATCAGCGGTGGTGCCGGGCAACACCCGCTCGTGCGCCAACTGATTGCGGATACCTGTGGTTACACCGTGCTGGCGACCAAAGCCAGCGAACCGGTTTTGCTGGGGGCGGCGATTTTAGGGGCGGTTGCAGCTCAACTTGCACCATCGGTTCAGGACGCGATGGAACATTTCGCCGTATTGGATAAGCAGTATCAGCCAGATGCCCATTTCAGCCAACTGCATGCCCGGCGCTACGAAGCGTATAAACGCCTGCAGTACAGTGCAAAACAGATCAGAGATGAATTACAGTAATTTTTTATTTATTACGCCAGCAGGCATAACCGGTTGGCGTTTCAATAGGGGAATAGCGCGATGAGTAAGGTAACCATTTATCATAATCCGGCCTGTGGCACGTCACGTAACACGCTGGAGTTAATCCGCAACAGTGGGGTTGAACCCACGGTTATTCATTACTTGGAGACACCGCCAAGCCGGGCGGAGTTAGTCCAACTGATCGCGGATATGGGGATTGAGGTTCGGGCACTATTGCGCAAGAACGTTGAGCCTTTTGAACAGTTGGGGTTGGCAGAAGAATCTTTTAGCGACGATCAACTGATCGATTTTATGTTGCAGCACCCGATTCTGATCAATCGCCCAATAGTGGTCACCCCTTTGGGGACTAAACTGTGCCGTCCTTCTGAAGCCGTGCTGGATATTTTACCCGACGCCCAACGTGCGGCCTTCACCAAGGAAGATGGCGAGCGAGTCGTGGATGCTCAGGGGAAACGCGTAGACCAGTAAGTGACTGGGGTGAGCGAGGAAAGCCAACGTTGAAGTATAACGGGTATAGATATCCCCAACTGTACGCCACGGCAGGGATATTATTGACCCATGACAAGGCGGCCAAGGTATTGGCCTCTTTATAATCACAGCTGTTTGTCTTCTCACAGGTGTGAACGTATGGCGTATCAACTGAACCTTAACTGGCCAGAATTTCTAGAGAAATACTGGCAGAAACAACCGGTCGTACTGAAAAATGCCTTGCCAGACTTTGTCGACCCGATCACGCCGGATGAGCTGGCGGGTTTGGCAATGGAAGCGGAGGTTGATAGCCGTTTGGTCAGCCAGGAAAATGGCCTGTGGCAGGCCAGTAACGGGCCGTTTGAGCATTTTGATCATCTGGGGGAAACCGGCTGGTCGTTGCTGGCTCAGGCGGTTAACCATTGGCACGCTCCCTCTGCGGAGCTGGTGCGCCCGTTCCGTGTGTTGCCGGATTGGCGCCTGGACGATCTGATGATCTCCTTTTCTGTGCCAGGTGGTGGCGTCGGGCCACATATCGATCAGTATGATGTTTTTATCATTCAGGGAATGGGTAGCCGCCGCTGGCGCGTGGGCGATAAGTTGCCTCTCAAGCAGTTTTGTCCACACCCGGCGCTGCTGCATGTGGAGCCGTTTACGCCGATCATCGATGAAGATCTGGCTCCGGGCGATATCCTGTATATCCCGCCGGGCTTTCCGCACGATGGTTTTACTCACGAAGCCGCACTTAACTACTCGGTCGGTTTCCGTGGCCCCAATGGCCGGGATTTAATCAGCAGCTTCGCTGATTATGCGCTGGAAAACGATCTCGGCGGTGAACACTACAGCGATCCTGATTTAACCTGCCGCGAACACCCGGGTAAGGTTGAGGATTATGAGCTTGATCGCCTGCGCCGGATGATGATCGACATGATTAATCAGCCAGAAGATTTTAAGCAGTGGTTTGGCCGCTTTGCTACCACGCCGCGCCATGAACTGGATATTGCCCCCGCGCACCCGCCTTATGAGCCGAGTGAGATTGTTGATGCTCTGATGAGTGGTGAAGTTCTGACGCGGCTGAGTGGGTTGCGGGTTCTACGCATTGGCGATGGCTTTTTTATCAATAGCGAACCGCTGGAAACGGTAGCACCGAAAGCGGCTGATGCCCTGTGCCGTTACACGATGCTCGGCAAAAAAGAGCTGGGCGAGGCGCTGCATAATCCGGCATTTGTTACCGAGTTAACCGGGCTGATCAATCAGGGGTACTGGTTCTTCGACGACTATACCCGTCATACTTCAAGTTGCTTGGGTGTTGGCTGCGTTACTCGGCCCTGACTGGGCCTCGCCCCTTCGGGGCCGCTGCAAGCAGCGTTCAAATCTGCTTACGCAGATTTGTCACTCACCCCAGTCACTTACTTGAGTAAGCTCCTGGGGCTTCGTTCCGTTGCCGCCTACAAGCAACTCGAATTATTTTGGGTATAATAGCGCTGTGAAGAACGGCTGCCAAATGCACAGGTTTAATGTGATTTGGCAGCCGTTTTTTGGAACTTACTCAGCCATAACCGGTTTCACCCTATGGTGTGGTTGGGCCGTGACGCGATGTTTAAGCACAAAACAGGCGACGATGCCAAAGCATGCCATCACGACGGTGTAACCAAAATAAAGCTGGTAACCGGTT
This sequence comes from Serratia sp. Ag1, assembly GCF_000743355.1. Taxonomy (GTDB): domain Bacteria; phylum Pseudomonadota; class Gammaproteobacteria; order Enterobacterales; family Enterobacteriaceae; genus Chania. The sequence continues at coordinate 26,543 of NZ_JQEI01000023.1, forward strand.
TCCTGGTTGGGGGCGTAGTCCATAATGTAGCCGTTAATCAACGGGATAAAGATATCTGGGCAATAGCCCACCGCAGAAATCACCCCGATTGCCAGGCCGAGTTTGTTTTCTGGCACCTTCAGATTTTCAATAATCGCCCAATACAGACCACGTACTGCGTAAGTCAGTAGGCCGACGAACAGAATAAAGAACACACAGAAGCCAATCACGACGTTTGAAGGTAATTGCGTTGCAGGGATACAGATAAGGCCGACAAGCCCAAGCGCGCTAAGTATTAATGCGTAGGTTAATACCCTGATATTGCCCAGTTTGTCCCCCAGGAATCCACCGGCGACCCCGCCAATCGGGCGCAACCACAGTTTGATGGTGGTAATCGTCCCCGCCATCACGGCGGTGAAGCCCCAGCCACCGGCTTGCAGATAGCCCGAAAAGCTGTAGGTAGACCAGAATAAGTGATAGCCAGAGGAGATGATGATGGCGATCAGCCACACTTCAGGTTGCCGCAGGATAAACCCCAAATCCTTAATAACGTTTTTATGGCTGGTTTTAGGCTGTTTCTCCTCTGTTGTACTCGGCAGATTGCCTTCAAACCAGATGCAGACAAAACAGACGATGGCCAACGCAATACAGAACCAGGAATACATGTGAATAACGTAGACCAATCCCTGCACCACATTTTTGTCATTCGGGCCAACCGTAACCGAGAAAATAAATAACGCAATGCTCGCCAGGATCGATTCCACTAAACCACGGCCACCGTCGTAAATACCGTAAAATCGCCCGGCTTCATTTTTGGCCGCAAGCAGCTTAATGCGCTTCATCACCGCTCCCCAGAAGGTCAAACCGGTGGTTACGCCCCAGCCAGAAAAAATGATGAGCAGCGCGGTGTAGGAGGGTAAGGTGCTGTACCACAGCCCCAGCAGCCCGGTCCCCAGCAGAGACAGGGTAATTAACTTCATCGGTTTTACTCTGTCTGCTAACCAACCGCTGGGCGTATAACAGATAAAGAATAAAAGCCCCATGATTGAATACAGTTCACCGAGTTGCACATTGGTAATATTAAAAGCGTGCAGCATGGTATCCTGATAAATCTGCCTTAAATATAACATCGGATATATTGCACCACCGGCAGCGGTCAGCAGCAAGATCTGCATATATCGGGTGCTATTCTTTACTTGCTCTGTCTTTATTGTATTTTCCATAATTGTCTACCTGTATGATGTCGGTTACCCTCTGACTCCCAAACGGCAAGGCGCCATCACTCAGGTATTTGTTTAATACCTGAGTGTTATACCGGCGTCGGCCGGGAGTGGGGATAGCGATGTATTTATCTTGCTTGTCTATTAAGGAAGCTATAAGCCTCAGACAGGAGTGGATCCGTGTAATTACGGACTTTTGTGTACACATTCTTATTAATGGCATCATAGTAAATATGATTGTCGTTATTCGGTGTGTACTTTTTCTTTATCTGTACCATTTCTTTTTTCGCCTGGTTAAAATCCTGCACTACGCCTAAACCAACAGCAGCACACATAGCAGCACCCAGGCAGGCCGAACTGTTAGCTTTTAGCGTGTAGGTCTCTTTACCAAACAGATCGCAGATAATCTGTACTAAAACATCACTTTTTGCACCGCCGCCAATAATGCGAATGCTGTTTATGTTCGATGCGGTTTCTTGCAACATGGCATCTATATTATTTTTTATCGTGTAGGCAATAGCCTCCAGAATAGAACGGTAAATATGGTACTTAGTATGTCGTTGATCAAAGCCAAGCATAATCCCTTTGCGGAATTGATGGCTCGGCGGGCTCAACCAGTCAAGAATAGTAATCAACCCTTCAGAGCCTGGCGCAATAGAGTCGGCAATACGGTTTAAAACATCTTCCTCACTGATGTTTTCCATCTCGGCAATTTTGCTGATATCTTCCCCGGCTAAATTTTTAAACCAGCTCACCGTCCACATACCACGCCGGATCCCGGTGGATTCATAGACATATTTAAACGGTTCACACGCCAGCGTTGGGAAAAAGCTCTCGGCATTAGAGTAGTAATCATGGCGATAGAGCATGGCTGAAATAAATGTCCCTAACGAGATCATGATTTCATTGGCATCGGTGATCCCAGCCCCCAATACTTCAACCGCCTTGTCATTGCCTGTAGCGAACACCTGGATAGCCGTGTTCAGGCCAAAACGCTCGGCCAGTTCTGCACGTAGCGGGCCGTAACTCTCACCGGGTTTGATCAGTTCAAACAGTTGGCTGCGTGTTAGCCCCTGGCGCTGAATTTCGGCGTCATCTGCCCACTGCAGAGTTTGCCAATTCATCGGCCAGTAAACTTCCTGATTGGAACAGCTGTCCTTAAAAGCACCGGTTAAGCGTAACCCAAGGTAACCGGAAGTGGTGGTGACATATTTCACCGCATCATTCTGGTGAACATAGGGTTGCGACATGCGCATATCCATCCAGCTAATAACCGGTTCAACCAGCTCACCGTTTTTACCCAGCAGAACTCGGCAGCAACGGATGGTACATAACCCAATTCCCACAATCTGCTGGCGATCGCCGGTAAATTTATTCAGGCAATTTTCTATCGCTCGCTGTAGGCTTTCCCAGAGATCTTCTCCTGGGTGGTAAACCACACCGGGGGCCGGTGTTTCGGTGTTCTGCAATTGATCGCTGCCATAACAGATTTCATTACCCTGTTGATCGAAAATACCCACCTTGGTACTTTGCGAGCCGCTATCAATACCCATGAATAGTTTTTTCATTATTCACTTCCATTATTTTTGATCTAGGTGGAGTGAGGGAATGATTAAATGTCGAGACGGCCTGAGTTGCAGCAGCGTTGAATACAACATCAGGCACGTCGGATATTACACAGACTCCTCGTTGAGGGATTTATCCGTGAAGATTACTCAAAAAAATGCTCTGTGCCAGGTTGTGGGTAAATACAACCAAAGTTCATGATGCCTTTCGGGTCATAAACCTGCTTCAGCCCTTGCAGAATATAATAGGCACTGCCATGTTCCTGCTCAGTCCATTGGTTACGATATTTACCAATACCGTGGTGGTGGCACATGGACCCGCCCAATTTCAGCGTTTCTTCTACAATAATGCGCTGGATAGGGTGGTGATAAATGCGCATTTCATCTTTCGGTTCGCAATGAATATTGTAGTTATAAACAAAGTACATATTGGTACCGTTGATATAGCTATGCGACGAGTGCCCGCCCAACATGGTGAGATCTTCACTCCGTTCAAATTCAGAGCGGATACGCTGGATCACGCGATCGTAGATTTTCGGGATCATTTCCCAGCTTGCGGAGATCTCCGTGGTGAAGCCGTCGTGCCGACTGTGATTCACCATGTCGCTGACTTCTTGCTCAATGCGCGCCTGGGACCAGTTGAGATGGTTGAACCAGTTTTCGATCAGTTGGCTTTTAACCGGTTTCAAGATCCCGGCCGCATGCTCAGCAATGATCTGATTGATGCCATCAATGGTGGCATTCACGATGCCGGAGGGCCCTTCCACCATAAAGATCAGAACGCATTTGCCTTCGTGGAAGGCGGAGAAATGCTGCGCGGCATCTTCTTCTGAGTAAACCCGTGCTACGGAAGGGCGGTAGCCTGCAACCATGACGTCACGCAGGATCTTGATCCCTGAAGCAACGTCTTTGATTAAGTGGCCGATAAAGCGGTTGTTCTCCGGGTAGAACTTGAACAGTTTCACCGTAACTTCGGTGATAAAACACAGGGTGCCTTCGTTACCAATCACCACATGGCGGATGTCCGGGCCGCCAGCACGGCGTGCAACACTCTTGATGCGCGAGATGTGCCCATCAGGGAAGACGCACTCCAAGCCGAGCACCATGTCCTCGATCCCGCCGTACAGAGTAGAAAACTGGCCGATACTGCGCGTGGCTACCAGCCCGCCATACTGTGCAACCGGTTTGGACTGCGGCGAATGGCCGGTTGTCAGCCCCTGCTTACGCGCTTCGTCTTCCAGCGTTTGCAGGCAAACCCCCGCTTGCACCGTAGCTTCCATATTGTAGCTGTCGATTTTGATGATTTTATTCAGGCGTGCCGAGTCAATCACCAGGGTATTGTCTTTCCAGTTTTCCAGGCCACCTTCGGTTGCCGTTTTGCCACTTCTCGGGATAACGTTAATGGCGTTTTGATTACAGAATTGAAGTATTTCCGCCACCTCGGTGGCACTTTCTGGCAGCACAATAGCCGTAGGGAGCGGCACATTAAGTTGCTCTTTGGCCTTGGCATATTTTTTATATCTGTCGGCTGCTGCATCATATAATTTTGCATGATCGGTCACGATCTGATCGGCTTTCAGCAGATGACGCAATTGCTCTAATGTTTCGTGCTTGTTCATAATTACCCTTATCATCATTGATTAACGCACTAAAAAGCCACCATCAACCGCTATTACTGAGCCGTTAACATAATTAGAGGCATCGGAAGCCAAAAAGACCGCTGTTCCCATCAGGTCGGCAATATTTCCCCAACGATTAGCCGCAATATGCGAAAGCACTCGTTTATTAGCTTCTGGATCTGAACGTGTCTTTTCAGTTAATGGTGTTGCATAATATCCAGGTGCAATAGCGGTAACCTGAATGTTGAATTGTGCCAGTTCATCACAATAGGCTTTGGTCAACCCGACAATACCGTGTTTGCTGGCTGAATATGCCGGTGACCACTGCCCGCCCAAGTACGAGAACATGGAGGCGATGTTGATAATTTTCCCGCTGCGTTGGGGAATCAGATATTTGGCAACTTCGTGTGACATTTCAAATGCGGCACTCAGGTTGAGTGCGATCATTTTGTCCCACTGCACGCGGGTAAATTTAAGGACATCGGGCTCGTTAATACACATTCCGGCGTTGTTAACCAGTATGTCGATGCGGCCAAAGCGTGCGGCTACTTTGTCGATTGCCTGCTGCGGTTCTCCTTCACGGGTAATGTCAGCAAGAATAAACTGATAATCCACTCCGCACTCTTCCACTAAACGCCGTGTTTCCCCTTCGTCGTCTGCAATCGCAATCACCGCTACATTGGCCCCGGCTTTGGCAAATGCGACGCTGTATGCCTGGCCCAACCCGCTGTTACCTCCTGTGACAATCGCTGTTTTTCCCTTTAAAGAGAACAGGTTCAAACTGAAGTCTGTGATTTTTTCCAACATGATCGTTTCCTGATGATTTTTAACATTTAACTTTCATTAACCCTGATCCTGGGTAACATTTATACCGATTATTTTCCATAAAACTATGCTTTAGATCCATTTTGTGGAAAATTATTTAAATTAAATTCCTATTGGCTGTTTTTTTGAATTTATTTGGACTTTTGTTTTATTAAATTTAATTTAAATGGATTTTAATTCTTAATTTATGTGATTGTATGGATATTTTGTTTGTCATAACGTGGTTTTTAAGGCTGTAACCGAGGGGGAATTCTGTAGAGGTGGTTATATCTTCGGCAAGCGGGGTACTCATCTGGAGGTTTTTCTCGTACCATTGGGCCGGGATGATGATTAGGGTGAACATCGGAAACAAATCATGATAAAAATCGATTACAACAATTTGAATACCTTGGAAAAAAAACTATTAGACAGTACCAAAGAGTGTATTCAGCATAACTCAAAGATCTCCATTACCGAGCTCAGTACCCAGTTCGATGTTTCAACTTCAAAGATATCCAAATTTGTGAGAAAGCTAGGGTTTGAATCTTTTAAGCAATATAAAAAATTTATTATCAGCGAGCATAATAATGCCCCCCCAGAAAGGCCATCGAGTGAACTACAGCGCATCTCAGACTATGTTGCCAATTTTGATGACCATCTCGCTTATGAATTTTGGATGAAAATAAAAGACTGCAATAAGTTGATTATCTATGGACTAGGCCCTTCATTTATTTGTGCTGATTATTTTGCCTATCGGTTGCGTATTTTTTCTGATGTTTTTTCGTTAGCAACTAATGAAGTCACCACGCTCAGGAATTCTGACAGTAAGGACACGAAGCTACTGGTGTTATCTACCACGGGATTATTCAAGTCTTTTGATGAAGAGCTCTCAGGATTGAATTACAAAGAGGTGATCTTCTTATTTGAAGAGTTTCGCTATTTCCCTAAATTACAACAGCATACGCTTTTTTATCTGACCAATAGCGGTGGTAACAGTGCGCTTAAACCCTATGAGAAATCGAGAACGTTGTTTTTTATTTTCTTGGAAGAGGTTATACAAAAATTCAAACCGCCTAGTTAGTTCGCTGTTGGCATATATCCGTTATGCTGCAAGTTGCAGGTAGTAAACATCCCTGCAACTCGCATTGCTACAGTGCAAATATTTTATTTCATTGAATGCAGACCGATCACATTGCCTTCGGTGTCTTTTGCGATCGTAATAAAGCCGTTTTCGCCGATAGAAAACTTGGCGCGCAAGATTTCGCCGCCGTTAGGCACAATTCGCGCCTCTTCTACGGCGCAATCTTCACAAATAAAGTACACCATGGTGCCACCAGGCCCTGGCGTAACGCCGTCCATTTTAGCCAGCGCACCACCAGCTCCTTCGCTCCCACCCTGGTAAGGGAATAACCAGTAATCCATTTCCTCGCTTGGCATCTTTTCAAGCTGAGTGTTGAAAACCGACTCGTAGAATTTTTTAGCACGTGACATATCGGCAACATAAATCTCAAACCAACCAACGATATTCGTTTTCATGGCACTTTCCTTTAGGGTTTTGATCGACTTGTTTTCTGGCAAGGATTGTCACTAATAATGTATGTTTATACAGTGATCTGGATCATGTAATCAGTACAAATTATGTACATTTTACCTGCGGTGATTCCACTCGTCTTTGGTGATCTCCCAAATCTCGGTTTCCATACGACCACCAACAAAATCAGCCCATTGGGTGGCAACTACGCGCATGCCATTGCGTTCTGATATGCGCCTCGAAGCCAGGTTGGCTTTCGCTTTGGGTACGCGTAACACGGGTTTATCAAGCTGATTGAACCAGAAATCGGTAACGGCCTCACTGGCTTCGCTCATTAATCCCTTACCCTGAAATGCCGCTGTCAGCCAGAACCCACGGTTGGCATTAGGTGTGTCACAAAGATTGATAACGCCAATTAAGTGGTCAGGATCTTCTTGGAGCCGAAGGGACCAATACCAGCCAGAGTTTTTCTCCATACTGGGTAAGGCGATCTCTTGGATAAACTGCCGTGCAGCGCCTTCGGGATAAGGCCAAGGGACTTGACTGGTGATGTATTTGACGATTTCCCACTGGGGGAACAGCCGCTGAATATCTTCCGAGTCTGATAGTTCAAGTGGCGGCAATATCAGCCTGTGGGTTTTTAACGTCGGAACAGCATGTTTTCTCTCTGTTTTCATCAGTCATTGCTCCTTGAAACTCATGCGGCGTACCGTTTACTGGCATTTATGCCCTCCTTGTCACAAGCCTGACAAGGAGGCTGCGTTACTTGCGTGCCAGCAAAGTTGCAAAGCGCAGCTTGATACGGTGACCTGCGGCATCCGTTTTGTGCAGTTCGCCGGGGTTTTCATTGTATTTAATGATTTCCCAATCCTGGTAATAATTCCGCAGTTCGTCGGGTTTGAAGGTAAAAGGAAACGGCATTGAGCATGGGTAATCCGGTGTGTCCATGGCGGCGACGATCAGGTTGTAACCCCCTTTCACCGTGCTGTCTTGCATATTACGCACGATTGCCGGGATCTGCTCAGGGTGCAGGAACATGAACACCACGGTTGAAAGAATAAAATCGTATTGGCCGCTGAAGCGATGGGTATTGAGATCCTGCTCGCTGGCGGTGATATGGTGCAACTGTTCACTGTCGATGATTTGCTTCAAACGGGCCACAGCCAGCGGGTTCTTATCCCAGGCGGTTACCGCAAAACCTTTCATATTGAGGTAGAGTGCGTTACGTCCGCTGCCACAGCCCAGGTCCAGAACCCTGCCGGGCGTGATCTGTTGTGCCGCCGCAATCACTTCAGAGTGGGTGGGGGTCAGAGAATACTTTTGGCTGTAGTAGTCTTCCGGTAAAGCGTGATTTGTCGCCTGATGGTTCATCGTCGTCATCCTGTTTTATATGTTGCATATAAAATACATCTTTATTGCAGGGTTGACCAGACTTCTGCTGGCCAACCCTGCTCTCCATGAAAAAGATGAGACTGAACCTTATGGAAATCATGCTCCAGGCTGTGGATCGTGCTGGCCAAAGTTGAAGCGGTTGCAGCGCTGGCAAAATTCTTTCATGGCCGATGGTGCATCCATCATCGGCAATTTTACCTCAATAAAGGCCAGTCTATCCTGCCTTGAAGCCTGTTCCAGCGCCATTTCCAATTGCTGACTGGTCTCAACCGCTACACAGAACGGCGTGGCCTGGTGGTTCAGCACGGCTGGCAGTTTGGCATAATCCCATGAGCCGATATCGTTATAAGACGATAACTCGCCAAGGATATAGCGCTCAATGGTGTACCCCTCATTATTGATCAGAAAGATAATCGGTTTCAGATTGCAACGCAGCAAGGTAGACACCTCCTGCGCAGTAAATTGGAATGAGCCATCACCGATAAATAGCAACTGCCGGCGTGCAGGGGCCGCCATCAGGGTGCCGAGCAGTGCAGGCAAGGTGTAGCCGATCGATCCCCAAATGGGCTGATTCACTACCGTTATGCCATCCGGCATACGCATAGCACCCACGGCTGCGCCGGAGGTACCGTTCTCAACCACCAGTACATCATCCGCCTGAATAAAGTGGTTGATACGCTGCCAGAAATAAGCCTGATCGAGTGCGGTATCGCTGGGAATCGCCAATCTTCGCTGCGCTTTTGGCAGAACCGCCTGCGCTGGGGCGTTTGTCTCCTCAGCCAGTTCCAGCAGCGTTTGCAGCACATCTGCCGTTGTCACCGTCGGGTATAAAGTACCATCCAGTCGCAATGAGTAGGGCTGGATGTCTACCACCGCCTGCATGGGGATTTGCTGGCTGAAATAACCGGTGGTGGAATCGACCAGGCGTGTGCCAAAGCTGAGCACGCAGTCGGCCTGAGCCAGCTTTTCGAACAGCGCAGGGGAGGAGAGATCGCCGCTGTAGCCCCCTTGCCAGCCCGGCGTGCTTTCTGGAATGACGCATTTTGCCGTGGGCATGTTGGTTAATGGAATGGCAAATTTATGAGCTACCGCAAGCACCAGTGGTTGGAGCCGAAAACGATCGACCATCTGGTCGATCAGGATCATTGGCCGCTGTGCCTGCTGAATGCGTTGCAATAAGGCTGCTGCTGCCATGCGTAACTTCTGGGGATCGCTGCAGGGTAAACGTAGTGGGAGAAAGTCGTCTACCTCGATCTCGAAGTTGTGAATGTCGGAAGGCAATTGCAGATAAACCGGTTTTTTCTGTTGCCAGCCGGTGGACAATACGCGCGGGATCTCATTGGCCGCATTTTCCGGGGTGATCAGCGCCTGCGCCACGGTGAATTGCTTAAAGCAGTTCATGACATTATCAAAATTGCCGTCTGCCAATGAGTGATGCACCAGAGCCCGGTTTTTCATGGCGTGCAGCGGTGGTGTGCCAGCGAGGCAGATAACCGGGGCTGATTCCGCATAAGCTCCGGCAATGCCAGAGAGCGCGGCCAGATCGCCCACCCCGTAGGTGGTGATTAACGCGCCCGCCCCGTTGAGCCGGGCATAGCCATCGGCTGCGTAAGCGGCATTCAGCTCATTACAGTTACCGATAAATTCAACGCTGGCGTCATGCTCAATCAATTCCAGCAGAGCCAGGTTGTAATCACCGGGCACGCCATAGAGATGTCTGATGCGCAGGGCACGCAGTTGCTGCAGGAGGAATGCACCTATGGTTATTTTCATTACGGCTCCACATTCACATTAATTTTTTTGTTATTTAAAGGAACAGGGCAGAGATCGACCGGCGATGTTGTTCCTTTAGGCGTTGAACATGCGAGAGTCAGAACAGCCTGAGAATCAGTGTTAACAGTTGGTTAAAATAGGGCGTTGTTCAAGCCTGCCCGGCTTGCTGGTCGGGAGCCTGCCGTATCCGGGGGTTTACGCTTTGCAAGATGGGGGCGGTGGGGCGAATAAAGACGGTGAGCACTTTTCCTGAGAGGGTATTCTGAGACAACTTGCAGAATGGCCGGGTTTGGGACAGATAGCGTCTACTGAGGCAGGTGCTCAACCGGTATTTCTCACGTGAGCCTTCAGCTATTTGAATCATCAAGAGAAAATGGGTAATAGCAGATAAAGGTAAATGACCTCTTTTGGGTGTTTCTAACCGCAGAAACAAGCAGATTCAATAACATACCTGATGTATGACTTCCTTTTCTTGAGCCATTGCCATGAGTGGCACCGTGGCTTTACATGCTGGGCCGCAAAAAATTATAATATCATTCATTTGTATAAGGATAATGTAACTTTTTCTTTCAGAAAAAATGTTAAAAATTTGCAATAATCCATTGATATATAAGCGTAAGAAAAAGAGTTTTCTGACGGACAATCTGGTGGAAAATGAGTAGATTAGCTGTGTTTTTTTACAGAAAACAGACCCGGAGGTGGAGGTAAACCAAACTTCAATAAGCGGGTATAAAAGGCGCGGTGCCAGTACGATACGGCTTGATCTCGGCATAGCGATCGGTAAAAATCCCCCGCTTATTTTTATGGGAGCTTGATAATGTATTTTGAAAGGACTCTTTCGGCATGTTCGCTGGCGTTGTTATTTTCTGCACTGCCTTCTTACGCTGAGGTTGGTACAGAAAGTAACAGCACAACGGCAGAAGAACAGAGTTTGTGGGGGCGTTTTAAGAGTAACGTTGCCGAAACCTGGAACGATTCGCCGAACAAAGAACTCTACCTGCCTGCGATCACCTGGCATAACCGCTGGACTTACTCGCAGGAAAAGATCGATAGCTACAATGAACGTCCGTGGGGGCTGGGGTACGGTATCTCGCGCTTTGACGCAGACGGTGACTGGCACACCATCTACTTTATGATGTTCAAAGATTCGTTCAACAAGTGGGAACCGATCGGTGGCTATGCCTATGAGAATATCTGGCGGCCAATTGAGGGCGAGGATTTTCGCCTTGGCCTCGGTTTTACCGCCAGCATCACCGCGCGCGATAACTGGAGCTATATTCCGCTCCCGGCTCCGTTGCCGATGGCTTCCATTGGTTATCAGCAGCTTACTTTCCAGGCAACCTACATTCCAGGTACCTACAACAACGGCAACGTGTTCTTTGCCTGGTTGCGCTGGCAGTTTTGATTTGAGCTGAATCGTTAAGGTTCAGAACTCACTGTCGCTAATCGGGTGATAGAGTTCTGAATCTTCTCCCGATAATTTTAACGATAATTGCCCGCCCTGATGTTCAGCCACGGAAAGGGTTGCCGAACGGAAACTGCAACCGCTTTTGAGATCCTTGGCTTTCATCACGTATTCCCCTGCCGCATCCATTTTGACCGTGAAACTGCCAGCAGCGGGGATAAACACCTCCGCAGGCTGCTGCGGTGCCAAGGTATTCTCCAGTTTGACCAGAATGGCAAAAGCGTTTTGCCGGTTATCCAGCGTGAACTCGCGCAGGGAACTGCCCGCTGGCCATTGGGGCTGTTGCAGATAACCGGCAGCAGTCGGCCAGGGTTGCCCTTGATTATCGAGCAGTGGCCCACCGCAATGTTCACGAGCCTCTCGTAAAGGCACTTCGCGCGGGATCTGGTAATTCTTCGGTGTGGTAAGCGCCACTGTTTCTTGGTGTTGCTGTGTGTACAGATGGCGCTTGGCGGCAAAAATGCTCGCAGCAACCAACATAAAAAAGATCAGTATCGTCAGGCGATTTCTGAAGATGGGGGCAAACAGCCTGCCAGGAAGTTGAAATAGCCAACTGGCGATTCTCAATAACATCACTCTCCCCTTGCGCCTGATGGGTTACGCCTGCACTGACACCCGTTTTTCCAGTATAGCCAACATCCTGCTTGGCTAAATTGGCTACGGAATTTTTTGTCAAACTGATGGGACGGTGGTGATCGTTTAATCGCTAAGAGGAAGCCATCATGGCAAAATTGCTGCCGAATGAACGTTTTTGCCCGCCATGGCCCACTGCGGGCATTCACCGTTTGAACCGCAGGTGGCGCGCAGTGGCGGTAACCTGCTCTACATTCCTTCAACCTCTGGAGAATGATGATGAAAATAGCCCATGTTGCGCTATGGACGCAGAATATTGAGGCGCAGGTTGCTTTTTGGCAGCGTTATTTCAACGGCGTTGCCGGAGAAGAGTATGTCAGCAAGAATCGCCCTGGTTTTGTTTCCCGCTTTGTCAGCCTGGCTTCTGGGCCAACGCTGGAGATCATGGCCGTTCCGGGTTTGCTGCCGGGCAAACCGGGTGAGGAGGGTATCGGTTGGGCGCACATAGCCATTTCATTGGGCAGTGAGGCCTTGGTGGACGAACTGGCACAGCGGGCAAAGCAGGATGGTATTTTGCGTGCCGCGCCGCGTTATACCGGCGATGGGTTCTATGAGGCGATCATTCAGGATCCTGACGGCAATGCCATCGAGATCACTGGCTGAACCCGCTTTTTCAAGTGGGTTAAACGGTTGTTGAATTAAGCAACGAACCAACCTGCTGGCTTGCTGTAATGGCGTTTGCTGATATTTACGCATCTTTACGGTGTAATTCATTGAAATGTCAGCAATCCTGTTACATATAATGGAACGTTGAGCCAAAAGGAGAACGTATGGGAATCAGTGAAGAAGAGTCGATCCGCCGTTTAACCTCCGAGAAAAATGCCGTAGGGAATTCGGCCAAATGGGTGGCGATTGTTTCAGCCGTTTATTTTATTTTGATGCTATTTTATGACCACCCTATTGGGGTGCTGGCCATGTCTGGGGCCATTTTTGTCGTTTCTTTCACTACCTGGTTGAAGAAACGCAGAAAGGTACAGGCTTACCTCACGGCGCTGGCAAAAATCAGCGACGATCAAGCCCCTTGAGCCCGGTACTATCGTCTGGCGGCAAAGGCATTAACATCACCAGTTTGAGCCCATGGTGCTCCGCAGGGTAAAAGGTGACCTGCTGATAATGCAGTTCCCCTCTGTATGGGTGGGTAAAAGCGCGGGCTCCCCCCTCGCGTGCCATAACGTCCTGCTGCTTCCACCAATGGTGAAAAGTCTGGCTGTTGTGCGTCATATTGCGCACAAAAGCGCGTATCTCTTCGGTTCCCTGGTGGTGGCTGGTTTCCGCTCGGAACTCTGCCACTACACGACGGGCACGATCTTCCCAATTGCTTACCAGTTTTTTTGCCTGCGGGTGGAAGAACATAAAATGTAGCAGGTTTGGTGTTTTGGCCTGTTGCAGCCAGCCGCTGAACAACTCTGCTGCCTGCTGATTCCAGGCCACCATATTCCAGGTGAGATCGAGCAGATAACAAGGCACGGTCATCTGGTGCACGCTGTGCAGGACGGCGGCATTCACCGTTTCCTGCTGTTGCTCCAACTCAGGATCGGCGATCCGTGCCAGCGTAAACAGGTAGTGACGTTCGGCATGGCCGAGCCGCAGCGCTTTGGCGATCCGCGCCAGCGTGTACGGTGAAATCGATACCTCGCGCCCCTGTTCGATCCAGGTATACCAGGTGGCACTGATGCCGCTGATTTGCGCCAGTTCCTCACGGCGCAAGCCGCTGGTGCGGCGGCGTGAAGCAGTGGGCAAGCCCAGCATTTCTGGCGTGACCCGTTCACGGTGCGCACGCAGAAAAGCGCCAAGGGCTTTTGGGCCGGATAAAGCATCTGATTCCATAGCGTGGTACCTAATCATACTAGGATAAATGGTCATATTGTACCCGTATAGCAAGTTAATTATAGTCACTGCAGGCCATCCGGCACCACTACCATTAAGGGGGAGATATGAGCATCAGTGACAGCCACAAGAATGCGGTTGAAAGGCAGTTTGGCGATCAGGCCCAGGCCTATTTGAACAGTGCCGTACATGCACAGGGGAAAGATTTGCAACGCTTGGCGGGCCTGTTGCAAGGCAGCCCTAACGCCCGGCTGCTTGATTTGGGCTGTGGGGCAGGGCATGCCAGTTTTGTTGCTGCGGCAAAGGTGGCTCAGGTAGTAGCATACGATCTTTCTGCACAAATGCTGTCAGTGGTTGGCCAGGCGGCGGCGGAGAAAGGGCTGGAGAATATTCAGTTACAACAAGGTGTGGCTGAATCACTGCCGTTTGACGATGGTAGTTTCGACATCGCGATCAGCCGCTATTCTGCACACCACTGGCACGACGTTGGCCGCGCATTGCGTGAAGTGAGGCGGGTGCTGAAACCTGGTGGCCGCGCCATTTTTATGGATGTGGTCTCCCCAGGGCATCCGTTGCTGGATATCTATTTGCAGACGGTAGAAGTGTTGCGCGATACCTCACACGTACGCAACTATGCGCCTGGTGAATGGTTGGGAATGTTCACTGAGGCTGGGTTGGTGGTGCGGCAAGTCACCTCGGATCGTCTGGATCTGGAGTTCGGCAGTTGGGTAGCGCGGATGCGTACCCCGGAACATTTTGTGACGGCGATTCGCGCTCTGCAGCAAGGGGTAGCAGAAGATGTGCGGCAGCATTTCGCCATTCAGGACGATGGCTCATTTACCAGTGACATTATGATGTTTGAAGTGAGCAAGGGATAATCGCCGCAGGGCAACCATTAAAGGTTGCCCTGAGATTCATGTTTATTTTTTCTCTTCCAGCAGGCAACGGTAAATCAGCCCACCGATAACGCCGCCAATTAATGGCACTAACCAGAATACCCACAGTTGCTGCAATGCCCAAGTACCCTGGAATATTGCCACACCGGTGCTGCGCGCCGGGTTAACGGAGGTATTGGTGACTGGAATACTGATTAAATGAATCAGCGTTAATGCCAGGCCGATAGCCAGGGGGGCAAATCCTGCAGGGGCGCGTTTATCTGTCGCACCATGAATAACGATCAGGAAGAAGGCAGTCAGCACCAGCTCAATAACGATTGCAGCCTGCAGAGAATAGCCATTTGGCGAATGCTCGCCGTAGCCATTGGAAGCAAAACCACTGCTGGTGGCATCAAAGCCGGTTTTACCGCTGGCGACTAAATACAGCACCGCAGCTGCGGCAATAGCCCCAATAACCTGAGTAATCACGTAAGGGATAACATCTTTTGCCGGGAAACGGCCACCGGCAAATAATCCCAGAGTAACTGCCGGGTTAAAATGCCCACCAGAAATATGACCGACGGCATACGCCATGGTGACAACGGTGAGACCAAACGCTAGAGCTACACCGGTAAAACCAATACCCAGTTGTGGGAATGCGGCGGCTAAGACAGCGCTGCCACAACCACCGAATACCAACCAAAATGTACCAAAAAATTCGGCAAAGAGTCGCTTTGACATATAGATTGAACCCTGCAAGAAAAATAGATTTTTATCAGCACTAACACTATGAACCCCGGTTTTTATTCCCAGAATTTATATCCGTCATACTTCAAGCTGCTTGGGTGTTGATTGCCTTGGTTGCGCGAGCACAGCCAACTCCCCGTATCTTGGAAGGTTATGGGTATGAGTGATGGTGTTTGATAGGCCTTTAATTACGGGGGTATTAAATCCCTATTATTATAATTTGTCTAGAACACGGAATTGATTTTAAGAAACGTCTTGCTTTTCTTGTCTTGTTTATTCTTTTATAGGTGACTTTCTTGGTTATTGTCTGAAAAAATCCTGATTTGTACTATTCCTACTTGGTACTTATTGTGTTCAAAATAATTCAAGTCGCAGGAAAGCCAATACGCCGACAACTTGATATACGACGAACTTAGCGTTGTTTAAATAAAGCAGGGTATGAGGTTATATGGTAAATATCCCTTTATGGTTGAGAAATAAAAGCTCTCATTTCCTCCTCATTTTCTTCACAATCATTGAGCTTCTTTACCTTGAGTGACGTCCGTTTGCATTTGCTGGCTAATAATTAAATCGCTGAGAACGAATCGGATTATACCCAAGCAACTTTAAGTATGGCGGGTATAGCCATCAAAACATTAAAGTAACGGAGTCAATCATGAAACTATTACCTTGTCTCGCTGCAGCACTGATCGCCACGGCTTCATTCTCAACTTTGGCGGCCAATATGTCTGCTCAACAGGTCAACAGCAATCAGGCCAGCACGATGCAGAGTATGGGAGTTGTCTCGGTATCTGGCATCAGTGGTTCGCCAGATGATGCTGTCCACGCGTTAAAACAGAAAGCGACGGAGGACGGGGCCACACATTATCGTATCATTGGGCTGGATAACCCTGGCGATTCCAGCAATTGGCGTGGTAATGCGGAAATCTATCGTTAATAAATCAACCGCAGCAAGGCGGCAAATGAGTGAGCCCCAGGAGCAGAGATCGCCAGGTGACTGGGGCGTTTAGGCTTTTACTCGTTGTGACAATCTGTTTAAATGACGCGCTCTGAACCGATAGGATGCACGATGGTGAACCATTCTGGTGCAGAATTTCGTGCGTGCAGGCCGCTGTGCCATAAGATTTACACTATCGTAAATATTGAAATACAGTGCAGGGGCGGTATGATGCTGCAGCCACGCTCGATCTCTCTGTCAGATATCCTGTTGGTAAGTAATGCACTCAAGTGACCGCATAAGGGACAACCTGTAATGACACAAACCATTTTTATGGTAGGCGCGCGCGGAGCTGGTAAAACCACGGTGGGTAGCGCATTGGCGCAGGCTCTGGGTTATCAGTTTATCGATACCGATCTGTTTATGCAGCAGGCTGCGCAAATGAGTGTAGCAGAGATGGTGGTGCAAGAAGGGTGGCTGGGGTTCCGCCGCCGTGAAACACTGGCTTTGCAAGAAGTAACACAGCCGTCAACCCTGGTTGCCACCGGGGGCGGTATGATCCTGGCGGAAGAGAACCGTCGGTTTATGCGGCAGCACGGCACGGTGATTTATCTGCGTGCGCCAGCCAGCGTGTTAGCGCAGCGTTTGACTGAGTATCCGCAGGATGCACAACGCCCGACCTTGACGGGCCGCCCGATAGCGGAAGAAATGCTGGAAGTATTGGCGCAGCGTGAAGCGCTGTATCAAGAAGCGGCACATTATGTGATGGACTGTACTCTGCCTCCGGCGCAGGTGGTTGAGCAAATCCTTGTAGCTTTACAGGGTGAAGCGGTTAAGTAACGGTTTTCTGGGGCACGTTTCTGGTGCTCCTTTCTTATCAAATGGCTAGAGCCCAGAGTAAATCAATTTACTCTGCCAATCCGGCATTGTCCGATAAAGTGGAATTTGAGATCTCAACGACTTTTTTGATAACTTCTGATGAAGTTGGTTTTATCAGAGTTTTGTGCTGAGATACTTATCCTGCCCCGACTATATGCAAAGTTTCATTAGTGATACTTATGCATTATTTCCTATATTTCTGTTATAGAAGCATTATTTGCTGCAATTAAACCTGATTATCAAAAATAAACCTCTTGACGATAAGTGCTATGAGTTCTAGTTTTTAAATATTGAATAGGAACTTAGTTCCGCATAGTGGAACAAAGAGTGTCATGACCACATTAGAGAATGCTGCGGCAGTATTAAAGTTATTTTCTCAACAGGGCATGACTTACGGTCAGCCGGGTATTTCGTTCAGCGATGTGGTGGAGCAACTTGGTTTGCCGAAAAGCACCGTGTCGCGCTTGTTACAAACCATGGAAAACCAAGGGATGTTGGAGCGCGATCCCACGAGCCGTCTGTATAGGATCGGGCAGGTACTGCTTTCGGTGGCTAGCCATTATCTGTCAACGCCGCTGGTGGAAAACGCTGCGGCGTTGATGACTCAGCTTGACCAGTTAACCTTTTGCACAGGGTATATCGCGATGCTGGATGGGCGTGATGGTCGGGTGATGCGTACATTCCCGGGGCGCCATTTCTTTCAGGTGATTACACCGGTAGGCGTCTGTTCACCGGCAGCGGAAACCTCGGTGGGCCGTGCATTGCTGGCGCGCGACAGCGATGAACAGGTATGCGAACGCTTTGCGGCAGGTTATCGGGCGGTGGCTGCCAACTCGCCGCAAACGTTGGAGGAATTGCTGCAAAAACTGGCCTTGGTCAGGCAGCGGGGCTGGTCATTGGCGCGTAACGAAACGCTGCCTGGTATCAGTTCATTAGCAACAGCGGTAACCAATAAGCACCGCAATGAGACGGTGGGGTTATGTTTATCCTTTCCTTCACAGCGCGAGGAACAACCTTATTCACCTCAGGTACTTGAGGCGCTGATGACGGTTTCTCGCCAACTGGCAGAAAGGCTCGGTGATGAATATTGGCAACAGCGCGTTTGGGAATATTCTCGCTGAAAAGGTAGCATTACGGCTGAATTAATTAGCGTTCCAACACCAGGGAACTTGGCTTGCGGTTTAATGATCAGGCCGTAATTAATCAGCCTAAATATACCTATCAGAATTCAATATATTACGCGTAACTTGAATGATTTAGAGTATTGGCAGGAAATCAATCATTTCACTGTAAGTTCCAAATAGCGGAACTGCAGCGCTGGCGGGTACCTGAAATATTATTTTTGCCGGACAATAGGGATAATCAGGAATACTGTGTATGCAATCAGAGAAAACCATTAACCCATTAAAAGATCTTGGCACGCTACTGGTGATGGTGCTGCTGTCCATTATTGGTGCCATTATCGGTGTGCAGTTGATCACCACGCTAGGCGTAACGCCCAATACCTCAATTATCGGTGCGCTGTTTGCCATGCTGCTGGCGCGAATTCCGTTGCAGATGTTTCAACGTTACCGCTCGATACACACGCAAAACCTGGCACAAACGGTGATCTCTTCTGCCACCTTCGGTGCTGCCAACAGCCTGTTAATGCCGATTGCCGTCCCTTACGTGATGGGGCAACCTCAGTTAATTATGCCGATGTTCTGCGGCGTGGCTGCGGCGATGCTGCTGGATGCCTATCTGTTGTATCGCCTGTTTGATACCAAAGTGTTCCCTGCTGCTAATGCCTGGCCACCGGGTGTTGCTGCTGCAGAAGCTATCAAGGCGGGGGATCGCGGGGGGAAACAGGCGTGGTTGCTGGTCGTGGGCGTGGTGATCGGGGTTGCCGGTTCGATGCTCAAGATCCCGATGGCCGCCTTTGGTACAGCATTTATCGGCAATATCTGGGCGTTGAGCATGTTCGGTATTGGCCTGTTGCTGCGCGCCTACGGTCAACCACTGACCGGGGTGGATATCAACGCGCAGTATATTCCACACGGTGTCATGGTGGGGGCCGGGCTGGTGGCGTTGATCCAGGTGGTTCAGGTGATCCGCAATAAAAACGCAGACGCTGCCTCCACCCATACGCAGCCCGACAGCGAAGTGCGTAAAGCACTGGGTCTGGGGGCTGGTGGATATGTGGCGATCGCTGCGCTGCTGGCGCTGGCGGGTGGGCTGTACAGTGAAATGTCACTGACCATGCTGCTGTTGTTTGTGCTTTATGCGGCTTTCGCCGCCTTTGTGCATGAACTGATTGTTGGCATCGCGGCGATGCACTCCGGTTGGTTCCCGGCTTTTGCCGTGGCGTTGATCACTTTGATTGTCGGCATTTTGCTTGGTTTTCCGCCGTTGGCGCTGTGCATTTTAACCGGTTTCACTGCGGCAACCGGCCCGGCGTTTGCCGATATGGGCTTTGACCTGAAAGCGGGCTTCATCCTGCGCGGTTATGGCAAGGATTTGCAGCAGGAACTGCTGGGCCGCCGTATTCAATTGATTGCCGCGATGATCGCGTTTGTGATCGCCATTCCAGTGGTTTATTTCTCCTATAACAGCTATTTCCTGCAGGATCTGGTTCCGCCGGTGGCGCGTGTGTATGCCAAAACGATTGAGGCCGGGGCGCAGCCGGGCATCGCTTTCAGCCTGCTGATCTGGGCTATTCCGGGGGCCATCGTGCAGTGGATTGGTGGGCCAAAACGCCAGTTAGGCGTGCTGCTGGCAACCGGTTTGCTGATCAACAATCCATTGGCTGGTTGGGCGGTGGTGGTGGGTATTGCATTACGCATTCTGATTATTAAGCGTTGGGGTGATAAAGGCCGTACCCCGATGGAGATTATGGCTGCCGGATTTATTGCCGGTGACGCATTGTACAACTTCTTTAACTCGATTTTTTCCAGTAAAGGGAAGTAACGCCAAGCGTATCGCCACACCAGAGAAATTGATGAGGTACCAACATGAGTTTGCAACAAACACTGCAGGTTTTTGAGCTGATTGACAACGCCTATGTCAGCGGTCAGGACATTGTTGACTTATTCGCTCCATATCCGGCGGTAAAGGCCAGCACCAGCCGCGCCAGCGGTACAAAAGGCTCGACCGATTTTGTCCGTATCGAGATTGCAGGTAACGCGGGTAAAAGTGCAGGCGGCAGCGCGCCGACTCTGGGGATTATTGGGCGCTTGGGGGGCATTGGTGCGCGCCCGACGCGTATTGGGCTGGTTTCTGACGGTGATGGTGCCATTGCAGCAATTGCCTGTGCTTTGAAGCTGGCAGAGATGCAGCGTAAAGGCGATGTGTTGCCAGGGGATGTGATTGTAACCACCCACATTTGCCCTAATGCACCAACGCGCCCGCACGATCCGGTGGATTTTATGGATTCACCGATTGATGACGTCACAATGAACGCTCACGAAGTGGTGCCAGAAGCGGATGCCATTTTGTCGATCGATACCACCAAAGGTAACAGGATCATTAACCACAAAGGTTATGCCCTGTCGCCGACGGTGAAAGAGGGGTACATCCTGCGGGTAGCGGAAGATCTGCTGCGCATTATGGAGATGACCAGTGGCCGCGCGGCGGTGACGTTCCCGATCACCATGCAGGACATTACGCCTTACGGCAACGATGTGCATCATCTCAACAGTATTCTGCAGCCCTCAACCGCCACGACGGCACCAGTGGTTGGGGTGGCGATCTGCACGGAGTCGGTGGTGCCGGGGTGTGGCACCGGGGCTAGCCATGAAACGGACATCGCGTTAACGGTGAAATTTGCTGTGGAAGTGGCGAAAGAGTTCGGGCGCGGTACCTGCCATTTTTATGACGCGGCTGAATATGCCCGCCTGTTGGCGTTGTATGGCAGCATGCGCCATCTGCAACAGCGTTAATCAAGATTTGTCTTCTTTTCCTTTAATCCTGTTAACTTGTTATTCTTTGGGGCCTGCGGGCCCCGTTTTTTATTCTGCCCGGCTGTTTTGAACCGCTAGGAAAAACCGGTGCAACCCTCCCGCGCATCGCGATCGCATTTCGTGTGAAAAACCAGTGACAGATCAGGCTCAATCCCCCAATATGGGGGTCTACTAAGATGATAACGTGAGGCCAGTCTATGCTGAAAGTAAATGAGTATTTTGGCGGGAAAGTGAAGTCTATCGGTTTCGATAGTAGCAGCATCGGTCTTACCAGCGTCGGTGTGATGGAGGAGGGGCAGTACACTTTCAGCACCGCACAACCGGAGGAAATGACGGTGATCACCGGCGCATTAAAAGTGTTGCTGCCGGGCGCGCCGGACTGGCAGGTATTTACGCCAGGCGAAAAGTTCTTCGTACCGGGGCACAGTGAGTTCAACCTGCAGGTTGCGGATGCTACCGCTTATCTTTGCCGTTATCTGAGTAAATAATTTACCGCCGGGTGCAACCTGTTGCACCCGGCGGCTTTGCCAGCGTTATCGCTGCGCTTCGCCACCCAAGGCTTCAATGGTATTGCTGATTAACGCTGCCAGCTCGCTGGTCATCAGGATGAAGTCAGCATCAAAGCGCTGGGCAAAGTCTTCGCGGTCGATGTCAGCGTTCTGCTCGCGTAAGACGTCGGCAAACTTCAGGCGCTTGAGCGAGCCATCGTCGGCCAGCACCAGTTGGATCCGCTCCTGCCAATCCACCGCCAGTTTGGTCACCAGCTTGCCCGCTTCAATATGCACGGCGATCTCATCGCTAATCAGGTTCTGCTTTTTGCAGCGGATCACGCCGCCATCTTCCAGAATGGCTTTCAGTTCGGCTTCGTCCTGAATGATAAAACCGGCGGGCAGTTCACCGGAGCGCACCCATTCGGTCAGCGTCAGCTCGATCGGGCTTTCCATGGTTAACGGGACTACCGGCAGGGAACCGAGGCTTTTGCGCAACAGCGCCAGGGTGTCTTCGGCGCGTTTGGCACTGGCGGCATCCACCATGATCAGGCTGTTGACGGTGTCGATCCACATAAACGTCTGGTTAAAGCGGCTGAAAGCGCGCGGCAACAGGCTGTGCAACACTTCATCTTTCAGTGAGTCTTTCTCGGTTTTCTTCAGTTTGCGGTGCTGCTCGCCTTCCAGCTTATCAATCTTCGCCTGCAATTCCTGTTTTAGCACCGGAGAGGGCAGGATCTTCTCTTCTTTACGGGCGCAGATCACGATCTGCCCGTTAACCGCATGCGTCAGTGCGTCGCTGTGAGAGCCCATTGGTGAGACCCAGCCGGTTTTCGCCATATCCTGGCTTCCGCACGGGGTGAACGCAAAGGCGCTGAGCTGTTTTTCCATTTCATCCGCGTTTAGCGCAACGTCGCGGCTCAAACGGTAAACCATCAAATTCTTAAACCACAGCATAATGTTATCCCAGGCTGGGCGTGCACTTATCCCCCTCATATCTCGTCAGGGTTGCACGCAGATTCATCAAAAGCAGGGCGGCATGATAACGAATTGACGCGGGGAAATCGCCTTATTCCCGTGGTTTTGCGGTGTCTCCCGCGTTTCTGTGCCTTGCCCGTTGCAACGCAGAAGCCAGTTGCCGCTGGCTGAACGGCTTACGCAACAGTTCGATATCCAATGATTCATCTTCGCTGTGCTGGCGCATATCCTGGCCGCTGATCAGCAACGTGCTTAGCCGTGGATTGACCGCACGTGCCTGATTGATCACCTGCACGCCGTTCAACTCACCGGGTAGCATCAAATCGCTGATCAACAACGTGATATCCGCCGTCTGGCGCAGCATGGCCAGCGCTTCCTGGCTGTCGGCGCTGTCGAGCGTCAGATAGCCGAGTTGATGCAAGTGCTCGCACAGGGTATGGCGCACGTCATTTTCATCTTCCAGCACCAGAACCAGATGATCGGTAGCGTCGTTTGCTTCTGCAGGTAAAACCTGTGGCGCATCAGCGGTAGCCGCTTGCGCACGCGGCAGTTGCAGCCGCACCAGCGTCCCGCTACCGGGAGCGCTTTCCACCTGCACCCGGCCACCGGACTGGCGCACAAAGCCATAGACCATCGACAGGCCCAACCCGCTGCCGCTGCCAACGGCCTTGGTGGTGAAGAAAGGTTCGAACACCCGTGCTTTGACCTCTTCCGACATTCCGCTACCGGTATCAATGACCTCCAGCGCCACCATATCCTGTTTTTTACCCCCGGTTCGCACCACTCGCTGATTGTAAATGCGGATACGCACCGTGCCGCTGCGGCCTTCCATGGCATCGCGGGCATTCACCACCAGGTTCAGTAGCGCATTCTCTAATTGATTGACGTCGATCCACGCCAGCCAACCGGGCTGTTGAGCCTCAATGGTCAGGGAAAGCGTCGTCGGGAGTGAATGGCGCAGCAGTTCCTGCAGGTTTTCCACCAGGTCTTTTAACGCCACCGCCTGCGGGTGCAGCGCCTGCTTGCGGGAAAAGGCCAGCAGGCGCTGCGTCAACTGTGCGCCGCGCTCGGCGGCTTTCAGGGCGCGGGCGATGCGCTGCTCGCTCTGGGCGTCCAACCGGTGCTGGGTGGTCAGTTCCAGGCTACCGATAATCACGGCCAGCAGATTATTGAAATCATGTGCCAAACCGCCGGTCAGTTGACCCACCGCTTTCATTTTCTGGCTGTGCAACAGCGCTTCTTCCAGCGCTTTGCGCTCGGTGCGTTCCAGCACCACGTTCACTACGCCACGGTTGGGCACCGGGCTGAAACGCAGTTCAACGGTGCGCCCCCCGGCCAGTTGCAGCTCTTGTGGATGCGGTAGCTCGCTGGAGATATTGGCCAGCACCTCTTCCCAACGCTGGCCGTGGGGTGGCGTAACGTGCTGTAGCAAGGCGCGATAGTGCTGGCCGCGATGCAACTGCTGCTCGTTCAGCCCCAGCAGCAGCGGATATTGCGGATTCCACACCACCAGATGGCCGTTATTGTCGAACAGCGCAAAGCCGTCACGCATTGCCAGAAAAGTGGTTTCCAACTGGGTACTTTTCTCTTTCAGCAGGCGTGAAGTCTGTTCCAGCGAAGCGGTGTTCCGGGCAAAAACGTTAAACGCGCGCGCCAGTTCCCCCAATTCATCACGCCGTTGCAGGGCGGGTACGTTAACTTCACGCTCACCACGCGTTAAGCGCGTCATGGCGTTGGCAATCGCCGTCAGGTTGGAACCCAGATTGCGGTAGATATAGAGCCCGGCAAAACCGGTAATCACCAGCGACAGCAAGGCAAACAGGCCGATAAACGCGATAATCGAGTTAAGTTCACTGTGTGTTTTGTGGGTGCGTTGCTCCGACTCATCCGCCACCTTTTGCACGTAGAGGTTAATGTCATCGCTGAGCATCGCTACCAGGGCTTTGATGTGGTAGGTGTAATAGGCCAGTGCCAGATCGCTCTGCTCCAGTTCCAGAGTTTGTGGCAGTAACGACAGCTCGCTGTGGCGGAACTGGCGCATTTTCTCATCGATCAGCGCGTCGCTGCTGTGCGCGGGCCAAGCGGCCATCACCTGGTTAATCTGTTGGGTGGCTGCCTTGGGGATCGGCGTCTGGATGGCAATCACCAATAAGCGATCGAGCTGGCTGAGCAATGCCGGTGGTGGCTGCTTAAGGTCGGCGTGCTGACTGAGGCTGGTGATATGGCGCAGCGTGCTTTGCGCCTGATACAGCTCACTCAACAGGATATTGCGCTGCAGATGGCGGGTGTGCCCCAGTTCCAGCATGCGGGTCACGCTGGTTTCCAGCGCATTACTGCGTTCAATAATGCGGTTGACCAACGCCGGTTCGCTGTGGGCCAGTGGGGCATCGGCCAGACGAGCCAAAGAGGCTTGCAACGCCAATTGGGTCTGTTTCAGCCGTGCTGATTCACTCTGATATTCCAGCGCCCCGACCACCTGTGAAAGCCGGATGGCCGCCGTGGCGACGTTTGAGGTATCGCGGCTCAGCGCCATGCTGTCGCTCATTTCTTGCAGCGTTTGCGCCTGCATCTGTTCTTGCAGTTTGCCTGCGTGATTGAAACCGATGATCGCCACGCCGCTGACCATCAGCGTGACGGCCACCACCAGCAGATTGAACATCAGCAAGCGCCCACGAGCACTGGCGAGAAAAGGCGTTTTGCGCATTATATCTCCCTCAACGGTTTGCCCACAGTATATACCCGTCATACTTCAAGTTGCTTGGGTGTTGGCTGCCCTCACTCACCCCAGTCACTTACCTGAGTAAGCTCCTGGGGACTCGTTCCGTTGCCGCCTACAAGCCACTCGAATTATTTAGGGTATAAAAGCCCCGCCGTTAACATTATGACAATCATGAATGGTGGCTGACATTTTGTATTTATTCGGGCGTGATTAACTGCCATCACGCCAAACCGTAATCTGGGGAATGATGATGGGCGCTACGCCGATTCTGGAAATGCAGAATATTGCCAAAAGTTTTGGCCAGTTTTACGCGCTGAATGGGGTCAATCTGACGGTATATCGCGGTGAAATCCATGCGCTGATGGGGGAAAACGGCGCAGGAAAAAGTACATTGATGAAGATCTTGGCCGGTGCGTATACCGCCAGCAGCGGGGAAATTTTTATCGACGGACAGCCGTTTGCCATCAAAGGGCCAAAAGATGCTCTGGCAGCGGGGATCACCCTGATTTATCAGGAAATGAATCTGGCACCGAATCTGACAGTGGCAGAGAACATATTTCTCGGCAGCGAGATCCAGCGTGCTGGCCTGGTGCAGCGCCAGCAGATGCAGGAAGAGGCCCAGAAGGTGATTGATCGCTTAGGGGCGCAGTTCCGTGCCAGCGATCGGGTGATGAAACTGACCATTGCCGAGCAGCAACAGGTGGAGATCGCCCGTGCGCTGTACCGTAACAGCCGTATTCTGGTGATGGATGAACCGACCGCTGCACTGTCATCACGCGAGACACAGCGCCTGTTTGCCTTGATCAAACGCCTGCGCGACGAAGGCATGGCGATCATCTATATCAGCCACCGTATGGCA
The DNA here is from genome assembly GCF_000743355.1 of Serratia sp. Ag1. Lineage (GTDB taxonomy): Bacteria > Pseudomonadota > Gammaproteobacteria > Enterobacterales > Enterobacteriaceae > Chania. Next base: position 52,771 of record NZ_JQEI01000023.1, read on the forward strand.
GAAGTATATGAGCTTTCTGATCGGGTCAGCGTGCTGCGCGACGGCCAATATGTGGGCAGCCTGACGCGCGACACACTCTCCGCCAGCGAACTGGTGCGCATGATGGTCGGGCGGCCACTGAGCGATCTGTTCAATAAAGAACGAGGGATCGCGGTGGGTGAAGCCCGCCTGGCGCTGCATGGCCTGACGGACGGTAACAAGATCAAACCGATCAACCTACAGGTAGGTTCCGGGGAGATCGTCGCTTTGGCCGGGTTGGTGGGGGCCGGGCGCTCTGAACTGGCACAGTTGATTTTTGGTGTGCGCAAGGCCACTGCGGGCACGATCGAGATCGACGGCAAACCGGCTGTAATCCATTCCCCGCGTGATGCCATTGCTCTCGGCATTGGTTTTTTAACGGAAAACCGCAAAGAGCAGGGGTTGTTCCTCGATCTGGCAGCCCATGAAAATATCGTGATGGCGACGCTGGAACGCGATGCGCGCTATGGGCTGCTGAACCGCGCTAAGGCACAGACTATCTCCAGCGACGCTATCAAGTTGCTGAACATCCGCGTACCTCATGCGCAAGTACGTGCCGGGGGGCTTTCCGGTGGTAATCAACAGAAATTGCTGATCTCGCGCTGGGTGGCGATTGGCCCGCGCATTCTGATCCTCGACGAACCCACGCGCGGAGTGGATGTCGGGGCGAAAAGCGAAATCTACCGCATCATGAGCCAAATGGCGCAACAAGGTGTGGCGATCCTGATGATTTCCAGCGAGTTACCGGAGGTGGTCGGGATGAGCGACCGCGTGTATGTGATGCATGAAGGCAGCATTGCCGGTGAGCTGGCCGGTGCTGATATCACTCAGGAAAACATCATGACGCTGGCAACCGGCGTCGAAACAGGCCAACCACAGGTCGCTCATCATGAATAACCCTAGCCGAATGCTCAAGGAACCTGCTATGACCACTAAAGCCCCAGCCTTGAAACGGGCGTTACTCGGCGATCTGATGCAAACGGTCGGTATTTTGCCGATATTGATCCTGATCGTCGCCATTTTTGGCTTTGTTGCCCCTAACTTTTTCACCGATGCCAACCTGCTGAATATCGCCCGTCAGGCTTCGATCAATATCGTGCTGGCGGCTGGGATGACTTTCATCATCCTCACCGGGGGGATCGATCTCTCTGTTGGTTCGATGCTGGGGACGACCGCCGTGGTGGCGATGGCGGTATCGCTGATGCCGGGTGTTGCCGGGCTGGCTATTCCACTGGCTTTGCTGGCCGGGCTGGGCATGGGATTGTTTAACGGCATTCTGGTGGCTTATGCCGGTTTGCCACCGTTTATCGTGACGCTCGGCACCTACACGGCGCTGCGTGGTGCGGCGTATCTGCTGGCGGATGGCACCACCATTATTAATTCCGATATCAGTTTTGAATGGATCGGTAACGCTTATCTGGGGCCGATCCCGTGGCTGGTGGTGATTGCCTTTGCGGTCATTGCTCTGTGCTGGTTCATCCTGCGCCGTACGACGCTGGGCGTACATATTTACGCCGTGGGCGGCAACATGCAGGCGGCTCGTTTGACCGGGATTAAAGTTGGTGCGGTGCTGCTGTTTGTGTACGGCATGAGCGGCCTGCTTTCCGGGTTGGGCGGTGTGATGAGTGCTTCGCGCCTCTACAGCGCCAACGGCAACCTGGGGATGGGCTATGAGCTGGATGCGATTGCGGCCGTGATCCTGGGCGGCACCAGTTTTGTGGGTGGCATCGGCACCATTACCGGCACTCTGGTGGGGGCGTTAATCATCGCCACCCTGAATAACGGTATGACGCTGATGGGCGTTTCGTATTTTTGGCAGTTGGTGATTAAAGGTGCGGTGATCATTGTTGCGGTAATGATCGACAAATACCGTACCCGCAATTACCAGCATTGATTTACCCGTCGTCCTGCAGGTTACAGCGCCATTCGCTGCAACTTGGAGTCCATAAATAACGAGGAAAACACTATGCGTTTCAAGCCATTGATGACCGCTTTACTGGTAACTGCTGCGTTGGGCAGCGCCACGCTGGTACAGGCGAAAGAGTTGAAATCGATTGGGGTGACGGTGGGCGATCTGGCTAACCCGTTCTTTGTGCAGATCACCAAAGGCGCGGAGCTGAAAGCGCGTGAACTGGCGGGGGATAAGGTCAACGTTACGCTGGTGTCGAGTGGTTACGATCTGGGGCAACAGGTGGCGCAGATCGATAACTTTATCGCTGCCAAGGTCGATATGATCATCCTGAACGCTGCCGACTCCAAAGGTATCGGCCCGGCGGTGAAGCGCGCTAAAGACGCCGGGATTGTGGTGGTAGCGGTGGACGTGGCGGCAGACGGTGCCGATGCCACCATTACTTCTGATAACACCCAGGCGGGGGAAATGGCCTGTAAGTACATTTCTGATCGGCTGAAAAACAAAGGCAACGTGGTGATCATTAACGGGCCGCCGGTTTCTGCAGTACAAAACCGGGTAGAAGGCTGTATGAACGAACTGAAGAAACACCCGGAGATCAAGCTGCTTTCCCATAACCAGAATGCCAAGGGCAGCCGTGAGGGTGGGCTGGAGATTATGACTTCTCTGTTGGCGGCGAACCCACATATTGACGGGGTGTTTGCGATTAACGATCCGACGGCGATTGGCGCCGATCTGGCCGCCAAGCAGGCGCAACGCAACGAATTCTTTATCGCCGGTGTTGATGGTTCACCGGATGGTGAAGAAGCGTTAAAACGCGGTAACTCGCTGTTTGTCGCGACTCCGGCGCAGGATCCGCAGGTGATGGCGGCGAAAGCGGTAGAGATCGGCTATGACATTCTGCAAGGCAAACCGGCACCGACAGGGCCAGTGCTGATCCCGGTTACCCTGATCGATAAAAACAATATCGGCAGCTACAAAGGCTGGACGGTGAAATAACCGTCGCATCCCGCTCAGGTTGGGGTGAGAGGGGGCTCTTGAGCCCCCAGCTCGGTTGCATTCACCGCGTTACCGAATAAACCCAAACATGCGTCCGCAGTCTTAAGATGTGAACAGGAGTCCACTCAGGAGGCAGGATGAAACGTTCCAGCGTGAACCAGATCTTACAGCAGACCCGGCATTTCTTCGTTCAGCACGGCGTCCATTTACCGCCTTTTGCTCATTTCAGCCCACAGGTGTGGCAAAAAATCGATCGTAAACCCTGGCAGGAAGTGTTCGACCTGAAGCTGGGGTGGGACGTCACCGCCTTCGGTGAAGATGATTTTACCCACTGTGGCCTGACGCTGTTCACGCTGCGTAACGGTTCCCCCAGCGGCCAGCCGTACAGCAAATGCTATGCGGAAAAGGTGATGCACTGCCGCGAAGCGCAGGTGACGCCGATGCATTTTCACTGGCACAAGAGTGAGGACATCATTAATCGTGGCGGTGGCAACCTGGTTATTGAACTGCACAAGGCCGATCCACAAGGGCAACTGGCGGCAGAGGAAGTGACGGTAGTGCTCGACGGTTGCCGCCAGACCCACGCAGCGGGCTCACGCCTGCGCCTGGCTCCGGGGGAGAGCATTTGCCTGACACCGGGGATCTACCACAGTTTTTGGGGTGAAGAAGGCTTTGGCGACGTACTGGTCGGGGAGGTGTCGATGGTGAACGATGACGACACCGATAACCGCTTCCTGAAGCCCCTCAGCCGTTTTGATCGGATCGAAGAAGATCAGCCGCCAAAGTGGCTGCTGTGCAATGAGTATTTGGGCTTTATTGAGTAAGGGGTAATACCATGGCTTTGATTTCATTGGCACAAGGGCTGGCCCATGCGCGCCAGCACGGCTATGCCCTGGGGGCATTTAACGTACTCGACAGCCACTTTCTACGCGCCTTGTTCAACGCCGCCAAGCAGGCGCGATCGCCGTTTATCATTAATATCGCCGAAGTGCATTTCAAATATGTCTCGTTGGAATCTCTGGTAGCGGCGATTAAAAGCGAAGTGGCACAGCACGATATTCCGGTGGTGCTGAACCTCGATCACGGCCTGCATTTTGAGGCAATCGTACAGGCGTTGCGGTTGGGCTTCAGCTCGGTGATGTTTGATGGTTCGGGTTTGAGCTATGAAGAGAATCTGCGCCAGACCAAAGAAGTGGTGCGCATGTGCCACGCCGTGGGGGTTTCGGTTGAGGCCGAACTGGGCGCGGTGGGCGGTGATGAAGGCGGCGCGCTGTACGGTGAGGCGGACAGCAACAAATTTACCGATCCAGAACGGGCGCGGGAGTTTGTCAGGCACACCGGTATCGATGCGTTAGCGGTGGCGATTGGCAACGCACACGGTAAATACAAAGGGGAGCCACGACTGGATTTTGCCCGCCTGGCGGCGATCCAGCAGCAGACGGGGTTACCGCTGGTGCTGCACGGCGGTTCCGGGATCAGTGATGCCGATTTCAAACGCGCCATTGCTTCAGGTATCCACAAGATCAACTTTTACACCGGGATGTCGCAGGCCGCGCTGGCAACGATCGAGCAGCGTATAGCACAGCGCCACGCGATTTATGATGAGTTTGCCGAAGTGCTGCTGGCGATCGAACAGTCAATCAGTGAAGTGGTGCAGCAGCAGATGCAGATCTTCGGCAGCGCCGGGCGGCTGTAATGAAGCGGCGCGGTATTCTTGCGGCTGGCAATATGCTGGTGGATCACGTGCATCAGATCGCCCACTGGCCGCAGCCCGGCTGGTTGGTAGAGATTGAGCATAGCGAACGGGCCAGCGGTGGTGCGCCGCTCAACGTATTGCTGACGCTGGCGCGCATGCAGACGGGGCTGCCGCTGGCGGCGATCGGGCTGATTGGTTGCGATGCTGACGGCGATTACCTGCTGCAAATGCTGGAGCAGCATCAGGTTGAGCACCGTGGGGTGCAGCGTAACCCGCAGGCGATGACCGCGATGACACAGGTGATGACCGAACCAGGTGGGCAGCGCACGTTCTTTCATGCTCCAGGGGCTAACCGCCTGCTGGATTTGGCCGCTTTTGAGCGGGTTAACAGCGAGCACAAGATTTTTCACCTGGGTTATCTGCTGTTGCTCGACAGCCTGGATCGCTCCGATGCGGAGTTTGGTACACGCAGTGCGCGGTTGCTGGCACAGATGCAGCAACGCGGTTATCACACTTCACTGGATCTGGTTTCGCGCCAGGGCGATCCGCGCTATCGCCCGCTGGTGTTGCCCGCATTGCGCTGGCTGGATTATCTGGTGATCAACGAACTGGAAGCCGGGGAGTTTACCGGGCTGGTACTGCGTGCCGCCGATGGCACCTTGCAACAGCATTTAATGGCGCAGGCTGCAGAACAGCTGATGAACGAAGGTGTGCGGCGGCGGGTGGTGATCCACTGCCCTGAGGGCGCTTATGGGCTGGAGCGGAACGGCGCAGCACGTTGGCAGCCTTCCTGGCCTTTGGATGCGGCCCAAATTGTTGGCAGCGTTGGGGCGGGGGATGCGTTCTGTGCTGGTGTGCTGTATGCCAGCCATGAAAACTGGCCGTTAGAAGAAACGCTGCAACTGGCACATACCTGTGCCCGTTTTAACCTGCTGTGTGCCAACGCGATCGATGGTGCACGGCCATTAGCAGAATTGATGGCGTATATTACCCTCAATAATTCGAGTTGCCTGTAGGCGACAGCGCGCAGCCAACAACCAAGCAACCTGAAGTATGCCGGGGATATCAGACCGCAGCGGTTGGCTGGCTGACATCGGCAGCAAATACATAGCCCAGCCCGCGAATGGTGCGGATCAGTTCTGGCTGATGTGGATTGGTTTCGATCTTGCGGCGCAGGCGCATAATGAGCACATCGATGGTGCGATCAAACACTTCCAGCGTTTCGCTGTGGGTTAGTTCCAGCAGGCGATCGCGCGTCAGGACTTTACGGGCATGCTGCACCAGCGCCAGCAGCAGGCCATATTCGCCTTGAGTGAGATCGACGGTTTGCCGCTGCGGATTCTGCAAGGTGCAATGGGTGGTATCCAGGCACCAGCCGTTAAACTGCCAACCTTCGGGCAGGTTGTGGCTGGGTATCACGGGATCGAGCGCCAGCGCCCCGGTGCGGCGCAGCACCGCTTTGGCGCGAGCGACCACGACCCGTGGGTTAAAGGGTTTGGCGATGTAATCATCGGCCCCCATCTCCAGCCCGACCACCACGTCGGACTCGGAGCCAAGGCCGGTCAACATCACTACCGGCAGATCTGGCCGCAGGCGGTGGATCTGTTGCAGCACCAGTAACCCGTTGGTGTCTGGCAGGATCAGATCGAGCAGAACCAGTGCAATATCCGGTTGTTGGCTGAGCAGCGTTAACGCATCGCTCCCCCGGTGGCAGGTGTGTACGGTAAACACGTGCTCATGCAGCACGTCATTGAGTAACTCACAAATGGCCGGATCGTCATCAACGATCAGCACGGCAGGTTTCATCGCTGCTCTCCTGATTTTGTATGGCTATGAAGGTTATCAACCAGTTCAAGGCAGTGTGCCTGAAGGGATTTACCCCGTTTCAAGCTGCACCTGCGTTGGCGGCGTGACTCGGCGCAGGTTGGCCGCCCCGCCTGCCTGCAATGCGGATTATTGAGTGTATCAGCGGTAGTCAACCACCGCCGGATGCGGAAATTGCCAGCATCGTCACATTCGGTGTGAATCGCGTGATTCCAAGCGCGGCTTACATTAGGCTAAAGAGCAGTTATCGTCGTGCGTTGAGGAGAAAAATCGTGCGCATTGGTATTGATCTGGGTGGCACCAAAATTGAAGTGATCGCGTTAGCCAATGACGGGCGGGAACTGTTCCGCCATCGTATCGCCACGCCGCGCCATGACTATCAGCAGACGCTGGAGGCGATTGTGGGGCTGGTGAGACTGGCGGAAGAGCAAACCGGCCAGCAGGGGTCGGTTGGCGTCGGCATCCCCGGCACGCTATCGCCCTTTACCGGGCTGGTGAAAAATGCCAACTCGACCTGGCTGAATGGCCAACCGCTGGATAAACATCTTTCGGCTATGCTAGCGCGTGAAGTGCGGCTGGCTAATGACGCTAACTGCCTGGCGGTGTCGGAAGCCACCGATGGTGCAGCCGCAGGCTGCCAAACGGTGTTTGCGGTGATTATTGGCACCGGTTGCGGTGCGGGCGTGGCGATTAACGGCCAGGTACATGCCGGGGGTAACGGTATTTCCGGTGAATGGGGCCATAACCCGCTGCCTTGGCTGGATGACGACGAACTGCGCTTTCGCGCAGAAGTGCCTTGCTACTGCGGCAAACAGGGCTGTATCGAGACCTTTATCTCCGGCACCGGCTTTGCTACCGACTACGCGCGGCTGAGCGGCACTGGGTTAAAAGGGAGCGAGATCATGGCGCTGGTGCAACAGCAGGATGCCACTGCCGAGCAGGCGATTGCCCGCTATGAAATGCGGCTGGCGAAGTCGTTGGCGCACGTGATCAATCTGTTTGACCCAGACGTGATCGTCCTCGGGGGCGGTATGAGCAACGTTGAGCGCCTGTACCAGCATGTGCCGCAGTTGGTGAAGCCTTGGGTATTCGGCGGCGAATGTGAAACCCCAATCCGCAAAGCGGTCCACGGCGATTCCAGCGGCGTGCGCGGCGCGGCCTGGTTGTGGCCGCAGTAATGGCTGTTGCCAAGGAGGGCAGCCTCACTCCTTGGCGATGTAATTCCCCTCGCTTTCGCTGCGTACCCGTTCAATGTGAATGGTGAGAAACATCATCTCTTCGCGGGTCAGCCGGTGCTGATAGTGCTTTTCGATGTGCTGGTTGATTTTGCCAGCACAGGCGAATGACTCGTGATATTTGTCTTTCACTACCTGATACAGCGAGTCATCGTCGCTATCGACGTAGTTTTTCCCCAGCAGGCGCTGAGCGAAGAATTTGAGATGGGTGACGAAGCGGTGATAGCTGAGCGCTTCTTCATTGTAATCAAAGCGGAAATGGTATTTGACGATATTCAGGATCTCCTGCATCACGCGGGTGATATGCAGGGTGTTGTGCATTTCGTCATTGAGCTGGGCGTTGACCAGGTGCAGGGCAATAAATCCGGCTTCGTCTTCTGGCAACTGGGTTTGCAGGCGTTGGGCGATGATCGTCAAGGCTTCCAGCCCGAGAGCGAATTCGTTCGGGTAGAGCTTTTTGATTTCCCACAGCAACACATTCTTGATATCCAACCCCTGCGCATGGCGCTGCAGCGCGAAATGGATATGGTCGGTCAGGGTGATGTAGACGATGTTGTGCAACTTCCCCGGCAGCCGCTGGCGGGCGAGGGTGATAATGCGGTCGGCGGTGGTAATGCAGGCCAGCGGGATCTCGGCCAGCAGCTCTTTGTAACGTTCGCTCATCTCGCCGCTGTTGAGGGTAAATACCTTCTCGATCAGGCTTTCATCGATGCTATCACCGGCTTTCTTTTTAAAGCCGATGCCACGACCCATAACCACCGTTTCTTCCTGATGGTCATTCAGCGTAATCACTACGTTATTATTGAGTATTTTAGCGATTTTCATGGCTATTCCTGGTTTTCAGCCCGCTGAAAAAGAAAAAACCCGACGCCCAGGAGCGATCCCAGAGGTCAGGTTTTGCCTGTGTTACAGTAACAATCCTTTTATCTGCTGCATAATAACCACTGCCAGCCCTGGCTCAACGCGTTTCGCTTTGTACTGCCGCCGCGATCACATTTTATCGCGTTCTCTTCCGCTCATTCGACGCGGAATTGCGCGTCAAGCCTGCTGACGCCCAGCCCGTTAACCTTTTTCACCTTGATCTGCACCGGAATGCGCTCTTTCATGGCTTCGACATGGCTGATGACGCCGATGGTTTTGCCGGTGGCATTGAGGCTGTCGAGGGCATCCAGCGCGGTATCGAGGGTTTCGGCGTCCAACGTGCCGAAGCCTTCATCAAGAAATAGCGAGTCAATGCTGGTTTTATGGCTGACCAAGTCCGACAGCGCTAAGGCCAGCGCCAGGCTGACCAGGAAACTCTCGCCGCCGGACAGAGTGCGGGTGTCGCGTAGAGCGTCGGCTTGCCAGGTATCCACCACCTGCAACTCCAGCGCGTCGCTGGTTTTGCGCTGCAACAGGTAGCGCCCGTGCAAGCGGCCAAGCTGGTGGTTGGCCAGATACACCAGATGATCGAGGGTTAACCCTTGGGCAAATTTGCGGAACTTGTCGCCTTCTTTCGAACCAATCAACTGATTGAGCGTGCTCCAGTCGTCATACTGCTGCTGGCTTTGGGCGATCTGCTCAAACAGCGCCTGCTGGTTTAAGCGGCGATCCGCATCGCTGCTTAACTGGTTGCGTACTTCACCTTGGCGCAGTTGCAGCGTTTTCAACTGTTCGGCGAGCTGACTGAGGGCTTCCGGAGTCGCCAGCGCCTCATCCAGATCCGCCGGGCGGCTCATGCGTTGCTGTTCCAGCGTTTGCGCCGCCTGCGCTAACAGAGTGCTGGCCTGCAGTTGGCGCTGCTGGAGCTGCTCTTTCTGCTGTTGCAATTGCTGGCGCAAGCTCTCTTCGAGCAGGGCGGTGCGCAGTGCAGCTTCATCGGCAAATTCGCTGTTGGCGAGCGCCTGCAGCCACTGCTGTTCAGCCTGTTGCAAGCGTTCGGCCTGCTGTTGTTGCTGCTGTTGCAGACCGGTGAGCTGGCCCTTTAAGCGTTCGCGCTGCTCTTGTGCTTGGCTGAGCTGCTCTGCCGCCTGTTTCAAGGCGTCATCACAGGCCGTTTGTGCCGCCTGCAACCGTTGGCGGACTTGCGCTACCTGCTGTTCACCCAACAAGGCGCTGCGCTGGTGGCGCAATTCGGCCAGCTGTTGTGCTTGCTGCTGTGCCAATTGTTGTAACTTTTCAAGCTGGCGCAGGGCTTCGGCATGGTTGGTTTGCAGCAGACCAAAACGTTCTTCCAGCAGCGCGATATCCTGCTGGTTTTTTTGCTGCTCGCGTTGCAGGGCGTTGAGTGCATCTTTGGCCTGCTGAACGGTGTGGGCGGCCTGCTGGTGCTGCAACAGCCGTTGCTGAACCTGGTTTTCTTCTTGATCACAAGCCGCCAGCCAATCGTTCAGGTGCTGTGCGTCGTGCAGGGTGAAGTCTAATGCCAGCGGCGCGCTGAGTACCTGCCAACCTTGCAGATGCTGTTCCTGTTGCTGCTGTTGCCGTTCCAATTGCGATTGTAGCTGCTGTTGCTGCTCTTTCAGGTTTTCGCAACGCGCGCGCAACTCCGTGCCTTGCGTGTGCAGCGCTTGGTCTTTCGCCCGCATTTCGGCCAGGCGTTGCTCGGTTTCCGAAGATTTCACCGCCTGATACTGGGCAATCGCCGGGTGCTGGGTGGAGCCGCACAGCGGGCAGGGTTCGCCGGTTTGCAGCCGGGCACGTTCCGCCTCCAGGCTGACGATCCGTTTTTCCAACTCGTAGGTTTTCTCAAGGTCATTGAGATGCGCTTTGTGCTGTTTGTACTGTGAGCGGATTTGCTCAAGCTGCGTTTCTGCTGCAGCCAACTGCTTTTGGCGCGCGTCAAACTCCAGCCGTTGCTGCTCCAGATGCTGCTGGCCTTGTTGAAACAGTAACGCCAGATTGGATAACCGTTGGCGCACCGGTCGCAGTTCGGTCAGCTCGGTTTGGCGCTGACGCAGTTGCTCTTGCGGAGACTGCGTTTCCAACGCCGCTTGCTGTTGTTGCTGCTGTTCCAGCGCGGTGGTCAGTTTGGCCTGCTGCGCCTGCGATTGCGCAAACTGATTGGCAAGCTGTGCGCGCTGGTTGGTCAATTGTTCCAGCGTATGACTGCGTTCCTGATGCTGATTCTGGCTGTCGGTAAGATTTTTTTGCGTTTCGGCCAGCGTGATTTGCAATAGGTTAATCTGCTGATCGAGCGGCAGCACTTCATCGATCAGGGTCTGTTGTTGCTGTTGATGCGCAACCTGTGCCTGTTTTGCCGTTTGTGCCAGTTCCCACTGCTGTTGCAGTGGCACAATTTGCGCCAATTGCTGTTGCTGCTGTTGGACTAACCGCGCGATCTGCTGTTGCAGATCCTGGTTATCCTGCTGGCAGCGGTGGCGAGCCTCCAATAGCGGTCGCAGTTTTTCTGCCGGTTCGCTGCGCGCCAACTGCTGCAACTGCGGTTCCGCCTGCTGATGATCTTGCTGCACGGCGCTGAGTTGCTGCTGATACTCCTGCAATTGCTGTTGGGAGTGGTGCCACTGCTGCAGCCAGTTCAACTGATGCTGGCGCTGCTGCGCCAACTGGCTAAGCTGTTGTTCCTCCGCGCTGAGTGCAGCGAGCTGGTTGGTTAAGATTTGGCGTTGCTCATCATTCATCAGCTCAATGCCGCTGGCGCGATGATGCAGGGCATCCAGATCGGTTTTCGCCTGCTTGTGCTGCTCAAATACCCGTTCGGACAGCCTGCCATAGATCTCGGTGCCGGTCAGTTCTTCCAGCAGTTCGGCGCGATCGTTGGCGTCAGCATTGAGAAACGCGGCAAATTGCCCTTGCGACAGCATCATTGATTTAGTGAAACGGCCAAAATCCAGCCCGGTAATTGAGGCGGTCAGATCCAGCTTATCGCGCACTTTGTCTGCCAGGATCTTGCCGTTTTCCCGCAAAGCCAGCTCGACTTTCGGGGCCTGCAAGTTACCGGTGGGATCGTTTTTGGCGCGGCGCTGGCTCCAGAAGGCGCGATAGCCGATGCCTTTCACCTCAAACTCCACTTCCGCCAGCGATTCGGCGGTATGCCGCGTCATCAGTTCGTTTTGGCTTGGCGTGACGTTCAACCGGGGCGTCTGGTGGTACAGCGCCAGACAAATGGCATCCAGCAGCGTGGTTTTGCCCGCGCCGGTCGGGCCGGTGATGGCGAATAATCCATTGCTGGCGAAAGGTTCGGCGGTGAAGTCGATTTTCCACTCGCCCTGCAGCGAGTTGAGGTTTTTCAAACGCAGGCTGAGGATCTTCATGCGGAAGGCTCCTGATGCAGCGTTTCAACCACCTGCTGGAACATCTGGCGCATCCTGTGCTGGCGGGGTTCAGGCATGTCACTCTCCAGCGCCAGCCGCCGTTCGAAGACGTCGCCCACGCTCAATTCATTCAGGGTTTCTTTGTCCTGCTGGACGATCGCCAGGCGGCGCTGTTCTTTGCTGCGCCGCAACAGCAAGACTTCGACCGGCAACTCATCAGCCAATTGCTGGATACGGCGTTGAACATCGCTGAGATAATCCTGCGTGGCCACTTCGATATCCAGCCAAACTGGCAACTCCCCTTGATAATCAGCGAATTGCTGCAGCTGTTGTTCAATCTGCTGGACATCGCCTTTGAGCAGTTGCATGGGTTGGAAGGTGGGGACTTCCAGCGCGCTAACCTGTTGCAGAGCGCCATCGGCGAAATCGACCATAAATACGCTTTTGCTTTTACCCAGCTCGTCAAAACTAAGTGGGATCGGCGAACCGCTGTAGCGAATATGTTCGGATTTAGCCACGTTCTGCGCGCGGTGGATATGGCCGAGGGCAATGTAGTCGGCAGGGGGGAACGCCTGTGCCGGGAAGGCATCCAACGTGCCGATATAGATATCGCGCACCGAATCGGAAGTGGTAACCCCTACGGTGGTTAAGTGGCCGGTCGCTACGATCGGCAACCGCAGACCCAGCGCATCGCGGCGCGCGCAGGCGGCCTGATACAGATGGTGATAATGCTCGGCGATGGCTTCCTGTAAAGCCTGCTGTTTTTGCGTGCCGGATTCACCCGCGCGGCTGGTGAGCAGATCGCGCGGGCGCAGGAACGGTGCGGCACACAGTATGGCACCCGGTTGGCCGTTGCGCTGTTTGAGCACCAGGATCTGCTGTTCAAGCGTCGTTTGCGCGTTGGCAATCACGGTAGTATTCAGGCAGGAAAGCAGTTCGCGCGATTCATTGAGCGTGGCCACGGAATCATGGTTGCCACCGAGGATCACCAACTGGCAGCCAGTGCGCTGTAATTCCACCACAAAGCGGTTGTACAGTTCACGTGCGTAGCTTGGTGGGGAACCGGTGTCGAACAGATCTCCAGCGACGATCAGCGCATCCACCTGTTGCTGTTCCACCTGTGCGATCAGCCAGCGTAAAAAGGCCTGATGTTCGGCGGCGCGGCTTTTGGTGAAAAAGTATTGGCCCAGATGCCAGTCGGAAGTATGAATCAGGCGCATGAGGCTCCCTGCGTAAAACTAGAGTGGGGTGATTATAAGAAGGCTGAGGCGCGCTGTCGTGGTGCAATCACCGGGATTGGATAGTAGCCCACCATCTTGAACTATCTATGCCCGTCATACTTCAAGTTGCTTGGGTGTTGGCTGCGTTACTCGGCCCTGACAGGGCCTCGCCCCTTCGGGGCCGCTGCAAGCAGCGTTCAAATCTGCTTTCGCAGCTTTGTCACTCACCCCAGTCACTTACTTGAGTAAACTCCTGGGGATTATGAGCCTCAAAGAGGCTCACCCTGCGGGCCAGCGCAAGCGCTGTTCAAACCGGTCTTTGACCGGTTTCAGATTGATGACAAAGTCCTGGTCGTGAGGCCAGGACTTTGATCTAATAAGGTCAGTGCAAAAAATGGACTGACTGCCATGCTCAAAACACCCTCTCCCCAGCAATATCAGTTTGAAACCATCACCCTCGATGAGTTGGTTCCTGAAGACCATCTGGTGCGTAAAATTGATGCCACCATCGATTTTGAATTTATCCGCGACGCCGTGGCTCATCTCTACTGTCCTGATAACGGCAGACCCGCCATTGACCCCGTTCGTCTGATTAAAATGATGCTGCTGGGCTATCTCTTCGGTATTCCCAGTGAGCGCCGTCTGGTCAAGGAAATACAGGTCAATGTCGCTTATCGTTGGTTCCTGCGTATGGGGCTGACTGAAAAAGTCCCTGATGCCTCCACCCTGAGCCAGAACCGTCTCCGCCGCTTCAACGACAGTGATGTCTTCCAGCAGATTTTCGACCACATCGTAGAACAGGCTCTCAGCCGTGGCATGGCTAACGGGCGTGTTCTCTACACCGACAGCACTCACCTGAAAGCCGACGCCAACCCGCGCAAGGCGGTGAATGAAGAACGTCCGGTGGGCGTCAGTGAATATTTGGAGCAGCTTGATGCTGCCGTGGGGGCTGACAGGAAGAAGCACGCAAAAAAGCCGTTGCCCGCCGTAAAAAAGACATCCGAAAACGCTGTCGCCGTTAAGAACACCAAAGTCAGCACCACTGACCCGGACAGCGGCTTTATGCACCGGGACAACAAACCGAAGGGCTTCTTCTATCTGGACCACCGCACGGTGGACGGGAAGCACGGCATCATCCTGGATACGCATGTGACACCGGGCAATGTCCATGATAGCCAACCCTTTATCGGGCGACTTGAGCGGCAAGTAGAGCGCTTCGCTCTGGAGCCGGTAGCGGTGGGTGTGGATGCGGGCTACTTCACCGCCGCGGTGTGCCATCTGACGCAGGAAAGGGGTATCGCGCTGGTTCCCGGCTATCGGCGGCCGCACAAGGGTCAGAATGACTTCCAGAAAAAGCACTTCAGGTACGATGAGAAGCGTGATGTGTATGTGTGCCCGGCAGACGCGTTGCTGATCTACAGCACGACAGACCGTAACGGTTATCGGCATTACCGTTCACCCCCGACAGTGTGCCAGCGCTGTGAGCAGAGGCAGCAATGTACGCAGAACAGCAAGGCACAGAAAACGATAACGCGGCATGTGTGGGAGGCGTCGAAAGAGGAGGCGAACAGGTTAAGGCTGACGACATGGGGCAAGAAAATCTACGTGCGGCGCAAAGAGACGGTGGAGAGGAGCTTCGCGGATGCGAAACAGCACCATGGTCATCGATATGCGCGGTTCCGCGGACTGTCAAAAGTGCAGATGCAGTGCCTGCTGGCGGCGACAGCGCAGAATATGAAAAAGATGGCGCTGCTGGCGCTTCTTTATTGTTTTTACCGGTGGTGGAAAGCGTCTTGGGAAGGGCAGAACGCCAGCTTAGGCGGTCAGAAAGCTCAACTGACGGTATTATGGAAAAATATCGCAATCGCGACCTGCGGTCGCTAGAAAAGAAGAACCCCACCTGAAAAAGTGGGGTTAGTCAGCAGTCTGAAACCGGTCTTTGACCGGTTTGTCGTTCAGTTGCCGCCTACAAGCAACTCGAATTATTTTGGGTATAAGGTGATAGCCATTTTCATAAAAGTGTCATAAAACTGACGCATAATGGCGCCGCAATATAGCCCAAATAGTTAACACATTGGCAGGATTGACGATGGCAAGACGCATACTGGTGGTAGAAGACGAAGCGCCGATCCGTGAGATGGTGTGTTTTGTGTTGGAACAGAATGGTTACCAGCCGTTGGAAGCCGAAGATTATGACAGTGCCATTGCGAGCCTGTCCGAGCCGTTCCCTGATTTGGTGCTGCTTGACTGGATGCTGCCGGGCGGTTCCGGTATTCAGTTTATCAAGCACCTGAAGCGCGAGACGCTGACCCGCGATATCCCGGTGATGATGTTGACCGCACGCGGTGAAGAAGAAGATCGGGTACGTGGCCTGGAAGTGGGGGCGGATGATTACATCACCAAACCGTTCTCGCCAAAAGAGTTGGTGGCGCGTATCAAAGCAGTGATGCGCCGGATTTCGCCGATGGCCGTGGAAGAAGTGATTGAAATGCAAGGGTTGAGTCTGGATCCCTCCTCGCACCGGGTCATGGCGAACGAGCAGGCGCTCGATATGGGGCCGACCGAATTCAAGCTGTTACACTTTTTTATGACTCACTCAGAGCGGGTTTACAGCCGCGAGCAGTTGCTTAATCACGTCTGGGGCACTAACGTTTATGTAGAAGACCGTACCGTTGATGTGCATATTCGCCGGCTGCGTAAGGCGCTGGAGACCAGTGGTCATGATAAAATGGTTCAAACCGTTCGAGGTACCGGCTACCGGTTCTCAACGCGCTATTAACCGCGCAATGTTGGAGCAGATGCCGTGTTAGAACGCCTATCCTGGAAGAGGCTGGCTCTTGAGCTGGCCCTTTTTTGTTTGCCTGCTTTACTGCTGGGGCTGATTTTTGGTTATCTGCCCTGGTTCCTGCTGGTTGCGGTACTGATTGCACTGGCTTGGAATTTTTATAATCAACTCAAACTTTCACACTGGCTGTGGGTCGATCGCAGCATGACGCCGCCGCCGGGGCGCTGGAGCTGGGAGCCGCTGTTTTACGGTTTGTATCAGATGCAGCAGCGTAACCGCCGCCGCCGCCGTGAGCTGGCGCTGTTGATCAAACGCTTCCGCAGCGGAGCCGAATCGTTGCCCGATGCGGTAGTCATGACCACCGTTGAAGGCAATATTTTCTGGTGTAACGGCCTGGCGCAGCACCTGCTGGGCTTCCGCTGGCCAGAGGATAACGGCCAGCATATTCTCAACCTGCTGCGCTACCCGGAATTCAGCCAGTATTTGCAACAGCAGGAATTTGTTAAGCCGTTGACGCTGCAACTGAATAATGAGCACTTTGTTGAGTTCCGCGTTATGCCCTATTCCGAAGGGCAATTGCTGATGGTGGCGCGTGATGTCACCCAGATGCGCCAGTTGGAAGGGGCGCGGCGCAACTTCTTTGCCAATGTCAGCCATGAATTGCGGACTCCGCTGACGGTGCTGCAAGGCTACCTGGAGATGATGAGCGATCAGGAGCTTGATGGTTCACTGCGCGGCAAAGCGCTGAGCACCATGCAGGAACAGACCAAGCGTATGGACGGGCTGGTGAAGCAACTGCTGACGCTGTCGCGCATTGAGGCGGCACCGAATGTTGATATGAATGAAAAGGTCGATATTCCGCTGATGCTGCGGGTGTTGCAGCGTGAAGCGCAGTCGCTGAGTAACGGTAATCATACGATCAGCTTCCGTATCAACGAGAATCTCAAGGTGTTTGGCAATGAGGATCAACTGCGTAGCGCCGTGTCTAATCTGGTGTACAACGCCGTTAACCATACGCCACCGGGCACCAGCCTGGAGGTAAGCTGGCAGCAAACCCCGCAAGGGGCGCAGTTCCAGGTGAGCGACAGCGGGCCCGGCATTGCGGCTGAACATATTCCACGGTTGACTGAGCGTTTTTACCGCGTTGATAAGGCGCGCTCACGCCAGACCGGCGGCAGTGGGTTGGGGTTGGCGATCGTTAAACATGCGCTTAGCCACCATGATTCGCGGCTGGAGATCCTGAGTGAGCGCGGTATTGGTACGCGTTTTATTTTTACCTTGCCCAATCGGTTGATTGTCCCCGCTGCTTTGTCAGAGAATGCGGTGAAAAATTAACGCGCGGACGTGGTTATGGCTCGATTCACTCAAGGATTGCTGGTTTGTCTGATGCTGTTGCTCAGCCCTGGTGCGCTGGCGCAGCAGGACGGAATGCTTTCCGGCAACCTCTCCAGTGCCGGTTCCGACACGCTGGCTAACCTGATGGCGCTGTGGGGGCAGGATTTCAGCCAGCACTACCCTAACGTTAACCTGCAAGTTCAGGCGGCGGGTTCCTCAACGGCGCCCACCGCGTTGGCGACCGGTGCTGCCCAACTGGGGCCGATGAGCCGACCGATGAAAGCGGCGGAAGTGGCGGCGTTTGAGCAGCGCTATGGTTATCCGCCGTTGGCCGTGCCGGTGGCGGTTGATGCGCTGGTGTTGCTGGTGCATCAGGACAATCCACTGCCTGGGCTGAATTTGCAGCAGCTTGATCAGATCTTCTCTGCGACCCGCCGCTGTGGCGAGAGCAGCGCAATCCAGCGCTGGGGCGAGTTGGGTTTGCAGGGCAGTTGGGCGCAGCGGACGTTGCAACGTTTTGGCCGCAACTCGGCTTCTGGCACCTACGGTTACTTCAAACTGCGTGCGCTGTGCGGCGGTGATTTTATGGCGCGGGTGAATGAATTGCCCGGTTCTGCCTCGGTGGTGCAGGCGGTGGCGGGATCGGTGAGCGGCATCGGCTATGCCAGCATCGGTTTTCGTGCCAGCGGTGTGCGTTTGCTGCCGCTGGCTGAATCTGGTGATAACTATGTGATGCCGACGGCAACCAACGTGCGTAACGGCAGCTATCCATTGGCGCGTTATCTGTATATCTACATTAATAAAGCCCCTAACCAACCGCTGGAGCCGCTGACGGCAGCGTTTCTCGATCGGGTGCTTTCACAGCAGGGGCAGGCGTTGGTGAATCACGACGGTTATCTGCCATTACCCCCGGATACGCTGCGTAAAACGCGCGATATGCTGGGGTTGGAATAGGTCCGCTGAACGCCTGCTGTTCAGGGTAAATTCGCCACCTTCCTTTACGCTTTCCCTCATACGTTCGATCGTTTCTCCCTGGCTCTCGGTCTGGGGCGTGGAACCTTTAGCCCGGTAAAACTTGAAAGCCTCTCACAAATATCGGCATCCAGAACGGCAAAAATTCACATTAAATTGACAAAATATACACAGGGTGGTGACATCCGCCCAAGCCTGTGCGCTCATTGAAGGGCCGAACATACGCCCTATTTTGTTGATTCTCTGTTCTCTACCCAAGCAGCTTGAAGTATGACGGGTAGATGCCCGGCAGCCCGCGCCACCATCACGCTCTAAAGGATGACCAGTGTGAACAATGTACCACCTAGCCTAATGGCTGTTCCCCTCCCTGTTGATGTCGAGCCACTGCTGAAGGTCAAGGCACTGTCCGTTGCATTCGGCAACACCCGAGTGATCAACAACCTGAGTTTCTCGGTTGCCGCAGGGCGAACCCTGGCGATAGTCGGCGAGTCTGGCTCCGGCAAATCTGTGACTTCGCTGTCGATCATGCGTTTAGCGGAGATGCAGGGGGCAAGTTTTCTGGGGGGCAGCATCCAGTTCAACGCTAACCAGGGAACCTGCGATCTGCTGAAGATGGAACAAAAAGCCATGCAGCGGCTCCGTGGCAAAGAGATCGCCATGATTTTTCAGGAGCCAATGACGTCGCTGAACCCGGTCTTTACGCTTGGCGATCAGATTACTGAAGTGCTGATGCTCCATGAAAACAGGGATAAACAGGATGCGCTGCGCGAAGCTCAGCGTCTGCTCGAAATGGTGCGTTTGCCCGATGCGCAAAATATGTTGAGCCGTTATCCGCACCAACTGTCAGGGGGCATGCGCCAGCGTGTGATGATCGCCATGGCGTTGGCTTGCCGCCCGAAGCTGCTGATTGCTGACGAACCGACAACCGCGCTCGATGTCACCATTCAAGCGCAAATCTTGCAGATTATCCGCGATCTTCAGCAAGAGTTGCAGATGGCGGTGATCTTCATCACCCACGACATGGGGGTGGTGGCTGAAATGGCCGATGATGTGGTGGTGATGTGGCAGGGCGAGAAAGTGGAAGAGGGGCCGGTGCGTGAGATTTTTGCCAATCCGCAGCATGCCTATACCCAGGTGTTGCTGGCGGCGGTACCGAAACTTGGCAGCATGGCGGGCAAAGATTTCCCGCAGCGTATGCCGGTGACGTTATTGGAAAACGGTGTGCCGGTGCTGAGCGGCAACAGCCGCATTCAAGATACAGCGTGCCTCGATCAGGCACCTTTGTTGACGGTGCGCGATCTCTCGGTGCGTTTTGATCTCAAAAAAAGCCTGTTTGGCCGCGTGACCCATGTCTGCAACGCCGTCTCTCAGGTCAGTTTCGATATTTATCCCGGTGAAACATTGGCGCTGGTGGGCGAATCCGGCTCCGGCAAGTCGACCATTGGGCGAGCTATTCAGCAATTACTGCGCCCGCAGGCGGGGGAGATCCGCTTTAACGGCCAGGCCTATGCGGCCATGAGTGCCGCCCAGCGCAGCCGAGTGCGGCAAGAAGTGCAGTATATTTTCCAAGATCCGTTTGCTTCGCTGGATCCGCGTAAGACCGTGGGCTTTTCGATCGCAGAACCGATCCGCACGCACGGTTTGCTTCTGGGGGAAACGGCGATCGGCAAACGGGTGGCAGAACTGCTCGAGCGAGTGGGCTTGAGCGCATC
Organism: Serratia sp. Ag1; assembly: GCF_000743355.1. Lineage (GTDB taxonomy): Bacteria > Pseudomonadota > Gammaproteobacteria > Enterobacterales > Enterobacteriaceae > Chania. Next base: position 72,729 of record NZ_JQEI01000023.1, read on the forward strand.
AGTGGCCCGGCGTTACCCGCATGAATTCTCCGGTGGGCAGCGCCAGCGGGTGTGTATTGCCCGGGCGTTGGCGTCTAACCCAAAGCTGATCATCGCCGATGAGGTGCTTTCCGCGCTGGATGTCTCTATTCAGGCGCAAATTATCAATTTATTGATGGATCTCCAGCAAGAGCAGGGGCTGGCTTATCTGTTTATCAGCCATGACATGGCGGTGGTGGAGAAAATGAGCCACCGGGTCGCCGTGTTGTACCTGGGGCAGATCATGGAGTTGGGTTCCCGCCGCCAGGTGTTTGAAACCGCCTCACATGATTACACGCGACGCCTGCTGTCGGCGGTGCCTGTGGCGGATCCATTGGCGCGCAAACAGCGGGTGAAGCTGGAAGGGGAGATCCCGAGCCTGGCCCGCCGGGTAGAGGATAAACCGGTGGTTTGGCAGCACACAGAAATTGCTCAAGGGCACTTCGTTGCGCAGAGCAACTAATCACATTATTAGGTAGAGCATTCAAGGGTGTTTTTTGCAATCAAAGGGAAAAGGAATGAAATATAAACGGCTGTTAGCAGCGCTGGTTTTCTCCAGCATGGCTTTTTCTACGGCGCCAGCCTGGGCGGCCGGTAAAATGACGGTAGCATCGCCACAGGATCCGGGCAGTTGGGATCCGATCGATACCTTCCTGGTCAACTGGGCCTCGGTTGCGACCAACATCTATGATGGGTTGCTCTACCGTGGGCCCGACCTGAAGCTGGTGCCCGCATTGGCGTTATCCTGGGAAGAGTTGGATGAAGGCAAACGCATCCGTTTTCATCTGCGTGAGCAGGTGAAATTCCACAATGGCGAGCCTTTTAATGCCGCTGCGGTAAAATTCACTTTTGATCGCTTGCTGGGCGCAGAGGGAGCCAAAAGCCCGCAGCGTTCGAATTACAATGCGATTGAACGCGTTGAAGTGATTGATGACAAAACGGTTGATTTTCATCTGAAAAACCTTGACCCGGTGCTGCTGACCAAGCTGGCGAGTTATGGTGCGATGATCGTGCCGCCGAAATACATTCAGGAAAAGGGTGACGACTTTTTTAACACTCACCCTGTCGGCACCGGGCCGTTTAAGTTTGTCGCCTATAAGCCGAAGGTGAACCTGCAACTGGAGGCGTTTGCCGAGCACTGGGGTGGCGCGCCGAAGCTGTCGGAACTGGAGTATCGCTTTATTACCGAACCGGCGACGGCCGTGGCGGAATTGCAGGCGGGCCGCGTGGACCTGGTGATCCCTCCGACGATCCCGATCGGTATGATTCCCACCATTCAGGCCAACCCTAAGCTGGCCGTTGTGACCACTGACGGGCCGACGGTTTATTCGCTGCGTTTTAACACCCGCAATGGTATCACTCAGGATGAACGCGTGCGTAAAGCGATGATCCTCGGCGTTGATCGCGATACCATTATCAAATCCATTCTCGCCGGTCAGGCGGTGCCGATTGCCAGCCTCCAGGGCGCACTCTCCTTTGGCTATGATCCGGCAATGAAGCCGCTCCCTTACGATCCGGTGCAGGCGAAGAAACTGCTGGCGGAAGCCGGGGTGAAACCGGGTGCCAAGATCCAGGTTGATATTCGCGGCAACGACGCCACCTTTAATGAAGTGGTGCAGGCGGTCGCCAGCTACCTACAGATGGTGGGCATCAATGCCACCATCAAACCCTATGAAACCAATACGCTGCTGAATGACATTATCCCGCAAGGAAAGACCGGGGCGATGTTCCAGCAGTCCTGGGGCGGTTGGACGTTCGATTACGATAATACGGCCTACTCGATGTATTACGCTGGCGAGAAATGGAACCCCTACGATAATGACAGCAAAATGAATGCGTTGCTGTTATCCCAGCGCGCCACGCTTGATGGGGCCAAACGCGAGAAAATCCTCAGGGAAATTGCCAGTTATGCGGCGGATCGCGCCTTGGAAATGCCACTATATAACCTCAAGGTTATTTACGGTATCAACAAACGCGTGAAAGATTTTGTTCCGCCGCCGGATAGCCGCCTGCGTCTGACCGAAGTGAGCGTGGAGTAAATACTGGCCGGAGTCGCTGCAGGGAATTGTCACGTTTGTGGAAGGATATCAATTTTGGCTGCTTTTCTGATTAAACGCATGTTACAAGCGATCTTCGTGGTGATGGTGGTGACATTGACGGTCGCTTTCGCGATCCGTCTCACTGGCGATCCGGCGATGATGCTGACGCTGGGCGCCAGTAGCGTCACAGAAGCGGATCTAGAGCAGATCCGCATCGGGCTGGGGTTAAATCAGCCGTTTATGGTGCAATACCTGAATTTTATCAAAGGGATATTTTCGCTCGACTTTGGCCGGAGCTTTATGGGCGGCACACCGGTTGCTCTGCTGATTGGTGACGCATTGCCCGCCACGTTGCTATTGGCCGTTGCCTCGATGGCGGTATCCATCGCGCTGTCGATCCCGCTGGGGATCAAGGCCGCTGTGGCGCGCGGTAAATGGGTGGATCAAGTGATCCGCATTGTCTCATTAGTCGGGCTCTCCTTTCCTAACTTCTGGCTGGCGACCATGCTGGTGCTGTTGTTTGCCGTCACCCTGCAATGGTTACCGCCGAGCGGCATGAGCGGCCTGGAGAGTTTTGTGATGCCCGCGCTGACGATGGGGATCATCCTCACCGCCACCAATGTGCGCCTGGTCCGCACTGCCATGCTTGAAACGCTGCAATCACAGTACATTATGGTGGCGCGGGCCAAGGGGCTGAGCGAAAACAAGGTGCTGTACAAGCATGCTTTGCGTAATTGCGCCATCCCGCTGATCACCTACTTCGGCCTGCAATTTGGCGGTTTGCTCGGCGGTATTGTGGTGGTCGAGCGCGTGTTTAACTGGCCGGGAATGGGAACGCTGGCGTTCGAAGCGGTTGAGGCGCGCGATTACCCGGTGCTCCAGGCCAGTATCACGGTGCTGTCGTTGATGATCATTGGCGTGAATCTTCTGGTCGATATTGCCTATGGCCTGGTCGATCCTCGTATTCGGACGGAGTCGTAACCGATTGTGAACATTTCATCTTCTTTACCGGCCTCTCGCTTCGCGAATCTGGAGTTTATTCTTGGGGTGGGATTGACGCTGCTGATCTGTCTGGCAGTGTTGTTTTCCGGCCTGTTGTTCCCCGATGGCGGCGAAAAAGTGGATCTGATGGCGCGGCTGTTGGCGCCGTTTAGCCAGTTTTCCCACCCGCTGGGCACCGATCCGCTCGGGCGCGATATACTGGCGCGCGTGATTACCGGAGGGAAAATCTCACTGCTGGTGGGCTTTGCCTCCGTCATCGGTGCGGTGGTCATTGGTGTGATCATGGGGCTCATCGCCGGTTATTATCGTGGTTTCTGGGAAATGGTCGTGATGCGCTTTGCGGATGTGCAATTGGCATTGCCCTTTATCCTGTTGGCGATCACCTTTATCGCCATTGTTGGCGGCGGCCTGATCAATACCATTATCCTGCTGATTGTTTCGCAATGGGTGCAGTATGCGCGCCTGGTGCGTGGCTCGGTGCTGGCGCTGCGCGAGCGTGAGTTTATTCTCTCGGCGCGCGCCATCGGGGTGACGGACTGGCGCATTATCTTTCAGCATCTGCTACCTAACCTGTTGGGCCCGGTGATTGTGCTGATGACCCTCAACGTGGCGAATAATATCCTGCTTGAATCCAGCCTGACGTTCCTGGGGTTGGGCGTGGATCCTACGATTCCAAGTTGGGGTGGGATGTTGGCCGATGGGCGGACCTATCTGCAAACGGCCTGGTGGATCAGCGTTTTCCCCGGAGTGGCTATTTTGCTGACGGTTCTGGGGCTGAATCTGCTGGGGGATTGGCTGCGTGATAGCCTTGATCCGACGGGGAGAACCTCGCGATGAGCATTGTTTTTCAGCAATCTATTGAGCGCAGCCTGGAACAATTGGTAGCGCGTTTTTCTGACCCGGCGATGCGCGGTGCGACCGTTGAGGCATGGTTGTTCGACGATCGGCAGAGCCGCCAGGCGGCGGCCAGGCAACTGCAAGCCTGCGGCGTTAATGCCAGGTTGCGCAGCGCGTATAAACCCTTGCTGCATTTTTTTCTTGAAGAGGTTGATTGCCAGCAGCTTGCAGCGATAACGCTCCGTTACCCAAACCATCCCGCTGCCGCTAAAAACCGTTTTCTGCTGGAGACTTACCCGCTCACCAAGCTGGTTGATAAGGTGCCGGTACAATTTCATGCTTCAGAGAAAGACGATTGTACTTATGAAGTGATGCTGACCTTTCACGATGGGCACCAGGAACAGCATGCGGTTTTTGCACCTAACCGGCTCCATCAGGACAGCGTCGGGCAGACGTTGCTCTCGCCGACCGGCTGGTTGACCGTCGTCCAACGGGACACGGTCAGCAGCGAGCGTTTCGAGACTGATATTGAGCGCCTGTTCCAGCAAATTATGACGGCGATCGGTGATTATGACTGGGGTGAACGCGAGCCTTATTTTGAAGAGCTGAACATTGCCGTGCAGCTTGCGGTAAAAGAGCAACCGCTGGCATATGGCCATGAAGTGATCAGCCTGGCGGAAGCGCTGCATGAGGACATCTACTTCTCTTTGCTGGAGGTGTTTCAGCAAAAGTCAGGTCGCCCATTGGGGGATCGCGGCCTGCAACCGGGGCAGATTGTGCCGGAAATCAGCTATACCGATGGGAACCCTTCGGTGTGTATAAGATTGTGCGGGTTATCGACCCAGGACGCTTCTGGGGTGGCACAGGAACTGACGACGGCAGCCGCACCGCTTTACGCCAGGCAGATCACCGAGGAACTGACCCGTTTAGGGGGCGAGATTTACACCGCAGCTTCTCGTTCTGGCCGCATCGTCTACGGCAGTTACACCAAAGGCAGCGACCAGCCAATGATGATCAGCGCAGGGCAACATGCCAATGAAACGTCCGGCGTGGTGGGGGCGCTGCGTGCTGCACAACAATTGCATGCTCGCCAGGGCGCCCACTTTACGCTCTCGCCGCAGGAAAACCCGGATGGCTATGCGCTGCATCAGCGGCTCTGCGCCGTTTATCCGCATCATATGCACCATGCGGCGCGCTACACCGCGTTGGGGGACGATCTGGAGTACCGCACCGGGGAAGCGCTGTGGGAAAAAGCGATCCGCGTTCAGGCGCAAGCGCTGACGGGAAGCCGATTACATGTCAACTTGCACGGCTATCCCAGCCATGAATGGACGCGGCCATTTTCGGGTTATCTGCCGCGCGGCTTCGAGATGTGGACGCTGCCGAAAGGTTTCTTTCTGATTGTAAACCACCATGCGGGTTGGGCACGGCAGGCGGAACGGTTGCTTGATGCCGTCACTCGTCAGTTAGCGGCCATTGATGGGCTGGTTGCTGACAACAATGTGCAAATCGCGCTATTTGAAGAGTGCGCAGGGGAGACCGGTTTTCGTCTGCTCAATGGGTTCCCGTGTTTGCTCGGGGAGGATGCGCGCCACACGGTACCGCTGACCTTGATCACCGAGTACCCCGATGAAACCCTTTATGGCGCGGATTTCATACGTGCGCATACTGTCCAGATGGCGGCGGTGATCGCCGCTTATGACGCTTTACAGAGTGGGTTGTTAGATTAACCGTGCGCGCTGCCGGTCGGCAGCGCAATCCACTTGAGCAGTGCTAAAAGTGAGCATGCTATATGCATGAGGTGGTTATTTTTTGGTTTTTACACGCAATATCTGGCGAAATTTTTCACACTTCGTGAGAGCTGCGCTCAAAAATAATACAAATCATGTAGTGTGTATTCATTGATAACTAATATGATCGACTGGTCGAAAAATATTATCTGGACGATCGTTCTGCTTTCTTTGCTGCATCTTGCCTTTCGGCACTAGACTCTAAATAATCCGAGCCGCATAACAAGAACGCCATGCGTTTTTGCACAGCATTTGTGCTGGCCCAGGCTTGGGCCGAGCCACGCGGCAAGCTCTGCGCCGCTGGCGGCAATTTTTTCATTTTGTACAGGCAATGCAGCATCGTATGAGTCAGCGTTTAGCATCAAAAGATATTCTGGCGTTGGGGTTTATGACCTTCGCGTTATTCGTCGGGGCCGGGAACATTATTTTCCCACCGATGGTGGGTTTGCAGTCAGGTGAGCATGTCTGGATTGCTGCTCTGGGCTTTTTGGTCACCGCTGTGGGGTTGCCGGTGATGACGGTGATCGCGTTGGCGCGCGTGGGGGGCGGTGTTGATGCCCTGAGCTCGCCGATTGGCCGCAGTGCTGGCCTGCTGCTGGCAACGGTGTGTTATCTGGCCGTCGGCCCTCTGTTTGCCATTCCGCGTACTGCAACTGTTTCCTTTGAAGTGGGTATTGCGCCGTTGACCGGTGACGGCCCATTGCCGCTGTTTATCTACAGCCTGGTTTACTTCGCGCTGGTGATCGGTATCTCGCTGTATCCGGGCCGCCTGCTTGATACCGTGGGCCATGTGCTGGCCCCGCTGAAGATAGTGGCGCTGGCTATTCTGGGCATTGCTGCGCTGGTGTGGCCCGCCGGAACACCGATTCCAGCGATAGAGGCTTACCAGAGCGTGCCTTTCTCTTCCGGTTTCGTGAACGGTTACCTGACCATGGATACGCTTGGGGCGATGGTATTCGGCATCGTGATCGTCAATGCGGCGCGTTCGCGTGGGGTAAAAGATACCGGTCTGTTGACCCGTTACACGATTCTGGCAGGGTTGATCGCCGGTATCGGTCTGACGCTGGTGTATCTGAGCCTGTTCAAGCTGGGTTCCGGCAGCGGTGTGTTGACGCCGGATGCCACTAACGGCGCGGTGATCCTGCATGCTTACGTGCAAAATACCTTTGGCGGTTTGGGCAGTTTCTTCCTGGCTGCGCTGATCTTTATCGCCTGTATGGTGACGGCGGTGGGCTTGACCTGTGCCTGTGCCGAGTTTTTTGAGCAGTATCTGCCGTTCTCTTACAAGACACTGGTGTTCATTCTGGGTCTGTTCTCGATGCTGGTGTCGAACCTCGGCCTGAGCCATCTGATTAAGATCTCGATCCCGGTACTGACGGCGATTTATCCTCCTTGTATCGTGCTGGTGCTGCTGAGCTTCACGCTGCGCTGGTGGAACAGCACTTCACGAATTGTTGCGCCAGTGATGTTAGTCAGCCTGTTGTTTGGTATTCTTGATGCGGTAAAAGCGTCCAGCTTGCAGCATCTGCTGCCAGCCTGGACGAATAACCTACCGCTGGCGGTGCAGGGCTTGGCATGGTTGCCACCTTCATTGCTGATGCTGGCGTTGGTCGCAATTTATGATCGAGTTTTTGCACGCAGCCGCGAAGTCACTGCGCACTCATAAAACGACGATTTTAACTTTGGGCCACGGACTTGTCCGTGGCTTTTGCACGTTTAAAGGGACAGGTCATCTTCATGCAACAACAGTCATCCACCACCGCGCCCAATAAGCTGAAACGGGGCCTGAGTACGCGCCATATCCGTTTTATGGCTCTCGGTTCCGCTATCGGCACCGGGTTATTCTACGGTTCTGCCGAAGCTATCCGCATGGCGGGCCCCAGCGTTCTGTTGGCTTACCTGATCGGCGGGGTTATCGCGTTTATCATTATGCGCGCGCTGGGCGAAATGTCGGTCAACAACCCGCAGGCCAGTTCGTTCTCACGCTATGCCCAGGATTACCTTGGCCCGATGGCCGGTTATATCACCGGCTGGACCTACTGTTTTGAAATCCTGATCGTCGCGATTGCCGATGTGACAGCGTTCGGTATTTATATGGGCGTCTGGTTCCCCGATGTGCAGCACTGGGTTTGGGTATTGAGCATTGTGCTGATCATTGGTGCCATTAACCTGATGAGCGTGAAGGTGTTTGGTGAGCTGGAGTTCTGGTTCTCCTTCTTCAAAGTGGCCACCATTATCATCATGATCGTGGCCGGGATCGGTATCATTGTCTGGGGGATTGGCAACGGCGGCCAAGCGACGGGGATCAGCAATCTGTGGACCAACGGCGGTTTCTTCAGTAATGGCGTTATCGGCATGCTGCTGTCGCTGCAATTGGTGATGTTTGCCTATGGTGGCATCGAGATTATCGGTATCACCGCTGGTGAAGCCAAAGATCCGAAAGTGTCGATTCCTAAAGCGATCAACTCGGTGCCATGGCGTATTCTGGTGTTTTACGTGGGGACGCTGTTTGTCATCATGTCGATCTACCCGTGGAATCAGGTTGGCGTCAACGGTAGCCCGTTTGTACTGACCTTCCAGCATATGGGGATCACCATGGCGGCAGGTATTCTTAACTTTGTGGTGATCACCGCGTCATTGTCGGCGATCAACAGCGATGTGTTCGGCGTTGGCCGTATGATGCACGGTTTGGCCGAGCAGGGCCATGCACCGAAAGTGTTCAGTAAAATCTCTAAACGCGGTATCCCCTGGGTGACGGTTGTGGTGATGATGCTGGCAATGCTGATCGCTGTGTACCTCAACTACATCATGCCGGAAAACGTGTTCCTGGTGATCGCCTCGTTGGCGACCTTTGCCACCGTGTGGGTGTGGATTATGATCCTGATCTCACAGATCGCCTTCCGCCGCAGCCTGAGCAAAGATCAGGTGAAGAAGCTGGACTTCCCGCTGCGCGGCGGTGTTTTCACTTCGGTGATTGCCATTATCTTCCTGGTATTCATCATTGGCCTGATCGGCTACTTCCCGGCCACTCGCGTTTCGCTGTATGCCGGGCTGGTATGGGTAGCGTTATTGCTGTTGGGCTATTACTTCAAGGTGAACCGCCAGAAGAAGCAGGCGGCGCTGGCAGTACAACAAGATTGATCTGAAGACTATCGGCCCTGCAAGCAGGGCCGATAGGATGATATTCCCCGGCTAAAACAGCTCAAAAAACACTCTGCAGCGCGAAAATACGTTAACCTAAAATTCATCTTACGCATCCGCATCTCCACCCCTCGGCTCCTCCCCCGAGTTTGTCGATCAGAGAGGAGGGGAAATGGCATGCAACGTGGCATTGTTCGGGGCATTGAATCGTGCCGTCTATAGGAGAACCTTCATGCTTAATGCCTGGCACCAGCCCGTCCCCCCATTTGTGGTGAAGAAAGGGCAACGTCTGGAGATCACGCTGTGGTTACAGGGCGATGATCTGCCCGAACAGGTCTTGTTGCGCACCGAGCCGGATAATGAGGAATGGTTGCTGAAAATGAAGGCGCAGGCTTCGGAAGGAATGTGGCGTTACCACGCCAGCCTGACGTTGAACGAAGGGGAAGCCACCCGGCGCTACTGTTTCAAACTGCTGTGGGCCCATCGCCAGCAGTGGTTTGGCCCGCAGGGTTGGTCGCTGATCCCGCCGGGGCAACTGGCGCAGTTCGCGGTCGATGAACCGAATCATAGCCCGATGTGGGTGGCCGATCAGGTGTTTTACCAGATATTCCCCGATCGCTTTGCCAGCAGCGGTGCGGCGCATGGGATTGCCAGCGGCAGCTATCATCACCATGCGGCGGGTTGCGATGTGATCCGCCGTGATTGGCAGCACCCGCTGGAAGAACAACATTCGGCTTCCACCTTTTATGGCGGCGATCTGGATGGCATCAGCGAGAAACTGCCGTACCTGCAGCAGCTAGGCGTAACGGCGCTGTATCTCAATCCGGTTTTCACCTCGCCGAGCGTGCATAAATATGACACTGATGATTATTACCAGGTCGATCCGCACTTTGGGGGCAACGAGGCGCTGCAACGTTTGCGAGTAAGCACTCACCAGGTGGGGATGAAAATGCTGTTGGATGGGGTTTTCAACCATACTGGTGATTCACATCCGTGGTTCGATCGCTATCAACAGGCTGAACAGGGGGCTTGCCATAACCCGGATTCCCCTTACCGTGGCTGGTTTAATTTTTACCCGGATGGGGAAGCGTTGACCTGGAAAGGCCACACTAATCTGCCCAAACTCAATTTTGCCGAACCACAGGTGGTGGACGCCATTTATCGTGCCGACAACAGCGTGGTGCGCCACTGGATGCGGCCACCTTACAGCATTGATGGCTGGCGGCTGGACGTGGTGCATATGCTGGGGGAGAACGGCGGTGCGGGCGGTAACCTGCATCATTTGGCCGGGATTTATCAGGCGGTTAAGCAGGAGAACCCGCAAGCCTATGTTCTGGGCGAGCATTTTGGCGATGCTCGGCGCTGGCTGCATGCCGGGGTTGAAGATGCCGCGATGAACTATGTGGGCTTTGCCTTGCCGGTGCGGGCGTTTCTGGCGGGGCAGGACGTGGCTTATCATCCGGTACAGATCGATGCAGCCACCTGCGCGGAGTGGATGGACGGTTATCGTGCCGGGTTGCCGCACAATCGCCAGCTTATTCAGTTTAATCAGCTAGATAGCCACGATACCGCGCGTTTTCTGACGATGCTGGAGAATAATACCCAGCGTATGCAGATGGCGGCGGTGTGGCTGATGAGCTGGATTGGCGTGCCTTGCCTGTATTATGGCGATGAAATCGGCCTGGACGGTGGCAACGATCCGTTCTGCCGCAAAACCTTCCCGTGGGATGAAAACCAGTGGAATCACCGGTTGTTGAACCTGTTCCGCCACCTGATTGCGTTGCGTAAACAGAGTAAAGCGCTGCGGCGTGGGGGTTGCCAGGTATTGTATGCCACAGGGGAAACTCTGGTGTTTGTGCGTACTTACCAGCAAGAACAGGTGCTGGTGGCATTACAGCGTTGCGGCAATGGCGACGTGGTGTTGCCCTATAACCCCCTGTTGCCAGCGGGTGCATGGCAACGGTTAGAAGGTGAAGGCGAACTCAACGCAGTGGACAATGGGCTACAACTGCGGTTGGGGGCGGAGTCTGCCTCCATCTGGCGGTTAAATCATTAAACCTCATTAACGCCAGCAGGTGGTGCGTTGTACTCAATGGCAACGCACCGCCTGTTAGGTCGAATTTCTCATACATTCCCCTCGGTATTCTCAAGCACTCGCCCTTGGCTAATGTGATCACGATCTGAAATCTGTAGCACTTTTAGACTAGATGTTAACGAACTGTGACTCTGTTCAAACATTTGTTTTCTGAGCTTTGGTTATATGATCTCCAATGTTTACGTTGTCATTTCTTATCTTGGTGGGAGTTAAAGGGTTATTTCATTGAAATATAATCATTAATAATATTTTCATTATTATTTTTATGAAAAATGACAACGTCAACATTTTGGTTTTCAGTCGGTTAAAATTGAAAATGGAGAAGAAAATGAGCCAGTTACCAGAGAAGATGCGAGCGGTAGTTTGTCATGGTCCACAGGATTACCGTTTTGAACAAGTGCCGACTCCGTTGCCAAAAGCCAAGGAGTTAGTGATCAAGGTTGAAGGTTGTGGGATCTGTGCCGGAGACTGTAAATGTAAAAATGGTGCTCAGATGTTCTGGGGCGAAACACCTTGGGTGAAACCCCCGGTGGTGCCGGGCCACGAGTTTTATGGCCGCATTGCCGCCATGGGGCCAGGGGCAGAGAAGAAGTACAAAATTGGCGAGCGGGTGATCGCCGAACAGATCGTACCGTGCTGGGAATGCCGTTACTGCAAGTCCGGCAGCTATTGGATGTGTGAAACGCACAATATTTATGGTTTCCAGAAAGATGTCGCCGAAGGGGGGATGGCGGAATATATGCGTTTTTCGGAAAACGCCATTGTGCATAAGATCCCTGAAAGCCTGAGCCACGAAGATGCGGTGCTGATCGAACCGATGGCCTGTGCCATCCACACCGTGGCGCGCGGTGATATCCAACTGGATGACGTCGTAGTGCTGGCCGGGGCCGGGCCGCTTGGGTTATGCATGGTGCAGGTCGCGCGCTTGAAAACGCCGAAAAAGCTGATTGTCATTGATGCCATTGATGAGCGTTTGGAGCTTGCCAAAGAATTTGGTGCCGATGTGGTGATCAACCCATTGAAAGAAGATGCCGATAAAATCGTTAAGGCCTTAACCGGCGGCTACGGTTGCGATGTCTATATTGAAGCGACTGGGGCTCCCATCGGTGTGACTCAGGGTTTGCAGATGATCCGCAAATTGGGGCGTTTTGTTGAGTTCAGCGTATTTGGCAAAGAAACCACCGTCGATTGGTCGATTATTGGCGATCGCAAAGAATTGGATATTCGCGGCGCGCATTTGGCTCCTTACAGTTATGAAATCGCCATCGATCTGTTTGAACGCGGTTTAGTGACTTCCAGAGGCGTAGTTACCCACAGTTATTCATTAAACGATTGGGATCAGGCTTTCGCCATCGCCGACTCCACGGACTCTATTAAAGTGGTACTGGTTCCTTAATACCCTGCATTAATAAGTACATATTGTTGTTCTGATAATAATGACTCACCCTACAGGAGAATAAAATATGTTTTCTTTTATCAAAAAAACGCTGCCTGCTATTGTTGCTGGCGGGATGTTGATCGCCAGTCATTCAGTCATCGCCAAACCAATCACGATTGGTGTCTCTTTTCAGGAGATGAATAACGAATATTTTGTTTCAATGAAACAGGCATTAGAACAGGCGGCCAATGATATTGGTGCCAAAGTTTATATTGCCGATGCTCGTCATGATGTATCAAAACAAATTAATGACGTTGAAGATATGTTGCAAAAGAAAGTGGATATTCTGCTGATTAACCCGACGGATTCGGTTGGCGTGCAGTCGGCAGTGATGTCGGCACACAAGGCCGGAGCGGTAGTGGTGGCGATCGATGCACAAGCCGAAGGCCCGCTGGATTCATTTGTCGGTTCAGAAAACTATGACGCCGGTTTCCAGGCTGGTGAATATCTGGCGAAATCATTGGGTAACAAGGGCAAAGTGGCGATTCTGGACGGTATCCCGGTGGTGCCGATCCTTGAACGCGTGCGCGGCTTTGAAGATGCAATTAAAAAGCACCCGGAGATGCAGATTGTCACCAAGCTAAACGGTAAGCAAGAGCGTGATACTGCGCTGACGGTGACCGAAAACATGTTGCAGTCGACGCCCGATCTGGCCGGTATCTTCAGCGTTAACGACGTAGGTGCCCTGGGAGCCTTGGCTGCAATTGAAAGCAACGGTGCCAAGGTCAAACTGGTGAGCGTTGACGGCCACCCGGAAGCGATTAAGGAGATCCTGAAACCGAACTCGCCGTTTATTGCCACCTCTGCCCAGTTCCCCCGCGATCAGATGCGTATTGCCTTGGGGATTGCGCTGGCCCGCCACTGGGGAGCTAACGTACCGAAAACCATTCCGGTAAAAGTGAAGCTGATCGACAGCAGTAACGCGACCGGTTTTAGTTGGTAAGCGCTCGGTATCGCTCTGTCTGGAGGCAGAGCGATAATTGCAGAGGAGTTTATCGTGACGGCACTATTAGAATTAAAGCAGATTAAGAAATCCTTTCCGGGGGTGAAAGCGTTAGATGGTATTGATCTGACTATTCAACCCGGCCAGATACATGCTTTGCTGGGGGAGAACGGAGCCGGTAAATCAACGCTGGTTAAAATTATGTGTGGTATTCACCAGCCTGATTCTGGTGAAATATTTATGGAAGGTGAAAGCCAACATTTTGATAATTATCGCCAAGCGATTGATGCGGGTGTGGGGATTATATTTCAAGAGTTCTCATTAATTCCTTATATGAACGCCATTGATAATATATTCCTCAATCGGGAAATTAAAACGCATTGGGGATTATTAGACCGCAAGGCGATGCGTAAAAAAGCCGAATCGATATTTAAACGCCTGGCGGTCAATATCGATCTCGATTGCCCGGTTGAACAACTCAGCGTTGCCCAACAGCAGTTTGTCGAGATTGCCAAGGCGCTGTCGCTGGACGCACGCGTGCTGGTGCTGGACGAACCTACCGCCACGTTGACTCCCGGCGAAGCCGAGCACCTGTTCAGCGTGATGAACGATCTGAAATTGCTTGGTGTCGGCATGGTGTTTATCTCGCATCATCTGGACGAAATCTTCACCGTTTGCGACCAGATTACCGTGCTGCGCGACGGCACTTATGTGCAGACGTTGCCCACGGCTGAGACAAACGTGGATGAACTGGTGAAGCTGATGGTTGGGCGCAAGATTGAGAACACCTTTCCGCCGAAGCGGCACGCGGTAAACACGCAGGTGCGTCTGCTGGAAGCCAGCATTCAGCGCAGCAAACACCAGCAAACAGACAACTTTCACCTGTTCAAAGGCGAGATTCTGGGCTTTGCCGGGTTAGTGGGATCTGGCCGTACGGAAACGGTATCGGCATTGATTGGTGCAAGTGCTTGCTATCACAAGCAGGTCAGCCTTAACGGGCAGGCGGTAACGCTGCGCAGCCCGGCGGAGGCGCTAAAGCGGGGTATCGGTCTGTTGCCGGAAAGCCGCAAAACCGAAGGGTTGGTATTGCCGTTCTCGGTTGCCCAGAACATTACGCTCAATCGCCACGAGCGGTTCGGCAGGTTTTTGGTCAACGCTCGCAAGGATAGCGCGAATGTGCGCCGCCTGATCCTGGAAGTGGGGGTGAAAACGCCGAGCCCGGATACCACGGTCAACACCCTGAGCGGTGGCAATCAACAGAAGGTCGTCATTGCCCGCTGGCTGAACAATGACTGCAACATCCTTATTTTCGATGAACCGACGCGTGGGATTGACGTGGGGGCGAAGTCTGAAATTTACCAGATGATGCAGCAGCTCACGCAGGAAGGCATCTCTATCATCATGATTTCATCAGAATTACCAGAGATTATCGGCGTCTGCGATCGCGTGCTGGTATTCCGTGCTGGCCACATTGTTGCCGAACTGAGCGGTGATGAAATCGAGTCTCACAACATCATGCTTCACGCTACCGGGAGTGCGCTATGATCGGAATTGAACAGTCTTCACCCGCCCGCTATGCCTCAACGCAGAGCCTCGGCAAACGCTGGGATAAATGGCTGCACCATCCCGCCGTGTTGCCATTTATCGGCTTTGTCATCCTGTTCGTGTTGATGAGCCTGTTTAATGACAGCTTTCTGACAGTGAATAACCTGACCAACGTGGCGCGGCAGGTGTCCATTAACGCCATTATTGCCGTGGGAATGACCTGCGCGATCTTGACCGGCGGTATCGATCTGTCGGTCGGGCCGGTGATGGCACTGTCTGGTTCAATTGCCGCCGGGTTGATGCTCGGTGGCATCCCCATTCCGCTGGCGATGGTTGCTGCGCTGTTGATCGGTGCTCTGTTCGGCTTGGCGAACGGTGCCTGTATCGCTTATCTGCGCATGCCGCCGATCATCGTGACATTAGCCTCTATGGGCATTGCCCGCGGTTTGGCGCTGCTGTACACCGGCGGTTATCCGATTTCCGGCCTGCCGGAGGTGTTTGCTTTCTTCGGGCGGGGTTCGTTTCTGGGCATTCAGGTGCCCATCCTGATCATGGCTGGTGTGTATGTTCTGGCGTGGCTGATGCTCAACCACCTGCCGTTTGGCCGCTATGTATACGCCATCGGCGGTAACGAAGAGGCTGCCCGCCTGAGCGGTATTCGCGTCTCTCGCTATAAGGTTCTGGTGTATGTGGTCAGCGGGGTGACGGCGGCGTTGGCCGGGCTGGTGCTGACTTCGCGCCTGATGAGCGGGCAGCCGAATGCCGGTGAAGGCTTTGAACTGGACGCGATCGCTGCCGTGGTGTTGGGTGGGGCGGCGATCTCGGGGGGCCGTGGGGCGATTATCGGCACCCTGGTTGGCGCGATGATGCTTGGCGTGTTGAACAACGGCCTCAACCTGATGAGCGTGTCACCTTACATTCAGAACGTGGTGAAGGGCGGCATTATTCTTGCGGCTATTTACCTCAGTTCTAGCCGCCGTAAGTAACGGCAGGGGCAGAACAATGAGATATTTTCTGGGCGTTGATATTGGCGGAACCTTGATCAAGGCAGGGCTGTATCGAGCTGACGGTGAGGAAGTTGCCGTCGCGCAATGTGATGGTGAAGCGTTGTCGTTGCAACCGGGTTTCAGCGAGCGTGAGATGGAGGCGCTATGGCGGGATTTTTGTGCAACGACCCGCCAAGTGCTGCAACTGGCGGCAGTAAGCGGTGAGCAGGTGCGCGGTGTGAGCTTTTCGTCGCATGGTAAAGGGTTGTATGCGATTGATGCGCAGGGCAAACCGGTGCGCAACGGTATCGTTTCATCAGATACCCGTGCCAGTACGAGTACGATTGTCGCTGATTTACAGCAGCAAGGAGTGGAAGCGGCAACCTATCCACGCAGCCTGCAGCCGATTTGGAGCAGCCACCCGGCGGTGCTGTTGCGCTGGTTGAAGCAGCATGAGCCTGCGCAGTATGCCGCAATAGATGCGGTGCTGATGGCCCATGACTATCTGCGCTTTCGCCTGACCGGTGAGGTGGCGGCAGAGGTGACCAATATCTCTGGCAGCAACCTGTTTAATCAGCAGTTGGCGGCTTATGATCCACAACTGATGGCGGCTTTTGGCATAGACGAAGTGGTGGATAAAACCGCGCCGCTGCTGGGATCGGCTGAACTGGCCGGGCGGGTTACCGCCAGCGCCGCAGCGCAGTGCGGGTTGCCTGCCGGAACGGCGGTGTATGGTGGACTGTTTGATGTGGTGGGAGCCGCACTGTGTTCCGGGGTTGTCGATGATCGCATCCTGAGCACGGTGGCGGGCACCTGGTCGATAGCGACCTGTGTGACTGAAAGCGTGATCCCATCTCCGCACCCGTTTGCCTGGGGGCGTTATTGCATGGCGGACCGCTATTTTGTGCATGAAGGTAGCCCGACTTCAGCGGGCAATCTGGCCTGGTTTTTACGCCAATTCTGTGACAATGACCAGCAGCGTTATGCGCAGTTCAACCGTTGGGTGGCTGAGCGCAGCGAGCGGCCAAGCGATATTGTGTTTTTACCCTACCTGTATGGTTCTAACCTCGGCAGCAATCTGCCCGGTGGGTTGATCGGCCTGGGTAGCCATCACGATCTGGCCGATGTTGTTCATGCGATTTATCAGGGCATCGTGTTCTCGCACCTGGTTCATCAGGATCGCCTGGTGGCGCTGAACCCAAGGGTGGAGCGGATCCGCATGACCGGTGGCCCAACCCAATCGGCTATCTGGATGCAGATGTTTGCCAATGCGGGCAACTTGCCGCTGGAAGTGGTGGATATCCAGCAAAGCGGTTGCCGCGCTGCTGCTCTTTGCGCCGCCGTGGGGGCGGGCGAATACGCCAGCTTTAGCGAAGCGGTACAGGTCGTTCAGCCTAAATTACACACCTATTTCCCCGATGCCGCTGCCAATCGGCGTTTACGCGAGCGGTTTGCGGGCTATCTGGCGATCGCCCAGGCATTAAACGAGGTCAATTATGCAAAACACTAACACCCTGTGTCTGGGGCTATATGAGAAGGCGTTACCGGCACAGTTGGATTGGGCACAACGGTTAGGGATTGCCAGTGAGCTGGGTTTCCAGTTTATGGAGATCTCTATTGATGAGCAGCCTGAGCGCCAGCAGCGTTTGGATTGGGATCGTCAACAGCGTTTAGCGCTGATTAATGCTCGTTTTGACAGCGGCATTGCCTTGCCCAGCATGTGCCTGTCGGCACATCGGCGTTACCCTTTTGGCAGTGCCGATGCGGCTACCCGTC
Organism: Serratia sp. Ag1; assembly: GCF_000743355.1. Lineage (GTDB taxonomy): Bacteria > Pseudomonadota > Gammaproteobacteria > Enterobacterales > Enterobacteriaceae > Chania. Next base: position 90,339 of record NZ_JQEI01000023.1, read on the forward strand.
AGCAGGCACAGGTTTTGCTGGAGAAGGCGCTGGATTTCGCGGTGGACCTCGGTATCAGGAATATCCAACTGGCGGGGTATGACGTTTATTACGAAAGCTCGGATCGCCACACGCGCGAGCGTTTTATCGAAGGTATGCAGTGGTCGGTGGCGCTAGCGGCTAAAGCACAGGTGATGCTCTCTGTGGAGATCATGGATACCCCCTTTATCAACAGCATCAGTAAATGGCGCGAGTTTTCGCGGCAGATTGCCAGCCCGTGGTTCACCGTTTATCCCGATATTGGCAACCTGAGCGCTTGGGGTAACGATGTGGCTTTTGAGCTGGAACAGGGCATCGACAAGATCACGGCCATCCATCTGAAAGATACCCTACCGGTGGCTCCGGGGGCGGCGGGGCAGTTTCGTGACGTGCCTTTTGGCAGCGGCTGCGTTGATTTTGCCCATACCTTTGCCGTTTTAGACCGTTTGAAGTATCAGGGGCCGTTCCTGCTGGAGATGTGGGCGCGTAACGATGGCGAAGACAGGCAACATATCGCTCAAGCTAAACGCTGGATTGAGCAACAGAGGCAAATAGGGAGTATGGCATGTTGAGCGAACTGAAACAGCAGGTGCTGGCGGCCAACCTCAGCCTGCCCGGCTATGGTTTGGTGACTTTTACCTGGGGAAACGTGTCGGCGATCGATCGCCAGCGCGGATTGGTGGTGATCAAACCTTCGGGGATCGCTTACGAAGAAATGACGTTGGACGATCTGGTGGTGGTTGATCTGGACGGCGTAGTGCAGGAAGGGCGGCGTAAGCCCTCTTCCGATACCGACACCCATCTGGCGCTTTATCGTGCGTTCCCGCATATCGGTGGTGTTGTGCACACCCACAGCCGCAATGCCACCATCTGGGCGCAGGCGGGGCAGCCGATCCCGGCGTTGGGCACCACGCATGCCGATTATTTTTATGGTGATATCCCTTGCACGCGGCCAATGAGTGAAGCCGAAATTGCCGGTGATTATGAGCGGGAAACCGGCAACGTGATCGTTGAGGCTTTTCAATTGGCCGATCGCGATCCCCTGCAGGTGCCAGGGGTACTGGTCTATTCCCACGGCCCATTCGCCTGGGGGAAAACGGCGGCGGATGCAGTGCACAATGCGGTGGTGATGGAAGAGGTGGCCGCGATGGCGATGGCCACCCGGCAATTGGCACCAGCAGCAACCGCCATGCAACCGGTGTTGCTGGATAAGCATTTTCTGCGCAAACACGGTAAGAATGCCTACTACGGGCAATAACGGCCAGCGTTCAGGTTGCCGTAAACTGCGGCAACCTGATGTTTATTGCACCAATAACTTCCCGGTAAAAAACTCACGCCTCAGGGGCCGATCATTAGCGGTATCTTTAATGGCGTTGAACAGCAGTTCTGCGGCTATTTCCCCTAACATCTGCGTATCGTGATAAACCCCCGCGATATGTAAACCGTAATCATTGGCTTTGGGCGGTTCATCAATCGAAAAGAATGTTATCCGGTCGTAAATATTAAGCTGGTGGCAGATGGAAATAGCGCCAAGCGTGATAATGCCATTCAGGCCGACAATATAGTGTGGCTGATTTTTCTTCACCGCCAGATAGTCTTTAACCTGTGCAGCCTGAGAAATAAAGTCATAGTCACCGTTGATAATAGTGACTTCACTGTTTCTTTTTTCCAACGCCTCAATAATGCCTTGAGTGCGCATCAGGGTGATTTCTGAATCAGCCGGGCCACCGAGAATAAGAATTTTGCTGTCTGGCTGTTCAGCGAGGTATTTCCCGGCCAGGTAGCCGATCTCCCGATTATTCAGAAATACGCCGCTCAGTTTTTGATTATAAATATCGCGGTCGATCAGAATCAGCGGGGTATGGTAACGTTCGGCCTGGTTCAGGTAGGCCGGTTGGTAGTGCTTGTCATCGCGCACGGCGGAAAGCAGAATGCCACGGGCCTTATAACCAAACAGCGCCTGAATGGCCTGCATTTCTGCGGCTTCGCTACCGTCGGTATCAAACAGCATGATCTGATATCCCTGTAAGCGGGCGATACGCGATACGGTCTGAATTAAATTGGAGTAAAACGGATTATACAAACTGCTGGTGACAATCCCGATAATCTGGCTGCTGCTTTTTTTTAATCCCTGAGCAAAAGCATTAGGCACATAATTAAGCTCTTTAGCGATAGCATGGATTTTTTCAAGCGTCTCTGGTTTCACCAATTCAGGTTTATTAAAAGCACGGGAAACAGTGATATTAGTCACGTTAGCTCGGCGTGCAATATCGACAATAGTTGCATTTGCTTTTGACACCGTCAATCCTTGCTTTATGCATCAACAGAACTCTATTGTAGGGAAGCTACCTACAGGATGCCAGACGAACTTTGCCGTCTGGCAGCCAGGTGGAATCCATTGAGCGTCAGGCCGTGGAATCAATAACCCACGGCTGACCCCGCCGGACGGCGCACGTCGTTGGCGCCATACAGGTAACCTTCCCGCACTTTACCGGAAACGGCAGAATCATTGCCGGAGTTAGCAGGAGTGACACCCGCAGCGCCCGGTAAGCCCACCAGAATCAGCTCGGCAGCTCCCCAAGGGTTCTGCTCAACCATTTTGTAGCCCATTTCTTGCAGAATCTTTAGCGTATCGGCTGACACGCCGCGCTGTTCGTAATACACCTCATCCGGCAACCATTGATGGTGAATGCGTGGAGCATCTACCGCCTCTTGTGGTGGCATACCGTGATCGATAATGTTCAGGGCGGTTTGCAGCGTGATGCTGATAATGCGCGAGCCGCCTGGTGAACCAAGCACCATAAAGATTTTGTCGCCTTTGGTCACCAGCGTCGGGCTCATCGAAGATAGTGGGCGCTTACCGGGGGCGATGGCGTTTGCTGCACCTTGCACCAGGCCGTAAAGGTTTTTCTCGCCGACTTTGACGGTGAAATCATCCATTTCATCATTGAGGAAGAAACCGGTGCCCGGAGCGATCACCACAGAGCCGAAACGGCCATTGACGGTGTAAGTCGTAGAAACCGCGTTACCGTAGCTATCGACGATCGAGTAGTGGGTGGTTTCTGGTTTTTCGTGTGGTTGCATGCCGGGTTGCACGTTTTCAGAAGGCGTTGCTCGATTAGCGATAATCTGTTTGCGGATCTGTTCGGCGTAGCTCTTGCTCACCAGCCGATCGACCGGATTATTAATAAAGGCCGGATCGCCGAGGTAGGTGTTACGGTCCATATAGGCATGGCGCATGGCTTCGGTTAGGGTGTGGATCGCTGCGGCTGAATTAAAGCCCATGCTTTTTAAGTCATACCCTTCAACAATGTTCAGCGTTTCACACAGCGTTACGCCACCGGAGCTGGGTGGTGGTGCAGAAACGAACTTATAGCCACGATAGCTGCAGGTGATGGGTTTATCTTCGGTAACTTTATAGTTGGCAAAGTCGGCTGCCGTCAGGATCCCACCGCCTTTTTTGGCTGCTTCCTCCACCGCCTGCGGGATTTTGCCCAGATAGAAGGCTGAAGGGCCTTGTTTGGCGATCGCTTCCAGCGTATTGGCCAGATCGGTTTGCACCAACCGATCGCCCGGCTGCAGTGATGAACCGTCTTTACGCAGGAAGATTCTCGCCGCTTCTGGGTCTTGCCTGAAACGTGCCGTGGTGGTGTCGAGAATATCGGTGTCGGCGCGCGTCAGGATAAAACCTTCACGTGCCAGCTTAATTGCCGGTGCGAGCACTTGCTCACGGTTCAACTTACCGTATTTCTCACGTGCGGTTTCCATCCCCAATACCGTGCCAGGCACACCCGCCGCCAAATAACCGTACAGGCTGGCGTCTTTTTTTACTTTGCCGTCAGCATCCAGATACATATCAGCGCTGGCGGCGGCTGGTGCGGTTTCGCGGAAGTTGATAAAGGTGTCGGTGCCATCGGCCAAGTGCACGGTCATAAAGCCACCACCGCCAATATTGCCGCAGCAGGGGTTAACGACCGCCTGGGCGTAACCTACTGCCACCGCAGCATCTACCGCATTGCCCCCCAGCTTGAGAATATCTACGCCGACCTGTGAGGCCAGATGTTGCGATGTTACCACCATACCGTTTTTAGCTTCTACCGCCGGATTGGAGGCGGCATACAGGCTACTGCTGACCAGCAAGGCTGCCAGGGTCAGCGGTTGGCTCCACTTTTGCAATAACATGGTGACTCCTTTCGGTTTTTATTGTGATGAGATTCTGTACCGGTCTTTGTAAGCAGAAAACAGGTCAGGACAATGATAGTAGCGGCAGGGGTCAGGCGGGCAATAAGAGATGGGCTGAAACAGAGAGGTAAAGCACAAAATAGGTACAACACATAAAAAAAACCGGCCAGCAGGGCTGACCGGTTCACACGCAAGCAAACTGAAATTACAGCTTGGAAGCGTTCTCAGACAGGTACTTAGCCACACCTTCTGGAGATGCACCCATACCGGCTTTGCCTTTTTCCCACTGAGCTGGGCACACTTCACCGTGCTCTTCGTGGAATTGCAGGGCGTCAACAGTACGCAGCATTTCGTCAACGTTACGGCCAATTGGCAGGTCGTTAACTACCTGAGCACGCACGATGCCGTCTTTGTCGATCAGGAAAGAACCACGCAGCGCTACGCCAGCGTCTGGGTGTTCGATGCCGTAAGCTTTCTGAATTTCACGCTTGATGTCAGCAACCATGGCGTACTTCACTTCACCGATGCCGCCTTTGTCGACAGGGGTTTTACGCCATGCGTTGTGTACGAATTCTGAGTCGAAGGAAACGCCTACAACTTCAACGCCGCGCTTCTGGAATTCTTCATAACGGTGATCGAAAGCGATCAGCTCAGAAGGACATACGAAGGTGAAGTCCATCGGCCAGAAGAACAGGACGGCTGGTTTGCCGTTCAGGTGTTTCTTCAGGTTGAAGTTTTCAACGATTTCGCCATTGCCCAGTACGGCAGCAGCGGTGAAGTCAGGGGCTTGACGAGTTACCAGGACCATAATTACTCCTGTAATAGTTGTTAGGGGGTTGATGTAAAAACAAGGGCCAGTATAGGGGCCGTGACTCGGTGAAGAAAGGGTAAATAACCAATCAATGAGATAGTTTTTACCTATCAAACCGAGGGATTAAATTTGGCAAGCTTTAAAAATAACCTTTTCGCATAAAAGGGCAAGCGCTAAAAGGCAATTTCTTGTAAACCTGCGTACCTTATAGCATTTAAGCAGACGATTACAGCGCCTTGGCTTTCGCCTGTTGCATGATCTGCGGGTAAAACTGCCAGAACTGTGTTTCAAGCAGATGATAATTGCGCTCCACGTCGGCAAAAGACCCCGCCAGTGCATCTAAACGCGGGCGGCGGCTGGCCATGCCCTGTAATACGTTGGCAATAAACGGCAGTTCAGCATAGCGCTCCAACCAGCGTTCCGGCCAGAGATAATGGTTCAGATTCTGGAAGCGCGCTGGCGTCAATGGCAGATGCGGCACAATCTGGCCGCGTGCTTCCTGAGTGAAACTTTGCAGGCTACGGGTGGGTTCAAGCTGATGCCAATGGCGCGCCAGAAAGTGATCCCACACCACGTCGAGCGTAATGGGCGCAACGCGGCGGAATTCCGCGCTGAAATAATGACGGCAGCCTCTGATTTCGGGCAGGGTATCGACGAGCACGTCAACACGGCGGTGCATCATGATGCCAGCCACCACTTCAGGATCGTAGTCCCCGGCAGGGTTACCACGCACGAAGTCGGCCAGCAGATTGCCCAGTAACGAGCTTTCAGCAAGCTGGGCCAGATGGAGATGAGCAAGAAAATTCATTTGGCAACTATAACGCATGTTAGGCAAAGCCTCCTTATTTCTTGCCGCTGGCCGCTCACGGCTTTAGACTGTAGCGCCTGTTTTTCCTACGTTCGTTATATATTGAAGAAGTGAATACCCATGCGCGTCGCCGATTTTTCTTTTGAACTCCCTGAGTCTTTGATTGCCCACTACCCACAGCCAGAACGCAGCGCTTGCCGTTTACTGCAGTTGGACGGGCCGACCGGAGCGTTGACGCACGGCGTATTCACCGATCTGCTGGATAAGCTGGAGGCTGGCGATCTGCTGGTGTTCAATAACACCAGAGTGATCCCGGCGCGCCTGTTTGGCCGCAAGGTCAGCGGCGGCAAGATTGAAGTGCTGGTGGAGCGGGTATTGGACGATCGCCGCGTGCTGGCGCACGTACGGGCCTCCAAAGCGCCGAAGCCCGGTGCTGAGCTGCTGTTGGGTGACGACGAAAGCATTGCCGCCACCATGCTGGCCCGCCATGACACGCTGTTTGAACTGCGTTTCAATGACGATCGTGACGTTTTTACTATTCTTGATGCGGTTGGTCATATGCCATTGCCGCCGTATATCGCTCGTCCTGATGAGGATGCCGATCGCGAGCTGTATCAGACCGTCTACAGCGAAAAACCGGGTGCGGTTGCTGCGCCGACCGCCGGGTTGCACTTCGACGAACCGCTGTTGGCGGCCTTACGCGCCAAGGGCGTTGAAATGGCGTTTGTCACGCTGCACGTCGGCGCGGGGACTTTCCAACCGGTGCGGGTGGAAACCATTGCAGAGCATGTGATGCATGCGGAATATGCCGAAGTGCCGCAAGAGGTGGTGGATGCCGTGCTGGCCTGTAAAGCCCGTGGCAAACGGGTAGTGGCCGTCGGCACCACTTCTGTGCGTTCACTGGAGAGTGCGGCTAAGGCCAGTACAGACGCGTTGATTGCCCCGTTTTTTGGCGATACCCGGATCTTTATCTACCCTGGCTATCATTATCAGGTGATTGATGCGCTGGTGACCAATTTCCACCTGCCGGAATCGACGCTGATCATGCTGGTTTCGGCGTTTGCCGGTTACAAACACACCATGAATGCCTATCAACAGGCAGTGGCCGAGCAGTATCGCTTTTTCAGTTACGGTGATGCGATGTTTATCAGCCGTAATCCGCAGGCAGAGAGTGACCCTGTTGGCTAACATATTCCTGGGTTACGCGCACCGCGTGGCCCTGTTTTAATGTCATCGGACTGTTTTTCCGGTGCTGGAGGTTTTGTGAAGTACGAATTACAAACAACCGATGGCCGCGCTCGCCGTGGCCGCCTGGTTTTCGAACGTGGCGTTGTAGAAACCCCGGCGTTTATGCCGGTGGGTACTTACGGTACGGTCAAAGGCATGACGCCGGAAGAAGTGAAAGATACCGGTGCGCAGATCCTGCTGGGCAACACTTTCCATCTGTGGCTGCGCCCAGGGCAGGAGATCATGAAACTGCACGGCGATCTGCATGATTTCATGCAGTGGCACGGCCCGATCCTGACCGACTCCGGTGGTTTCCAGGTGTTCAGCCTGGGGGCGATGCGCAAAATCAAAGAGGAAGGCGTGTATTTCCGCAATCCGATTAACGGCGATAAAGTGTTCCTCAGCCCGGAAAAATCGATGGAAATCCAGTACGATCTGGGTTCAGACATCGTAATGATTTTTGATGAATGCACGCCTTACCCAGCCGACTGGGACTACGCCAAGCGCTCAATGGAAATGTCGTTGCGCTGGGCGCAGCGCAGCCGCCAGCGTTTTGACGAGTTGAACAATAAAAATGCCTTGTTCGGTATTATTCAGGGCGGGGTTTACGAAGATTTACGTGACGTTTCCGTAAAAGGGCTGGTGGATATCGGCTTTGATGGTTACGCTGTGGGCGGCTTGGCGGTCGGTGAACCAAAAGAGGATATGCATCGCATTCTCGAACATGTTTGCCCACAAATTCCAGAAGATAAGCCTCGCTATCTGATGGGGGTTGGCAAGCCGGAGGATCTGGTGGAAGGGGTGCGCCGTGGGATCGACATGTTCGATTGCGTGATGCCAACGCGTAATGCCCGTAACGGCCACTTGTTCGTGACTGACGGAGTGGTGAAAATCCGTAATGCCAAGCACAAGGATGATACTTCTGCGCTGGATAAAGACTGTGATTGCTACACGTGCCGCCATTATAGCCGTGCCTACTTGCATCATCTTGATCGTTGCAACGAAATATTAGGTGCCCGATTGAACACAATTCATAACCTGCGATACTACCAGCGCTTAATGGCGGGTTTACGTCAGGCTATTGAAGAGAGTAAATTAGAGCTGTTTGTTGCAGATTTTTATGAGCGGATCGGTAAGCCGGTCCCACCTTTAAATGTTTGAATTAATAATTGATAACTTAATGAGGGATTTTCAATGAGCTTTTTCATTTCTGACGCCGTCGCATCCGCAGGGGCTCCGGCTCAGGGAAGCCCGTACTCTCTGATCGTTATGCTGGTGGTATTTGGTCTGATTTTCTATTTCATGATCCTGCGTCCACAGCAGAAACGCGCTAAAGAGCACAAGAAACTGATGGATTCCATCAGCAAAGGTGACGAAGTGTTGACTACCGGTGGCCTGATTGGCCGTGTCACCAAAGTGGCTGACACCGGAATCATTGCCATTGCGCTGAATGACACCACGGAAGTGATGATCAAGCGTGACTTCGTGGCGGCCGTTCTGCCGAAAGGTACGATGAAGGCCCTGTAATTTTGTTTTCCCTAAGGGAATTGCCGTGCTAAACCGTTATCCTTTGTGGAAGTATCTGATGCTGATCGTGGTGATCTTCATCGGTCTGCTTTATGCACTTCCCAACATTTACGGTGAGGATCCGGCCGTACAAATCACTGGCGCGCGCGGTGTCGCCGCCAGTGAAGCTACGCTGGACCAAGTCCGTAACGTATTAGAAAAAGATAATATTGCGAGCAAGTCAATTGCGCTGGAAAACGGTGCCATCCTGGCTCGCTTTAAAGATCCTGACGTTCAACTGCGCGCCCGTGAAGCCTTGATGGCGGAACTGGGTGACAAATATGTCGTGGCGCTGAACCTTGCTCCGGCGACTCCGCGTTGGCTGACTTTGCTGAACGCTGAGCCGATGAAGCTGGGGCTGGATTTGCGTGGTGGTGTGCACTTCCTGATGGAAGTTGATATGGATACCGCGCTCAGCAAGCTGCAAGAACAGACCATGGATACCCTGCGCAGTGAACTGCGTGAAAAGGGCATTCCTTATGCTGCAATCCGCAAGCTGGAAAACAACGGCGTAGAAGTCCGCTTTCGTGACGATGCTGCGCGCGATCAGGCGATCAGCTACATGACGCCACGCCAGCGCGATCTGGTGCTTTCTGCCAGTGGCCCTAATACACTGAAAGCGACGCTGACCGATGCTCGTCTGAGCGAAGCGCGTGAGTATGCGGTGCAGCAGAACATCACTATCCTGCGTAACCGTGTCAACCAGCTTGGTGTTGCTGAGCCGTTGGTACAGCGCCAAGGGGCAGACCGCATCGTGGTCGAACTGCCGGGTATTCAGGATACGGCTCGGGCTAAAGAAATCCTCGGGGCAACCGCTACCCTGGAATTCCGCCTAGTCAATACCAATGCGGATGCTACTGCGGCAGCCAATGGCCGCGTGCCGGGTGATTCTGAGGTGAAGTTCACCCGTGATGGGCAGCCGATCGTGCTATACAAACGTGTGATCCTGACCGGTGACCACATCACCGATTCCACCTCCAGCACCGATGAGTACAACCAGCCGCAGGTTAATATCTCGCTGGACAGTGCCGGTGGCACCGCGATGTCCAACTTCACCAAGGACAGCATCGGTAAACCGATGGCGACCCTGTTTGTGGAGTACAAAGACAGCGGCAAGAAAGACGCTAATGGCCGGTCGGTTCTGGTGAAGCAGGAAGAAGTGATCAACGTGGCGAACATTCAGTCACGCTTGGGTAACAGCTTCCGGATTACCGGTATCAACAACCCGAATGAAGCCCGTCAGCTTTCACTGCTGTTACGTGCTGGTGCGTTGATTGCGCCTATTCAGATTGTGGAAGAGCGGACTATCGGCCCAACGCTGGGTCAGCAGAACATCACCCAAGGGCTTGAAGCCTGTCTGTGGGGCCTGATGTCATCCATCGTGTTTATGGTGATCTGGTATCGCAAGTTTGGCCTGATCGCCTCAAGTGCGCTGATAGCTAACCTGGTTCTGATTGTCGGCGTGATGTCACTGTTGCCAGGGGCAACGCTGACAATGCCGGGGATCGCCGGTATCGTGCTGACGCTGGCGGTGGCGGTCGATGCCAACGTACTGATAAACGAACGTATCAAGGAGGAGCTGAAGAATGGGCGGTCCATTCAACAGGCGATCCATGAGGGCTATAAAGGCGCGTTCTCCAGTATTGTGGATGCGAACCTCACCACTCTGATTACCGCAGTCATTCTGTACGCAGTGGGTACCGGTTCGATTAAGGGCTTTGCGATTACTACGGCGATCGGTGTGGCGACGTCCATGTTCACCGCGATTGTCGGTACCCGTGCCATCGTCAACCTGCTTTACGGCGGCAAGCGCATTAACAAGCTGTCTATCTGAGGAGTGCGTTGTGGCACAGGATTATACTGTTGAACAACTCAACTATGGCCGTAAAGTCTATGACTTTATGCGCTGGGATTACGTGGCCTTCGGCATCTCGTTAGTGCTGTTGATCGCGTCAATCGCCATTATGTCGGTTCGCGGTTTTAACTGGGGTCTGGATTTCACTGGTGGTACGGTGATTGAAATCAACCTGGAAAAACCGGCGAATCTCGATCTGATGCGCGATACGCTGGAAAAAGCCGGGTTTAAAGATCCGATTATTCAGAACTTTGGCAGCAGCCGTGACGTGATGGTGCGTATGCCACCTGCGACCGGCACCGCAGGCCAGGAACTGGGTAATAAAGTGATCGGCGTCATCAACGAAGCCGTTGACAAGAATGCGACCGTCAAACGTATTGAATTTGTCGGCCCGAGCGTGGGGGCTGAACTGGCACAAACCGGCGGCATGGCGCTGCTGGTGGCGCTGATTTGTATTCTGATTTACGTTGGCTTCCGCTTCGAATGGCGTTTGGCGCTGGGGGCGGTTATCGCTCTGGCGCACGACGTGGTCATCACTATGGGGGTGCTGTCGCTGTTCCATATTGAAATCGACCTGACGATTGTCGCTTCTTTGATGTCGGTTATCGGTTACTCGCTAAACGATAGTATCGTGGTTTCTGACCGTATTCGTGAGAACTTCCGCAAAATTCGTCGCGGAACGCCTTACGAAATCATGAACGTGTCGCTGACCCAGACGCTAAGCCGTACCATTATGACGTCTGCCACTACGCTGATGGTGGTTCTGATGCTGTATATCTTTGGCGGCGCGATGCTGCAGGGCTTCTCACTGACCATGCTGATTGGTGTGTCCATCGGTACCATATCTTCTATCTACGTTGCGTCCGCGCTGGCGTTGAAACTGGGTATGAAACGTGAGCACATGCTGCAGCAGAAAGTAGAGAAAGAGGGCGCAGACCAGCCTTCGATCCTGCCGTAAAGCTAATCTGCTGTACGTTCAGCTGAATAGAAAAAGCGCCATTTGGCGCTTTTTCTTTATCTGCGGTAGGTAGTGGTAAGCAGGTGAACTCATTGTCAATTTAATGATATCGCTAGAGAAAGAGAGATATATCCCGGTTTTGTGGCGGGTTTATGTACGTTTGTGGCAGAGGTTTGTAACAAATGCCCGCTAGCCTTTGTTGTGGCTGAACTTCGGGGTAAACTGTTCTTAACTATAAAAACGTTTATCAGGACGAGTTATGCATTGCCCTTTCTGCGCTGCCGTTGATACCAAAGTTATTGATTCTCGCCTGGTGGGGGATGGATCGCAGGTGCGCCGTCGTCGCCAATGTCTGGTTTGTAACGAACGTTTTACTACTTTCGAAGTTGCAGAATTGGTGATGCCGCGAGTGGTTAAAAGCGATGAGGTTCGTGAACCTTTTAACGAAGATAAACTGCGCCGTGGCATGCTGAAAGCGCTGGAAAAGCGCCCGGTCAGTGCTGACGATGTGGAAAGTGCCATCAGCCACATCAAATCCCAACTGCGCGCTACCGGCGAGCGCGAGGTGCCGACCAAAATGGTGGGGAATCTGGTAATGGATGAGCTGAAGAAGCTGGATAAAGTGGCTTACATCCGTTTTGCCTCGGTGTACCGCAGCTTTGAAGATATCCGTGAGTTTGGCGAAGAGATCGCCAAACTGCAGGATTAACAGGAACCTCATGCAGAGCGATGAGTTTTACATGGCACGCGCTTTTGAGCTGGCGCGTTTAGGGCGTTTTACCACTACACCTAACCCTAACGTCGGTTGCGTTATCGTGCGCGATGGCCACATTGTCGGTGAAGGCTACCATTTACGCGCTGGTGAACCTCATGCAGAAGTTCATGCTTTGCGTATGGCGGGCGAGCAGGCTCGCGGTGCCACGGCTTATGTGACACTGGAACCCTGCAGCCATCATGGCCGCACGCCACCTTGTGCCGAGGCGCTGGTGGCCGCAGGCGTCAGCCGTGTGGTGGCTGCCATGCAGGATCCTAATCCGCAGGTGGCAGGGCGTGGGTTGTACAGATTACAACAGGCGGGTATCGACGTTCATCATGGCGTGATGCTGGCAGAGGCCGAAGCGGTCAATCTGGGTTTTTTGAAGCGTATGCGTACCGGGTTCCCTTATGTGCAGTTGAAGTTAGGGGCATCGCTGGATGGCCGCACGGCGATGGCATCAGGAGAAAGCCAGTGGATCACCTCGCCACAGGCCAGGCAGGATGTGCAGCGTTTGCGGGCTGAAAGCTCGGCTATTCTTAGCACCAGCGCCACCGTGCTGGCCGACAACCCTGCATTGACGGTGCGTTGGGATGAGCTCGATAGCGCAACCCAATTGGTTTACCCGCGTGAAGACCTGCGGCAGCCAGTGAGGATCATCCTCGACAGCCAGAACCGGGTGACACCGCAACATCGGTTGGTGCAACAGTCGGGAGCAACCTGGCTGGCACGTTTGCAACCGGATGAGCAGATATGGCCACAGAGCGTCGAGCAACTGTCGTTTCCGGCTCACGCTGGCGGTATCGATCTGGTGGTGATGATGATGCAACTGGCCAAGCGCCAGGTGAATTCCATCTGGGTTGAAGCCGGTGCCAAACTGGCCGGTGCATTGCTGCAAGCCGGGCTGGTGGACGAGCTTATTGTATACGTTGCGCCAAAATTGCTGGGCGATAGCGGCCGTGGCCTGTGCCAGTTGCCGGGCCTGGAACAACTGGCCGATGCGCCGGAATTTGTCTTCAGCGAAGTGCGTCAGATCGGCCCCGATCTGCGTTTGCGTTTGAAAGCCAAACTTCAAATATGAGCTTCGCCTGCCGTGCTGCTAAGGTTTTACAAAACCGCCGCGCAGGCAGGTAAAGAATATGATAGAATCCGCCCCCCTGCGGGGTACTGAACCCATTTTTAAGGAAAGCCCATGAAAGTTATCGAAGGTGTTGTTGCTACTCCGAATGCCCGTGTGGCGATCGCAATTGCACGTTTTAACAATTTCATTAACGACAGCCTGCTGCAAGGGGCGATTGACGCGCTGAAGCGCATTGGTCAGGTTGCTGATGACAACATCACCGTTGTCTGGGTTCCTGGCGCTTATGAGCTGCCATTGACAGCACGCGTGTTGGCGAATACCGGTAAATACGATGCGGTGATTGCATTAGGCACCGTGATCCGTGGGGGCACTGCGCACTTCGAATACGTGGCGGGTGAAGCCAGTTCTGGTCTGGGTAATGTTTCGCTGAATACCGAAATCCCGGTTGCTTTTGGCGTTCTGACTACCGAGAGCATCGAACAAGCGATCGAGCGTGCCGGTACCAAAGCGGGTAACAAAGGTGCAGAAGCTGCACTGACCGCACTTGAAATGATCAATGTTATCAAAGCTATTAAAGCCTGAATTTAGTCTAAGGGGAATTCCGTGAAACCTGCTGCTCGTCGCCGCGCTCGTGAGTGCGCTGTTCAAGCGCTTTACTCTTGGCAGTTGTCTAGAAATGACATTGCTGATGTTGAACACCAGTTCCTGACGGAGCAGGATGTCAAAGATGTTGACATCGCCTATTTTCGTGCGTTGCTGTCCGGTGTGGCAGTGAATGCAGGTATGCTGGACGATCTGATGGCCCCATACCTGTCACGCCAGCTTGATGAATTGGGCCAGGTGGAAAAAGCTGTCCTGCGCGTTGCGCTGTTCGAGCTGAAAATGCGTGAAGATGTCCCTTACAAGGTGGCTATCAACGAAGCGATCGAACTGGCGAAGACCTTCGGTGCCGAAGACAGCCATAAGTTTGTGAATGGTGTGCTGGACAAAGCAGCACCAAACATCCGCAAGAAAAAATAAATTTAAGGCCGGTTTTCCGGCCTTAGTTTCTTTGGAATATCGACCATGGCATGCGGCGAATTTGACCTCATTGCCCGCTATTTTGACCGGTGCAAGAGTCTGCGCCGGGACGTACAGTTGGGCATTGGAGATGACTGCGCACTCCTGACAGTGGCAGAGAAACAGCTTTTAGCCATCAGTACCGACACCCTGGTTTCGGGTGTTCACTTCTTGGCGGATATCGATCCAGCCGATCTCGGTTACAAAGCATTGGCCGTTAACTTGAGCGATCTGGCCGCGATGGGCGCCGATCCGGCGTGGTTATCGCTGGCCCTGACGTTGCCCGAGGTTAACGAGGAGTGGCTCAAGGCATTTAGCGACAGCCTGTTCGAACAGTTGAATTACTATGGTATGCAACTGATCGGCGGTGATACCACCCGTGGCCCGCTGAGTATGACGTTGACCATCAACGGCCTGATCCCGGCAGGGCGCGCGTTGACACGGGCCGGTGCACGTATCGGTGACTGGATTTATGTGACCGGTATGCTGGGTGACAGCGCTGCTGGGTTGGCGATTCTGCAGGATCGTTTAACGGTGAGCGATCGGGCCGCTCGTGAATATCTGTTGGCCCGCCATCTGCGCCCGCAACCGCGTGTGTTGCAGGGCCAGGCATTACGTGACCTGGCCAGTTCGGCGATCGACATCTCTGATGGGTTGATTTCAGATTTGCAGCACGTGCTGAAAGCCAGTGAATGCGGTGCGCGCATTGAGTTGGACGAACTGCCAATGTCCCAAGCGCTGACCGGCAATACCGATGCCGATCAGGCGTTGCGCTGGGCGCTGACTGGGGGTGAAGACTATGAGCTATGCTTTACGGTGCCAGAGATTAATCGCGGGGCGTTGGAAGTGGCGTTAAGCCATCTGGGGGCGGATTATACCTGCATCGGCCAGATTGGCCCGAGTGCCGAAGGCCTGAAGTTCTACCGTGATAACAAAGAGATTATGTTGCCATGGAAAGGTTTTGATCACTTCAATGCAGAGTCAACCCTATGAAAGATGAAGCAAAAAGCCGCTTAAGCATGAGCAACCCATGGCACTTGCTGGCAACAGGCTTTGGCAGTGGGCTTTCGCCAACCGCACCCGGCACTATGGGGTCACTGGCGGCGATCCCGTTCTGGTTGTTGCTGATTCAACTGCCATTACAGCTCTATTCGCTGTTTGTGATGTTCAGTATCTGTATTGGCGTCTATTTGTGCCACCGTACCGCGAAAGACATGCGGGTACACGATCACGGCAGCATCGTCTGGGATGAGTTCGTGGGGATGTGGATCACCCTGATGGCGCTGCCGGTCAACAGTTGGCAATGGGTGGCTGCCGGGTTTGTGGTGTTCCGCATTCTGGATATCTGGAAACCTTGGCCGATCCGTTGGTTTGATCGCAATGTGCATGGCGGAATGGGCATCATGGTTGACGATATCATTGCCGGGGTGCTCTCTGCCGGTATTATCTACCTGGTTGGCCACTACTGGCCGATCTGAGGTTAAGGCAGTCAGACGGGCGCAGATTGCGCCCGTAAGCCGACTATGCCAGCCAGTTCTCGATCTGGCGCTGAACACCTGCGGCGTCCAGCCCAAGTTCGCTGCGGATCTCTTCCTGGCTGCCCTGTGGGATAAAGTCATCCGGCAGGCCGATATTCAGTACCGGCACTAATCGGCGTTTTGCCATCAGTAACTCGTTAACGCCGCTGCCTGCGCCACCCATAATGGCATTCTCTTCCAATGTGACCAGCACTTCGTGGCTGGCAGCCATTTCCAGCACCAACTGTTCATCCAGCGGTTTAACAAAGCGCATATCCACCAGCGTGGCATTCATCGCTTCAGCGGCGGCGGCGGCTTCTGGCAGCAGCGTGCCGAAGTTAAGGATCGCCACTTTTTCGCCTGCACGGCGCACGATGCCTTTACCGAGCGGCAATGCCGCTAATGGCTCCAGCGTTGCTCCGGTGCCGCACCCACGTGGATAACGGACTGCGCTTGGGCCAGCGGTATGGTGATAACCGGTATACAGCATCTGGCGGCATTCGTTTTCGTCGCTTGGTGTCATGATCACCAGATTGGGGATGCAACGCAGGAAAGAGAGATCGAACGCCCCTTGGTGAGTTTGCCCGTCAGCACCGACAATGCCACCGCGATCGATAGCGAACATTACCGGCAGATTCTGGATGGCGACGTCATGAATCACTTGATCGTAAGCCCGTTGCAGGAAGGTGGAGTAGATCGCCACCACCGGCTTGAAACCCCCGATTGCCAGGCCAGCCGCAAAGGTCACTGCGTGCTGTTCAGCGATCGCCACATCAAAATACTGCTGCGGGTAATCACGGGAGAATTGCACCATGCCTGAACCTTCGCGCATGGCGGGGGTGACTGCCATCAATTTGCTGTCTTTAGCGGCGGTTTCACACAGCCATTCACCAAAGATTTTCGAGTAGGTCGGTAAGCCACCAGCACTTTTGGGCAGCGTGCCACTGGCAGGATCAAACTTGGGCACCGCGTGGAAACTGATCGGATCTTTTTCTGCCGGAGCGTAACCACGGCCTTTTTTGGTCATGATGTGCAGCAGTTGCGGGCCTTTCAGATCGCGCATGTTTTTCAGCGTAGCGGCCAAACCTTGCACATCGTGGCCATCTACCGGGCCGATATAGTTAAAGCCCAACTCTTCAAACAGCGTACCGGGAACCACCATGCCTTTCAGATGTTCTTCGGTGCGCTTTAGCAATTCTTTGATTGGCGGCAGGCCGGAGAGCACTTTTTTGCCGCCTTCGCGCAGTGTGGAGTAAAGCTTGCCGGACAACAACTGCGCCAGATGGTTGTTCAGAGCACCGACATTTTCAGAGATCGACATTTCGTTGTCGTTCAGCACCACCAGCATGTCTGGGGTGATGTCACCGGCGTGATTCATGGCTTCAAACGCCATCCCGGCGGTGATCGCACCATCACCAATCACACAGACGGTGCGGCGGCCTTTACCTTCACGCGCTGCTGCTACCGCGATGCCAAGACCGGCGCTGATTGAGGTAGACGAATGGCCTACGGAGAGAACGTCATATTCACTCTCGGCCCGCCACGGGAAAGGGTGCAGCCCGTTTTTCTGGCGGATAGTGGCGATGCGATCGCGGCGGCCAGTCAAGATTTTGTGCGGATAAGCCTGATGCCCAACGTCCCAGACTAATTGATCGAATGGCGTGTTGTAGACGTAATGCAGCGCCACCGTCAGTTCAACGGCACCCAGCCCGGACGCAAAGTGACCACTGGAGCGGCTGACGCTGTCCAGCAGGTATTGCCGCAATTCGTCACACAGCTTCGGCAGGCTTTCTTTTGGCAATGAGCGCAGCTCATCCGGGGTTTCCGCTAGCGCCAAGGTCGGGTATTTGGCTATATCAAGACTCATTCGTTACTCA
Organism: Serratia sp. Ag1; assembly: GCF_000743355.1. GTDB lineage: Bacteria > Pseudomonadota > Gammaproteobacteria > Enterobacterales > Enterobacteriaceae > Chania. Next base: position 108,052 of record NZ_JQEI01000023.1, read on the forward strand.
TATCAGAGGATTAACGTCATACGTTAATTGTCGCGTTCAATAATGAAGCTGGCTAACGCACGTAATGGCGCGGTATTGTAAGATTGTGCGGCTAAACATTCTAATGCTGCCAAGGCTTCCTGATAGAGATCCCACGCTTTTGCCCGTGCGCTGTCAAGCCCAAGTAAGGCCGGGTAGGTGCTCTTTCCATGCTGCTGGTCTGCTCCTTGGCGTTTGCCGATTTTCGCGGTTTCACCGACGACATCCAAAATATCGTCTTGTACCTGAAACGCTAAACCGATCGCAGCAGCGTAACGATCAAGCAGCGGCAGCGCTGCCCGGCCCGGCTCACCCGCAGCCAAGGCGCCTAAACGAACTGCGGCACGAATCAGAGCACCGGTTTTGTGGCGGTGGATCTGCTCCAAGGCTGCCAGATCGATGTGTTTACATTCAGCTTCCAGATCCAGCGATTGGCCGCCACACATCCCGGCAACGCCGCTGGCGCTTGCCAGTTCGGAGATCATGGCGAGCCGATCGCGCACTGCGACATCGGGCATTTCCGCATCCGCCAGGATAGAGAATGCCAAGGTCTGTAAAGCGTCGCCAGCCAAAATGGCGTTGGCCTCGCCGAATTTGATATGGCAGGTTGGTTGCCCACGGCGTAGATCGTCGTCGTCCATCGCCGGTAAATCGTCATGAATCAAAGAGTAAGCATGAATGCATTCTACCGCTGCGGCGGGAGCATCCAGATTATTCAGCGACAGGCCAAACATTTGCCCGGTGGCATAAACCAGGAACGGGCGCAGGCGTTTGCCACCTAACAGCGCACCGTGGCGCATGGCTTCAACCATTTTGCCGTTGTTAAATGGCAGCGGTGCAATATAGTCCAGCAACGCGCGATCGCTACGTTGACGGAAAGCCTGTAACTGATGGTGAAAATCCGACATCGTAATTACTCAGCGTCCGGGGTAAAGGGGGCCAAAACTGCATCATCGTGGTTGTCGTTAAGCAGGATTTGTACGCGCTGCTCTGCCTGCTGCAATTTCTGTTGGCCCTGGCGCGCCAATTGCACGCCGCGTTCAAATTCATTCAATGCGTCTTCCAGCGGCAATTCACCTGACTCCAGGCGTGTCACGATGCGCTCAAGTTCGCTGAGGGAGTTTTCAAAGCTGATGTTCTGCTCTGGACTGTCTGATTGTGCAGGTTTTTTCGGCATAATTTTCTTTTTACATCATCATGTGAACAGTAGTGCCAGAGCCTATCCTAGCGGATCTTGATTAGCAAATCATGGCGTGAATGTATGGTTTTGCGCGCGGCGCATGAGCAGTTAGTGATATACTTCGCGCCATTATTGTATACCCAATAGCTTTCGAGTTGCAGCCAGGCAGCAAATGCCTGAGGCATTAATGATGGGTATGCTCCTTTTTGCCCCGTAATTCTTATCAGACAATAAAAGCCGCCATGAAGTTTATCATTAAATTGTTCCCAGAAATCACCATCAAGAGTCAATCTGTGCGCTTGCGCTTTATTAAGATTCTGACGACCAACATTCGTAACGTACTGAAGCAGTATGATGAAACGCTGGCGGTGGTCCGTCACTGGGATTTTATCGAAGTTCGTGCCAAAGATGAAAATCAGCGGCCAGCGATCGCTGAGGCATTAACCCGCATTCCTGGGATCCATCATATTCTGGAAGTGGAAGATCGTGCGTATACCGATGTGCACCATATCTTCGAACAGACGCTGGAAGCCTATCGTGAACAACTGGAAGGCAAAACCTTCTGTGTGCGCGTCAAACGCCGTGGCAAGCATGAGTTCAGTTCTCAGGATGTTGAACGCTATGTGGGCGGTGGTTTGAATCAGCACATTGAAAGTGCCCGCGTTAAGCTGTCGCATCCGCAGGTTACGGTGAATCTGGAGATCGAAGACGACAAACTGATGCTGGTTAAATCCCGCCGCGAAGGCATTGGCGGCTACCCGATCGGGACTCAGGAAGACGTACTGTCACTGATTTCCGGCGGTTTTGACTCCGGTGTTTCCAGCTATATGCTGATGCGCCGTGGCTGCCGTGTGCATTATTGCTTCTTTAATCTGGGGGGCGCCGCGCATGAGATTGGCGTCAAGCAGGTGGCGTATTACCTGTGGAATCGCTTCGGCAGCTCGCACAAAGTGCGTTTTGTCGCCATCGATTTTGAGCCAGTCGTTGGTGAGATTCTGGAAAAGGTAGATGACGGGCAGATGGGCGTGGTGCTCAAGCGCATGATGGTGCGCGCTGCTTCCTTGGTGGCAGAGCGCTATGGTGTGCAGGCGCTGGTGACCGGCGAAGCGCTGGGCCAGGTATCCAGCCAGACGCTCACTAACCTGCGCCTGATCGATAATGCTTCTGACACCTTGATCTTGCGCCCGCTGATCTCGCATGACAAAGAGCACATCATTAAGCTCGCGCGTGAAATTGGCACTGAGGACTTCGCCAAAACCATGCCGGAATACTGCGGCGTGATCTCGAAGAACCCGACGGTTAAAGCGGTAAAAACCAGAATTGAAGACGAAGAGGGGAACTTTGACTTCGAGATTCTGGAACGTGTGGTGCGTGAAGCGCGTAATGTTGATATCCGCACTATCGCAGAAGAAGCGCAGCAACAGGTTACCGAAGTTGAAACCGTGGCCGAGTTTGCCTCTGATGAGGTGATTCTGGATATCCGCTCGGTAGACGAACAGGAAGAGAAACCGCTACAACTGGAACAGGTTGAGGTAAAACCGCTGCCGTTTTACAAACTGAGCAGCCAGTTTGGCGATCTCGATCAGAGCAAGACTTATTTACTGTATTGCGATCGCGGTGTGATGAGCCGTTTGCAGGCGCTGTATCTGCTTGAGCAAGGTTACACCAACGTCAAAGTCTATCGGCCATAAAGGCGGGTACCGGCAGGCAGGCTTGCCGGTTGAATCTCAGTTGCTGAAATCGTACATGCCAGGGATCAGTACTAACTGTGCAGCCACTTCGGCGGCTTTGGCCTTACCCAAGAGTAAATCGATCAGCTTAAGTGCAAATTCCATCGAAGTGCCCGGCCCTTGGCTGGTGAGCAGGTTGACACGCGAATCAAAAACGACCCGTCTTTCCATCCATTGATTGGATGGGATCTGATCTTTCAGGCTTGGGAAACCGGTCATGTTGCCCACCGGGAACAGTTTGTGATGCTGCAACACCAGCGCAGGCGCGGCACAAATGGCGGCAACGATTTTGCCTTGCAGGTGCATCTGGCGGACTTTTTCTACCAGCAACGGGCTATCACGGAAGCATTCTGCCCCTTTAAGCCCACCCGGCAGCACAATGGCGTCGAAAGGTTCATCAACGATAGCCACCAGCGGGGCATCAGCCAGCAGTTTTACGCCGCGTGAGCAAACAATCGTCAGGCTGCCATCACTGGCCACGCTGGCGGTAGTCACCTTCACTCCAGCACGTACCAAGAGATCGATAGTGGTAACGGCTTCTGTTTCCTCGCTACCAGGTGCTAGGCAAACCAACACCGACACGCCCATATTCATTTTCCTTTCGTTTAATTAATTCAAATAAGCGGGTATTTTCTGGCAAAGGAATGCCGTGGCTACGTCCGCGACGCAGCAAATAACCGGTAATATAGTCAATCTCGGTGTGCCGCTGAGCGCGGATATCCTGCAGCATTGAGGAAATGTTATCTGCGGTGAGCTGGATCACCTGCATAACGTAGGACATCAGATCTTCACTTGAAGTATGGTGCCCCTCCATTTCCATCACGCTAGCTATTTCGTGGCACAGCGTGGCGATCTGTTCCGGGTAACGCTGTAGATCGCCGTTGTGGCAGTTGTACAAGGCAGTAAGCGGGTTGATCACACAGTTGACTGCCAGTTTGCGCCAACTGGCGGAAGCGATGTGATTATGCCAAGCCACATCCGGCAACGCCTGATGCAGCACTTCTGCCAGATGGCTGAGGCGGGTCGCCCGTGGCGTAATAGGGCCGATATGAGTAACCCCGCTGGCGACGTGAATGATCGTGTTACCATCGTGGCGCGCAGCATGGGTGGTGGTGCCTTGCAGTAGCGGCTGATTATGCGGGGGCAGTTCATCCTGAGTACCCATGCCGTTATGCAACAGCAGGATGGCACAATCAGGGTGTAACTTAGGCAGCAGAGTACTGACCGCGCCAGACACCTGCCAGGCTTTCAGCGTCACTAACAGTAATTCACTCTGCGCAAGGTGTTCTGGATCGTTGGTGGGCAAATTACCGTTGAACGAGCTGCCATCGGGTTCGATGACATTCACTGCACAAAATGGTTGCGGCACCCGTAGCCACCCTTGTACATCGTGGCCCTGTTGATAAAGCCGGGAAAGCCACAGTTGCCCGAGCGCACCGCAACCAAGAATGGTTATTTTCATTCAATCTCCTTGGTGTTCGGGAATACCGCTGATAATCCTACCTATTATAGGCTTTTTTGGTGCCGAGCGTCTCGCCCGGTTGTGATATCGGGGTTTTGCCAAGGGCGATAAAGCGGGTATTATGCAGCGCATCGAAATCGCTTAGGCTCTCATTTAGGAGGAAGAAGTATGCCATCTTTCGACATCGTTTCCGAAATTGATATGCAAGAAGTGCGTAATGCCGTCGAGAACGCGACGCGCGATCTCAGTACGCGCTGGGACTTTCGTAACGTACCGGCCAGTTTTGAGCTGAACGAGAAAAATGAAAGCATCAAAGTAGCCAGTGAGTCTGACTTCCAGGTGCAGCAATTGCTGGATATTCTGCGTGAAAAACTCAGTAAGCGCAGTATTGATGGGGGTGCTCTGGAGATCCCGGAAGAACTGACCCACAGCGGTAAAACCTACAGCGTTGAGGCCAAGCTGAAGCAGGGCATTGAGACGACGTTGGCGAAGAAAATTGTGAAGCTGATTAAAGACAGCAAGCTGAAAGTGCAGGCGCAGATTCAGGGTGATGAAGTGCGCGTTACCGGCAAGGCACGCGACGATCTGCAAAGCGTGATGGCGCTGGTGCGCGGTGCCGATCTAGGGCAGCCATTCCAGTTTAAAAACTTCCGCGATTAAAATACACCGGGCCGCTCAAGCGGCCCTGGTTTTCTAGAGTGAGTTAACCAGCGCTTCCAACTGACCACGATTGGTTTGTTTGGTATCAACCTTCACATAGGCACTGCGTTCTTCTGGCACCACTACGGCTTCTGCTACACCCGGTTGTGCCAGCAGGCGGCTTTGCAAGGCTGAGTCTTTTACCGCCAGTTCAGAGAGCGTGATGCGCAGGCTGCTGACATACGGCGGCTCTTTCATGGTGCTGCTGACCGCAAACCAGACGGCAGCAATCACTGCACTGGCGATAAACACCAAGCCAGCCCCTTGCAGACCATATAACCAGCCCCCCAGGCTGCCGCCGATGGCGACGCCGATAAACTGGCTGGTGGAGTAAATCCCCATTGCTGTGCCTTTATAGCCTGCGGGAGATTCTTTGCTGATCAGAGAAGGCAGGATCGCTTCCATCACGTTAAACGCCATAAAAAACAGCTGCACGCCTGCAATGATGCCCCACAGGTGCACCCCGGCAAACCACAGTAGCACTTCCGCGCAAAACAGAATTGCGACGCAGCCCATAAAGACCTGCTTCATGCGGCGATATTTTTCGGCATAGATAATAAATGGCACTACGGTGGCAAAAGAAATCAGCATGGTAACCAGATAAACTTTCCAGTGTTCGCTGGCAGCCAGCCCGGCGTGTTGCATGGCGAGTGGTAAGGCAACAAAGCTGGACATCAGCAGAATGTGCAGGCACATGATGCCGAAATTGAGTTTCAACAGACGGGGATTGCTGAGCACTTTACTGAAACTACCGCGCACGATGCTCGATTCACGGTTTAGAACATGATCGTCGGCGGAAGGGACGACTGCCAGCGTAATGACGATCGCAGCCAAAGCCAACACGGCAATCATCCAGAACAAGGCATGCAGGCCAAAGGCATGGGTGACGATTGGGCCAACCACCATCGCAATGGCAAAGGTAATACCGAAGCTGACGCCGATAAATGCCATCGCTTTGGTACGATTTTGCTCACGGGTCAAGTCTGATAGCAGGGCCATCACCGCAGCAGCAATAGCCCCTGAACCTTGCAGAGCGCGGCCAAGAATGATCCCCCAGATAGAATCGCTGACGGCGGCAATGACGCTACCGAGGGCAAAAATCAGCAACCCGCCAACGATCAGGGGTTTACGCCCGATACGATCGGAAACCAGCCCGAATGGGATCTGAAAAACGGCCTGCGCCAAGCCGTAGATACCGATGGCAATGCCAATCAAGGCTTCACTGGCACCATTCAGCGCCATGCCATAAGTGGTGAGAACCGGCAGCACCATAAACATACCGAGCATGCGCAGCGAAAAAACGGCTCCCAAACCCCATGTTGCGCGGCGTTCTTGGGGCGTCATTACATTGTCGTTCATCATGACCTCAATAAAACCTATTCCGTCAGGCTGGCAGGATGAAACCTGATGGAATAACTTCTGGCAAGCTGCGTCATTCTAGTGTGTGGGGTAAGGGGGGTAAATCGAATGTTGTTTAACAGATATTACAGCCCACTTGGTTATTTGAAACGGTGATTCCAGCCAGTCAGGGGAACGCTATTTTTCTGTCTGACAAATAAAATGGGCCGCTTAGCGGCCCATTCACAAATTACCGAACTTACCAGGCGTAGCTTAATAACGCCTCTGGTGAAGCGCCTGTGTTGAAGTCGATAGACATCATCACGCTCAGCGAAGTAATGGCAACGATCGAGAACACAAACAGTTTGCGAGCCCAAAGGCTGTCATTTTCAGTCTTGTAACCCCTCAGTGCCATACCGAGCCACCACACGCTCACCGCCGCTGCGACGATCAGGTATTTATAGCCAGCATAACCACCCAAAGTCAGCATCAAGGTCGCAACCATAAACGCCAGGATGTAGACCGTAATATGATTTTTGGCGACAGAAATACCTTTCACGACTGGCAGAACCGGAATGTTGGCTGCCTGGTAATCCTTAAAGCGGAAGATGGCGATCGCATAAGAATGCGGCATTTGCCACAGGCTGAAGATGGCCAGCAGGATCAACGCCCCAGCGTCAAACTCGTTGGTGACGGCACAATAACCAATCACCGGCGGAGCTGCACCCGACAGGCTGCCGATTAGCGTGCCGTATACCGAATGGCGTTTCATGTACAGGCTGTAAACACCGACATAAACCACAAAGCCCATCACCGCCAGCCACATGGCTAGCGGGTTAGCAGCGGTATACAGCAGTGCAAAACCAGCAATACCCAGCAGGGTGGCGTAAACCAGGGTCACACTCGGCGCAATCAGGCCTTTTACCAACACCCGATTCTTCGTTCTCTCCATCTTCTTGTCGATGTCACGGTCGATAAAGTTGTTAAATACACAACCTGATGCCACGACTAACGAGACACCCACAAGGGTGGCGAGAAACAGGGGATAATTGATGCTCCCTTTGGAAGCAAGCAGGAATCCCCCAACGACAGAAATTAAATTGCCGAAAATAATTCCTGGTTTAGTGACTTGCAGGTATTGCTTAATCATCGCGTACGGCTCGGCTCTTAATCGACCATCATATTGATGTTGAGGTTGTACATAATCCAGAGTGAACCCACAACAACGATACCGATGATCATGGCGGTAAACAGTAATGCCACCAGGTTCCAGCGTTCTTCCGATGAGGTATTCATGTGCAGGAAGTAAACCAGGTGAACAATCACCTGGATAACTGCCATACCGACCACGACCGCCAAGATAGTAGAATGAGAAGCAGTACCGCTCATTACCATGGCAAACGGAATTACCGTCAGGATGATCGACAGAATAAAGCCGGTCAGGTATGACTTCACGCTACCGTGGCTTGCGCCACCGTGAGAGGTTTCATGGGATGGATGGCTCATGGCATAACCCCCAGCAGGTAGACAACGGTAAATACGCAGATCCAGACCACGTCCAGGAAGTGCCAGAACAGGCTCAAGCACATCAGACGGGTTTTGTTCATTGAGTTCAGGCCGCGTTTGCTTACCTGAATCATCAGTACCACCAACCAGATCAAACCAGCAGTGACGTGCAGACCGTGAGTGCCTACCAACGCAAAATAGCTGGACAGGAATGCACTGCGATCGGGACCAAAACCTTCAGCGATCAGGTGATGGAACTCATAGATTTCGATCGCCACGAAAGCAAGACCGAACAGGAAGGTTAACATCAACCACTTGTTAACACTGCTTGCCTGGCCTTTGTTCATACCGATCATCGCCATCCCGTAGGTGATGGAGCTGAACAGCAGTAAGAAGGTTTCAACCAGGACCAGCTTCAGATCGAAGATGTCCTTGCCAGAAGGGCCGCCAGCGGTCCCATTCACCAAGACTGCATAAGTTGCGAACAGACTCGCAAACAAAATACAGTCGCTCATCAGGTAGATCCAGAATCCAAAGACTTTGGTCCCGCCTGTGTCGTGGTGCCCATGCTCCGCATGGGCTGCGTTATGCTTAGTCAGGATATCAGTTGACATGTTTCACGCCTGCTTTGCTGATTTGTTCATAGCGTTGATTTTCAATGCGTTCGATTTCCTCTACCGGCACATAATAATCAACATCTTCATCGAAGCTCTTGGCAATCCAGGTAACGATCATGCCGGCAAAGCCAGCGAGCGCCATCCACCAGATCTCCCAGATCATCGCGAAACCAAATACCAGACTGAAGGCAGAAATAATTACGCCAGCACCGGTATTTCTCGGCATATGAATTGGCGCGTATTGCGCTGGTTTCTTGTATGCCTCGCCTTTCTCCTTCATGTCCCAGAAAGCATCACGATCGTGAATCTCTGGCAACACCGCGAAGTTGTAGAACGGAGGAGGAGAGGAGGTTGACCACTCCAGTGTACGGGCATCCCATGGATCCCCTGTGAGATCACGATTTTTCTCGCGATCGCGCACACTGACCAGAATCTGAATCACCTGACACAGTACACCACAGGCAATCAGTGCAGCACCGCTGGCAGCAACCAGCAGCAGAGTGTGGAATTCAGGGTTGATATTCTGGCTGAGACGGCGGGTCATCCCCATAAAGCCCAATACATACAGCGGCATAAAGGCAACGAAGAAACCGATGATCCAGAACCAGAACGCACGGATACCCCATTTTTCATTCAGCGTAAAGCCGAAAGCTTTCGGGAACCAGTAGGTCAGGCCAGCGAAGCAACCGAATACCACACCACCGATAATCACGTTATGGAAGTGGGCAATCAGGAACAGGCTGTTGTGCAGCACGAAGTTAGCCCCCGGTACTGCCAGAAGCACGCCGGTCATACCACCGATGGAGAAGGTGATGATGAAGCCAACGGTCCACAGCATCGCAGAGTTGAACTGGATACGGCCCTGGTACATGGTGAACAGCCAGTTGAAGATTTTCACCCCGGTCGGGATGGAAATAATCATAGTGGCGATACCAAAGAAGGCGTTAACGTTAGCTCCGGACCCCATGGTGAAGAAGTGGTGCAGCCAGACGATAAACGACAGAATGGTAATCGCGATGGTTGCCCATACCAGTGAGGTATAGCCGAACAGACGCTTTCTGGAGAAGGTTGCAGTGACTTCGGAGAACACACCGAACACTGGCAGAACCAGGATATACACCTCTGGGTGACCCCAGGCCCAAATCAGGTTGATGTACATCATCATGTTGCCGCCCATATCATTGGTAAAGAAATGGGTGCCCAGATAACGATCCAGGGTCAGCAATGCGATGGTGACGGTCAGAATTGGGAATGAAACGATGATCAGGACGTTGGTACACAGAGCTGCCCACGTGAACACTGGCATCTTCATCAGCGGCATGCCTGGGGCACGCATCTTCAGAATGGTGGCAAAGAAGTTCACACCGGTCAGCAATGTACCGAGGCCGGATATCTGCAGGCTCCAGATCCAGTAATCGACACCGACACCGGGGCTGTATTCCTTACCCGAAAGCGGTGGGTAGGCCAACCAACCGGTCTGTGCAAATTCACCCAGCCCCAGAGAGAGGTTGATCAGCACAACGCCGACAACAAAAAGCCAGAAGCTCAGTGAGTTCAGGAACGGGAAGGCTACGTCGCGCGCACCGATTTGCAACGGCACCGCAATGTTCATCAGGCCAACGACCAAAGGCATAGCCATGAAGAAGATCATGATTACGCCGTGAGCGGTAAAGATCTGGTCGTAGTGGTGCGGTGGCAGGAACCCGGCCTCGCCAGCAGACGCGAGCGCCTGTTGGCCGCGCATCATGATGGCATCAGCAAAACCACGTACCAGCATGACCATCGCGACAATGATATACATGATACCGATTTTTTTATGGTCGACAGAAGTCAGCCATTCGCTCCACAGCCATTTCCACTTGCCCAAATACGTTATCAGCGCCAGCAGAGCCAGGCCGCCAACGAGAATTGCAGCAACGGTGACCATGACGATCGGTTCATGAACAGGAACCGCATCAAGTGTTAATTTTCCCAACATCAGATTATTCCTCGGCTCCGGCGTGAGCATGTTCACCCATGTCCATACCCTGGCTCATGTCCATACCTTGGTGCGCGTTAGTCTCTGCGCCTTTGTGCATGTGCATATCACCCATGAATTTGCCAATGATTTCTTTGAACAAATTCGGTTTGACACTGGAGAAGTACTCAACCGGGTTGTTTTCACTCGGCTCTGCCAGTTTATTAAAATCGCTGATTGCGTTAAGGGTATTAGGCGATTCCTTCACCTTGGCTACCCACTGATCGAAGTCGCCTTCGGTTGGGGTGACAATGGCGGTGAATTTCATACCGGAGAACCCGTGACCACTGTAGCTACTGGAAATACCTTTGTATTCCCCGGCTTCGTTGCCAATCAGGTGCAGTTTGGTCTGCATCCCGGCCATCGCATAAATCTGCCCACCTAACTGAGGAATAAAGAACGAGTTCATTACCGAGTTGGAGGTGACTTTAAATTCGACGGGAACATCTTTCGGGAACGCCACCTCATTAACGGTTGCGATACCTTGTTCTGGATAGATGAACATCCATTTCCAGTCTAACGACACCACTTCAATGGTCATTGGCTTTTTGTCAGCGACAATTGGCCGGAACGGATCCAGTGCGTGGGTGGTTTTCCAGGTAATGGTGCCAAGGATGGCAATGATAATGATCGGAATGGTCCAGACGACCGCTTCAATCTTGTTGGAGTGTGACCAATTCGGTGTGTACTTTGCCTCTTTATTGGAGGCACGGAACTTCCAGGCAAAAGCGAACGCCATGAAAATCACTGGAACTACTACGATCAACATCAAGCCGATAGCAGTGAGGATCAGTGTCCGTTGTTCAACACCTATTGCTCCTTTGGGATTCATCAAAACCATATCACAACCACTGAGCATTACTGTGGCTGCAATTAATGACAGCATCCCAATACTTTTATTGTATTTCTTAAGTCTCATCTAACGACCCCAATTACAAAGGCTCTATTGTCGTTTCATGTGTGCAGGCATTTTACGGGAAGGTTGCAGTACTGTAAACATGCTTAAAGGAGTGTCAGTGCCTTGTTGCCCCTTTCTGTTAAGGGGGTCACATATGTCACGTCTGGTGACAATTTACTAATGGCAACAAGGCGTTGGCGGGCTGAATCGTGTTGGGGCCGCGGTATATCAAGGAAAACCAACGTTATGCTTGGAGATATTGACAAAAGCAGTCAGGTCAAATAAGAGCGAAAAGTATATTTAATGTAAAATAATTGTATTTAAAAAGTGAATTTATTTGTATTTCCGAGTAAAGCACTCGGATAAAAAATAATTTCTACGACAATATTATTTTTTATCCGAAATAAATTCATTTATCTGATGCATTTTTGTCGACCGATATTTTTATCCGCCGAAAAAATCAGACTAACCTTGTACGGCGTAGAGCCAGGTAGTCCAGCGCACTGCCCATCATGATACCCAAGAGGCTCAACAGCGCGCCCGTTTGTAGTAGCTGAATGGCAAGAAGAGGCCATTGGGTCAGATCAAGTGCGTTGGTGATCAGCAAGAGCAACCACAGGCCGAGCAGTGAACAACCGCCAATCAGTAGGCGCAGTGCCCAACGATAACTTTGGCGGAACTCGGTGCGTGGCATGAAATTGCCTGTCTGCTGGGTGTATTCCAGCGTTTGGCGGCAAATTGCCAGCAACAGTAAACCGGGCAGCGCGGCGGCGATGGAGAACAGATAGAACAGCGGCCAGCCGTGGGCTTCGACAAACCAGCCAGCAATCGGGCCGACGTAGACGCGCCCGACCGCGGCAAGTGCCGAAAGCAAGGCAAATTGGGTCGCGGAAAACGATTTGTTACACAGCGTCATCAGCAGGGCGACAAACGCCGCAGTGCCCATGCCGCCACACAGGTTCTCCAGGAAAATGGCGCTGCCCATGGTGATAATATTCTTATCAGTAACGGCCAGTAACCAGTAACCGATATTAGAAACTGCCTGTAAAATACCAAACAGCATCAGAGCCCGGAACAGCGTCAGGCGCTGCATCAAAACGCCGCCAAACAGAGCCCCGACGATGGTGGCAAACAGCCCCAGCGTCTTGTTGACCAACCCAACTTCCCCGGCATCAAACCCCACGCCACGGATCAGGAAAGTGGTACTCAGGCTGCCAGCGAAGGCGTCGCCCAATTTATACATCACAATCAGCAGTAGAATCAGCCAGGCATTATTACGGGCGAAGAAATCTCGTAGCGGCGCGACTACCGCTTGTTCCATGGTGCGTGGTGCCGGGATGCTGTCATCCGGTTCTGGTGCCATCAGCGTTGCGGCGACGCCGATCAGCATCAGCCCAGCCATCAGCCAGTAGGTCGCCTGCCAACCGAGATAACGATCGGCAAGCCACAGCGCCAGGCCGCCAGACACCAGCATTGCCAATCTGTAGCCCAACACCGAAACAGCAGCACCGGCACCGCGTTCTTCAGCCGACAGCAGGTCCGTTTTATAGGCGTCAAAAACAATATCCTGTGAGGCCGAGCAAAAGGCCACTAACACTGCCAGAGCAGCCAACCACCATAAATGCTGTGTTGGGTTCATAAACCCCATGGCGATAATCGCGACTACCAGTAATAACTGGCTGATTAACAGCCAGCCACGCCGCCGCCCGAGAAATGGCGGGGTATAGCGATCCATAAAGGGTGACCACAGGAATTTGAAAACATAGGCTTGCCCCACCAAGGAAAAAATCCCGATGGTTTTCAGATCGATATTCTCGACGGTCATCCAGGCTTGCAGTGTACCGGAGGTCAATGCCAGCGGCAGCCCGGACGCAAAACCCAACACCAGCAGCATAATGGAGTTACGCTGGGTAAAGATATTCAGATACTGTTTAGACATGAGATTCCTGTTTGTGCTGCCGGGGCGTTCGGGCAGCACAAAGCATTATCTGATTAACGTGCGTTCTGCTTGATAAAGTCGTTGACGCTGGTGTCTTGTGCCATATCGGCAATGACATCACCCAGCACGGTGTTAACCGCATTGGTGATTTTCTCGTTAGAGGCGGTGAAAGCGCCTTGGACATTATAGGTAGAGCGGTAGTTTTTCACCTGCTTATTGCCGTTCTTGGCCTGAGCGATGATAGAAATGTCGGCTTTTGTCGTGATGTTGTAACGCAGATTGCCTTCGGAGACGTCAGCAAAAAGATTGTTCACCACGATCTGCAGTTCCACTGCACCAGCTGGGCCAATCATATAGCCGCGCGCACCCATTTGTTTTTCCAGCACTTCTTGCAACAGGAAACGCAGATCGCGCGAAGGGAGCAAGGTGATCAGTTGGCCATCACGGTTGACTTTTGCCAATGCCTGATCTTGACGCTGATCGGCACCGTTGATACTGATCGTGATGCCTTGCAGCGTCGGATCCTGTTGCGGCAGAACGATTTTCGGGTTCACGTTTAAGGTATTGGTACTATTGACACAACCGGCAAGCATCAATGCAGCCAGCAGCGGGAAGAATAATTTTTTTAACATATTACTGTCTCATCCATCATGGTTATCAATATATCGGCACTGAATTATCAACGTGCTAGACTCAATAAATTGTCGATATCATAGCATCGTCGCCAACGGGGGGAAGCGTTGAACGTAGTCGAGTGATAAATTTTTACCCGGTGTTGATAAAAACAGGCTTTTTCGACTCGCTCAATCAGATAAACTCCAGGCGGTAGCGGTAATGGCTAATATTGAACTGAAGGGTGTTACAGAGCACTCGTGTTGTAAGGAGAACCTATGATTCGCGAGCAGATAGAAACAAAATTAAGAGCGGCATTTGAGCCCGCGTATCTGGACGTGGTGAATGAAAGCCATCGCCATAATGTTCCCGCAGGTTCAGAGAGTCATTTCAAAGTTGTCATCGTCAGTGAACGCTTTGTCGGTGAGCGTTCACTGAAGCGCCATCGGTCTATTTATGCCGTGCTGGCGCAGGAGCTGGCGGGCGGTGTACATGCGTTGGCATTGCATACCTATGCCCCAGAAGAATGGGCAGAATTACAGGATAAGGTACCGGCATCGCCACCTTGCCACGGGGCCGGGACCCTAGCCTGATGGCTAAAATTTACGGTATCAGTGGAACTTTCACCTTGATTTAAGGTATTACTACAGACGAATTTTGCGACGGCCTGCGGGCCGTTGCTGTTTTTGATGACGACAAAGTCGAGGCGGAATGCAGCTCTGGTAGCCTTAGTTCGATGGTATTTGTCGATAAAACCGGCAAAAGTGTGATTTTTAACGCACCCGTGCCGCCTTGCCATCCTCGACTCGCTACGCATGCGCCGCTATAATGTCGCGTCTTATTTTTCCGGAATGGTTTCGGGACACTTCTGACATCAGGAAACTCGGTTCTGTAATATAGCCGTCCTGGTTTTCGGAACGGAGTTGACCGAGCACTGTGATTTTTTTGAGGTAACAAGATGCAAGTTTCAGTAGAAACCACTCAAGGCCTTGGGCGCCGTCTCGCTATTACTGTACCCGCTGATGTTATCAAGCAAGCGGTGAAGAAAGAACTGATCAACGCAGCAAAAAATGTACGCATCGATGGCTTCCGTAAAGGCAAAGTGCCGATGAACATCGTTGAACAGCGTTATGGTGCATCTGTTCGTCAGGACGTGCTGGGCGATCTGATGCAGCGTAACTTTGTTGATGCCATCATCAAAGAAAAAATTAACCCGGCTGGCGCACCAAACTACGTCCCAGGCGAGTATAAAGAAGGCGAAGATTTCGCGTTCGCAGTTGAGTTCGAAGTGTACCCAGAAGTTGAGCTGAAAGGCCTGGAAAACATCGAAGTTGAGAAACCTGTCGTTGAAGTTAACGATGCCGATGTTGACACCATGCTGGATACCCTGCGTAAGCAGCAGGCAACCTGGAAAGACACCGATCGTGCAGTGGCTGCTGAAGACCGCGTGACCGTAGATTTCTCTGGTTCTATTGATGGCGAAGAGTTTGAAGGCGGTAAAGCGTCTGACTTCGTACTGGCGATGGGCCAAGGCCGTATGATCCCAGGTTTTGAAGAGGGTCTGGTTGGGCACAAAGCCGGTGAAGAATTCACCATCGATGTCAACTTCCCAGAAGATTACCACGCAGAGAATCTGAAAGGTAAAGCGGCCAAGTTTGCGATTGTGCTGAAGAAAGTTGAAGAGCGCGAACTGCCAGAACTGACTGAAGAATTCATCAAGCGTTTCGGTGTGGCTGATGGTTCTATCGAAGGTCTGCGTGCTGAAGTGCGTAAAAACATGGAGCGTGAACTGAAAGGCGCCGTGCGTAACCGCATCAAGTCTCAGGCTATCGACGGCTTGGTCAACGCTAATGAAATCGACGTACCGGTAGCGCTGATCGACGGCGAAATCGACGTTCTGCGCCGTCAGGCTGCACAGCGTTTCGGTGGTAACGAGAAGCAAGCGCTGGAACTGCCACGTGAGCTGTTCGAAGAGCAGGCTAAGCGTCGCGTAGTTGTCGGCCTGCTGCTGGGCGAAGTGATCAGCACCAACGAGTTGAAAGCTGACGAAGATCGCGTGAAAGCGCTGATCGAAGAAATGGCTTCCGCCTACGAAGATCCAAGTGAAGTTATCGAGTTCTACAGCAAGAATAAAGAGCTGATGAACAACATGCGTAACGTGGCTCTGGAAGAACAAGCGGTTGAAGCCCTGCTGGCGAAAGCAAAAGTGTCTGAAAAAGCGACTACTTTCAGCGAACTGATGAACCAGCCGCAACAGGCGTAATGCCGGTTGGGCGTAGGGCGCGCAACCCGTTGTGCCTATGGTGTCAGCATGTTGGCACCCTACGTTGTGAAAAGCCCGTAACTTCGGTTACGGGCTTTTCTTTTGCCACGTGACTGATTAATCTCAGGTTCATTGTGGCAATATGCACTATTATTCTGTTATGAGTTGCCGATGGTGGCGGAAAGCTTGCCATCGCAGCTTGGCCACACAGGGATGCCGGTGAGGATTGTTCACCGGGCTGGAAATCTGTCTGTGGCTTTCCAATTTCTGCAGCATGGGCTGTTTTAATCATCACGCCGTCAGGTTGGCGTGGAGTCTGTATTGTGCTTGAACGTAGTCATGATGAGCGTTCTCAAGTAGAATCGGCAGACAATGGCGCCAAGGCAATTTCTATTAGGAGACGGTAATGTCATACAGTGGCGAACGAGATCAATTTGCACCTAACATGGCTCTGGTGCCGATGGTGGTAGAGCAGACTTCACGTGGGGAACGTTCTTACGATATTTATTCCCGCCTGCTGAAAGAGCGTATTATCTTCCTGACCGGTCAGGTAGAAGACCATATGGCTAATCTGATCGTGGCGCAGATGTTGTTCCTCGAAGCAGAAAGCCCTGAGAAAGACATTTTCCTGTACATCAACTCACCGGGTGGTGTGATCACTGCAGGGATGTCAATTTATGACACCATGCAGTTTATCAAACCGGATGTTAGCACTATCTGTATGGGCCAGGCGTGCTCAATGGGCTCGTTCCTGTTGACCGCCGGGACCAAAGGCAAGCGTTTCTGCCTGCCAAACTCCAGAGTCATGATCCACCAGCCGCTGGGTGGCTATCAAGGGCAGGCGACGGACATTGAAATCCACGCGCGCGAAATCCTCAAAGTGAAAGCCCGTATGAATGAGCTGATGGCGCAGCATACAGGCCAATCACTGGAGCAGATCGAGCGCGATACTGAACGCGACCGCTTTATGACCGCTGAAGAATCGGTAGAATACGGCCTGGTTGACGGCATTCTTACGCACCGCAGCTAGAACTAGGCGGCTGAATAAGTGCAAGCTGATAGACTATAGTACTTAGAGTGAGCTACGCTCGCTCTAAGCCGTTTTATCGGCGTTCCCGGTATACAAAGTAACGTTTGTTTGCACTGCCGCCGTAAATTCCTGCGGGACAAAGACAAAATAAGAGGTTTGACTCATGACAGATAAGCGCAAAGACGGTTCAGGAAAGTTGCTGTATTGCTCTTTCTGCGGCAAAAGCCAGCATGAAGTGCGTAAGCTGATTGCCGGGCCGTCAGTGTATATCTGCGATGAATGTGTTGATCTGTGTAACGACATTATTCGCGAAGAGATTAAAGAAGTTGCCCCGCATCGCGAGCGCAGCTCATTGCCAACGCCACACGAAATCCGCCATCACTTGGACGACTATGTGATCGGCCAGGAGCAGGCGAAAAAAGTCTTGGCGGTAGCAGTCTATAACCACTACAAGCGCCTGCGTAATGGCGATAGCAGTAACGGTATCGAGTTGGGTAAAAGCAATATTCTGCTGATTGGCCCGACCGGTAGCGGTAAAACCCTGCTGGCAGAAACTCTGGCGCGTTTCCTGGATGTGCCTTTCACCATGGCCGATGCAACCACGTTGACCGAAGCTGGTTATGTGGGGGAGGACGTGGAGAATATTATCCAGAAACTGTTGCAGAAATGTGACTATGACGTGCAGAAAGCCCAGCGTGGTATTGTCTACATTGATGAGATCGATAAGATTTCTCGTAAGTCAGACAACCCTTCGATTACCCGTGACGTCTCGGGTGAAGGTGTACAGCAGGCTCTGCTGAAGCTGATCGAGGGCACGATTGCAGCAGTGCCTCCGCAAGGTGGGCGTAAGCATCCGCAGCAGGAGTTTCTGCAGGTTGACACTTCCAAGATCCTGTTTATCTGTGGCGGTGCTTTTGCTGGCCTGGATAAAGTGATCGGTCAGCGGGTGAATACCGGCACCGGGATCGGCTTTGGTGCCACCGTCAAAGGTGAGGCTGAAAAAGCAACCGAAGGTGAACTGTTACTGCAGGCTGAGCCAGAGGATTTGATTAAGTTTGGTCTGATCCCGGAATTTATTGGCCGCTTACCGGTGGTGGCAACGCTGAGCGAACTGAGCGAAGACGCGTTGATCCAGATCCTGAAAGAGCCGAAAAATGCCCTGACCAAACAGTATCAGGCATTGTTCAATCTGGAAGGCGTGGAGCTGGAGTTCCGTGATGAAGCGCTGAATGCCATCGCCAAGAAAGCCATGACGCGCAAGACCGGGGCTCGTGGTCTGCGTTCCATTGTTGAAGGTGCATTGCTGGATACCATGTATGATCTGCCTTCACTGGAAAGTGTGGACAAAGTGGTGATTGATGAGTCGGTGATCTCTGGTCATTCCAAGCCGTTGTTGATTTACGGCAAGCCGGAAGCTCAGGCTTCTGGTGAATAATTAACCGGAAATCCAGAAAGTTAATAGCCAAATGGGGGATTTTATCCCCCATTTCTTTTTCCATCATTCTTGCCGTTGAATGTAAGATATTCATCCCCATATACTCATAATCCAGATTTTGTGAAACGTTTGATGCTGGCGTCTCATGAGATTCCCCCTCAACCTGGCGGAAATTAAACTAAGAGAGAGCTCTATGAACCCTGAGCGTTCCGAACGCATTGAAATCCCCGTTCTGCCATTGCGCGACGTGGTGGTTTATCCGCACATGGTGATCCCGTTATTTGTTGGCCGGGAAAAATCGATTCGGTGCCTCGAAGCCGCAATGGATCACGATAAAAAGATCATGCTGGTGGCACAGAAAGAGGCCTCAACGGATGAACCTGGCATTAACGATTTATTTTCTGTCGGTACCGTCGCGTCGATTTTGCAGATGCTGAAACTGCCTGACGGCACAGTGAAAGTGCTGGTCGAAGGCCTGCAGCGCGCGCGCATCACCACGCTTTCCGACAGCGGTGAGCACTTTGCCGCCAAGGCAGAATACCTTGAGTCACCTGCGATCGATGAGCGTGAACAAGAAGTTTTGGTGCGTACTGCGATCAATCAGTTTGAAGGTTACATCAAGCTGAATAAAAAAATTCCACCGGAGGTGCTGACGTCATTAAACAGCATCGACGACGCTGCACGCCTGGCGGATACCATTGCTGCACATATGCCGCTGAAGCTCAGCGACAAGCAGTCGGTGCTGGAGATGTTCGACATTACTGAACGTCTTGAGTATCTGATGGCGATGATGGAGTCGGAAATCGATCTGCTGCAGGTTGAGAAGCGTATCCGTAACCGCGTCAAGAAACAGATGGAAAAAAGCCAGCGCGAATACTATCTGAATGAGCAGATGAAGGCCATTCAGAAAGAATTGGGCGAAATGGATGATACGCCAGACGAGCATGAAGCGCTGAGGCGTAAGATCGAAGCGGCAAAAATGCCGAAAGAAGCGCGTGAGAAGACCGAAGCAGAACTGCAGAAGCTGAAAATGATGTCGCCGATGTCAGCGGAAGCGACCGTGGTGCGCGGCTATATCGACTGGATGCTGCAGGTGCCGTGGAACGCGCGTAGCAAGGTGAAAAAAGACCTGGTCAAGGCGCAGGAAGTGCTCGATACCGATCACTATGGCCTGGAGCGTGTCAAAGATCGCATTCTTGAGTATCTCGCAGTACAGAGCCGTGTCAGCAAAATCAAGGGCCCGATTCTGTGCCTGGTGGGGCCTCCGGGTGTGGGTAAAACCTCGCTGGGGCAGTCGATTGCCCGTGCCACTGGCCGCCAGTACGTGCGTATGGCCTTGGGTGGTGTGCGTGACGAAGCCGAAATCCGCGGCCACCGCCGGACTTACATCGGCTCTATGCCGGGTAAGCTTATTCAGAAAATGGCCAAGGTTGGGGTGAAAAACCCGCTGTTCCTGCTGGATGAGATCGACAAAATGTCATCCGATATGCGCGGCGATCCGGCGTCGGCACTGCTGGAAGTGCTGGATCCGGAACAGAACGTGGCGTTTAACGATCACTATCTGGAAGTGGATTACGATCTGTCTGACGTGATGTTCGTTGCGACCTCGAACTCGATGAACATCCCGGCACCGTTGCTGGATCGTATGGAAGTGATCCGTCTTTCCGGTTACACCGAAGATGAAAAACTGAACATCGCCAAACAGCACCTGTTGCCGAAGCAAATTGAGCGTAATGCGCTGAAAAAAGGCGAGTTGAAGGTGGAAGACAGCGCCATCATCGGCATTATCCGTTATTACACCCGCGAAGCCGGGGTGCGTAGCCTGGAGCGTGAAATCTCCAAGTTGTGCCGTAAAGCGGTGAAATCGTTGCTGATGGATAAAACGCTCAAGCACATTGAGATCAATGGCGATAATCTGAAAGATTATCTGGGTGTTCAACGTGTCGACTACGGGCGTGCTGATACCGAAAACCGCGTTGGTCAGGTTACCGGGCTGGCGTGGACGGAAGTGGGCGGCGATCTGCTGACCATCGAAACCGCCTGTGTGCCGGGCAAAGGCAAGCTGACTTACACCGGCTCTTTAGGTGAAGTGATGCAGGAGTCAATCCAGGCTGCATTAACCGTAGTGCGCGCACGTGCCGAGAAACTGGGCATTAATGCGGATTTCTACGAAAAACGCGACATCCATGTGCACGTTCCGGAAGGGGCTACGCCGAAAGATGGCCCAAGCGCGGGCATTGCGATGTGTACAGCCCTGGTTTCCTGTCTGACGGGTAACCCGGTACGTGCTGATGTGGCAATGACCGGTGAGATCACACTGCGTGGGCAGGTATTGCCGATTGGTGGCCTGAAAGAGAAGCTGCTGGCGGCACACCGTGGCGGGATCAAAACCGTGCTGATTCCTTACGAGAATAAGCGCGATCTGGAAGAGATTCCGGACAACGTCATCGCCGATCTGGAAATTCATCCGGTGCAGAAGATTGATGAAGTTTTGGACATCGCATTGCAGAATCCGGCCTTCGGTGCGCAGCCTGTCGCAGTAAAATAGTGATGGATCGCAAAAACCACCGATAAAACTTATGCTGGCAAGCCATTTCGGACTTGCCAGCATTTTTTTGTGCCGCTAAGTTAGATCCCTGTCGTGCCACGTTTGGCCGCTGTTTGGTGGCTTGCCAAGGTTCGACAGGATTGATATAACAGCTGCGCTGTCGCAGCCGTAGGGATTTTCCGGTGCGACGTTTGAATTCTAGAGGGGATGATAGAGTGAATAAGTCACAACTGATCGACAAAATTGCCGCAGGCGCTGATATTTCTAAAGCGGCAGCAGGACGTGCTTTAGATGCAATTATTGCATCCGTTACCGAGTCCTTGAAAGAAGGGGACGATGTAGCTCTGGTTGGTTTCGGTTCTTTCACCGTGCGTGAGCGTTCTGCTCGTACTGGCCGTAACCCACAAACCGGCAAAGAAATCAAAATTGCGGCAGCCAAGGTTCCGGCTTTCCGTGCAGGGAAAGCGTTGAAAGACGCAGTAAACTGATTACCGCGTCTAAACCAATAGAAACAATCACCTGACGCAGCGATGCTGGTGAGGTAAGATACAAGGCGCATCAGATTGGTGCGCTTTTTTATTTTTGTCGCAGGGAACGCGCCTGCACAAGGGTTTTTAATCCACATCACAGCGGAGTGTTGTCACACTATGATGGACAATTTACGCGCGGCTGCTAACAACATCGTGCTAAAAATCATCCTGGGCCTGATCATTTTGTCATTTGTTCTGACAGGTGTGGGCGGCTACCTGACCGGTGGTTCCGGCGATTATGCGGCGAAAGTTAATGGGCAGGTCATTGAGCGTGCTCAATTGGAACAGGCTTTCCAGAGCGAGCGCAGTCGTATGCAGCAGCAATTGGGCGACCAGTTTTCTGCACTGGCAGGTAACGAAGGTTACATGCAGCAGATGCGCCAACAGGTTTTGTCACAGCTGATTGACAACACGCTGCTCGATCAGTACGCCAAAAAGCTAGGCCTGAACGCGAGTGACGAGCAGGTGAAGGATGCTATCCGTAAGGCACCTTACTTTCAGACCGATGGCCAGTTTGATAACGCCAAATATCTCGATCTGATTAACCGCATGGGATACAGCGCCGATAACTATGCGCAATCTCTGCGCCAGCAACTGATCAACCAGCAAATGCTTCAGGGGTTTGGTGGCTCCGGTTTTGTGCTGCCTTCCGAGTCCCAAGCCATGTCGGCCCTGATGTTACAGGAGCGTGACGTCCGTTTGGCGACTATCGAACTGAAAGCGCTGCAGGCTAAGCAGACGGTGACAGACGAAGAACTGAAAGCTTATTACGAACAAAACCAGAACAGCTTTATCTCGCCAGAGAAAGTGAAAGTGAGCTTTATCGCGTTGGATGCTGCGGCATTGCAGGATAAGGTCACCGTCAACGAAGCAGAGATCGCTGCCTATTACGATCAGCATCAGAGCAGTTACGGCCAGCCTGAGCGCAGAAATTACAGCGTGATCCAGCTGAAAACCGAAGCGGATGCCAAGGCTGTTCTGGATGAGCTGCAAAAAGGCGCTGACTTTGCCACGCTGGCGAAAGAGAAGTCTACCGACATTATCTCACGCCGTGACGGTGGTGATCTGGGCTGGCTGGAGCCAGAAACTACCGCTGAGGAACTGAAACAGGCCAATCTGACCGAAAAAGGCCAATTGTCTGGTGTGGTGAAATCTTCAGTGGGGTACCTGATTGTCCGCCTTAATGACATCAAACCGGCGGTAGTGAAGCCATTAAGTGAAGTGCATGATGCCATCACTAAACAGGTGAAGCAGGAAAAAGCGGTTGATGCCTACTATGCATTGCAGCAGAAGGTGAGCGAAGCCGCGACCAGCGATAATGAATCACTGGCCTCTGCGGAAGAAGCTGCTGGCGTTAAAGCAGCGCAAACCGACTGGTTTACTCGTGACAATGTTCCGGCAGCTTTGAATTTCAAACCGGTTGTGCAGTCAATCTTTGACGGTTCACTGATCGGCGAGAACGGAGCGGGCAGTAACTCTGATGTGATCACCGTCGATGGCGACCGCGCGTTTGTTATCCGCGTCACCGCCCATCAACCGGAAGGTATTGAGCCGTTTGACAAGGTGAAAGATCGCGTCACCGAGATGGTGAAACGCAACAAGGCGTTGCAGGAAGCGAAACTGCAGGGTGAGAAGCTGTTGGTTGAGCTGAAGCAGGGCAAAGGCGAAGAAGCGATGAAAGCGGCTGGCCTGAGTTTTGGCAGCGTGCAGAAAATGACGCGGAATTCGGAAGAGCGCCAACTGGTAGAAACCGTATTCTCACTGCCTCATCCGCAGGATGGTAAACCTGTTTACGGCATGTCACAGGATCGTCAGGACAACGTAGTACTGATCGCGTTGGATACTGTGCGGCCTGGCACGTTGTCTGCGGATGAAATGAAAGACTTCGTCAGCAAAATGCAAGAAAGCACGGTCAATATTGCTCTGGATTCCCTGCTGTCAAACCTGCGTAAAGAAGCCAAAATCACCATGGGTGCGGCAGAGCAACAACCTCAGTAAACGCCGCATTTCTCTGCAACAGAATGTAATTCCCCAAGGCCGCTTTCGCGGCCTTTTCCACATTTAACATCTGCCATTTGCTGAATATTTGCCGCTACGGCAAGGTAGCTTCGCTGTTAAACATAAGGAGGATACAGCATGCAACTCAGCAAAAATAAACCGATTTTCCGTTTCTCTTGTTCCATAAAGCTTCTGCTGACGGCGGCATTGTTCAGCCTGATCGGGGCATCGGCAATCGCTGCCGATAAAGCATCAACAGAGGCGCAACCGGTGGTTCAAAGCCCGACTAAAGTAGAGCGGCAGGCTACCGTTGAAGCACCCTCCGAAGGTGAGACAACGGTCAATATCAATGAGGCGGATGCCGAAGAGCTTGCCAGCATACTGAATGGTGTTGGCATGAAGAAAGCAGAGGCTATTGTGCGGTATCGCGAACAGAACGGGCCTTTCACTCAGGTTGAACAACTGCAGGAGGTACCAGGAATCGGACCAACGTTAATAGAAAGGAATCGTGCTCGGCTGAAAATGTGATCCCGATCGCGGCTGCGTGGCAAAGTGCGCAGGCAGCCGCTTTCCTCTGCTACATTCTTCAGGTCATACCAGTTTCATCACAGATGAAGGGCGCATTCGAACCGTTCAAGGTTGATACGCCCGTTTTAACCCATGATGACCAGAAGCAGGAGCGAGCGTTTCACTATGTATACCCATATTAAAGTTCGTGGTTACCATCTTGATGTTTATCAACACGTTAATAATGCTCGCTATCTGGAGTTTCTGGAAGAGGCCCGTTGGGAGTGGTTAGAGAATCTGGATGCGTTTCACTGGATGACACAAAACAACATCGCTTTCATTGTGGTGAACATCAATATCAATTACCGCAGGCCAGCGGTATTGGGTGACAAACTGCGCATTGACAGCCAAATGCAGCAACTAAACGGCAAAAGTGGGGTATTGAGCCAGCAGGTGACGTTGGAGCCTGAAGGGACTCCGGTAGCGGATGCGACACTGACGTTTGTCTGTGTTGATCTAAAAACCCAAAAGGCGTTGCCGATCGAAGGGGAACTGCGTGAGCATCTGATGGCGTTGCAGCAAAAAGACATGCAGCCGTAATTTGTATGGGCAGCAAACCTGCTGCCCACAAGCCCGCCTTTAAGCCAGCCCGGCTTTTTGTTTCAGGCTAGCCATGACGCCGGTTTTATCCTGCAGGTATTGCTGCAAACCGTTGGCCCGCAGATGACAAGCCGCGCATTTACCACAACCGTCGCCTGGCACACCGTTATAGCAGGTTAGCGTACCCTGGCGTACAAGTTCCAACTGCTGGTAATAGTCGGCTAACGCCCAGGTTTCTGCCTTGTTGAGCCACATTAATGGTGTCTCAAAACGGATATCGCGTGCGATGCCTAAAGTGACCGCTTTATTCAAAGCCTTAACGAATTCGTCACGGCAGTCTGGATAACCAGAGAAATCGGTCTCACACACCCCGGTGATTACGGCTTCGGCTTCGACCTGATAGGCATAGATCGCAGCCAGAGTCAGGAACAGGATGTTACGCCCGGGTACAAAGGTGCTGGGCAGGGCGTTTTCCTGGGCCGTGTCGAAGGCAGGCACCGGAATGTTATCGCGAGTCAGGCTGCTGATCGCCAACTCATTGAGCAATCCGACATCCAGCACTTTATGCGCTTTGGCCCCCAATCTCTGGGCCAAGTCTTTGGCGATGTCGATTTCAGCGCGGTGGCGTTGGCCGTAATCGAATGTAATGCAGTGAACTTCATCGTACTGTTGCAATGCCTGAATTAAGCAGGTCGTGGAGTCTTGTCCACCGCTAAAAACGACGACTGCGCGTTTCATAGAATCAACCTTTTGTCGAAGAGCCATTCCCGATGCACATTCGGGCGGCTGGTTTATCCTCGCTGTGGTCAATTTTCACAGCAAGGGAATGTAGTTGCGGTACTCATGGTAGCAGAACGGTGTCTGCGGCCCTAGCGTGGGGCTAGCCCGTATTATTTATCAACGGCGGTGGCAACCAGGCTTGGCAAAAATCAAACCAGCCGTGAGCGGTAAGCGTTACCCCCTGAATGCGGGGTGGTGCGCTGACTTGATATTGATAATGGAACAACGGTGTCAGGATCGCTGCGCTCATTAACTGCTGGTAATAGGTTTTTAGCCGATCGTAGCGTTGTTGCTGTTCCGGAAACTGCTGAATATGGCGCAGGACCTGTTGTTGATGCTGCCAGCTTTCCTCAGTCAGAATGCCCTGCCAGAGTACATCACGGCGTAACCAGCTTTCCAGCGTGGCTTCTGGTGCTTCGCCAATCAGATTATCCGCCAGCAACAGATCGGCCTGCGCCAATTGTTCCGCGCTTTGCCAGCGTTTATCTGAGGAATAATGCACTTCCAGCGTACAGCCCTGTTCAGACAAGAGCTGTTGCAAAGCCAGGGTCAACGTTTCAAGTTCAACCGGCGGGCGATAAAGCAGAGTTAGCTTGGCAGGCAGCGTGATTTCCGCCACCTGATGCTGAGGGATTGTCCATCCTGGCAGCATTTCATGGCTTGGGGTGATCACACTATTGGGGATGGGTAAATTGGCCAGTAGCCCCGAGCGCTGGATTAACATCAATAGCTTTTGCCCTTGGGCTTCACTGAGCCCTCCGCGTCGCTGGTTAATGGCCAGATAGCACCAACCCAGGCTCATGCTGCGTTGAACGGGCCGCGCCTGCGCCAGCTCTTCCTGCTGGCCAATGGTGATCCGCACCGGATGCTGACAACTGGCGTCATTACCGTTGGTGAGCATCTCGGGTGTGATCCAGTATTCAATGCTCTGCAGGTAAGGGTGTTGCAGATGGTAGTAAGGATGCTGCTCCAGACGAACCATTTGCGGATCGTTCAAAGCCAGTTTGAACGGCCCAGCTCCGAGCTCCGGATATTCTGGATGGGTAAGCAGGCAGGGCAATTCTGCTAGTCGGTGTGCCAGCCAGTAATCTGGCGTATGCAGATCGAATTGAATACACAACGCATGTGGCAAACTGATGGTATTGACGCTACTCAACAGCGGTTGGCTGCGAGGATGCCGATGCAGTTTATTCAAGGTTTGTAGCAATTGTTGGCCAGTCAGCGGTTCGCCGTTATGCCAACGTAATTGGTTGCGCAGAAAGAATTGCCAGTGCAAACCGTCGTCGCTGATTTGCCAGTGATGAGCCAGATCTGGTTGCGGCTGCGGGCTGCCCGTGTTGAAGCGGGTCAAGCCTGCATACAGGGTTGCGACCAGATGTTGTTCGGCCCTGCCGCTAAGCGTGAGCGGATCAAGTTTTTCCAAGGTGCGGTAATAGGGGATACGCAGCGTAGGGCTCCCCTCCTGCCATTGTCCCCCCAGATGTGGGTTCAGCAGCTCTTGCAGATGCTGCGGGGCAAGCTGGGCCATTTCCAGCGCGCCCTGATGATCGCCCTGTTGTAATAGGCGTTGCAAATGGGTGGCACGTAATTCATCCGGCGTTTTCAAACACTGCAATTGCGCACGTTTACCGCGCCCAGCCTGGGAGTGCCAACTGAGCCAGCCCTGCTGATGCAGCTGTTGCACCAAGGTGCGAGCATGGCGCTCGCTGCAATAAAACATCGCTGCCAGCTCCGCGACGGTGAGACTAACCGGCGTGCTACCGAGCTGTTGATACAGACGTTGATACTGGCTGAGACGATGAACCAGGCGCATAGCGATATCCTTTATCTTTCCCGCCGCCACTTGAAAAGCCTAGGCTATAAATCCGGAAGCATTTTCCTGAATTGTTCACTATTACTTCCGCAAATACCATCCCATACTGTAGCGATTGTTACAGTGTTCACCGTTAACCCTCTAGCGGTGACAATCCTTGAGAGGTTTATATGTATCGTCTGGCTGCTTTCGACATGGATGGCACTTTGCTGACGCCCGATCATCATGTTGGGCCGGAAACGCTGGCGGCGTTGAATCAGCTTATCGACAGGGACATGGTGGTGACGTTTGCCACCGGGCGACATTATCTTGATGCACAACCGATCATGAGGCAGCTTGGCCTGCAAGGGTATCTGATTACCGGCAATGGCACTCGCGTTTATGACAAACAGGGGCGGCAATTACATGCTGTCGACCTGCCTGCCGACGTTGCGGAGGAGGTGCTGCATACTCAATGGCAGACGTCAGCCAGTATGCATGTATTCCGCGATGAAGGTTGGTTGACCAACCACGCTGTGCCAGAGATGTTGGCAGCGCACCATCTGAGCGGTTTTGGTTTCCAATTGACCGACTTGCAAGCTTTACCCGCCTTTGGTAACAGCAAAGTCTGTTTCTGCGGCCCTCATGAGGATTTAATTGCATTGCAGGCACAGTTGTTGGCGCATTTTGGTACGCGCGTTGACTTGTGTTTCTCGGCTTACGAATGTCTTGAAGTGTTACCGCAGGGCTGTAACAAAGGGGCGGCGTTGGAAAAACTATGCGGTCACCTGGGGCTGACATTGGCGGATTGCATGGCGTTTGGCGATGCGATGAATGACAAAGAAATGTTAGAAGGGGTAGGGCATGGTGTGGTGATGGGGAACGCCTTACCACAGTTGAAATCGCTGCTTCCTCATCTACCGGTTATCGGCCACTGTGAAAAACAGGCTGTGGCTCACTATTTACAACATTGGCTGTGTTCACCACGCTCCCCCTATACCCCCGTATAAAGGAGTTTCTTGCAGCCAGCCGGGTCACTCTTATTACTTTGTAATTTCAAGTAGTTTGAGTGGGACTACCCGGCTTTTTTGTTTTCTTGGTTTAAAGGTGTGCCAACTGTGCTGAATATGGCGTCAGGTCGCCAATATTATTGCTCACCCATTCTGGATTGTAGTAAGTATCCAGATAGCGTTCCCCGCTGTCACACAGCAAAGTGACGATCGAGCCCTGCTCGCCTTTTTCGCGCATCTGTTTTGCCCGTTGCAGTGCACCCCAAACGTTGGTACCGGTCGAAGCACCGACCTTACGGCCCAGCACTTTTTCCAGCCAATGAATGGTGGCTACGCTGGCTGCATCCGGCACGCGTAACATGCTATCGATCACTGAAGGGATGAACGAAGGCTCGGCACGTGGGCGGCCAATGCCTTCGATACGGCTGCCACAACTGCCGATAATGGTGCGATCGCCATGGTGGAAACAGTCGTAGAACACTGAGTTTTCCGGATCGACCACGGTGAGCTGAGTATCGTGCCCCTGATAACGGATATAGCGCCCCAGCGTGGCGGAGGTGCCGCCAGTGCCAGCGCTCATCACGATATGTTTAGGAATCGGGTAAGGCTCACGCGCCATCTGGCGGAAAATGCTGTCGGCAATATTGTTATTACCGCGCCAGTCGGTGGCCCGCTCGGCGAAGGTGAACTGATCCATATAATGGCCGTTCAACTCTTTTGCCAACTCTTCTGAAACGGCATAAATCTGTGCCGCATGATCGACAAAATGGCTGCGCCCACCGTAGAACGCGATCTGCTCCACTTTGCGGCGTGCGGTACAGGAAGGCATTACGGCGATGAACGGCAGGCCGAGCAACCGAGCAAAATAGGCTTCTGACACCGCAGTACTGCCGGATGAGGCCTCAATAATGGTGGTGTTTTCGTTGATCCAACCGTTACACAGCCCGTAAAGGAACAACGAACGGGCCAGACGGTGTTTCAGGCTGCCCGTCGGATGCGTGCTCTCATCTTTCAGATAAAGGCAGATGCCAGGGAACTCCGGCAGATTCAGGCGTATCAAGTGCGTGTCGGCGGAGCGCTGAAAATCCGCTTCTATTTCACCGATAGCATATTTTACCCAAGCATTAGTCATCATCAGGTCTCAGAATAGGGGGCTTATTGATGGTGTAGCATAGCGTTTCATCAAGAAAAAAGGATTGCCATTTTTACTGTTTAATCGCCTAATGGGAGAAAATTTTTCTCCGGATTGAGCTATGTTAGACAAAACAGACCGCAAACTGCTGTGTATGTTGCAACAAGACTGTACACAATCGCTGCAGGTTCTGGCGGATGCGGTGAACCTGACCTCGACCCCGTGCTGGAAACGGCTGAAAAGGCTGGAGGATGAAGGCTACATTCGCGCACGCGTCGCGCTGCTGGATAATGAAAAGCTCGGGCTTGGGTTGACGGCGTTTGTTTTGATTAAAACTCAGCAGCACAGCAGCGAGTGGTATCAGAAATTTGTAGAGCTGACAGCACAGATGCCTGAAGTGCTGGCATTTTACCGCATGGCGGGTGAATACGATTACCTGATGCAGGTCGAAGTGGCCGACATGAAAAGTTACGACAACTTCTATAAGCGCCTGGTGACCGGTGTTCCAGGGTTAATCGATGTGACTTCCAGTTTCGCCATGGAAAAAATTAAATACACCACCGCGCTGCCTGTACCGGAGTAAAACTGCGTGAGATTATTTGCTCAAATCGGCTGGTATTTCCGCCGCGAATGGCGTCGCTATCTTGGCGCGGTACTGTTACTGATCATCATTGCTCTGCTGCAACTGTTGCCACCTAAGCTGGTGGGGATCATTGTGGATGGCGTGACCAGCCAACAGATGGCTACCCGCGAACTGTTGGCATGGCTGGGGCTGATGCTTGGTACTGCGGTTTTGGTTTACCTGCTGCGCTATGTGTGGCGGGTGCTGCTGTTTGGTGCGTCCTATCAGCTGGCGGTAGAACTGCGGGAAAATTTTTACCGTCAGCTCAGCCGCCAGAATCCAGCTTTTTATCTGCGTCACCGTACCGGCGATCTGATGGCGCGGGCTACCAACGATGTGGATCGCGTGGTGTTTGCTGCCGGTGAGGGCGTGCTGACGCTGGTGGATTCGATGGTCATGGGCCTGGTGGTGCTGTTGGTGATGAGTACGCAGATCAGTTGGCAACTGACGCTGCTTTCGCTGATCCCGATGCCGATCATGGCGATTGCCATCAAGCACTATGGCGATCAACTGCATCAGCGTTTTAAAGCGGCGCAGGCGGCGTTCTCCAGCCTGAACGATCAGGCGCAAGAAAGTATGACCAGCATTCGCATGATCAAAGCTTTTGGCCTGGAAGATCATCAATCCCATCAGTTTGCCGAGGTTGCGGCGCAAACCGGTGCAAAGAATATGCACGTGGCGCGCGTTGATGCGCGTTTCAATCCCACTATTTATATCGCTATTGGTGCCTCCAACCTGTTGGCGATCGGCGGCGGCAGTTGGATGGTGGTTAACGGTTCACTTACGCTTGGCCAACTCACCAGTTTTGTGATGTATCTCGGCCTGATGATCTGGCCGATGCTGGCGTTGGCGTGGATGTTCAATATCGTGGAGCGTGGCAGTGCGGCCTATAGCCGCATCCGCAGTCTGCTGGCAGAAGCCCCGGCGGTGAAAGACGGTGAACTGGAACTGCCTACCGGGCGTGGTCCACTGGCGGTGGAGATTCACGCTTTCCACTACCCGGAAAACAGCCGGGCCGCGCTGCATGAGGTGGTGCTGCAATTGCAGCCAGGGCAAATGCTTGGCCTGTGTGGGCCGACCGGTGCCGGGAAATCGACCCTGTTGGCCCTGATTCAGCGTCAGTTTGACATTGATGATGGGCAAATCAGTTACCACGGTTTGCCACTCACTGAGATCAAGCTTGATCAATGGCGTTCACGCCTGTCGGTGGTCAGCCAAACGCCGTTCCTGTTTTCCGACAGCGTGGCAAATAACATTGCTCTCGGTAACCCCAGTGCAACGCAGGAGCAAATTGAGCAGGCTGCGCGTTTGGCCAGCGTGCACGAAGATATTCTGCGTTTGCCGCAGGGTTATGAAACCGAAGTGGGCGAACGCGGCGTGATGCTTTCCGGTGGCCAGAAACAGCGTATTTCCATTGCGCGAGCGCTGCTGCTGGAGGCGGAGATCCTGATCCTCGACGATGCACTTTCTGCGGTGGATGGCCGCACAGAACATCAGATCCTGCATAACTTACGCAGTTGGGGGCAAAATCGCACGGTGATTATTAGTGCACACCGCCTTTCGGCACTGACCGAAGCCAGTGAGATTCTGGTGCTGCAACAGGGCACCGTTGCTCAGCGTGGGCAGCACGCGTTATTGGCGGCACAACCCGGTTGGTATCGTGATATGTATCGCTACCAGCAGTTGGAAGCGGCGCTGGATGAAGCCCCGGAAACCGCTGAGGAGGCGCTGGCCGATGAGTAAGATGCAAAAAATGTGGCCGACGTTAAAACGCTTGTTGGCTTACGGTTCACCTTATCGTAAGCCGCTGGGGTTAGCGGTGGTGATGCTGTGGATCGCGGCAGCGGCAGAAGTCGCCGGGCCAATCCTGATCGGCTATTTCATCGATAACTATGTCGCTAAAGGGCAGTTGCCGCTGATGATTGTCAGTGGACTGGCGGTAGCGTATATCCTGCTCGAATTGCTGGCTGCCGCGCTGCAGTATTTCCAGGCACTGCTGTTTAATCGGGCTGCGGTGGGTGTGGTACAGCGCTTGCGTACCGATGTGATGGATGCAGCGCTGCGCCAACCGTTGAGCGCGTTTGATACCCAGCCGGTCGGGCAACTGATATCGCGAGTCACCAACGATACCGAAGTGATTAAAGATCTGTATGTGATGGTGGTGGCCACCGTGCTGAAGAGCGCCGCGTTGATCGGGGCGATGCTGGTGGCGATGTTCAGCCTGGATTGGCGTATGGCACTGGTGGCGGTCTGCATCTTCCCGGCGGTGTTGGTGGTGATGTGGATCTATCAATATTACAGCACGCCGATTGTGCGCCGGGTACGCAGCTATCTGGCGGACATCAATGACGGCTTCAATGAAGTGATCAGCGGAATGGGAGTCATCCAGCAGTTCCGCCAGCAGAAACGTTTTGGTGAACGCATGAGTGCTGCCAGCCGTGCGCATTATAGCGCGCGTATGCAGACGCTGCGCTTGGATGGCTTTCTGTTACGGCCACTGCTCAGCCTGTTCTCTGCCTTGGTGCTGTGTGGCCTGCTGATGCTGTTTGGTTTCAGCGGCGAAGGGGTGATCGGCGTGGGTGTGCTATACGCCTTTATCAACTATCTTGGCCGCTTGAATGAACCCTTGATTGAGTTGACTTCGCAGCAATCGATCCTGCAACAGGCGGTGGTGGCCGGTGAGCGCATTTTTGAATTGATGGACCGTAGCCAGCAGAGCTATGGAGCGGACGAGCACCGTTTGGCAAGTGGTTGCATTGAGATCGACGATCTGAGCTTTGCCTATCGTGATGATCAAAAGGTATTACAGCATATCTCGCTGAGCGTACCGTCGCGGGGTTTTGTCGCGCTGGTGGGGCATACCGGTAGCGGCAAGAGCACACTGGCTAACCTGCTGATGGGGTATTACCCGGTAAATAGCGGGGAAATACGCGTGGATGGGCGTCCGTTGCCCAGCCTTTCGCACCGTACTTTGCGCCAGGGCATCGCCATGGTGCAACAGGATCCGGTGGTGGTCGCCGAGTCGGTACTGGCGAACGTCACCTTAGGCCGTAACATCAGTGAAGAGGCCGTGTGGCAGGCGCTGGAGGCGGTACAACTGGCTGAACTGGTGCGCTCATTCCCGCAGGGGATTCAGACGCGGTTGGGCGAGCAGGGGAATAATCTGTCCGTTGGTCAAAAACAGTTGTTGGCAATGGCACGCGTGTTGGTGCAGGTTCCGCAGATCCTAATTCTGGACGAAGCGACGGCAAATATTGATTCAGGTACGGAACAGGCGATCCAGCGTGCATTGCGTCTGATCCGCGAGCACACCACGCTGGTGGTGATTGCACATCGTCTTTCTACTATCGTCGAGGCTGATTCGATCCTGGTGTTGCACCGTGGTCATGCGGTGGAGCAAGGCAATCACCAGCAGTTGTTGGCGCAACAGGGCCGTTACTACCAGATGTACCAATTGCAGCTGGCGGGTGAAGAGCTGGCTCTGGCTGCTGCCACGCGCGAAGAAATTCAACCGGCATAAGTTCTCCCGCCTGCAGGCGGGAGTCTAACCACTCAATGCACTTTTTCAACGCGTGTTGCACTATTATGGTGCATATTCCTCCGTCAGCGATTCGCTCCCTCCCTTTTACTGACCTGCAGGTCTTACTCAATATCCGTAATGGCATGAGTTTTAATAATAAATAATTTGTGGCATAGCCTTTGCTTTACAGAAATCACACCGAGTGAGTTTTTGGGCTTAATGCGTGGAGAGGCAATATGAAGCTGGTTACCGTGGTGATTAAACCATTCAAGTTGGAGGACGTGCGTGAAGCTCTCTCCTCTATTGGTATTCAGGGTTTGACTGTCACTGAAGTCAAAGGGTTTGGTCGCCAGAAAGGGCATGCAGAGCTCTATCGCGGAGCGGAATACAGCGTCAATTTCTTGCCTAAAGTCAAAATCGATATTGCCATCGCCGACGACCAGTTAGATGAAGTGATTGAGGTGATCAGTAAAGCGGCTTACACCGGCAAAATTGGCGATGGCAAAATTTTCGTTGCCGAATTGCAACGTGTCATTCGCATTCGTACCGGCGAAACAGACGAAGCGGCACTGTAATCACGGGCTCAGTAAAGTAAATGGGGATGGTTGATAATGAAAAAACTTTTATCCATGTTGGGCCTGAGTACGGCAACCCTGGTTCCTTCTTTGGCCCTGGCCGCTCCGGCGGTAGCAGACAAAGCTGATAATGCCTTCATGATGATTTGTACCGCGTTGGTCTTGTTTATGACCTTACCCGGCGTCGCGCTGTTTTACGGGGGCTTGCTGCGGGCTAAAAACGTGCTCTCAATGCTGACCCAGGTGACCGTGACCTTCGCTCTGGTGTGCGTGCTGTGGGTGCTGTATGGCTACAGTTTCGCCTTCAGCGAAGGTAATGCTTTCTTTGGCGGCTTCCAGACGGTGATGCTGAAAGGGATTGGCATTGACAGTGTAACTGGCACATTTAGCCAATTGATCCACGTGGCGTTCCAGGCTTCGTTTGCTTGTATCACCGTGGCACTGGTGGTTGGGGGCGTTGCAGAACGTATTCGTTTCTCTGCCGTTGTGATTTTTGCCGCCATCTGGTTCACCCTTTCTTACCTGCCGATTGCGCACATGGTCTGGGGCGGTGGTCTGTTAGCCAGCGACGGAGCACTGGATTTTGCCGGGGGCACAGTAGTGCATATCAACGCCGCCAGTGCCGGTTTGATTGGTGCCTACTTGCTGGGCAAGCGTGCTGGTTTTGGCAAAGAAGCGTTTAAACCACATAACCTGCCGATGGTGTTTACCGGGGCTTCTATCCTGTATATCGGCTGGTTTGGTTTCAATGCGGGTTCTGCCAGTGCGGCTAACGGCGTTGCTGCCTTGGCATTCTTGAACACGGTGATAGCCACGGCGGGCGCGATCCTCTCTTGGACCTTTGCTGAGTGGATTCTGCGTGGTAAACCTTCTCTGCTGGGTGCCTGTTCCGGTTGTATCGCGGGTCTGGTGGCGATTACCCCAGCAGCGGGTACTGTTGGTGTGGGCGGTGCGCTGATTATCGGCCTGGTAGGCGGTATTGCTGGCCTGTGGGGTGTGGTCAGCCTGAAGAAATGGCTGAAAGTGGACGACACTTGTGATGTGTTTGGCGTTCACGGCGTGTGCGGTATCGTGGGTTGTCTGTTGACCGGGGTGTTCACCGCCTCTTCGCTTGGTGGTGCGGGCTACGCTGCTGGTGTCACTATGGCGCATCAGGTCTGGATCCAGTTGCTGAGCGTGGTGATTACTCTGGTGTGGTCAAGCGTGGCGGCGTTTATTGCCTTCAAGGTGGCGGATATGGTGGTTGGGCTGCGTGTTCCGGAAGAGCAGGAACGTGAAGGTCTGGACGTCAACAGCCACGGCGAGAATGCCTACAACCAGTAATAGGCTGAATGGGTAACGGTAATGATGCAGAAGGGCGATGGCGACATCGCCCTTCTCTGTTATGCGTCGCGCTGACGGATAACGCCTTCCTGCACCGTGGTGGCAACCAACACCCCTGTGCGGGTGTAAAACTGGCCGCGCACAAAACCACGGGCACCAGAAGCTGAAGAGCTTTCTACCACGTACAGTAACCAGTCATCCAGGCGGAATGGGCGATGGAACCACATAGAGTGATCGATAGTGGCTACCTGCATGCCTGGTTCAAGAAACCCAACGCCGTGCGGCTGCAATGCCGTTGGCAGGAAGTTGAAATCTGACGCATAACCCAACAGGTATTGATGGATGCGTAAATCATCTGGCATGGTGCCGTTAGAACGGAACCACACGTGTCGATAGGGTTCCTCAACACTTCCTTTCATCGGGTTGTGAAATTTTACCGGGCGCATCTCAATCGGTTTTTGGCCGATAAACTTTTCCCGCACCTTTTCTGGCAGCATGTGTGATAGCTTTTGAGCGATTTCCGATTCTGACATCAGCCCTTCTGGCGGTGGCACATCAGGCATCGTGTTTTGGTGCTCAAACCCTTGCTCCTGAGTTTGGAACGATGCGGTCATGTAGAAGATCGGCTTACCATGTTGAATAGCGCTGACGCGGCGGGCACTGAAACTATTGCCATCGCGCAGGTTTTCAACTTCATAAACAATCGGTTGACTACTGTCGCCGGGGCGGAGGAAATAGCTGTGAAAGGAGTGGATGCTGCGCTCTTCAGGTGCAGTCTGCTTGGCGGCATACAGCGCTTGGCCAACGACTTGGCCGCCAAATACCTGGCGTAATCCCAGATCTTCGCTTTGCCCACGATACAAACCTTCTTCAATTTTTTCCAAATTCAGCAGGTTGAGGAGGTTTTGTAATGCCTGACTCATAAAGTAGTAACCCTTTTCATCATCATAGTGCTCAGTGAATGTGTGGAATTTTACGATAAAACGGCAATATAAATGCTTTTTACCAGCTCCAACTATAAATTCGTAGATCGATGCCACCTTGCTCGGTGAATATAATGCCTTCTGCGAGCAGCGCTTCTTTTTGCCTGGTGTGATCCTCGCCACGCAGCGAAATCTGGCCGTGGCGATTGATGACGCGATGCCAGGGTAAGGTACTGCCTTCTGGCAACTTTTTCAGAACCCCGCCTACCTGGCGCGCGGCGCGCGATGAACCTGCCAGCCGAGCGACGTCACCGTAAGTTGTTACCTTGCCGTAAGGGATAGCGGCAATGACGTGAAATACACGTTGACGAAATGTCGCGTCTTCTAGAGGCATGTTTTTCTTCCTACTGCATAAATCAGTGAAGAGAAGTGTGCCACAGCCTGGGTGGGTAAGAAAACAGCGGTTGACCTGGGTTGGCTTGCTATTTAGGTAACCATCACCGATAATGCCCGTCGCTTCGTCAGTCAATGAAGCCGTCAATGGGGGCCCTGTTGGTTCTCCCGCAACACTAATTTGTGAACTCGGTCAGGTCCGGAAGGAAGCAGCCGTAGCAGACGACGTGTGTGCCGGGATGTAGCTGGCAGGGTCCCCACCAATTCAGCCCCTAATTCCCCCTAATGCTGACCACTCTTATTCTATCTGCGTGATGGAATCATTGTTTGTCGCCGTTCGATACTGACTACTTTTAGTCTGCAATTATTTTGAACGTAAACCATACAGATGGCATTGGATTGCTTGCTAAGAGATTATCGTGCTTAAAGGCAGAAACATCAGTAGATAATTATACCTATGATTTAATGGTGTACCGTCAGATTTGTCAGCTTGAAATTGCATCGGTCTTGGTTTGTTTGCA
The DNA here is from genome assembly GCF_000743355.1 of Serratia sp. Ag1. Taxonomy (GTDB): domain Bacteria; phylum Pseudomonadota; class Gammaproteobacteria; order Enterobacterales; family Enterobacteriaceae; genus Chania. Next base: position 145,570 of record NZ_JQEI01000023.1, read on the forward strand.
ATTAGTGACCATTATTTTCACCACAGTAACATAATGACTCATTTGGGTGGTGGAAATTTAACCGCCATTCATTTGCTGTAACCACTACTTAACGCCGCTGTAGCGTTAATGCGCAGCGTAAACATACCGGACATGCTTAATTGAAAAAACGTTTACGGTTAATTCAAAAAGCCTGCTTACGGCACAGCAAAAGCCTATACTTTTAAGCTAAAGACTTAATCAAAACGGCGAGCGAAGCCGATAATAATATCGGCTCAACGCAGTGATTCTTTGATTATCTTACAAATTTCCAGACGGCAACTGGGATTTTATCGTACAGTTTGTTCATGGTCAGTTCAGCAAGGCGATGATCTGCCGCTGAGTAGAACAATTCCAGTTCATCGTTAGAAAGTTCATACTTGTTTTTTTCTATAACGCGTTCAAGAGTGTCAATCGTAGTGCATTTACGCAGACGCATCAGATAGTCAGTTTTCGTCATGGTAACCTTTAATCTTTTTAACCATAGTTGTCTGGGGATAAGTATCCCCTAATTTTTCATCGTCGTACAGACGCCCTCTCCAGAGAACATTCTGAATAATCGCGCCTTGGTTTTTTGCCAACGGCGCAAGTCGGAGTCATTAATACCATAGCTGCTAAATAGCGTGTAGGTATCATCGAGATACTCTTCGACTAACTCTGACAAATCACTTTCGTCCATGTATTTAATTCTAAAGCTCATTACAAACGAAGCAATATGTTCAATCAACTCATTAAGCTGCAAATTGACGGAGGAGGTTGGATCGTTTACCCACCCATGGTTGCTGTCACCCAAGGTGAGCATACCTTCGTCAGACAAATTTTCACACAAGAATTTGAGTTGCGCAATATCATGCCTTTTAGGCGAATACTCATCCATATCATCCCCCGTAAGTCTTAATTTCGGTGTTGATAACACTCTGTGAGTACATTGATTTACATTGTAGACGATAGCTGCTTAACCATGGCTAAATAAACTATCCTTATAATTAATATAAATCATTTTTTGCCATCTAGCCTGTCGCTATTACTCAAACTTACAATTCATTGGTAACTGATGTAGCAAGTTACTGATTACGCCAAATACCCTGCAAGTTTCCATCGTGACAAATGTATAGGAATCACTAATGTATTCATAAGCACCGTCGTCTGGGATTGTGCTAAAAATCAACTGCCGCCTATAGTAACCTATTGAATGCTATTGTCTGTTAAAAGGTTCATCTAAAATGTCTCTAATGGTTTACTCGGCCAGTTGTTTTCTTTCAGTAGGCGTTTGTCTTACTGCTTGGCATTGATCTCAACCAGGATTACTTATTAATAATCATTCTTTAAGTATTTACAGAAGGTGTGCTTACGCTTAAACGACAAAACAAGGCTCTGTGCAGCAGGTATACCTGAATTTTCCACCACCAACCTTCCTATCTTACTCCTTTTTTGCCCATTGTTGGGCAAATTTTTCAGAGAATAGGTTTTTACCATCCGCTCATGCTTATGTATACCCTAAATTTGATTAATTAGTGGTGTGACAAGTTGGGAGGAAGTTTCTTAGATTATTGTCGCTACTGCGAGAAGGTGTCGCTGGGGATATGAAAGCCCCGTTGAACCGCAACGAGGCTTCAGGCGTTAACGTTTTTTCTTGCGCCCTTGTACTGCTTTGAATCGGGGGTTGGATTTACAGATCACGTAGATACGGCCATGGCGACGTACCACTTTACAATCTGGATGGCGGCGTTTTGCCGAACGTAATGAACTCAGAACTTGCATAATGATCCCTATGATTTTTTTCTGGCCAGGAAGCTGCCAAAGCGTTGCTGGAAGCGGGCGGTGCTGCCTTCTTTTGAGAACTCTTTTTGCTTGCCGGTATAGTACGGATGCGAAGCTGAAGAGATATCGAGCGTGACATAGGGCCAGTGTTGGCCGTCAAGCTCGATCGTACGCTCGGTTTTAATGGTCGAACCTATTTTGAAATAGGTATCTGCGCTGAGATCGTGGAATACCACGGTGCGATAGTTTGGATGGATGCCTGTTTGCATAAACGCCTTTATTGATATGTTATAACGTATCAATAAATATAAATCGCAGTGAGAAACAGAGCAAGGGGAAAATGCGATCACAGGTTATCTAAGGAGGGGGATTGGTAGTTATCGCATGGTAGGTAAAAGAAAAAGGCCGCATCAGAGTGCGGCCTTGGTTTTATGATACAGAACGGTATCAGTGATGTTCAACCTGATGACTGTGCTCGATGTCTTCAGCCTTTCTACCGAAGCGGCGGCGAACCACCACGAAGAACACTGGTACAAAGAAGATCGCCAAGACAGTAGCAGCAATCATCCCACCCATAACACCCGTACCTACGGCATTCTGTGCGCCAGAGCCCGCACCGCTACTGATAACCAGCGGCAGTACCCCGAGGATAAAGGCCAGAGATGTCATCAGGATGGGGCGCAGACGCATGCGTACTGCTTCCAGTGTGCCCTCGATCAGACCTTTACCTTCTTTTTCCATCAGGTCTTTGGCAAATTCCACAATCAATATTGCGTTCTTTGCCGACAGCCCAATGGTGGTCAACAGGCCCACCTGGAAGTAAACGTCGTTTTCCAACCCTCGCATGGTTGCTGCTAACAGAGCGCCGACTACCCCTAATGGCACCACCAGCATCACCGAGAATGGAATCGACCAGCTTTCGTACAGAGCCGCCAGACACAAGAACACCACGATCAACGAGATGGCATACAGTGACGGAGCCTGGTTGCCGGACAGACGTTCCTGATAGGACATACCGGTCCAGTCATAACCCACGCCGCTTGGCAGTTTGGACGCCAACTCTTCCATCATGTTCATGGCTTCACCGGTACTTCTGCCAGGAGCGGCCTGACCGAGGATTTCCATGGATGGCAATCCGTTATAACGTTCCAGACGAGGTGAACCAAACTCCCATCGCGCACTAGAAAACGCAGAGAAAGGCACCATCTGGCCGGAACTGCCACGTACATACCAGTTATCAATATCACCCGGCAACATACGGAACGGAGCTGCGGACTGCAGATAAACTTTCTTCACACGCCCACGATCGATGAAATCGTTGACGTAAGCTCCACCCAACGCTGAGCTTAAGGTGGTATTGATATCGCTCAGGGAAACGCCCAGTGCTAAAGCTTTCTCCTGGTCGATCTCCAGTTTGAACTGCGGGGTATCCTCCAGGCCGTTAGGGCGTACACCGACCAGTAAGTCAGGGTGTTGTGCCACCATGCCTAACAGTTGGTTGCGTGCCTGGGTCAATTTTTCATGCCCCAGGTTACCCTGGTCGATCAACTGGAAGTCAAAACCGGTTGCGGTACCCAGTTCAACAATCGCTGGCAGGTTAAAGGCGAATACCAAACCATCCTTGATTTGTGAAAATGCCCCCATGGCCCGGCCTACGATAGCTGGCACTTTGTTTTGCTCGCCGCTACGTTCAGACCAGTCTTTCAGGCTGACGAAAGCCAGGCCGGTGTTCTGCCCTTGGCCGCTGAAGCCGAAACCGTTAACGGTAAACACCGAGTTAACGTTGTCTTTCTCCTTGGTCAGGAAGTAATGGTTGACTTCATCCAGGACTTTTTGGGTACGTTCTTGCGTTGCGCCCGCTGGCATTTGCACCATGGTTAACAGCATGCCCTGGTCTTCTTCCGGCAGGAACGAAGAAGGCAGACGCAGGAACAGCAGGCCCATACCGACCACGATCAGCAGGTAAATCACCAGATAACGGCCAGTGCTGCGCAGAATATTCGCTACGCTGTCGGTGTAATGGTGAGTACTCTTTTCAAACAGACGGTTAAACCAGCCGAAGAACCCGGTAGTGACGCCATGACTGCCTTTCTCGATGGGTTTGAGCATCGTGGCACACAGCGCAGGTGTCAGAATCAAGGCTACCAGCACTGACAGCACCATGGCAGAAACAATGGTGATTGAGAACTGACGGTAGATGGCACCGGTTGAGCCGCCGAAGAAGGCCATGGGGACAAATACCGCCGACAGCACCAGAGCGATCCCCACCAGCGCACCCTGGATCTGATCCATGGATTTTCGGGTGGCTTCTTTCGGTGGTAAACCTTCTTCCGCCATCACACGTTCGACGTTTTCCACCACCACGATGGCGTCATCCACCAGTAGGCCGATCGCCAGCACCATGCCAAACATCGTCAAGGTGTTAATCGAATAGCCAAAGGTAGCCAGAATCGCGAACGTTCCCAATAAAACCACCGGCACGGCGATCGTCGGGATCAAGGTGGCGCGGAAGTTCTGCAGGAACAGATACATCACCATGAACACCAGAATGATCGCTTCAATCAGCGTTTTCACCACTTCGTTAATCGAGATTTTAACGAAGGGAGTGGTGTCATAGGGGTAAACCACTTTCAGGCTGGACGGGAAGAACGGCTCGAGTTTGGCCAATTCTGCCTTCACAGCGGCTGCCGTATTCAACGCGTTGGCACCGGTCGCCAGTTTGATACCAATACCGGAAGCCGGTTTGCCGTTGAAGCGAGCGATCACGTTGTAGCTTTCACCGCCCAATTCAACTTTGGCAACGTCGCGCAAGCGTACCTGTGAGCCATCATTGTTGACCTTCAGCATTATTTTGCTGAATTCTTCTGGTGAGGTCAGGCGAGTCTGTGCGATGATCGAGGCATTTAACTGCTGGCCTTTAACCGGGGGAGTCCCACCAAGCTGGCCTGCGGCGATCTGGTTGTTCTGCACTCTGATTGCAGTAATCACATCTCCCGGCGTCAACTGGAAGTTGTTCAACTTGTTCGGATCCAGCCAGATACGCATCGCATATTGGGAGCCGAATAGCTGAACGGTACCGACACCAGAGGTACGGCTGATAGGATCCTTGATATTGGAACCCACGTAGTCCGCGATGTCTTCCTGCGTCATGCTGCCGTCTTCAGAAATAAAACCGGCAACCATCAGGAAGCTGCTGCTCGATTTCTCCACGCTGACGCCCTGTTGCTGCACTTCCTGCGGCAACAGTGGCATCGCCAGTTGCAGTTTGTTCTGCACCTGTACCTGCGCGATATCCGGATCGGTGCCTGAGTTGAACGTCAGCGTGATCTGAACGTTACCAGACGAATCACTGCTGGAGGACATGTACAGCAGGCCATCGATACCGTTCATATTCTGTTCGATAACCTGCGTTACGGTATCCTGCACCGTTTTGGCATCAGCACCCGGGTAGTTAGCGGAAATCGTCACTGCCGGTGGGGCAATAGTGGGATATTGCGCAATAGGCAGCTTCATTATCGACAAGATGCCTGCCAGCATAATAATGATGGCAATGACCCATGCGAAAATGGGGCGATCTATAAAGAACTTAGCCATGTATTACCGGCTCCTTTTTTATGACTTCTTCGCGGATTCAGGCTGAGTCTGAGCAGGTGCCTGGCTGTCAGCCTCTTGCGCTTTCACCTGAGCACCTGGTCTGATCTTCTGCAAGCCAGTGACAATCACACGGTCGCCAGCTTTCAGGCCAGCGGTCACAAGCCATTTATCGCCGATGGCCTGCGTGGCGGTCAGCGTACGCAACTCTACCTTATCGTCAGCGCCAACTACCAAGGCCGTTGCTTCACCGCGTGGGTTGCGCGTTATGCCTTGCTGTGGAACCAGTAAGGCTTCGCTGCGGACGCCTTCATCCAGACGGGCACGAACGAACATGCCTGGCAACAGCGCATCCTTTGGATTAGGGAAGATCGCGCGGATAGTGATAGAGCCGGTGGTTTGATCGACCGTGACGTCAGAAAACTCCAACGTACCTTCATGCGCATATTCCTGCCCGTTTTCCAGCAGCAGTTTCACCTTGGCTTTGCCGTTCTCCTGCTGCAGGGTGCCATCAGCCAGTTCCTGTTTCAGGCGCAGAAAATCATTGCTGGACTGAGTCACATCCACGTACATCGGATCAAGCTGTTGCACGGTGGTCATGGCAACGGCTTGACCGCTGGAAACCAGCGCACCCTCGGTGACGGTAGAGATCCCGGTACGGCCAGAGATGGGTGAAGTCACTTTGGTGTAAGCCAGATTGATACGTGCAGCTTCTACCGCAGCCTTGGCAGCCACAACGGCGGCATTGGTTTGCATCTGTGTTGAAACGGCAGTGTCATAATCCTGCTTACTGACGTAGTTGGTACCCAGTAACGGTTTGTAGCGAGCAACGGTCAGGCGGGCGATTTCTGCAGCGGCCTGAGCTTTTGCCAACTCACCTTTGGCGCTGTCATAAGCGGCTTGATAAGGAGCTGGGTCGATTTGATACAGTGAAACCCCCGCCTTGATATCGCTGCCTTCGGTGAAGTTACGCTTCAGGATAATACCATTCACCTGAGGGCGAACTTCGGCGATGCGGTATGCTGCAGTGCGGCCAGGCAGGTCGGTAGTAATGTTAAGAGGTTCAGCTTTTAGCGTCACGACACCCACGGTAGGAGCGGGATGTTGGGCACCTTGTTGCTGGGTTTCTGTGTCGTTACATCCTGTAAGCACTAAGCTGCCTGAAAGCATCAGAACCGCCGCCAGAGGCGTTAACCCTCTGTTTTTGTTCATAGAAAAACCTCAAGTGTCCGATTTCAAAATGATCAATGGATCACAAGCTTTAAAACCCATTGCTGCGTTAATCTTATGTGCGTGCTATGGTACATACATTCGCGAATGTATGTAAATCACACTTCCCCTAAAAAGCAATGTCATGGCACGAAAAACCAAACAGCAGGCGCTAGAAACACGGCAGCAGATCCTTGACGCTGCTGTGAGAGAATTCTCTGAGCGTGGCGTTTCAGCAACGTCACTAACAGATATTGCTACCGCTGCGGGGGTTACACGTGGAGCAATTTACTGGCATTTCAAAAACAAGGTAGACCTGTTCAGCGAGGTCTGTGAATTGTCAGAGTCGAAAATAGGCGACCTGGAGGTAGAGTATCAGGCAAAGTATCCTGATAATCCACTGCGTATTTTAAGGGAAATCCTGATTTACATTCTGACAGCGACGGTAATTGATAGCCGCCGTCGCGATCTGATGGAGATCGTTTTTCACAAGTGCGAGTTTGTCGGTGAAATGATGCCGTTTCATGATGCCCGCAAAATACTTTATCTCGAGGGTTATGAGCGTATCGAAAGCGTGCTGCGTAACGGGATGAATCATGGCCAACTGCCTGCCGATCTCCACACGCGTCGTGCCGCTATCATATTACATGCCTACGTTACGGGGTTGATGGAGAACTGGCTATTTATGCCGGAAAGCTTTGATCTGAAAGCCGAAGCGAGCGTATTGGTTGATGCCTTCATCGATATGGTGCAACTCAGCCCGAGCTTGCGCACGCAACCGCACGAGCAGGCAGAGTGCCCCCCTTTATAAAGGAGAGTTTTATGTCATCTGTTTTACTGATTGCCAATGGTGCGGCTTACGGTCAGGAATCATTGTTCAATGCGCTGCGCTTGGCGATTAGCCTGAAAGAACAGCAACCTGGCCTTAATCTCAGGCTGTTTCTGATGTCTGACGCTGTCGTTGCTGGGCTCGCCGGGCAGCAGCCACGTGAGGGGTATCACCTGCAGCAGATGCTGGAGATCCTGACGGCACAGCAGGTCACGGTAAAATTGTGTAAAACCTGCACCGACGCCCGAGGCATCAGCCAACTGAAGCTGGCCGATGGCGTTGAAATTGGTACGCTGGTTGAACTGGCCCAGTGGACGTTAGCGGCTGAAAAGGTGCTGACCTTCTGACTTTTCTTTAATCGATTTGGCAATAAAGCGGGCATAAGCTGGGAATAAAGGCAGTGACCGGCTGCGCGGCCCGCTATGATTGTTGGCTGGTGGTCTGATAGTGCGACATAACGCTCGCACGCTGAACTTTTTCCTGATAATCCCTTTTGACGATGTCCAATGCTGCCAGCGCCGTTGCCGGATCGATTTCGTTACACTCCAGCAGGTAAATCAGATCTACCGCCAGTTGCAGTTCTGGAGAAGCATTTTCTATAGACATAGGTCCAACGTGTTGAGTGAATGAGTATCGGGTAGATCGTTTTGGTGAGTATAGTGAACATCACGTCGGTCAGGGAATAATCATTCAAATAATGTGATAACTATTCAAAAACCGTTTTCTTTTCGTTCAATATTACGCTCAATGCGCGCTAATGCTTGCCGACAACGCATCAAGCGACCTTCCAATGCCGCCAATTCTTGCTGAAGCTTTTTCTGCGCCGCAAAAGTGGTTTGCTGCCCCAACAGGTTTTCACGATCCTCTATCATCGCAATCAAGCGGCGCTCATAATCCTGGTGTTCGGCCAGTTTATGATACAAATCGACGGCAACCCCTTCTTTTGACTGATTTTCTCGCCTGATCCCCAGAGTTGCGATCTCACGCTGCAATGCGGTGATCTGGGCAATCAGTTTTTCCGCCAGAAACGCGACGTGAGCGGTTCGGTTATCTTTTACCGCGTTCTGTAACTGAGCAAAATTCTTGCGAACCTCTGCCAGATAATCACGCAGGCGCGTACCGTGGTTGGAAAATAGCGTGGCGTCAAAGCGTGCCTGTGGGATTGCTTCATCGCTACGGGGTTGCACTTCGCTGGCTAACGTGGCGATCTGCTGTTCAAGGGCTTGTAGCAAGCGCTGCGTACTCACATGATGTCCTTTGAGGAAACAATTTGTCGTTAAGCTTGCCCGTGAACGGCATTTGAAACAAGCAGGGCGTGGGGAACTGGCTGGCAGAACAAAAGCTGGCGATAATATCCTAGGCAGGCCCTCATGAAGATAAAAGGAAAGGCATGACGCGTTGGTTAATAATGTCATTAGGTTGGCTGGCCGTAGTGTTGGCAACGCTGGGCGTGGTGTTGCCGTTGCTGCCGACCACGCCATTTCTGCTATTAGCCGCGTGGTGCTTTGCCCGTTCGTCGCCACGTTTTCATCATTGGCTGCTATATCGTTCATGGTTTGGTTCCTATTTACGCCATTGGCAACAACATCGTGCATTGCCAGCGGGAGCCAAATGGAAAGCGCTGCTGCTGATTATAGTGACGTTTGCGGTTTCGCTCTGGCTGGTGAAAGTCTGGTGGGCCAGGGGCGTTTTGTTGGTGATTCTGGCCATTCTTTTGGCCTTTATGTTGCGGATGCCGGTTATTGATCGGGAGCAACAAAAAACGCGCTGATTGTGCTGCGTCAGTTGCATTTATCACGCATTTTGCATAGATTTGGGCGTTTTCGTGCGCAGGTTTCTTCCCTCTGATTATTCTCGCTCAAGGCCACCGCCTGGCCAGGGTCTGAGGGGCCTGTGTGGAAGTTATCAGGTAGTTTTATCAGGCAATAACTATGACCGCGACTGCACAGCAGCTTCAGTTTATTAAAGACAGTATCAAAACCATCCCCGACTATCCGAAGCCGGGCATTCTGTTTCGTGATGTGACCAGCCTGTTGGAAAACCCGCTGGCTTATGCTGCCAGCATCGAACTGCTGGTTGAGCGTTACCGCGAGGCAGGCTTTACCAAAGTGGTGGGGACTGAGGCGCGTGGTTTTCTGTTTGGAGCCCCGGTGGCGCTGGCGTTAGGGGTTGGGTTTGTGCCGGTGCGCAAGCCGGGTAAATTACCGCGTGCAACTCTGTGCGAAAGCTATGAGCTGGAATATGGCACCGATCGGCTGGAAATTCACAGCGATGCGATTACTGCAGATGACAAAGTGCTGATGGTGGACGATCTGCTGGCAACCGGTGGCACCATCGAAGCCACGGTTAAACTGATCCGCCGGTTAGGTGGTGCAGTAACCGACGCGGCGTTTATTATCAACCTGCCGGATCTCGGTGGTGAAACGCGCCTGAATGGCTTGGGCATCGATTGCTACAGCCTGGTCGACTTTGCCGGGCACTGATCCATCGCAGCCGTTCGGCATGACCATAACGGCCTCGCGGAACGCCGCGGGGCTGTGTTAGCATGGCCCTCCAGACCACTCGACTTCTCCGGTATCAATGAGCTATCAGGTTCTAGCCCGTAAGTGGCGCCCTCAAACGTTTGCAGATGTTGTCGGACAGGAACATGTCCTGACGGCGCTGGCTAACGGCCTCTCTTTGGGGCGCATCCATCACGCCTATCTGTTTTCGGGCACGCGTGGCGTGGGTAAAACGTCGATTGCCCGCCTGTTGGCTAAAGGCCTGAACTGTGAAACCGGTATTACTGCCACGCCTTGCGGCCAATGTGATAACTGTCGCGAGATCGAACAGGGGCGGTTTGTCGATCTGATCGAGATCGATGCGGCATCCAGAACCAAGGTGGAAGACACCCGCGATCTGCTGGATAACGTGCAATATGCGCCTGCTCGTGGCCGGTTCAAAGTTTACCTGATCGATGAAGTGCATATGCTCTCGCGCCACAGCTTCAATGCGTTGCTGAAAACGCTGGAAGAGCCGCCTTCGCACGTCAAATTCCTGCTGGCAACCACCGATCCGCAGAAACTGCCGGTGACAATCCTTTCGCGCTGCCTGCAATTTCATCTCAAAGCATTAGACGTTGAACAGATCCGCACTCAACTGGAAACCATCCTGCAGGCGGAGCAGATTACCAGTGACGCCCGAGCGTTGCAGTTGTTGGCACGAGCTGCCGATGGCAGTATGCGCGATGCCCTCAGCCTGACCGATCAGGCCATTGCCATGGGGCAAGGCCAGGTGACCACCGCCACCGTCAGCCAAATGCTTGGCACGCTAGATGACGAACAGCCACTGGCGATTCTTGAAGCCTTGGTGGGTGCCGATGGCGAAAAGGTGATGGCTCAGGTGGCTCAGGCGGCTTCACGCGGTGTCGATTGGGAAAACCTGCTGGTGGAAACGCTGGCACTGTTGCACCGCATTGCGATGATTCAGCTGTTGCCTGCGGCGCTGGATAATCACTATGCCGCGATTGAACAACGTTTGCGCGAGTTGGCGCGGACCTTGCCACCGGCAGAACTGCAGCTTTATTACCAAACTCTGTTGGTCGGGCGTAAAGAGCTGGCTTATGCGCCGGATCGCCGTATGGGCGTGGAGATGACCCTGCTGCGTGCGCTGGCATTTCACCCTAAAGCTGTGATCCCTGAACCGGTCGCCATGCTGCAGCCGGCTCCAGCAGCACCGAGTGCGCAGCCGCAGAGCCCGGCGCTGCAACCACAATTTCAAGACGCCCCGCCCCCTTTGGGGCAGGCGGCGCCACCACAGAATCATCAACCAGCGAGTTTACCCGATGCTACCGCGCAACTGCTGAAAGCGCGAACCCAGTTGCTGCGGCAACAGGGGGCATCCACACCAAAAAAGAATGAGCCGGCTGCGCCTGGAACAGCGCGGTCGGCAAACTCAGCGCTGGAGCGGTTAGCTTCCGTGACTGAGCGTAGCCAGAAGCGTCAGGCGGAAAAGGTCGTGGCGGAAAAGCCCGCCAAGCCAGAGGCCTATCGCTGGCGTGCGCAGACCGAACCGGAAGCTGCTCCTGAGCCATTAACCACACCAAAAGCTTTACGCACGGCGCTGGAGCATGAAAAAACGCCCGAGCTGTCTGCTAAGCTGGTGGTTGAGGCCATTGCGCGTGATCCCTGGGCGGCAGAAATTGATCGGCTGCAAATACCGAAACTGGTCCAGCAACTGGCGTTGAACGCCTTTAAAGAAGTGCCAGAACCAGGCAGAATTTGTCTCCACTTACGTTCTTCGCAGCGTCATCTGAATTCGCCTTCGGCGCAGAAGACGCTGGCTGATGCACTCGGCGAGCTGTATGGCAACCCGGTTGAACTCATCGTTGTGGAAGACGATAATCCGGTGGAGCGGACTCCGCTGGAGTGGCGGCAAGCCATATATGAAGAAAAGCTGGCGCAGGCTCGCCAGTCCATCGTTGCGGATACCAATATCCAGACGCTGCGCCGATTTTTCGACGCGGATCTGGATGAAGACAGTATCCGCCCTATTTAACGCGGCGCACCGTGCGCGGCCAATGCTATGAGAGACGACTATGTTTGGTAAAGGCGGTCTGGGTAACTTGATGAAGCAAGCCCAGCAAATGCAGGAAAAAATGCAGCAGATGCAGGAAGAAGTCGCCAAATTGGAAGTGACGGGCGAATCTGGTGCAGGCCTGGTGAAAGTGACCATTAACGGGGCGCATAACTGCCGCCGGGTGGAGATCGATCAAAGCCTGATGGAAGATGATAAAGAGATGCTGGAAGATCTGATCGCTGCGGCGTTCAACGACGCGGCGCGCCGCATTGAAGAAACCCAGAAAGAGAAGATGGCATCGGTTTCTAACGGTATGCAACTGCCGCCTGGCTTTAAGATGCCGTTCTGATGCAAACCAGTCCGCTGCTTGAATCCTTGATGGAAGCATTGCGCTGCCTGCCGGGCGTTGGCCCGAAGTCGGCGCAGCGCATGGCGTTTCAGCTGTTGCAGCGCGATCGCAGCGGTGGGATGCGCCTGGCACAGGCGTTGACCCGTGCGATGTCGGAGATTGGCCATTGTGCCGATTGCCGCACTTTTACCGAACAGGACACCTGCACCATCTGCAATAATCCGCGTCGTCAGCAAAACGGCCAGATCTGCGTGGTAGAAAGCCCGGCAGATATCCACGCCATTGAGCAGACCGGGCAGTTTGCCGGGCGCTACTTTGTGCTGATGGGCCATCTGTCGCCGCTCGACGGTATCGGGCCTGGTGATATCGGCCTGGATCGGCTGGAGCAACGGCTGGAAAAGGAAACCATTACCGAAGTGATCCTGGCCACCAACCCGACGGTGGAAGGGGATGCGACGGCCAACTACATTGCTGAAATGTGCGGCCAGTATGGCATTCTGGCCAGCCGCATCGCTCACGGTGTGCCGGTGGGCGGTGAACTGGAGATGGTTGATGGCACCACGCTGTCGCACTCTTTGGCCGGTCGCAACGTGATCAAGTTCTGATGCCTTTCTGCGGGGCAGGCCACTGCCCCGTCATCGCTTGGTAAAAATTCCTCTCCATTCGCTTGAAAAATCTCAACCTTGACCCCACTTAACCTGCATTGTTCGCTTTGCTCACTACTGTCTTTGAGGTAATCAATGAGTATGAAAGGTCAAGAAACCCGTGGGTTCCAGTCTGAAGTAAAACAACTGCTTCATTTGATGATTCATTCGCTGTACTCCAATAAAGAAATTTTTCTGCGTGAGCTGATTTCCAACGCATCCGATGCTGCTGACAAACTGCGCTTCCGTGCGCTTTCAGCTCCTGAGCTGTATGAAGGTGATGGCGAGCTACGCGTGCGCCTCTCTTTCGACAAAGACAAACGTACCCTGACGATTACTGACAACGGCATTGGTATGAACCGTGAAGAGGTGATCGAAAACCTGGGCACCATTGCTAAATCTGGCACCAAGGCGTTCCTGGAGTCGATTGGTTCCGATCAGGCGAAAGACAGCCAGCTGATTGGTCAGTTTGGCGTTGGTTTCTATTCCGCGTTTATCGTGGCAGATAAAGTGACCGTGCGCACCCGCGCGGCGGGTACGGCGGCTGATGCTGGCGTGTTCTGGGAATCTGCCGGTGAAGGCGATTACACCATCGCGGACATCACTAAAGAAGATCGCGGCACCGAAATTACCTTGCACCTGCGCGAAGGCGAAGATGAATATCTTGATGCCTGGCGTTTGCGTTCGGTGATCGGCAAATACTCCGATCACATTGCGTTGCCGGTAGAGATCGAAACCAAGAATGAAGAAGACGATACGGTGACCTGGGAGAAAATCAACAAGGCGCAAGCCCTGTGGACTCGCAGCAAATCAGACGTCACCGACGAAGAGTACAAAGAGTTCTACAAACACATTTCCCATGACTTCACTGAACCGCTGAGCTGGAGCCACAACCGTGTGGAAGGCAAGCAGGAATACACCAGCCTGCTGTATATCCCGGCGCAAGCGCCGTGGGACATGTGGAACCGTGATCACAAACATGGTTTGAAGCTGTACGTGCAGCGCGTGTTCATCATGGACGACGCCGAACAGTTTATGCCGAATTACCTGCGTTTTGTGCGCGGCCTGATCGATTCCAACGATCTGCCGCTGAACGTTTCCCGTGAAATTCTGCAGGATAACCGCATCACGCAAAACCTGCGTGGCGCGTTAACCAAGCGCGTATTGCAGATGCTGGACAAGCTGGCGAAAGACGACGCAGAAAGCTACCAGAAATTCTGGCAGCAGTTCGGCCTGGTGCTGAAAGAGGGCCCGGCGGAAGATCACAGCAACAAGGAAGCGGTTGCCAAACTGCTGCGCTTTGCTTCTACGCATAACGACAGCTCGGCGCAGACCGTTGCGCTGGAAGAGTATGTTGGCCGCATGAGCGAAGGCCAGGACAAAATCTACTACATCACTGCCGACAGCTACGCCGCCGCCAAGAGCAGCCCGCATCTGGAACTGTTCCGCAAGAAAGGCATTGAAGTGCTGCTGCTCTCCGATCGCATTGACGAATGGATGATGAGCTACCTGACCGAGTTTGATGGCAAGGTGTTCCAGTCGGTCAGCAAAGCGGATGAAGCGCTGGATAAACTGGCGGATGAAACCGAAGAGCAGAAAGAAGCCGAGAAACAGCTTGAGCCATTTATCGAGCGGGTGAAAACGCTGCTGGGTGAGCGGGTGAAAGACGTGCGCCTGACGCACCGTTTAACTGATACTCCGGCGATTGTCACCACCGATGCCGATGAAATGACCACCCAGATGGCGAAGCTGTTTGCCGCTGCGGGCCAGGCAGCGCCAGAAGTGAAGTATATTTTTGAGCTGAACCCGGAGCATGCGTTGGTTAAACGCGCCTCTGACGTGGGCGATAACGAACAATTTGCCGAATGGATCGATCTGCTGTTGGATCAGGCTCTGTTGGCAGAGCGCGGTACGCTGGAAGATCCAAACCAGTTTATCCGCCGGATGAATAAGTTACTGTCTGCGTAATAGATCCCACCCGCGCTCCTCACCCAGCGGTGAGGGGCGTATTTTTTCTCTCTTCGCTAATTGCCTCGTTTCAGCGGGCTTTTTCCGCCATTGATCTCTTGTACCAACCTTGAGCCAGCACCCCGGTAAATGGTATGGTTGAGTGTTTTCGCAACTTTATAAAAACTACATAGCAAGGGGATTTACGCAATGCGTATCATTCTGCTGGGCGCTCCGGGCGCTGGTAAAGGTACTCAGGCTCAATTCATCATGGAGAAATACGGTATTCCGCAAATCTCTACGGGTGACATGTTGCGCGCAGCCGTGAAGGCCGGTACTGAACTGGGCAAGCAGGCGAAAGAGATCATGGATGCCGGCAAGCTGGTTACCGATGAACTGGTCATTGCGCTGGTTAAAGAGCGCATCACTCAGGAAGACTGCCGTAACGGCTTCTTGCTGGACGGTTTTCCGCGCACTATTCCGCAGGCTGATGCCATGAAAGAAGCCGGGATCAAAGTGGATTATGTGCTGGAGTTCGACGTACCGGACGAATTGATCGTTGATCGCATCGTTGGTCGCCGTGTGCATGCCCCTTCTGGCCGCGTGTATCACATTAGATTCAACCCGCCGAAGGTGGAAGGGAAAGACGACGCCACTGGCGAAGAGCTGACCACCCGTAAAGACGATCAGGAAGAGACCGTGCGTAAGCGCCTGGTGGAATACCATCAGATGACGGCACCATTGGTGTCTTACTATCGTAAAGAAGCTGATGCGGGCAATACCGCTTACCATAAAATCGATGGCACACGTAAAGTGACGGAAGTGAGCGCTGAGCTGGCGAACATTCTGGGCTGATCGGTTTTGTTGCTGTACCGAACGCCGGGCCTGACGCCCGGCGTTTTTTTTCCCTTTGCTGGCGCGTTTACCGAACCACCCTATTTAGCTGACAGGAAAAGACGCATGCTCAGGCAGACAAGTTTTCTGGAAGAGGCCACAGCCCGACAGATTGTGCAACGCGCGATGGGCATTATTCACCATTCGGTCAACGTGATGGACAATAACGGGGTGATTATTGCCTCGGGCGATCCGGCACGGTTGTATCAGCGCCACGAAGGTGCACTGTTGGCGCTGACGGAAAATCGGGTTGTAGAAATAGATACTGCGACAGCGGCTCATCTGAAAGGGGTTAAGCCCGGCATCAACCTGCCGTTTAGTTTTCGCCAGCAATACGTTGGGGTGATCGGGATTTCGGGGGAACCGCAGGAAGTCCGTGCCTACGCTGAACTGGTGAAAATGGCCGCTGAAATGATGGTAGAGCAGGCGGCATTGTTGGATCAAAATCAGTGGGAGAAACGCTACCGTGAGGAACTGGCGGATCAACTGCTGCAGCCGCAAGCGGAGCCCGGTTCGCTGGAGGCGATGGCGGCCTATCTGGGGCTAGATCTGCAGCAACCACGCATTGTCTGGATTGTCGAACACCACGACCAGCCGCCGCAATTATTACGCGAGCTGTTTGCCGAATTGGAAAGCACCCAGCACGGTGCCTTGATCTCTATGACGCGTTTCAATGAGCTGGTGCTTTTGCGGCCTGCCATGCTGCAGCGAGGGGAATGGAGTCTCAAGCAGGAACGCCGTCAGGCGCAGCAGTTGTTGAACCAACTGCAAGGGCGCTTCAACGTCAGATTGATTATCGGTGGCTATTTCGCCGGGCTGGAAGGATTACAGCGTTCGAGCCTGACCGCGCGGGCAACCCAGGTGATGGCACGCAGGTTGAAGCTGCGGCATAAAACGTTGTTCTATCAGGACTACCCGCTGCCTTCGCTGCTGTGCGACATGGGGGAGGGCTGGCGAGCGCAGGAACTGTCCAGGCCGTGGGCGGTGTTGAGCGAAAAAGACGAAAAGGGAGTGCTGCGCAGTACGCTCCGCCAATATTTTTACCAAAATTGTGATCAGACGCAAACCGCACTGCAACTGCATATTCATGTGAATACGCTGCGTTATCGCCTGCAAAAAATAGAAGCTATAACAGGTTTAAAAATTAATAACTTAGGCGATAACCTACAGCTGTATATCGGTATGCTGATTAATGACTGAACTGTATTAACCCACAATTTTCCAGCCTTTTTGACCGGCTATTTTTGTTGTTTTCTCTCAGGCGAAAATGTGGCACTGGCGTTAAGTTAACGGTCATTCAATCTCGTAGGCTGAGGAATCTGCAATGACAATCCTGAAAAAAATCGTGATCGCGCCAGACTCGTTTAAAGAAAGCCTGAGCGCGCTGGAAGTGGCACAGGCCATTGAGCGTGGCTTTCGCCAGATATTCCCAGATGTGCAGGCTGTGTTGCTACCGATGGCTGATGGCGGCGAAGGCACGGTGGATTCGATGGTAGCCGCCACGAGCGGTGAGATTGTTAAGGTCAGGGCGACTGATCCTGTGGGTAAACCGGTAGAGGCGTTTTATGGTTGGCTGGGGGATGGGGAAACGGCGGTGATCGAGATGGCTGCCGCTTCTGGGTTGCATCTGGCCGTGGGCGAGGCACGTAATCCTCGCCTCACCACCAGTTACGGCACCGGGGAGTTAATCCTCGCGGCGCTGGATCGCGGGGCGAAAGCGATCATTCTGGGAATCGGTGGCAGTGCCACCAACGATGGTGGCGCAGGCATGATGCAGGCGCTAGGAGCCCGCTTGCTGGATGAAAATCATCAGCCATTGCCTGCAGGGGGAGCCGCGTTGGCACAATTGGCCCATCTCGATCTCAGCCAGTTAGATCCGCGTTTACAGCAGGTCAAGATCACGGTGGCCTGCGATGTGGATAACCCGTTGTGTGGTGCAAAAGGCGCTTCGGCGGTTTTTGGCCCACAGAAAGGGGCGACGCCAGCCATGGTGCAGGAGTTGGATCAGGCACTGCAGCATTACGGGACGCTGTTGGAGCAGGCCACGGGGCGCCAGGTAATGAATGCCCCGGGAGCCGGGGCGGCAGGGGGAATGGGGGCGGCACTAATCGGCTTCCTGGCGGCAGAATTGCGACCGGGTATTGAGATCGTCATTGAAACGCTGCAACTGGAAGCAGCGCTGCGCGATGCCGATCTGGTGATCACCGGCGAAGGGCGGCTCGACAGCCAATCCATTCACGGCAAAACCCCGATCGGCGTAGCGCGGGTGGCAAAGCGCCACCGGTTGCCGGTGATCGGCATCGCCGGTAGCTTGGCGGCGGATTATCAGGTGGTACATCAGCACGGCATCGATGCCGCTTTCTCAGTGCTGGATCGCATTATGACGCTGGAAGAGGCGCTGGCGGGTGCGGCTCGCAATCTGGAAGTGACCGCACGCAACGTTGCTGCGGTTTGGCAATTGGCGCAGCAGGGGAGCACCTCTTGCTGATATCGGTTCCGGCTAAGCACTTTTCCGCTACAATAGGCGCCATTAATCACGGTTAATAACAACGTATTAGCCTGGCAGGAAAAGGGGCCTGTAATGAAGCAAGAGAAACACGGGGTATTGCTGGTCAATCTGGGTACGCCTGATGCCCCGACTCCGCAGGCGGTGAAACGCTATCTGAAAGAGTTCCTCAGCGATAGCCGTGTGGTTGATCTTTCGCCGTTGCTTTGGTGGCCGATTCTGAACGGGGCCATTTTGCCGCTGCGTTCGCCGCGCGTGGCCAAGCTGTATCAATCGGTCTGGATGGATGAAGGTTCACCCTTGCTGGTTTACAGCCGCCGTCAGCAGCAGGCGCTGGCGGAACGTATGCCGAACACGCCGATAGAGTTGGGGATGAGCTATGGTTCACCGAGCCTGGCGCAGGCGCTCGATAAGCTGTTGGCGCAAGGGGTAACCAATCTGGTGGTATTGCCGCTTTATCCACAGTATTCCTGCTCCACTAGCGCGGCGGTGTGGGATGGCGTGGCTCGGGTGCTTAAAGGTTACCGCCGTTTGCCATCGATTAGCTTTATCCGTGACTATGCTGAACATCCCGCTTATATCCGTGCTTTGCAGCACAGCGTTGAAAGTTGTTTTGCCGAACACGGTCAGCCCGATCGTCTGATCATGTCTTTCCACGGTATTCCCAAGCGTTATGCCAGTTTGGGGGATGATTACCCGCAGCGTTGTGAGGATACCTACCGGGCGCTGGCGGCTACGCTGCCGTTGGCTGCAGATCGGGTGATGCTGACTTATCAATCACGCTTTGGCCGTGAACCCTGGTTAACGCCCTACACCGATGAAACCCTGAAAGGGTTGCCAGCGCAGGGGGTGAAACATATTCAACTGATTTGCCCCGGTTTTTCGGCTGACTGTTTAGAAACGCTGGAAGAGATCAAAGAGCAGAACCGGGAGATTTTCTTGCAGGCTGGCGGTGAGAAATTCGAGTATATCTCTGCGCTTAATGACGACCCCGCGCATATTGATATGATGCAGCAGCTGGTGGCACAGCGGTTTTAACAGCAAGATTGTGGCGGGAATATGCTAATATTCCTGCCTGTTCACAGCCACTTCTGCCACTCACATGAAATTTCCTGGTAAACGCAAATCCAAACACTATTTTCCGGTTAACGCTCGCGATCCGCTACTGCAACAGGCACAGCCAGAAAATGAAATTGGCACCTCTTATATCGTCGGTATCGATCAGACCCTGGTGGATATCGAAGCGAAAGTGGACGACGCGTTTGTCGCACGTTATGGCCTGAGCGTAGGCCATTCGCTGGTGATCGACGATGAGATTGCCGAAGCTCTGTATCAGGAATTGATCGACAACAACCTGATTACTCATCAGTTTGCCGGTGGGACGATCGGCAACACGTTGCACAATTATTCAGTGCTGGCAGACGATCGTTCGATCCTGCTCGGTGTTATGTGCAGCAATATCAAGATTGGCAGCTATGCCTACCGCTATCTGTGTAACACTTCCAGCCGTACCGATCTCAACTACCTGCAAGCGGTGGATAATGCGATTGGCCGCTGCTTTACGCTGATTGGTGAAAGCGGTGAGCGCACCTTCGCTATCAGCCCTGGGCAGATGAACCAGTTGCGCCCAGAGAGCATTCCTGAAGAGGTGATTGCCGGGGCTTCTGCACTGGTGTTGACTTCTTATCTGGTGCGTTGCAAACCGGGCGAACCGATGCCTGCCGCCACCATGCAGGCGATCGAATATGCCAAAAAGTACGATGTGCCGGTGGTGCTGACGCTGGGCACCAAGTATGTGATCGCTGACAACCCGCAGTGGTGGCGTGATTTTCTCAACGAACACGTTGCTATTCTGGCGATGAACGAAGATGAAGCTCTGGAGTTGACCGGGCTGAGCGATCCGCTGATGGCTGCGGATATGGCATTAGAGTGGGTGGATTTGGTGCTGTGTACCGCTGGGCCAAGCGGCCTGTATATGGCAGGCTATACCGAAGAAGCCAACAAGCGTGAAACCCAGCATCCGCTGTTGCCTGGTCAGATTGCCGAGTTCAACCGTTACGAATTCAGCCGTGGCATGCGCCGTCTCCACTGCGTAAACCCATTGCGTATCTATTCACATATTGCTCCTTACATGGGCGGCCCAGAAAAGATTATGAATACCAACGGTGCTGGCGATGCTGCGCTGTCGGCTTTGCTGCATGACATTGCTGCCAATGGTTATCACCGCAACAACGTACCGAACTCCAGCAAACATGTGCGCAGTTATCTGACCTATTCGTCTTTGGCACAGGTGTGCAAATATGCCAACCGCGTCAGTTATCAGGTGCTTAACCAGCATTCACCGCGTCTGACGCGCGGCTTGCCGGAACGGGAAGATAGTCTGGAAGAGTCTTACTGGGAAAGGTAACCGCAATAGCAGGAGCGCCGTTTTAGCGCTCCTGCCGGTACATCAACGTTAGATTGGGCAAGCGCCCATTTTCTCTTCTTCCGACAGCGTCTCCAGCTTGAGATTATTCAGCATGCTGTTGGCAATCTCGCGCTCGCCCATCACCACCTGATCCGCCCCCTGTTCAGCAAGATACGAGATTTCATCATCATAATGGGCTCGGACAATGATCTCGAGGTTAGGCCGCTTGGCGCGGGCAGAGGCCACGATCTCACCGGCTTCATAGCTGTTGGGGATGGTTAACAGCAGCCAGCGTGCGCAGTCAAGGCGCGCCAGCTCCATCACTTCTGGGTTGGCTGCATTACCCAGCACCACTTTAACCCCTTGTTCACGTAAAGCCTCGACCCGTGGGCGTGAGTTTTCAACCACCACCAGTGGGATACCGGCCCGTTCGAGTTTGGCGCCCAGCAAGGTACCAACGTTACCAGAACCGACGATCAGGGCATGGTTACACATATCCACCGGGATCTGCTTCTCTTCTTCTACCGCCTCTTCCAGAATCTGGTCTTCCAAAGTTTCGGTTTTCGCCAGATAGCGATCCAGCAGGGTGAACAGCAGCGGGTTGAGCATAATTGACAGAATCGCCCCGGCCAGCACCAGATTGCGGCTGTGCTGGTCCATCATGCCCAAGGTGATCCCCAGCCCGGCGAGAATAAAGGCAAACTCACCGATCTGCGCCAGGCTGGCAGAAATCGTTAGCGCGGTACGCTTGGAATGGCCGAACATTTTTACCAGCAGGAATGCCGCCAGGGACTTACCAAACACGATGATCGCCAGCGTGGCCAGCACGGCTAAAGGTTCATGCAGCAGAATCATCGGATCAAACAGCATCCCGACAGAGACAAAGAACAGCACCGCGAAGGCGTCGCGCAGCGGTAGCGTATCGTGTGCCGCCCGGTGGCTCAGTTCTGATTCGTTCAACACCATGCCAGCAAAGAAGGCACCCAGCGCAAATGAGACATCAAACAGGCCGACGGCACCGTAAGCGATCCCCAGTGCTAATGCCAGCACCGCCAGCGTAAACAACTCACGTGAACCGGTACTGGCGGTTCTGGCCAGGATCCACGGCACCAACCGGCGGCCAACCACGATCATCAGCGCGATAAAGGCAATAACCTTACCGATGGTGATCGCCAGTTCGGTGAGCAACTTCGTGGTGCTGGCATTGTCGTTATTAATCATGTTGCTGAAAGCTGGCAGCAGAACCAGCGTTAGCACCATGGCTAAATCTTCGACGATCAACCAACCGATGGCAATTTGCCCGCGCTGGCTGTCAATCAGTTGCCGTTCCTCCAGCGCTCGCA
Source organism: Serratia sp. Ag1 (assembly GCF_000743355.1). Lineage (GTDB taxonomy): Bacteria > Pseudomonadota > Gammaproteobacteria > Enterobacterales > Enterobacteriaceae > Chania. The sequence goes on from NZ_JQEI01000023.1 coordinate 167,625, forward strand.
GCAGCACCACGGTACTGGCGGTAGACAGACACAGGCCAAATACCAGGCCGGAAACCAGATCCCATCCCATCAGCTTCGACAGCCCGATCCCCAGCAAAGTGGCGACGGTTATCTGGGCAATAGCGCCGGGGATGGCGATAGATTTTACCGCGAGAAGATCTTTCAGAGAGAAATGGAGGCCAACACCGAACATCAGCAGGATCACGCCGATTTCTGCCAGCTCGGGTGCCAGAGAGATATCGGCAACAAAACCGGGAGTAAACGGGCCAGCGAGCACGCCAGCAGCCAGATACCCTACCAGAGGGGAGATGCGCAGGCGGTTTGCCAGCATTCCGAAGAGGAAGGCGAGTACTAATCCTCCGACAATCGTGGTGATCAGGGGGGTTGAGTTATGCATCCAGACTCCTTCTAGTTCGCATCACAGCCATTTGACGAAAATAGACAGAGAGTTTATTGCATTTGCTGGGATCGTGTTGGGGTAATTTTACGATTAATGTAAAAAAACAGAGAATTTCACATTTTTTGTACCAAATGGATTATTTTAAGGCTGGGTAGGGTAAATAATGCGGTTTTACAGGGTGATTAACCCGGAAGAAAATGATTTTCAACCGGGTTATTGCCAGGGTTAATGCGTTTTGTGATTCACATTTGGCAGAAAAGCAGTGACAATCCCGATTAACGGCAGGAAAGCGCAGATTTGATAAACCAGCTCGATACTGGTCAAATCGGCCACATAACCAAGAACTGCCGCACCTACGCCGCCCATACCGAAAGCAAAACCGAAGAATAGCCCGGAAACCATGCCCACTTTCCCCGGAATAAGATCTTGCGCATACACCAGAATGGCCGAAAACGCCGAAGCCAGAATCAGGCCGATAATCACTGTCAAAACCCCGGTCCAGTAGAGAGATGCGTAGGGTAAAATCAGGGTAAATGGTGCCACACCAAGGATCGAGCCCCAAATCACATATTTACGCCCGATCTTGTCACCCAAAGGCCCACCAATCAGGGTTCCAGCAGCCACGGCAAACAGGAAGGCAAACAGATGAAGCTGGGCATTCTGTATCGAAATGCCGAACTTATGCATCAGATAAAAGGTGTAATAGCTAGTAATACTGGTGAGATAGAAATATTTGGAAAAAATCAGTACCAGCAGGATGCCTAGAGAGAACAGCACGGTGCGTTTAGGCAGCGCCAATCCCTGGACCGCAGGTTTGGGCCTGCTCTGTGCGGCTCTGTGCTGCTGTTGATACCATTTGCTGACCTGTAGCAACACCACAATCGCCAGCAGGGCGGCGAGCGAAAACCAGGCGACATTGCCCTTGCCATATGGCGCGATCACCAGAGCCGCCAGCAATGGGCCGAGTGCGCTGCCGAAGTTGCCGCCTACCTGGAATAAGGATTGCGCCAGACCGTGCCGCCCGCCAGAGGCCATGCGCGCGACCCGTGAGGATTCCGGGTGGAAAACCGAAGAGCCGGTGCCCACCAGCGCTGCGGCCAACAGCACCAGCGGGAAAGTATTCGCCACCGAAAGCAGCAATAAGCCGGAAAGGGTGAACCCCATACCGACGGGGAGCGAGTAGGGCTGCGGATGTTTATCGGTGTAATAACCAATCAGCGGTTGCAGCAACGATGCGGAGAGCTGATAGGTCAGGGTGATCATGCCGATTTGCACAAAACTGAGGTTGAAATCGGCGCGCAGGATCGGGTAAATCGCCAGGATCAGCGATTGAATCATATCATTGAGCAGGTGAGAAACGCTGATAGCACCGAGAATCGAAAAAACGGTGCCTTTAACCGCACTGCTTCTGGCTGGTGGCAGGGCGGCCTCGCTACGGTCAGTCATATTATTATTAGCCTGATAAGTGGATACAAAGTCGTCATCTTATACCCTTTATCTGGCTCATGAAATATTGTTGCTTATACCCGTCATACTTCAAGTTGCTTGGGTGTTGGCTGCCTTCACTCACCCCAGTCACTTACTTGAGTAAGCTCCTAGGGATTCGTTCAGTTGCCGCCTACAAGCAACTCGAATTATTTTGGGTATAGATGTTATTCCACCGTGGCGATACCTCCAGCCTGATTGGTCGGTAGCCTATCCGGCATAATCCAGCTTGTGTCACAAAAATTTGAAATTGCTTGCTGATAATTCGCGTTACACTTCTGCACACATCGACAATACCTGTTATCAGCAATGGAGATCCGCCATGCGTTTTTCACTAAAAACCACCGCATGTGCGTTGGCCGTGTCCCTGACTTTGTTTGCGGGAGCGGCCAGTGCCTGGGAAAAGGATAAAACCTACGACATCACCATCTTGCACACCAACGATCATCATGGACATTTCTGGCAAAACGATCACGGTGAATACGGTTTAGGCGCGCAAAAAACGCTGGTGGACAGCATTCGTCAGGAAGTGGCTGCCAAAGGTGGCAGCGTATTACTGTTGTCCGGTGGCGACATTAATACCGGTGTACCGGAATCTGACTTACAGGATGCTGAACCGGATTTCCGTGGCATGACATTGATTGGCTACGACGCAATGGCGATCGGTAACCACGAATTTGACAACCCACTCAGCGTATTGCGTCAGCAGGAAAAGTGGGCCTCTTTCCCGCTGCTGTCAGCCAACATTTATCAGAAAAGCACCCAGCAGCGTTTATTCAAACCCTATGCGTTATTTGATAAGCAAGGGGTCAAGATTGCGGTAATTGGCTTGACCACCGACGACACCGCCAAGATCGGCAACCCGGAGTATTTCACCGATATTGAGTTCCGCGTTCCGGCGCAGGAAGCCAAACGGGTGGTCGAGAAGTTACGCAAAGATGAAAAGCCGGACGTGATTATCGCCGCCACCCATATGGGCCACTACGATGATGGCAACCACGGTTCTAACGCACCGGGCGATGTGGAAATGGCCCGCAGCCTGCCTGCCGGTTACCTCGATATGATTGTGGGGGGCCATTCGCAGGATCCGGTTTGTATGGCCAGTGAGAATCACAAACAGGTGGATTATGTGCCAGGAACGCCGTGCGCGCCGGATCGTCAGAACGGTACCTGGATTGTGCAGGCGCACGAATGGGGCAAGTACGTGGGCCGTGCCGACTTCCAGTTCCGCAACGGCGAGCTGAAGCTGATGCATTACCAACTGATACCGGTCAACCTAAAGAAGAAGGTCGAGAAGGCCGATGGCACCAGCGAACGTGTCTACTACACCCAGGCGATTGCCGAAGATCCAGGCATGATGAAGCTGCTGACGCCGTTCCAGGAAAAAGGCCAGGCACAGTTGGGCGTGAAGATCGGCAGTGTTAACGGCAAACTGGAAGGGGATCGCAGCAAAGTGCGTTTTGTGCAAACCAACTTGGCCCGTGTGCTGCTGGCTGCACAAATCGAAAGAGCCAACGCTGATTTTGCCGTGATGAGCGGGGGAGGCGTGCGGGACTCGATCGAGGCGGGCGAGATCACCTATAAAAACGTGCTCAAGGTACAGCCGTTTGGCAATACGCTGACCTATGTCGATATGAAAGGCAGCGAAGTCCAGCAGTATCTGGCGACAGTGGCGAATATGAAGGTGGATTCCGGTGCCTATGCCCAACTTGCCAACGTCAGCCTGGTGGCAGACGGTAAAGGCGTCAGTGAGGTGAAAATCAAAGGTGAACCGCTGCAGGCAGATAAAACCTATCGCTTGGCCACGCTAAGTTTTAACGCGTTGGGTGGTGATGGTTATCCGAAGGTTTCTACTCTGCCGAGCTATGTGAATACCGGCTTTATTGACGCAGAAGTGCTGAAGCAGTATATCGAGAAGCATTCACCGTTGGATGCGGCGGCGTTTGAACCTAAGGGTGAGATTGTTTATAACTAATTAAATTTTAAGGCGGTTTTCTTTCAGTGATATGACTGAAAACCGCTGTTTCCGCCACTCACACAAACTCTTCTGCAAAACCCCTGCAAAACTTTTCTGCAAAACGGTACGAAAAATAACCGTTATCACACCGCGATAACTGTCCAATTTTTACCCCTATCATCATTGTATTTATCGGTCATTTGCTGGTTTTTATGTCCCAGTAAAGACATCGTATCGATACCCTGATCGCGGTACAGGCGTTCGGAGAGTGACCGCTGTTCGTGGAATGTTGGCGGGGTTCCCTTACTCCATTTCAGTCCGGACCGATCTCTTGCCTTGCTAAATGTTGTCGTAATGCTCTGATAGCCAATTTGGCCACCCCTCTTTGCGGTCGATATAGAATGGTGGTGGTGAAGTAAGTACGGGCTTACAATCCGATCCCGGCATTCCGCTATGACTTCACGAAGGCTCACGTTTATTGCATTGCACCGCAAGCTTAATGGGATAGCCAAGCGTGCCCCTGTTTTCTCCTGTTCTACATGCAAATGATCGTCCCAAACGTCAGCAAATTTCATGTTGGCGATATCTGAAAGACGTTGGCCGGTAACAATGGCCAGCAGCATAGACCTACGCAGATAAGGTTGGAATAATGCCGCTGCTTCGAGAATGGATTGCCATTCATCCAGATCTAGACGCTGACGTTGAACCTTGGCCTTGGGGTTCTTTGTTGCCTGAGCAGGGTTGTAACCAGGAGGAACCTCCCCGGCGTGTTGCGCTTCCTTGTACACATCAATAATCACCCTGCGTACAACTTGAGCCATGATAGCCTGCCCGCGCTCCTTGTATGGTTCCAGAATGTCAGCGATATCTCGCACGCTAACTTCGGCGAGCTGCTTGTTACCAATTTCTGAACGCATCACCTTTACCGGGTTCTTTTTCTGGTTCACGGTTGAAGGCTTGATTTCGCCAAGCTGCAGGCGTTCTTCCTGAATTTTCCAGTAACGATCAAGCCAACCGCTGACCGAAATACTTTCGCCCAAGCTTCGACTGATCTTGTCTCGAGCCAAAAGTAATTGGTTCATCTTCTGTTCGGACAGCCTAGAATTGGCCTCTGCGGCGATCGTTCTCGCTGCCTCTTCATCGGTACCCAGGCCATGAAACTTCCCTGTTACGGGGTGCTTGTAACGCCAATACACCTTTTTGGTTCTTGCGTCGGTGTAGCACGATAGTCCAGGGATGGTGACGTTGTACTTACGTGGCCGCGCCATCTTCAAGTATCCTTCTCAAGCGTGGATCATCATCTTTTTTAACCACTGGACGGGCAGACATACCGACAAATCGCGCCGTTCTATCTACTCGCCAGTACCTGCCAGCCTTGACTGGCTGGGGCGATATCATGCCATTTTTAGCGAACTTAATCAGTGTGGGGTAACTGGGCACCGGCTCGTCAAACTCTTCCTTTGCCCAGTCAGTGAGCTTTATTGTGCGAGACATCCGACACCTCCACGAGATAACCCTGCCTCCAGCTTATTCATCGCTTCATCTCCTGCCGCACAACGCGGTAAGCGCGCATCACTATCGGCGTTTTGCCACTGATTACGGTTTTCATGCGGAAGAAACCAGAGTGCACCGCCGTAACGCTGGTCAGAAAGAGGGCGGTATCGACCACCCGGTTATGCTTACGGAATTCAAACACCGTGCTGGTGGTCGTGAGGCTGGCGGTAACGCCATGATCCTGATAATCGATTTTCATTGCTTTGGCTCCACCGGGTTTAACTTTATGCCAATGTGCTTGGCATAGCGGCGCATGCTGCGATTCAGCGGCATCTGCACATTGCCGTCATTGGTGCGGTACTCCGCCACCGACTGCTGAACGTTGGCGTATTCATGAACCGGCTCCCTGGTCAGCCGGTGACCCTGCGCCAAGGTCACGCCGCACAAACCTTGGCGCGTTTTGCTGTTGCGTCTCTTTGGCATGGTTAACTCTCCGGTTTGCCAGTGTATTTCGCCTGCCCTGCACACAAATCGGCGTTATGAACACACAGATCACGCTCTTGCTCTGTGAGTCCTGCTGAGGTGTGCCCTCCACGCCAAACCTCGGCGGCCCGACGATAAAGGCTGCGTTCTGCCAAAGCTCCGGCCTTGGTGTGCAACTGCAGGAATGCGCTGCTCGGGCTTTTGGGCGTCTTGCTGTTGTAGACCTTTGCCATATCACCGCACCCCGCTGGTGGTCTTGTTGATGTGGTTGCCGAGCGCCTCGGCCATCTTCTTCGCTTCTTTTTCGGCAGCGGCCTTCTGACGCCATGCCTCATAGCGTGCAGACAATGTGCGGTGCTTATCACAGCGGTCAGCTCTGCGGTCGGCCCATTCACGATTAACAAGCTTTACGGCGACTGCGCTGGCCTGTCGCCAGAACGTGGCCGCAAGGTCTAACTGTCCAGCCTTCTCGAATTTGGCCGCTTGGATCGCGTTGAGCATGTAGGGGCTTAAGTTCATTTAGTCCCCTCCGCGACTTTGCTATTGATGTAACCTTCAATAGCTTCGGGCACATCATCGAGGAGGGAGCTGAGCGCTCCGACCAACTTAATCAGTTCTTTATCCTCGGCGGTGCATGTCTCCAGCCAGATACCTATGACTGCTTGTGCTTGCTCCACCCGGCACTGAACGTCAGTTAATTGCATGATCCCCCCCCCCTCCGTTATGTTGCTGGCGATGTCATGGATAACTCCGATAAGTTCGAGCTGTACGCCTCGTTCGGTACTGTTTGCGGTGAGGCATAAAGCGGCCTCAGCTAGATCTTTGATCTTTGCCAGAGCATCAATTGCGCCTAGGTTGCATGGTGCTTTTTGAGAGTCAGTTGCCATCAGTGCACCACCTGCAGGGGCGATTTCCCTGGGTTTTCCAATGCATCCGATACAGCGGCTTTCATCATTTCTTCCATGACCGTGGTGCCGAGGGCTGTTAATTTGTGCTTGCAAGTCAGCATTCCGTGATAAAGGGTGGTTATGTGGGTGTTTCCAGCTTGCCGGCCAAATTCTTCATAGCCTGGATGCTCAATCAGGCTGACCATGCATTGCTCAAGGCTTTTCTGCGTTACGTAAACACGGACTACATTGTTTTTCGGCAGAACGATATCAGCCCACCCACCGCCATAATGGCCTTGGCAGAAACCTAAATAGGCTGTGATAATCCGGCGTCTATTTCTTTCGATTAGGTTAATTCTCTCTGACATAGCTAATTACCTTTTCCTGAGTTTAGGCCGAGCGAATCCCTCAGCCTGATGGCTGTTATTAAATTTATTTCTGAGTTGCTTAATTAATACGGACGGCGTTTCATTAATTCATCGTGCTTGCTAGCCCAAGCGTCATATTCTTTTTGCCAATTAACTATCTCTCGGCGCTTGGCAAGTAATCGAAGAATTCGGCGCTTGGCACGATATCGGCAATTGAGGTATTCAAGCGTTAGATTGCCAAGCACCCATACATTTTTTTGCGGGTCAAAAGCAGAGTCATAACGAATCTCAAGCCCTTGGCGTTTATATACCTCTGTGGCCATAATGCGTGCCAAATTGTCGATGGCGGCGCTACGACTTAAAAAGCGTTTATAAATGCCATGGCGGTATATAACGTAAACCGGCATATCAATTCTGCGCATTGCATCTTCAATGCCACCAGCATCCGCCACGTAGTCCTCACCCATACGGGCATAATCAATAACTTTATGGTTATTCATCTTTGCTTTCCTTCGGTGGTATTACCTTCCAACCTGCCTGCTTTGCGTAATGCAGGAACGTATCAAAAGAAGCTGTAATTTCGTCCTCACGAACATTGCGGAACGCTACGAGTTTCCCGCTTTCAATACTGAGCACAATCTTGGTGGTGGCGTCAGGAATTAGTGGGGTTATCACTTTCTCCTTGATGGAAACGATGAGGTTTGCGTGTAGGCTGCTCATGATTCAGCCCCCCCCCCTTGACGCTTTCTCAATTCAAAAGCGGCGTTATCGCTATTTTGTTTTAGTACCTGACTCAGTCTCGGGAGACTCCTAAGCACTGAACCAATTAAAAGTAGATCTCGCTTTGCCTCGCTATCTAAATACTCCTCACTTTCTCCAGCTTCGAGAAGTAAATTACCAATGACACGCAATGCTGAGTTAACGCCTGAAGCAGTAGCGCCATAGACATGCTCAATATCTAGCAATTCTTCGTTGCTCACGGCTTTAAAATTATTAACCGACAGTAAATGGTAAATATCACGCATGGTACACTCCGCTTACTACGGGCAGGCATCCTGCGAACAACAAAACATAATTGCGAGACAACTGACGGCGAGCTTCCTTCTCGCTGGTGGCTTTTACACGCTGCATAATAGGGTGTGACTTCGTGTCACTGCGTAAAACGGATGCAAACAAATAAATCTTTGTGCTATGCTTTTGCTCGATCATGTTAGTACCCTCGCAGGCATTGACGTTGATTAGGCTCTGGTTTCGTTGGCGCGGATCCAGAGCCGGCTAGATAAATTCAATTAATCCCTGTTATTGTCGCTTTTTGAGTGAACCGCTTTTTCGAGCTCACGAAGTGTCTTCGTTAATTCTATTGCGTATGAACACCCCATCACTTTAAAGACTTCTGAATCTTCTTCACAATCGCAATAACCAATATTTCTCATTATGGCGGTTATGCGCAGCGATAGATTAACGCTGTCAGTTACCAGTCCAGCTATTTTCGTGGGTAACATATCTGTGCCTCCTACCTTTATATAGCAAGTATTAGCTGCCACTTTATGTATGTAACTTAAGATGCGTATTGGATGAGATAACTGTAACTTTGGTTTACAGAATGTTCAAGCTGTTTTTAAACTAAAGTTTACATGAGGGGCGAAAAAAAACCGGCTGATGCCGGTATCGCTTTTGAATTCAATTAATTAAAATTCTATTCTGGCCTCAACGACGACCCCAATAATTTCACAATTACCATTGATCTCTATGAGAGGGTACTGAGGATTTAATGGCTTAAGATATCTCTTTCCCGAGTCTTCTATGTACTTTTTGAAGGTGGCTTCATTGCTATCCAGCAGCCTTGCTACAACCAGCTTACCAGGCAACACCTCCGCATCAGGATTAACCAATATGGACATTCCTTCAGTAATACTTAATCCCGATGGCGCGGTCATTGAATCCCCCTTTACATCTAACCAGAACGCATTTCCCCCTGCATTTTTACAAGTAGAGATCCAATCTTCAGTGTTAAACTTATTATCTAACTCAATGGCTTCACTCCAATTTCCTGCGTTGACCCAACTGATTTTTGGGTAGCTGTAAGTCTGAGTTTCAACGCGAGGCCTTGTCAAATCTTGCGAAGGGAAACCATCTGTTGTGTCAGTCTTGCCTGTCTGTAGCCAGTATGGAGAGCAACGTAGAGCTTTAGCTAAGGTGAAGAGGTTATCTGCTCGGGGGTTCTGAGTTAATCCCATTTCTATTTTTGATATAGCCATTCTGCTCACACCGGCCATGCGAGCTAAATCCTCCTGGGATAAATTCAGCTCCAATCTTCTCTGCATTAAGCGCTCAGCAAGGCTCGTCATTGTAGTTCCCTTCCAGATTGTTCTCTTAAACTAAAGTATCACCCATTGTTGCCACTTTGGATTATTTTTGCTACCTTTTCTGTAAACTTTAGTTTATTGGTGACCTAATGGACTTATATAACATTTTAAAGATCCGCTTTGGTAGCGATTCGGCTATCGGGAGGGCGTTTCCGCGCAGAGGTAAGCCGAGGTCGCCGCAAGCTGTCGGAAAGTGGAAGATTCGCGGCGTACCTGAAGATGTGGCGATTCTTAGTCACTTGGATGAAAGCATCCCCTACGAGCATCCAAGCATGCCGCCTGCTGCACTCAAAAGCACAGAGGAATAACCATGACTCCAGCCGAATTCATTCGCAAGCATATCACCGCGACGCTGGTGGCTGAGGGCTTTCCTGAAAGTGTTGCAAGGGGGGGGCTGACTACGGCCTTGACCACTACCGCCGCATGTCGCAGGCGAGCAAGAAGGGGGCCGCGTTTGATGACTGCCTGTACAGGGCCAGAGTATGGGCGCAGGGGCAGACCGGTAAGGTCGAGCGCAAGACAGCCAGAAAGCAGCGTAAAGGTGATCTGCTGTGAATCAGCCTGACTATCTCACAACCATCATGCCTCGAGTGTACTGCCAGGCTGATGCAGCGTGGATTCAGGAGCAACTGCAGAAATTTACGGTATCAGCCAGGCACAAAATCGTGGCGCTGTATGCGGACGTTTATCAGGCGGCCTGGGATGAAGAACCAGTGTCATTCAAGCAGGAAAACAGGGCGCGGCATGAGGCCAACACCCGACTGCGAAAGTTTGTAGAAAACCATGGCAAGGCATTGCAGGGGTACACAGCCGAACCACCCCTGGCAGGAAAAGTTAATCGTTCCTGAGGATAGCCAGGCTTAAAGGTGCTTGGTTTGGATGGCTAGATGTTTTTATCTCCAGACTCCTAAACCCCTATTTTACGGGGGAGAGGGAAGAGGGGGGTAAGGGGGGAGATGGGAGTAGGGGAAGGAATAGCAGCCTTTTCCAACAGACAACTCCATGGGTTAGGTAGATCTCGATCTGAGGGGTTAGCCCTTAAAGCGCCACTGCACTGTCGTTTGGTTCGCAGGGCAAACCGAAACCCGAGATGGGTTTTCCTTGGAAAAGTGAATTGGTGGGAGGTTGCACAATGCTGAGTATTACACCTAACTTCGCACAGGAACGCGCATTGAACATGCTGCGCCGTGATTGGAAGTCATTTAACTCTTTCATGGTCTATGCACCCACAGGCAGTGGTAAGACCGGGCTGGCGGCTTTCATCACAGCCGGTTTTGTTAGTCGTGGTATGCGTGTGCTTTTCGTTGCCCCGTTCACTGTGCTGGTTAACCAGACATCGCGCCGCTTTGTTGAATACGGGCTACCAGAGGATGAAATCAGCTTCATCTGGCGCGACCATCCAAGCCACGATCCAGCGCTAAAAATTCAGATCGCCAGTGCCGACACGCTGATCCGCCGTGATTTTCCAGACAACATCGACCTGCTGATCATTGATGAGGCCCACCTGCGCAGAAAGCAAATCCTGATTGAGATTGAGCGCCTTACGCGTGAAGCGGGTGTGAAGGTCATTGGCCTGTCTGGTACACCATTCTCGTCATTTTTGGGGCGCTACTACCAGCGACTGGTAAAGCCAACCACCATCAGTGAACTGATCCAGCGCGGCGACCTGAGTAGTTACGAATTCTATGCGCCGTCCAAGCCTGACCTCAAAGGGGTAAAAACAACCAAGTCTGATGATTACGGGCGAGACTACAACGAAGCGCAACTGGCCGAGATTATGTGCGGCTCTGATCTTGTTGGTGACATTGTCGATAACTGGCTACAGAACGGCAGGGATCTACCCACGGTGGCGTTTTGCGTTGATGTTGCTCATGCCAACTTCGTTACGCTTCAGTTCAACAAGGCCGGAATCAATGCCGAAGTGATGGTGGCCGAAACGCCCCATGAAGAACGTCAACTTATCATTCATCGCTTTGAAACGGGCGCAACGAAAATCATTGTCAGCGTCGGTGTGCTGGTAGCTGGCTTCGACAGTGATGTTCGGTGCGTGATCTATGCCCGTCCAACAAAAAGCGAGATCCGCTGGTTACAGGCTTTGGGAAGGGGATTGCGCACAGCTCCGGGTAAAGAGTCATGCCTCATCTTCGACCACTCAGGTACCGTGCACCGCTTGGGTTTTCCTGACGCCATCGAATATGACGATCTGCCATCCAAAAGTGACGGCATGAAGGAGGCTGCCGCCCGTGCAGCCGAAGAGCGCCAGGAGAAATTACCCAAAGAGTGCAGCGAGTGCCACTTCATGAAACCCGCTGGTGTGTATGTCTGCCCGAAGTGTGGATTTAAACCCCTCGCCGGGCAAGACGTGGAAACAGATACCCAGCGTGGACTGAAAAGGCTTGGCAAAGGAAAGCGCGTTCCCACCGATTCCGAGAAACAAGCCTGGTGGAGCCAGATCAAGTTTTATCAGCGTCAGCGTGCCTCGATGGGGAAACCCGTCAGTGACGGTTGGTGCTCTCACACCTTTCACGACAAGTTCGGCGAGTGGCCGAATAACCTTAGTGATTTTCCGATGGAGATCACCCCTGAGGTCAACAGCTACATAAAACACAAACGGATCGCCTTTGCGAAAGGGCGTGAGAAGGCTGCGGCGGCAGTTCAACAATCTCATGCCGGAAGCGCCAACACCACTATGAAAGTGATTAACGCCAAAAAAGATCTTGAAGAAATGCGCAAAAGTCTGAGGAAGGCAGTATGAAGACATCCGAAGCGGCAAAGGGCCGGTGGGCTGAAATTTTTGAACATTTTGGGCTGCCGCCTATCACCGGAAAAAATCACTTTAAAGGCGAATGCCCTTTATGCGGTGCTCGCGGGAAATTCCGCATTGATGATCACCAAGGAACGGGATCATGGATTTGCATTTGTGACAGCGGCGACGGGATGAAGCTGCTTAACCTCACTCAAGGCAAATCGTTTGCTGAGTTATGTACCGAGGTAGATCAACTCCTTGGCAACAACTATCGACACATGAGTTTCCCCGTCAACAGCTCGGCGGCAAAACAGCGGCAGCGCGTGATCAGCAAGTTTTCCAAGCTGGTGGGGTTGCGTGGTACGACAGCGGCCAGCTATTTACGCCAGCGCGGTATTAGCCGATTGCCTGCTGAGGCCATCCGTTTTAATGACCGCCAACGGCACGCCGGGCGGGTTTATCAGGCGCTGTATTCACTGGCCACCGATGATAAGGGGGAACTGTGTTACCTGCACCAGACGCTACTGGATGGTGAAAGAAAAGCCGATATAGGCGAAAGCGCCAAACGCCTCAAATCACTGCAGGAACAAAACTACCTGGATCACGCCCGTTCAGTAGCGATACGCATGTTCCCCGTAGCCTCAACGCTGGGCATCGCGGAGGGCATTGAAACCGCGCTTTCCTGCTATCAGGTATACGGCGTGAACACCTGGGCGACCATTAACAGCACATTCATGAAGAAATTCAGGGTACCGGCCGGCGTAAAACACCTGATTATTTTTGCTGACATGGATCTCCATTCAGCAACCGGCCAGGCAGCGGCCTTTGAGTGTGCTCATGCCAACCTATTGGCAAAAAACGATTTGATATCTGTAAGCGTTCGATGGTGTGACGCTGGTGATTTTAACGATCTCCTGATGAATGGTGATCAGGTTCGCGAGTTGGTTTATTACAAAAAGGTGGCCGCATAATGCGCAAAGACAATCCAGAGCATAAAACGTTATTCACGATCCCTACAGCAAAATACAGCACCGCACTGGCGACAACCAAACCACTCCCGCCACAGCGCGTTATTACCGGCCATAAGCAGACGGATGCGTATTTATGGGTGTTGGAGGTTATTCAACTGAATGAGCCGGCACACCTGCAGGCGGCGGAAGATGCGTTGAAAAAGCTAAAGATCACCCCCAAGCAGGCGCAGGAACGCTACAGCGCTTACCTGATGAAATCGGGCGCCCAACCATTCCAGATCGCCTTTGGCACAATGTCGATGGATAACCCGCAAGGCTATATCAATGGCGCAAAGCGGAATATTGAAAAGGCCAGCCAGGTACGGGCAACATTTGGCAGTTATGAATCAGCGCTGGATAACATGCCCCCTGAAAACCTGATGCTTATTGGAGAGCTTGGCGACGTTTACGCGGCATGCTGGGGGTGGACGGAAAAAGAAATAGCAGAACAATGCGTGTGGGGCGAACGTTGTAATGAAATTCATGAGCAGCAAAAGGCGATTTCTCAAGGCTTTGTAAAACAGCTCCCCGAACCAGCAACGCTTTCTGATGTTGTTCGTGAATTCCAATATTGGAATTGGCTCTACACCATGCGAAATAGCGCTGAAAAAGAACTGGGCTATGAGTATGCGGGTGGTGAACGGAGCCAAATTACAGATCGTGAAGATTACCTGGAAACCCTGCTTTCGAAAATCAAGCCAGCGACAAGGCAGGAAGCGGTTGAGGTGTGCAAGTGGATTCTAGAAGAAGACCGGTTTATGGATCGTGGTGATTTCACTAATTCCATCTTTCTCAATCTGGTCGGGGAGTGCGGCTGATGAAGCTTGAAGCATCTTTAAAGCATTTCAGCCCTCAGGGACTGACCATCACCGATACACCAAACGGCACCAGCGCCGAGCGGCTTACGGGTACCGATGTTATGGCGGCGCTTGGTGTTGTGCAATCAAAGGCCCGTTTCGGTATGGCGGCGTTTCTGGGTAAAACCGGCATCAGTGACGGCGATCGGGAGCAAGCCATTCATGCGCTGACGCAATACGCCAAACAGAAAGCACCAAAGCACGTAGGCAAGGTAGCGGGGCGAAAGATGGCTCAGTGCATGGTGATACTGGCCACGATGGCCTACGAAGAATATTCGCACTCTGCTGCTGGTAGCCGTGAGTGTCAGCATTGCAACGGCAAAGGCCTGCTGCCGGTTTACCGTGATATCGTGAAATACCCTGGATACGTTGGCGCAGATGGTGAAGAGAAGATCCCACCACGAACTGAAAAAGAGCTGGTGCAGGAATTCTGCCAGCACTGCAACGGGAAGGGGGTAATCGCCAAGCGCTGCCGCAACTGCAAAGGTACGGGTAAAGCTATAGACCGTGATGCAACGAAGGCCAGCGGCGCACCGGTAATCAAGGATTGCGAACGGTGTAACGGGAAGGGATTCAGCCGCATGCCTTCCTCGGTGGCTTATGGGGCTATCACGGCGCTGCTGCCAGAATTGACACAATCATCCTGGTCACGCAACTGGAAGCCGTTCTATGAAGCGCTGGTGGCGAAATGCGATATAGAGGAAGGAAGGGCAGCGGCAGAGTTCCAGAAAGTAACCAAGTAGAGCACGATTGGCACGGATGCCGACATTTTAACAGCGCAGGCTTGCATTTTGCATAAACATGGCGTAGATTCTTTAAAGAGTGGCATATCTCACCTGAACACTACAGATAATCATCAGAACCCGCACCCAGGCGGGTTTTTGCGTTTCTGGGGGAAAGTAAAAATGATGCATTGCCCTCTATGCGGGCATACGGCGCACACCCGATCAAGCAGATACTTGAGCAATGAAACCAAAGAGCGTTATCACCAGTGCCAAAACGTTAATTGCAGTTGCACGTTTGCAACTCATGAAACGGTGGCGCGTCTTATTGCTCAACCGCAGTTGGTAGCAAAAAAAACGCCCCTAGCTCGCATGAGGGCGATTCGGGGCTAAATTGTTGGTTCCAAAGTTTCTCATGTTGGCAGGGCGCCAACACGCCATAGAGTGTAATAAAGAACGCGGTAATTGCACAAAGTATTTTTTGATTTTGAAAAATGATACCTACAGGCTCTTGATCAACTTACGCTTCTCCATCTCAAGCACTTCAGCGCTAATATGTGGTGATTCATATTTGAACTGCTCAATTTTTTGTTTTATTTGGTCAGCACCCAACTGGCTTGTGGGTATAATCGCAGAGATAAGATGAAGGGATAACTCAGATCGAACGAGAAGATGTTCTATCACCTCACCTTGTATAGATAACTTATTACGTAACTCATTAATGGCCTTTTCTGACATATTACCCTCCCACCTTTGGTTTAATTGCTTAGAAAATACCACTTCTCTATTTATCTGAAAACATGAATGCAAATCATTAGCTGCCTGAGGCAGCTTTTATCATATCTAACGCCCGGCGTTCGTCGAGCGACGAACAAAGGAGAAAGCATGGCAGAGCCTGTTACCACAACAACAACCGTAGCAGGCGGAGCAGTAACAGGGGTTGCGATCATGACGTTTTTCGCTGGGCTACCAGCAGACGTTGTACTGGGCGCTTTTGCTGGCGCGATCCTGTTTGTTGTTTCCGCCTCTGAGTACGGCATTCGTTCCCGCGTGATTCTGGCGATCGGCAGCTTTACGGCCGGGTTGACGATGTACAAACCGGCTGCAGCGTGGATTGTCGATTTCCTGCCAGCAGGTTATGACCGGGGCGCAGATGCCGCTGGCGCATTACTGGCTGCTGGTTGTGTTATCCGATTGCTGATGATGATCAACAGCGGTGGTGGATTCCTGAAAAAGAAAGGGGGCAGCGATGGTAACTCATGATCCCGAAACGTTAATCAACGCTGTCGTCTGCGCGGTGATTGCCATCCGACTGCTGACGTTCCGCCGCGATGGTGGGGCGCATGTTCAATGGGCGGCTTGGTTAGCCTACTGCTTAATTCTGGCCACTGGTTCTGTGACGATCCGTATCGCCATGGGTACATACGAAGGCACCACCGATCCGGCGGAGTTGTTCATCAATGCGGTGCTCTGCGTGATGGTGCTGCGTGCAAAGGGCAACGTAGTGCAGTTGTTCAAAGTAAGGAGAGGTAGCGATGCCTAATTTCAGATTCAGCCAGCGCAGCGAGGGCAACCTTGTTGGCGTAAACCCCGCGCTGGTAAAAGTGGTGCGCCGGGCGCTGGAGCTTTCGACCGTCGATTTTTCAGTGATTGAAGGTAAGCGCACGATGGAGCGGCAAAAGCAGTTAGTGGCCGCAGGCGCAAGCAAGACGATGGCCAGCCGCCATCTTACCGGGCACGCGGTGGATCTCTTTCCCGTTGGTGGGAATTGGAACGACTATAAATGCTGGCTACCGGTGCTCGATGCCATGCACCAGGCCGGTAAGGAGTTGGGTGTTCCACTGCGATTCGGTATTACCTGGACGGATAACCCGGGTGACACCCCAGCCAAGTTTTTAGATGCGCCTCACGTGGAAATGCCAGCATGAGTAAATACGGATTAATCAGCCTGCTGTTGGTGGCCATCTGTCTCGGTTGGTATGCGTCTTCGCTGTCCGGCGATCTGGATAGTGCCCGACAGGAAAACAAATCGCTGGTGGCTGCGGTACAAAGCCGAGATGGAACAATTACCGCACTGAAAGATGCCGCCAGTGCTGACCGCCGCGCCACCGAAGAACAGTTAAAGATTGAACAGCAGAAGAGGGCAAAGGCCGATGCTGATAACGAAAAGCTACGCAAGGCGCTGGAGAATAACGGCTGCAGCAATCAGCGGTTGCCTGATGATGTTCGCCGTATCTTGCGCAGAGAACCCGAAGCCACCACCGGCCCCGCAACTGATTTACGTGTACCCGCCAGCAGCATTGATTCAGCAGTGTGAGCAGACTGCGTTCACAGGTGAAACGTTCGGTGATGCGGTGATGGCGCTGCAGGTGGTGCAGAGTGAACTTGATATATGCGCCTCAAGGATTGATGGAGTAATTGAGTGGCTTAGGAATACTCAAAATTAACAAGAGGAATTTTATAAGTTGAGGTAATTTAGATGGGTGCTATTTGGCACAAATATAAATACTGAGGCTTAAATGAAAAACGGAATTTATTTTGTAGTCTTCCGTAGTAATAGCCAAGATTTTGGCAACGGAACCGTTGTAGTCAGAGACAACAAAATCAATGGTGGTGATTTTGGATTCGCATACAAAGGCGCAGTCAGTGATAGCAACGTGACGCTATATGTGTCACAGCATGACAAGAGCGTGACATCTGTTTTTGGCGGTCTTTCTGCATTTAACCTTAACCTTGTAATTACTGAGTTTGGAAATAATTACGAGCTTAAAGGAAGTGTTGAAGGTATGCCATATAGCACCATACAGATACAAGCTAAGTTTATTGGGGATATTATTTAATCTCCAATAATAAACCAAGGCCACTAATTAATATTGTGGCCTTTTATTGGAGTGTTATATGAAATATTTATTTATAAAAGTATGCTGTAAATTATCTGGTAAATCTCTTGATAAATTGTCTCGTGACTTCAGTATTAACTATTTTTTAACTCGATCTAAGACCCGAGCATACTGGCGTACAGTATTCAGATAAAAACGATATATGCAGAAGCCAAATAGTGAACAATACCTAAGAGCCTCGTGTTATGCCGAGGCTTTTCTATTTGAGGTATAGCCATGCCACCCAGAATACCGAGAGCATGCCGCAAGCATGGCTGCCGCCATACCACAACCGACCGCTCTGGCTACTGCACCGAACACCAGAACACTGGCTGGGAAGTGCACCAGCAAGGCAAGAGCAGGCACCAGCGTGGTTATGGCAACGACTGGACTATCCGCCGCGCTCGCATCCTCAAGCGTGATAACCATATTTGCCAGAACTGCCTGCGTAACAGTCGAGCGGTACCGGCAACAACCGTCGATCACATCATACCCAAAGCGCATGGGGGTACCGATGATGATTCGAACCTTGAAAGCCTGTGCTGGCCATGCCATAGGACGAAAACGGGGCGTGAAAGGCTCAAATGATATCGATTTTCATCACCGGGGAGGGGGGGGTAAAATCTCTGCAACTTTTTGCCAAAAGTACCGCCGCTTTGCCTCTTCTCACACACCCGCAGGTTAGAAACTTTTTTTTGGGAACCCCAAGCGATGATTGATAGGAGTTTTCGATTATGTCAGGGCCACCGAAAACCCCTACCCACCTACGTTTGGTCAGGGGTAACCCATCGAAGCGGGCCATAAATAAAAATGAGCCCAACCCCCCGTCAGGGGTACCCCCAACTCCCAAGCATTTTGATAAGCAGGGGAAGTATTGGTTTAAGCGCATGGCCGAGGAACTTGACGCACTTGGCGTCATGTCTCAGCTCGATGCGCGAGCACTTGAATTACTGGTGGAAGCCTATACCGAGTATCGGCACCACTGCGACACCCTGGAACGCGAGGGCTACACCTACGCCGTGTATAGCGACAGTGATAGCGATGAAGATCAAGAGCGTGAAATCCGCATGATCAAGCCTCACCCGGCGGCCATGATGAAGGCTGATGCCTGGAAGCGTATCCGCGCCATGTTGGCTGAGTTCGGTATGACACCGGCCAGCCGTTCGAAAGTTAATGCCAGCGGCCCCGATGCGGATGATCCGTTGGCTGAATTCCTGAAAGCGAGAGATTAATGGCTAAAGTTGCCGATGGTATTCGCTACGCCGAGCGCGTCGTGGCGGGGGAGATTGTTGCTTGTGATCTGGTCAGGCTGGCGTGCCAGCGTTTTCTTAACGATCTGAAACACGGGCCCGATCGCGGGATCACGTTCAGCGAGGCCAGAGCACAACACATTCTGAATTTCTATAAGTTCATACCGCACGTTAAAGGTGCGCTGGCTGGCCAGCCGATCGAGTTGATGGACTGGCACATTTTTATCCTGATCAATATCTTCGGTTTCATCATCCCGCTGGTGGATGAGAACACCGGAGAAGTGGTGCTGCGTAATGATGGCAGTGGCCGCCCGGTGATGGTTCGTCGGTTCCGCACCGCTTACAACGAAGTGGCCCGTAAAAACGCTAAATCAACATTGTCCTCCGGCGTCGGGTTGTACATGACCGGGGCAGATAGTGAAGGTGGGGCCGAGGTGTATTCGGCGGCCACAACTCGCGACCAGGCGCGGATTGTGTTTGAAGATGCCAAGAGCATGGTTAAGCAGGCCAAGCCAACACTGGGCAGGCTGTTCGAGTTCAACAAGCTGGCGATCTATCAGGAGCAAACTTCGTCACGCTTTGGGCCACTGTCCAGTGATGCCAATAACCTCGACGGCCTGAACATTCACTGCGCTATCGTTGATGAGCTCCATGCCCACAAAACCCGTGACGTTTGGGACGTGCTGGAAACAGCAACCGGCGCGCGCTTGCAGTCCCTGCTGTTTGGCATCACAACAGCGGGCTTCAACAAAGAGGGCATCTGTTACGAGCTGCGCGACTATGCGATCAAGGTTCTGCAGGGGGCGAAAACCGGCCAGTTTGAGGACGATACCTTTTTCGCCATCATCTTCACCCTGGACAAAGAAGACGATCCCTTTGATGAAACGGTCTGGCAGAAGGCCAATCCGGGCCTGGGGATCTGCAAGCGCTGGGATGATTTGCGCCGCCTGGCGAAGAAGGCGCGTGAGCAGGTTTCAGCCCGGCATAACTTCTTCACCAAACACATGAACCTGTGGGTTACCGCAGAGTCGGCGTGGATGGATATGTTGAAGTGGGGCAAGTGTGAATACATTGCGCCGCAACATGAGCTGAAGACCTATCCGTGCTGGGCGGGTGTTGACCTGTCCAACAAGATTGATATTTGCGCCGCCATCAAGATTTGGCAAGCCAATAATGGGCATGTGCATGCTGACTTTAAATTCTGGTTACCGGAAGGGCGACTGGAGCGCTGCTCCCGCCAGCAGGCTGAGCTGTACCGCAAATGGGCGGAGCAAGACAAGCTGATCCTGACCGATGGCGATGTTATCGATCACGCGCAGATCAAAGAGGAATTACAGCAATGGGTGGCCGGTGAAAGCCTACGTGAAATCGGTTTTGACCCCTGGAGTGCCACCCAGTTTAGTCTGGCGCTGGCGGAAGAAGGGTTGCCGCTGGTTGAGGTACCGCAAACGGTGCGTAACTTCTCCGAGGCCATGAAGGAGGTTGAAGCGCTGGTTTACGGCGGCCGCTTCCATCATAGCAACCACCCGGTAATGAACTGGATGATGAGCAATGTCACGGTCAAGCCGGATAAGAACGACAACATTTTCCCGAACAAATCCACACCTGAAGCCAAGATTGACGGCCCAACGGCGCTGTTTACGGGGATGAGCCGGTTGTTGGTTAACGGTGGTAGCGATAGTGATTTCCTTTCCAACCTTGATCCAGATGAAGAACTTTTAACCCTATGAAATCATTCATTATTGACCTTTGCGGGTTGGCCGGTTTCGGCCTGCTCGTGGCAGGGATTTACCTGCAATACGGTACCGCGATCGCGTTAATGGTGGGTGGTGGCTCAATGCTGGCGTTCGCGTTGGCAGCGGCCAGGAGGAGTAAACGTGCTACTTGATGCCATTTTCCGTAGTGAGTCGCTGGAGAATCCTGCCAACCCGATCACTGGCGATAGTCTTGATTTAGGGTTTCGGGCGGGTGACGTGTTTGTCAGCCCGGAAACCTCCATGAAACTGGCGGCGGTCTACGCCTGTATTTACGTGCTGTCATCCACGATCGCACAAATGCCGCTGCATGTAATGCGCAAGACCGGCGAAAAAGTGGAGCAGGGCAGAGATCATCCAGTTTTTTACCTGGTGCATGATGAGCCTAACGTGTGGCAGACCAGCTACAAGTGGCGTGAGTTGAAAGAGCGTCATGTTCTTGGCTGGGGCAATGGCTACACCAAAATTGTTCGCTCTCAGCGCGGTGAGGTTACTGCGCTAGAGGCCTGCATGCCGTGGGAAACCACGCTACTCAATACCGGCGGTCGGTACACTTACGGGGTTTACAACGAGGAGGGCAGCTTTGCGATTAACCCCCACGATATGATCCACATCCGGGCGCTGGGCAATAACCAGAAAATGGGGCTGAGCCCCATCTTGCAGCATGCTGAAACTATCGGTATGGGGATGAGTGGGCAGCAATACACCAGTAATTTTTTTGGTGGTAATGCACGGCCAGCGGGGATCGTGTCTGTTAAATCTTCATTGAATGCAGAATCGTGGTCACGGCTCAAGGAAATGTGGCAAAAGGCCACGCAGGCGCTACGGAGCCAGGAAAATAAAACGCTGCTGCTTCCCGCTGATTTAGATTACAAGGCGCTGACGGTTTCGCCGGTTGACGCTCAGCTTATTGATCTGATGAAGCTGAATCGGTCGCAGATTGCCGGGATCTTCAATATTCCTGCGCACATGATCAACGATCTGGAAAAGGCAACATTCTCCAACATCACCCAGCAATCCATCCAGTTTGTACGCCATACAGTGATGCCGTGGATCGTGAACTGGGAGCAGGAACTTAACCGCCGTTTGTTCACCACCGCCGAGCGTGCGGCAGGGTATTACGTCCGTTTTAACCTGGCTGGACTGCTGCGCGGCACACCGCAAGAGCGCGCCCAGTTCTATCATTTTGCAATCACCGATGGCTGGATGAGTCGAAACGAGGCTCGCGCCTTTGAGGACATGAACCCGGTTGATGGCCTGGATGAAATGCTGGTCAGCGTCAATGCGGCCAATCCCGCCAAAGACATTACCGATTTAAACAAAGAGGACAAACCCAATGAGTGACAGAGAAACACGCTGTTACGGTGGAGAGGTGCGCGCCCAGCAGGAGGAAAACCAGCCTACGCACATTATCGGCTATGGCTCGGTGTTCGACAGTCGTTCGGAGGTGCTGTGGGGCTTTCGCGAAATCATCAAGCCCGGCGCTTTCGATGATGTGCTGAAGGATGACGTTCGCGGCCTGTTCAACCACGATGCCAACTACATTCTTGGTCGTAGCTCTGCTGGCACTCTGTCGTTATCTGTTGATGTGCGGGGGCTGCAATACAACATCGTGGCACCAGAAACCCAGACCATCCGCGACCTGGTGATCAGCCCTATGCAGCGTGGCGATATCAATCAATCTTCCTTTTCCTTCCGTGTCGCCCGTGATGGCGAGGACTGGTATCAGGATGAGCAAGGGGTGGTGATCCGCGAGATCACCAAGGTTTCACGCCTGTTTGACGTAAGCCCGGTGACCTACCCCGCCTATCAAGAGGCGGATTCAGCCGTCAGATCCATGAAAGCCTGGCAGGAAGCGCGTGACAGTGGCGCGTTGCAGAAAGCCATTAACCAACGAATGGCGCGCGAGCGCCTGCTGACTTTACTCAATGTGTAAGGAATGACCATGCCTACTATTATCAAGTTGCACGAACTGAAGCAAAAACGTAACACCATCGCCACCGACATGCGCGCTTTGAATGAAAAGATTGGTGATAACGCCTGGACGGAGGAGCAGCGCACCGAGTGGAACAAGGCCAAGGATGAGCTGACCAAGCTGGATGAGCAGATCACCCGCGAAGAGGAGCTGCGCGCACTGGATCAGCGTTTTGTTGATGATAATCAAGATGAGCAGCGCCAGCAGTTGGGCAAAGACAAACCGGAGCACCAGCAACAGGAGCGCCGTGCTGCTGCATTCGATAAATTCTTGCGTCAGGGGCTGGGTGAGTTGAGTGCAGAAGAGCGCGCCGCTCTGCGTGAGCTCCGTGCTCAAGGCACCACGCCGGATGAAAAAGGCGGTTATACCGTACCCACTCAAATGCTGGCAAAAATCGTTGATGCGATGAAGGCTTATGGCGGTATCGCCAGTGTGGCACAAGTCCTGAACTCATCCAACGGGCAGGATATCACCTGGTCAACCTCTGACGGCACGGCAGAAGAAGGCGAGCTGCTGGGCGAGAATACCGCTGCATCCGAGCAGGATGTGGAATTCGGTACCGCGATCCTGGGTGCGAAAAAGCTCAGTTCCAAAATTATCCGGGTTTCCAATGAATTGCTGCAGGATAGCGGGGTGGATATCGAGGCCTATTTGGCAGGCCGGATTGCTCAGCGCATTGGCCGCGGCGAAGCCAAATACATTGTTAAAGGCACCGGCACCGGCTCTCCAGTACAGCCGAAAGGGCTCGAAGTCTCTGTTACCGGTACGGTGGCGGCCAAGGCGCTCACGCTGGATTGGACGGATGTGAATACCCTTAAACACAGCATTGATCCGGCCTACCGTAACGGACCCAAGTTCCGCCTTGCGTTTAATGACTCCACGCTGAAAATGCTTTCTGAGCTGGTGGACGGTAACAAGCGCCCCCTGTGGTTGCCGGATATTGTCGGTGTAGTACCCGCTTCGGTGTTGGGTATGCAGTACGTTATCGATCAGGCGATCGACAGTATGGCGACGGGTAAGAAGTTTATTTACTGCGGCGACTTCGATCGCTTCATTTTGCGCCGTATCACCTATATGACGCTGAAGCGCCTGGTTGAACGTTATGCCGAGTTCGATCAGACCGCGTTCCTGGCCTTCCATCGTTTCGATTGCGTACTGGAGGATACCGCGGCTATCAAGGCGCTGACCGGCAAATAATCGTTATTCCGTGCATCCCTGCACCGCTTCGGCGGTTTTTTTGTGCCTGCGATCTGGTAACGGGTTGCGGGCATAAGGAGTAAAAATGGTACCAACATTAGAAGAGCTGCGGTTGCAATGTCGTATAGATCATGAAGATCCAGACGACGATAAACTCCTGACTATTTATGCCAAAGCTGCCCGAAAAAAAATCGAAAACTTTACCAATAGAAAGTTATACGACACAGCGGTGCCGGGTGATGATGCGATTGGTTTGTTGGTTGACGATGATATCAAGCTGGCCGTGATGTTACTTGTTGGGTTCTGGTATGAAAACCGCGAGACGGTGAATATTGGCAACATCTCTACGGTATTGCCATACACCTTTGAAGCTCTGGTGGAGCCATACCGATTTATTCCGTTGTAGGGAGGACGCATGCAAGCAGGCAGATTACGTCACCGCGTCACCATTCAAAACTTTGTCACGGTGGAGCTACCCTCCGGCACAGAGATTGAAGAGTGGCAGGACGGAAAAACCGTATGGGCTGAAACCACTGGTATTAGCGGACGTGAGTTGGTGGCATCCGCAGCAGAAAAAGCAGAGGCAACCATTCGCGTTTGGATGCGCTACCGCACAGACGTTACAGCATCTTCCCGGCTCTTGTGCCTCACCGGCCCGTTTCGTGGCTCTATTTTGGAAATTACCGGCCCACCGATTCCCGATACCAAGGGAACCCGGCTGGAGATCCTTTGTAAAAGCGGGGTGAAAACATGATCGATACCAAGCTGGATTTTTCCGGGTTACTCGATATCTCCAAGGAGCTGGAGGTATTGAGCAAGGCCGAAAGCCGCAATGTACTGCGGCAGGCAACGCGGGCGGCGGCCACGGTATTTCGCGATGAGGCCCGGGAGCTTGCGCCAGAGGATACAGGCAAGCTGAAGCGCAACATCGTTGTGATTAACCAGCGCGCCAGTGATGGCGGCGCGGTCGCAGGCGTCCATGTTCGCAGTGCGGGCAAGGCAGAAAACCGCAACAACTCCTTCTACTGGCGCTTTGTTGAGCTGGGTACATCGCAGATGCCCGCCGTCCCATTCATTCGCCCGGCGTTCGACGCTCGGCAGGATGATGCAGCGGCAGCGGCGTTCGCGAAAGCCAACGAAGCGATCGACAAGGTGCTATCAAAATGACCGAGGCCGATCTCAATCCGCTGTTAAAACCGTTGGTCGGCGGGCAGGCTTACCCTTATGTTGTCAAGCTGACCCCGGAGGGAATGCCAGCAGTAAAACCACCGTGGATCGTCTACACGGTGCACGATGAAAACCGTGCCGATGTGTTTTGCGGTACCGCAGAAACCGCCTACCTGGCACAGATCGACGTGTATGCCAGCAGCATTGACCAGGCCAAAGAACTCCGAGCCAAAGCCGAGCAGGCGATCGCCATCTTGGCCCCGGCAGAAATCCATCTGTTCAGCGGCCATGAACCCGATACCGGCCTTTTCCGCGCCTCGCTTGAATTCAAAGTGTGGCAATGACCTTTAACCCATCTTGATCCCAACCCGCCGCGTGCGGGTTTTTTAATGTCTGGAGAAAATTCATGACAAGCAAGTTCGAAAAAACACAAGGCACGGTGGTGAGCATTTCCGCTACCGAAGCCAGCGAGGCCAACCCGGCAGGCATTACCTGGCTTTCCACATCTTGCTCGGCCAGAGAGCTTAGCTATACGGGCGGCCAGAAGGACGATATCGATGTGACCACCCTGTGCTCCACCGAAAAGGAAATGACCAACGGGCTCTCTGCGCCATCTGAAATGACCATTAACAAAAACTGGAGCGCCTACGACGACGCTCAAGATTCACTGATGGCTGCCTACGAAACGGACACCCGCCGCGCCGTCCGTGTGATCTTCCCGTCTGGTAACGGGTTCGCTTATCTTGCAGAGGTGCGCCAGAACAGTTGGAGCGCTGCCACATCTGGCGTGGTTTCAGCATCGTTCACGCTGCGCATCATCGGCAAACCCATCAGAATCTTTGCAGTGACAATCCCGGTAACCGGCGTGCTGCTGGATAAGACAACGCTCTCTGTGAAACTTGGCGAGAGCTTCACTCTGACACCAACGATTGCCCCTGCATCTGCCACCAATCGCGCCGTAACTTGGACGTCTTCAACACCAGGGAATGTAATGATTGCAGCCTCTGGCAGTGGCGTTGGCCTTGCGGTAGGCACCTCAACAATCACAGTTAAGACCACGGACGGCGCAAAAACCGCTACGTGCGTCGTGACTGTCACAGCGTAAGGAACATAACCCATGGCAGGAAAAAAACTGACTCTGAAGGCGCTGGCCTCGGCCCCAATGGCGGGATTTCGCACCAAAACCGTCATAGTTGAGGAATGGGAAGGGACAACAGTGGTATTGCGAGAGCCATCCGGCGCGGCGTGGGTTGAGTGGCGGCAAATTATCACCCCGCCCGAGGGGCAAGCTCCTGGGGAGTTGAGCGCCGCGATGACCGCTCGGCGCAACGTTGATGCTGATGTTGTGCTGTTCATTGATGCGTTGCTTGATGAAAACGGGGAGCATGTTTTTACCGCGGATGACAAGGAGCTGGTTGCGGGAATTTACGGGCCAATCCATGCACGCTTACTAAAGCAGGCGCTTGATCTGAGTACCACCCCGGCAGATGCCGAAAAAAAGTCCAAGAGCCTGAAACTCAATTCCTGATGAAGTTGGCGCTTCGCCTGGGTAAAACCCTGGGCGAGTTGCGCCAATCGATGAGCATTAGCGAATTACGTTTGTGGATGGCCTTTGACCGGATAAACCCGATCGGTGACGAGCGTAATGATTACCACGCCGCGCAAATCACCGCCGCAGTCTACAACTCCCAGCGTACAAAAGACCCGTTGTCTATTTCTGATGTGCTGCTGCGTTGGAATGCCACGACAGATACAGGGGAAGAAGATGCATCAGAACTTGAGGCATTTCTGGGGAATCTGGCTGATTAACACCCGCTCATGCAGCGGGCTTTTTATGGGTGATATATGGCATCGCTGCGTGAATTAATCATTAAAATTTCGGCCAATTCCAGTTCGTTCCAGACTGAAATTTCCCGCGCGTCGCGCATGGGGGCTGACTATTACAAAACCATGGATCAAGGTGGCAGGAAAGCAGCCGCTGCCGCGCGCCAGCAACAGCAGGCAATTCAGGCTTTGAATGCTGAACTGGCCTCTGTTGCCGGGGTTGCAGCAGGTTTGACGGGGGTGGTTGCGGGCGCGTTTGCCGTGGACTCACTTATTACCACTGCGGATAACTGGGGGCAGTTGTCGTCACGCATCAAAATGGCAACAGGTTCGGCGGATGAATATAACCTGGTGCAGCAACGACTGATGGAAATCAGCGATCGCACCTACAAGCCGATCGAGGAACAGTCCGAGTTATTCATTCGCAGCGCCAAGGCAATGCAGGAGCTGGGTTACAGTACAGCAGGAACCATTGACTTCATTGATTCCATTTCTAGCTCGCTGACGATCAACGCCGCCAGTGCTGAAAAGGGGGCCAGAACAATTGATGCCATGTCTAAATCCATGGTGACCGGCAAAGTTGCTGGTGATGAGTGGAAAACCGTGATGGAGGTTATGCCGACAGTGATCGGCGATATTGGTCGATACCTGGGGATTACTGAAACCGCCGTTAAACAGATGGCTGCAGCGGGCAAGTTGTCCATGGATACTTTCGCGAAAGCCACAATCGCTGCTCGTGAACGTAATGCTGAGCTGGCTGAAGCTATGCCAACCACAGTTGGCGACGCGATCACCAAGCTTTCCAACCATTGGAAAAAGTATATTGGTGAAACTAATGAGGCGCACGGTGCTACACAAGTGCTATCTGGTGGAATTGGGCACCTTGCGGACAATATCGAGACCGTAGGTAATGTTACCGGCGTCCTGATCGGCATCGGTGTTGCTCGGTACCTGGGTAACATGACCACGTCACTGGGATCAGCGTCCGTTGGTTTGATCCAGGCCAAAAAAGGTGAAGTGGCGCTGGCAGCTGCACAGTTGGAGGGCACCAAGGTTTCAACCGCTCGGGCGCGTGCAGCGGTATACCGTGCGCAGCAGGCGCTTGCCGCGGCTAAAGGTACGGATGGACAGGCTGCTGCAGAAAGGCGATTAGCCGCATCCCAGCAGGCGTTAACCCGCAATATTGCAGCGCGAACGGCGGCTCAAACGGCGCTCAACAACGTTACTGCTGTGGGTTCTCGCCTTATGTCCGGCGCGCTGGGGCTTGTTGGCGGTATCCCTGGTTTACTCATGCTTGGCGCGGGGGCGTGGTACTACATGTACCAGCAGCAGGAGCAGGCCCGTGCATCAGCTGAGTCCTACGCAAAAACGCTGGATGAAGTACGGGCAAAATTACCCTCAATGACGCTGCCTGATGTAAGTGAGAACCAAGAAAGCGCAAAAAAATCCCTCGAAGAGCAGAATCGTAAGATTAGCGAACAGCTTGTTTTGATTGGTGATCTGGAAGACAGGATCACCAGCCTTAACAAAGCGCGCGAAACGCCAGACTGGAAGAAGGGTTATAGTGCCTACTCTCCCAGCGAAGCGGACAACATAAAGGCGATTGAGGAGGCTACAGCTAGCCTAGCTGTGGAACAGGCGCGCCTGTCTGAAATGCAAAGTCAGGCTAGGTCGATTCAGGATGCGCTTGCAGGAATAGAAGATCGTCGTAATTTTCTCATCCGGCAAAATGCAGCAGAACAGAACGCCGCCTACCAGTCATTGGTCATGATGACCGGTCAGCACTCGGAATTTAACCGCTTGCTGGGGTTGGGTAACGATCTGCTAGCCTCTCGCCAGGGGTTGCTGGCTAACGGCCCCCTTCGTTTACCGCAGGCAACAGTGACGGATTCAGAGCAGCAAGCTCTGTTACAAAAACAGCAGGCAGCAGAACTGGCAGGGCTGGAGGGTGAGCGTCGCGTAGTCAAGCAGGCTGAGTTTGATTTGCAGAGAATGGGCAAAACTGGCCCCGAAAACTATGAATACGCCAAAAAGTATATAGATTTCGCAAAGGAGGCATTTAGAAAGGATCAGAAAGCATCAGAGGCCAAGAAAGCAGCCACAGCTGCGACCAGTGCCCACAACAAAGCTGAAACCGAGGCCGCGCGAACCGCAGAGCAGTACAGCCGAAAAATTGCTGATCTGAGTATTGCGGTAGATGTCCAAAGGGTTAGGGCCACTCAGGGTGAGAAAGCCGCCGAACTGTACGCGGCATCTCATGAAAGTGGTGTTAAGTGGACTAATGAGCAGCGCAAGGCGATCGAGGCATCATCAGTTGAGTTAGCTACCTGGACTCAGAAGGCTGATGAGGCTGTCAGAAAGCAGCGTGAAATGGCTGATGCATTAAAGGATTTGACCGATGCCGCCCGGAAATACAACGATGAGGCCACAGCCAGCCAGAAAACTCGGGGTATGGGGCAGCGCCAGCGGGATTATTTTGATGAGCGGCAGCAAGTTGAGCGCGTTTACGATAAATCGGATAAGGGTACTGAAGCTGCTGCTGCGCGAATCGCTGCGCTTGATGCTCTTGACTCAAAATATAAAGCAGCCAAGGCCGCAGAAGCGGATTGGATGTCCGGCGTCAGCGCTGGCATGGCTGATTGGGTTGATGAGGCATCGAATTATGCCGGGCAGGCGGCGAGCGCAACAAACAATGCCATGAGCGGCATGGTTACTAACATCACCGAAATGCTGAATGGTAACAAAGCATCATGGAAAGACTGGTCTGTCAGTGTGCTGAAGGAGATAGAGAAAGTCCTGGTTAACGCGGCGATGGTAGGCGTAATAAAATCAGTGGCTGGTGGCGTGATGGGGGCGTTTGGTGTGGCTGGCGGTGGATCTGGGGCGAGCGGGTTTGATACAGGTGCATACAGTGGGCTCACGTTTGATACCGGTGGTTTTACTGGTCTGGGCGGTAAATATGAACCCGCTGGAGTTGTCCATAAAGGCGAGTTTGTTTTCACCAAAGAAGCTACCGAGCGGATCGGTGTCGATAATCTCTACGGCATGATGCGTGGTTACGCAACCGGTGGGCTGGTTTCTGATGGGGTACCTTCCGTAGCAGCCGCATACGCACCACCAACACCCGCAAGTGTGGCGCCGCAGATTAACGTTTATATCGATAGCGCCGATCTGTCAGTGCAGAATACTCCGCAGGGCAGGGAACAGTTATCCGGTCAGGTGCTCGGTAGCATGATGCAAGCCCTATCAACCGTAACCAGTTGGCTCAGTTCTGCTATGCCTGATAGCGGGTTAAGTGCGGGGTCAGCGGTCTGGGATGTTGCAACAGCCTATTCAGCGCCAACCAGCGCCTTTGATCGATCTCTGGATTTTAGGCCAACAACTGGCACTCAGCCGCCAATAGCCCGTGATGGCACTGGAGCAAGCACCATCGTTAATGTGGAAATCAACATTGATGGTGCAGGCAATACCAGTGCAAAAGCTGATGTAAATGATTGGGGGGATTTTGCAAAGCAGATGGGAAATATTGCTGCGCAGGAAAGCCAAAAAGTCATCAATAAAAACCTCGATCCAGGCATGCCGATCTGGAAAGCAATTAAGGGGATGTAATGGCAATCAAAACATTTACTTTCCCGGCCCGCGTGAACGCTACCGGTGATGTGCAGTTTCGGCTGCGCAAGGCCCAATTCGGTGATGGTTACTCTCAAGTGGCCGGTGATGGCATCAACCCTGTAACCCGCTCATGGGAAGTTTCATTTGCCGGAAAACTGAAAAAAATCATGCCGGTAATTCAATTTCTTGAAGAACACCAAGGCACCAAGTCTTTTCAGTGGGTGCCGCCACTTGGTGACCTTGGCTTGTATCGCTGTGATGGGTTCAAGCCTGTTGCGCTGGGTGCCGGTAATTATTCCCTGACAGCCACATTCACCGAAGCATTTAACCCGTAAGGAGAGATCATGCTTAATGCTGATGTACAGAAGCTGGAGCCGGGTAACCGCGTTCGGCTCTATGAGGTTGACGGTACTTTATTTGGTGCTGATATTTTGCGGTTTCACAGCGACACCTTACCTTTTACACCCGAAGAGTTGGCCGCTGCTGGCGGTGACGAAAATAAGTTACCGGCAAAATCAATATGGTGGCAGGGAAAGGAGTACGGCCCTTGGCCGGTTCAGATCGAAGGGCTGGAAATCTCCGGCGACGGACAAAGCTCACACCCCAAATTATCCGTAGCAAACCTCAACGGGCTGATCACTGCGCTCTGTCTCAGGTTTGACGATATGGCTCAGGCCAAGGTGACGATACGCGACACTTTCGCCCATTACCTGGATGCCCGCAATTTTCCAGATGGTAACCCGACCGCCGATCCGGTGCAGGAGAAAGTGCAGGTGTTCTACATCGATCGCAAAGCGACGGAAACGGATGAAGTGGTCGAGTTTGAGTTGTCGAGCCCGGCCGATCTGCGCGGGCAACTCATCCCAACGCGCCAGATTCACAGCATTTGTACCTGGTGTTCCCGCGGCTGGTATCGAACCGGCAAGGGATGTGATTACGCCGGTAACTTATATTTTGACGAAAAAGGCAATCCGGTAGACGACCCAAGCAAAGATCGGTGCGGCGGCCTGCTCAGCGACTGCCAAAAGCGTTTCGGTGAAAATAATCCGGTGCCGTTCGGTGGCATGCCTGGTGCTGCACTGATCCGCCAATGAGGTGAGTTATGCGGGAAAAAACATTATCGGCCATCATGGCTCATGCTGAAGCGGAGTACCCCAAAGAATGTTGCGGAGTGGTGGCGCAACGCTCACGCGTGGAGCGCTACTTTCCTTGCAAGAACCTGGCAGAAAAGCCCACCGAAGACTTTCAGCTTGATCCTGCGGGTTATATGGAGGTTGAGGAGTGGGGCAAGATCACTGCCATTGTGCATAGCCACCCTGACGCAACCACGCAGCCGAGCGAACTGGACAAGGCTCAGTGTGATGCAACAGAGCTGCCGTGGCATATTGTGAGCTGGCCCGAAGGTGATTTGCGGACGATCTACCCGCGCGGTGATCTGCCGCTTATCGGTCGCCAGTTTGTGCTGGGGTATACGGACTGCTGGGGCTTAATCATGAGTTACTACCGGCAGGAGCACAGCATTGAACTTAATGATTATCGGGTAGATTACCCCTGGTGGGAATCCGGTACCGAAAACCGCTATCTGGATAACTGGTTCGAGTGCGGTTTTCGTGAGTTCAGCGGCCCAGCGCAACCCGGTGATCTGGTTATCATGCAGATATCGGCCCCAGTACCGAACCACGCCGGGGTGCTGCTGGTAGACGGCATGCTGCTCCACCATATGTATGGGATGTTGAGCCAGCGCGTGCCATACGGCGGCCAATGGCTTGAGAGAACTGTGAAGGTACTGCGTCACAAAGACCTGCGGTGAGTGCTATCATTCTGGGGTTTATCAATATTATTTGGAGAATGGCATGTACAGGTATGGTGGTGGTTATGAATATAGTGCTGGAGCAGTTGTTCTGATAATTATTCTTTGGATTATTGGTATCGCAGTTTGGTTTTATCTCAATAGGGCAAGCGTAAGAGCTAATAGGCAAATTGAATTACTGGAATCAATAGACAAAAAAATGAATGCCATTATTGATCTTGAAATAGGAAAAATGTCATCAATGAAAGGTAGCTATGATTCTTGTAGTGAGGAAAGTAAAACACCTGAACCCACCAATATTCCAATAGCAGAGACACTAAAAGAGCATTTTTTAAATAAGAAAAAGTAGCCCTCTTCGGAGGGTTTTTTATTGGAGGTAACATGGCTTTTATTGATGTCCCAATCAGGAAAATGGTTTTTCATGGCCCCCTGATCGAGCGATTTGGGCGTGAGTTTAAATATAAAGCTCACAGTGTACCCAAGATGATGTCAGCGGCTAAATGCCTGCTTGATGGGTTCGAGCGGTACATGATGGAGGCGCATAAGCGAGGTTTAACCTTTGCCGTATTTGTCGGTAATGAACGAAAGCGTAACATTGCGGAAGCTGAGCTGGAAATGACCAAAGGCAATGAAGATATTCACCTGGTGCCGGTGATTATTGGAAGCAAACGCGGCGGGTTATTCCAAACAATTCTCGGCGTTGCGCTTATCGCCGTAGCTGCTGCGTTTACTGGCGGGGCAGCTATAGGACTTGGTGCCGGATTTGCGAGTGCGGGAGCGTGGGGATCTGTGGCTCTTGTTGGTGCATCAATGGCCCTGGGTGGTATTGTTCAAATGCTATCCCCGCAGGCTGGTAAATTGCGAATGCGCGAAAGCCCGGATAATAAGCCGAGCTATGCCTTCGGTGGGCCGGTTAACTCAGTGGCGCAGGGCAATCCTGTTGCTATAGGTTATGGCTGCCGTGAAATTGGTGGTGCTGTAATTTCCGCCGGTATCCATACCGAAGATCAGATGTAAATAATTCCCCCTCGTTAAATATCCTCATGCCGCTTTTGCGGATTTTTGTTATGGGAGAAATATGACAAACATAATTAAAGGCCACAAAGGTGGGAGTGGTGGCGGGCGTACGCCTGTAGAGTCGCCGGATAGTATTCAGTCTATTGCCCGCGCCAAAATTTTGCTTGCTCTGGGCGAAGGGGAATGGGTTGGCGGACTGGATGGAAAGAATATTTATCTGAATGGCACCCCGCTTACCAATGAAGATGGGACGGATAACTTCAGCGGGGTAACCTGGGAGTTTCGGCCCGGCACACAGCATCAGGATTATATTCAGGGCATACCTGCTGTGGAGAATGAAATAACCGTTAATACCACTCTGAAAAATACCATGCCGTGGGTACGCTCGATCAGCAATACGCAGTTGTCCGCCGTGCGGGTTCGTTTCGGATGGGCCAATTTAATCAGGCAAGAAGATAATGGCGACGTCAACGGCACCCGCGTTGAGTACGCTATCGATCTGGCGACGGACGGCGGAGCCTATCAAGAGGTATTAAAATCCGCTGTTGATGGTAAGACAACAACGCTTTACGAGCGCTCGCACCGCATTAACTTACCCAAAGCGGTCACGGGCTGGCAAATTCGCGCCCGCCGCATTACGGCCGACTCAAGCACTGCCCGTGTTACTGACGCGATGACGGTTGAGGCGATCACTGAAGTGATTGATGCAAAACTCCGCTACCCAAATACGGCGTTGTTATTTATTGAATTTGATGCAAAACAGTTTCCCAACATTCCCAAAATCAGTTGCAAGCCGAAAATGGCGATTATCCGCGTACCGGATAATTACGATCCTGTAACCAGAACCTATACAGGTACCTGGTACGGCGGCTTTAAGTGGGCACACAGCAATAACCCTGCCTGGGTGTTTTACGATATTGTGACGTCCAGCATGTACGGCCTGGGAAATCGCATTGATTCCAGCCTGGTTAAAGAGGAGGAGCTGTATCGCATCGCGCAGTATTGCGATCAACTGGTGCCTGATGGGCGAGGCGGCGGGGGCAAAGAGCCTCGCTTTACGTGCGACGTGTATATCCAGTCTCGCAAAGATGCATGGACAGTATTAAGTGATCTGGCTGCCATCTTTCGGGGCATGACTTACTGGGGGCAGAAT
Organism: Serratia sp. Ag1; assembly: GCF_000743355.1. GTDB lineage: Bacteria > Pseudomonadota > Gammaproteobacteria > Enterobacterales > Enterobacteriaceae > Chania. The sequence goes on from NZ_JQEI01000023.1 coordinate 202,038, forward strand.
CAACTTGTTGCGCTGGCTGACATGCCTCGCGATGTCGATTACATTTACACCCGTGCCAACGTGATTAACGGGAAATTTGCATACTCGGCATCGAGTGAACGCGTTCGTTACACAACTGCAATGGTCGCCTGGTCTGATCCAGATAATCATTACGCTGATGCTGTTGAAGCTGTTTTTGATAACGACCTGGCCCGTCGCTATGGCACCAACCAAACGGAACTTACTGTGATAGGCTGCACCCGACAGAGTGAAGCGAATCGTCGCGGGCGTTGGGCATTGCTCACCAACAGCAAAGATCGCGTGGTTTCGTTTTCTGTGGGGTTGGATGGGGTTATCCCGCTACCCGGGCATATCATCGGGGTTGCTGATCAGATGTTGGCAGGCCGGGCGATTGGCGGCCGCATTCGCTCTGTATCCGGGCGGAATATCACTCTGGATAGAAAGCCTGATGCCAAAGTGGGTGATCGCCTGATTATTAATTTGCCCTCAGGAAGATCTCAAGCCAGAACCATTCAAGCAGTAAGCGGCAATACCGTGACTGTTACGGCAAACTACAGCGAAACACCAGCACCGGAGTCGGCATGGTCAATCGATGCTGATGATCTCGCTATTCAGCAGTACCGCGTTATAGGCATTGCTGACAATGGCGACAATACCTATTCGATAACGGCCGCTCAGCATGACCCAAACAAATATGCGTACATAGATGATGGCGCCAGACTGGAAGATCGCCCTGTTTCTATTATCCCGCCAGGGGTTCAGGGACCACCGAAGAACGTTAAAATCAGCGAAACATCAGCGATGATCCAAGGCTTATCCGTTGCCACGTTGCGAGTGACTTGGGATAGCACTGAGAACGCGATCGCCTACGAAGTGGAGTGGCGGCGTGATAATGGCAATTGGGTTGCCGGACTGCGTACGTCAGCGCTCGGCATTGAAGTGCAGGGGATTTATGCAGGGCGCTATCAGGCTCGCGTTCGCGCCATCAACGCGGCTGAAATCTCTAGTATTTGGGCTAATGCGCCGGAGGCCACATTATCCGGAAAAATCGGTGAACCGCCAGCGTTAGCGAGTTTCACGACCACCGGCCAGGTGTTTGGCATCGTGCTGAATTGGGCATTCCCGCCTGGCGCTGAGGATACGCAACGCACTGAAATCTGGTACAGCACACAGCCGGACGGCGCTGGCGCGATGCACCTGGGCGATTACGCCTATCCTCAGCGGAGCCATACGATGACCGGTCTAAATGCTGGGGTGCGGTTCTGGTTTCAAGCCCGTCTCGTTGACAGACTCGGCAATACCGGGCCGTGGACAGCCTGGACAGAAGGCACATCAAGCAGTGAAGCCGACGTGGTTTTAGGTTATCTGAAAGATCAGATTACTAAAACGCAACTCGCACAAGAGCTGCAAAAACCAATTGAAGATGCCAGTAAGTTGCAGGATATGTGGTCTGTCAAAGTTGCAAAAACCATAGACGGAAAACAATATCTTGCCGGTATCGGTGTTGGTGTTGAGAACACGCCAGATGGCATGCAGAGTCAAGTGCTGATAAATGCTAATCGGTTTGCGGTTTTAAATTCTGTAGACGGTACAGCAGCAGGGGTATCTATCCCGTTTGCAATTGATAAAAACCAAGTTTTTATGAACGCGGCATTCATCAAGGACGGTTCCATAACTAACGCAAAAATTGGTGAATCTATAACATCATATGATTGGGTGTGGAATGCGGATCCGGCAAAAACGATAGGCTGGGCGATCGATAAGCGGGGTGCGGCTTGGTTTAATAATGTTTATATCAGAGGGACCATTCACGCTGATAGCGGATATTTTAAAGGGGCAATATACGCTGATAGTGGATATTTCAAAGGAGATATAACGGGTTCCAACGGTACATTTAAAGGTACTGTTTATGCGGAAAATTTAATCGGCGATAACACGCATGTCGGTGTATGGAGTCCTGTTTACGTGGTCGGTGCTAACGACAGTACGCATAGGTATTTCCATGGCGGATTGCCATACCCTTCCGTAGTTGTAATTCCGTATGTAACTATATCTGTGTATGGAACTGGAAGCGGGGCAGGGTCTGTTTATATAAAAATTAACGGGGTTGAATATTGGAGTGCGCACGCAGGACCAACATCTGTGTATCGCGGCTCTATAGTCATTGATGTTCCGGCAAACGGAACACTTGACGTTGAGTTTGGTATTACAGGGGCTGAACGCGGCCTTGTATGGACTAGCACAATTAACCCGGGGCCAGGGACTCCTGGTACTGGCGGTGAAATGGCAGTAATAGCATTTAGAAAAGGCCAGAACCGTTTCTCATAAGCAATTAATTATTGAAATCATCATAACCCGCCACTGAGCGGGTTTTTTATTTGGAGAATAAACCTATGGCAGTAATTAGCGGTATTCTGAAAGACCCGATCGGCGGCCCGCGCGTGGGTGTAGTCATCGAATTACGAGCAATCAGAACCTCGGCAACAGTTGTTAACCAGGCGCGTTCTCAGTCGATCACCGATGCAACTGGCAAGTACACGCTGACTGTAGAGCCCGGCGCATACGATGTGATGATCACGGCAGGCGGCCGTCAGCCGGAGCGCGTGGGCGGTATTACCGTCGCGTTGAACTCACAAAACGGGACGCTCAACGACTTCCTGACTATTCCAGGCGAAGCAGATCTCACGCCGGAGATTGTGGCCACTGTCGATCGTATGCGTGCAGAAGCAGCAAACTCAGCAGCAGCGGCAAAGATCAGCGAGACAAATGCAGCGGCATCAGCAAATGACACTGTTAAAAAATCAGTGACAACAGACCAAACGATTAATGGCACATTGATTTCTAAAGCTAACATTTACTCGTATGGCGAAGTGATGATCCAGGCTACGGCTGGCAAGCCTAATACGCTGTTCAGATTCCGTGATGAGTCTGGTGCCGATAAAGGAGGGATTTACGCACAGACCGATACAGGGCAGCTAAATCTTCGCTGGAGCGGTACGGCATACACGGCGCAATTCAAACCGGATGGTACTGCGTGGTTCCCTGGGGCGCTTTATTCAAACGGTATCAAAGTTTCCACTCAAGCAACATCACTGGGCGCACTGGATTTAAATACCGTTACTGATGAAGGGGATTATTATCAACCTGTAACCGCTAACGCAACAGTAGCTCGCAATTATCCGATTGGTGCTGCGGGCGTTTTAAAAGTCATCAAGTCAAGAGCATCGACAAATGGCAAGGAGGCCGTAAGCCAATTTTATTATCCATGGCATACTGCTGATTCCTACTTTTCAAGAACTTATATTCCATCTACCGATACATGGTCTAGCTGGGAAATTTTCGATTCCCGTGGCAAAAACGATACGCGATTTGTGCAAATAGGCGCTTATGGGCTGGGTTATCTCGGTATGAGCATAGCTTCAAAAACAACCGGGTTCATTGCTCAAGCGGGTGCTACGGGGCTGGCTCCGGGCAACGGTGCCGGTTTTCAATCGGCATACGCCTCTAATCGTCGTGCTCAACTGTATATCTCTACTGATGGGACCGTAACGAGTCGTTTCTCACTCTCAGACACGCCGGATACCGATTCAACGCCATGGAATAAACATTATACAACAGCAAACACTACAGTAGATGCCAACGGCTTCATCAAGAAAGCATCTCCGATCGTTAAGCTATTTAGTGACGGCCACAGCGAACTCAATGAACAGAGCCAGGGCGTAACAACTGAGCGTATCGATACCGGCCACTATATCGTGCATGGGGTTTTTGGGTTCAACAGCGATCCAGCGTGGGGCGGTCCAGCAGGGGGGATCGAAATTCCAACGGACCAGAACAAGCGCCCGCTGATCTGGGTTGATTACACTGTGCTGCCAGACGGTGATCTTGAGATTAAAACATATCACCGGGCATACAAAACCGGGCCTGAATTCACTCGTAACATCGTGCTGCAGGATGGGAAAGCGATCGCTGATGGAACCCCGATCGATATCCCTGCGGGTCGCTGGATTGATCTGCGTGTAGAGATGCCCGCAGGAGATGAGCCAGAGTCGGTGATTGAACCCGAACCAATTCCAGATCCCGAGGTGGTACCTGATACCGATCAGCAGTCAGCCCCCGAAACTGAGCAACCGGCTACGCCTGAACCGGAGAGCGGCACCGAACTGGAACAGGGCGATACACCGGAAGTTGAAACCAAGGAGTAACAACCAGGCCGGGAGAAATCCCGGCTCATTGCAGGAGTGGCGGTGGGCCGGCGCGCAGTGGGCGGTCTACCTAGCGATACTGTGTGGGTAATCGATAGGTAAAACCTCGTTGTTCAAACTTAGGTAGTAAGTTACTGTTTATTTATACAGTTGACTGTTCAAAAATACAGATAACTAAATTTTTCTTTGAGATATATGATGTAAATTCTCTGTATCTTTCATTACAAGGAATGATGATGTCTCAAGAAAACAAGCAAAAGGCGATACATTATAAAAGAGCGGTAATAAAAAATGCGAGTTGCACGCTGCAAAGTTTGCTTGAATCTGCTGTAGGGAAGCATGGCATAAGGGAAAAGGTCGATAGTCGGCAAGAATGCCTTAATCCATCAGACGAAAACAGCGGCTTCAGGTTTCTTAATAAAAGTGATAATTACAAGTCTGTATTCTTTGGTCAGCTTATTTCCTTTGAGAAGGGAAGGAGCCAAGCGCTTCTAACTATGAGTGGTGATGTTCCCTTCTACGATATAAAAGCAATAACATCAAGTGAGATTGAACTTAAAATAGAGGGAAGCGCTAGACCAGCAAACAAAATGAGATTAAAACGAGAGTTTGTAGACTCGTTTTTATACTTTGGTGTTTATGGCAATCATATGGTTATGCTTCAGTCTAGTTCTCTTAGGGCTAGAGAGTTGGAAGATCATTTAAACTGGCTACTTACAGAGTGCTCATTGCTAGATGACCAATCGGCTATAATTTTACAAGATAAACCAACAAAAGATGCAGTCGAAAAACTTAATGCAGCCCCGGTTAAAAGCATTAAAATTGGTTCACCGATAAAAGGAAAGTCTGAGCTTCAAGACACCATGGTACAGACAGGACCCGGAGCGGAATTTCGGAAGGTTAAATCCGTGAAGTTCATGCCTGCTGGCAAGGGAGGTGATGTGATTGCTGCGGTTTTAGGTAATGATTGGGTGGATCAACTTGATCTTGGTGATGTGCTTGACGAGGCAAATCTTCAAGTAAATCTGGAGATTACATACTTACGAAAAACAACACAAAGAGGGCAAAAGGCGATAGATGCAATTGCTACTTCGCTTAGGCACTCAGAGGGTGATGATGTCACTGTATCTCTGAAAGGTGGTGGTGTTCTGAAAGGAAATGATTTGAAACTTTCTGGTAATGTTAGCATTAAATATATAGACGGATTGGTCTATGAGGATGATCTCTACCTAAAAATGCATACTTGGCTCAGCACTAAAATTAATGTTGGTGAGCTTGATAAAGCGGACTAAAAAGTAAGGCGCGAGAAATGTTTAAAAAAATAATTTTGATAACATTATCATTTTTACTAGGTGGCGCCTTATTCTACTTTTTAACATTTAAAGTTAGCGAGAGCGTATTGATCCCTCTTGGTATGGTCGGGATTTTGATTATCCCTATAACGTATTGCTCGCAAGCTATTTCCAAGACAAATGAGCTTAAGGAAAATACCACCCTTTCCGATAGTGAACTACCCAGGTTAGACTATACAGTTGACAGGAGAGTTAAGAGACTCTTTTTGTGGCTGGTTTTTTATGTTTTTTCTGCAACTATGTTGATAATAATGAACTACCTATCGTCATCGGATATTAAGTACGTCAAGACAGGGGTTTTAATTACTGGCGGTTGTTTTGGGTTGTCTTTACTCTCAGTTATATTGATCCACAAAACAATAATAGAAGTTTCAAATTTCAAGGCCCAACTAGTCCAACGTGATGCCAAGAAGAAAAGAAAGCAGGATATGCTAAAAGACCTTTCCAAAGAGTGATTGAATCACTAGTAATTATATCGAATAAAACTAATTATAATGAGAATATCTACCAGAAATCAACGTATTGGTAGGATTTCTCTATCAGCAATTGAAATTTTCACAGATAGAATATTTCCTTTACCTCTCATATGCAAGGGTACCCGGAAGTTACTAATGTAAGAACTGGTTGCTTCAGTGATGGCGTACGGCAGCAATGATGACAGCAGAGGGGGTAGCTAGTGGCTGGTTGTAAGCCAGATGCCAGCCCCCGTGTCAACGCCAAGATTTATGACCGTTTTTCGCCATTTTTAATGTCCGCTATTTGATCACTTTTGTTGCCCGCTTTCCGCCATTTCATCTTCATTGATTGGCGTTGCGTTTTTAGCTAGAACACCTGCTTTGCGCTTTTCTTTCAACCGATAGCTTTCTCCTTTGATATTCAGTGTCGTTGAGTGGTGCAACAGTCTATCCAGGATCGCCGTTGCCAGGACGTTATCGCCGAACATCTCTCCCCAGTCTGCGAAGCCTTTGTTGGATGTCAGGATGATGCTCGCTTTTTCATATCGGCGGTTCAGCAACCGGAAGAACAGACTCGCTTCCTCTCTGGTCATTGGCAGATAGCCTATCTCGTCCAGGATCAACACCCGGGCATAACTCAGTTGTTGCAACTGACGCTCAAGCCGGTTCTCCTGCTTTGCTTTCATCAGCGTAGCGACCAGTCTGTCCAGCGGCATGAACAGCACACGGTGACCTGCATCTGCCGCTTTCACTCCGAGAGCAACAGCCAGATGGGTTTTACCCACACCCGGTGGCCCCAGCAGGATCACGTTTTCGCAGCGCTCCACGAACGCCAACCCCGCCAGCTCCCGGACGACCTTGTGATCGATACCTGGCTGGAAGTTGAAGTCGAACTGCTCCAGCGTTTTGACCCACGGGAAGCGTGCCTGCTTCAGCCGGGATTCCATTCCGCGCTGATGTCTACCGTTCCATTCCTGCTGCAGCGCCATGCACAGGAACTCACGGTAGTTGAGCTCTTTTTTAGCCGCCTGCTCCAGCAGGCTTTCAACGTGGTAACTCAGGTGCTCCATTTTCAGACGCCCCAACAGCGCTTCAAGCTCATGCATCACAGCAACTCCTCATAGGTACTCAGTGGGCGATGTTCCACCATGCTGACCTGCTGCCAGAGTGGCGCATGATGTTCCGGTACGGTCTGCCAGCCAGATGAGGCTGAACAGAGTCGGTGTGTGGCCACCTGCTGATCATGACTGTAGATCCGTAGCTCATCATCCAGCGAGATCCGTATCGAGACCGGCTGCCCACAGAGGTTTTCAGGTACGCTGTAACGATTGCCGCCCACCTCGATATAGCTGTCCCATGACACATGGCGGATATCGAAGTAGCTGGTATCGAAGTCGGTCTCCGGCAACGGCTGAAGGTGCGCTTTTTCCAGCGCGAAGCGCTGCTCTGGTGTCTGCCTGAACGGGCGAAGGTCCCGTTTGTCAGCCACATCCGCTATCCACCGTTCCAGTTGCTGGTTAACATGGGCGAAGCTGTCGAACCGGCGATACCGGACGAAGAAGTTCTCTTTGAGATATTTCACCATCCGCTCCACTTTGCCTTTGGTTCTTGCTCTGCGCGGGCGGCAGGCCCGTGGCAGGAAGTCATAGTGGTCGGCCAGCAGCAGGAACCCGGAGTTGAACACCACTTTTCCGTTGTTATTTTTCAGCACCGCGGCTTTCTGATTATCAACCAGCACGGTTTTCACACTGCCGCCGAAGTAACGGAAGGCACGGACCAGTGACTCATAGGTATGTTCTGCATCCTGCTTTGGCGCGGCGAAGACATGGAAGCGGCGGGAGAACCCCAGCGTGTTAACCGCGAAGTTAACTCTGCATCGCTGCCCGGCGACCTCTACCTCAACTTCGCCCCAGTCATGCTGAAGCTGGTAACCGGGCTGGGTTTCGAAGCGAACGGTTTTCTTTGACGGCCGCATTTTGCGTTTGGGTTGGATGTAATAACGCAGCATAGAGCGTCCACCGGTGTAACCCATTGCTTTGATTTCTGCGAGGATGACCTCGCCATTCCAGACATTCTCTGCCAGCCGCGTGTCGATATAGTCCATGAACGGCTTCAGTTTGACCATTTTGTGGCGCGTTTTTCTGGCCGGTGGTTCAGGGTATTTAAGATACCGTCTGACGGTGCGCTCAGAACACCCCACCTGAGTCGCAATATCGACAATGTACGCCCCATGCTTGCGCATTTGCTTTATCATGTAAAAGTCCTCTCTGCTCAGCATGCTGATGTCCTTTCTGGTGTGAGAACCTCAAGGAAACAACATGTTGGGTGGAGCGGACAATCCAAATGGTGAATTACTGTCTTATATCATTGGCGCTAACACCCGTTACGGTAAGCATAAAGCCAATACCAGCGACCTGCGGGCCGAACGGTGAAAGACGGCAGCCGCTGGTCAGGTACTGGCATTGGCTCCGCTGCTGTAGGGTAGTAAATTCGCACCCCTTCAATGATTGTGCTGCTGATCGGGTTCATTCTGACTGGAACCAATCTTCAGCACTCTCCCATGTCTCCTGCAATATTTCCTCGATCGCCTCCCTGTCTGCCGGTGTCGCACTGCCAACTGATAGCCCATCCATACCAGCCATCCGAACGGTAGCCTCCGCGTCAGGAAATTTTCGCTGCAGACGCTTGTTGAGTTCAACGGCCAGCGCAGCAGCGGCACCGTCAGGCAGCTTCTTTTTCTTATCGATTGTCACTTCAACATGCAGCATGATTTAGCCTCCATATGATGACTGTGATTTTATACAGTATAAATCTATGAAAAACCATTCTGCAAAACTATTTTTAACCGCCTGTTTTAAAAGTAGTTTTTAATTGCAATATTTTCATGGTTTTCAGTGGTTGAAATGGAGATAACTATCTTATAAACAGTTGGTTATCTCCATTCCGCTCACCTAATGAAGCAGTATATCGAGAAGCATTCACCGCTGGATGCGGCGGCGTTTGAACCTAAGGGTGAGATTGTTTATAAGTAATTAAATTTAATAGCGGTTTTCTTTCAGTGATATGATTGAAAACCGCTGTTTCCTGCCTTCGAAAAAACTTTTCCGCAAAACGGTACAAAAAACGACCGTCATTACACCGCGATAACTGTCCAATTTTTGCTGGGTAAGATCGGGTCAATACAGCCAGCGGCCAGCTTTGGCGGATTCTATTAACATAGTGATAGTTAGTGGTTCTGGTTCGATATAATAAACCCGCTGTGATTTAGGCAAAAGGAAGTTGGGAATAAATCCTCTTTCATATGGCCAGTATTTTAGAAAATCGAACCCTGCACGTTTCACGCTAAACTTGTCGAAGAATTCATTCATGATGAGATCACCTTCCTCTCTTGCCCAGGGGTGTCTGCCTGTAGACAGGCTGGTGTCTATTGTTAGTGGTCGTTTCTTGCTGAATGGTGTGGGAAGATTCCATTTCGAATCATACCACTCGAAAACCTCTTGTGCCTTACCATCTAGCCCCATAATTGATCTCCATTTCTGGCAATGAGGTGATAGGTTGTGACCGCTTTCCATGCAATTGTGGTCACATCATTAGCGATGAAAGCCACACCTAAGATAGGTATCCATCGGCCAGAAAAAGCGCCAAGATTGGTTACGTAACTAAACTTTCGTCTTTTGATAGATACATTCGTAAGCGTTGGTAGTCGCATCCCTGTTTCTATATTAACCCAGCGTCGAAGGTTCTCACTGAGGATGCTTGTGCTTTTTGTTGTTCCTGCGGGCTTCCATTTTGTGCTCTTGAGTGGCTGACCCAGGATAACCAATGCCAAAGCAATGACATCACCAACACCTAGCTGTTTTTGGGCCTCTTCGACGAAGATCCAAAAAAACAATTCTCCAGCACTCAGGTTATGCATTCCTTTATAGAAATACTTCCCGCCCAGCTGTTCAACCGTATCCATCACTTTTCCTTGTCGATTGGCTTGGCTGTAACATAGCCAACTACACACAAGGTTTCAATGGTCACACTTGGAATTTGAAAAAAAAAGCCACAATATCAGTCATGTGGCGCGTACCGGCTTCAATCAGTCTGGCAACAGGTGGTGCTTAACCGAAAGCGATATACCCATCATACTTGCATGTTGGCGGCCCAATCACATGATGTCCTGAGCCTCCAGCGCTGGCCGCCTACAAGCAATTCGGTATAGACCTCTCTACCCAAAATCGGTATTTATTTCGAAGTGTGAAATATATCGTAGTATTATTTATTCCCCTCTGTTAAACATTGCTTATGCTTTGGAAAGCTGGCTGTCTTCTAAAGTATTCACTTTGTGACTCAGAGAGGGATTTTGCAATGAAGGCAAAGAGTTTAATCATTAGCATGCTTGTTTCTTTAGCCCTGGCGGGCTGTGATACGGCAGAAAAAAGCACTATGGATAGCAGCAATAACAGCGGGAGCAATAGCAGCAACAATAGTGGTAACAACAACAACGGTAACAACAATAGCAACGGTAATAACGGCGGGAATAATGGCGGTGATATCAAGCCACCAGCAACCACTCTGCCTTACTTTGCCGATTGGGAAAACGTTAACAGCGTAATCAAAAAAGATCCTGCCATGGAGGCGGAAATTCAGCGCATTCTGGCGATGATGACGCTGGAAGAAAAAGTAGGGCAGATGGTACAGCCTGATTTACGCGATGTTACCCCTGAAGAGGCAGAGAAATATAAATTAGGTTCTATCCTGAACGGCGGCGGTGCTGCTCCAGGTAATAATAAATACGCCACGGCTGAAGAGTGGGCGAAAGAAGCGGATAAATATTGGCTGGCGGTAGAACGTGCTTATGAAGGGCGCGGATTCAGAATCCCCTTTATGTGGGCGACAGATGCGGTTCACGGCCATAACAACGTGTTTATGGCAACGGTTTTCCCGCACAACATTGGCCTGGGGGCTGCGCGTGACCCTGACCTGATTGAAAAGATTGGCGCAGTGACTGCGCGTGAAATTGTCGCAACCGGCTTGGACTGGACGTTTGCCCCGACCGTGGCAACTCCGCGTGATTATCGCTGGGGCCGCGTATACGAAGGTTATTCTGAAGATCCCGAGATCGTTTACGAGTATGCCAAACGTATGGTGCAAGGTATTCAGGGCGGTGAAGAAGGCCTGAAAGGCGAACTGAACGTGATTTCGAACGTTAAGCATTGGGTGGGGGACGGCGGCACTCTGCAAGGTATCGATCACGGTCAAAACCGCTACACCGAGGAGTATCTGCGTAACATTCATGCCATGGGCTATATCGGCGGCCTGAGTGCGGGGGCACAGGTGGTGATGAGTTCATTTAACTCATGGTGGAACCCGGCCAACTTCGATCCGATGGTAGGTAACCCGTATTATTCTGCTTCTGACACCGACTCTGGTTATATGCAAAACCAGAAAATCCACGGCTCAAAGTATCTGATCACCGATGTGCTGAAAGGCAAAATGGGTTTTGATGGCTTGGTTGTGACCGACTGGAACGGTCAAGGTGAGATCAACGGTTGCTCTGCGGCTAACTGCCCGCAGGCAGTTATCGCCGGTAATGACGTCTTCATGGTGACATCGCGCAATGACTGGCACGCATTTTACCAGAACGTCATCGATCAGGTTAAATCCGGTATTATCCCAATGGAGCGTATCGATGATGCGGTAACCCGTATTTTACGCGTCAAGATGCGTGCCAACCTGTGGGAAAAACCGATGCCCAGCCAGCGTGCTTTAGCGGGCAAGCAGGAGATCCTGAGCGCCCCTGAACACGTTGCCGTAGCGCGCCAGGCGGTATCAGAATCATTGGTGCTGTTGAAGAACGAAGGGCAGGTGCTGCCACTGAAGAAAGGGGCGAAATATCTGGTGGTGGGTTCTGCTGCCAACGATATCACCAAGCAAACAGGGGGCTGGTCGCTTTCATGGCAGGGCGATGGGAACACCATCGAAAAAGACTTCCCGAACGCTCAGACTCTGTTAATGGCCATGAAGCGCGTGGTCGGTGCTGAGAATGTGATTACCGATGTTTCAGCCACTACGCCTGAAGAAGCGGTGGCGGTTGCTGTCATTGGTGAAGATCCTTACGCTGAAATGTTCGGTGATATTTCAAAATCACAGACGCTGGAGTTCGCTGCGCTAAAACCGAAGTATAAGCAAGATGCTGAACTGATTAAATCGCTCAAAGAACAGGGCTATAAAGTGGTTACGGTGTTCTATTCCGGGCGCCCTCTGTATGTGAACGAAGAGATCAATAACTCCAATGCGTTTGTCGCGGCCTGGTTACCCGGTACAGAAGGCCTGGGGATCACGGATGTGCTGTTCGGTGATAAGGATTTTAAAGGCAAATTATCCTACACCTGGGGAGCAACCAAGTGCTCGACCACCATTAACCGTGCTGCGCCCAATATTGCAGGCTACGTCACTCCGGTTGATGGGATCACTGGCCAAGCGATTGAACAGGAGCTTAATGGCGAATATAAGCAGCTCTTTCCCTACGGCTATGGCTTGAACTACGCGGGCAAAACTGATGTAGCGGCAACGGAAGCCGATTTGAACAATCTTCCTCTGGATCCCCGTGATTATGGCTGCGGTATTTCCGCACCTGATACCGGCGTGGCTGATTCTCCTCTGGAAATCTACGGTAAGAATGCCAAAGGCGAATTTGTCGCTGCAATGTCAGGAGATATTAACGGTTGGTCGAAGCTGGTAATTACTAAAGGCGAAACGACCATTGGTTCGGTTACCACTAAAGGGATCGACTATCAGGGCATGCAGCAGTCGGCCTTGAACGTCAATTTCAGCGGGGAAACCGAGGGCTTTGTCGGTAAATCTGCCGCTCAAATTTATATGCAGACCATTGACGGGAAAGGGGCTGATTACAGTCGCTATGTGAATGCTAATTCGACTATCGAATTCGACATTCGCATTAACTCAGGCAACCCTGCTTTGGTTAACCTGTCTACGCACTGTGAATATCCTTGCCGTGGCGAAGTTAATATCGCCAATATTCTGCCCAAGCCTTCAAGCGAGTGGTCGACAATTAAAATCCCTGTTCAATGTATGGTAGAAACCGGGATGTCGTATCAGATGATGAATACGCCTTTCCTCATCTACACCGCAGAAGCGATAAACTTTGATATCGGTGCAATCCGTTATGTGCCGCAGCCTGATGGTTTACCGAAGGATGCGATTCCCTGCGAGACGTTCCATGCAAGTGAATTGCCCCCGCTGGAGGGTGCAAGCTACGATATTCTGGCGGACTTGAGTGCAACAATAGTCACCAGCGATCAGTACAGCACGGATAATGGGCAACCAATACCGCAAGGCTTCACGCATATGGCGGTTACGACGACGGATTCTGTCACCAGCGTTGCATATAACGCGAATAGCCCAGAAGCATACAAAGGCCTATTGCACTTTAATTTCGCGCCCCAGAACTTCAAACAGTTCGCCAGCGGTAATTTACAGTTCGATATCCTGGTTAAATCGCTGGGCGCGCAAAAGCAAGATGCTGCACAAACCGGGTTAGTGATTAAAATCGATGGCAACAAAGGTGACACAGGGGATATGTTTGTCGAATCACTGGCAGGCTCGAAGCTGGTTATAGGCGAATGGCGAACCATTGTCGTCCCGATGAGTAGCGTGGTGGCTAAAGTCAGTAATGCTTACTTTGATCAGAGTCTTAAGAGCTTCACGATATTCCCTGCGTGGGGGAATATACAAGCAGGCTTTGAGTACGAGATTAAGAACATCAAGTTTATCAAGTGATTCTAAGGTGTGAACTGCGGTGGCTGCGAGGCGGCCACCGTTTTCCATTCTCAATCCCCACCATTCAGTCCCGCTTGGCGATATCGGCAAAGTTACCCGTCAGCAAACGGCATAAATCGTTGGCGGCGAGTTCAATATCCAACCCGCGTTTGCCGCCGGAAACGAAAATTGTGGTGAACTGCTGTGCCTGGCTGTCGATCACCGTTGGTAGTCGTTTTTTCTGCCCAAGTGGGCTGATACCCCCCACCAGATAGCCTGTTACCCGCTGTGCCAGGAGCGGATCAGCCATCTCGGCTTTTTTGGCTCCCAGCGCTTTGGCGACCTTTTTCAAATCTAACTGGGTGGCGACTGGCGTTACCGCAACTGCCAGATTCTTGCCATCGCCGTTAAGCGCCACCAACAGGGTTTTATAGACCTGTTCAGCATTCAACCCCAGCTTTTTCACCACCTCGTCACCGAAGTTGGTTTCTTCGCTGTCGTGATGATAGGGATGAAGAGTAAAGGCGACCTTTTGTTTTTCAAGCAGTACCACTGCGGGCGTCATAAGGTGTTTTCCTAAACGGTGGGAAGATTGCAGCCTGAAGCCGTAAACTACAAAAACCTAACTGACTAGGCAACCAGCAGCGAGAATAAATAAAGGCGGTTGCCAACAGGTTCGCTGGATTGCTACTCTGCCGATATAACTAAAATATGAAAAACTCCTCTTTGACTGGCCAATAGCGATATTGGCCACTTTTTTAACGGTTTTTCAGCATGGCGGGCAGATTATCTTCGCCATACAGATGCAAGGCCCCGACGGCCACCACGTAATTGCCCGGCGGTAACGCTTCTAATTTTTGCTGCCAATGGCGGTTGCGACGATGCATCAATACGTCATACAGTTCGGCGCAAAAAGTGGAGGGTAAGGTCTCTTGTGTGGCGTTCGGTTTGGTATCTAGCCACCAACTCATCATGGTTTGCAGCAGCCGCGCATTGGTATGCCAGTGTTCCAGCGTATCGTGCAGCAACGCCATTCCGCCCTCTGGCAATTGTTCCAGCATCCCCAGTTGTTCCTCAGCGCCTTCCAGTTCAATCACCGGTTTCTGTTGTGCTTTAGCGGCCTGCAACAGCTGATAGTCGATACCGTATTCAGCACGCAATCCTAGCTGCTGCGCCTGTCGTGCTTGCAACATCAGAGCCACTTGCCAGCCTGGCAGGGTAGAGAGGGGGGTCACATCGGTTCCCAACTCCAGACACAGGGTTTGTAACCGGCAAAACTCCTCAGCAGAGAGGCGTTGTTCCAGCCGCTCTTGCTCTGTGGTTTGACCAAAGGGTGAGGAAGAGCTGGTGATATCGGCCTCAACGATCAGCGCATCGGCCTGTTGCAAGCGCGCGATCAAGCGCGCAGGCAGTGGCGACATATTAACCGTACCCATATGAATGCTACCCACCAGATGGAGCTGACGGTTGCCCGGCAGAGTGATATCCAAGGCTGGATAGGCATGGGCGATTGGGGAAATAATGCCGAGGAAAGCAGCGATGCGGCGTAGCAGTTGACCCATACGGCGTGGCTCCTGGTTAACGTTTGCCACATGCTAAACGCTATCAGCCCCATAAGAAAGTCTGAACAGTGCAGGAATGATCCCAAAGCCAAGCGCAACGCAACCGTTGGATTGGTTGCATTGCGCTGTAGGGTTACTGTTTGGGCGTAAAGCGCAGCAGCCGATTGGCGTTGCTGACCACGGTGATGGACGAAAGCGCCATGGCTGCGCTGGCGATCATCGGGCTGAGCAGCGTGCCGGTCAGCGGATACAACACCCCGGCGGCGATCGGGATACCGAGCGAATTGTAGATAAATGCACCGAGCAGGTTCTGTTTCATGTTGCCGATGGTGGCTTTTGACAGTGCCAGCGCGTCAGCAACCCCATGCAGGCTGTGGCGCATCAGGGTAATGGCGGCGGTTTCAATCGCGATATCGCTGCCCCCTCCCATAGCAATGCCTACGTCGGCCTGAGCCAATGCTGGGGCGTCGTTGATGCCGTCACCCACCATCGCCACGCGCTGGCCTTGAGCCTGCAACTGCTTGATGGCTTCTGCTTTGCCATCCGGCAAGACACCAGCGATCACCCGGTCAATACCGGCCTCTTTAGCGATCGCATTGGCGGTAACCGGGTTGTCGCCGGTTAACATCACCAGTTGGTAACCTTGCTGATGCAAACGTTGCAGCGCCTTCACGCTATCGCTGCGCAACGGATCGCGGATGGCGATCAGGGCCGCTGGTTTGCCATTGGCTGCCAACAGGACCGGAGTGATACCACGCTCGGCCTGTTGCTGCATCTGAGCATCCAATTCGTGAGGGATCGCGATCTGGTTTTCCTGCAGCAGCTTGGCATTGCCCAACAACAACGGTACACCTTCCACTTCGCCGCTGACGCCGAAGCCGCGCAATGTGCGGAACTGCGCCACCTGCGGCAAGGTTTGTTCACTGGCATGTTCCACGATGGCTCGCGCCAGCGGGTGGTTGGCCCCTTGCTCCAGCGCTGCCGCCCAGCGTAATGCCTGTTGTTCATTTACCGGGTTAAAGGCGATGATTTCTACCACCCGTGGCTGGCCTTCTGTCAGTGTGCCGGTTTTATCGAATACCAGAGTATCCAATGTGCTGGCCTGTTGCAGCGCATCGGCATCACGGATCAGCACCCCAAACTCTGCCGCACGGCCAACGCCGGAGATAATCGACATCGGTGTCGCCAACCCTAACGCGCAAGGGCAGGCAATAATCAACACCGTGGTAGCGATCACCAAGGTGTAGATCAACTGCGGTTGCGGGCCCAAAAAGTACCAGACTGCGCCGCTGAACAGGGCGATAGCCACCACTGCCGGGACGAACACCGCCGAAACCCTGTCTGCCAGCTTGCCGATCTCCGGCTTGCTGCTTTGTGCCTGGCGCACCAGCTTGATAATGCGCGCCAATGTGGTTTGGCTACCGATGGCCGCTGCGCGGAACAGCACGCTACCGTCGTCAACTACCGTACCGGCATGCACGTTGTCACCGATCCCTTTTTGCTGCGGCACGGCTTCACCGGTCAGCATGGCTTCATCGATCCACACTTCGCCTTGCAGGATTTCGCCATCCACCGGAATGCGATCGCCGGTGGTCAGGCGCAAGGTCATACCCAGTTGTACTTCGGCCAGCGGAATATCCCGTTCGCCGTTTTCTGTCACCAGCCTGGCGGTGGGGGGCGTCAGATCGAGCAACCGCTCCAGCGCCTGGGACGAGCGTTGCCGCGCACGCTGTTCAATAGCATGACCCAGGTTAATCAAACCGATGATGATTGCACTGGCTTCGTAATACAGATGCCGAGCTTCCATTGGGAACAGGTCGGGCCAGATATTGACGCTGATGGAGTACAGCCAGGCAGCGCCGGTACCTAAAGCGACTAGCGTATCCATGGTTGCACTGCCGTTCAGCAGCGCGCGCCAGGCATTGCGATAAAAATGCCCACCGGCAAACACCATTACCGCCAGAGTGAGCAGGCCGACCAGCAGCCAGGGTTGCTGGTTTTCCGGCGTCAGCGACATACTGCCGCCAAACAGATCCCACAGCATCAGCGGGATCCCCAGCGCCAGCCCCAGCGCTGCCTGCCAGCGGAAGCGTTTCATATTCGCCTGAGCGGTTTGATGCTGGCGTGCGCGGCGTTCGGTTTCGTCCTGGATCATCTCTGCGCCATAACCGGCTTTTTCTACTGCAGCGATCAGGGCCTCGGGGGCTGCGCTACCGGTAATCAGCGCGCTACGCTCTGCCAGATTGACCCGCGCCTGCTCAACACCGGGAACATGTTGCAGCGCGTTCTGTACCTTACCGACGCAACTGGCACAGCTCATACCGCTGAGCAACAGCTGGACGCTATCGTTGTCAGTTGCCGGAAGGAGTGTGTGGGCCGCTGCCTGAGTTTCCGGCAAAGGAGGTTCAGATGCAGTCAGCGGCTCAGTTTTTGGGTGGCTGCTGGCTCCCGTCAGGCTGGCATGAAAACCGGCATTTTCTATTGCGGCGATCAGTTGTTCGGTTTCGGCCTCGCCATACACTTTAGCCGCTGCAAGAGTGACTTCAGCGGCGATGACGCCGGGCACGGCTTCTAACGCCTTGCGGGTGCTGCCAACGCAGTGCATGCAGGAAAGGCCGGAGAGCTGTAGCTCGGTATCGGCCTGTGTGGCGATCTGCGCCTGATAGCCAGCGGCAATAACGCTTTCAATTAAAGCGTTTGCCGGGGCTTCCCCTGTCACCTTGGCATAGTGAACGTTTACTTCGGCCTGTTCGACATCGTTGCGGCTTTCCAGGGTTTTTTTCACCCTTTGCGCGCAATTCATGCAGGAAAGACCCTGCAGTGCCAGCACGGTAATGTGACTCATGATTTATTTCCTCGCAAAAAAGGGCCGTTGCTTAAGGCTTGACCGCCTTGATGATTATCATTAAGAATAAGGTTAAACCTTCCCGCAAGGTTAAGGTCAAGGGGGTTCAATGAATATCAGTGACGTTGCTAAAAAAACCGGTTTAACCAGCAAGGCAATCCGTTTCTATGAAGAGAAAGGCTTGGTGACTGCGCCAATCCGCACGGAAAACGGCTACCGCAGTTACGATGCGAAGCATATTGAAGAGTTGACGCTGTTGCGCCAGGCGCGTCAGGTTGGCTTCAACCTGGATGAATGCCGTGAACTGGTGACATTGTTCAACGATCCCGCGCGCCACAGTGCCGATGTTAAGGCCCGCACGCTGCAGAAAGTGGCCGAGATTGAAAAGCACATCAGCGAATTGGGCAAAATGCGCCAACGCTTGTTAACCTTGGCGGAACAGTGCCCGGGAGATGAGGGAGCAGACTGCCCGATCATTAACAATCTGGCAGGCTGCTGTCATCAGCATTAACGGTTAACCGCGCGGATCACCAGCGTAACACCTTCGACGGCCACCACTTCAACTTCGGTGCCGACCGGCAGATCCTCATTGGCCTGCGCGCGCCAACTGCTATCGCCGATGTTGATACGGCCCATGCCGTTGTGCATCGGTTCGGTCAAGGTTGAGCGGATACCAATCAACTGGCGATTACGCTGGTTCAGCACCTGCGAACCGCTGCTGGCTGCCGCAGGCCGCTGGCGCAGCCAATACCACCACAGATAGGCCACGACGATGGTCATAACGGCGAAAATGGCCCCCTGCCACTCCCAGTCGAGCTGGGGCAGCAACCAGACGATCACCCCGACCAACACCGCCGACAGGCCACTCCACAGCAGATAACCGCTGGCACCAAGCATTTCGGCTGCCAGCAGCAACCCACCGAGAGAGATCCAGAACCATTGCGGGTTTGCTGCGATCTGCTCAATCATGATTATTTGCCTTTGGTGTCTTTCAGCAGCTCAGTGATGCCACCGATGGAACCCAGCAGGCTGCTGGCGTCCAGCGGCATCATGATCACTTTGCTGTTATTGGCAGAGCCGATTTTCTGCAGCGCATCGGTGTACTTTTGTGCCACAAAGTAGTTAACCGCTTGCAGGTTACCGTTGGCGATGGCATCAGAAACCAACTGCGTCGCTTTTGCTTCTGCTTCGGCGGCACGTTCACGCGCTTCCGCCTGCAGGAATGCAGACTGGCGCTCCCCTTCGGCTTTCAGGATCTGCGACTGTTTATCCCCTTCGGCGCGCAGGATTGCTGCCTGACGTACCCCTTCAGCTTCCAGAATATCGGCACGTTTGGTACGTTCAGCCTTCATCTGTGCGTTCATGGAGGCGATCAGCTCGGCAGGCGGGCGCACGTCACGGATTTCGATACGGGTAATTTTGACGCCCCAAGGATTGGTGGCCTCATCGACGATATGCAGCAGGCGGCTGTTGATGCTGTCGCGCTGTGAAAGCATTTCGTCCAGTTCCATGGAGCCAAGCACGGTACGGAAGTTGGTCATGGTGAGGTTAACGATCGCCTGTTCCAGGTTGCTGACCTCATAGGCGGCACGCGCCGGATCGACCACCTGAATAAAGCACACGGCATCAATTGCTACGTTGGCGTTATCGCGCGAGATAATCTCTTGGGAAGGGATATCCAGCACCTGCTCCATCATATTGATTTTACGGCCAATACGATCCATAAACGGCACAACGATATTGAGCCCCGGCATCAAGGTTTTGGTGTAACGGCCAAAGCGTTCTACTGTCCATTGAAAGCCTTGCGGCACAATTTTTACGCTGGCGAAGACGATAATCAACGCAACAACGATCACAACCGGAATAACGGTAAACATGGCATAACCTCCTGTCAGACGTATTAATAGATAGTACGCCAACACGAGATAATATGCCCGCCATACTTCAAGCCGCAGTTGGAAAGGCAGGGCACAGCAGGCTGCACCCTGATGATTGAAGAGTTAGTACAATAAAGAATAAAGCTGACGGCGGTATCTGGCAGCGAGCACATCACCAGTGCCCAGCGCGGCCAGAATATCCATCAGTGTTTTACGCGCATTACCGTTTGCGGTGGCCAGATCTTTTTGCAGATGGCCCATCAGCAGTTCCAGCGCTTCTTCGTTACGGCCAACCTGATGCAGTTGCAGGGCGAGTTGAACCGCCAGCTCAGCGTTTTCTGGCTGCTGCTGCACCTGTTGTTGCAACTGTTGGATTTCTGGCGTATCGGCGGCCTGTTTCAGTAACTCAATCTGGGCGACCAGCCCTTGATAGCGGGTATCGCGATCCTGCAGGGGAATGGTGGCCAGCACTGCTTCTGCATCTTCCATTTTGTTCAGCGCGATTTGCGTTTCAGCCAGCGTCAGGCCGATGTCGCTACGCTGGTTGCTGGCTTGCCAGGCCTCTTTCAGCAGCGGCAGGGCATCAGCGGCGCGATCTTCCTGCAACAGTTCCAGCGCTTCCGCCAGTTTCAGGTCTTCGGTTTTAGGCAGAAAGCGCTGCAGGAACTCACGGATCATCTCTTCCGGCTGCGGGCCCTGGAAGCCGTCAACCGGCTGGCCTTCTTGGAACATATAAACGGTTGGGATCGAGCGCAGCCCAAATTGGGAGGCGATCATCTGCTCGGCATCGCAGTCTACCTTGGCCAGAATGAACTGCCCCGCGTATTCCGCCGCCAGCTTCTCCAGCACCGGATTAAGTTGCAGGCAATGTTGGCTGCGATCGGACCAGAAGTAGAACAGCACTGGAATGGACATGGACTGTTCCAGCGTCTGGTGCAGGTTTGTTTCGTTAATATCAACAACAGCGTGAGCTAGCATGGTTTTTCTCTCTGAGCTTGCGGAGCGATTTGATTCTAAATGGGGGCGAACTGATGCACTTCAACCCTGGTCTTAACCATTGCTGCGCATCAGCCAGTCCAGCATACGGCCAGGCAGCACGCGGCGCAGGATCCCCAACGCATGGGCCAGCAGCGTGACCGGATAACGCAATTTGGCCCTCGGGCTTTCCAGCGCGTGGCGCAGCTTCGGCAGCACGGCCTCTGGCGGCAGCGTCAGCAACCTGGCGATACTGGGGTTATGTACCGGTTTATCGCTCTGGGTCTGGTTGACGTTCTGGGTAAAATGCGTGGTAAGCGGGCCGGGTTCGATCAGGCTGACCTGAATGCCAGTACCGTGCAGTTCCATCCGCAGCGCATCCGACCAGGCTTCCAGCGCAAACTTGCTGGCGGCATAGGCTCCGCGCCCGGCGCTGGAAACCAGCCCCATCACCGAACTGGTCTGAATAATGCGGCCTTCGCCGTGTGGCAGCATGGCGGGCAATAATAACTGCGTCAGTTGATGCGTACCGAACAGGTTGGTTGAGAACTGCTGTTCCAGCTGTTGGCGTGAGATTGCGCTGAGCGGGCCATAAACGCCGTAACCGCCATTGTTGAACAGGCCGTACAGACGGCCACCGGTCATGTCTATCACCTGCGCGGCGGCGCGTTCTACGCTGGCGCTGTCGTCCAGATCCAGCTCAACCGCTTCCAACCCGAGCTGGTGCATATTTTCGACATCCTGCGGCTTACGGCAGGCGGCCAGCACGCGGTAGCCACGATTACGCAGATCCTGTGCGGCAATCAATCCAATTCCGCTGGAGCAGCCGGTTATCAATATTGCTTTTTGCATAACTTTACCTAGTAGGCAGCCCTATTTAGTTAGACTCATGTTTTACTAGAGGTTCCAGCCGCTCTGCCATCCAGGTGGCAATAAACGGCTGGGCATCCTGATTAGGATGCAATCCGTCATCCTGCATCCATTCCGGTTTGATCACCACGTGTTCCATAAAGAACGGCAATAGCGGAATATTGAACTGCTTGGCTAATGCTGGGTAGATGGCACTGAAAGCCTCGGTGTAGCGGCGGCCATAGTTTGGCGGAATATGGATTTGCATCAGCAGCGGTTGTGCGCCAGCCTGCTGCACCTGAGTGATGATCTGGCTGAGATCGCGCTGAACATCCTGGGCCGGGAAACCGCGAAGCCCATCGTTAGCGCCCAGTTCAATCATCACCCAGCGCGGCTGGTGCTGTTTCAACAGTTCAGGCAGGCGCGCCAAGCCCTGGGCTGCGGTGTCACCGCTGATACTGGCGTTGATCACCTGTGGGCCACCGGGCTGTTTTTGCCAATGGTTGGCCAGCAGCGTTGGCCAGGCCTGAGCTACCGGCAAGCGGTAACCGGCACTTAAACTGTCGCCAAGAATCAATAAGGTATCGGTGGCGGCAGCACGTAAACTGAATAATCCCAACAGCAAAAGGAAGGGAAGATGCCAGCGGAAAACGTTCTTGAAGTTCATCATCTTAGTAAACACGTTGGTCAGGGGGAACATCAGCTCACCATCCTTACCGGAGTCGAGCTGGTTGTCAAACCCGCGCAGACAATTGCCCTGATTGGCGAGTCTGGCTCGGGTAAATCGACACTGCTGGGGATCCTGGCCGGATTGGACGATGGCAGTGCAGGCGAGGTGCGCTTATTGGGCAAATCGCTGACCACGTTGGATGAAGAGGGGCGGGCTGCGTTACGGGCGAAGAATGTCGGGTTTGTGTTTCAATCCTTTATGCTGGTGCCGACGCTGAATGCGTTGGAGAACGTACAATTACCGGCGTTGCTGCGCGGTGAGAGCGATCGCCACAGCCGTGAACAGGCGGTGAAATTGCTGGAGCAGCTTGGCTTAGGGCAGCGCCTGAATCATTTGCCCGCGCAGCTTTCCGGCGGTGAGCAACAGCGCGTGGCGCTGGCACGGGCTTTCAGTGGCCGCCCGAGTGTGCTGTTTGCCGACGAACCGACCGGCAACCTCGATCGCCAGACTGGCGAGCGCATTGCTGACTTGCTGTTCTCCCTCAACCGCGATTTTTCCACCACGCTGATTCTGGTCACCCATGACGAAACGTTGGCGGCGCGTTGCCAGCGGCGGTTGCGCTTGCGTGAAGGCAAGCTGTGGGAGGAAGCATGATCTGGCGTTGGTTCTGGCGTGAATGGTGTTCACCTTCGCTGCTGATTGTCTGGCTGGCACTGACGCTGTCGGTGGCCTGCGTGTTGGCGCTCGGCAGTATCAGCGATCGTATGGACAAAGGCTTGAGCCAGCAAAGCCGCGATTTTATTGCCGGTGACCGCGTGTTGCGCGCTGCGCATCCGGTACCGGAGGGCTGGCTGCTTGATGCACAGCAACAGGGTTTACGGGTCAGCCGTCAGCTCAGCTTCACCACCATGACCTATGCCGGGGATCGCCCACAGTTGGCCAATGTGAAGGCCACCGATGTGGCTTACCCGCTGTATGGCAAGCTGGAAACCCGCCCGGTCAATATCAAACCAGAGCCCGGCACGGTGCTGGTGGCCCCTCGTCTGCTGGCCCTGCTGGATATCAAGGTGGGTGACAATCTGGATGTCGGAGATACCCGCCTGCGGATCGCGGGTGAAATCATTCAGGAACCGGATTCTGGTTTCAACCCGTTCCAGACTGCGCCAAGCATTATCATCAATCTGGCCGATGTGGACAAAACCGGTGCAGTCCAACCGGGCAGCCGTCTGACCTATCGCTACATGTTTGCCGGTACGCCGGAGAATATTCAGCGCTATGAAGAGCGCCTGAAGCCGCAGCTTAAGCCGGATCAACGCTGGTTTGGTCTGGAAGAATCCGGCAGCGCGCTGGGGAAATCGCTCCAGCGCTCGCAGCAGTTCCTGCTGCTTTCTGCCTTGCTGACGCTGCTGCTGTCGATTGCCGCCGTGGCGGTGGCGATGAGCCACTATTGCCGCAGCCGTTACGATCTGATCGCGGTGCTGAAAACCCTGGGGGCTGGGCGCAACGCGTTGAGCAGGCTGATTGTGGGCCAGTGGCTGGCGGTGCTGTTGCTGGCTGGAGCCTGCGGCAGCCTGATCGGGCTGGGGTTTGAAGCTTTGCTGATCCGCCTGTT
This sequence comes from Serratia sp. Ag1, assembly GCF_000743355.1. Taxonomy (GTDB): domain Bacteria; phylum Pseudomonadota; class Gammaproteobacteria; order Enterobacterales; family Enterobacteriaceae; genus Chania. The sequence continues at coordinate 226,207 of NZ_JQEI01000023.1, forward strand.
GGCCCCGGTATTACCTGGGCAGTTGCCTGCCGCCGGAGCCTGGCCGTGGGTGTGGGCAATGGGGGCGCTGGTGATGATCTCATTGCTGGTCGGCCTGCGCCCATACCGGCAATTGTTGGCGACCCAACCGTTGCGCGTGCTGCGCCGTGACGTGGTGGCTAACGTCTGGCCGCTGCGTTACTTCCTGCCCGTGGCGGCGGTGATCGTCGTGGCTTTGCTCACCCTGCTGATGGGAGCCAGCACGTTGCTGTGGGCGATCCTCGCCGGGATGGTGGTTCTGGCGTTGCTGCTAGGTGGGATCGGTTGGGGCAGTTTGCTGTTGTTACGGCGCATTACGTTGAAAAACCTGGCGCTACGTCTGGCGGTGAGCCGCCTGCTGCATCAGCCGTGGGTGACGGTCAGCCAACTGGCGGCGTTTTCGCTGTCGTTTATGCTATTGGCTCTGTTGCTGGTGCTGCGTAACGATCTGCTCGATCGCTGGCAGCAGCAGTTGCCGCCGGATAGCCCGAATTATTTCCTGTTGAACATGACGCAGGCGCAGGTGCCGCAGGTCAAAACTTTCCTGCAACAGCATCAGTTAAAGGAAGAGACGTTCTACCCGATTGTGCGTGTGCGCCTGACCGAGATTAACCAGCAGTTGGCAACCGAAAGGGTGCACGAGAACGATCCGGGTGGTGAAGCCGTCAATCGTGAGCTGAACCTGACCTGGCAGGCCGAGCGGCCAGATCATAACCCGCTGACGGCAGGCACTTGGCCGCCACAGAAGGGGGAGGTTTCGATGGATGAAGGGATCGCCGGGCGGCTCAAGATCAAACTGGGCGACACCCTGACCTTCAGCGGCGACACCCAATCGTTCAGCGCTAAAGTCACCAGCCTGCGGCAGGTGGACTGGGAAAGCCTGAAGCCGAATTTCTACTTTATCTTCCCGCCGGGTGCCTTGGATAGTTTGCCGCAAACCTGGCTAACCAGCTTCCGTTACGACGGCGACGGCAAGATGTTGACTCAGCTTAACCGTCAGTTCCCTACGCTGAGTCTGCTGGACATTGGCTCGATCCTGAAACAGGTTGGCGGCGTGTTGCAGCAGGTGAGCCGTGCGCTGGAAGTGATGGTGGTGCTGGTGGTGATCTGCGGTGGTTTGCTGCTGTTGGCACAGGTACAGGTGGGCATGCGCCAGCGCAGGCAGGAACTGGTGGTTTACCGCACGTTGGGGGCGGGCAAACGCCTGCTGTGTGGCACGCTGTGGTGTGAGTTTGCCTTGCTCGGGTTAGTAGCGGGGATTGCCGCAGCGGTGGGGGCGGAGGCAGCGCTTTGGCTGTTGCAAACCCAGGTATTCGACTTCCCGTGGTCGCCGACGTTGCTGCTGTGGTGGGCATTGCCGCTACTCAGTGCATTGCTGCTTTCGCTCTGCGGCGGTTGGCTTGGCGTGCGTTTGCTGCGTGGGCAGGCGCTGTTTCGCGGTTACGAAGGTTAACGTTTGTCTTGCCATAATCCGCCAGCCACTGGGTAAGTCCAGTGGCTGGTTTATGAATTGGATGAATATTTACCCTGAATATACCTGTTGGCTGAGAGGTGAACGATATTGAAGCGGAATGTTAAGTGATTCTTAAGCGTGAGAGCTGTGTCTCATTTTTTTAGGAATAAAAAACCAAAATATCATCAATAATTGGTTTAAATAAACTATTTTCACTATTTGCCTGGTTATTCTTTCTAATCCTTTTCTTATTTAAGTCTTCGCTATGTCTTTATATGCCAATTTAATACCTATTAATGGGTATTTTTTATGCTTATTTAGCGATAAAAGAATTTGTTTATTGATTGCATCCTTTTTACACAAGAAATTAACCGGATCGTAAACTGGCGAGGTGTTTAAAAAAATCGTTCTTTATTGTTCATTAAAGATCTATCATCCATATAATTTATAAGGTTTTTATTGGGCGTGGCAGGATCTAATCACCGGATTGAACGGCTCAACCGTACACCACCAAGAATAAGAAAGCTCTCATGCTAAAAATCCTTTCTCTGTATATTTATTTTTACCAGCGAAAAAAATAGCCGCGCATAAGATTATTCACGTAAAAAGTGGCCTAAAGCGCTAGGAGAAACTTTGATTTACCTAGATTAGTTTATGGGCGTTATTTGTTACACCCAGTTTGACTCTGTTTTAAAGCCTAGTTAAAGTAGGGTTGTTATGTTCGAGTTGTTAAAAACTATGGTGCAAATATGTACCTGAGTACTCTTGAGTTTGAATATGCATCTGCACCTTGGAAGGTGCGGATATATTAATGCTTACATTCCTAAATGTGCGGGCATAAAAAATGATGACACTAAATCCGAACCGTTATTTTGTCGCTCAACAAATTACAGATATTTCCGAACCCCTTCTTTTTCGCACGCTAAAGGGGGAGGAGCGACTGTCCGAGATTTATCAACTGGATGTTGAACTGCTTTGCCCGAGTAATACCCTGGATCTCACTTCACTGCTTGGTAAGTCTTTTACCATTACAATTAATGACTTACCTGGTAATGAACGCTATTTAAATGGCAACATCACCGGTATGTCGCTGGCGGGTCGCGAAGAAAGCGGGGATAAATATTACCTCTATCGCGCCACGCTGCGCCCTACGCTCTGGTATTTAACGCAAAACCAGGACTGTAGGATCTTCCAGGGTAAAAGTGCGCCAGAAATCATTACCACTATATTAAGTGAGTACAAAGTCAAAGTTGAAAATCGCCTGAGCTATGATTACCGCTCTTGGGATTATTCTGTGCAATACCAGGAAAGTGACTATGACTTTATTTGCCGCCTGATGGAACATGAGGGTATCTATTTCTATTTTACCCACCAAGCTGATGGTCACACGATGGTGCTGGCCGATGCCCCGCAAGGGCACGATATTCTGACGGGCTATAGCAATATTGTGTATCGCCTGACGGAAGGGGGATTAACCGAAAACGACTCTACGATTTATGAGTGGAACGTTTCCGATATTATCACCCCGAGTTTGTATAGCATGGATGATTACGACTTCCGTAAGCCCCGTGCAAATCTGCTGGAAAACCGCCGTAACCCGATGTCCTACGCTAAAGAGAAAGCAGAGGTTTTCGACTGGCCGGGATGTTATACCGAACTGAGTCACGCACAGTTTTATGCTCGCGTTCGCCAGCAAGAATTTGAAGCGAATCATGAAAATATGCGAGGCCGTGCCTCTTCTCTCGGTATGGCACCTGGTTACCGGTTTATGCTGGGTAACGCCCCGCGCCCGGAAGATGCTCGTGAATATCTGACCATCGCCGCTCGCTATTTCTTTCAGGAAAACAGCTACACCAGTAATGACGAGGATGACGCCGAGCATTACACCGATTTTGAAGTTCTGCCCGCCAGCACCCAGTGGCGGCCAAAACGCAAAACCGCCTGGCCAAAAACATATGGCCCACAAACGGCAGAGGTGGTTGGCCCGGCGGGTGAGACGATCTGGACCGACAGCTATGGCCGGGTAAAACTCAAGTTCCGCTGGGATCGCTACAGCAAAGGCGATGAAACCAGCTCCTGTTGGGTGCGGGTTTCCAGCAACTGGGCCGGGTGGCAATACGGCGGCGTACAGATCCCAAGGATTGGCGAAGAAGTGGTGGTCGATTTTATCAACGGCGATCCTGACAGGCCGCTGATCATCGGGCGTGTCTACAACGAGGACAATATGCCCCCGTGGGACTTGCCAGCCAACGCCGCCAGAATGGGGATTATGAGCCGTACCACTGAGGGAGGGATCTCGAACGCTAACAGCCTCTTTATGGAGGATGTTCCAGGTGAAGAGAACTTTAACCTGCATGCCGAACGGGATATGAACGTTTCAGTGGAAAATAATCTGGATCTGCTGGTGGAAGGCGATACGACCAGTACGATCCTGAGAACGTCCACACTTGCAGTGACGGGGGATGCGGTAGAAACCTTCTCCAGTAATCTGACGACGACGGTGGCACAAACGCTGACCACCATTGCGCCAGTCATGATGATTCAGCCTACCACTAACCGGGTTTCCATTACGCCTGACGATCTGGAGGCAACAAAATTAAAAGTGTTTGCTGCCGGGTTGAGAGTTCAAGCGGTGGGGGCCGATATTCGGGTACGTGGGATGCATATTGACTCGACCCAGTTTGAAGCACAGGTGATCCCGACTTATTTGGGCGTTACCAGCGCTAAAATATTGGCTGATGATACCGTACTGAAAATATTTAAAGCACAAATTAATATTGGCAAGCTGGAGTTAAATGCCAAAGATTTGGTGCTGTATCTCTAATTAAAAAAGTATCAAGGGACGATTTTCCCTGGAAATAAACTGCACTTAGCGATCCATCATTAATGGAGCGCTAAGCAGCAGTAAATAATTAAAAAAGATAATACTTTTCTATTGCCTGTGATATTTCACAGATTGCCATCTGGAAGGCGAATTATAAATGAGAATTATCAAACCCCTACGTCTTGGGATGATGAATCGTCCTTGTTTTTATAAAGCACATAAGCCGTACTTAGGTATTGCCGTTCTGGCATTGGTCGATATGGGCGCACAACCCATGCTGCGCCCAGAGCCGGAATTATGGCAACTGGCCCAACGTGAATTGTCCAGCACCGGGGGCGTGGTTGATACCGCTTGCCCCAAATATTACGCCGAGTTTCTGGCCACGGGTCAGGCTTATCCGCACAACTGTTTAGCTGAGAATGTTTGCCGGGTCAGCATTACGCTGGGCGAAAAACAAAAATCATTAATCGTTTCTGGCGATCGGCAATGGCAGGGCGCCACCCCCACTGCTCCACGGCCTTTCACTTCTTTGCCGCTTGACTGGTCCCATGCGTATGGTGGCCCGCTCATTGCCGACAATCCGTTAGGCATCGGCGCAGAGGTTGAAGGGGCTCCGCAACCTCTGCCCAACATCGAATTACCGAATGAACGGGTGACTGAGCCTGCGCAGCGGGTAACCCCTGCCGGTTTTGACGCCATCGATATCACCTGGCCTGCCCGGCAAGCGTTTATTGGCAAACGCTACGATGAAGCCTGGGTACAGCGTGGCGCGATTGGCCTGGCCGATGACGCCGATCTCCGCCTGTTCAACATTGCTCCGCGCGATCAGCAATGGCAGGAACAGGATGAATTACCGCGCGGTGCGCAGTACCGGATCGAGAATATGCACCCCGAGCATGCCGTGCTGGAAGGGCAACTCCCGCAGTGGAAGGCGCGCTGCTTTGCCCACCACACGGAACAGGGGGAAGAGGTTTTCTCGGAGATCGCACTGCGTCAGACCACGGTCTGGTTCCTGCCACACCTGGAGCAACTGATTCTGGTGTATCACGGTGAACTGCCGCTTGAAGCGCTGGATGATGATGCCCATGGCGTTCATATGCTGATGCCCGCACTGGAACATCAAGACCAGCCACGTTCGTTAGAGCATTACCGGGATGTCTGGATTAAGCGCAGCGATCGGGAAAAAGGCAGCGCCTTCGCTTTTCAGGATCATGATTTATTGCCGGAAGAGAGCATTGGGCCGTGGATCGATAACACGCCTGAAGCAGAAACCGAGCATCCGTTGCAGCAAAACCTGGCAGCCCGCAAGCAGGCCATCTATCAGGATGCCGACCAACGCCTGAAAGTGGTCGACAGCAAACTGTACCAAGAAGCGAAAGAGGTGCCGGATATCAAGCGCCCTATGCTGTCGCAATTGCCTGAATTTATGGCACAAATGGAAGAGATGGCCAGCAAGGCGAAAGAAGACGCCATGCAGAACATGGAGCAGCGCATGCCAGAAAGGCAAGAGTATGATGCGCGCCGCCCAACGGGGCCGGAATCAATGCATAAAATGCGCAGCGCTTTGCAACAGCAGCAAGGTGCATTGCATCCCGGTCAGGAAGAAGGGCTGCATCAGCTGTATCGCCTGGGTGTCACCAGCCAGAATGTTGCGCCGCGCCTGAGCGGTGAGCAGGCTGCACAGTTGAGAACGTGGGTGATTGGCAAAATGGCGCAGGACCGTAACTTTACCGGCTGCGATCTGACCGGTGCCGATCTCTCTCATCTGGATCTCAGCGGGGCCAATCTGACGCGCGCCATGCTGGAAAACGCCGATCTGAGCCACTGTATTCTGGATCACGCCACGCTGACGCAAACCATTCTGGCGCGTAGCCTGATGAGTCACACCTCGCTGCGCTATAGCTTGCTCAATGAAGCGACGTTGGCGCAGGCCATTTGCCACGGCTGTGATTTTACCAGCACCGAACTGAGCAAGGTAGCAACCGAAGGTACGCAGTTTGAACGCTGCAACTTCAGCCAGGCGACGATTGCGCACCAGATGTTCAGCGAAACCTCGTTGACTGACTGTGATTTCAGCGCGGCTTCCTTCGATAACGTTATTTTCAACGGGATCACGCTGGAGAACCCTCGTTTTTCCTCTGCGCGCCTTAACAAAGGCACTTTTGTTGACAGCCGTTTGGAGCGGGCCGTGTTTGAAAACGCACAGCTTAAGCGCTGTTCCATGACTCAGTGCCAGGCCGATAACATTGATTTCACGCGTGCCCGGCTGGAGAACTGCGCTTTTGTGGCGGGGACGTCATTGGAAAACGCCCGTTTCACCCGAGCGGTGCTGATGCAGTGCAACCTGCGCCAAATGCCGCTGAAAGGGGCTGATTTAAGCTTTGCCACGCTGGAGAACTGCGATCTGTCTGAAGCCACCTTGCAGCAGGTGACCCTGCTGCGGGTGCAGGCCAACGACTCGCTGTTTATTCGCAGCAATCTGGAAGGGGCCGATCTCAGGCAAGCCAGCCTGATTGGCAGCCGGTTGCAGAAATCACGGCTTATCGGTTGCGATCTTACCGCCGCCAACCTGTTCCGTGCAGATATTTCACAGGCGGAGATCGATGACACCACTCTGATGCGGGATGCCTGGGTCAAACAGATGAAGATCTACCCGCAACGCAGTAAAGGAGCTGAACAATGAATGCCGCTCAGCTACAGCAAAAAGTTAAACAGGGCGAGGTGATCGAGGAGCAGGTGTTGTGTGGCATCAACCTGGTTTCGGGTGATTTGGCCGGTGGCATTTTCAGGCAGGTGGATTTCAGTGATGCCGACTTTAGCGACTGCAATCTGGAGCGCTGCCTGTTTATTGATTGCACCCTGGTGGCTGCGGTATTTACCCGCGCCCATTTGCAGAGTGTCAGTTTCAGTGAATCTGATTTACGCCATGCCAACTTTAGCGGCACGTCCTTGCCGGGGTTGATCTTCAGCGAATGCAATTTGCAGCACGCGGATTTCAGCCAGGTGCAGGCGACAAAAATGCAGTTTATCGGCTGCCGTTTAGAGCACAGCCTGTTTCGTCAGGCGCAGTTCGAGAAGAGCGCTATTTCTGAGTCGATGATGGGAAACAGCGATTTTAGCGAGGCCAAACTGCAAAAAACCACGTTGTATCAATTGGATCTACGTCAGTACATCCCTTCTGGTGCACATTTTGAGCAGGTGAATTTTTTTGAATGCCAACAGCAGGGGCTCGATTATCACGGCCAGTCACTGATTCAGTGCATGTTTACCCGCAACCAATTGGACAATGTGAATTTTGCCGCCGCCGTGCTCAATTTCAGCCTGTTCCATGGAGCATCAATGCAGAATGCGAACCTGCGTGGCGTTCAGGCCGAAGGGGCTCAGTTTGCCGACGCGGATCTGTCTTACGCTGACTGCCGTGCCAGCCAGATGAACCAGTCGGTGTGGATTAACGCCTGTTTGTCCGCCACCCATTTTGCGGGCTGCCAGCTTGTGCAGGCGCAGTTCAACAAAAGTCGGGCCTCGGGGGCGTTGTTTACCGACACCCAACTGGTCTATGCCAATTTTTCGTATGCAGACATCAGCTACGCCGACTTTGGCGGGGCGCATTTTAACCAGACACAATTTCATCGGGCCGTACAGCAGGACACTCGCTGGGGAGACAAAACCGGGGTGCTTGCCAACGATCCCGAACTGTTTGCCGCTGAAAGCTGGAGCGAGCAGCCGTATCACCCGAAGCATGGATAAGGAGAAGAGTCCAATGAGCACCGCAACCACATCACATGCTCTGCCGGTCTATTTACCGCAACAATTCAGCGGGCAGGTAGCCAATATTTTATCCGATGGCAGCATGGTTGTTGAAAGTGAAGGACGCGGTTGGCATTGCCGCCGGGCGGCCAGTTGCCTGTTGACGCCGGAGGCGGGCGATATCGCGCTGATCGCCCGTTCCAGCGATGAAAAACTCTGGCTGTTGGCGGTGCTGGAGCGGGCCAAACCGCAGCAGGCGGCGCAAATCATGGTTGAGGGCGATCTGAATATTGCCACACGCGGCGGTTCACTCACTCTGAACAGTGAACGCCAGTTGGCGCTGAAAAGCCACCAGCTACAGGTGAACTCTGCCCATGGCGATTGCAGCATCGGCAACCTGGAATACCGTGGGGACGAGTTTAGCGCCCGCGTTACCCTCAGCCGTTGGCTCGGGGATCGCTGCGAATCCGTCTGGCAAACGCTGACGCAACTGAGTGACGTGGTGTTCCGTCAGGTCAGGAAAACGGAGCATGTTCGTGCCGGGCAAATCGACTATCAGGCCGAAGACTACGCGCGGTTGCACGCTCGCAGCACCATGATTACTTCGGAAACGATAACCAAAATAGATTCGGAACAGATCCACGTCGGTTAGGCCGCAACGGACAACCCATAACACCGAATACTGGCTAACAAGAAGGAACTTATTGATGCCTGCAAATTGCCAATTGGCTGGGATAGATTTTGCCATCGTTGATGTCTGTATCACTCCGCCGGTCGTGCCGATTCCGTACCCTAATTTTGCGCAGGGGTGTCTGGCTATTCCGAACGTACTGCATATTTTTTTCAGTGCGATGCCCGCGCATAACCTGCTGACGATTATTCCCTGTACCGGAGGGGATTCACCCGGTGTGCTTGGCGGCGTCTGCTCGGGAACCGTGATGGGGCCTTCCCGGCATATTACCGGGGTGGTGACTTTCTTAGTGGCGGGATTTCCGGCAACCCGTTTGACCTGCCTGACGCAGCAGAATCTCACCAACGTGATCGGCGTGCGAGTGGTGCCCAGCCAACTGACTATCTGGTTATTGGGGCTGTAGAGCGGTAAGCAGGATTTGGTACGGTTCGCCAGCAAGTGAAGAGCGCAGTGTCAGAGAAAACGGGAGCAACAATGAAACAGGTCGTCTGTTTTTGGGTTCAACGTGGTGGTAGAGCGCTCGCGGTGATCGTGGCTGGCCTGTTGCTCTGCGGTTGCCTGAGCATGGGCATGAGCAGCAAAAAAGCCGAACCCGTGGTGGCGTCTTACCGTATTAGCTTCATGGCGACCCGCGAAGCGAATATTAATCAACAGAACAATCCGGCCCCGTTAAAGATCAGCGTGTTTTATTTGCGTTCAGATACCGGGTTTATGAGTGCCGATTTCTTCGCGTTACATAATAAGGCGGCGGCTGTATTAGGTGAAAACTTATTGGGTACTGAGCAGTTCTTTCTGTTACCCGGTGATGAAACGGTCAAAATATCCGGCGAGAAAAAGAGCGAACGTTATTACGTTGGGGTAACCGGTGAGTTTCAGGATTTAAATAATAAAACCTGGCGCATTATTATTCCGATCCCCGATCCGGATAAAGTGCCATTTTATAAGTTCTGGCGTGGTCAACCGCCGCCGCAAGAGATTAAGGTGGTGGCCAATGGGCAAGGGCTGAGTGTAACGGAAAATAGTCATAACAAGAAATAAACGCCAAAATAAGATGGATGACAAAGTTATTGTTTAATTCGAGAGACTCGGGCCTGGTGTACTGAGGGGCGATCTGGCGGCTTACGCTGCTACGCCTCTGCGGTAGGCTTTCCCTGATAACGGGCTTTGTCAGCAGTCTGAACGTGGTACCTAACGTATTTCAAGTATTCGGCAACTTGAAGTATGCGGATATAAAAAGTTTTTATTTCCAAGGATCTCGGTAATGAAACGAGTACATAAAGTCGTTTGGACGGAAGGTATGTTTCTGCGTCCTCATCATTTTCAGCAATCAGAAAATTACCTTGAACACTATATTCGTTCATGGGGAATGGCACAGCAGGAACATCACTGGGGATTTATATCGCTGGATATTGACGAGAGTTCTCTGCGCCTGGGGAATATCGCACTCAATTCCGCCAGCGGTATTATGCCTGATGGCAGCTTCTTTTCTTTTTATGGAGCCGATGAAGCGCCGCTGCCAATTAAAATAGCGGATGGCAAAAACGTGACTAACGTCATGCTGGCGCTACCGGTTCATCGTGCCAGCAGCCGAGAAGTGGCATTTGACGATTCGCCAGACGGATTGGCGCGCTATGTCGCTTATGAAAGCGAAGTGGAAGACATGAATACCGTATCGGTTGGCAGCGCAGAATTGCAGTTTGGCCGCTTGCGTTTGCACCTGATCCCGGAAAATGAACTGACTGCCGACTGGTGCGCGATTGGCGTGCTGCGGGTGTTGGAAAAAAGCGCGGATAACAGCCTGAAGATCGACGCATCCTACATCCCCCCGATGCTGTCCTGCCAGGAAAACCCATTGCTGAACACGTTCATCAGCGATGTTCTTGGCCTGTTGCAGCAGCGCAGCCAGCAGTTGGGGCAGCGCCTGGGCCAAAGCGGACGGGGCGGAATATCAGAAACCTCAGACTTTATGATGTTGCAGTTGATCAACCGCTACGTGGGCATCACGCATCACGCGCACCACCGCAATCAGTATCACCCGGAACGGCTGTTCACCGAATGGCTGGCGCTGGCTTGTGAACTGATGACCTTTTCCCCGGGGCGCACGGCGGGTGAGGCATTACCGGTTTATGACCACGACGATTTGGCCTTCAGCTTCAACGCGTTGATGAACTGGCTGCGGCAAGGTCTTTCTATTGTCTTTGAAGAAAATGCCATTCAGCTACCGCTGATCGAGCGTTCGCACGGCCTGAATATTGCCACCATCCCTTATGCCAACATGACCAACGAATTTGGTTTCGTCATTGCCGTCAATGCCGACGTACCGATGGACGCCATTCGCACCCGCTTCCCGGCTCAACTGAAAGTTGCCCCGGTCAATAGCATCCGCGATCTGGTGCAGTTGCAACTGCCGGGGATCGGTTTGCGCAGCATGCCTGCGGCACCGCGCCAACTGCCTTATCACGCCGGATATACCTACTTTGAGCTGGAAAATAGCGGCGAGCTATGGAAGCAGATGAGCCAGTCCAGTGCTTTTGCGCTGCATCTCGCCGGGGAGTTCCCCGGGCTGAATATGGAATTTTGGGCAATTCGTAACAGGTAACCCGTTGGTGCATACCCTAAATCATTCAAGTTGCGGCTTGCAGCATGACGGGTAGAGCGCTCAGGAAACAGGAACGTTCCATGCAGAATACTCATTCTAAAACGGCTGGCGATGAACGTGCAGCGCCGCAGGCGAATATGAAAGCCTCAAACAACCCGTTGGTGGCGGTGGCAAACCCATTGCTGAACCGGATCCCGCAGATACGGAATCTGGCCAATCGCCCCGATCCGGTGAAGTTACGCCAGACGCTGATTGATGATATCCGCCGTTTCGAAGTGCAGGGGCAGCAGGCGGGGTTACCCTATGACGTGCTGATTGGTGCCCGTTACTGCCTGTGTACCGCACTGGACGAAGCGGCGATGTTCACCCCTTGGGGCAAAAATACCGTGTGGTCCACCAGCGGGCTGTTGGTCACTTTCCATAACGAAACCTGGGGCGGGGAGAAATTCTTCCAACTGCTGGCCCGGCTGTCTAAACAGCCACAGAAAAACATCCTGTTGCTGGAGTTAATCAACTATTGCCTGTTGCTTGGTTTTGAAGGCCGCTATCACATCATCGAGAACGGTTATTCACAGTTGGAAACCCTGAAACAGCGGTTGGCGCAGATTATCCACTCGGTGCGCGGTGAGTATCCGGTGCCGTTATCCCAGCATCCGACCGATCTGCCGGTGAGCAAAAAAACCTGGCGGCCAATGCTACCCGTGTGGGCCTGCGCAGCGTTTCTGGGGCTGATGTCCTGCCTGTGGTTTATCTCGCTGGACTGGCGCTTGGGCGAAGCCACCACGCCGGTAGTGGCCTCCATCTATCAGCTGGATCTGCCACCGGTACTCTCGGCTGAGGTACCGGCACCGCCAACGCCCACCGTTGCCAGCCTTAAAAGCTTTCTGCAACAGGAGATCGATAAAGGCGTCCTGAGCATACATGACGAAGACCAGAAAAGTACCGTGGTGTTGCGCGGTGATGGCCTGTTTGACTCGGCCTCAACCTCGGTACGCGAGGCTTACCGGCCCATTCTCCTGCGGGTGGGGGAAGCCCTCAATAAAATCGATGGGAAAGTGATGGTCACGGGATATACCGACAGCGATGTCATCCGTAAAGCGCGTTTTGCTTCCAATTACGATCTTTCGCTGGCACGTGCCGACTCGGTCAGCGCTTTGCTGAAAAAGTCTCTGACACAGCCAGACCGGCTGATAATCGAAGGGAAAGGTGAGCAGGATCCGGTCGCGCCCAACAATAGTAAAGCCAATAAGGCTTTGAATCGCCGGGTTGAGATCACCTTGCAACTGGCACCGGGTGCTGTCCACAACACGACAATGTCGCTCTAGATGGGGGTCAGATGCTGAATTCAATCATTGCCATTATTACCAGCCGTTTTCTGTGGGGAATGGTGGGCGTGGGTTCCATTTCGATGATCATCTGGTTCATCGGCCCTTACGTTGCTGTGGGCGACTATCGTCCGCTGGAATCGACGGTCAACCGGCAGATCGCGATCGCCATTATTTGTGGGATCTGGCTGCTGTTCAGACTGATCGCCGCAGCCTGGCGCGCACAGCGGAACCGCAAAATGCTGGCACAGATGGCGGAGACGCCAGCGGAAAACGCAGGCAACGACGCGAAGCGCGACGATCCCAAGCTGGTGGAACGCTTTGAAGAGGCCACGCGCCTGCTGAAAAAGGCCCGCTTCAACGGCCAACCCTCGCGCCTGTTGCCCGGCTGGCTGAACCGCTTTGGGCGGCAATATCTCTATCAGTTGCCTTGGTATGTGCTGATCGGGGCTCCCGGTGCCGGGAAAACAACGGCGCTGGTTAACTCCGGCATCAACTTCCCGCTGGCGGATCGTTTCGGGAAAACGGCGCTGCGCGGCATTGGCGGCACCCGCCATTGCGACTGGTGGTTTACCGAAAACGCCGTACTGCTGGATACCGCCGGGCGTTATACCACGCAAGAGAGCCACCCGACGCAGGATGCGCAGGAGTGGGGCAGCTTCCTGGGCTTATTGAAGAAATACCGCCCAAGACAGCCGATCAACGGTGTGATCGTGACCGTCAGTATCAGCGATCTGATGAATGACACCCCAGAGGAGCGCCAGGAGCAGGCTCAGGCGCAGCATAAGCGCCTGGTGGAACTGCGCGAATCGTTAAAAATCGACTTCCCGGTCTACATCATGGTCAGCAAAGTTGACCTGCTGCGCGGGTTCCTGGGCTATTTCGGCCAGTATGACAAAGAGCAGCGGAGCCAGATCTGGGGCTTTACCTTTGCCCGCAGCGAGACCCAGCAGGCCAGTTTCGAACTGATGGCAGCGTTTGAACATCACTTTACCCTGCTGCAACAGCGCCTGAATGCCGGGCTGGCGGACACCATGCTGGCGGAACAGGATCAGCAAACGCGTACCGAAAGTTACCTGTTCCCGCAGGCGTTTGCCCGGTTGCGGCAGGTCTTGGGGGATTACCTCAACACGCTGTTTGCCACTTCCAGTTTTGAAGCCTCTTTCACGCCGCGCGGTGTCTACTTCACCAGTGGCACGCAGGATCGGATGCCTTTCGACAAAATGATGTCGGAAATGAGTGGTTCGCTCCACCTGACTCCGCGCCCAGCCGAAGACGCACAGCACGGCGAAGAGGCGGAAGAAGAGAAGCAGACCCAAGGCAAAAGCTATTTCCTGAAAAAGTTTCTGGAGGAAGTGGTGTTCCGTGAGTCGGATTTAGCCAGCAACAACCGCTGGTGGATCTACCGCAACACCACGCTGCACTGGGTCGGCTATCTGCTGTTGGGGGCCATCTTCGTGACGGCTGGGCTGTTCTGGTATTCCAGCTACACCAACAACCACAACTACCTGAAAGAAGTCAGCACCCACGTTCCGGTGCTGGAGCAGCAGGGCAGTGAGATGGAGCTGTATAACTATCAGGATATTTTCACTCTGCTGCCCTACCTTAATCGCCTGCAAAAGTTAGGTGGCAGCAGCAGTTTCTCGCTGGAAGAACCGCCGCTCAGCTATCGCTTGGGGCTGTATCGCGGTGCTCAAGTGGCCAGTGCCAGCCAGGCGTTGTACCAAAAGGCGCTGAAAAACATGCTGTTGCCTTTTGTCGCCTGGCAGGTGACCGCCATTTTGCGCAACGACATGGGGGCGGATGCCGATTTCAGCTTCGAAGCGCTGAAAGCCTACCGCATGCTTTATGAGCCGGAACATTACGACGGTAAGTTTCTGCGCGCCTGGGTGATGTTCAACCTGCACCGGATCTCGGGGCCGGGCACCAGCAAAGCGGCGTGGGATGTGCTGGACGGGCACCTGAAACAGCTGTTGGACGAGCGTATTCAGTCCTCGCCTTACGTGCGTGATGCTTTTCTGGAGCAATCGGCACAGCAACGCTTGAGCGAGGCCCCGCTGTCGGTGCGCATCTATGGGCGGCTAAAGCGTATTCTGCTGAAAGAACCTTCGCTGAAAACCGTCTCGCTGACCGATCTCGCTGGCGCACAGGCAGAGCTGGCCTTCCGGCGTAAAAGTGGCAAACCGGCAGGTGAGGGGATCCCGGGGTTGTACACCCCCAAAGGTTATTGGCTGGCGTTCAATAAACGCATCGATAACGTGGCGCAAACGCTGCTGACGGAAGACGGCTGGGTGATGAACGTCAATGAAAGTGAACTGGCCAGAGAGAGCCGCGCCGATCTGCTGAAAACTGTTCGCCTGCTGTATATGCAGGATTTCATCAGCGCCTGGGACGGTGTGCTGGGTGATATCGAGCTGAAAAACATTGCCAATCTGAGTCAACGGATCAACACCGCACGTCTGCTCTCTGCCGGGGATTCGCCGTTACGCAACTTTCTGATCAACGTGGTGAAGAACATCAAGCTGACCGACGAGCAGGAACAGAAAGACAGTGGTCTGAAGCTGAGTAATGGGGAGAAAAACAGCGCTGGCCCCGGTCATTTTCTCGATACGCTGTTTTACAGCACGCCTTCTGAAGATGTCGGTGATATCTCCTCTTTGCCGGAGCAGGTGGTGATCAAGCATTTTGCGCCGATTATCGAACTGGCACAGAGCACCGATGAGGCGGCAAAGAGCATCCCGTTTGATACGGTGCTCAAACAGGCCGATGGCTTATACAACTACCTGATTGCGGTACAAAGCGCGGCCAATAGCGGCATGGCTCCTCCACCGGGCGACGTCATTCTGGCACTGCAGGCCGAATCGGGCCGTCTGCCGCAGCCATTTAAAGACATGATGCTTTCATTGGCGGTCGGTGCCAGCAGCGATTCGCAAATGAAAGAGCTGGAAGGGCTGCAAAAACGCGTCGGCTTTGAAGTGGGCAACTTTTGCAAGCAGGCCATCAGCGGGCGCTACCCGCTGGTGAGCCATGCTCAGCAGGAGATCGCCAGTAATGACTTTTCGCGCATGTTTGCGCCTAACAGCGGCATTATGGACAGCTTTTTCCGCCAGAACCTGGAAGGCAAGGTGGATACCTCGCGCGGTGGCTGGCGTTTCAACCCAGGCGTGGACGGTAAAACGCTGTCCGGCGGCAGTAACATGCTGCGCTCGTTCCAGCAGGCTCGTGACATCCGCGAGACCTGGTTCAGCGGGCAGAATCAGAAACCCTCTTACCACCTGACGATCAAACCGGTCAGCATGGATTCGGACATTCTCAGCATGACGCTGGATATCGACGGGCAAATCTTCCACTACAGCCACGGCCCGCTGGTGCCGCTGGTGGTGAGTTGGCCGGGGACGGGCAATACCAATCAGGTCAGCCTGCAATTGGCACTGGTTAACGGGCAAATGGCCACTCTGGTTACCAACGGGGATTGGGCGCTGAACCGCCTGATCGACAAAGCCGCGCTGAAGCCCAACTCGGCATCGCTCACCCAGACGGCGACCTTTAATTTGGAAGGGCACCGGGTATTGCTGGAACTGACGCCAGACAGCATCCGCAATCCTTTCCAGCCCACGGCCTTTAACTGTCCATAGGAAGCGAACAATGACGCAATTGGAAACCTCGGTTGAACAGGGTAATGGTATTGGCTGGTACGGCAAGATCCCCAGTTGTGGCGACTTTGTGCAGCGCCGCCTGCCTGCCACGCTGGTGAATCAGTGGGCGCATTGGTTCCAGTCTGGCCTGATAGCCCGGCAGCTTTCTGTACCGCCCGATGGCCGCTACTCACTGAACGGTGCGCCAATGTGGAACTTTGTGCTGCCTGCCACGCTCGGCACGCCGTTTGCCCAGTTGGGTTACCTGTTGGCGTCGCAGGATCGCGTTGGGCGTCACTATCCGCTGCTCGCCATGTGGCTGGTTTCCCCGGAGCAGTGGCGGAATGAACACCTGTCGCTGGCGGCGGAGCGCTATTACGGCATCGGGCAGATTCTGCAGCGCGGCGTGCATCAGTGCCATTCCATTGAGCGCATCGACCGGGCTTTGCAGGCGTTACCTCTTATTGAGGCATCGCAGGGGGAGAGTGAGATAACGCCAGGGTGGCCGATGGCAGTGGCGGAGTTTGATCCGCTCCAATACGGCAGTTTCTGGTGGAGCACGCCGGGCGCTGGCAAACCGTTTGATGCTCATATCCACAGCGGCAATCTGACGGTGCAGCTTTTTCATCATCTATTTGAGCCTGTCAGCGACGTAAAACATGCGCGCCAAGGGCTGTATGGACCGATGTTCGATTAGGGAGAACAGTGATGACGATTGAACGCCTGCTGACGCCGGTAACGCCGGAAACCAGTTGCGGTGACAACCTGGAATATGACGCTGAGTTTATGCGCATGACGCAGGCCGCTGCTGGCAAACCTGAACAGCAGTTTGGCGACACGATTATTCCGGCAGAAGCCCCCGACTGGGGCGCGGTGGAGCGCCTGGCTACCGCCCTGCTGAGCCGCACCAAAGATCTGCGGGTGATGTTTTTCCTGTCCCTCGCCTGGACGCAGTTACGCGGGCTACAAGGCTATGCCGACGGTTTACAGCTGATCTATCTGGCGATCGAACGTTACTGGCATCAGCTCCATCCGTTGTTGGAGAGTGACGGTGTGTACGATCCGATGTTCCGCACCAATGCGCTGGCAGAGCTGGGGGATAACACTCAACTGACCCACGCGGTGCGGGCGGCAAGCCTGATTAAGAATGGCGGCAGCGAACTTTCACTGCGCGATGCGGTGGCGCTGCTGGACGGCAGCAAGCAGGAACTGCCCAACTTCCCTAAT
Organism: Serratia sp. Ag1; assembly: GCF_000743355.1. Taxonomy (GTDB): domain Bacteria; phylum Pseudomonadota; class Gammaproteobacteria; order Enterobacterales; family Enterobacteriaceae; genus Chania. The sequence goes on from NZ_JQEI01000023.1 coordinate 243,726, forward strand.
GGGGTGGCCTATCTGCGTAACGAACTGAGCAATCCACAGCAGAGCAACATTCAGAGCGTGCAGGCCATCAGCAATACGCTGGCAAAACTGCGCCATGCCATTCATCTCCATCTTGGCGAGAGCGCATTGCCGGAGATGACGCTGCTGCAAAAAACCGTTGATAGCGTCACGCAGGCGATTCAGCAGTCTGAAAACCACGGCATGAGCGAAGCCGAGCCGGATGTGATCCTGACCGCTGAAGCGTTGAACCTGCCCGGCGATCCTTTACCGCTACCGCTGGGGGAGTTCGGTTACGGCCAGGTGCAATCCCGCGCCGATGCTTTGCATCTGCTGGAGAAAGTCAAAGGTTACTTCCAGCTCTACGAACCCAGCCACCCGGCACCGCTGATGATTGAGCGGCTGCAGAAGCTGATCAATCTGAATTTTCTCGAAATTGTCAGCGATCTGGCACCGGACGGTTTACGCCAGCTGGAGGTCATTCTCGGAACGCGAGAGAAACAGGATGGAGAGAATTAGTCAGGCAGCGTGGTTACCGCAAAGAGCGGAGTGGATGTTATCAAAAACCTCTAATAACAGTGATTTATGGAGAAAATAATGGCAAATGTCAAAACGCGTAGCGGGCAGAAGTTTATCGCCCGCAACCGGGCACCCCGCGTACAGATCGAATACGACGTTGAGATCTACGGTGCAGAACGAAAAATCCAGTTGCCTTTCGTGATGGGTGTGATGGCCGATCTGGTGGGAACGCCGCTTGAGCCACAGCCCAATCTGGAGGAGCGCAAGTTTCTTGAGATCGATATCGATAATTTCGACGAACGCATGAAATCACTCAAGCCCAGAGTCGCGTTTCAGGTAGAGAACACCCTGAATGGCGATGGCCACCTGAACGTCGAGCTGGCATTTGAAAGCATGGATGACTTCTCCCCGGCAGAGATCGCTCGCAAGGTCGAACCGCTGAGCCGCCTGCTGGAAGCCCGTACCCAACTGTCAAACCTGCTCTCTTATATGGACGGCAAAAACGGTGCCGAAGAGCTGATTACCAGCGTGCTGAGCAACCCGGCACTGTTGCAGTCGCTGACCCAGGCACCAAAACCACAAACCGGTAGCCCAGCCAATGCCGAACCGGTGGCGGAGGAGTAAATCATGAGCCAACAACTTGAGCACTACGCTGCCCCCGTGGCGAAAGCCTATACCAGTGATGAGTTCAGTTCATTGCTGCAAAAAGAGTTTCGCCCCAGAACCGATCAGGCGAAAGAAGCGGTTGAAAATGCGGTGAAAACCCTGGCGCAACAGGCGTTGGAAAATACCGTCACCGTCTCTGCCGATGCCTATCGCACCATTCAGGCGCTGATCGCGGAGATCGACGGCAAACTGTCGCGGCAGATCAACAAGATTATCCACCATGAAAGCTTCCAGAAGCTGGAAGGGGCCTGGCAAGGGTTGCATTACCTGGTCAACAACACCGAAACCGACGAGATGCTGAAAATCCGCTTTATGAGCATCTCCAAACGTGAGCTGGGGCGAACCCTCAAGCGCTATAAAGGCGTGGGCTGGGATCAGAGTCCGTTGTTTAAAAGCGTGTATGAAAACGAGTATGGTCAGTTCGGCGGTGAACCCTTCGGCTGCCTGGTGGGGGATTACTATTTTGATCACAGCCCACCGGACGTCGAGCTGCTGGGTGAAATGGCAAAAATCAGCGCCGCTTCGCACTGCCCGTTTATCTCGGGGGCGGCACCCAGCGTGATGCAGATGGAGTCCTGGCAGGAACTGGGCAATCCGCGCGATCTGACCAAAATCTTCCAGAACACCGAATATGCGCCTTGGCGCAGCCTGCGCGAATCTGAGGATGCACGCTATATCGGCCTGGCTATGCCGCGCTTTCTTTCGCGCCTGCCTTATGGCATCAGAACCAATCCGGTCGATGAGTTTGATTTTGAAGAAGAGACCGACAGCGCTAACCACGAGAATTACACCTGGGCCAATGCGGCTTACGCAATGGCGGCCAACATCAACCATTCGTTCAAAGAGTATGGCTGGTGTACCGCTATTCGCGGTGTGGAATCCGGTGGGGCCGTTGCCGATCTGCCATGCCATACCTTCCCCAGCGATGACGGTGGCGTGGACATGAAGTGCCCGACGGAAATTGCCATCAGCGATCGGCGTGAAGCTGAACTGGCTAAAAACGGCTTTATGCCGCTGATTCACCGTAAAAACTCGGACTTTGCGGCGTTTATCGGCGCTCAGTCGCTGCAGAAACCGGCGGAATATTACGATCCTGACGCCACGGCCAACGCCCAACTGGCAGCCCGCTTGCCTTATCTGTTTGCCTGTTGCCGTTTTGCCCATTACCTGAAATGCATCGTGCGCGACAAGATTGGTTCATTCCGCGAACGCAGCGATATGGAGGTGTGGCTGAATAATTGGATCATGAATTACGTCGATGGCGATCCGGCCAACTCATCGCAAGAAACCAAAGCCAGAAAACCACTGGCGGCGGCAGAGGTTCAGGTGCAGGAAATTGAAGATGCCCCGGGATATTACGCGGCGAAATTCTTCCTGCGGCCCCATTATCAACTGGAAGGGTTAACCGTTTCGTTACGCTTGGTGTCGAAACTGCCCTCATTAAAACAGAGTTAATTAGCCCGATATTTATATCGCAGATTACCCGGGTGGAAATTTAGCGGGTAAATAGCGGCAGTGATAACTATTGGGCCTTAAAGAACAGCAGAGGAATCATAATTATCCTTACGGGATAGTTCGGATTTCTCATGCCGTGTACCACCGTTGATTTAAAAAACGGAATTTACTCAACTCTATACCCAAGAGGTTTTAGATATGGCAATTGATATGTTTATGAAAGTTGATGGCGCCAATGGTGAATCCAAAGACGCGAATCATAAAGGTTGGACCGACATTATTTCCTTTACCTGGGGTGCATCTCAGCCTGGAAATATGGGCGTTGGCGGTGGTGGGGGTACCGGGAAGGTGTGTTTTAACGATTTGCATATTAAGGCATTGATCGATAAATCCACCCCGGCGTTACTGAAGCACTGCTCCAGCGGCAAACATCTGGGCAAAGTCGAGCTATCTGTCTGCAAAGCAGGTGGCGGTCAGATGGAATATACCCGAATTACGCTGGATGACGTGTTGGTCACCAATGTTCAATATACCGGTGCTGATGATGGCGACACCGTAGGCATCCTTTATTCCTTCCAGGCTGCCAAAGTACAGCAGCAATACTGGGAGCAAACTGAGCAAGGAGGCAAAGGCGCAGAAAGCAGCGCTGGCTGGGATATTAAACAGAACTGCGAAGCGTAATTAATGTGGACGATTTCCATGTATGACTGTGGAAATCGTCCATTACGCCCATTGTTTTTCAAGATGCAGGGGGGCGCTGCCTGCATCTTGAAGTATGACGGGTATAAGCAAATATCAATAGGGAAGTGATTATGCGGCTAACGATGATCAGGAACAGGGACAATGAGCGGCTCCCCCAGAATTACTGTGATTTTACGGCACCAGGGGGAACCATTGGGCGTGATACGAATAATACGTTGATCCTGCCTGACCAAAGCCGGGCAATTTCCCGTCTGCAGGCCGTTGTGCATATTTCCCCGAATGGAGAAGCGGCTATTACGCACCGGGGAAGCACCACCGCGTTGCTGTTGAACGGCAGCGAGTTGCCCTATAACGTGCAACAGCCGCTGGCCGATGGCGATATTATCGATATCGCCGGTTACCAGTTCAGCGTGAGCCTGATTAATCAGCCGGTTTCACTGGCCCCGTTATTGGTGTCTCACGGGGTGGTCTCATCGACCAATGACATCGATGAGTCAGTCTGGGATAACCTGGAGGCCGAGTTTTTATTGCCCCCATCGTTGCATCACAAACCGTTAACTCAGGATCCTCATCACCCGCTGTTGGCCAACGAACCAGAGAATCGTGCAGCTAAAGATCCGCTGGCGATGGAGCAAGAGACCGATCTCGCCTCGTTGCATGAAAAAATCTGCGATCCAGACCAACTGTTTGCGCAGGATGATCCCTTCTCTTTGCCACCTATTATGAAAGACACCACGCCCAGCGTGCTCTCGGTGAACCGTAAATGGGTGGCAGAGGACCAGCCGCCGTCCGAATCTGCCCAGCAACCGGCAATGGACCACGCGCCATCCATTCTGGGTCTGTCGGGTGAGCAGGAAATAGCGTGGCCCGCGCAGGCCGACGGCGGCAGTGAGGATGATGTTTTGCTCGGCCTGTTTGCCGACAACGCGATACCGCTTTCTTCCACTATCGACGACGGTGCTGCCTTTGACGCTGGCCCTGCGATCTGGCCCGCTGCAGCTGAGGATCTGGTGGCGGTAGAGGCACCTGCACCGCCGCAGGCTGCGGTGGCCGTTGCTGAAGCAGAAAGCAAGTCTGAGGTGAGCGCTCAGCAGGAAGATCTCTCCTGGGCGCAGCAGATGCGGGCGACCGAACACTTTGCTTTTAATGATGTTGCCGCCGAAGCGAGTGAAATGCGGCATAGGGAGCCGGTGGCATATCGTGAAGAAAAAGCCGACGACGCATTGCCCTCGCTCACCCGGCTGGGGGTCGATCCGGTCAGGCATCAACCCTTCAAACCGGCCAAGTCTGCTTCACAGGAACAGTTGCACGGTGAGCTATTCAGCGCCTTTGTGGCTGGGTTGGGGCTGGATGATGCGGTGTTGCAGCCGGATTTCTCGCCAGAGCAGCTTTATCTGGCCGGTAAGCTGCTCAGTTTGTTCTCACAGGGCACCGTGGCGTTACTGTCGTCGCGCAGCATTCTAAAGCGCGGCCTGAAGGCCGAAATGACCATGATCCTGGAGGAGGAGAATAACCCGTTCAAGATGCTGCCGTCGGGTAAAACCGTGCTGCTGCAAATCTTCAGCACCCCGATGCCGGGCTTTATTCCGCCGGAAAACGCCGTGCGCGATGCAATGATCGATCTGCAGGCCCATCAACTGGGCATGATTGCCGGGGTGCGCGCCATTATTGCCGCCATGCTGCAAACCTTCCACCCGAATACCCTGGAGAAAATGGCGGCGGAGCAGGGCACGTTGCCGGGCAAAGGTGTGTTTGCGGGTAACCGCAAGGCGGCACTGTGGGATACGCTGCAAGCCCAGTATCAGCGGGTGGCTAATGAGGTGGAGGATGATTTCCATACGCTGTTCGGCGAGGCTTTTCTCCACGCTTATGACCTGGAGATCCGCCAGTACAAAGCGTCTCAGAATCAGCAGGCTCAGTGATGAAAATAGAGGCCGTCTGGTACTCGAACCGGGGTAGCCGCGCGCAGAATCAGGATAAAACCGGCGAGTATCTCGGTGAACACTCAGCCTGCTTTGTGCTGTGCGATGGCGTGGCGGGGGATGCGGGCGGTGAGCAGGCCGCTACGCTGGCCTGCCAGTTTCTGCTGGAGCACGCCGCGCAGGGCATCCCCTGCCAGCCTGACGGCACCCCTGCGTTAATCGACCAGCTCCAGCAGCGGATTCATCAGGCTCAGCAGCAGGATCAGGCCTACAGCCGCATGCGCACCACGTTGGTGGCGCTGTTTATCAATCGTTCCACTCAGCAGGCGCATTGGGTGCATGCCGGGGACAGCCGGCTCTATCTGTTCCGCAATGGCTACCTATGCCAGTCCACCACCGACCATAGCCTGGTGCAAAAAATGAAAGATGCCGGTTTTCAAACCGGCGGTCTGCCAGACAACCTGCTGTATGCCGCACTCGGCACCGGCAAATATCAGGATGCCAGCTATAGCCCCACGCTGACTCTGGCCGATGGCGATGTATTTCTGCTGTGCAGCGACGGTTTCTGGAAGCGCTACAACCTGGCGCAACTGGAATACACGCTGCGTCTGGCCCATACCCCGACGGAGTGGTTGACGCTGATCGAGCATTTAACACCGCCGCTCTCGCAGCAGGATAACTACAGCGCGATTGCCGTGTGGATCGGTTCCCCGCAGGAATCGACCTTATTACAGATACTCCCGTTGGAAGAGAAAGTTGTCTTCCAGACGCCTAACCCCCAAAGAAACAGGAGATAACCCGTGAAATCCTTGTTCTCTGTTCTCAAAGATACTTCCTTAGTCAGCGCGCTTGAGCAAAGCGAGTTGGCGGTTAAGGCCGCGCCCGAAAACGCCGACAAACGTGCCGAGTGGGTGCAATTACTGTTGCTTTACGGCGATTGGCCGCGCGCCAGAATGCACCTGCAAGCCTGGCAGGCGTTAGCCCCGCTGGCTGGCCCCACCACGCAGCAGTTGTCTGAAAACCTGGCGGCAGAACTCCAGCGCGAGCAGGTTTTTCGTGGCGACATGGGCCCCGGGTTTGTCACGCCCCCTAATGAATGGCTGTTGCTGTTGGCAGAAGCGCTGCGTGCTGCGCCACAGCAGGCCAGCGAACTGCGCGATCGCGCTTTCGATCTGGCGGTGGCGAATGCCGGGCAGTTTTCGCTCAACGGTGCGGAAGAATCCTCAGCGGTTACCCATTTCAACTGGCTGGCGGACGCTGACAGCCGCCTGGGGCCAGTCTGCGAGCTGTTTCTGGATGGCCGTTACTACTGGGTGCCTTTTCACGACATCGAGTCGATTCAGTTCCAGCCGCCGCAGAATGTGGTTCACCTGATTTGGGCCCATGCGATGGTGAAGTTCCGTTCAGGGAAGCAGCAGGTGTGTCAGATCCCGGCGCGCTATCCGCTGACCGCAAACTGCGACGATGCCCACCGCCTGGGCCGCAAAACCGACTGGCAAGACTTGAGTGACAACGGGCACTACGCGGGGCAGGGGCAAAAATCCTGGATCACCGATGAAGACGAGTGCGCATTGCTGACTTTGCGGCAGATTCAGTTCACCACGGATGAAGCGTAATGACCGATACCCTCAACGATCGTGTGAGCCCCGCACCCGCCGCAGGTGCACGGGCTGGGCGGAGAAGCAGTGAGATTTCCTCGCGCGATCGGATGCTGCCTGCGTTGTTTGATCGGCTGACGGATTTTGAACCGCAGAACCCACGGGAAGCGGACAGAAACAAGACCATTTCGCACAGTACGCTGCGGAAAATGATCCTGCGCGATTTGCAATGGCTGTTTAACTGCAACAACAACGAGCCGATGCTCGAACTGCAGGCATTCCCAGAAGTGCGGCGTTCCACCGTCAACTATGGCATTACGCCGCTGGCGGGGAAAAAAATGTCGGAAATCGAGTGGCCGGATATCCAGAAAAACCTCACCCAGGCCATCCTCAATTTTGAACCGCGCATTATCCCGAGCCAACTGAAGTTGCTCTGTGTTTCCGGTTGGGATGACCTGGATACGCACAACATCTTGTCGATAGAGATCCGTGGGTTGCTGTGGTGCAGCCCCCATCCGCTGGAGTTCTGTTTTCGTTCTGACGTCGATTTGGAAAACGGTTATTTCAATCTCAAAGACATAGGGTGATCACATGGACAGTAAACTGCTTGAATACTATAACCGTGAACTGCTCTATCTGCGTGAGATGGGCGCGGAGTTTGCTGAAAGCTACCCGAAGGTCGCGGGGCGTTTAGGGATGCAGGGCATTGACGTCAACGATCCCTACGTTGAGCGCCTGATGGAAGGGTTTGCCTTTCTCACTTCGCGTATTCAACTGAAAATGGACGCGGAGTTCCCGCGTTTCTCGCAGCGGATGCTGGAGGTGATTTACCCTAATTATCTCTCGCCAACCCCGTCGATGGCGGTGGCCGAACTGCACCCTGATGGCCGCAAGGGCAACATTAACAGCGGTTTTCTGGTGCCGCGCGGCACGGTGATGACCTGTGATACCTTCAGGAAAAGCGGGATTGTCTGCAAATATCGCACTGCCCATGACGTGATGCTTTACCCGCTCAGCATCAGCCAGGTTTCACTGGGTGCAGTACCTGCCGATGCCGTCAGCACCGCCCGCGCCAACCGCAATGCCAGCCGCCATGCGCTGCAGATCCGTCTGCGGCTCGACGATAACGTCACCTTCGACAGCCTGAGCCTGGATAAGCTGATGTTCTACCTCAGCGGCCAGGATCTGGAAGCCTTGCAGTTGCTGGAACTGCTGATGCAGCACACCACGGGCCTGGTTTGCCTGCCGGTGGGGGGAGCCGCTCGCCAGGGGCATTACTTGCCGAAAGAGCGGCTGAGCCACGAAGGGTTTGAGGCCGAGCAGGCGCTGTTACCCAACGATCTGCGCAATTTTGATGGTTATCGCCTGCTGCAAGAGTATTTCGCCTTTCCGGCTCGTTTCCGCTTTTTCAGCGTCGCTGGGCATGCTGCGCTGTTTGGTGCGGGCAAAGCGCAGCATGCCGGGGTGCGGGAGTTTGACATCGTCCTGTTGTTGGACAAAGAGCTGCCTGCGCTGGCCAAGCGCGTGGATGCCAGCCACCTCGCGCTGCACTGCACGCCGGTGATCAACCTGTTTTCCAAGGTGGCAGAGCGTATTACGCTGAATGACAAAACCCATGAATACCATTTGGTGGTCGATAATATTCAACCGCTGGATTATGAGGTTTTTTCCGTGCAGCGGCTGTGGGGCACCCCGGCTAATAGCCCGCATGAGCAGGAGTTCCGGCCATTTTATTGCACCCACGGGCGCGATGGGCAAAATTACGGTGCCTATTTCTCGCTACGCCGTTCACCGCGCCCACCGTCAGCCAAAAGTCAACGCCAGGGGTTGCGCAGCAGCTATGCCGGGTCGGAGGTCTTTTTCTCGCTGGTGGATGCCTATCACACCCCTTGGCGTAACGATCTGGAGTACATCACGGCGGAGGTGCTGGTGACCAACCGCGACCTGCCGCTGTTGCTGCAACGGCAAGAGGCGCTCTCGTTTGTCGCCTCAGACTCGATCCCGCTGCGTCAGGTCACGTTGAAAACGCCGCTGTCTGCGCCGCGTGCGGCATTGGCAGAAGGCCGCATCTCCTGGGGCTTAATCAGCCAGTTACAGTTGGATTACCTCAACCTGATGGAAGGGGACGATGAGCAGGGCGCGCGGGCGTTAAGAGAACTACTGACGCTGTATGCCAAACTGGATGAACCACAGATTAACAAGGAGATCAAAGGGGTACAGCACTGCCGCCTGTCGCCTTCTTATCACCGTGCGCCAGTGCCCGGGCCGATTGTGTTCTCGCGTGGTGTGGCTATCGATCTGACGATTGATGAACAGGCGTTTGCTGGCAGCACACCTTATCTGCTTGGCTGTGTGCTGGAGCGGCTGTTCAGCCGCCTGGTCACCATGAATACCTTTGTCACCACCTCTTTGAGCACGCCGCAGCGCGGTAAGATCGCCCGGTGGGCACCGCGTATCGGCAGGAGAACCCTGGTATGAGTTCGGCCTTGGAAGTGCGTAATACGCAGCGCCTGCCGGATGATTTCTGGACGACGCTCAGCGAGCAGCCGTACCAACAGGATCTGTTTCAGATCCTGCGGCGTCTTGATGCACAAGGGGGGCTCGAATGGCCGCTTGGGCGTGCGCCGCATCCGCACCAGGAACCGATACGTTTGGGGCAGCAGCCTTCGCTGTCGTTCGCCCCTTCAACGCTGGCCAGCGCCGGGCCAGCCAGCGATTCACCAGCCTACCAATTGATGATCTACAGCTTCGGGCTGTTTGGCCCCAACGGCCCACTGCCGCTGCATTTCACCGAATATGTGCGCGAGCGTTATCTGCACAATCAGGATCGGACGCTGCTCGACTTTATCAACCTGTTCCATCATCGCCTGATCCTGCTGTTTTACCGCGCCTGGGCCAACAGCCAACCCACCGTATCGCTCGATCGGGAAGACGATCAGGCTTTCACCCGTTACCTTTCTTCGGTGATTGGGATGGGCACCGACAGGCTACGCCCGCAGGACAGCCTGCCGACCCACGCAAAGTATTTTATGGCTGGGCATCTGGTGCGGCAGGGGCGCGACGCAGAAGGGTTGGCCAAGATCCTGCGTTATTACTTTCAGGTGCCGGTGCGGATTATCGAGAACATACCCGTGTGGTTGAGTATCGCCCCGGAGCAGCAGACGCGGCTGGTGGCCGACAAGGGGCTGCAACTGGGGCTCGACGTTTTCCTTGGCCGTGCGGTGCGCGATGTTCAGCACAAGTTCCGCATTGAACTGGGGCCGATGTCGCTGGCGGAGTATCAGCGCTTTATGCCCGGCAGCCCGCAGGCGATGGAGTTACGCGACTGGGTGCGGCATTACGTCGGCATCGAATATCTCTGGGATGTGCGCCTGATCCTGCGTAAGGAACAGGTCAGCAGAGCGACGCTGAACGGCGGGCAGCGCCTTGGGCTGAGCAGCTGGTTGCGCGATAACGATGGCGCTAACGATGCGGGTGACCTGATTTTTTCACCCGAACCCATCGATCCGCATCTTGCCATTAATTTTAATTAAAACAGATGATTAAGGTGTAACTATGAGAGAGATCAGCCGCGCAGTTTTGTTTGGTAAGTTAAACGGCCTGTTACTCAGCAGCCTGGAAAATGCCACCGCATTTTGCAAACTCCGGGGCAACCCTTACGTTGAACTGGCTCACTGGATCCATCAGTTGCTGCAGCATCCCGAAGGGGACTGGCAACAGATTATCCGCCACTTTGGCATCAATGCGGGCAAGCTGGGTGAGGACGTGATCGCCGCTATTGATCGGCTGCCGCGCGGTGCCAGCTCGGTTTCTGATCTGTCGGAACATATCGACAGCGCCGTGGAACGTTCGTGGGTCTTTGGCTCGCTGAAGTTCGGGGCTCAACAGATTCGTGGCGGGCACCTGCTGCTGGGGATGCTCAACACCACCAATCTGCATAACCAACTGTTGGCCATTTCCCCCTGTTTTAAGCAGATTAACAGCGAAAGCCTGTTACAGCAGTTCGAGGCGGTTCTGGCGGCATCTGCCGAAACGCAGGCCGAGCAGAGCAACAATACGCTGGCAGCCCCGCGCAGCGGTGAAAGCATGCTGGAACAATACGGTAGCAACCTGACGGAAAAAGCACGCCGTGGTGAGCTGGATCCGGTGACCGGGCGTGATGAAGAGATCCGGCAGATCGTGGATATCCTGATGCGCCGTCGGCAGAACAACCCGTTGCTGACCGGTGAGGCGGGGGTAGGGAAAACCGCGGTGGTGGAAGGGTTGGCGGCCTATATCGCCGCTGGTGACGTGCCGCCGAAACTGCGGGACGTCACGCTGTATCAACTGGATATGGGGATGCTGCAGGCGGGGGCGGGAGCCAAGGGCGAGTTTGAACAGCGCCTGCGGGCGGTGATTGACGAAGTGCAGTCCAGCCCGTCACCGATCATTCTGTTTGTTGATGAAATCCACACGCTGATCGGCGCAGGTGGCGCGCAGGGCACCGGCGATGCGGCCAACCTGCTGAAACCTGCTCTGGCGCGCGGTCAGTTGCGCACTATCGGGGCCACTACCTGGTCGGAATATAAAAAATACATCGAAAAGGATCCGGCCCTGACGCGTCGCTTCCAAGTGGTGCAGGTGCTTGAACCGGACGAGAGAAAAGCGGTGCTGATGCTGCGCCACCTGCGTCACACGCTGGAGCAGCATCACCAGATCATCCTGCTGGATGAGGCGGTAGAGGCGGCGGTGCGCCTGTCTCACCGTTATATTCCCGATCGTCAGTTGCCGGATAAAGCCATCAGCCTGTTGGATACCGCTTGTGCCAGAGTCGCGGTCAGCCAGCATGGCGAACCGGGTCGGGTGGAAAGTTGCCGCCGCCAGATCGAAGCGCTGGAAACCGAGCTGGAAGTGGCGGTGCGCGACGTGCGCATCGGTGCCGGTGACGCGCAGCGCCCACAGCAGATAAAACAGCAGTTGGAGCAGGTGCAGCAAAGGTTGGCGATTCTGAACGCCCGTTGGAACGATGAGCGAGTGCTGGTGAACGAGATTATCGAGCTGCGCGCCAGGCTTTATCGGCCTGGTGAGGCCGAGGATGAAGGAAGTGAAGACGCGCTGCGTGCGGAGCTTTGCGAATTGCAGCAACAGTTGGCAGCGCTGCAGGGGGACGATCCGCTGCTGTTCTCCTCGGTGGATGCCAACACCATCGCCTCGGTAGTGGCCGATTGGACCGGGATCCCGCTGGGCCGCATGATGAAAAATGAAGTGGAAGCGGTGCTCAAACTGGCAGACAGCTTAAACGAGCGGGTGATTGGTCAGAAACATGGCCTGGAACTGATCGCTCGCCGCCTGATCACTTCGCGTGCCAGCCTGGATGATCCTAATAAACCCATCGGGGTATTTATGCTGTGCGGCCCTTCTGGCGTTGGCAAAACCGAGACTGCGCACGCGCTGGCAGAAAACTTCTACGGCGGCGAGCGTAACGTTATCACCATCAACATGAGCGAGTTTCAGGAACCCCACACCGTGTCCACGTTGAAAGGGGCCCCCCCTGGTTATGTGGGTTACGGTGAAGGGGGCGTGTTGACCGAAGCGGTGCGCCGCCGCCCTTACAGCGTGATTCTGCTTGATGAGATCGAAAAAGCGCACTCCGACGTGCATGAAATCTTTTATCAGGTGTTCGATAAAGGCTGGATGGAAGATGGCGAAGGGCAGCGTATCGATTTCCGTAACACCATTATCATTCTGACCTCTAACGTGGGTGGCGAGGTGGTGAGCGCGTTGTGTGCCGATCCGGCCATGCCGCCAGAATCTGAACAGCTCACCGCTGCGTTACGCGATCCCCTGCTGCGGGCGTTCCCCGCCGCGTTGCTTGGCCGCTTGAATGTGATCCCTTACTACCCGCTCAGCGACGCGGTGCTAGGGGATATTGTGAAGTTGCAGTTGGAACGTGTCCGCAAGCGTCTGTTAGAGAATCACCACATTACCTGCTCGTTTGATGACGAGGTGATCCAGCAGATCGTCAACCGTTGTACGGAGGTGGAGTCCGGTGGACGGATGGTGGATACCATTCTGACCAACACCTTGTTGCCGCAAATCAGCCACCGCTTGCTGACTGCCAGCACCGAGTTGCAGCAGTTCCGGCATTTGCATATCAGCTATGCCGATAAGGCGTTTGTCTATGACTTCCAGGCGTAATGGCGGGGAGTGCGGCCCATGCTGATACAACCGGCAGGGCCGCTGATGGAAACATTCGGCTGCGGCGCTCAGGCGCTGCATACGGGCTATCGTTTCGCGCAGTTGGAAATTCAGCAAGTGATTGGCGAAGGTGGCTTTAGCATCGTTTATCAGGCTTTCGATCACCGCCAGCAGCGCTGCGTGGCCGTGAAGGAGTATTTCCCCACCACCATCGCGGTGCGCAACCGTGACGGCACAGTATTACCCCGGAACCCCTTCTTGCAGGCGACGTTCAACGCTGGGCGCGATTACTTTCGCCAGGAAGCCAAAATACTCGACAGCCTGGTCCACCCCTGCATACCGCAGATTTTGGGCTTCTGGCAGGAGAATGGCACGGCTTATATCAGTACGCCGCTGTACAGAGGCCAAACCCTGAAAAAGTGCTACGCGGAGAACCCCGCCATAGTGACCGAGCGTTGGCTCAGAAAGCTGCTGGCCACGTTGTTGAATACCGTGGCCGCCGTGCATCAGCAGGGCTGCCTGCATCGGGATATTTCATGGGATAACATACAGATCGGCAAGCACCATCCCCCGGTTCTGCTGGACTTTGGCTCCGCCTGTTTTCTGGCTGCTGATTGTCTGAAAAAGACCAATCTGGTGTTAAAACCCGGTTTTTCCCCACCGGAACTCTATTGCAACTCGGGAGGATACGCCCATGGCCCTTGGTCAGATATCTACTCCATCGGCGCGTTGGTGTTTACGCTGATGAGCGGTCGTTTGCCGCCGGTCAGCCTGACGCGCTGCATTGAAGACCGCTATCAGCCGCTTGTGCAGTGCCAACCGTCGGGTTATTCACCGCAGTTCTTGGTGGCTATCGACAGCGCACTGGCGGTTAACCCAGCCGAACGGCCACAGGATATTGCTGCCTTTGCCCGACTGTTGGCTATTTAATCGCGGCGCTAAAGGGAATGACGGAACCGTAGTCGTTAACAAAACTGCCGCTAATCTGGTGGCCCGCTCGCCCCGGTAGTTTCAGGATGCGTGTGGAATGGGGGGGAACCAGGGTTCCTTCGAGTTTTTGGCCATTCACCGACAGGTTCGCGAACGAGACATAGTAGGGCGTCGGGTTGTTGGCCTGCACGCTTTGGCCCTGGGTGCTCCAGGCGATCGCTTTGGCGGCTTCGTTGGCATCGCCGGGTAAACCGACTGGGCGATAGAACAGTTTGATACGGTTACGGAAAGCTATCTGTGGGTGTTGAGCATCGGCTTCGCTGCGGTTTTTGGAGGGGATCTCCAGCACGTTCAGCCAGAACAGCGATTCCTGATTCATCGGCAGCGTGTTGCCGGTATAGCTGAAGCGCAACGTTTGGCTTTTACCCGGTTCGAGCTGGTTGATGGCGGGGCTGAGCAAAATGGGTGTGGCGATTGTCTCCGGTTGGGCGTCTGCATCACCGTTATCGATCCAGTTTTGTAACAGCACGGTGGATGAACCCACGTTTTTGACCTGAAGAGTGACGTTGGTGGCATCGGACAGGTAGATCACCCGAGTGCCGTTAATCTGTATGCTGGCCGAAGTCGCGCTGCTGAACAGGGCAACCGTGGCGAAAGTGCAAGCCTGACGTAAATTGAGTGGGAAAAGTTGCATAGAACACTCCTGCGCAGATGCGGCTTGAAACATGATCAATAGCATAGCTCAGGTTGAAATTGGCGAAGCAGCAGTTAAAGGATATTTAGCGCCGTAAAGGCGGCGATTGAATGGTAAAGATTGGCAGGATTGCAGAGCCCATTTGGGGCCCTGCAACCGCTCAGAACCGTTAGCCCAGCGTTTGCCGTGCCCAGGCTAAACCACTTTGATATTCGGCTGGTAGCAGGGGAGCCAGAGCCTGTAACGCCTGCTGCAGCGAGGCCGCATCAGGATCGTTGAGGTTCAGGTGCCCCACTTTGCGGCCTGCACGCACCTCTTTTTCATACCAATGCAAATGCACCAGCGGCAGCGCCAACCATTGCCGATTCACCGCCGTGCCGATCAGGTTGACCATTACCGACGGCGTATTCACTACCGGTGTTGGCAGCGGCAAACCCAGAATGGCACGTAAATGCAGCTCGAACTGGCTGATAGAAGCACCATTTTGCGTCCAGTGCCCGCTGTTGTGCACCCGGGGTGCCAACTCGTTGATCAGCAAACGATCGCCGACGATAAAGCATTCCATCGCCATCACGCCAACGTAGTTCAGCTCATTGAGAATGGCAGACAGCATCTGCTCGGCCTGTTGCTGCAACGCCGGGTCTGGCTGTGGCAGAACGACGCTGGTGCGCAAAATACCGTCTTCGTGCAGATTGTGGGTCAACGGGTAGAACACCGACTGACCATCATGGCCACGCGCCCCGACCAATGACACTTCGCCAGAGAAATTGATCCCCTGCTCGACAATGCATTCGCCGTAAGCCTCAGCCAGTAATTGGTTTTCCTGGCCTGGGCGTAGGCGCCACTGGCCACGGCCATCGTAGCCGCCGACACGGCGCTTGACGATCGCCAATTCACCGAGATTCGCAAACACCTGCGGCCATTGTTCCGGGCTTGCCAGCAACTGCCACGGCGCGGTAGCCAGATTCAGATGGTCGAGCAGCTGTTTTTGCGTCAGACGATCGGCCAGGCGCGGGAAAATATCGCGGTTGACGAAGTTGTTGTGTACGGCGAGTTCGCGCGTCAGCGCGGTTTCTGGCCAGCGCTCGATCTCGGCGGTGATCACGCTGTTCTGATAGGGCACCGCTTCCGGTTCTGCATCCAGGCCCACCGGATAAACCGCAATCCCCAGCGGTTCGCCAGCCTGACGCAGCATGCGCCCCAGTTGGCCGTTCCCCAGTACGCAAACCGGCTTCATGCGCCCTCCCGTGGGTCTGGGTGGTTCAGCACCTCGTCGGTTTGTGCCTGACGCCAGGCGGCCAGGCGTTGGGCCAGCGCTGCGTCGTGCAACGCCAGGATTTGTGCGGCCAATAAACCGGCATTAGCGGCACCGGCTTTGCCAATCGCCAGCGTGCCGACGGGAATGCCGCGTGGCATCTGCACAATGGAGTAAAGGCTATCGACGCCGCTCAAAGCGGCGCTTTGCACCGGAACACCCAACACCGGAATCAGCGTTTTCGCCGCCAGCATGCCCGGCAAGTGCGCTGCACCGCCAGCACCGGCAATGATGACGTCAAAACCGATGGCGCTGGCATGCTCGGCAAAGCTGAACAACTTGTCTGGCGTGCGATGGGCGGAGACGACTTCGACATGGAAAGGGACATCAAGCTGGGTCAGGACTTCAGCCGCGAACTGCATGGTGGCCCAGTCACTTTTTGATCCCATAACAATTGCGATTTTAACCTCAGCCTTGGTGGCTGAAGCAGCGTTGGCTCCCATGTGGATATGGCTCCTGTCGTTGTACAGAGGTCGGCCCGGCAGGCCGGATGAGGGCGTAGAGCATATCATGAGTGTATGGCGAGGAAAACGGTTGCGTCGCCAGTTTTGCGTGGCGAAAGCAGCGAAAACTCAGAAAGGGAAGGCGATCAGTTCAACGGCTTCTGGCGTAACTTTAATCATTGAACCTTCGGTGTGCCAAGCGCCTAGCACCGCACGCTGGGCTTTGCCGGTGCTCAGTGCCAACGGGTGGATCGCTGGGCGATGGGTGTGCCCGTGGATCATCAGGTGTACGT
Source organism: Serratia sp. Ag1 (assembly GCF_000743355.1). GTDB lineage: Bacteria > Pseudomonadota > Gammaproteobacteria > Enterobacterales > Enterobacteriaceae > Chania. The sequence continues at coordinate 260,437 of NZ_JQEI01000023.1, forward strand.
GGTGTTGCTGCATCGCTTGCTCAACGGCCTGGGGGTTAACGTCCATAATGGCTGCTGACTTGTGCTGATTGGTTTGTTGGCTACGGGCACGCATTTTGGCAGCGATCTGCAAGCGCCAGCGCAGCGGTAGCGCCAGAAACAGGGTCTGGATCCAGGTGTTATGCACTTTACGGCGGAATTCCTGATAAGCCTGATCGTCAGTACACAGGGTGTCACCGTGCAGAATTAACGCTTTGCGGCCATACAGGTCGATCACCTGTTGTTCCGGCAGCAGAGTCATGCCGCTGGCCTGGGCGAAACGCTTGCCGAGCAGGAAATCGCGGTTGCCATGGATGAAGTAACAAGGAGTGCCTGCCTGTTGCAACGCTTTTAAGGCAGCGGCGATTTCGCCGTGCAAAGGCTCGGGATCGTCATCGCCAATCCAGACTTCAAACAGATCGCCCAGAATATATAACGCATCGGCGTGAACGGCGTCACGCTGCAAAAAACGCAGAAAACCGGCAGTGATTGCCGGTTCCTGTGCGCATAAATGCAAATCTGCAATAAACAGCGTATTCATGCGCTGGCAATTACTCGCTGACGGTAACGCTGTTGATCACTACATCTTCAACCGGAACGTCCTGATGCATGCCGCTACGGCCGGTTTTTACGCTTTTGATTTTGTCGACCACGTCCAGGCCTTCAGCCACTTCGGCGAACACGCAGTAACCCCAGCCTTGAGCGTTTTCACCACGGAAGTTCAGGAAGTCGTTATCTACCACGTTGATAAAGAACTGAGCGGTCGCAGAGTGTGGATCGTTGGTACGCGCCATCGCCAGGGTGCCACGGGTGTTTTTCAGGCCGTTGTTGGCTTCGTTTTTGATGGTGGCTTTGGTGTCTTTCTGATGCATGCCAGGTTCAAAACCGCCGCCTTGTACCATAAAGCCATTGATCACACGGTGGAAAATGGTGTTGTTGTAGAAACCTTCACGGCAGTAGTTCAGGAAGTTTTCAACGGTAACCGGCGCTTTATCTGCGAAGGTTTTAATAACGATGTCGCCGTGATTGGTGTGGAAAGTAACCATAGTTTTGTCCTAACAGAAGAAGTGAGTGATCACATTGGAAAGGTAAGCGAACAGGCTGACTTTATAACATATCTCAATGAGTGAGTCAGCAACCGAACCGATGGGCGGATCTCTGATTTTAAGCCGTTTTTTGCCGCTGAAATCAGCAATCCTTGGCCTTAACCTTGCATTGGCGCAGCCTTTCGGGTTTCAATACGTGAGTTAACCCGATCAACATTGCACACCACGGAATGCCCTGATGCTAAAGATCTTCAATACCCTGAGTCGTCAAAAAGAGGAATTCAAACCTATTCATGCCGGTAAAGTGGGCATGTACGTGTGTGGGGTAACCATTTATGACCTGTGTCATATCGGCCATGGTCGTACCTTTGTGGCTTTTGACGTGGTGGCGCGCTACCTGCGTTATCTTGGCTATTCGCTGAACTACGTGCGTAATGTCACCGACGTAGACGACAAAATTATCCGCCGCGCCGCAGAGAACGGTGAAACCTGCGATCAACTCACCACGCGGATGCTGGCAGAGATGCATGCGGATTTTGACGCATTGCTGATCGAACGCCCGGATCTGGAACCGCGCGCCACGCACCATATCAGTGAAATTATTGAGATCACTCAGCGTCTGATTGCGCGCGGCCATGCCTATGTTGCCAGCAATGGCGATGTGATGTTCTCTATTGATAGCGATCCCGACTACGGTTTGCTGTCGCGCCAGGATCTGGAGCAACTGCAGGCTGGGGCGCGGGTCGAAGTGGACGACGTAAAACGCAATCCGATGGACTTTGTGCTGTGGAAAATGTCCAAACCGGGCGAACCAAGCTGGGAATCACCCTGGGGCCCAGGCCGCCCAGGCTGGCACATTGAGTGCTCGGCGATGAACAGCAAACAGCTCGGCACTCATTTCGACATCCACGGTGGTGGTTCCGATCTGATGTTCCCGCACCATGAGAACGAAATCGCGCAATCAAGCTGTGCGCATGACGGCCCGTACGTCAATTACTGGATGCACTCCGGTATGGTGATGATCGATAAAGAGAAGATGTCCAAATCATTGAACAACTTCTTCACCATTCGCGATGTGCTGGCGTATTACGATGCGGAAACCGTGCGCTACTTCCTGATGTCTGGCCATTACCGCAGCCAACTGAACTACAGCGAAGACAACCTGAAGCAGGCGCGTGCTTCGCTGGAACGCCTGTATACCGCATTACGTGGTACCGATATCAATGCGCAACCTGCCGGTGGCGAAGCCTTTGAAGCCCGCTTCCGCGAAGCGATGGATGATGACTTCAATACGCCGGAAGCTTATTCCGCGCTGTTTGATCTGGCGCGTGAAGTAAACCGCCTGAAGAGCGAAGATTTGGCGGCGGCGAACGGGTTGGCGGCGGAACTGCGTAAATTGGCCAAAGTGTTGGGCCTGCTGCAACAGGAGCCTGAACAGTTCCTGCAGAGCGGGGCGCAAGCCGATGACGGGGAAGTGGCTGAAATTGAAGCCCTGATCAAGCAGCGTAACGATGCGCGTAAAGCGAAAGACTGGGCGCTGGCCGATGCGGCGCGCGATCGCCTGAATGAGATGAATATCGTGCTGGAAGATGGCCCGCAGGGGACCACCTGGCGGCGTAAGTAGTGCCGTCAGCCAAATGAAAAAGCCGGGGAGCGTGAGCCACCCGGCTTTTTTTCTGCTTGAACGATCAGGCTTTGACCGTGACGTTCATGCCTTTATAGCTGACCTTCTGGCCATCGACGATCTTGCAGCGCTTGCGCGTTTCCACTTGGCCGTTAACTTTTACCTGCCCTTCGGCGATCGCCTCTTTGGCGGCACCACCGCTTTCACACCAGCCTTGAAACTTCAGCAGATCGCACAGCTCGACGTGAGGGTGATTTTCCAGATTAAAAATTTCCATACTGCCTTAACTTATTTAGGTTGAACGTCGTGATATTCCTCGCAGGCTTGCAAGGTGTTTTGGATCAGGGTTGCCACGGTCATCGGGCCAACGCCACCCGGAACCGGGGTGATGTAAGAGGCACGCTCGCTTGCGGCCTCGAAATCCACGTCGCCGACGACTTTACCATTTTCCAGGCGGTTGATACCGACATCGATCACGATAGCACCGGGTTTGATCCAGTCACCGGGAATAAAACCCGGCTTACCGACGGCGACGATCAGCAGATCAGCATGTTCGATATGGTGGCGCAGATTTTTGGTGAAGCGATGGGTGACGGTGGTGGTGCAACCGGCCAGCAGCAGTTCCATGCTCATCGGGCGGCCAACGATGTTGGAAGCACCGACGACAACGGCGTTCAGGCCGTACGCATCGATATTATAGCGTTCCAGCAGGGTGACAATGCCGCGTGGGGTGCAAGGGCGCAGTTTCGGCGCACGCTGGCACAGGCGACCAACGTTATAAGGGTGGAAGCCGTCCACGTCTTTGTCGGGATGGATGCGCTCCAGCACTTTTACGTTGTCGATGCCGGCTGGCAGAGGGAGTTGCACCAGAATGCCATCAATCTCGCCATCGGCATTCAGCTTGTCAATCAAGGCCAGCAGTTCAGGCTCGGTGATGGTAGCGGGCAGATCGTAAGAGCGGGAGATAAAGCCCACTTCTTCACAGGCTTTGCGTTTGCTGGCGACATAAATCTGTGAGGCCGGATTCTCACCGACCAGTACCACCGCCAGGCCAGGAGCACGTTTGCCTGCTGCCAGACGTTGTTTAACTTGCTCAGCCACTTCGTTTCTAACCTGCTGTGCAATCGTTTTACCATCAATAATCTTTGCTGCCATCAGTGAGGAAATCCATCATTTAAGAAAAGCGGGGAATGTGGCTATTTTGGCAGAAGAGAGGCGCGCTGTCAGGCGTTGAATCAGCCTTATGCCGAGAATCCGCAGGCGAAGGCGTTGCCATTGATGGTTTGTCTGGAGCAACAGAATGATCTGCTGCACTTTTTATCTTCTTTTGGGCATCGGTGACATGGTGTTGCGCCGTTCTTTGAGGCGTGCTGACGCAATACCGCTGGAGGTTAGGATATTAGCGCAGGCAGATCATTATGTTAGGGTTGTGTTTTTCTGTTTTATGCGCAAAAAAACACCATAAAACCTGCCTGCGATTGCTACATCATGAAAAGGCATTGACTCGTTAACCTCTGACCGTATAATCCAACTCCGCAACCTCTCGGTTGCCGCATTCTCATCTCAATGCGCCCTTAGCTCAGTTGGATAGAGCAACGGCCTTCTAAGCCGTAGGTCAAAGGTTCGAATCCTTTAGGGCGTACCATAAAAATCATATGCTTACGCGTCATTAGTTCCTTCCTGTTTTTCAAGGTGGGACAGATTTGGGACACAATCACCGAAAATAGAGTCGATCTGGCGTGCGTGTTCAGTCAAATGAGATGGGGCTAGGTGGGCATACCGACGCACCATCTCTATTGACTCCCACCCTCCCATTTCCTGCAGTACAGACAGCGGCACCCCGGCCTGAATCAGCCAGCTTGCCCAAGTATGACGTAGGTCATGAAAGCGGAAGTTTTCTATCCCTGCTCGTTTTAACGCACTATCCTGGCATGGTTTGAGTCAATGCGCATTTTGCGCACACCGGGGTTCGCGATCCATCAGCGTGTCACTTTGCTGTTGTATACATAAACACCCATTTGCTATGTCTGCCTATCTGATCTCTCAGCACCCGGCAGGCTGTATCGTTAAGGGCAACGCCAATTGCCCATATTGATTTGTTTTGCTCTGGGTGTATCCATGGTGCTCGTTTAGTGGTCTATCACGTCGTAAATCTCCCGGATGAGCGTTGCAGCGGCCTGCAACGCTGGCTGAAGGGCATATCACCCGAAGCGTCGTGAATAAAGCGGTTGCGGCACTGGCGAATAAACATGCGCGAATGGCGTGGGCGCTGGTGAATCAGAAAACAGTTTATCTAGCTAAGTGAAGTCCCTTATCAAATAAAGTCAACGAGTTGATATACTGACAGGTAGAATCGACTCTCTGTAGACTTGGCAAATAGCTTGGCTGTTATAAGCCATGGCGCTAATGAGATCAGAGAGTACGGATGTTCATCAGGGCTCACGAAGCCGAATATATGTTTGTGACTACATTGTCAGAAAAAGGTCTGCTCACGCTTGCAGTGGTGCGGTGTCCATATAAGTTATTTAGACTTAAGTATTCAGCTGTACAACTGAAATTTTATACTTCACAAAAGATCAGAAACTATTTACCTGAACTGAACCTGCAATTTAAATAAATAAGATATTTCTGAGTTAAAAAGAGTCATTACTGAGTTGCATCGCTTGCCACCATCATGGCTGGCGAGTTTATCACCACTGGCAGAGTGTTCTACTCAGCCATGCCTGATTTTTGTGTAAAAAGGAAGCATGAACACTGTTTTAAAGTTTGTTCTGTGAGCTGAACTGTATTTTTGCTAAAAGTCTCTTTATTTAGTGAGATAGAGGTAAAAACTTGAACTCCGTCGCGAAAAAAAGATAATAATGTGATTTAATGAAACATTGTTTTATTATTTTTGGTCTGCTGTTTTTCATGTTGGGGTGTTAATGGGGTGACACAGGGAAATGGTGCAGTGTTAATATTTTTAACCTGATTTTTACAGATCAAACCATACCCGGCTTTAGTTATTCGGTGTTAGGGGGGATATTGAGAATACGATAATGCTTCGTAGAATCTTTATTGTGTTTGAATAATACCCTTGATGCTGTGACATATTCATTCTGCTTTAACCTTTTCCTGAAAAATCAGGGTGATATCTTTAACCGTAAATCCTGGGTGGTGACGGTTATTAAAGATGAGGCTTTTAGTGGGTGATATTAATCATACAGGAGGTTGCATGTTTTATTCCTTACCAAAATCCCGTCTGACTCTCGGGGCGGTTGTCGTCCTGAGCGGCCTGCTGATGGGGTGTGACAGTGCTTCGAAGAGTGACAACGTGTCGAACGGCAATAATGCCTCGAACAACGGCAATACGTCGGAAAATAACAACTCCTCGAACAATAATAACACCTCGGAGAACAATAACTCTTCAAATAATAATAACGGCTCAGAGAACAATAACGGTTCAGAGAACAATAATACGTCGGGGGGTGACAACAACACGGTGGATCGCACTGCCGCGCCGCAGAAAGTTCAAGTCCCTACGCTGGCCTTTGATGAGGACAGCGTGGTGTTGGTCTGGGAGAAGCCTGAACAGTACAGCGAGATCAAGGATTATAACGTTTACATGAACGGTCAGTTGATTGGGAACACTAATACCAATCACGATCTTCATTCACCGGCCAAACCTTATATCGATAACTTCTATCAGAATATCGACAGCGAAAACTGGCACACCAAAATTGGCCTGCATAACTTTACGGTGACAGGGTTAGCGCCAGCAACGGAGTACAGTTTCACCGTTCGTGCGGTTTATGCCGATGGTAAAGAGTCGGTAGACAGCGAAACCGTGAAGCAGAAAACCACGGCCAAGCCCTATCTGATCGACGTAAAAGACTTTGGAGCAAAAGGGGATGGCGATACGCTGGACACGGCGGCGATTCAGAGTGCTATCAACGATTGTACGCTGGAACGCTATCCCCAGGGTTGCAAGGTGCAACTCACCGCAGGGAAATACAAATCTGGCGCGTTGTTCCTGCATAGCAATATGACCTTCGAGATCACCGAAAACGCCGTGTTGCTGGGCTCTGCCGACGCGGCTGACTACCCGCTGGACAAGGGTTACACCCTGTATCCTTATACCGTCCCGGCACCGATGCCCAAGCGCCCGCCTTCATTGCTGAACGTGCTGGAGGCGAACGACCAAGGCAGCACCCATGCGGGGACTTTTGAAAATATCCGTATCGTCGGCAAAGGCACTGTCGATGGTAACGGCTGGACGCGCGGCATCAGTGCGGGTGGCGTGGACGAGATTACCGATGAAGTTGGCAATACATTGCCGCAGTATCGTGCCAGTAAAGAAGACAAAGTACACAGCGACGGTATTCTGGCGAAGTCTCAGGTCGCTGTTGCCGTAGGGGAGGGGATGTCGCTGACCGAGGCTTACAAGAACCGCCGCTCCAGCCTGATGACCCTGCGTGGGGTGCGTAATCTGTACGTTGATGGCCTGACGATTCTGAACCCGGCATTCCACGGCGTGATGGTGCTGGAGTCTGAGAACGTGGTGATGAATGCTTTATCGCATACCACCTTTGATGCCAACAATGCCGACGGTATCGAGTTCGGTAACAGCCAGAATGTGATGGTCTTCAATAACTTCTTTGATACCGGCGATGACTGCGTCAACTTTGCGGCAGGTTTTGGTGCGGGTGTGCAGGAGTTTGGCCAGAAAGCACAGAGTGGAGCCTGGATCTTCAATAACTATTTCCGTAACGGCCACGGTGCAGTGGTGGCGGGGAGCCATACCGGTGCATGGATTGAGAAGATCCGCGCAGAAGATAACGTTATGTATCTCACTTTTGTCGGGTTGCGCATGAAGAGCCGCCCTTATTATGGCGGTGGCGCGCGTGACGTGCTGTTCCGTGATAATGCAATGGTGGCAATTAACGAACAGCCGTTTGTTTTCACCATCAAATATGCTGCTGATGTCAATGATACTGTGCCTGCCAGCGAGCCTGCGCAGTTCCGCGACGTGACGGTGAAGAACGTGACGATTGATGGTACCAGCAAAAAGAACAGTATTCTGGTTGATGGTATGACGATCGCCGAGATGGAGAGCGCCTACGGCTTTGCCTTTGAACGCGATGCTTTCCACAGTGGGTTGCATTTTGAAAATGTGAAATTCAAGAATACCAAAGCGACGGATATTTCATTCCTGAGAGATAGCCAGTTCAATCAGGTGATTTTCGAGAATGTGCCAGCGGCATGGAAATTCATGCAGGTGCAAGATATCACCTTGAAAGACAGCGTTAACAATGATGTGGTTAGCGTGACGGGTGCCGGAGTGATGACGTTGGAAGCGGCAACGGAATAGTGAGGGTAACCGCGTAGCGGCTGCCTGATAGGGCAGTCGCCGGGTTGTTGGGGGCTGGTTTTTGAGCCCCCAACGTGATCCATGAAAAAAAGGTTTAGCGACCGAAATAAACAGGCCGCCACAGTCTTAAGGTGTGAACAAGAAACCGCTGCCAAAGGCGCGGGGGTTAACCGGCTTAAATCTCTTTCCTGCCTAAAAATCTTTCCTTCATCAATGACAACGCGATTGCGGCATCAAGCACCGGCGAAGGTGGCAGATAATTGGCTTTGCCGAGTTCTAGCATCGCCCCGATCAGCGGATTGTCATGGCCGAGTGCGTAGTCTGCCAACAGGGTCCCGGCGATGGTCTGCTTAGAGACACCCGCGCCGTTACAGCCACCAGCAGTATAGATCCCCGGCTGCAACTCCCCCCAAACCGGCGCGCCATTGCGGGTGACGCTGATGGTGCCAGACCAGGTGCGCGTGATCGGTACATCCTTCAACTGTGGGTAGATTTTACTGAAAATCTGCTGGTGCAGCCGGGTGGCCTGATAAGTCTGTGCGGCGGTTATTCTGCCGTTCAAGGCCGGTGTCACATGCTGGCGGATTAAGAAGCGGTGATCCTGGGTATAACGTAAGGTTGCCCCGGCAATTGCATTGACCGGGGTTAACCCCCAACTGCTCATGGCCGGGAGTTTTTGCCGCTGCTCTGCGGTTAATGGTGCAGTGATGCTGGCAAAGGTCGCCATGGCGGCCTGTTTGCTGGTGACTGGAGCAAGCTCTCTGGAAAGGGCGTTGGTGGCCAGCATGACTTTGCCAGCTTTAATCGTGCCGTAGGGGGTAATGACCTGAGCCACCTTACCGGGGCGGATCGCCAGCACCGGCGTGTGGTTATAGGCGCTGATATTGTGTGGCAAATGACTGGCTAAACCGCTGATCAGGCTGGCGGGGTTCACCAGAATGGCGCTCGGGGTATAAATCCCTTTGTGATAAAAACGGGTGCCTAACTTCTGATAAAGCGCATCCTGAGTGAGGATCTGATAGGGTTCACTCATCACATCCAGGTTATCGGTGTATTCCTTCAGTACGCGTTCATTGTGGCTGTCGACCTGGCAATGATATTTACCAACGTTCTCCCACTCACATTCAATGCCTTGTTGTTCAATCAGGGTTGCTAACTGGTTGATACCCTCTTGCAGCAAAGAACGGTAAGACTGTGCCTTTTTGAGTTCCGCCGTTGAACTGCCGATATTGTGCGGTAACCCAATGATAAAACCTGAATTTCTTGCTGAGGAACTCTCTGCCGCGCAGGCTGCATCAATAACGATGATTTTCAGCTGTGGTGCATGGGCTGCCAACCTTCTGGCAAAGGAGATACCGGCAAATCCTGAACCGACGACCACCCAGTCGGCTTCGGTATCGCCGATAAGCACAGGGTAAGCCGTGGGTAACCGATCATCTTTCAGCCAACCATTCTGGTTCTGATTTAACGGTACTGATGCATATTTCAAACGTATGTCCTTGCTAAATTCTGGCTCGCGCCTGGGTTCGAGCGGCAAGCTTGATGACGATTGCGGGCTATGATACATCGAGTGATGCTCCCACTCACCCGCCTTGGTTGTCATTGACCAGAGTCAACTGAAATAAAGGATAAAATAAAACGTCGTGGCTAGCTTCGCGTTCGCCAACTCAGTCTTGGCCGTGTTGCGGGCATCGCCAAAGGTACGTTTTTCCTCAGTCAGCAAACGTTTCAGTGGACGTTCGAAGAAGAAGCTACGCGCTACTGCATCAGGGCCGCCTCTTGTGCCAGATCGCGGCTGTAGCTGCGGCTGGCGTCGACCAGCATCTGGGTATAGGCGGTTTTTGGTGTCTGGGTAGTTAAGTCGCTGGTAGCCAGGGTTTCTAGAATACGCCCATATTGCATCACCGCCACTCGATGGCACAGATGGGCGATCACCCCCAAATCATGCGTCACCATCAGATAGGTCAGCTTCTCCCGTTGCTGCAATTCCGCCAGCAGGTTAAGGATTTCCGCCTGTACCGAAACGTCCAACGCCGAGGTCGGTTCATCCAACAGCAGCACCTGCGGTTCGAGGATCAGCGCGCGGGCAATCGCCACGCGTTGGCGTTGGCCACCGGACAACTGGTGCGGGTAGCGGGTACGGAACGCCGTGCTCAGCCCGACCTTTTCCAGAATGCTATCGATGCGCTGGTGGCGATCGCTGAAGCCATGAATCGCCAGCGGTTCCTCCAGAATCGACTCCACCCGGTGGCGTGGGTGCAGCGAACCGTAGGGATCCTGAAACACCATCTGTACGTTGCGGCAGCGCTGGCGCTCTATCCGGTGTTGTAAAGGATGGCTGTCGATAGCTAATTCACCCGTCCAGTGGTTAAACAGCCCGGCAAGGCACTTCAACACCGTGGTTTTACCAGAGCCGGACTCGCCGACCAGACCAAAAATCTCACCGCTGTTCACCGCCAGGTTAACGTCGAACAACACTTGGTTCTGCTGGCTCCCTTCACCAAATTTCAGATTCAGGTTCTTCACTTCAATCATGGTTGCAACTGACATAGGTTTGCTCCTTAACCATCGAGCCAAGCGGGATCGCGCACCATCACCGGCAGCGTGGCCCGGCGATGGGCAATATCCGGCAGCGCATTGAGCAGCCCCCGGGTGTAAGGATGTTGAGCGTTATCCAGATCGCAGGCCGCGATCGATTCCACCACCCGACCGGCGTACATCACCAGTACCCGATCGCAGAAGCTGCGTACCAGATTGATATCGTGGCTGATAAATATCAGCCCCAGGCCGCGTTCCTCCACCAGATCGTCGAGCATGGCCAGCACCTGCAAGCGTACCGAGACATCCAGCGCAGAAGTCGGTTCATCGGCGATCACCAGTTCCGGCCCGGTGATCAGCATCATCGCGATCATAATGCGCTGCCCCTGGCCGCCGGAGACTTCATGGGGATACAGCCCGTACACCCGCTCGGGCTGGCGGATGCGCACCACGTTGAGCATGGTCATTACCCGCTCTTTCGCTTCGGCGCGCGACACCTTATGGTGTGCCAGATAGGCTTCGGCGATCTGATCGCCGACGCAGACCACCGGGTTCAGCGAATACTTCGGGTCCTGCATAATCATCGACATGCGCTTGCCGCGCACCTGGCGCATGGTGGCTTCGCTCACCTCCAGCAGGTTGGTATCGGCGAAGCGCAGTGTTTTGGCGGTAATGCGCGCGCTGCCCGGGTGCAAGCGCAGCAGCGCCCGCCCGACGGTGGATTTGCCGGAACCCGATTCCCCGACAATCGCCAGCTTCTCTTTACCCAGGGTAAACGAGACCCCACGCACCGCATCCGTTACCCGCGTGCCGTTGAAAAAGCTGACGCGCAGATCTTCCACCTCCAGTAACGGGGCAGGTTTATTCAGTTCTAGGATCGAGGATGTCACGTAAGCCATCTCCTAAAAAGTTGAATGCCAGGCTGTTCAATAAGATTGCCAGCCCAGGAATGGTCACCAACCACCAGCACTCCATCATGTAGCGCCGTCCGCTGGAGATCATCGCGCCCCATTCCGGGTCAGGCGGCTGTGCGCCCAGACCGAGGAAGCCCAGACCGGCGGCGGTGAGGATGATCCCGGCCATATTCATGGTGATACGGATGATCACCGACGGCAGACAGAGCGGCACGATATGGCGCAACAGGATGCGCAGTGGGGAAGCACCTTGCAGTTTTACCGCCGAGATAAAATCCGCGTTGCGCAGCGAGAGGGTTTCCGCCCGCGCCAAACGCGCAATCGGCGGCCAGGCGGTCAGGGTGATCGCAATCACCACATGCTCCAACCCTGGGCCCAAGGCGGCAACGAAGGCCAATGCCAGCACCAAACTGGGGAAGGAGATAAAGATATCGGTAACGCGCATCAGCACCGTATCCACTTTGCCGCCAAAGTAACCGGCCACCACGCCAAGCATCAGGCCGATAGGGCCAACGGTCACCGAAACCAGCGCCACGATATACAGCGTGATCCGCGAGCCATACACCAAGCGGCTGAACTGATCGCGGCCAAACTCGTCGGTGCCGAACCAGTGAGCGGCTCCCGGTGCTTGCAGGGCATTCGCCAGATCTTGCGCCAGCGGATCGTGGGTCGCCAGCCATGGGGCAAATAGCGCGACCAGGATTAACAGAAAGACAATCGCCGCGCCGATGGCGGTGAGCGGGTTCTTCAGCATCAGCAGCAGAAAATCCAGCACGCCACGCAGGAAAAGCCTCAGCTTGCCGCTGGCTGCGCCCGGTTGGCGCAGTTGCAGTGTCGGTTCAGAGGAGATATTCATGCATTGGTCCTCGGATCGAAGAATTGATACAGCATGTCGGAGATCAGGTTGAGCGTGACGAAAATCAGCCCAACCAACAGCACGCAGCCCATCACCGCATTCATGTCGCCAAGCAGCAGACTGCCGGTCAGATAGGAACCGAAGCCCGGCCAGGAGAACACGGTTTCGATCAGCACCGCCCCTTCCAGCAGTGAGCCATAGGCCAAGGCCACCACCGTCAGTAGTTGCACCAGAATATTGCGGAAAGCGTGCGACCAGAGTACGCGAAACTCCGACAGCCCTTTCACTCTGGCGGTGATGATGTACTCTTGTGACAGTTGCGCCAGCATAAAGCTGCGCGTCATACGGCTGATATAAGCCAGCGAATGGAAACCGAGGATCGTGGCGGGCAGCACCAGGTGATTAAGAGCACTGCGGAACACCTCCCATTCACCCGCCAGCGCGGAATCGATCAGCAGCAGGCCGGTGCGGTTATCCACCAGGCCATCGTAAGCCATGTCGACCCGTCCAGCGCCGCCCACCAGATTCAACCAGGCATAAAACACCAGTAACCCCATCATCCCGACCCAGAAGATCGGGGTGGAATAACCCGCCAGGCTGATAAAGCGCACGATATAGTCTGCGAGCTTGCCACGGCGCGCTGCCGCCATCACGCCTAAAGGGATCCCAAGACCAGCCCCCACAAGGATCGCCATGGTGGCCAGCTCGACTGTGGCGGGGAAGACGCGGATGATGTCGTCCACCACCGGGCGGCCAGTCAGCAACGCATTGCCTAAATCCCCCTGCAGCAGCGAATGCAGATAAATAAAGAACTGTGTCCAGAGGGGTTTATCCAGCCCCAATTGTTGGTAAACCTGTTGATAGGTACTTTGATCTGCATCCTGCCCAACAATCGCCAGGACCGGATCGATAGGCATTACCCGGCCTATAATAAAAGTCAGTATTAATAAACCAAATAGCGTAACGACTACCTGTAATAAGCGCTTACTCAGGCGGCGTAATAAGCCATTGGGTTGTAACCAATCAGAGTAATTCATGTTTTCCTCTCAACATGATGCGGAATAATAATGCCCAAATCCGTCAGGCATTATTTTCCGTTTTAATCAGATGTGAGTCGTAGGCAAAGATAATGTAATTAACATTGCTCTTGGGTAAATAAATTAACGCTGCTTATACACGCCACGTAAATGCGTGGTGGAAGATGGGTGTGGAATATAGTCGATAATATCTTTACGCACGACCACGGAATCCACCATCTGAGAAATCGGTAAAATAGCAGGGTACAGAGCGTCATAACGGTTTTGCACCGCGATATATAACTGCTGCTGTTTCTGCTGATCTTTTTCAACCAGCGCCTGGTCGATCATTTCATTCAGCTGTTTATCGTAGAATGAGGTGCGCCAGCCCTGGAAGTTGGTCAGTTTGGCCGCATCGCTGTTATCCGGGTTATAGGCAATCGAGCGCAGGCTGGAGTGTGGATGGGGATCGACACCGCCACCGCCGCGCCCAACCAGCATATCGAACTGACGATCGCGCATGGCACCGTAAACCTGGTTACCGGTGCCTGACATGATCTTGGCATTGATACCGGCCTGAGCCAGCGTGGACTGCACGGAGGTGGCGATATTGATAAATGGCGGATCGGCCAGCACGCGCAGGGTGGTGGTAAAGCCGTCAGGGTAGCCCGCTTCTGCCAGCAGCTTCTTGGCGTAGGCGACATCCAGCTTGTAACCAGGATCCGGCAACGTGGCGCTCATGCCCTTTTGGATTGGCCGCTGATGGTACAGGCCGTAACCGGGCATGATGGTTTTGTTGATGCCATCGTAGTCAATCAGGGAACGTACCGCCTCACGGACTTTCGGATTGGCGAAATGCGGCTCTTTGAAGCTCATGGCCACGTAGTAAATGGTGCCTTTGCTCACGTCGTCGATGACGATCTGCGGATCGTTCTTCAGCGCGTTGATATCAGGCACCGACATACCGGTGGCGATATCGATATCGCCTTTTTCGATCATCAGGCGCAGCGCCTGTGATTCGGTCATATGGCGGAAGATCACACGCTTCATTTTGGCGTCGTCGCGCCAGTAACTGTCGTTGCGGCTCATGCGCAGCACGTCTTTCGCCTGCCAGACATCCAGCTTGAACGGCCCGGAACCGGCCTCATTGGTGGTCAGCCAGCCGTTGCCCCAGTCACCATTTTTTTCATGCTGCATCACCGTGTCGTGATCGAGGATCGAACCGCTGCCCAGCGTTGCCAGCGAGTAGATCACCAGTTTGGGGTCGGTAGGCTTGGGCAGTTCGATCTCAATGGTCAGTGGGTCGGTGGCCCTGATCATTTTCTCCACGTTGTCGGCGGTAAATCCGTACGACTTCCAGGTGGTCGCCTGCGCCATATTCAGGTTCAGCAGGCGCTTCATCGACCAGGCAAAGTCGCTGGCTGTCAGTGGGTTACCCGAGTGAAACTTCGCCCCCTCCTGCAAGTGGAAAGTGATCAGCTTGCCGTCTTCGCTGATTTCCCAGCTTTTCGCTGCGCCGGGCAGCACGTGGCTCAGGTTGACGGGATCCAGCTCAACCAGTGAATCATAAAGGTTAACAATAATGCCGACGGCGTCGTTACCGGTCATTGCCGCCGGATCGAGTGAGAGCAGATTGTTCATGTTCATCCCAACGATCAGCTGATCGTTGGGGGTTTTAGCGTTGACCACGGCAGGGCTCGCCGTGGCAACCAGTAGGGAAAGGCAGAGGGAACGTAATATCAATGTTGTTTTCATGGACCATCTCCAAGTGGGATAGGACTCTGATGTTATTGTTATCGAAAACGGGGCTTATTCCGGTGCGACCTGATGCGCCGCGATATAGTCGAAGTTGATATCCTCACCCAATCCAGGCCGTGTCGGCAGATGCACAAAACCTTCTGCATCCATCGGGTCAATGAGGCTGTTGAGATAGGCCGCAGGCTCGTCGTAATCGAGGAACGGATGCAGCAGACCGCGTTCGTACCAGCGGCAGTTGCGGATGGCACCCACGACGGCCAGATTCGGCGCACCGTTGCCGTGGATCTCACAATCCATGCCAAAGGATTCCGCCAGATGGGCCACTTTCAGGCAAGGGGTGATACCGCCAACGCCCTGTACACCGGCACGCAAGATGTCGCAGGCACCCGCTTTAACCCAGTCCGCGCGGCTGAAATACTTGCCCGACAGGCTTTCTGGCCCGATCACGTCGATATCCAGGTTTTGCGTCAGCCAGACGTAAGAAGCCATGCTTTGCTCCTCCATCGGCTCTTCAAACCAGGCGAAATTGAGCTTTTGCAGTTCGCGACCGATGTAAAGGGCGTCGCTGCGGCTGTACCAGTGGTAGCCATCCAGCATCAGGGCGATATCCGGCCCCACGGCCTCGCGGACGGCGGCACAGGCGCGGACATCCATCTTCGGGCTAGGTGAAAAAGACACTGGCGGCATCCAGGTGTGCAGCTTGATGGCTTTATAGCCGCGTGCAACCAGTTGCTCGGCAAAGCGGCCATATTCCTCCGGCGTTGACAGGCCCCCGCTCAGCTCATCACCACACATGGTGCTGCCATAGGCCGGGACTTTCTCGCGGTAGCCCCCCAGCAGCTTATGCACCGGTAAATCCAGCTTACGCCCCAGCAGATCCCAGATGGCCTGCTCGGCAATAGCCAGCGCGCGGTCAGTCAATTGATTGGCGCTGCCGCGTTGCCAATGCACCAGATCGTTCCACAACCGTTCGCGGTCGAACGGGTTTTGCCCAATCAGCACCTTACGGAAAAAGGAGTTGATGATATGTGGGCGGATCACCTCCGGTGGCGCAAACGCATAACCCGCGCTGCCATCGTCGCAGGTGATGGTCAGCATTGCCATTTTTGCCAGTGACTTCGGGCCCGGGTGGGAATGCCCAGCGCTGTCGGAAACACGACGGGTGGGATAGGTGAATACCTGGACGTTAATAGATTCTATTTTCATGGTGTTACCAGCCTCGAATTATTTTTGGTACAAAACCTTGCTTATATTAATGTCATTTATCCCGATTTAATAAAATTATGTTCCATTTAAAAGGAAATGATATTTCATTTTATTGAATTATTGAGGATGTTCATCCAATAGTCATTAGGAAATTAATGCAAATTGCTTCGAGAATAAGGTTGTCACTTGGGCGGATGCACAAGCGGCTGTGAGTCGTATCACAATGAGCTTGGCGTGCGTAGCGGCTCATCTTGGGTGACGGTATTGATGCTGGATATCAACGCAGTCTTAACTGAAAACGACGATAAATGCTTAAAGCAGGCCCCGAGCACACACGGCATAAATTGATTGATTTTGAAACATAAAACTCTGAGTTCGGCCTGCTGCTACGCGTACCGATGGTTTGAGAAAAGCATAAAGCGCGTCTACTCTAACTGATATCCAGAAGGAGTTTTCCACGGTGACATGCAAATCTGTAGTGGTGTGGATCAATATAACCTTACAACTGCTATTGCCGTTGAGCCTCTCTTTTTATCCTGCAATAGCCAAAATGTTGGCTCCTGCAGCGCAAACGGTTTCGGCTATGCCGCATGAAACCGAACCCTATACTCTGGCAACGGGTGAAACCGTTTTTCTTATTGCGAAAAAATATCATCTTACGGTTGAGGAATTAAAAAAAATTAATCAGTTTCGCGCATTTTCAAAACCCTTCGAACAATTGGGCAGCGGCGATGAAATTGATATTCCGCACGCGGCGGCGCTAACGTTGAAAAACCACCAGGAAGAGGCTCAAGCGGCACCGGCCCCTCAATATCAAGAACGGTTGGCCCACAATCTGTTAAAGGGTGCGACGCTGCTGGCTGACGATAACACGCCACAGGCCGCCGCCGGTATGGCGCGTTCAATGGTGGTGGGGGAGGCCAACGACTCCATGCAGCACTGGCTGAGCCAGTTTGGCACGGCCCGTGTTCAGCTTAACCTGAATGACCAGCTCAGCCTTGAAGGCAGCTCATTCGACATGCTGGTGCCGCTGTATGACGATCGGCAATCCTTATTTTTCAGCCAGTTTGGGGTTCGCAACAAAGACAACCGTAATACCGTCAATCTCGGCGCAGGCATTCGCACCTTGGAAGGGAACTGGATGTATGGGGCCAACGCGTTTTTTGATCGTGATATGACGGGCAAGAACAACCGCGTTGGTTTTGGTGCCGAAGCCTGGACGGATTATTTGAAGTTATCGGCTAACAGCTATCTGCGCCTGACCAATTGGCATCAGTCCCGCGACTTTGCCGATTACAACGAGCGCCCAGCCAACGGTTACGATCTGCGGGTTGACGCTTATTTACCGGCTTACCCACAGTTAGGCGGTAATTTGGTGTACGAACATTATTGGGGCAATGAAGTGGCGCTGTTTGGCAAGGACGACAGGCAGAAGGATCCGTTTGCCTTCACCGCTGGGATTAACTACACGCCGATTCCCTTGATCACCATCGGGGCAGAGCACCGCGCCGGTAAAAGTGGCAGAAACGACACCAATATTAGCGTCCAGTTGAATTATCACCTTGGGGAACCCTGGCAGACACAAATCGATCCCTCGGCGGTGGCCGCCAGCCGTACATTGGCTGGCAGCCGTTACGATCTGGTGGAGCGTAATAACAATATTGTGCTGGAGTATCAGAAACAGGATCTGATCCAACTGGCATTACCGGATCAGATGAGCGGCAGCGCGTTTGAAACCATCAAAATAGATGCGCAGGTAACGGCAAAATACGGGCTTGAAAGAATCGATTGGGATACTGCAGCGTTAGTGGCGGCGGGGGGCGTGGTGCAGCAAATCTCTGCGCAGAGTATCTCGATAAAACTGCCGCCTTATACTGCGGGCAGTAATATTTATACCTTAGGGGCGGTGGCTTACGATAGCCAAGGGAATGCCTCAAACCGCAGCACGACGCAGATCGTGGTCACGCAACAGGTGGTCAGTCAATATCATTCTACTTTACAGGTTGCACCGGCTGAAATACCGGCAGATGGCGTGGCCGAGAGCCTGATCACCCTCAATTTAAAAGATACAAACAACCTGCCGGTCAAGGGCGTGGGCGATCAACTGACGCTAGACTTGCAGTTTACGCCAGATGCGGCGGCAGCTCAGCCGGTTAACCAGCCTGTGTTGGGGGCGATAACGGAAACCGAACCGGGTATTTATACCGCGCAGTTAACCGCAGGGTTCACTCATGGTGAAGTGATTATTGTGCCAACCATCCAAAATATCTCTCTGGCATCAGCTAAAGTTATTTTAACGGAAAGCAGCCATACCCCGAATCTGGATAATTCCATTTTCAGCGTTGAGCCAGCAGAGATTGTTGCTGATGGTATACAGACCAGCATCCTTAGCTTTAGCGCTAAGGACGATCGCCATCAGCCGATTACCGGGTTAAAGCTGGCCTTTGAGGTGACGGGTGAACCGGAAGTGACCCTGAGCCCAGTCACGGAAAATAACGGCGTGTATAGCGCGACCCTCAGCGGGGTGGTGGCGGGCAGCGTCACGGTCATCCCGACGGTGAATGGCGAAGCGATGGCGGTGGCGTCGCACGAAGTCAGGCTGATTGCCGATCACAGCACGGCGACTATTGGCCTGACCATCGTTAACGATGAGGCGCTAGCTGACGGGATTGCTGCCAACAAAGTGCAAGCGCGGGTGACAGACCTGCATGGTAACCCCCTTGATGATGTGCCTGTGGAGTTCGATGCTGATAACGGGGCGACGGTGATCTCTCCCGACGGCATGACGGATGCCGAAGGGGTGGTGAAGACGCAACTGGCGAATATCAATCCGGGTATCACCAGAGTCACTGCCAGCACCGCTGGCCATGAAGAACAGATTGAAATCTATTTTATGGCGGAGACGCCCAAGAAATTACTGATCTACCACAACGGGGCTGAATTGACTGAGCATCCGGTCGTTGGCGATAAGCTGGTCGCAGTTGCCATGTGCTCAATTGCTTTATGTAACGGGGTGTCAATAAGTTACCAGTGGGAAGTGGAGTCTGCGGTGGGTTCAGGGGTATTTGTCGCGATTCCTGGCGCGACTTCAGAAACATTGACGGTGACAGGGGATTTACAGAAACGGGCTATTAGAGTGGTTTCGCATTAATTCTGGCTATTCCAAGCGGTACCGGAATGTTATTCAAACGTTGATTTTGAGTACAGATAGAGGAAAGAAAACGATGAAGCATAAAATAGGCTCTCTGCTATCGGGGATGGTGCTCAGCATGCTGATCATAGGATCAGCCTGGGCGGCAGTCACGTCCACGCCAACCTCTACCGTAAGAGGGCGAGCTCCGGTGGTGACACAAAGCACCATCGTTTCAGACAATGCCAGCGGCAATGGGCTGATCGATATTGGGGATACCTTGAGTATCAGTACTCCCGGCACGTTCAGCGATGAAGACGGTGACATCGCGATACCGCAAACTTATCAATGGCAGGCTGATGGTGCAGATATTCCCGGCGCCACCAGTAATACCTACACCATCGTTGCCGGTGATTTAGGCAAAACCATCACGGTGCTGGTCACCCCGCACACCGACCCGGCGATTACCGATCCGGCAGAAGGGCTGGCCGTGGCCTCAAATGCCCTGACGGTGATTGCGGGTGGTATCGTCACTGGCGTGACGGTCACTGGTGAAGTGGGCGGCTATCCACAGGTTGATACACCTCTGGTCGCTACCGCAACTTGTGCGGGTGGAACCTGTACCAATGTGACTTACCAGTGGCAGATCGAAACGGGTGTCGGCACCAATGCCTTCAGCGACATCAGTGGCGCAACCAGCAATACCTATACACCAGTACGGACAGATCAGCGGCTGAGAGTGCAGGTTGTGGTTGGCAACGCACCATAAAAGTCAGTTCAGGCAGGCTTGATCGGGTGTCAAGCCTGCCTATTTCACTAATCAGGTATGATGGATACGCTGAATGCTGCGCCGCGAAAGTATCTTTAAGGTTTTGTTATGCGCGATATTACTGGCTTTGATTCTCATTATGAGCCAGGCGGTACAGGCCGTTCAGCAATCCACCACGCCAGTTCATGGCCGCGCGCCGAGCGCCGCGCCATCGGTCAATAATACCCAACCACAGGTTGGGGACGTTATTACGGTCACCTCTGCTTTCAACGACGTCGATGGCGATGCTGAGCAGGGAACAACCTATCAGTGGACGTTAGACGGTGCCGCCATCAGCGGGGCGACGGGGCCGAGCTATACCCTGGATCTCAGCGATATTCTGGCGGGCAGCGAACTGAATGTGATCGTCACCCCGCAGACCGATCCCAATATCACTGTCCCTAGCGAAGGGCTACCGGTTCAGCTACCGACGCCGATCAATATCAAGTGGCAGCGAACCATTGCCAGCCTGGCGTGGGTGGAAGCGCCGTTGGGCGTCGTGGCCGATGGGCAGGCGCTGAATACCGTGCGTGCGACGGTGCAATATCTGGATGGCACACCCGCCGTGGGGGCCACGGTGCTGTTTGATGCCGACAATATGGGCAACATTTCCGCCACGGCGCAAACGGGGATCGACGGTGTGGCGACCGCTTACGTGAGCAACGTGATCGCCGGAACCACGCAGGTGACCGCCCGCATTGATGATGACTCAAAATCTATTGATACACTGTTTGTCGCAGGCCCGGCCTACGTTGTTGATGCGGAAGTGACGCAGAATAACGCGCTGGCGAATGGCGTTGATGATAACAATGTGCTGGTCAGCGTAGAGGATAGCCAGGGCAATAGTGTGGTGGGGGAAACCATCACTTTCACTGCGACAAACGGCGTGACGCTGAGTAAAACCAGTGCGCAAACCGACAGCGAAGGCGAGGTTACCGTCGCGATCACCAGCGAGTCGCCGGTCAGCAGTGCGATTACCGCCACTGCCAGCAATGGCATTGCTTCTACGGTGGCCGTTGATTTCTCTGAAGAGCTGCAAATGACGCATGTCATCGCCAACGGCGCTTCTTTCTCGGTTAATGACGGATTCCCAAGAACCGGATTTGTCGGTGCAGAGTTCCAACTGGTGATTGGCGAAACCCCGGCAGGCAACAGCGACTACAACTGGAGCACCAATCAGAGCTGGGCTAGCGTGGATGGCAACGGCAACGTCAGATTCAATCAGGAACCGAGCGCGGGCAATAACAGCGTCACGGTGACGGCTGAACATCAGAGCAATGGGACTTCATTAACCTACCGGTTCACGGTTAATCGCTGGTTCAGAAATAATAGTTTCAACTTTATGACGTTCAGCAATGCTGCCGCCTGGTGCAGTTCTCAAGGCGGCGGCTATGCGGTGCCGGGCTATGCCCAGATGACCGACAGAACGCCAACCAGCCAGACCGGGGCTAACCGCGATGCCGATGGCCGCTTGTGGAACGAATGGGGCCCTATGGGCCGTTACTCTGACGGTTGGTTCTCGGGTAACTATTGGGCGGCTGAACTGGTCAGCGCGGGCAATGCCCGCCATTACGTTTATTTAGGCAATGGCAACTTGTTCGACTTCCCGCTCGATGGCGCCACCTATGTCACCTGTTCGCGATCGTTTTAAACAGGCAGCGCATTCGTAAAGCTACGTGGGTTCGGCCAAGGCTGCGGGCTGCTCTGCCACCAGATCGAGCAGGTGAGCCAAACCTGGGTTGTTATTCTTTTGGTGCCAGACCATCAATAATTCGATCTGCGGGGCATTGGCCGGTAGCGGCCTGAACACTACGTTGGCCGACTGAAAATGGCAGACATAGCGCGGCACGATAGAAATCCCCAGACCCATTCCTACCAGATTCATGGTGACCAGAATATTGGTGGCGGCCTGCACGGTATTGGGTTTGCTGTGGGCTTGCGCCAGATAAGCTTCTACCATCTGATACAGCGCGCCCGAGTGGGCCGGATCGGTGCTGATAAAGTTTTCGCCATGCAGATGTTGCGGGCTGAGCTGTGTTTCCTGGCTTAACGGGTGGTTGACGTGCATCACCACCATCAATGGTTCACGATAAACCACACGATAACTCAACTGGTTACTGGTAATGGGCCGCCGCATAAAGCCAACATCAATTTCCCCTTTCAACAATTTCTCTTCCTGCTGAGTGGTAATGAGACTGACCAACTCGATATGGGCAGCAGGGAGCTGCTGACGCAATGGGGGCAGAACGTCCGGCAGGATATTCACCTCTGCGCAGGGAACAAAACCGATGGTCAGCCGCACCTGCTCCTCCATGGCTTTACGTGCCAGGTGTTTGGCCTGTTCAGAGAGGGCGAGAATATGCGTCGCCTGTTGAAAAAACACTTCGCCAGCGCGGGTCAGTGACACCTGACGGTTATTTCTGGCCAATAACGGTACGCCGATACAGTGCTCAAGATCTTTGATCTGGCTGCTCAGTGAGGGCTGTGACGTATGCAGTTTTTCCGCTGCCCGCGTGAAATTAAGTTCCTCAGCTACCGCGACAAAATACCGTAAGTGCCTTAACTCCATGCTTTTTCCTCTCATCATAGAAAAAATGTCTAGTACGGTAGATTTTTACTATTTCACAAACTAGCAACTGGAAAGCAACATCCTTTGCGCCAACCCCTACGAAGGTCAATACATCTCTTGAATGAGGATTAAATAATATGACCACGAGCGCAAAATTAGACATCTACGGCTTGATCGACGCTAAAAACGGGCAAGTTACGCCCCGTATCTATACCGATCCGGAAATTTATCAATTGGAACTGGAGCGGATTTTTGGCCGTTGCTGGCTGTTTCTGGCCCATGAAAGCCAGATCCCAAAACCAGGAGACTTTTTTAACACCTACATGGGTGAGGACGCGGTGGTGGTGATTCGCCAGAAAGATGGTTCCGTCAAAGCGTTCCTCAACCAGTGCCGACACCGCGCGATGCGTGTCAGCTATGCCGACAGCGGCAACACCCGTGCCTTTACCTGCCCTTATCACGGTTGGTCTTACGGCATTGATGGCGAACTGGTTGAAGTGCCGCTGGAACCGCGCGCCTATCCGCAAGGGCTGTGCAAATCGCATTGGGGGCTGAAAGAAGTGCCTGGTGTGGCATCGTACAAAGGCCTGATTTTTGGCAATTGGGACACTAGTGCCCCTTCATTGACCGACTATCTGGGGGATATGGCCTGGTATCTGGATGGCCTGCTGGATCGCCGCGAAGGCGGCACCGAAATCGTTGGCGGCGTGCAGAAGTGGGTGATCAACTGTAACTGGAAATTCCCCGCCGAACAGTTTGCCAGCGATCAGTATCACGCCTTGTTCAGCCACGTCTCGGCGGTGCAGGTGCTGGGCGGTATGGCAGATGGCAGCGAGAAAAAACTCGGTAACGATCAGACCCCGCGCCCGGTGTGGGAAACCGCCAAGGATGCGGTGCAGTTTGGTCAGGATGGCCACGGCTGCGGTTTCTTTTTCACCGAACAACCGGATGCCAACGTGTGGGTTGATGGTGAGGTTTCGCGTTATTACCGCGAAAGCTATGCCGAGGCGGAACAGCGCTTGGGCAAGATCCGCGCGCTGCGCTTGGCCGGGCATAACAACATTTTCCCCACCCTTTCCTGGCTGAACGGCACCGCGACGTTGCGGGTCTGGCACCCACGCGGGCCAGATCAGGTCGAAGTCTGGGCATTCTGTATCACTGATAAAGCCGCATCGCCTGAAGTTAAAGCGGCATTTGAAAACAGCGCCACCCGCGCCTTCGGCCCTGCCGGTTTCCTGGAACAGGATGATTCGGAAAACTGGTGCGAAATCCAGAAGCTGCTTAAAGGCCATCAGGCCCGCAACAATCCGCTGTGCCTGGAGATGGGGCTAAATCAGGAGACACGCCGCGCTGACGGTGTCCCGGGGATCACCAACTACATCTTCTCTGAAACTGCCGCGCGCGGCATGTACCAGCGCTGGGCGGATCTACTGAGCAGCGCAACCTGGGAAGAAGTGCAAGAGAAAACTGCGGCGTATCAACAGGAGGTGATGAAATGAGTATGTCCGTCTCTTTTGAGCTCCATCATCAAATCAGCCAATTTCTCTATTACGAAGCCGCGCTGCTGGATGATTGGGATTTCCGTGCCTGGTTAGAACTGTTGGACGAAGACTTGCGCTACACCATGCGCACGACCGTCAATAGCCAGACCCGCGATCGGCGTAAAGGTGCGCAGCCGCCAACCACCTGGATCTTCAACGACAGTAAATCGCAACTGGAACGCCGGGTGGCGCGTCTGGAAACCGGCATGGCCTGGGCCGAAGAACCCCCGTCGCGCACGCGCCACTTTGTCAACAACTGCGTGGTGAGCGAAACCGCACAACCTGACGTGTTTTCTGTGCGGGTTAACTATCTGCTGTATCGGGCGCAGAAAGAACGCGATGAGACGTTTTACATCGGTACGCGTACCGATCTGCTGCGCCGCCGTGATACATCGGCGGGCTTTGGCCTGTGCGGGCGTGAAATCATTCTCGATCAGGTGGTTATAACCTCCCATAACCTGAGTGTACTTTTCTGATGAAGCGAATTCATGCCTGTTTTGCTGAGGAACTGCCGGAAGGGGAAGCCCTGCGGCTGAATACTGACCCCGTCATCGCGCTGTTTCACGTGGGGGGCGAATATTATGCGCTCAACGATCGTTGCAGCCATGGCAATGCCTCAATGTCTGAAGGCTACATCGACGATGACGCCACGGTGGAGTGCCCGTTGCACGCCACCAGTTTTTGCCTGAAAACCGGCAAAGCGCTGTGCCTGCCAGCCACGATACCGCTGCAAACCTACCCGGTTAGCGTGGTTGACGGGGCCGTGTTTATCGATATCCCGGAGGGAGCCTGATGTCCGATCTTAAGGATGATGTGGTGCTGATTACCGGTGGCGGTTCGGGCTTGGGGCTGGCGCTGGTGGCCCGCTTTATTGCAGAAGGTGCCCGCGTGGCAACCCTCGAACGTTCGGCAGAAAAAGTGAGCCGGTTGCAGCAGCAGTTTGGCGAGCGAGTGGTTGCCGTGCAGGGGGATGTGACCTGTTTTGCCGATAATCAGCGGGTGGTAGAGAGGGCACTTTCGCGCTTTGGCAGCCTGGACTGTTTTATCGGCAATGCCGGGATCTGGGATCATAACGCCTCGTTGCTGGCGACCCCGGCTGAGCAGTTGCAATCCGGTTTTAACGAACTGTTTGGCGTCAACGTCAAAGGTTATTTGCTGGGGGCCAAGGCCAGCGCTGCGGCACTGATCGCCTCCGGTGGCAGCATGATCTTTACGCTCTCCAATGCCGCCTGGTATCCAGGCGGCGGTGGCCCGCTGTATACCGCCAGCAAGCATGCCGCCGTGGGGCTGATTCGCCAGTTGGCTTACGAACTGGCCCCCAAGGTGCGGGTCAACGGTGTTGGGCCGTGCGGCATGGCCAGCGATCTGCGTGGCCCACAGGCGCTGGGGCAGCAGGATACCTCGATTATGCAGTCCCTCACGCCAGAAAAGATTGCGGCTATTTTACCCTTGCAGTTCGCCCCTGAGCCGGAAGATTTCACCGGCCCTTATGTGATGCTGGCGTCGCGCCGCAATAATCGCACGCTGAGCGGCGTGATGATCAATGCGGATGCGGGCCTGGCGATCCGTGGTATCCGCTACGTGGCGGGTGGCTTGTCGTTATAGGAGCCCAGATGAAACAGATAGTCATTATTGGCGGCGGCCAGGCCGGAGCCATGGCTGCGGCTGCGCTACGGGCACAGCAGTTTAGCGGCAGTATCACGTTAATCAGCGAAGAGCCCGAGTTGCCTTATGAGCGCCCTCCGTTGTCGAAAGACATGCTGTTGTCGCCAACACCGCAGTTGCAGGACATTCTGCCAGCCACGTTCTATGAAGAAAATCGCATTACCCTGCGCAGCAATAAGCGGGTAGTGGCCATCGATATCAACCACAACAGCGTAGTGCTGGCCGATGGTGAAGAGTTGGCGTGGGATAAATTGCTGCTCACGACCGGGGCTAAAGCGCGCCGCCTGGCGCAGTTGGATGCGCTGGGGGATAAATCGCACACTTTGCGCACGGCGGCAGATGCCCGGCGGTTGCGCAGCGTGTTGAACGCGGGCCAGCAGATTCTGATTGTCGGGGCGGGCACCATCGGCCTGGAGCTGGCGGCCAGCGCTACGCAGCGTGGTTGCCAGGTGACGGTAGTGGAACAGGCTCCAATAGTGATGGGGCGTAACGCACCGCCACCCGTGCGTGATTACCTGATGAATCTGCATCAGCAACATCAGGTGCGTTTTTGCCTGGATGCGCGGATCGAGCATGCAGCACTTGAGCAGGAGCGGGTGGTACTGACGTTGCAGAGCGGTGAACAGTTGCGCGGTGATGCGGTGATTTATGGCATCGGCATTGAGGCCAACGATCAACTGGCCGTTCAGGCCGGGCTGGCTACCGCGAACGGCATCATCGTTGACGACCAGTGCCGCACGTCGGTAGCCAATATCTATGCGGCTGGTGACGTCACTTTGCGCCGCCAGAATGGGCAACTGGTACGTCTGGAAACCTGGGACAACGCCAATCAACAGGCGCTGGTGGCGGCCTGCGCCATGCTGGATAAACCGTTACCCGCAGCGGTGCCGATGTGGTTCTGGACCGATCAATTTGACAGCAATATCCAGTTTGTTGGCGCGATGCACAGCGATCGCTGGCTGATGCGCGGGAATACCAAGGGGCACAGCGTGATCTGGTTTGCGCTGCAAGACGGCAGGCTGACCGGTGCGATTACGCTGAATCAAGGCCGGGAAATCCGCCATCTGCGCAAGTTGATCCAGCAGGGCATAACGCTGGATGAGAAACAACTGCTTGATCCGCAGGTGGCGCTGAAAAACCTGATTTAGCGGCTATGTGGAGTGTCTTGGCGTATGCCTGCTTCGATGCGCCGTGCGGTTTCCTGCAGAGTGGCCAGATGGCGTTCTGCCGCCTGCTCAATGGACATCGCTTTGGCGATATACACCAGATTCAGGCTGGCGATCACCCGCTGTTGACTATGGATGGGCACGGCAATTGAGGCGATTTTCTGTTCTTGCTGCCAACCCATGTAGTTTTCACCGTAACCGCGCTGCCGGATGCGTTGCAGAATACCCGCCAGGCGCAGTGGCTCGCGCGCCAGGCGGTATTCCACTTCATCGCGGGTGGCCAGCAGTGAGATCAACGCTTCCCGCTCATGGTCCGGGCAAAACGCCAGATAGGTCAGCCCGGAAGCGGTCAGCAGCAAGGGCAGGCGGCGGCCAACCATCGAGCGGTGGAACGACAGGCGGCTGAAACGGTGGGTGGTTTCACGTACCACCATGGCGTCGACATTCAGGGTGCTGACGTCGGTGGGCCATACCACCTCTTGCAACAGCTTCCCCAGCAGCGGGGCCGCGATGGCGGAGATCCATTGCTCATCGCGGAACCCTTCGCTCAATTCACGCACTTTGAGCGTGAGCTGGTAGCTGTCGTCCGAGGGGCTGCGGCGCACATAGCCCTCTTCCTGCAATGTTTCCAGCAGGCGGCGCACGGTGGTGCGGTGCAAAAGTGTGATGGCGCTCAACTGCGCAATGCTGGCACCGCCGTCCAACCGATTCAGCACGTTGAGTAGCGCCAATCCGCGCGTCAGGCCGCGCACGGTTTTGTATTCGGTATTGGGGTCGGTTTGCATTATTGGCCTCAATAAATCCTTTTAAAACAGTTATGTGCGCTTGGTGCACAGCTTAAGGAGTTTTCATTGTAGACGAAAAATTCGCCTCATATACTCCCAAAACAATAAAAAATTGTTAACAAGTGAGTAACCTATGCCCTACAACAATTCTTCAGAACACAGTCTGGTTGCCGATTACCAGGCTCAGGTGGCTATCGTCGGTGCTGGCCCGGTTGGCCTGATGATGGCGAATTATCTTGGTCAGATGGGGATTGAGGTTCTGCTGATCGAGAAGCTCGATACCCTGATTGATTACCCACGTGCCATTGGCATTGACGACGAAGCGCTGCGCACTATTCAGGCCGTTGGCTTGGTTGATAACGTCTTGCCGCATACCACCCCGTGGCACGCGATGCGGTTTCTGACGCCGAAAGGGCGCTGCTTTGCCGACATCCAGCCGATGACCGACGAGTTTGGCTGGTCACGCCGCAACGCCTTTATTCAGCCGCAGGTGGATGCCGTGCTGTTTGATGGCCTGAAACGCTTCCCCAAGGTGCGCAGCCTTTTCTCCCGCAGCCTGATGGCGTTCAGCCAGGATGCGAACGGCGTCACGCTGCAAATTGAGAATGACGAAGGCCAGTGCGAAACGGTGCGCGCCGCTTGGCTGGTGGCCTGTGACGGCGGCAGCAGTTTTGTGCGCCGTACTTTGGGCATCGCCTTTGAGGGTAAAACCGCTCCCAATCAATGGGTGGTGGTGGATATCGCCAACGATCCGCTCAGCACGCCGCATATCTATATGTGCTGTGACCCGGTGCGGCCTTACGTTTCGGCGGCGTTGCCCCATGGCGTGCGGCGTTTCGAGTTTATGGTGATGCCGGGTGAGACCGAAAGCGAACTGAGCAAGCCCGAGAAAATGCGCGAACTGCTGGCGAAGGTGCTGCCCGATCCCGAGCGGGTGGAACTGATCCGCCAGCGGGTTTACACCCACAACGCCCGCCTGGCCGCGCAGTTCCGCGTCGATCACATTCTGTTGGCGGGGGATGCGGTGCATATCATGCCGGTGTGGCAAGGGCAGGGCTATAACAGCGGCATGCGTGATGCCTTCAATCTGGCCTGGAAACTGGCGATGGTGGTCAATGAGCAGGCAAAAGAAACGCTGCTGAATACCTACCAGCAGGAACGCCGCGATCATGCCAAAGCGATGATCGATCTTTCTGTTACCGCCGGGCATGTGCTGGCTCCGCCGCGTCGCTGGCAGGGCAAACTGCGTGATGGTTTGAGCTGGGCATTCAACTACCTGCCGCCGGTCAAACGTTATTTCCTCGAAATGCGCTTTAAGCCGATGCCGCAATACCAAATTGGCGCACTGGTGGTGGGCAAAGAGAAAAACTCACCAACCGGGCGGATGTTTATTCAGCCGAGAGTCACGCTGGTTAACGGCCAGCAACGGCTGCTGGACGACGTCATCGGGCCGCATTTTGCCATTATCGCCTGGGGCTGTAACCCGCAGTGGGGCATGAGCGACGCACAGATCGCGCAGTGGCAAAAAGCGGGTACGCAATTTATTCAGGTGGTGCCAGAAGTGCAATTACCGGCCATCGGCCAACGCCCAGCCGGTGTGATTTGCCTCGGCGATACCACCGGGCGGCTCAAAGACTGGTTCGCCAGCCAGCAGCATTCGATTGTGGTGCTGCGCCCTGACCGGTTTATCGCCGGAATGGCGACGCCACAGACGCTCGGCAGCCTGATGGAAGCCCTGGCCGTAGCCGTTTCGCTCTCTTCCCCGCTGCTCACTCCCATTATTGAAAATAAGGTGGCTTGATATGAACGCTTATCTCCATTGCCTCTCTCACTCACCGCTGGTGGGGTACGTTGATCCGGCCCCTGCCGTGCTGGCCGAAGTGGAAAACACCATTGCTGATGCGCGGGAGCGGATCCACGCATTTGATCCTGAACTGGTGATCTTGTTTGCCCCGGACCATTACAACGGCTTTTTCTACGACATCATGCCGCCGTTCTGTATTGGCATGGCCGCCACGGCGATTGGGGATTTCGGCAGCGCGGCGGGCGCGATCCCGGTACCTGCCGGGCTGGCTGAAGCCTGTGCTCAGGCGGTGCTGGAGGCAGGGGTCGATGTGGCGGTGTCTTACTGTATGCAGGTGGATCACGGTTTTGCCCAACCGCTGGAGTATTTGCTCGGCGGCCTGGCGAATTACCCGGTGCTGCCGGTATTTATCAACGGTGTGGCCCCGCCGTTACCGAACTTCCAGCGCACGCGTCTGTTGGGGGAAGCTATCGGGCGCTTTGCCCGTGGGCTGAATAAACGCGTGCTGATGTTGGGCTCCGGCGGCTTATCGCACCAGCCCCCGGTGCCGCAACTGGCCGGGGCCGATGCGCATATGCGCGATCGCCTGTTGGGCAGTGGCCGCCAATTGCCGCCAGATGAGCGCCAACTGCGCCAACAGCGCGTGATTTCAGCCGCTCGTGCCTTTGTACAGGATGAGAACTCGCTGCATCCGCTCAACCCGGTCTGGGATAACCAGTTTATGGACATTCTTTCTAGCGGCAAGCTGGCGGAACTGGACGCGCTCGGTAATCAGGAACTGTCGGATATTGCGGGCCGTTCGACCCATGAGGTTAAAGCCTGGATGGCAGCTTTTGCGGCACTCTCGGCATTTGGCCCTTATCAGGCCGAAGGCCGTTATTACCGTGCCATCCCCGAATGGATCGCCGGATTTGGCTCCCTCAGCGCTGCTCCACGCGGCTGAAATCACCAAAATGACAGGAAGAGATCATGACATTATTTACTGAAGAAAATACCAGCCACTTTGTGCAAATCCGCGAAGGGGATGCCGATCTGCGTATCCATTACAACGACTGCGGCAGCGGCGCGGAAACCGTGGTGATGTTGCACGGCTCTGGCCCTGGGGCCAGCGGTTGGGCCAATTTCAGCCGCAATATTGAACCGCTGACGGCGGCGGGCTACCGCGTGATCTTATTGGACTGCCCCGGTTGGAGCAAAAGCGACTCGATCGTCAGTACCGGTTCGCGTTCGGATCTCAACGCCCGCATTCTGAAAGGGCTGGTGGACAAGCTGGATCTGCCACAGGTGCACCTGCTGGGGAACTCGATGGGCGGCCACAGCGCCGTAGCTTTTACCCTGAGCTGGCCGGAGCGCGTCGGCAAACTGGTGTTGATGGGCGGCGGTACCGGCGGGGCCAGCCCGTTTGTGCCGATGCCGACGGAGGGGATCAAACTGCTGCAAGGTCTGTATCGCGAACCGAACATCGACAACTTGCGCAAAATGATGAACATCTTTGTTTACGATCCTAGCGACCTGACCGAAGCGCTGTTTAAAACGCGCCTCGATAATATTCTGGCGAACCGCACTCACCTGGAAAACTTCATCAAAAGCCTGGAAATCAATCCGAAACAGTTCCCGGATTTCAGCCCGCGCTTAGGCGAAATCAAGGCCAAAACGCTGATTGTCTGGGGACGTAACGATCGCTTTGTGCCAATGGATACCGGCCTGCGTTTGCTGGCTGGCATTGCCGGATCGCAGTTGCACGTGTTCAGCAACTGCGGGCACTGGGCGCAGTGGGAACATGCGGAGACCTTTAACCGTATGGTGCTGGATTTCCTCAGCCATTAATCAGGGGGCGAGTTATGAGTGATTACAGTCTGGAGCAACTGGCCGAGGCGTTACGCCAGTCAGAAACCAGCGGCAAGGCAATAGAACCGTTACGCGATCGCCTTGGGGTTGGCAATGGTGAAGCTGCTTATGCCATCCAGCAACTGAATGTGCAGCATTGGCAGGCCGCTGGCCGCCGCGTGGTGGGGCGCAAAGTGGGCCTCACCCATCCTAAGGTGCAGCAGCAATTGGGGGTAGATCAG
This sequence comes from Serratia sp. Ag1, assembly GCF_000743355.1. Lineage (GTDB taxonomy): Bacteria > Pseudomonadota > Gammaproteobacteria > Enterobacterales > Enterobacteriaceae > Chania. Next base: position 292,300 of record NZ_JQEI01000023.1, read on the forward strand.
CCCGATTTTGGCACGCTGTTTGCCGACATGTGCTACGGCGATAACCAGGGCATTGCGTTTTCACGCGTGATGCAACCGCGCATTGAGGCAGAGATCGCCTTGGTGCTGAACCGCGATCTGCCGCATGCCGACACCACTTTCGACGAGCTGTGCAGCGCGGTGGAATGGGTGATGCCCGCGCTGGAAGTGGTGGGGAGCCGCATCAAAGACTGGTCGATCAAGTTTGTTGATACCGTGGCAGATAACGCCTCCTGTGGCGTGTATGTGCTGGGGGGGCCAGCACGCCGCTTGGCTGGGCTGGATTTGCAAAATTGTGTCATGAGCATGACGCGCAATAGTGAAGAGGTTTCGCGCGGGCGCGGTAGCGAATGCCTGGGGCACCCGATAAACGCCGCAGTCTGGCTGGCTCGCAAGATGGCCAGTTTGGGTACGCCGCTGCGGGCGGGTGATGTAGTACTGACCGGAGCGCTGGGGCCGATGGTGGCAGTGAACTCCGGCGACAGTTTTAAGGCAGAAATCGACGGTATCGGTACGGTAGCGACCTATTTTTATGAGGATAACGCGTCATGAGTAAGAGAAAAGTGGCGATCATCGGTTCCGGCAATATCGGCACTGACCTGATGATCAAAATAATGCGTAATGCCAAACACCTGGAGATGGGGGTGCTGGTGGGGATCGATCCGGAATCGGATGGTTTGGCGCGCGCACGCCGCTTGGGCGTACCGACCTGCCATGCTGGCGTACAGGGGCTGATCGCCATGCCGGAGTTTGCCGGGATCGACTTTGTGTTTGATGCCACCAGCGCCGGAGCGCACGTGAAGAATGACGCGGTGCTGCGGGCCGCCAAACCGGGGATTCGGCTGATCGATCTCACGCCTGCGGCGATTGGCCCTTATTGCGTGCCGGTGGTGAATCTGGAACAGAATCTCAGCCAGGGCAATGTCAACATGGTGACCTGCGGCGGGCAGGCCACGATTCCCATGGTGGCGGCGGTGGCAAGGGTGGCCAAGGTTCACTACGCCGAAATCATCGCCTCAATTGCCAGTAAATCTGCCGGGCCAGGCACCCGTGCCAATATCGATGAATTTACCGAAACCACCAGCAAAGCGATTGAAGCGGTGGGCGGAGCAGAGCGCGGCAAAGCCATCATCGTGCTGAACCCGGCAGAACCGCCGCTGATGATGCGCGATACCGTTTATGTGCTTAGCGAAGCGGTGGATCAGGCCAAAGTCGAGGCGTCGATCAATGAAATGGCTGCCGCCGTACAGGCTTATGTGCCGGGCTATCGCCTGAAACAGAAAGTGCAGTTTGATGTGATCCCGCCGGAAGCACCGCTCAATCTGCCAGGTATTGGCCGTTTTTCTGGCCTGAAAACCTCGGTATTTGTCGAAGTTGAAGGGGCGGCGCACTATCTGCCTGCCTATGCTGGCAACCTCGATATCATGACTTCTGCTGCGCTGGCGACCGCCGAGCGTATGGCTCAGGCGATGGGAGTACGGGTATGAACGGGAAAAAAATCACTATTTCGGACGTGACATTACGCGACGGGATGCACGCGATTCGTCACCAGTACACGCTGCAAAACGTGCAGGATATTGCGCGCGTACTGGACGCGGCCAAGGTGGATTCAATCGAAGTGGCACATGGTGATGGCCTGCAAGGTTCCAGCTTCAACTACGGTTTTGGTGCGCACACCGATCTGGAGTGGATTGCGGCGGCGGCAGACGTTACCCAGCATGCGAAAATCGCCACTTTATTGCTGCCGGGGATCGGCACCATTCACGATCTGAAAGATGCCTACCAGGCAGGCGCGCGGGTGGTGCGTGTGGCGACCCATTGCACCGAGGCGGATGTGTCAAAACAGCACATTGCCTATGCCCGTGAACTGGGGATGGACACCGTGGGCTTCCTGATGATGAGCCATATGACTACGCCGGAAAACCTGGCCAGCCAGGCCAAACTGATGGAAAGCTACGGCGCGACCTGTATCTATGTGGTGGATTCCGGTGGTGCGATGAATATGAACGATATTCGTGCCCGTTTCCGCGCGCTGAAAGCGGTACTGAAACCGGAAACCCTGACCGGGATACATGCGCACCATAACCTCAGCCTTGGCGTGGCAAACTCGCTTGTGGCGGTGGAAGAAGGCTGCGATCGCGTGGATGCCAGCCTGGCGGGCATGGGGGCCGGGGCGGGCAATGCGCCGCTGGAGGTGTTTATCGCGGCGGCGGATAAGCTTGGCTGGAACCATGGCACCGATCTGTATGCCTTGATGGACGCCGCCGACGATCTGGTGCGCCCGTTGCAGGATCGACCCGTACGTGTCGATCGCGAAACGTTGGCGCTCGGTTACGCCGGAGTCTATTCCAGCTTCCTGCGCCACTGCGAAGTGGCAGCGGCAAAATACGGCATCAACGCGGTGGATATTCTGGTGGAACTGGGTAAACGCCGGATGGTGGGCGGCCAGGAAGATATGATCGTCGATGTGGCCTTGGATTTACGCTCTCGCTGATTATCTTTGGAATAGTGAGTTGGTTAATTTGCGAACTTGATCACTTGACCGATCAAGTGATCTTACCCTATGTTGAGAACACCTTCTTTTCCGATCCAGGGAACGGTTCTTATGGGATTTATTCGCACGTTAAACGGTGATATTGCTGCCAACCAACTCGGTGTGACCTACAGCCACGACCATATCTATTGCATTCCGCCTTATTGGGTAGAGCGTCAGGATGACGATCTGCTGCTGGACGATCCCGCGGCTTCCGAGCGGGAACTGGCGGATTTCTATCAGGCGGGTGGGCGGGCCATTTACGATGCCACCGCCCCTGACTACGGTCGCCAGGTGGTGACGGTCGCTGAAATGGCCAAGCGCCAGCAGGTGCACGTGATTGCCACCACCGGTTTCAACAAAGGATTCCTCTGGAGCAGTCTCCGGCCCGGTTCAACACAGACCTTTGCCGACTGGATTGAACGCTCGTCGATCGATGCCTTGGTGGAGCATGTTTGCCATGAAGTCACTACCGGCATTGAAGGGAGCGATTATCGCGCGGGCATGGTGAAGTGCGGCACGGGTTACAACACCATTTCCTCATTAGAGCGCAAAACCATGGAGGTGATCGTCAGGGCCCAGCAACTGACGGGGGCTCCGATGCACAGCCATACGGAAATGGGCACCATGGGGCTGGAGCAGGCACAGATCTTTCAGGCTTTGGGGCTGGATTTGTCCCGCCTGTGTTTTGCTCATATGGATCGTAACCCCGATCCGTGGCTGCACCGCCAGATTGCCAACACTGGTGCATTCCTCTCTTTTGACGGCATGAGCCGTATCAAATACTACCCAGAACATATCCGCACGCAGGCCATATTGGCACTGTGTAAACGCGGCTATCAGAAACAGATTTTAATCGGCGGCGATTTTGCCCGTAAATCCATGAGTGCTCACTACGGCAAAGGCGGTTTGGGGCTGAAATTTATCCTGGCCGATTGGCGACCAAGATTTATTGCCGAAGCTCAGGAAGAGGGGCTGGATGGCGAAGCTTTGTTGCATGATTTCCTGGTCGAAAACCCTGCCCGTTATTTTGCTTTCGGCTAAGGGGGCATCATGAAGCTGCATGAGTTTAATGAGCAACAGGCCAAACAGGCGCTGGCAAAGGCGCAGATCGCTCTGCTGCCGTTGGGAGCGGTGGAGCCGCATGGCGATCACCTGCCGTTGGAGACCGACAATCTGTTAGCCGAACGCTTCTGTGCCTTGCTGGATCAGCAATTGGGGGAGGCGGCGATCAGCCTGCCGGTAGTGCCTTACAGCCAGGTGTGGTCACTGCGCGGGCATGCCGGGGCGATCGATATTGGCAATGAGCTGTTGGTACAACTGCTGGTGGCGCTGGCAGGCAATATGGCCAGCTATGGCATTGCTACTACAGCGGTGATCAATGCGCATTACGGCAATTTTGACGCCATCAAAGCCGCCGCAAGAATGCTGAAAGAACAGGGCATTACGCTGCTCAGCTATAGCTGGGCCGGGATGGACGCCTGCGCTAGCCAATTACGCACCTCTGCGGTTGCTTACCCTGGCTATATGCATGCGGATGAGATTGAAACATCCCTGATGCTGGCGCTGGCACCGGAACAGGTTGATATGGCGCTGGCGCGAGCGCACTACCCGCGATTCCCGGAAAACTTTCGCTACCGACCCGTGCGCTGGACGGAGTTTTCTGACTATGCGGTGCTGGGGGATCCGAGTTGTGCCAGCGAGGAGAAAGGGCAGGTATTGGTGCAGCAGGCGCTGGAGGCCACGCTGGCTTCCATCCGCCATCATTTGGCAGAGGGAGGCAGCCATGATCGTGCAACAAGCCATCAGTATTGATTATCCGGCCAGTAATGCGGAAGAAGCCATTCAAGCGGCGGGGAACGCATTGTGCCAGGCGGGGGCCTGCCAGCCAGAATATGTGCAGGCGATGGTCGCCAGTTACCGCGAGTTCGGCCCCTACTTTGTGATTGCCCCAGGTTTGGCGATGCCACATGCCCGCCCGGAACAAGGTGCCATCAAGGCGCAGTTCAGCCTGATACGGCTGCGCGAACCGGTAGTATTTGGCCATGCTGAAAACGATCCGGTGCAGGTGGTGCTTGGGCTGTCTGCCACCAGCAGCGAGCAGCATATCCAACTGATTCAACACCTTGTTACCCTGCTGGCAGACGAAGGTCACTTGCAGACGCTAATGAATTCCCGCGATCCCGAGCAGCTTTATCGGTTGATGGCTTAACACGGAGTGATGAGTAATGAAAATTCTGACGGTGTGTGGTTTGGGGATGGGATCGAGCCTGATTCTTAAAATGAACGTGGAATCAGTGTTAAAGCAGCACGGCATTCAGGCTTCTGTTGAGCATATGGATGTCTCTTCGGCGGCATCGGCCAGTGCCGATGTGGTGATCACCAATGCCGAGCTGGTGGACAATCTGCAACATATGCCTTGCCCGGTAGTAGTTGTTAATAACTATATCGATAGCAAAGAGATTGCCCAGGCATTGGAACAGGCCGGTATTCTGCAACAGGGAGCATAGCCATGAGTGAATTTCTGGGGGTATTGCGCTGGATTACGGTCAATATTTTTGGCGAGGCGTCTATTTTAATCGGCCTGATTGTGCTGCTGGGGCTGGTATTACAGGGCAAACCGCTGGCGGATATTGTCTCTGGCACGTTGAAAGGCATTCTGGGGTTCCTGATTATCGGCGCGGGGGCGGGCATTATCGTCTCGGCGCTGCTGATCTTTCAGCCTATCTGGACAGAAGTGTTCGGCCTGAGTTCGATGAATTTGACCAATATCATCGGGCAGGTGCATTTTACCGAGCGTTATGGCAGCAGCGTGACTGTCGCCATCGCTGGGGGATTCGCGCTCAACCTGCTGCTGGCGCGCCTGACGCGGTTTAAATTTATCTACCTGACCGGCCATATGATGTTCTGGACCACCATGATTTTTGCCGGTGTGCTGGTTAACAGCAATCCGGCGATTTCCGGCCTGCAACTGACGCTGATGCTGACGGTGATCATGGGGCTGTATTGGACGTTGCAACCGGCGCTGGTGCAGCCTTGGGTACGCAAAATTACCGGTAACGACAATGTGGCTTTAGGGCATACCTCGGCTTCCGTTGCGTTGCTGGGCGCGCTGTTCGGCCAGCTTTTCTCGGCGAATAAAATCAGTTCAGAAGATATCAAGGTGCCGAAAAAACTCGGTTTTCTGCGCGATTCCAACGTGGTGACCGCGTTGACCATGTCGCTGCTGTTCTTTATCGGCACCTTTATTCTGCAGATCAAAGGCACGCCCAAGGCGGCGGAAATTCTGGCGCAGTCTGGTGACTTGAGTTTCTATATTTATGCGTTAAAGCAGTCGTTGATGTTTACCGGCGGTATTGCGGTGGTGCTGCTGGGTGTGCGGATGTTTATTGGTGAGATGGTGCCTGCTTTTAACGGCATTGGCTCGCGGTTGGTGCCCGGTGCCAAACCCGCGCTCGACTGCCCGATCCTGTTCAACTTTGCCCCGAATGCGGTGGTGCTGGGCTTCGTCGGGGCGTTTATCGGTTCACTGCTGTGGCTCACCCTGATTGGCCGTTATACCGGTTATGTTTTCATTCCCAGCATGATTGTTATTTTCTTTCATGCTGGCACGGCGGGGGTATTTGGCAATATTACCGGCGGCTATAAAGGGGCGTTGCTGGCTGGGTTTATCACGTCCACCGTGGTGGCCTGGGGGCAATATTTCTGTGTCAGTTATTTCATCAGTAACACTATTCCTGATACCGCGCTGTGGGCCGGTGACAGCGATATGTTTATGCTGGCACCGCTGATTAGTGCGTTGACCAAGTTGCTGACATTCTGAATAGGTGAGGGAAAGTGATGAGCAAGGCATTGAGCCAATACTACGATCAGATCCGGCAGAAGTTAGCGCAATTGGAACAGCAACCGGAGACGATTCATCGAGCGGCAGAAGTGATGGCAGAAACGGCGCTGGCTGGCCGTAACCTGTTTGTGTTTGGTGCCAGCCATGCCGGTATTCTGGCAGAGGAGATGAGCTACCGGGCCGGTGGGTTGGCGATCGTCAACCCGTTGTTTACACCTGCCTTGATGCTCAACGTGCGGCCATTGACGCTGACCAGTGCGGTAGAGAATGTAGAACATCTGGGTAGAGTGCTGGTGGAGCAATCACCGTTGCAAGCGGGGGATACGCTGTTGGTCCATTCGGTTTCTGGTCGTAATGCCATTACCATTGATGTGGCTCTGGCCGCACGCGCCACAGGGGCCAAGGTGGTTGCCATCACCAGCCTCGCTACCGCCGCACGCGTCAGTTCGCGCCATTCCAGCGGCAAGCTGTTGGGGGATATTGCAGATATTACTATCGATAACCAATGCGACTATGGCGATGCCGCCGTCAGCCTGCCGGGGCTGGCGCAAAAAGCCGCGCCGTTATCGACCATTATGGGGGCGACTATCGCCAACAGTCTGGTGTTGCGCATTTGCGAACTGATGCAGCAGCAACAGCGCACGCCGCCGATTTTGGCGAGTGCAAACATAGACGGTAATCAGCAGATAAATCAGGATATACTTGACGCTTACAGGAGCCAAATACACTACCTCTGAGTGGAGCATGAGTATGTTTGAGTCTGACGGACTCCCACTGTATCTCAGGATAAAAGGCATTATCCTACAACGAATTATCACCTTTACTTATGAAGATAAACTTCCCGGTGAGCTGCTGCTCGCCGAGGAGTTTAAAGTCGCGCGCGGTACCATCAAACAAGCGATTGATTCACTCGCCAGCAGCGGCATGCTGTACCGCGAGCAGGGTAAAGGCACCTTTATCAATCGTGATGCGTTGCATAAGCACTATACCGATCTGCCGGAGGCCTTGGTGGCTTTCAATTCTGCAACGCCGGTTGAAGCCGAGATCCTTTCCCTGCTCTCGACCATGGCCAACCAAGAGGTGGCCGAGCGGATGGGGTTGGATTTGGGCAGCCAACTGATGCGCCTTGAACGTCTGTTTATGCAAGGGGAGAAGGTGGTTGGCCATGCGGTCACCTACTTGAATGGCCGGGTTTATAACGATCTGAGCCATGTTGACAATAGCAGCCCACTGTATGAGCAACTGCGGGAAACCTTCGGTTATTCGCCGACCAAGGCCGAGGAGCGTTATTCCCCGGTGATCTGTGATGCCAAATTAGCCAATCTGCTGAAAATCGAGCAGGGGTGCGCACTGTTCAGAATCGAGCGCATTGCCAGTAACCTGGATGATGTGGTGCTCGAGTACAGCATCACACATATGCAGGATGCGGCATTATCGTTACAGATCGTGGCTAATCAGAGCGTGGTGCACCAGCAGTGGAATTGTACCATCGATAAAGCGCGGTAAGTTTTATCGATGGTGTTCGCGATACGGCAAGGACGCCGAGAATTGGTATTAACACTGTTATTCGCACTTTAAAAGATTCGAGCTAAAGCGAATAGCGTGAGTGTAATAACCTGACGTTAAGAGTCCGTATTATGCTGTGGAAATGTCAGGTCTTTTTTGATGCCAATAATTTATTATTTCCAAACAAAACAAATAGTTGATTTTTTAGGGGCGAGGAGAAAATATTCTTCAATAGATTGAGTGTGTGAAAAAATACAAATAAATTTTTACTAATAAGTGTATCACTTTGCTATATTTTAATTGAAATAAGGTGGTTAAAGAATTCTGTTTAAAAAACTCCATGTGTTTGATGTTTAATATATTTGCTGGTTTCTCTCTAGGTTTCCTTGAGCCATTAAGGCTGCATGCGAAGAGTTGAAGGCGCTTTGGCGAGCTTGTTTAAATTTGTTAATAATAGAGGTGCCCGTGTCGCGTCTACCTACAGTAAGCCATCTGAAAATTTTTGAAGCCATCATTGAGCATGGCGGCGTCCATGCGGCAGCAAAAGCGTTAAACATGACTCAACCGAATATGTCCCGTTCTCTGCGTGAGTTGGAGGCAATACTGGGGTCAGAACTGATGATCAGGGGCCCCCGGGGGATGGTGCTGACCGATTTGGGAAGGTGCTTCGAATTGCGTGTTAAATTAGTGCTGCGCGAGTTGGAGCTTGCAGTCAACGAAGTGAAGCAGGTGGGAGAGTTGCATCAAGGGCATGTTGCATTTGGCTGTTCCCATCTCAAAGTATTCAAATTTATCTCCAATGCCGTTACTGGTGTTCTGCAAGCTTACCCGAATGCAGATATATCACTTTATGAAGGCCAGCAATCTGAGATACTGCCAGCCCTCCGTGAAGGGAAGATGGATTTTTTTATTGGCATAATCTCTAGTGCAATATCGTTAGGGGAGTTTATCGAAGAACCTCTTTTTTCCTGTTCATTCGGCGTTATTGCCAGAAAAGGCCACCCTTTGGCACAGGCCACCTCCGTGGCGGAGCTTCGCAAAGCCAGATGGTATCTCCCCGTTGCCGATGCCGGATATTACAATGAGATGGAGGCGCTTTTTTTCCCTGCGGGAGTTGAATCTACACACTCAATATTGAAGGGAGATTCGGTTGCCGTCGCTGAACACCTGATTTTAGAATCCGACTATCTGTCGATCAGCCCTAAGCTGATTGAGCATACTGACTCCATGAAAGATCTCTTTTGCTTTATCCCACTAAAAGAAAAGTTGCCCGATGGCCACTACAGTTTGATCTACCGCCAACAGACCTTGTTATCACCGTTAGCGCGGCTTTTAATCGCAGAAATCCGTAAAGAGTGCAGTAATGATATTGCCATAAACAAAGGCCGGAGCGTTTCCAGCGTCAGCCTTTTATATGGCAAGCATTGAGTCAGGGCGGTATTAATTCAGGATCCCGTTTAGCACCAGCATAGCGATCATCCCGCCAGCTGCAGGGATCAGCGTGCGGCGCACGATCATAAACGGCGAGCATTCACCGGCTTTACTGACGGCAATAATCACCCCGGCGACTGGGGAAATCGATCTTCCCATCCCCGCCATCAGCTGCATTGGCAGGATCATGCTCACGGCGCTTTCGCCAAATTTGGCGGCAATACCGGGGGCCAAGCCAGAAAACGAGAAGAAAGCGGCGACGCCAGAGCCTGTCAGGGCTGCGGTTACGCAGACCAACAGGGCCATGACGACGGTCATATTGCCAAAACCAAAACCGGCAGCCTGAACGGTCTGGATGATAAAGTCGACGGCACCAATGATTTGCAGCCCTTGCGCAAAAACGTCGGCACAGACCAGCAGGGAAACGATGCTGGTAAACATTGAACCCATTCCCTTGAAGAACACCTGAAGGCCTTTACAGGCCGCTTTGAAATCCCGTCTAACCAGCAGTTCGCAGAAAAACGCCAGCATTGTGCCAATAATCATCGCGGTAACCACGTCAATCTTGATGCTGTTGATAACCAGTGGGCTGAACACAATCACCAGAATCACCGGGAAAATAGGCAGGAAAGCGTAGAAGGCTGGCACCTTTTCTGTACTTTCGTGGGTTGATGGCTGGTGATGTTGCTGGGCAACCACGTGCCCGTCTTTGGCATCAAAATAGCGTGCGGTGAAGAAGATGAGCACGGCAACGACCAACATCACCCCGGTTGCTACCGGCAACTGGTAGTGGGCAAAATAGACTGCGGTTTCCATACCGGCGTGTTTCGCTGCCAGGTTAGCGGTGCCTACCGCCGGACCAAGATCCATAAAGGCCGACATACCGATCATTGAGGCCGCTGCGGCTTTGCTGACGCCTAAACGCACCAGCACCGGGAAGAAGGTCACCAATAGCAGCATAGCCAAACCTGCTGCACTGGAGATCGCTACGTGTAGTAACTGTGAAAGGATGTAGCCGATCGCCAGAATCAGATAGGGGGCTTTGATCATTTGCAGCGGTTTAATGCACAGATTCACCATCGAGTTAGAAGCTTTGATGTGATCCATATAATCGGCAAAGCCGCCTGCCGCCATAATAATTAAGCCGATACCGGCGATCTGGGTGGTTAAGGATTCCTTCACAAACGCGAAAATGTCCCCACCGACCCAGCCGATGGATTTTGCTTTGCCGTACAGTATGGATTGCTCTGGGAAAAAGACTGCCGTAATGAGTAATAAACTTAACCCAGCCAGCAGCAACACGGCTTGTGGCTGATAGTTTTTGATAATAAACCAGGCGGCAAATGCGGTAATGATCATGCCGATGATAAATCCAGTCATCATGAGCCCCTTCAGTGATTGGCAATAAATTCACGCAGCAACGCGTTGTAGTATTCTGGCGCCTGGAAATAAGGCGCATGGCCCAGGCCAGGCATGTCAATGTGCTGGGTGTAAGGCACCAGCGCTAACAGTTCGGCTCTCAGTTTCGGCTGCACAACGGCATCTTTTTCGCCGGTCAAAATAAGCGTAGGTGCGGTTATTTGCGGCAGCAGAGGGCGGTTATCCGCCAGTTGCAGCATGCGTGTGGCCCGCTTTAGGCCTTCAAGATTGGTTTCAGCCGCAATGCCCGCCGCATAGTCCAACACCGCAGCAGGGACATCGGGGAAGGGGAGCAAATCACGTGCACGATTTTTGCCATAGGCTTCGCGGCCAATTTCTGCCAGCTCTTTCAAGCGGATCGCCAGTTTTTCTGAGGTAGGGGCGCTAGCGGGTGCGCCATAGCCTGGATGAGTACAGGACAAAACCAGGCTTTTTACTTTGCTGGGGTGGCGGGCTGCGTAGCGGCTGGCAATGGTTCCCCCCATCGAATGCCCGACCAGGGAAACTTGTTCTGCACCCAAGTGTAAAATCAGCTCATGCAGCATCTGTTCATAGGCAGCAATATCGTCGGCGACCAAGGCGGAATCGGCATAACCCGGTGCATCCCAGGCGGCGACGCGATAAGTGGGCGACAGTGCGGCAAATTGGAATGGCCAGGCTTTGGAGCTGCCGAGAATACCGTGCAGGAAGAGAATGGTTTCACCTTCACCCGTGGCGCGGAAAGATAAATCTCCTTGTGAAGTGGTCATTATTTGTTGCTCAGGACAAACAGGAATTTCTCGGTTTTCACTATTCATAATAAAATCTCGTTAATTAAATGCTATGTTCTAAATCCTCTTAGTGGTGCTTTAGAGGTAAATAAAACCCTTGAGCGAATGAGTTTTCAGGTAAAGCTCACCCGAAAATAAATCCGTGATTTATATTTTTAGCTAAAGGTTAATTAACTACTGCTTATTAAATACATTAAAAGCTTCAAATAAAGATTCCATAACGTGGAAGTTATCACCCAGTTGGTTATCGGTGACTTCCCCCATGTAATTAACCAGCGCTTCAATCAGCACGAACCCGGCGCTACGGCTGCTGAACAACCCGCTGTGCTGGCTCTCCATCAGCAGCAGCGCGGTGGCAAAGTGGCTGAAGGGATTGACGGCGTTATCAGTGATGACAATGGTGTCGCCACGGTTTTGATAAAACCATTTGATCAGCCGCGTGGTGACGCTGGAGAAACGGTAATAAGAGATAGCAAGTAACACGTCACCTTTACGTGAGTCGATTAATTTATGGGGCAGGTTGGCTATATTGGCATCAAGTAGCACAATATCTTTCTTGATATAGCGACCCAGCAGATAGAAATACTCTGCCAACGCGTGAGCCGTAGCGCTACCAATCACATATAACCGCTTTTCTGGATCGCAAATGAGCGAAATAGTTTTCTCCAGATCCTTTCTGTTAATATTTTTTAGCGTATTATTAATGTTATTGGTGATCTCGCCACAATGCTTCTCTATATAGTCGATGCCATTATTTATGTTGTTCTTTTTATTAAAACGCTCTATCGGTGAAATGTTTCTGCGCTGCTCGGGTTCAATGGTGGCTCCCTTAAAATCGCGGAAGCCGTTGAAGCCGATTTTCATCATAAAGCGGCCCAGCGTTGACTTGGCAATCTGGACTTCATTACAGATATCAATGACTTTACTGTAGGGGATTGACTCAAAATGCTTGTCAAAGTAGTCGATGATGCGTCTGTCGGTCTCGGTAAGGTTGCCGAGGTTGGCAATGCGTTGAGAGAAATCAGCTCTGTTCATGTCCCCTTTCCCTCTTGGCTAATCCTTTACCCATTAGTAACAAAACCCAACAAGGAAAAAAGGGGAATCAAAAATTCCCTTGCCAGAAATGTGTGTCATCTCTCATTCCTTGCCGATTGGCTGCATTGTGCGATCAGGCAGCTAAGCTTTTGTCACTCGGCGGGGGGGGCTTGAGATCGGAGGGGCAGAGGTGCCCCCGCACAACATCGTTGATCAACCTGGTGCAGGGGAGGGGTTCAGCCGTGGGAAGGCGTTACTTTTTTTCTACGGCAGCCTGAATGGCATCAGCCAGAGAGCCAATATATTTCTCTGCCGTTTTTAATTGGTACTCAACACCGTTGCCATCATTGGTGTCAGACAGCGTTGCCTTCAAGAGTTCCAGTGCCGCCTGTACGGCCAGCAATCTGCGCTTTTGCTCTTCTGTTGGTGCGAGCCCGGAGCCAAAATAATTCTCTAACATATTCGTTTTCCTTTGCTAGACCTACCGAAATGGCAGACAACCCGCTACATATTGAAGTTATCCGCGCATTTTTCAAGGCATTTCCTGAATATTTTGCTCTGGATTCAGCGGGGGACGGTTTTTTTCCGTCGAGGCGTGGATTGCCCAATCAGAAGTTACATCTATCAGGTTACGCTTACTTTTACATGACAGTTCTATACATTTTTGCTGGTAGTTTAGAGCTTACCCGATGATGTTGTGTTATTTCTTTTTTGTAGTGTATAAAAATCCCCATTGACGTTTATCCCGCCTTGTGCGGGATTTTTTTTATAGACTGCCATGACTGCTCGTTTGCTGATTTTGTTAACCTCGCCAATTTGTCTTACAGTTTTATTGTTGCGCTGCTGTAGAACTTTCAGGAAAATAAATATACCCGGCATACTTCAAGTTGCCTGGGCGAGGGAAGCCAACAGCCAAGCAACTTGAAGTATGGTGAGGATTAAGCTATACACTGTTAGCTTGAGTCGATGAGCTATATTTAAAGTGATGAATGTTTAACTGGTTATTATATAAGACTTTTCTGATATAAAAGTGCGCCCATCAATGTGAACTTCTAATTCCGTAAGAGTGAATTAAGCTGATTCCATTAAATAAGGAGTTGTACAGTTTCTGACTGATTCATTTGGCTTTTCAGATGAGAACTCGTTTTGTCATTCTCATTTTGCCGGGAAAAGAATATGCATAAAGTTTTTGTG
>NZ_JQEI01000024.1 GCF_000743355.1 Serratia sp. Ag1
AGCGCCTTCGGGGCCACCTCGCAGCTGACGGTGAACAGCGGCGCCACCCTGAATGCCAACGCCTTCAGCCAGGCCGTGGGGGCCCTGACCAACCTGGGGAGCGTCATCCTCAACACCGGGGAATTGACCAGCGGCCTGCTGACCAACAGCGGGGGGATTGACCTGGCAGGCGGCACCCTCAACCTGTCGGCGGGCGGCACCTCTACTACCGTGGGCGGCCTGACCGGGCCGGTACCCTTAACGTCAACGGCGGTGACCTGGCCCTGAGTGCCGCCAACGGCGGCCTGTCCGCCACCACCCATATCGCCAGCGGGGCTTCGGTCACCGCCAGCGCCGCCAACGCCCTGGGCACCAGTGCGGTGGATGTCGGCGGGACGCTGAACCTGGACGCCACCGATACCCTGGCCAACGTGCTGAGCGGCGCAGGCACCGTCAACACCGATGCCGCCATTGGGCTGACGGGTGCCAACAGCTTCAGCGGCAGCCATAACGTCAATGCGGGTGGGGCCCTGACGGTCACTGCCGCCAACAACCTTGGCACCTCGGTGGCCCGTGTCAACCTGACCGACGCCACCGCCCAGTTACTGCTCACTGGTTTTGCCGGTACCCTGGCCAACACCCTGAGTGGCGTGGTGGGGTCCACCGTGCAGCTCAATACGGGCTCCTCTGTTAACCTGACCGGGGCCAACGCGGACTTTGACGGCCTGTTTGACCTGCTGGGCAACAGTACCCTGACGGTGTCGCAACCGGCCAACCTGGGCAGTGGCAGTGTCACGATTGCCAGCGGCAGTACGCTGGCGTTTGACACCTATGCCGGGGGGGCCCTGACCGCCCTGAGCAATGCCCTGAGCGGGGCCGGAACCTGGGTGCTGCGCAACAGCAATATTAATCTCTCGGGGAACAGCACGGATGTCGTGGGCTTTGGCGGCCTGCTGGACATCAACACCGCGTCCTCGCTGACGCTGGATGGCGTAACGGCGTTGAATGCCGGCACCGTGCTGAACGTCAATGACGCCAGCAGCACGCTGAACCTCGCCACCACCGGCAGCTATACCCTGAACAACACCCTGACCGGGGCCGGTCAGGTGAATGTCGACACCGCCAACACCGCCTTCAACCTGGGGGCCGGTGCAGGCAGCGCCTTTACCGGCAATATGACGTTGAATAATGCCACCTTCTCGCTGGCGGGCACCAATGCCGGGGCGCTGGTCGGGGCCGGGCTGACGCTGGGCAGTGGCAGTGTGACCACCGTCGGCGTGCCCGGCACACCGGCCACCGAGACGCTGCGGGCCCTGGCCCTGAATGGCGGGACGCTGACCTTTACCGGCGGCGCGCCGCTGTCGCTGGCCGAGAGCACGATTGACACCCAGAGCCTGACCGCCAATGGCGGCACCGTCAACGTGGTGGGCGGCGGGGCGTGGGACAACACCCTGCCGGTGGTGCCACCGAACCTGTCGATACTGGACCAGAACCGCGGGGCGACGGCGATGACGCTCATCAACGCCAACACCGCCAGCGGGGCCGATACCCTGACGCTGATGATTGACGGCGTGGCGGTCACCCCGCAAGGGGTGGTCTCGGCCATCAACCAGAACGCTTTTCACGTGGCGGACGCCACCTACAACTATGCCTTGTCCAACACCAACGGGGTGGGGGCAACGGGCCTGTTCCTGGACTACGGCCTGAGTGCCATCAACCTGTTGCTGGACACCCCCAATGCGCTGGTGATTGCCACCGACGCCAGTCCGGATGCCAACAAGACCCTGACGGCACAGCTGACCGGGGTGGGTGGCATTGTGTTTGATGCCACCCACGATACGCTGACCGTCACCAACAGCCTGAACAGTTACACTGGCAGCACCACGGTGACCGGCGGCACGGTGCTGCTGGGCAGCAACAGTGCCTTCGGGGCCACCTCGCTGCTGACGGTGAACAGCGGCGCCACGTTTAATACCAATAACTTCAGCCAGAGTGTGGGGGCCTTGACCAACCTCGGCACCGTGAGTCTTGACCCCGGCGTGCTGACCAGCGGCCTGCTGACCAACAGCGGGGTGATTGACCTGGCAGGCGGCACCCTCAACCTGTCGGCGGGCGGCACCTCCACTGCCGTGGGCGGCCTGACCGGGGCCGGTACCCTGAACGTCAACGGCGGTGACCTGGCCCTGAGTGCCGCCAACGGCGGCCTGTCCGCCACCACCCATATCGCCAGCGGGGCGTCGGTCACCGCCAGTGCCGCCAATGCCCTGGGCACCAGCGCGGTGGACGTCGGCGGCACGCTGAACCTGGACGCCGCCGATACCCTGGCCAACGTGCTGAGCGGGGCCGGCACAATCAATACCGACGCGGCGGTCACCTTGAGTGGCACCAACAGCTTCAGCGGCAGCCATCGGGTGAATGCGGGCGGGACCCTGACCGTCACGGCGTCCAATAACCTCGGCACCTCGGCGGCCAGTGTCAACCTGACCGACGCCACCGCCCAGTTGCTGCTCACCGGTTTTGCCGGCACCCTGGCCAATACCCTGAGTGGCGTGGTGGGGTCCACCGTGCAGCTCAATAACGCCGCCAACACCACCCTGACCGGCAATAACGCGGGCTTTGCCGGGCAGTTCGACCTCACCGGCAACAGTACCCTGACGGTGTCGCAGCCAGCCAACCTGGGCAGCGGCAGCGTCAATATTGCCAGTGGCAGTACACTGGCGTTTGACAGCTTTGCCGGGGGGGCGCTGACCGCCCTGAATAATGCCCTGAGCGGGGCCGGGACCTGGGTGCTGCGCAACAGCAATATTACTCTGGCGGGGAACAGCACGGACGTCGTGGGCTTCGGCGGCCTGCTGGACATCAACACCGCGTCCTCGCTGACGCTGGATGGCGTAACGGCCCTGAATGCCGGCACCGTGCTGAACGTCAATGACGCCAGCAGCACGCTGAATATCGCCACCACCGGCAGCTATACCCTGAACAACACCCTGACCGGGGCCGGTCAGGTGAATGTCGATACCGCCAACACCGCCTTCAACCTGGGGGCCGGTGCAGGCAGCGCCTTTACCGGCAACGTGACGTTGAATAATGCCACCTTCTCGCTGGCGGGCACCAATGCCGGTGCGCTGGTCGGGGCCGGGCTGACGCTGGGCAGCGGCAGTGTGACCACCGTCGGCGTGCCCGGCACACCGGCCACCGAGACGCTGCGGGCCCTGGCCCTGAATGGCGGGACGCTGACCTTTACCGGCGGCGCACCGCTGTCGCTGGCTGAGAGCACGATTGACACCCAGAGCCTGACCGCCAGCGGCGGCACCGTCAATGTCAATGTGGGCAGCGCCTGGGACAATGTCCTGCCGGTGGTGCCACCGAACCTGTCGATACTGGACCAGAACCGCGGGGCGTCGGCGATGACGCTCATCAACGCCAACACCGCCAGCGGGGCCGATACCCTGACGCTGATGATTAACGGCGTGGCGGTCACCCCCGGCCAGGGCGTGGTGTCGGGGATTAATCAAAACACGGTGCACGTGGCAGACGCCACCTACAGCTACCTGTTGTCCAACACCAACAACCTGAACGCGACAGGCCTGTTCCTGAACTACGGCCTGAGTGCGCTCAACCTGTTGCAGGACGGCCCCAATGCGCTGGTGATGGCCACCGACGCCAGCCCGAGCGCCAACAAGACCCTGACAGCACAGCTGACCGGCACGGGTGGTATCGTGCTGGATGCGACCAACGGGGCGCTGACCGTCACCAATAGCCAGAACAGCTACACCGGCAGCACCACGGTGACCGGCGGGACCGTACTGCTGGGCAGCAACAGCGCCTTCGGGGCCACCTCGCAGCTGACGGTGAACAGCGGCGCCACCCTGAATGCCAACGCCTTCAGCCAGGCCGTGGGGGCCCTGACCAACCTGGGGAGCGTCATCCTCAACACCGGGGTATTGACCAGCGGCCTGCTGACCAACAGCGGGGGGATTGACCTGGCAGGCGGCACCCTCAACCTGTCGGCGGGCGGCACCTCTACTACCGTGGGCGGCCTGACCGGGGCCGGTACCCTGAACGTCAACGGCGGTGACCTGGCCCTGAGTGCCGCCAACGGCGGCCTGTCCGCCACCACCCATATCGCCAGTGGGGCGTCGGTCACCGCCAGCGCCGCCAATGCCCTGGGCACCAGTGCGGTGGATGTCGGCGGCACGCTGAACCTGGACGCCGCCGATACGCTGGCCAACGTGCTGAGCGGGGCCGGCACCGTCAACACCGAGGCGGCGGTCACCCTGAGCGGCGCCAACAGCTTCAGCGGTAACCATAACGTCAATGCGGATGGCACCCTGACGGTCACGACGGCCAATAACCTTGGCACCTCGGCGGCCCGTGTCAACCTGACCGACGCCACCGCCCAGTTACTGCTCACCGGTTTTGCCGGTACCCTGGCCAACACCCTGAGTGGCGTGGTGGGGTCCACCGTGCAGCTCAATAACGCCGCCAACACCACCCTGACCGGCAATAACGCGGGCTTTGGCGGGCAGTTCGACCTCACCGGCAACAGTGCGCTGAGCGTCAGCCAGAACGCCAATCTGGGCAGCGGGTCGGTCACGGTCGACACCGGCAGCCAGCTGGTGTTTGCCGGGTTGACCGGCACCCTGAGCAACCTGCTCGGCGGCACCGGTGCCTGGGTCCTCACCAACAGCCACGTGCTGCTGAACACGGCCAATGCCTCGGCCTTCACCGGCACGGTCAGCCTCAATGGCGGGTCGGTGCTGAGCCTGGACAGCATTGACTGGTTCAACCCGGCGGCCACGGTGGATGTGGTCAGCGCCAGCGACACACTAAACATCAGCAACAACGGGGACTTCACCTTTGACAACCGCCTGCTCGGGGCGGGCGTGCTGAACATCAACACCCACCACAACCTGTTCAACTTCGGCAGCAACGTGGGGACCGGGTTCACCGGGCAGGTCAACCTGCAGAACACCCAGTTCCAGCTGTCGAACACCAACACCACCAGTAACAGCAACACGGTGTTGAACCTGGAGACCGACAGCCGCACCCTGGTCGGCGATGGTGTGCAGGCTATCGGCGCCCTGACGATGAACGGCGGCACGCTGGTGTTCAATAACATCATTGATAACAGCGGGTTGCTGACCTCCGGCGGAACCGTGACCGCCACCCGTATCGACACCACCGGGGGCGGAACGGTGAGCGTCAACCTGCCACCGAACGTCTCCCCGAGCCTGGAGGGCATCAGCACGCTGTCCCTGGACACCGGGGCGATTGTGGTTGACCTGGTGAAAGGTGCCGCCACCGGCACCGGGCGTGAACTGACCCTGACGGACGGCAGCAACACGCCGATTATTCAGGACTATTTTGAAGGGATCACCAACCCGAACAGCAGCGTGGTGGCGGCGATGGGGACCTTCGGTTTTGGCCTGACCACCGGCGAACAGCGGGACGGCCTGTACGTGAACTACAGCCTGAAGAGCATGGAGTTGCTGACGGCGGGCAGCGAGGCGCTGGAGCTGGTCGGCACGGCCAGGTTTAATGGCACGCCGGGCAACGAGCTGTTTGCGCACATCACCGGCAGCGGTGACCTGGCCATCACCGAAGCGGATCCGGGGACGGTAGTGGTGATTTCGGGGGCGGACAACACCTACACCGGGGCCACTCTGGTGCATGCCGGTACCCTGCAACTGGGGGCGGATACCGCACTGGGCCAGACTGCGAACCTGGTGATGGACAGCGGGGCGGCAGTGGACCTCAACGGCCATACGCAAACCGTGGGGGCGTTGAACAGTGCCACCGACAGCCTGCTGAACCTGAACGGCGGTGCGCTGACGGTCAGCAACGGCGGGGTGGCCGATGGCGCCCTGGCGGGGGCGGGTGACCTGGTGCTGAACGGCGGGACGCTGAGCGTCAACCACAACAACACCGGTTTTAGCGGCACGACGACGATTGCCAGCGGTGCAACGGCGGACGTCACGCAGGCGCAGGGGCTGGGCACCGGGAATATCCTGGTGGACGGCACGCTGCAACTGGACGGCCGCACCGGCGGGCTGGCGACGGCTGCCCTGGTCAACGCGCTGCAGGGCAGCGGCACCACCCTGCTGAGTGACGGGGCCAATGTCATCCTGAGCGGTGACAACAGCGCCTATGCCGGCACCTTCACTACCCAGAGCGGCACCACCCTGACGGCAACGCAGGGGGCTAACCTCGGCGCGGCGTCGGTCCTGAACGCCGGGAGCCTGGTGCTCAATACCGCCGGGTACTGGGACCTGACCACGCCCATCAGCGGCAGTGGCAGCCTGGTGAAACAGGGCAGCGGGACGGTACAGATTAACAACAGCCTGGTGAGTGCCGGCATGACCACGGTGCAGTCCGGGACCTTGCTGGTGGGGACGCCTGCGGTGAACGCGCCCGTCCAGCAGGCGGTGCCGATGGCGTTTGCCTTGCCGACGGCGTTGGCATCGGTCGGGAGTGCCACGCTGACCAGCAACGTGACGGTGCAGGCGAACGGCACCTTCGGCGGTGACGGTCAGGTTATCGGCAACGTGAGCAACGCCGGTAACCTGGTGGTCGGGCGGGCCGCCACCGGGGGCAGTTACAGCGATTTCGTCATCAACGGCAACTACCTGGGGGATGGCGGTAACGTGACGCTGAACACCGTGCTGGCCGGGGACGATGCCGCCACCGACCGTCTGGTGGTGACGGGGGACACGGCGGGCACCAGTACGGTCACCGTCAACAACATCGGCGGCGACGGGGCGAAGAACATCAACGGTATCCAGGTCATTCACGTCGGGGGGACGTCGGCGGGGACCTTTACCCTGAATGGCCGTGCCCAGGCCGGGGTGCTGGAGTACTTCCTGTACCAGGGGACCCCAACGGCCCCGACCGACGGCAACTGGTACCTGCGTTCGAACTATCAGGACAAGGTGGTGACCTATAACCCGGAAGCGGGGGCCTTTATCGCCAACCTGGCGGCGGCCAAGACGCTGTTCAACACCCGGCTGGACGATTTGCACACCGGGGAGCACCGTGACAGCGGTGACGTGAGCGGTGCGGCGCCGCACTCCAGCCTGTGGCTGCGTCAGGTGGGCTCGCGCAACACGTTCGAGGATGCATCGGGGCAACTGTCCAACACCAGCAACCGCTACGTGGTGCAGTTGGGGGGGGACGTGCTGGAGACGCAGTTTACCGGTCAGGACCGTTTCGGGCTGGGGGTGATGGCGGGGTACGGCCGTGCCACCGGCACCAGCGATTCGCATGAAACCAGTTACAAGGCCGATAACAGCCTGACGGGGTACACGGTGGGGATGTACGGCACCTGGTATGCGAATGCCCGTGAACGCCACAGCCCGTATGTGCACGGCTGGCTGCAGTACGACTGGTTCAATGCGTCGGTGAGCAGCAGTGCCTACGACAGCGGGAACTATCGGCTGCGTGGGGTGAGCACTTCGCTGGAGGGGGGCTATCCGGTCTCCCTGTACCAGGGTGAAGCGAATGACCTCTTCGTCACACCACAGGCACAACTGACGGTGAACGGGGCGAAGATGGGCGACCTGGAGAACAACGGTTCCCTGGTGCAGCAGAATGGCAACAACAACCTGCAGACGCGTCTGGGGGCCAAGCTGTCGAACGATACGCACCTGGGGAAAGACCGGTCGGCTATCCTGACCACTTATCTTGACCTGAACTGGATACACAACACCCGCCTGCCGGGGGTGACGGCAGACGGTCTGGGGGTCCAGCAGAGCGGTAACCGCCATCTGGTGGAGGTGAAAGTGGGGGCGGAAGGTCAGCTGAGTGAGAATGTCAGCGTATGGGGCAACCTGACGCAGCAGCTGGGGCAGAAAGGGTACGATGACAAGGCGGCGATGCTGGGGGTGAAATACCGCTTCTGACGCAGCGTGAGAATGCGAGCTGCCCCTGCGGGCAGCTCGCATTACGCGGAACTCTCTCCTTTCCCCTTAATACCCCGAACAGCCAAGTACCGACTGAGCCTCTTCGCCATTTCAGGGCAAATCGTGGGACGGTTCAATTACTGCAACTGAGACAACTTATTACTGTCGCAACCGGTACTCTTACACTCACGCTCCACGCTTTTCAGGAAATTAATCCGGCTTTGCATGGTCTTGTTTGAACAATCCAGGAACAGGCGTGCGCCGTCGCTACATTCGTTATCCCGGTTTTGCAACCACTGGATTTGCGATTGTTTCAAGATCTGCTTTTGCTGTGGGTTCAGTAGCCCTACCACTTTCTTGTATTCCACATTCAGTTCCTGATCCAACTGAACCATTTCCAGTGACGCACAATAGGTTCTGTCGTAAGCATTACGTGGGTTATCGCAGCCACCCGCCAGCGCAGCGGCGGAAACTAATAGCAGCGAGCATCCCAGAATGGTTTGTTTAAACACTTTACACTTCTCCTTGTTTTGTCTTGAACCAGGCACACAGTAAACCAAAGCGGTGCATTGGAATATACCCATCAGGCTTTAGGCCCGGGTGTTGGCTGCATGTTGTCGCCTCGGTCACAGAGTCATAGTCTGCGAATGATCATTGATAGTGGTTCACATAAAAAAGCCCCCTTTATCGCTAAAGAGGGCTGGGTAACCGGAAGGACGATCAGGCTTCGGTTTCTGCCGTGACCTTTTGCTTGTCGGAGTTCATGCAACTGTAGATCACCGGCAGTACCAGCAGCGTCAGCACGGTGGCAAAGCCCAGACCGAACATGATAACCACCGCCATGCTTTGGAAGAAGGCGTCGCTAAGCAGCGGGGCCAGACCGAGCACGGTGGTAAAAGCGGTCAGCAGGATCGGGCGTAAACGCGAGGTCGATGCATCAATAATCGCTTCCAGCATCGGTTTCTCTTTGCGCTGCAGGCCGATCTCTTCCACCAGCACAATACCGTTACGGATCAGCATACCACTCAAGCTCAGTAAACCGATCAAGGCCATAAAACCAAATGGAATACCGGTGAGCAGGAAGCCTAGCGTTACCCCAATCAGCGCCAGCGGAATGGTCAACCAAATCGCCACGGCATTTTTCAATGAGCTGAACATCAGCACGGTGATAATGAACATGATCACAAAGGCGACCGGCAGGCTGGTGAACAGCCCGGCCTGTGCTTCTTTGGTGCTTTCATAATCGCCGCCCCACTGCAGTTCATAGCCGCGTGGCAGAGGGATAGCGTCAATCCCCGGTCTGATACGTTGCAGCAGTTCGGCAGAGGTTTCACCACTCTGGGTGCTCGGATCGGCTTGCACTGTCAGGGTCCGTTTACGATCCCGGCGCATCACTAGCGGATCTTCCCACTCGGTTTTGAAACTGCTGACCACGTTATCGATAGGAATAAACGCCTGCCGCGCCTGGCTCCAGATCATCACGTCGTTCAGCCGTTCAGCATTCAGTCGTTCAGCATCCGGTGTTCTCAGCACAATCGGCATCAACCGGGTACCATCGCGGTACAGCCCAACCGTGGCGCCGCCAAAGCTCATACGCAACGCGCTGTCGATTTCGCGTTTATCCACACCCAGTTCACGGCCAAGGTAGTCGGAGAACTGTGGGCGGATCACTTTGGTGCGCTCTTGCCAGTCGTGCATTACGCCATCAGCGTTCGGATCCGAGCTGGCCACTTTCTCTGCTTTGGCAGCCAGTGTACGCAACACGTTCGGATCTGGCCCAATAAAGCGTGCTTCAATTGAGCTGTTATTGGACGGGCCAAACATGATGCGTTTGGCTTGTGCGTTGACCTGCGGGTAATTTTCACGCACGTAGGTTTCGATCTGGCCGATCATGCCCGGGATCTGGTTCAGCTGTTTAGCCCGCACCATCACCTGCGCATAGTTGGAGTACTGCCGCTGTGCGTTATAGGTAAGCATAAAGCGCATGGCACCCTGGCCCACGGTGACCATGGTATCGCTGACGGTCGGCAGCTCCTTGATGTGCTGCTCGATCTGGGCGGCGATCTTCTCGGTATAGGCGATGTCGGTGCCATAGGGCAGCCAGATATCGACAAAGAAGATCGGCGTGTTGGACGGCGGGAAGAAGCTTTGACGCACGCTGCCAAAGCCGATCACCGAAGCGACCATCAGCGCCGCCAGCACCGACAGGGTAACGGTGCGCTGGCTGAGCAATTTGCTGAGCAGATTGCGATAGACGCGGAACAGCCAGCCGTCGTAAGGGCTCTTGGTTGATTCACCCTCTTTCGGCTCGACGATTTTCTGCTTCTCAAAGGCCCATTTGGTGAACACTGGGGTCAGGGTCAGCGCGGTAAACCAGCTCAGCATCAGTGAGATCAACAGCACCTGGAACAGCGACTTACAATATTCCCCGGTGGAATCGTTGGATAACCCGATCGGTGCAAACGCCAGAATGGCGATAATTGTTGCCCCCAGGAGAGGGAACATGGTGCGTTTCACCACGTTGTTGATGGCTTGCAGGGTACTTTCGCGCTGTTGCCGCCCGACCAGTACGCCTTCGACAATCACGATGGCATTATCCACCAGCATACTCAAGGCGATAACTAATGCCCCGAGTGAGACCCGCTGCAGCTCGATGCTGAACAATTTCATGATCAACAGCGTGCCCAACACGTTCAGCGCCAGCGAGGCGGCAATGACCAGGCCGCTGCGTACCCCCATGAAAATCAGCAGGGTGCCGACCACGATCAACAGGGCCAGCAGGAAGTTCATGATAAAGCCGTTTACTGCCCCTTCCACCTCATGGGATTGATCGTAGAAAACGCTGATGTCCATCCCTGCCGGACGTTCAGCTTCCAATTGCGCCAGACGCGCTTTGACTGCCTCCCCGACTACGATCACGTTGACGTTCGGCGCAAAAGAGACCCCGATAGACAACGCCGGTTGGCCGTTGGCGCGGTAAATATTGTTAGGCGAATGGGTGAAGCCCTGAGTGATGGTGGCGATATCACGCAGGTAGACGCTCTTGGCACTGCCCGGTTCGCTGATCAGCAGGTTACCCAGCTCCTGCACGTTAGAGAATTCGCCGGTTGGGTGCAGCCTGATTGATTCGCTGCCAACCAGCAGATCCCCGGCGTTAGACACCACGTTCTGCCGGCTCAACAGATCGAATAACCGCTGCGGAATGATATTGGCGGCAGTCATTTGAGCGCGGGAAATTTCGATTTGCACTTCTTCCGGTATGATGCCGACAATGCCGACTTTACCGACGCCGGGCACCACTACCAGTTCACGGCGCAGGACTTCGGCAAAGTTGCGCAGTTCCTGGTTGCTGTAGCCCGCCCCGTGCAGCGAGAAGAAAAAGCCGTAGACGTCGCCGAAGTCATCATTGACCAGCGGCGGACTGGCGCCGGGCGGTAAACGTACGCTGGCATCATTGATGCGGCGGCGCAGCACGTCCCAGATTTGTGGCAGTTCCGCCGCACCATATTCGGCACGAATATTAACGGTGATCTGCGATAATCCCACGCTGGAAATGGACGTCACGTTATCCACATAGGGCAACTGTTGAATGGCGTTTTCCAGCGGCAGGGTCACTTCCTCTTCAACCTGTTGAGCCGAAGCGCCTTCATAGCGGGTGACGACTACCGCCGTTTTAATGGTAAAAGCCGGATCCTCCAGCCTGCCAATATTCAGAAAAGCAATGACACCACCAATCCCCAGCAGCAGAATGGCCAGCCAGATACGGGTGCCGTTGTTGATGAAGTTCTCTGTCAGTTTCATTACAGACCTCGCTCACGAACCCAGGCGCGCACTTCTTGATTTGGACGCAATTCACGGGTGCCCGTTGCGACGATCTGTTCACCATCGGCCAGACCGGAAACGATCTGAATACCGTTGGCGGTCAATTGCCCGGTTTCAACCCGGCGGGATTCAACAAAAAGCTTCCCATCCTTTTCTTTCACCACCCAGACGTGGGGCTGATTACGCGGTGAGTTGTCCGGATCAAAGACGGCTTCTACGGGCACGATCACATTGCTGTCCTGTGTCGC
This sequence comes from Serratia sp. Ag1, assembly GCF_000743355.1. Lineage (GTDB taxonomy): Bacteria > Pseudomonadota > Gammaproteobacteria > Enterobacterales > Enterobacteriaceae > Chania. The sequence continues at coordinate 11,951 of NZ_JQEI01000024.1, forward strand.
AGTCGCCAGGTTACCCAGGTTGATTTTTACGCTACCGCTCATACCTGAGAGCAGCGGCAAGTCTTGTGGGCGAGCCATAGATAAGGTCATTTGGTAGGTTAACGAACCTGATGTGGTGTTGGTGGTGTGTTCTTTATACTGAGCGACGAATTCACGGCCCGGTAAGTTGTTCAGAATGACTCGGGGCTGATACTTCGCATTGTTGGCATCAATGATGACAAACAGGTTTTCGGGAATGCTGAAGATAACATCCAAAGAATCCAGTGCATTCAAGGTCGCGATAGGTTGACCCGCAGGTATCACCTGATAGTTACGTGAGTCAACGGAAGCGATGACGCCTGAAAAGGGGGCGCGGATCTGCATATCGCTCAGTTCTTCTTGCGCGAGCTTCAGCGCTGCCTGAGCGGAATCGCGGGCGGCCCGTTGTACGTCAAGCTCTGCGCGTGGGATGACATTGCGTGCGCTCAGCGTGGCGAAACGGTTGAACTGGGCCTGTGCCAGATCGAAGGTTGCCTGGCGATCTTTGAGGCGCAGCCGGGCATCATTGCTGTTAAGTTCAGCAATCAACTGACCTTGGCTTACCCGTTGGCCTTCACGCACCAGCAACTGTTGTAATTGACCGGGGCGTTTAAAGGCCAGATCGGTTCTATCGCCAGCGACGATCCTGGCGGGGAAGATCCGCTCGCCTTGCTGGGCATTGTTTGTAACATCAAAGATGCTGACCGGACGCACGCTTTCGTTATTTTCAGGGGTCCCTCGGTCACAGGCGACAAGGGACAGTGTGAAAAGCAGAACGGCAACAAGTTTTATATTCACGATGCAATCTCTTAGGATCAGATTTTAAGGGAGCGATGACTTAACTTAATCTACCAACAGGCGTTACTGGCGCTGTGGCTTATCGCTCGTCCGGGCCTGCTCCGGCCCATATTCACGCCTGTAGTGGCGTGAATATAAATGGCTCGTTGCATCTGTCAGGATGAGGTAACAGATAACGAGCTATACCCGTCATACTTCAAGTTGCTTGGGTGTTGGCTGCGTTACTCGGCCCAGACTGGGCCTCGCCCCTTCGGGGCCGCTGCAAGCAGCGTTCAAGTCTGCTTACGCAGACTTGTCACTCACCCCAGTCACTTACTTCAGTAAGCTCCTGGGGATTATGAGCCTCAAAGAGGCTCACCCTGCGGGCCAGCGCAAGCGCTGTTCAAACCGGTCTTTGACCGGTTTGTCGTTCAGTTGCCGCCTACAAGCAACTCGAATTATTTTGGGTATAAGTTCTCATAAAGGTACAGCAACAACATGATTTACTGGGCCGCAAACACTAGGCGGCTCGCTCGGTAACCATCCCACATCCAGATTTGCGCCTAGCCAATAGCTTCATCCTCCTCTTTATGCTACTGATTCTAAACATGCCTCTTACGAGAGTAGGCCATAACCACGCAAGGCGACAGTACAAATCTAAGATTTCCCTGGTTCGATTGTGACTCCCAACATCGCAATCGTTTCCTTGAGTTTCAATCACTCGCAGTCTTTACAAGTTTAGTTTGCTTGTGGCAATTGAGATGAAATTATCTTCGCGACGTCACCAGATTAGGTGCGCTTGGTATCTACCCGTGATACATCAAGTTGCTTGGGGGGGACCCCATCACACCGTGGACCACTTTTTGGCTTCTCCCGCGCTACTTGGTCAGTGCAGGTGCGGTTCAAAAACGCGTTGCGTTCTTGCAGACAACATGAATGATTGGGGGCGATGCCAGAAAAATTCCTTTAATATTTTAGCGATGTCGTTGCTGATAGGTATTCTTTGAAAGAAATATCCCGTATTTGTTTTTTTTCTATTCGATGATATTAATGATTATTTTTATTTAATAGAGTATTTATATAAGAATTACTAAGAAATATCCTGACATTAATAATTAAACTGTTTATAAACACCCTGTCGCCTGCGATAAAAATTGTATTGATCTGACCCATGCGTCACGCTATCCTTGCCCACCAATGCAGTACTAATACAACAGATGGAACGTAAATAACTTCCTCTTGATTTCTACGTTTTAATAAAGGCATGGTTTGTGCCTTTATATCAAGCGTAGATTTGTCCTATTGTAAAGATAGGCAATGCTAGGGTTGGTTTTATTTCACTTTTATATAAGGATGATGTTGTGAAAAAGATTAATTTGTTCGAAGCTAATGCAATCGTTGGTGGTACTTGCACTACTTGTAGTGTTGAGTATGTCAGAGGGTCACTGACTACTTGTAACGCAGTTTCAACTTGTGTAGACAAGAATGGTCAAATTGTAAGTACTGAAACTACTCCTACTGATATTGCAAACTGCGGTGTTGTCGACCCAAGCTAAGCATTAGCTTGCTTTCCTATATTCTAGGATATAACTTCAGTGCTGATGCGATAAGATATTTCGTATCAGCCTGTTTGATTTTTGTGCTTTTAAATGGACAGGGATGTGATTGCTGCTGGTATTATCAGTGGCGCAAGCGTGCTGAAAAAGACAATGATTGTCCCTCCTGTTTCTAAGAGTTAATGAATCTGCCTTTTTAGGACGTACTTGTTTATGTTCAAGAAACCCTTGTATCTAATCGCTTATACCCTTTTTGTGATAGTCGTCTCTTCTCTGATAACAACGGCCTATTTCCACTATTTCATTCTTAATCAGAATTCGGGTAGTGGTGCAGAACAAAACAGCCTGACTTCGGTCAGTGCCCAAGAAGTGCAAAACAGTCCAATCAAAGACGACAACAGCATTGTCGAATTGTTTTCTTATGCTTGCCATTATTGCTCAATCAATGAAGGGAATGTGGACAAGCTGGAAGCGCGTATGCCACAAGGCTCCAAGCTGCTCCGGCTACATGTCAATGGCGATCAGATGGGGGCATTTTCGAATACAGCTCCGCTGTTTGCTACGCTGACCGTAATGGGTATTGAGCCCAAATACCGTGAAAGCGCCTATAAAGCCGTTATTAAAGATAAAATTAACCTGAGCGATATACAGAATCGCGATCGCTGGTTGCAGGATAACGGTATTGATCTGGCCGCTTACACCCAGGCCAGCCAGTCACAACAGGTTAAAGACTTGTTGAATTATATGACTGAAGTTGCCAAATATTACAAAATTAATGCAACACCCACCTTTATCGTGAATAAAAAGTGGTTGGCACAGCAGGATCGTGAATTCCCAGAATTTATCGATAAATTGCTGTCGCTGTTGCAACATGATAAGCCGCTGGAGCAATAATGCGTTTATTTGCCGTGTGGGTTTATTTGGCGTGGAGAAGTTTACTCACAAAAATAGCGCGCAGCTTTGATCCCGTGCGCCGTACACGCGGCAGGGTTATTTGTTGGATGCTGCGGTACGGTGATTATCGGCTGCTGCTTGGGTTGGCAGCCGTCGGGCGCTGGTTGAAATTGAGCGATCGGGGTGAGCGCCAGCGCGCGTTTGTTGCTGCGGCGAATAAACAGTGTTTGCTTGATGACGAGCGCCAGGTTGATTTTGTCAAAATCAGCCAGCGCCGTCGCCTGCTGGAGCTGGCAGCAACCGTTGGTCAGAATGCTCAGGTGATGGCCCAGTTGGATCGTTGCAAAGCTGAACTTAACGCCGTGGTTGAACCTTTGCATCAGGCGGGTTCACCCGTGGTGTTAGCGCCGTTGCATATGGTTTCTGATATGTTGGCTGGTCTGGTGGGTGGCGCGGCATATCCTGGTAAAGCAACGGTGATCGTGTCTGCCAGCATCGAGGTTTATAACGAAAAATTTCGGCAGCAGGGGGGCGTTGATCTCTCTTACTGTTCTATCCACGATGATAATCGCGCGATTGCTGGTAATTTGATGACGGCAATTATGGAAGCGACTGAACACCAGCGCAATATTATGATATTCCCGGATATCACCCCAGATTACACCGTAAACGCCAATAAGGCTGAGACGGCAAAATTACACTGTAGACTATTTGACCGCCCAGCCAATGTGCATAGTGGCGTGATCCGGATCGCCAGAGCGTTGTCGGCACAGGTGGTTTTTTATTATCTGTATTATGACAAAGAAATAAAAATCCATATTTATCCGCCTACGTCAGCGCGCAGCCTGAAGTCATCGTTGCCCGAGATTATTGAATCCTCAATCACCCGGCATCCACAAGACTGGCTGCTATGGCACTCACATTCGTTATTTTTTATCAATGAATAACCTGGAAATTTAAGAAGTCAGATCATGGAAAAGATAATCCCAACGCTGGTTTTTCAAGGCGAAACGAATGAATGTGGGTTGGCCTGTATCTCCATGATGGCCGAGACGCAAGGTATCAGTGCACCGCTGGAAAGTTTGCGTGAGCGTTATCCCGCGTCGCAGCACGGTACTTCATTGGCTACGCTGTGTACCATCATGTCTGAGTTGGCAATGCCGTGCTACCCCGTGGCCTTTGAGCATGACGAATTGGCCGAATTGCCGTTGCCTGCCATTCTGCACTACGGAGCCAGCCACTATGTCCTGCTTGCCTATCGCAAGGGGGATTATGTTTGCGTGATGAATCCGGCGATTGGTCAGCAGCTGTTGCCCGTAGAGGCGTTAAAGCGCGATATCAGCGGTTATGCGCTGGTGTTAGACAGTGAAACGCAGCCTGATCCGCAGGCACTGGCAGGCGTGAAGCGCAGCAAACGTTTCAGCGCTATGGAATGCATGAGTCTGAAAGAAACTGCGGGCATTCGCGGTATTTACCGCTTAATGGTGCTGTCTTTCCTGATTTCACTCACCTTGTTTATCATGCCGACGATGGTCAGTTCGGCCATCAATAAAGTGTTCTCCTCGGCGGGTGAGACTGATTTCCCGTATTTCTATTTCCTGCTGGCGTTTGTGGTATCGACGACGCTGGCATTTGGCGTGCGCTGGGTTACTGAGCGCTTTATCAAGCGCTTTGTGGTGGTGAACAGCGTGGGGGGGTTCTCGCGGTTACTCAGCAATTCGCTGAACTTTTTCGACAAGCGTGCCCCAGGTGAAGTGTTCAGCCGTTTTGCCAACTGGCAGATGGCCTCTGCAATCAAGATCGAGTTGGATAACGGCCTGCGTACCGACTGGGTGATTGGTGCTATTGCCTTGGCTGTGATGTGTTATATGAGCCCGCTATTGGCGATGGTATCAGGTATTGGCGTCACGCTGATGGGCTTGGTCAGCGTCTGGGCGATCTACCGCGATCGTTATTTTACCCAGCAGATGCAGGTCAAAACCGCTGAGCAGAGTGATTTTATTCTGGAAAGCATTCAGGGCTTCTCTACTATCAAGTCGGCTGGCTTAGACAGCCAGCGTAAAAGCCTGTTTGCCAAGTATGCCCTGTCGTTATTTAGCTGTCGTCAACGGCAGAAGATTTATGAGCAGGTAAAAAGCAGCCTGTATCAGATGATCGGCAGCCTGGAGATGGTGTGCTTTATGTTCCTGGCATTACCGCTGCTGAAAGGCGGCACCATTACGCTGGGTGAGTTTTTTGCTTACAGCTTTGTCCGTGAGATTTTTACCTCATATATCACCAAAATCTTTTATGCCATCCTGCAGAAGAACCAACTGCATGTGATTGATACCCGTGCGCGCGATCTGTTCCCCGCGTTGCCAGAGCGTGAAGAATCGGATTCCGCCATTCCTGCCGCCATCCCGACTTTCGCTTCACAACTGCGGTATCACAATATTGCTTTTGCTTACGATGCCCAACAGCCAGTGCTGCGTGATCTTTCGTTGTCGCTGAAGCCTGGCCAAAGTATCGCCATTGTGGGGGAATCTGGTGCGGGTAAAAGCACCTTGCTGAAAGTGATGACCGGCTTGATGGCACCGCAGCAGGGCGAGGTTCTGGTGGATGGTGAACCGGTTGACTATCGTCAGATTCACTCGCTGTTCTTCCTGCAAAGCCAGGAAGATATTCTGTTCAACGCCTCGGTGCTGCACAACATCACGCTGTTTGATGACCAGTTTGATGAACACAAACATCGGCAGATTGAACAGTCGCTCAAGGGGCTCAACCTGGCGTCGGTGGTGGAAAAGTTGCCGGGTGGCTTGAATGCACTGATCCGCGAAAGCCATGCCGGGCTGTCATTAGGCCAGCGCCAGCGTTTGCTGTTGGCTCGCGCAATGTATAGCGAACGCCCGATTCTGGTGTTGGATGAACCGACGGCAAACCTGGATGAAGAAACGGCACATCTGGTGATGACCACGCTGCTGGATCACTGCCGTGAACACCATAAAACTCTGATCACCGTGACACACAGTGAGAGCGTATTACCGATGTTTGACCGTGTTTACCGTATGTCCGGCGGGCATATAGCCGGTGTTAATACAGAATTTGAGCCTCAACCGGTTCTGGCAACGGCGGTGGGTTGATGAAAACGACCTTGCCGATTTCAGGTAAAAGAACAGTACGCGTGATGTTGTTGCTTGGTTTACTGGCAGCAATAGCACTGGTGGGTGTAGCGATTTGGTATTTTGCTGTTCCCAAACAGGTTCAGACGCTGAGCACTGCGGTAGTGACGCAGGGCGACATTGAGAAAACCGTGCTGGCTACTGGCATTCTCAAACCGGCACTGCAGGTGAGTGTTGGTGCCCAGGTTAACGGTCAGTTGACCAAACTGTATGTCAAACAGGGCGATCGCGTTGTTCGTGGGCAGTTGCTGGCGGAGATCGACCCTAGGTTACAGCAGAATGAATTGCGTAAATCGGAAGCGGCACTGCAAAGTGCTCAGGCGCAGAAACAGGTCACTCAGGCAACGTTACGCCAATACCAGCAAGAGCTGAATCGCCAATTGAAGCTGGATCGTGACAGAGCCGGTGTGAAAAGCGATCTGGAAAAAGCGCAGGCGCTGTTCCAGACGCAGGTGGCACAGTTAAAAGTCAACGAAGCACAGATTGTGCAGTCTGAGATGGCGCTGGAAACGGCCAAGGCTAACTTGGATTTTACCCGGATTGTGGCTCCGATCGACGGTGAGGTATTGGGGATTGTCACTAAAGAAGGGCAAACCATCGTTTCGTCTCAGACCGTGCCGACCATTCTGGTACTGGCCAGTTTAGATACGATGACGGTTCACACCCGCATTTCTGAAACTGACATTCTGAAAGTGCGCGTGGGGCAACCCCTGTGGTTTTACGTGGTGGCGGATCCCAAGCATCGTTATGACAGTGTGATGGGAGCCATTCAGGAAGCACCAAACGATGCTTTATTGGAGAGCAACCTGTCAGCTTCGACGAATCAGCAGCCTGCTGCGGTTTACTACAACGGTATTTTTACCATTGCCAACCCTGAACGTGTGTTGCGTACTTCAATGACTGCACAGGTGTTCATTATCACTGAACAGGCGAAGAACGCCCTGCGTGTGCCAGTTGCCGCCTTGGGTACACAGCAGGAGAAAGATCGTTATCAGGTGCGGGTATTGGAGGGCGATCAACCCGTTTCCCGCTGGATCCGCGTAGGCACCAACGATGGTCAGTTCGTTGAAGTGAAAGAAGGGCTGAAGGAAGGGGAGCGTGTTGTGCTGCCGCAGCAGTCCGGTGGGGGAGTGGGCCATGGTTGATCAACGCTCGCCACTCATTGAGCTGCGTGGTATCTCACGCCATTTCGTTTCCGGGCTGCAGACGGTTGCGGTGCTGAAGAATATCTCGCTGACCATCCAGCGTGGCGAAATGGTGGCGATCGTTGGGGCTTCCGGTTCGGGTAAATCCACGCTGATGAATATTATTGGCTGCCTGGACAAACCGACAGAAGGTGAGATGCGCATTAAGGGCATTTCAACGCAGTTGGCTAGCAGTGAACAACTGGCACAATTAAGAAGCCAGTACATCGGATTTATTTTTCAGCGCTATCACCTGATGCCTTATCTGAGCGCCACGGAAAACGTGTCGATTCCGGCACTGTACACGGCAATGCCGTCGACAGAACGGCAAACGCGGGCCGAATACCTGCTGACCCGGCTGGGATTGCAGCAGCGTATGGAGTACAAACCGGCGCAGCTTTCTGGTGGGCAACAGCAGCGGGTCAGTATTGCCCGTGCGCTGATGAATGGTGCTGAAATTATTCTGGCCGATGAACCGACCGGTGCACTCGACAAGGCCAGCGGGCATGAGCTGATGGGGATCCTGCATTCGCTGCACCAGTCCGGCCACACCATTATTATCGTTACCCACGATCGCGACGTTGCCAATCAGGCACAGCGCATTATTGAAATCAGCGATGGTGAGATTATTGCCGACAGGCGTAATGAATCGGTGCCAGCGCTGGAAAACAAACCGTCGATACCGGTCGCGGTAGCCACCGGGCGGGCGCAGTTATGGCAGAGCGTCAAAGAGGCGGTCAAGATGGCCTGGCGTGCCCTGCTTGGGCACCGGGTGCGGGCTTTTCTGTCGATGCTGGGCATTATCATCGGTATTTCTTCCGTTGTCTCGTCAATGGCCGTTGGCGAAGGGGCGCGGCAAAGTATTCTTGAGCAAATCAGCCAGCTTGGTACCAGCACGCTGGAGATTCGCCCAGGCTTAGGTTGGGATAAACCGCGTGCTGATTATGCCCGCTCTCTTAAGCTGGCGGATGTCGAACTGTTAGCGCGGCAACCTTATGTGGACAGCGTATCCCCGGTGATCAGCAATTCCGTCACGGTCGTTCGCGGCGGGAAAGAGGCGTTTGTTTCGCTTTCTGGCGTCAGTGACGCTTATTTCCGCGTGCGGGGCCTGCGTTTTATTTCTGGTAACAGCTTCACCCGAAGCGATGTCGAGGAGCGGGAACCGGTGGTTATCATCGATCCCGATCTGCGCTCAACGCTGTTTAAAAAAGATGAACAGCCAGAAGGGCAGATTATTCAACTTGCCGGGGCACCTTATCGGGTGAGTGGTGTCGCTGAACCTAAAGGCGGCAAGTTCAGCGGCATGATGCTGGGGGCGTGGATGCCCTATACCTCGTTACTGGAGCGGATGTCTGGCAGCATGCCTATTGAGTCGATCACTCTGCGTTTACGCGATGGTTTCTCATTGAGTGAAGCGCAGAAAGACGTAGAGCAGTTACTGGAGCAGGCCCACGGTCGGCGCGACTTTTTCACTCAAACCAACGATCAGATGACCGAGACCATGCGTAAGGCATCGGATTCGATGTCGCTGCTGATTACGGCGATTGCAGGTATTTCGCTGTTGGTGGGGGGGGTTGGTGTGATGAACATCATGCTGGTTTCGGTGACCGAACGCACTCATGAGATCGGTATTCGTCTTTCTGTCGGTGCCCGTCCGGCGGACATTATGCGCCAATTCCTGATTGAAGCCATGGTGATCTGCTCGCTGGGCGGCATGATCGGCATTATCGGTTCCGGGATCGCCGGGCTGATTTTTTCTCAGGTTACGCAGCAATTCACCATGATTTTCACCTGGCCACCGATCGTGCTGGCTTGCGGGTTCTCGGCACTGATTGGGTTGGGATTCGGCTTTTTCCCTGCGCGCAACGCGGCGCGCCTTCACCCTACGGAGGCGCTGGCGCGCGAGTAAGATGAATAAAATTTCTTTGGCTATCGCGATCTCACTGGTGCTGACGGGTTGTGGCTCTTTAGTAAAAAGTGATTACCAGCAACCGATGTTGTCGGTGCCTAAACAGTGGCGGGTGCAAGATACAGGGGCGGGTTTTCTGCAACAGACCGATCACTGGTGGGAGAATTTCAACGATCCACAACTTTCGATGTTGATTGGCCGAGTGTTGACCAGCAACAACGATCTGGCGATTGCCGGGCTGCAGCTGAAGCAGGCACGGTTGGCCGCTGGGTTAACCAATACCAATTTGACGCCGGATGTTTCCGTAACCGGCAGTGCCAGCAACACCAAGAACCTGCGGGAAAACCGTGAACCAGTAGAATCTTACGGCGCTGCGCTTGGTTTGAGCTATGAGCTGGATCTGTGGGGCAAGCTGGCGCGTGCGCGTGAACAAGCAGAGTGGCAAGTTAAAGCATCGGAACAGGATCGGCAAAACACCGCGTTAACGCTGATTGGTACGACCGCGCAACTCTATTGGCAGATTGCCAACCTGAATCAGCAGATCGTACATCAGCAAGCGGGCCTGGATATTGGTAAGCAAACGCTAGAGCTGGTGCAGTCACGCTATGCGGCAGGAGCTGCTGGGCAGATCGAACTGTTGCAGGCGCAACAATCGCTGCTCGATCGTGAAAACCAGTATCAGACCCTGCAGCAACAGCGGGAGGCGGCGCGTAATGCCATGGCGATCCTGTTCAACCGTGCGCCGACCGATCGCCAGCCTGAACGAACCTCTTTGGATATCACACAGAACGTTGCCATTGCGCAGACTCTGCCATTGGAGGTGATCGCTCGCCGCCCGGATGTGCAGGCGGCAGAGGCACGTTTGCGCGCTACGTTGGCCGGTTCCGACGTTGAGCGCCTGAGCTTTTATCCAACATTGTCGCTGAGCGCTACGCTGGGCGCGGGCAGCGCTATTTTCCAGCAATGGTTCAGTAACCCATACAGAACGTTGGGAACGAACGCTGCATTACCGTTTATCCAGTGGAATAAAGTGCAACTGACCATCGAAAAGTCGGAGCTGGATGTGCAGCAGGCGGCGATCCAGTTCCGCAGCAAAGTGTACAGCGCCTTATCTGATGTGGATAACGCGATGACACAGCGCCTGAGTTACCAACAGCAACGGATCAATCAGCAACAGAATCTACAGCTTGCCGAGCAGCGCTGGATTCTGACGAAGAGTCAATACGAATCGGGTGCGGTTGCTTTCAAGACGTTACTGGATGCGGAAGACGCGCTGCTGACCAGCAAAATAAATCTGTCACAACTGCAATATAACTATCTCAATGCCACCATGACGCTGTGGCTGGCCTTGGGCGGCGGTGTGGAAAAAGATAATGATACAAAAGGAATAAAATCATGAATAAAGACTCTTTGCCACGTCGCGTGGTCGTCACCGGGTATGGTGCCGTCACCCCAATGGGGATGAATGCTCAGCAAAGCTGGGCGGCAATGATGGATTACCAGTTAGGTTACCGTTATTACGATAGATCCCAGGCTGGGATCCAGTCCCGCTTTATGGGGCTGATTGATGAAGAACCTAATCTGAAAGGGATCCCGGCGGCCATCCGTCGCCGTTCGCCGCGTTTTGCCCGTTTGGCCCTGGGAGCGGCGCGTGAGGCCATGACCATGGCATTCGACAGTGGAAGCCCGGCAGATTACTACGACTTGTTGGATTGTGGCGTCATCATGGGGACCGGCTGGGCCGGGCAAGATGAAACTCAGGTCAACTACGATGATTATAAAAGGGTTGGGTTAGGATCGCCTTTTGGCTGCTTCCTGACGATGCCTAATGCGGCTACCGCTGCCTGTAGCCTTTACTGGGGCTTGCGTGGTTACCAGAGCACCCCGATTGCCGCTTGTGCGACAGGGACTATTGCGATTGGTGATGCCTTTGAAGTGATCCGTAGTGGCCGTGCTTCCATGATGCTGGCCGGTGCTGGTGAATCGTTGCGCACTGATTTTGCGGTCTGGAATATTGATATCCTGCGCGCCCTAGCGAGCGAACAAGAGGACATCACAAAAGCCTGCTGCCCGTTCAGTCTGGATCGTAACGGTTTTGTGTTATCCGAAGGGGCTGCCGTTTTGTGCCTGGAAGAGCGCGAAGCAGCACTGGCGCGGGGTGCGACCATCCTGGGTGAGATTAAAGGATATGGCAACTATTCCGATGCCTTTGATTTCACCGCACCAGCGGAAGACAAAATCGCCAGAATAAAGACCATTCAGTTTGCGTTGCAGCAGGCCGGATTGAATGTTGACGAGATTGATTACATCAATGCGCATGGCACCTCGACACAGCTTAACGATCTGAACGAAACCGAAGCGATCAAACTGGCGCTGGGCGAAGCCGCCTATACCACCCCGCTTTCCAGCACCAAGTCTTATTCCGGGCATCTGATTGCCGCAGCGGGTAGTTTTGAGTCGATCATCTGTCTGCAGGCATTACAGCACCAACTGATGCCCGCGACCTGCCACCTGAATAACCCCGATCCGGCCTGCGATCTGGATTACATCAGCGAAGGGCATCGCCCGGCCAAATTGCAGAACACGCTGAATCTGAGCTTTGGTTTTGGGGGCGCCAATGCTGCCCTGGTGATCGGGCAGGCATGAGCATGAACCTGACTTACACGGTGCGTGACGCAGAAGAGTGGGCGGCCTTCTCCGGGGATTACAACCCGATCCATTTTGATCTGCAGTATGTGCGCAATATGGGGGCCGAACAACTCAGCGTCCACGGTATGCGTGCGATGTTGGATATGAAACGCCACCTGAGTGCAGCGTTGTTGGCAACTTCGCCACAGGAGGCGTTTTATACCTGCAGTACGCGCCTGCGCCATCCGGTGCTTTGTCATACCCCGTACCAGTTGCAGATTACTGAAAACGGTAAGCAAATCACCGGCAAATTGCTTGATAGCACCACCCAAGAGTGCTGTTTCAGCAGCAAACTGACGGCGTCACAGCCGTTGGCACTGGCGAGTCAGGGGCAGGAGCATCGGCTCCCTTTGGCCGAGGTAATGACCCTCAGCCAGCAATTCCCCGGTGAGGCGTCAGATACGGCTCAGACTTGGGGATTCTTTGATGCATTACTCTTCCAGCTTCTGGTGAAGTCGCCGGAAACCCTGGCGATGGTTACAGAGACTCTGCCAGAGCTGACGGCGGCGACGCTGATTGATGTGTTTGCTCAGATCCCGGTAGTTCAGACGCATCATGAAACCCAGTTCAGCGCGAAATTATTGCTGCCTGATGCACATTACCATCTGGTAGAAGGTTTGGATTATGCCATCCAGCCGATGCTAATCATGGGCAGCAGAGACAGTGGTTTTGTTCTGCGTACCGAGATCCAGGGCAGAGTACAGCAGCAGCCGCTGATCACCACCGCCGTAACATTGAAAACATGGCCGTTGGCCAGTCATTAAATAAGGATATAAAAATGGAAAAGTACGAACAGGTTTATAACACCGTTTGCGAAATGATTTGTGATGCTAAAGATCTGGAGATGTCCGATTTGTCTCCTGAAATGCCTCTGCACCAGTTGAAATTGGACAGCCTGGACTATGTCGAACTGATGGTTCTGGCCAAGCGTGAATTTGGTGTGACGCTCACTGCTGAAATGTTTATCGATAAGCCGGAAATGACGCTTGATGAACTGTGTCAAATGCTGATGGAAGAGCCGAAATAATTGTATGACTAAACAATGGGTATTGGTCACCGGTGGTAGCCGGGGCATTGGCCGTGCGCTGGTGGAAGAGCTGGCTAAACAATGGAATGTAGTGTTTACCTGCCGCAATAGCCAAGCGCAGAGTGCCGAGGTGATCGCAGCTTGCGCCGGTTTACCCGGTTGGGTTGAAAGCTGCGTCTGTGATGGTAGCGACGAAGAGGCGGTGAATCAGGTTGCCCCCGAGTTGTTGTCGCGTTTCGGTGCGCCTTTCGCCGTGATCCATAACGCGGGTATCACGCTTGATGGACTCCATATTCAGCAAAATGGCGACAACTGGCGGCAAGTGATGGATACCAATTTGAACGCGATATTCTATTGGAACCGACATTTGCTGCCAGCCATGATGGCGCAAGGGGAGGGGGCATTGGTATTGATGTCCTCTGTTTCCGGTGTTAAAGGCAATATTGGGCAAACGGCCTACGCTGCCACTAAAGCGGCAATGATTGGTATGGGGCGCTCATTGGCGCTTGAGGTCGCCCGCTTTGGTATCCGGGTGAATTGCCTGCTGCCGGGGATTATTGAAAGTGATATGACCGATGCCATTCCGGCGGAAGCGTTGAAAGCGTTGCGGAAACAAATTCCATTGCGCCGTTTGGGCAAGGCCAATGAAGTCGCTCGTACCGCTGTATTTATGATTGGTGATGACAGCCGCTACATGACAGGGCAATCTCTGATCCTGGATGGTGGCCTGACCGTCTGAAGCCGCATGTTCCTTATTGGTGGTGTCTCTGTGACTATACAGCGGCAGCCCTAAAAGCCATAGCGGGCTTTTGGGGCTAATCCAAAGTGGCGGGGATATTTGTCCCAGAAAATCTCGTGGTTTCTACCTCTATTCTGTTCAAACTCAAATGATCACCTGTGCTCAAGGGATACACTGTTTGAGTCTTGAGCTATTTCACCTTCCTGTAATACCCTGCCCATTTTAATTTACATCTAATCAATACTCATTTGGGGTTATTTTGCCTTTTGGGAGCAAATTTGAGTTTAATTCTTTAATTTAATAAGAATTAACCTGATAATAATTAAAAATAAATTCAATTGGTTGATTTTAAGCTGTTTTGTTTTTTGATTTCAATTTATTTTAATGGGTTTGTTCTGATTTGTTTCAGTGATTCATTGTTGGTTAATTACATTCGGTTGGTTTTTTGTTGCAATAAAATTGTCAATTTAATTTTTTATTGATGTGGGTTATGTATAGCCGATAAATTATTTGTATTTTCTGGTGAAATAAATGTTTGTGGAAACATGGACATAATTAAATTCCTCTACTAGATTTTTTTAACCTGTTGGTTATTGCTTCTTTTTTAAAAAGATCGGTGCCTGTGTCAGGTGTTTAGTGTGATGTTTATTTTCCAAAGCTCAAATTAATTATGTCCATATTATTTCTATTTCCTTGGATGGAGATGTTATTCATGAGTAAAGCAAATAGTTCTATAGGCAATACCTCATTAAATCGCCTCACGCTGGCCATTTTGGGCAGCCTGGCGTTCGGCTCCAGCTATGCGGCAGATCTGCCAGCCGGTGGTGCAGTCAAATTTGGTAGCGGTACCATCAGTCAGCCAACCAACCAACAGATGCAGATCAACCAAAGCAGCGATAAGTTGGCGATTGAATGGCAGAGTTTTAATGTTGCCGAAGGCAGCAAGGTTAATTTCCAACAACCCAACAGCAACGCCATCGCGTTGAACCGGGTGGTGGGGACGGAAGGCTCCAAAGTGATGGGGCAACTGAACGCTAATGGTCGTGTGTTCCTGGTCAACCCGAATGGCGTGCTGTTTGGCAGTAATGCACAGGTGAACGTTGGCGGGCTGGTGGCTTCAACCCAGGATTTGACCCCCACCAACTTCTCTCTGGGTAAATACAACTTCAGCGGTGGCAATAGCCCGGCGAGCGTGGTTAACCAGGGTACCATTACCGCCAAAGATGGTGGTGCGGTGGTGTTGCTGGGCGGCCAGGTGAGCAACCAGGGGAATATTCAGGCCAACCTCGGCAGCGTGAAGCTGGCGGCGGGCAAAGCGACCACGCTGGATTTCGGCGGCGATGGTCTGGTGAATATTCAGGTGACGGGCGCGGCGGCGAATGCATTGGCGGAAAACAGCGGCTTTATTCAGGCCGATGGGGGGCAGGTGGTGATGAGCGCTGCCTATGCCAACAGCAACGTGCTGCAGACCGTGGTGAATAACACTGGCACCATTCAGGCGCAAACCCTGAGCAATAAGTCGGGCAAAATCGTGCTGAGCGGTGGGCAACAGGGACTGGTCAACGTGGACGGTATTCTCGATGCCAGCACTGCCGATCAGGGTAACGGCGGTAATATCGAGACCAGCGGCCAGTCGGTCAATGTCAGCGCCAGTGCCAGTGTGGATACCCGTGGTTTTGGTGGTCAGACCGGCACTTGGACCGTGGCAGCCGACAAGTTGAACGTGAATGACAGCACCAGCAGCAATAAAGTCTCCGCCCGCGCGGTGACAAATAGCCTGCGTACCAGCAATGTTGAGCTTATTAGCAACAGCGGCGATTTGACGTTGGGCAATGATGTCAGTTGGAGCACGGCCAATCAGTTGCTGTTAGCAGCACAGGATAACATTGTGCTGAATGCCAACCTGAAAGCCACGGGCAAGAATGCCGGAGTAGCCTTTATTGAAGGCGGTGACTATGTGTTGGCGAAAGGGAAGAGCGTTACCCTTTCTGGCCAGGGCGCGAGCTTCAGCAATAATGGCCAAAGCTATACCGTGATCCAGAATGTGAATCAGCTACAGGCAATGGAAAACGATCTGGCCGGGTATTATGTGCTGGGCAATACCATCGATGCCAGTTCAACCGCGCAGGGGGCTGGGTTTAGGCCGATAGGTGGTGGAGGTGTTTATGAAGAGAACCCTTTTAGCGGCATATTTTCCGGACTTGGGCAGACCATTAATCAACTCACTATCAAAGAAGGGCGAGGCTATTATTCCTCTCAGTTTGGTTCCCTTTATCGATACAGTGGTTTATTTGGAACCTCTACGGGGGAACTTCGCAATGTCGGGTTGGTGGGTGCTAATGTGAGTGCCGGTGGCCTTGTGTCCGGTATTATTGAAGGAACAACATTCATTGACGATTATGATGCTCTTGGGCGTCAACGTCCATACGACTATGTAGGTGGTTTAGTTGCTAAACAAACAGGAGGGAGCATTCATGACGTTTATGCTGAAAATGTTAATGTTAACAACTCAGTCACCAACGCTTATCGTATAACTGCAACCGGTGGGTTAATTGGGCATGCCGATGTTACGGTAATAAATAATGTTTATGCTACAGGGACTGTGAAATCTGATCAGCAAGATGTAGGAGGATTGATTGGTTCTTTATATGGGAACCCATTCACTGGACAGATTTCTTACCTCAGTAATAGCTATGCTGCTGTCAATGTTAATGGCACTCATAACGTCGGTGGCTTAATGGGAATAGGAGGTGGAGCCATCAGCAACTCTTACGCGACAGGCAATGTTGTTGGAACCGGTACAAGTGTAGGCGGATTGATTGGTTCGAGTAGTGGAATGCTGAGCAACCTATATGCTTCAGGAGATGTGAGTGGTGGTGGATATCATATTGGTGGTCTGATTGGAGCTTTAGGGGCTGGATATGATAGCCCGACATTACTCATTGATAGCTACGCTTCTGGGAAGGTTAGTGGGCAATATCTGGTCGGTGGGTTGGTGGGTGGCGCTACTAGTGCAGTTGATTATGGTGGCAGTACATTGACTATCAGCAAGTCTTATGCAACTGGAAACGTAAGCGCGAGTAGTTCTAGTGTTGGTGGCTTGGTTGGTAGCCTTTGGAGTTCCGAGATTAATGACTCTTACGCTACAGGGAGTGTCACAGGTTCTATGACTGTGGGCGGTTTGGTAGGTACTGTTGCGCAATCAACTATAAGTAACTCTCATGCTACAGGGAACGTCATTGCAACAATTGTAGCCAATGGGTATCAGTCGCAGGCTGGCGGCCTAGTTGGCTTTATGCAGCGCTCAGCTATCAAAGACTCTTATGCGGCGGGTAATGTCACGGGAGGTCAATATGTAGGTGGGCTTGTAGGTTCGGTTGTTCAATCAACGATCAATAACTCGACAGCTCGTGGGAATGTTGCTGGTAGTACCTCTGGTGTTGGTGTTCTGTTCGGAGGAGTTGATTATAAGCCAGAGACCATTATAAGTAATTCCTATGGTTACGGCACCGTGAATGGTAGTAAATGTACAGGTTGGTACTGCGGTCTGTAACATCCAATTTTAGCCTGGCACAAGCCAGGCTTTTTACTGCCGATATCAAGCTACCCCTAACCTGACAAGACAACGTAATGACAAACAATAAAAAAAGTTCCCGGCCACGCAATGCCTGGCCTTGGTTGCCGCTACTGCTGGGATTTGGCAGTGTGCAAGCGGCGACGCCAACCCTACCTGATGCCGGGCAAAGCCTGCGTGAACTTGATACCCGTCGGCCAATGCTGGCACCAACAACCGCCCCCGAGCTGGGGCTGCCTATGCCTGCTAAACCTGCCCCAGCGGCACCTGCCAGCGATGAGCAGGTTACGGTCAAAGTGAACACGTTTACCCTGAGCGGCAATACGCTATTTTCTAACGCTATTCTGCTTGCGCAACTGCAGGAATACACCGGACGTGAACTGACGTTGCCGCAGTTATATGAGGCGGCACAGCGTATCACCACCTATTACCAGCAGCGTGGTTATGTGCTTAACCGTGCCTACCTGCCGGAACAGGAGATTGACAACGGTGTGGTGAACATCGCCATATTGGAAGCGCACTATGGCGAGATCAAAACCGACAACAGCTCGCGTCTTTCTGATGCCACGTTGAATCGCCTGATCGGCAGGATCGCGCCAGATGAGGCCATTAACGCCGGTAAACTGCAGCAAACCCTGTTGTTATTGAATGATACGCCTGGCGTGCAGGCTCGTTCGACACTGCTTGCCAGCAAAAAACCGGGTGCTGCCGATCTGCTGGTGGAAGCTAAACCGACACCTTTGCTTAGCGGTAACCTTGAGGTGGATAACTACGGCGGCAAATATACCGGTAAAAACCGCTTGAATGCCGATGTTGCGATCAACAGCCCGTTAGGTTTGGGGGATCGTCTGCGCTTGCGTGGTTTGGCTAGCGATGAGCGGCAACATTATTACTTTCTGTCATACGATGCCCCGATAAATCGCTGGTTTACCCGCTTGGGGGCTGCGTATTCCAATATGGACTATACTCTGGGAAAAGATTTTGCCGATCTGGATGCGTACGGTAATGCTCGCACTACCAGTGCCTATATCTCCCAACCGTTATTCAGAAGCCGAACGTTAACCATCAGCAGTCAACTGCAGTTTGACGACAAGCGGTTGCGGGATAACATCGATCTGTTCGACAGCAAAAGCCATAAAAACAGCCGGTTGTGGACGGCCAGTCTTAGCGCTAATGGCCAGGACAGTGTTGGCGGTGGTGGGTTAAACTTTGTTTCCGCCAGTATCAGCAACGGTAACCTGGAGATGACTGATCCCACCACTGCACAGAACGATAGCCAAACTGCGCGCACGGCGGGTAACTTCAGCAAATTCAATCTGACTGCCCTGCGGTTACAGGCGATCAGTGAACGCTGGAGTGTCTATAGCCAGTTTAGCGGTCAGCTAGCGTCGAAAAACCTCGATTCTTCAGAACAATTCTCGCTGGGGGGCGTCAACGGTGTGCGGGCTTATGCATCGGGCACTGCCAGTGGTGATTTGGGCTGGATGACGAATCTAGAACTGCGCTATGCGATCGCTCCTGCCTGGCAGTGGAAAACCTTCTTTGACTATGGTGGAGTGCGAACCAGTAAATCGCCGTGGACAACGGATAAAAACCACCAACAGCGTGGTGCCTTAGGAACCGGAGCCAGTTGGTTTGGCGATCAACGTCAGGTTTCACTGCAACTGGCGTGGCGGGTAAATCACCCCGATAACAGTGACAGCAAGCAGGATGGACAACCGCAAGTGTGGCTGCAGGCATCACAGGGTTTTTAATCGCTTGTCCCTATGCCCGTTTGGTTACGCTACGGGCATAAAACTTTCTTATATGATGCTCCATCGGGTTGTTGTCTTATTCGAGCCATTATCTCCCCTCGCCCTTGTGTTTTAAAACCGAGTTATAGGTTTGACGCATGACTAATGTTGGACGGAATAGATCAACTTTTTAGGTAAAAAAAGGAAAACTCTCTGTGTTTTTTATTGGAATAATCCTGCATTTTTGCGCTAGTTTCATTTTTTTCATAGGATGAGTTAATTCACTCTCAATTGACTTAGCAGGCATTTTAGCTATTAACTTCTGTACCGCTTAATCTATGTGGTAGTTATTTCTACCATTTCAATTCTTTATTGATTAATAAAGAATCTCTTTTTTGATTTGTTTTTAATCATTAAACATAAGCATTATTTAACTTGCTGATAATTTTTGAGATTATGCTGTTTTGATATAACATGAGAAGTTCTTAACCTTGAGTGTTAATGTTTTAGAAACACTAATATCATAAGTGTTACACTTAAGCTGATCGGTTATACTCTGTTCAGGATTCAGGATGTTATCCGGAGGTAGGGGCCAAAGCTCCTGAAAGCTATTGTGGAAATGACAAAGGAAAAAGAAATCCACATTTTTCTTTGTGAAGATTAACGAGGTTGTATGACTAGTCGTAAGCATTTAACACCTTCTGAGGTGGAAAAGTTGCTTGAGGCAACCCTAAAAGGTAAGAATCCTGAACGAGATTACTGCTTGATTTGGATGTGTTTTATTCATGGCTGTCGAGTGAGTGAGATTAATAGTTGGCGGTTGTCCGACATCGATCTTGAGGGGGGCAATATCTATATTCATCGACTGAAGAATGGCTTCTCGACAATTCACCCTTTGTACATGCGTGAAAGGAAGTGCCTACAACGCTGGTTGGCAAAAAGAAAGCATTACAGAGGGGCAGATAGTGAATGGTTGTTTCTTTCTAACCGGGGTGCTCGTTTATCACGCCAACGAATCTACTGGTTAATTCGTAATTATAGTGAGGCTGCTAATTTAGAGGTGAATGCTCATCCACACATGCTCCGTCATGGCTGTGGTTTCGCATTGGCAGATAGAGGGATAGACACTCGCTTGATTCAGGATTTTCTTGGGCATAGGAATATTCAGAATACGGTATTATATACCGCAAGCAATGCCAGAAGGTTTAAGGAAGTATGGTGATTGACACGTAATTAAATATGTCTAAGGAGTCACTTTGAACTAAATTGCAACATACTCTAAGGATGCTCAAAAATAATGTCAACACTAACGATTCAATATTTTAGAATTCGCTAAAAAATCAATAAAAAACAAATAGTTAAAAGAGTAATGTTCTTCTTGGAAACCCAATTATATCTCGGCTTTTTCTCAAAAAAAACAAGTGTAAATCTCCACTAAAAATTAGCTCATTTTTTGACTGGAATTTTATCCCGTTAAATTAATTTATTCAGATTTAAAATCTGAATAAATTAATTTATTTTTTAATTTTGGATTTTTCCTCTAAAGGAGTCACTTTAGTTCAAAATGAATCGTTTGGCTGGAAAGGTTTGCGCTGCTCAATACCTATTGACGGAGGGAGCTTCCAGGCTCTGAACTAAATAAAAAGGAATGACATAGGGTTATGTCAGAAATAAACAAGTGCACGTATAAAGTGCATTATTTTAAAGGAAAAGTAGTATGAACAAGAATCTTGTCGCCGTTGCCATGTTAGCTGCCTCCGCGTTTACCGCCAATGTGTTTGCTGCAGATGGTAAGATTAATTTCACAGGGAGCATTATCCCTAACCCTTGTACTGTTACTGGTGGTACAGCCGATCAGACTGTTAACCTCGGTACTATTGGTGTGACCGCATTCCCTGTTGCTGGTGCTCTGGCCGGTGCTCAATCCTTTACCCTGAAACTGACTAACTGCCCAGATACTATCACTTCCGCTCGTGTAAGTTTCGACGGTACTTCAGCTTCAAATGATAACTCTGTGCTGGCTTTGACCCCTGCTGCAGACGCTGCTACAGGCGTTGGTGTTCAGATCACTGATAAAACGGGTGCAGTAGTTAAGCTGTTCGACAGATCTTCTGAGTACGCATTGGCCAGTGGTACTGCTGTTAATAACCTGGATTTTGTTGCTCGCTATATTTCAACTTCAGCGAACGTGACTTCTGGTTCTGCTAACGCCGTTACCAACTTTACTATTGTTTATCCTTAAGTTTTGTCTGCCTGATTTCACCAGGGCAGCATAAAGCCTGGTCAGGGGGAATTCCCCCTGGCTTTTCTCTATATGGTTTAAATGGGTAAACAAGAAATGAAAGTTTGGCAGAGCGCAACAGCCGCAGTGCTATTATTGATATCAGGCTTGCAGGCTCAGGCGGGTGTTGTCATTGGCGGAACTCGTTTGATTTATGATGGAGCGAAAAAGGAGTCTTCTTTAAATATCAGTAACCCTGATAAGGTTCCTTATCTGGTTCAGTCTTGGGTTGATACTCAGGAAGGTGATACCTCTAAAGCCCCATTTATTATAACGCCGCCACTATTCCGCTTAGACGGTGGGCAAGATAATATTCTGCGTGTGGTACGTGCGGGGGGCAATCTGCCAACCGACAAAGAGTCTTTATATTGGCTCAATATTAAATCTATTCCTTCCGCAGAGAAAAAAGATAATACGCTGCAAATCGCGGTTAAAACCCGCATCAAGCTGATTTATCGTCCACAGGGGTTGCAAGGTTCGTTGGATCAGGCGGCTCAGGCATTAAAGTGGCAACGTAGCGGCAATGCATTGCAGGTGACGAACTCTTCGCCTTATTACGTTACCTTCTTTAACGTCAAGGTTAACGGTAGCCCTATCAAGAATGCAACCATGGTTGCACCACAATCCAGTGCTCGTTTTGATCTGCCTGCGGGTGTCAGCGGTGGTGCACTGAGTTGGGAAATTATTAATGACTACGGCGGTACCAGTAAACCTTTTACCGGGAATTTATAAAGCACACGTCAAGATAATTAAAAATCAATCCTTGTACAGGTAATGACAGGGAAAGGACGCGGCTTGCCGGAATCTGCTGGCACTGCTGATAAATGGAGTTAAATGGATGAATAACCCGAAGCGTTTAGGCTCTCGCGGATTTAACCGTACCCCTCTGGCTTGGTTAATTTCATGTCAGGTTGCAATGTTAATGGGGCTTTCCGGTGGTGTACAGGCTCGCGATTTTTTTAACCCCGCATTGTTGGAGCTCGATAATCCGTCTCAGCGAGGCGCTGATCTGACGGTTTTTGAGGATGGTAACACTCAGGCTCCAGGTAAATATCGGGTTGATATCTATTTGAATGGCCAAATGGTCGAAACTCACGACCTTGATTTCTCCCTGCAGAAAGATGCTGCAGGTAAAGAGAGCCTGCAGCCTTGCCTGAGTAGCGGAATGCTTGAATCGATGGGGGTAAAAATTGATTCATTCCCAGCGATCAAAGCCTCAGGAGAGTGCGTCAATCTGGCAAACTCCATTCCACAGGCTGCGGCTACATTCCGTTTTAATCAGCAACGTTTGGATTTGAGTATTCCTCAAGCTGCTTTGAACTTGGCTGCTCGTGATTATGTTTCGCCAGAGAAATGGGATCAGGGTGTCCCTGCTTTGTTAGTGAATTATAACTTCAGCGGGGCTAATAGTTGGAGCCGAGATGATAACAATAATAACAGCAATAACAATAGCGGCATAAATGGTTCTAATGGTAACACCAGCAGTTACTTCCTTAATTTACGTTCCGGGGCAAACCTGGGGGCGTGGCGTTTGCGTAACTATTCCACTTGGAACCGCGATACTAATGGTGATAACCATTGGAATTCCATCAATACCTACCTGCAGCGCGATATTATTGCGCTGAAAAGCCAAATGGTATTGGGTGAGAGCAGTTCGCCAAGTGATGTATTTGATAGCGTGCCGTTCCGGGGGGGGCAGTTAGCTTCTGATGACGATATGTTGCCAGACAGCATGAAAGGTTATTCGCCGGTAGTACGTGGGATTGCTCGCAGTAACGCACAGGTTACCATCCGTCAGAACGGCTTTATCATCTATCAAAGCTATGTGGCACCCGGTGCTTTTGAGATCAAGGACTTGTATCCCACCGCAGGCAGTGGTGACCTGAACGTTTCGATCAAAGAGGCGGATGGCAGTGAGCAGAATCTGGTTGTGCCATTTGCGTCTGTGCCAGTGCTGCAACGTGAAGGGCGTTTCAAATATAGCCTGACCAGTGGTCAGTACCGTTCATCTAATAGCGACGTCGAAAAAACTCCGTTTACTCAAGGTACGGGGATTTATGGCTTGCCGTGGGGTGCGACCATTTATGGTGGCGTACAGGCAGCCAGTAAATACCAGTCAATCGCGCTTGGCTGGGGGCAGAATATGGGCGTAATCGGCGCACTGTCTGCCGACATTACTCAAGCCTGGGCTAAGCCAGAGAATATGGCGAAGGATAACGGTCAATCATATCGTCTGCGCTACGGTAAGAGCTTTGTTGAGACCGGGACCAACTTCAGTTTGGCGAGCTATCGTTATTCAACGCAAGGGTTCTACACGCTGCAAGAAACCTTGGATACTTATACCGACGGTAGGTCAGCACCGTATTTTGCTCATAAAAAGAGCCGGGCAGAGCTGTCGTTGAGCCAAAGCTTGTGGGAAGGCGCCGGTTCGGTGTCGCTCAGTTTGGTCAGTGAAGATTACTGGAACGAGAATCGCCGCAATCAGTCCGCGAGCGTTGGGTATAACAATAACTGGAACAGCATCAGTTATGGCCTGAACTATACCTACAGTAAGAACGGTTACGATAGTAATGGCGATCGGACAAATTATACCGACCAGATCTTTGCCTTAAATATCAGCGTACCCCTCAGTAAATGGCTGACCAATAGTAGTTATGCCTCTTACAGCATGAATACCAGTCGCCATGGTGCGACCAGTAATACTGTAGGGGTGGGCGGAACGGCGTTGCCAACCGGTAACCTGAGCTACAACGTTAGCCAGGGATACACCAGTCAAGGAGGTGGAGCTAATGGTAACGCTAACCTTGGCTATCGCGGTGGTTTGGGCCAAGTTAACGTAGGTTATGGCTATGATAAATCACAACACCGCCTCAATTACGGTGCGCAGGGGGGCGTAATGGTGCACGAAAACGGCCTGACCTTGTCGCAATCGCTAGGTGAGACCGTGGTGTTGGTGAAAGCACCGGGTGCTAAAGGTGTCAATATCGCCAACCAAACTGGGGTAACGACCGACTGGCGTGGTTATGCAGTGGTGCCTTATGCCTCTGCTTATCGTAAGAATACTGCAGGTTTTGATACCACAACGTTGCCTGATGATGTGGATATGACGTTGACCAGCCAGACGGTGATCCCAACCCGTGGTGCGGTGGTTCGTGCTGAATTTAAACCCAATATTGGCCAGCGTGTGTTGATGACCTTGCTGATGCAAGGTGGAGCGCCGGTGCCGTTCGGTGCCACTGTGACCGATGAGGCAGGGCAGAATGCCAGCATTGTAGGTGATAGCGGGCAGGTTTACCTCACCGGGATGTCCGGCAGCGGCAAGCTGAATGTGAAATGGGGTAATGCAGCCTCAGAACAGTGCCAGGTATCTTATTCTGTTCCTGAGCAGAAAGAGAATATCGGTATTCAGCAGATAAATGGCCAGTGTTTATAAAGGTTTGATTATGAAAACATTACGTTCGATGCTTCATCCGTTAGCAACTAGCATGGCCCTCTTTGGGAGTATATGTCTGATGCAGAATGCCTATGCTGCCACTGGTATCTGCATGCCTAGTGCTTCACCTAATAATGCTACACAGATTAACGTTGACTTTACTAAAACATACCCGAACCCTTCGGAGAACGTTGCTGGGCAAACTCTCGTTAACGTTTCTGCTGGCTTTTGGAATAAACCAACGTATGTCATGAATTGCGACTGCGATAATCCTCCAAAAATGCAAGCCTCATATATTAGAGCTGTAACACCGTTACCTTTGGCGGGTTTTGACGTAAATGGTCTTACCGGATATATATTAAATGATTATCTGGCGATCTCTTCAGAGATCTGGATCGCTGGTAATGTAAAGAAGTATGTAGCAATCCCTTTCCCCGAAATGTCGAATGGTGTTTCAGATCAATTCTGTGAGTGGGCATATGATACTGGTGCCACTGGGATGCTGCATCTATACTTTCGTCGTCCATTTATTGGGCAGCAGGTCATAACACCAGTAAAACTAATTGATATATTTATCTCCTCAAAACCTAACAGCGGTAATGCTACTCCTGCTGTCAATGTTTGGTTATCAGGTACTGTGACTGTTCCCCAAAGTTGTGTTATTAGCCCAGATCCTATCACCATTAACCTTGGTGATATTATGTCAAGTAAATTCAAAACGGCGGGGGCTATGCCAGACGGTTTTACACCAGTAAAACAGCAGATAACGGTAGCATGTCAGAATATATCAGAAGGGGTTAAGGTCGACCTTACCCTTAGTTCTGAACCCGATTCTAAGATGGGCGATGCACTAAAAACGACAAATAACGATATCGCAATAAAAATTAAAGATGGCAATGGGAATGAGATTTCACCGGTTAATGGGGCAATTCCTGTCAATATGACTGGGCTTGGACAGCAGGAGAGTACTGGGCAAGCGGAAATTAATGTTTACCCTGTGAATACCACTGGCAACACGCCTGCAGTAGGTGTGTTTAATAATGTGACAGGCACCATCAAGGTTGAGATTCAATAGTATTTATAACTAGCTTCTGTAGCTGAATATTTAAAAGGATAAGGACATTATGAAAGATTATAAGCAGGCATTAAAGAAAACATTACTCTGCATGGCTATAGCGAGTGTGGGGATCAGTTACTCTGCGCTGGCAGCAGATACAGTAGCATTAAACATCACTGGCACAGTCAAAGCCTCCCCATGTACCGTTGATGCCGCAGGTGGCAATATTAACGTTAATTTAGGGGACAATATTCAGGCTACAAGCCTGACGGCGAAAACCGGTTCTACTTGGGTACCGGTCACTATTAGCTTGAAAGACTGCCCCACGTCCACGACTCAAATCACAGCGGCATTTAGTGGTACTCAAGCTGCCGAAGAAACCGGTCTTTATAAAAATACCGGCGATGCGACTAATGTACAAATCGAGTTGCAGAACGTGGCTACAGGCGTGAGACAAGGTAATGGCAGCACCCTGATTGCGCCAGTGGTATTGGCAACCAATCAGGCTACTTACAATTTGCAGGCCCGTGCTTATTCATTCCAAGGTGATGTAGCACCAGGTAGCGTTGTGGGTACTGTCCAAGTGGCATTTACCTATCAGTAACTACTAATTCGTTTTTATCCGTCATGAGATATTTAACCCCGCTCTCATGACGGATTCTTCATTGCCTGTATTTAGGTTATTTGTTGGTGGGGCTTTTATTTTATAGCGATTTCGTTTTGAGCAGTCACTTGGGAAAAGTAAAGAAAATAATAACCCTCAGTTAATAAAGGGCAATTCTATATACCCATTGATAAAGGACGTAGTAAAAAATCGGTAATCTGCAGAAAGGGAGAATAACTATGACCATAGCTCATACTTATCAGAGAGTGAGTGCGCCTTCGCCACATCTTTATGGGCAAAAAGGGGAAAGCGTGATTGTAATGGAGTCCTGCCCAATCACCGCACTCGGTATGCGTAACATTTTGGCCCAGTCCTGTGGATTTGCGGATGGGGTGCAAATTGTCAGCAACCTTTCGGAAATCCCTACGTTGATGCATCAACGCCCCGCTAAATTACTGATTATGGAATTGTGTGGGGAAGAAGAATCTGTGCTGGATGGCTTGCGGCTTATTGCTCTTTGCCTGGAACACTGGCCAACGACCTCCATGATTGTCTGTACCGCGCTTGATGACCCTCGGGTGCTGCAATTACTTACCGCATCAGGGATCAAGGGGCTGGTATTGAAGCAGGAACCTGCAATCGCTCTGACACAATGTGTGCAGCAGGTGATTGCCGGACGCCGCAGTTATAGCCATAAAGTCAGACAGTTACTGACTAATCATTCTACTGGTGGAAAAGCGTTAACGGCTCGCGAGCTGGACGTACTGGCTTATCTGTTCTCCGGAAAAAGTGTGACCACAGCCGCGTTGATGATGCATCGCGATGTCCGCACCGTCAGCACTCACAAGCGTAATGCCATGCACAAGTTAGGCTTCCAGAGTGACGGCGAGCTTTATCTGCAGGGCAAATGGATGGCAAAAACTGGCCCGGTATTTGCCCGCTAGGCTGACGTTTATACAGATGGTACTCATTCTTGGATGGAATGAGCGCGTTATTCATACAGGAGTAGAATATGGCTTTTTCGTCGCAAAAACCGATTGGTATCGCCTTGATGGATCGCAGCCCGCTTACGTTGACCGGGTTGTCGTGTTTTATTGGGTCGCTGAGCGTACCGAATGAAATTATTGTACAGGAAACCAGTATGGCGGCGGTTTCCGAAGGGTTGTTATATCAGCCGGTCGATATTCTCATCACGGAATTGAACGGTCTGAATGAAACAGCCGTGCAGGGGCGCGAAGCCTTGCTGAATTTGTGTGCACAATTGCCCGCGTTACGAGTGATTGTTTACACCCGTTGCCAGAAAAGGGAAGACTTGGGTAAATTGCTTGATGTTGCTAACATCAGCGTTGTTTCCCGTGGAGATGCCCTGCAACTGGTGGGTGAGTTTTTCAGCCGTGTATTCAACGGCGAACGCGTATTAAGCCCCTTGATTGGTTCTTATCTGGCCCGTGCCGATTCTGATGATGTTTCCAGCCTGTATAGCCTGACTCGTTGCGAAAATGATGTACTGACATTCCTGTTCAATGGTATGAGTCTGCGCGAAATTGCTGAACTGCAGCACCGTAGTATTAAAACTATCAGCGCACATAAATGTAATGCCATGCGCAAGCTGCAAGTCAAAAATGACAGTGAGCTCTTCTCGCTCAGAAAGAACATCACCCAGCAGTTTGCGTGTGATTGATGACCTTGCGAATAGGGATTCCCTATTCGCTTATCCTATATACCAGCCTAAATGGGTGTTGGTCACACGCTGTCGCCCCAGTCACATAGTGATGCTCTTAGGATATCCAGCATTTGTCGCCTACAAGCGCCTTGAGTTATTTAGGGTGTAGACAAATACCTTCACGATCATACTTGCGGGCAGTCAGCCATCTTTCTCATGGAAGGGAAATTTCATGACTCTATGCAGTTCACCGATCTCACGTGCCGCGCTACTGATTCCTTGCCAAATGATGGCGAACGGCATTGAACATCACTTGAAAGAGCATAATGGTATCTGGCAATGTTGGCGGATGCATTCTCTGACTGAGGCCCGCTTAAGGCTGGTCACCTCCAACATTGAGCTGCTGGTGGTCTCCGTTGGTCGGCAGCAGACGGACTGGCTGGAGCAGTTACAGTTTATCTGGACACTACGCCAGACCAGGCCAAACATGCAGATTGCCGTGATAGTGGATGTCTATATCCCCTATTTCTTGCGGCGTTTATATGAGTTGAATGTCAGTAGCATCTTAAGTCAGCATGATTCCTTGCGGGAAATTCAGGAAGCTTTTACGCAGATAGGGCGTGGAACTTTCTACTGCAGTACCAGAATAAAAAATGTATTGTCTGATAACTTGAGCAAAGTTCCAGATGAGGTAACATTGCGTCTGATGGAGCTGAGGGTATTACAGCACTTACTGGAGGGGGACTCGGTAAAGCGTACCGCGAAATTGCTGCTGCGCAGCGAAAAAACGGTAATGGCAATCAAGGGTAAAGCCATGCATAAACTGGGGATCACTCACAGTGCCGAACTGGTGGCAATGAAAGAAATGCTGGAATATTTGTATCTGGAGTTGACCTTGTGTGACGACTCAGAGGGCTCGGTTGACGGTCTCGCAGGCCATATTCGTGGCAATAGCCGAGAAATTAAAACATTACCGACATGGTTACCCCCGGTGGAGGTGCTCCACCCCAGGGTGATGATGGCAGGTCATTATCCAGCGAGGAAGGAATAGAATTGGAACAACTTCAGAAAACCAACAGAGGCAGCAGGCGGCTGTTGGTTGGATTTATCGTCAGTAGCGGTTTGTTATTGGCCGGTTGCGCAAGCAAAAGCAGTCCCCCTCCACCCAAGGTGCAACCGAGCATTTCCTCTCCTGTTGCCATCGAACCGCCGATTCAACCTCAACCTGTGATTGAACAATCAGAAGCAAAACCAAATCGTCTGGGCTTATGCCAGAGTGAGCTTGCTTCACTGAAAACGGTAAATCCAAAGGCCTATGCCGCCAGAAAAGCGTATTTCGATAGTCTGGTCAGAAATGCGTCGGTCTATAGTGCCGTACGTGGCGATGTCAACACGTCGACCAAAGATACATTGGACGCCTTGTATAAATATAAAACCAATCAGGTGTGTGCTGAAATTCAGCGCGATGTGTTGAATGGATTGATTCGTAAAGGGGAGAGTCTGAAGTGAAACCGGGTCTAAAATATGGCTTTTTTTTTACATTGACGCTGCCTTTGAGCTGCGCTTTTGGTGCCGATAAACTGCAAGATGACATGAGGAGCACGCTCGAGTCATTGAATGCGATCACCAGCCAAGTGGATGAAACTCCTGCGCTGTTGCTGTTGACTCCCTCGCAGCTAGAAGCCGCCACACCTCCCCCGATTGAAAAGAGAAGCCCCACAAAATCGACCAGAAGTGCACAGAGCAAGCGGGCAAGTGAGGCGCAATCCGCGCCTGTGGCAGAGCTAAAAGCGCTACAGGCCAAAATCAACCAGTTGAATACCTCTCTGAGCCAGCGGGATCAGGAACTGAAACAGCTGCGTCAAGTAGCCCAACAGGATGCTGATGCGCGTGCTGAAATTGCGCAGTTGAAACAAAATCTCCAAGATAACCTGCGGGCAACGGAGCAGATGCAGCAGGATTTGGCCGCAGCTACGGCAGCCAAGTCCGAGGTTAAGCAGGATACTGGCCGCCTGCAGCAGGCTCTGGATAAAAGTCAGCAGCAAAGTGCGTCATTGCAGAAACAGTTAGAGGCATTGGCGCTATCCCAAAATGAGAAAAATAAACAAAGCCAGCTACTTCAGACACAGCTGAACGAAAGCCGTAAGCAAAATGAAGAAGTACAAAAAACATTAGCTGTGTTAACAGCAAAAGCCAGCGAGAAAGAGCAAAAGGCCTCGGCATTGCAGAAGCAACTGGAGGCAATGACCGTGGCACAAACGGGTAAGAGCAGTGAGCAGGATGCCCTGAAAGCGCAATTGGCGCAAAGTAAGCAGCAGAGTGAGGCAGCACAACAGCAGTTGGCAATGCTGACGAATAAAGCGGCTGAAAGTGAGCAACAAGTGGCTGCATTGAAAAAACAGCTAGAGACATTGTCTGCATCACAAAGTGATAAAGCCAAAGATAATCAGGCATTGCAGGCCGCTTTGGATCAGAGCCGCAAGCAGAGTGACGAACTGCAGAGCCAGCTTGTTG
This sequence comes from Serratia sp. Ag1, assembly GCF_000743355.1. Taxonomy (GTDB): domain Bacteria; phylum Pseudomonadota; class Gammaproteobacteria; order Enterobacterales; family Enterobacteriaceae; genus Chania. The sequence goes on from NZ_JQEI01000024.1 coordinate 42,760, forward strand.
CATTACGGGATAGTGCAAGCGAGAAAATGCGTGACTACAGCGCATTGGAACAGCAACTGTCCGCATTACAGAAAGCTCAGAATGATGCCGTTGTAGAACCGAAAACCGAGAGTGAAATTCGTGATTATGCGATCGGTAGCTCGTTGGCCGATGATATGCTGGCATTGCTGAAAGAAAAAACGGCACAAGGGATCAAGGTCGATAGCCGCTTGGCGTTAGCCGGCGTGCAGGATACGTTCTCTGGCAAGATCAAGCTGCAGCAGGAGCAAATAAATAAAGCATTGCAGGCTACCGAGGTTGAGCTGAGTGCCAATGAAAAGCAGCGTACACAGGAAACGGAAGCTGCAGGCTTGCGCTATATTGCGCAGTTTAAAAAGCAGAAGCAGGTGAAGAAGGATGCTTCCGGCTATTTCTACCGCATCGACAATGCGGGTAAAGGCAAGATTGACGATACCAGCATTGTGTCTGTGGTTGTGAAAGAAAGCCTGACGAATGGCAAAGTGATTAAAGATATGGAGGCTGCTGGCACCTCGATCAGGCAACCATTGGGCAGTTATCCTCCTATGTTTAAAACCGCACTTTCACAGTTGCAAAATCACGGCAGCATGACGATGGTAGTTCCGCCAAACCTGGCTTACGGCGACAAAGGCCTACCACCCGACATCCCGCCGGGGTCTACGATGGTATATAATGTGAAGATATTAGACGTAGTGGCTCCTGCCGATACTGTTACTCCTGTAAGGTAATGGTAATCTTAAGACGTTGAGCGTTGGGGATAATTAAAGACAGCTCGATTTTTCGGGTTAAATATTTATAGTCCTGAAACGCTCAACGTTACTTGCGGTATAAATCACAGTGTTTTGAATATTTCGGTGCCCTAAATAATCTTGAATTAGCCGTGTATCAACGCCTTTGTCAGCAAGTGCATATCCACAGGAATGGCGCAGCATATGCGGATGCACTTGCACACTGATCCCGGCTAATTCTCCGTAGGCTTTTATCAAACGATAAAGTTGCTGCCGTGAAATTTGCCCGCCGTGACGTGACAGAAATAACCATGGACTGTCAGATTCCAGATAGCTTGGTCGTTGGGCCAGCCATTTTTTCAGTGCTAAACGTTCGCGAATTTGAATCGGATGTTGAACAGAGAAACCATTTTTTAAACGAGAAACATGCAGGCGATTGGTTGTAAGATCAATGTCTTCTAAGCGCAACCCTCTGAGTTCACTGACGCGTAACCCGTGAATAAAGCACATCAACAACATACAGCGATCTCGCCAGCCATTGGGTCCATCCGGTATGGCAGAGATCATTCTCTCAATTTCAATGTGACTGAGATATTTGCGTTTTTTCATTTTCCATATCCTGAGTTATAAAAAGCAAATATTAATTTGACGTGGTTATTTAAACATCGAATACCTCTTGTCAGCAATTGAAATAGCGATGGCCCAATCTAAGAATTTTCTGTTAAAATTTGCGTGAGAGTAGTGTTACAGAGGGGTTTCACGCTATTAATGTGAAAAAAAATAGCGCATCTGTTCATAAAATAATCGTTTAATTGAGGGTGATATCCTATGATATCTTGTAATCAAGCGGATAAATGCATTTTTTTTGCGGGGTAAGCATTTTCTTATGGATGGTTAATGCATACATTTTTCATGGTTATTGGATAATTTAATTTTGAACAGCATTTTTATTTCAACAGGCTACGTTATCTGTGGCTGAAGATTAATTTTCTATGAACTAATTTTCACCGGTTTGTTTAGACGCAGTTTAAGGAAAAGTTGATAGTATAATAGTGCTGTAGTTGTATTTTTCGTACTCTTATATACCCACCAGACTTCAGGCTGTTCGTTCCCTTACTCACTACTTGAACCCGCTTTTGAGGATTACGAGCCTCAAAGAGGCTCACCCTGTGGGCTGGCGCAAGCGCCGTCCGAATGGGTCTATTGGCCCATTTGTCGCTCTGTTGCCGCGTTACTCGGCCAAGTCTGGGCCGAGCCCCTACGGGGCCAGCGCAAGTGCTGTTCAAAAACGCAGGGCGTTTTTGTCAAGTAACTCGAATTATTTGGGGTATAGCTGCAATTACATGTACTTGGGTATAAACTTATTACTGATTTATATAAAATTAAGAGGAATAAATATGCCCTATTACAGCCCCCGCCGTATTGCTCTTTATACCGCCGCCGTCATCCTTATTTTAGTGGTTGTTGGGTTAGTCACCTATGTCGGCGTCGGTTTGCTTAGCTGAGTGAATCGATGATATTGCGAGGTTGCGCGTTGAAAGAGGGGCTTTTTGCTCTTTGGCGAAACGGCCTTCGCAGCACGTTTTTATAGACGGTTGGTTCTGAACACCCTATCTCAACTGACGAACCATGGGGTGCCCGTTGAGATAGGGTATAAGAGTATTGCCCGATGCTTTAGTACACCGTTGGTAGCGGGCTCAGCGCCATGTGTGCCAGCCCTTTTTCATTGCGGCTGAAACGCCAGCAGGTCTGGTGATACTTCGCCACGCTGTTGCGGTGTGCCACGCTCACCAGCGTAACGTCTGGCAGTTCGTCCACCAGCAGGCAGTACATCAATTGCTCGGTTTCATCATCCAGCGCACTGGTGGCCTCATCCAGGAACAGAACGTCTGGGCGGGTGAGGATGGCGCGGGCAAATGCCAACCGTTGTTGCTCACCTGGCGATAACCGATGGCTCCAGTTGGCACTGGTATCCAACCAACGTTGCAGGTGTTTCAAACGGCAATTTTCCAGCACTTTTAGTAACTGCTCATCGCTGTAGTTTTTGTCCTGATGTGGATAACTCAGCGCTTCACGCAACGTACCGATTGGAATATAGCTGCGTTGCGGCAGGAACAAGGTGCTTAAGGTCTTATCCAGGCCGATTTCACCGGAACCGTAAGGCCAGATCCCGGCAATGGCGCGCAGCAGGGTGGATTTACCACAGCCAGATGGGCCGACGATCAGCACACGCTCCCCACGTTTCAGCGTTATAGTCGCTGCGCCCAGCAGCGGTTGGCCATCGGGCAGGGTCATGCTCAGATCGCGCAGCGCCAGCGGTTGGGTGCTTTCTGCTTGCAGTTGAATACCGCGAGGTTGGTTATGCACTTCGTCTATTGCCGCGTTAAAACCCGCCAGACGGTTAACGCAGGCCTTCCAGGTGGCCAGATTGGTGAATGCATCAATAAACCACGACAGTGCCCCTTGCACCTGGCCGAACGCAGAGGCGATCTGCATTAATCCCCCCATCTGGATAGCGCCAGAGAAGTAACGCGGGGCGGCCACCAGCAGCGGGAAAATAATGGCAAACTGGCCATAGAAGTTACTGGCAATATTGAGGCGGCGCGTAATACGCATGATGGACCACCAGTTGCTGCGAATCGCGTCAAAGCGGCTATTCAACTGTTGTTTTTCCCGTGGTTCACCGTGATACAGCGCAATGGCATCGTTGTTTTCACGGATACGGATCAGGCCGAAACGGAAGTTTGCCTCATAGCGTTCCTGGTTAAAACCCAGCATGACCAGCGGCTTACCGACCCACCAAATCACCAGTGAACCCAATGCCGCGTACAGCAGGGCAAACCACACCATATAGCCCGGTAGGGTGATGGAATGTTGGGCGATCGCGAAGGTCATTGGTCCGCTGATGTGCCAGAGAATGCTGACAAACGAAGCGAGTGTGACCACGCTGGAAAGCAGGCCGAGTGACAGCGACAGCGTATATTGCGTCAGAACGTTGAGATCGTCAGCAATACGTTGGTCTGGGTTATCGATAATCTGCTGCTGCTCGGTATGGTAGTAGGCGCGATGAGCCAGCCATTTCCCCATGAATCTTTCCGTCATCCAGCTTCGCCAGCGCATTTGCAAGCCTTGCATCAGGTAGACCTTGTAAACCGCCAACACGATGAAGATCAATGCCAGGTAGGTAAAGCGCCACAGTTGCTCTTTAAATACCGGATAGTTTTTATTTTGCAGCGCGTCGTAGAACACCTGATTCCACTGGTTGATCAGCACGCTGATATAGACCAACCCAAGGGACAGAGCCACGATGGCGATCAGCATCGTCCAGGCGCGCCATTTCTCTTCCGAAACCCAAAAGGGTTTAATTAATTGCCAGACGGCATGTTTCTGCGAAATAGTGTTGTTCATGATCTTCCAGAATATATTGTTTCCTACCAGCATGGGCGCACGAAGGGTAACAAACAAATTATGACATGTAAGCAGTTTTGACACGGCTAACTATTTTGTCATGGATGAAGGCAATGGATTGTGGGGGTGGTTTGGCAGGGGAATAACTTGCCCTTCCAACAGAAAGGGCAAGCGGTGTTCAGTGTGCGGTATTGCTCAGCAGTTCTTTCCAGGCTGCCACATCTCCCAGATAGTTGCCCACTGGAATTTGGCGCAGATGCCCATCGCTGTGCTGTAGCGCGAAGGTCGGAAATCCATGGCCTTGAATCTGGGCAAGCAACGCGCGGCTTTCTGCAATGTGCTGGGTGGTCGGTGCCCCGCTTTTGAAGCGCATCTCGGCAAGAAATACGGCAGTCGATAGGCCCAATGCTTTTGCCAATGATGTCAAAACCGGCGTATCAGCAATGCGTTGCCCTTCTTGATAGTGCGCCTCCTGAATTAGGCGCAGCATGTCAACACCACGCCCAGCGATCTGTTCGGCAGCCAGAATTGCGGTAATCGGTGGTGTGGAATCCATCACGGCGGTGGTATCGCGCAGCAGCCCGTTAAAGTATTTTTCACCGAACTTCTGCCCGGTCAGTGAGGCAATCCGTTTATCGTGTGGCATCACGTAGTTACGCCATTCGTCGCCGAGCCGGCGGCGGTTGCTGCCAGTCATCATGCCGCCGGCGTGCAAGGCAATCCGTAGCCCAGGAAGCGTCTGAGCAGCTTGTACCAGCGGTGCTGCACCATAGCACCAGCCACACAGCGGATCGAAAATGTAATGCAGCGTTGCGGTATTCATTGCTTTACCCTCATTGCCCGGTTTATTGCGGCCACTTCATTTCACCTTTCAGCACTTTTGCACTCAGTTCCAGGCTGGAACCGTCTTTCAGGCCGGGGTAGTGCTTTTTCATCGCAGCGATCAGGGCGTCGGCATTCTTCGCCTGCGGTAATTCTTTTTCCAGTACCTTCAGGTAGTTTTGGGTAAAAGTCACTGATTCCAGAGATTGTGCGGCACCTGGCAGGAAGTGACCCGGCACGACAACTTCTGGCTTCAACACTTTGATGCTTTCCAGCGTTTGCTGCCAATGAGCCCGGGATTGTTCACTCTGGTTATCCGCCAGCCAAGGATGAATATTGTTACCGGCCACCGCAACACCGCCGACCACGGCCTGTAACGCCGGGATCCAGACATAAGTGCGAGCGGGTGTCGGGCCAGTCAGGCCCTTTATTTCTACTCTCTGGCCATCGAGGGTAAAACTATCGCCCTGCAACGGTTGTGGAACGATAATTTCTTGCGGCGCATTGTCTTTGAGGATCGGCCCCCAATAGGCCATTTTACCGTCTTTAGTGGCGTTGATTGCGGCGATCGTGCCAGGTGAGGCGATGATTTTAGCCTGCGGGAAGGCTGCCTTAATCACATCCAAGCCGAAGTAGAAATCCGGATCTGAATGGCTGATATACACGGTGGTCAGTTTCTTGCCGGTAGCTTTGATTTTTTTCACCAAATTTTGGGCATCGTTACGCTGGAATTGCGCATCAATCAGAGCCACTTCGTGTTTACCGCTGATAATTTCTGAAGAAACCGGGAATAGGCTGTTCTCGCCAGGATTATACACTTCCATCGTCAGCGCATTGGTTGCGTGGGCATCAGTGCCAAAAACGGTGAAACTGGTTAACGCCAGGGTCATTAATGATTTCTTAAACATGTGCAGGTGTCCTTATAGTGGGTTTTCCAAGATGATATGTTGCATAAACCGAGAGAAAAATCGGACAATAAGCAATTATTTATTGCATAAATCGAGCGAATCATGGATCGCATTACTGCAGCTGAGGTTTTTGTCACCATTGTCGAACGTGGCAGTATGATTGCGGCCGCAGAGCGGCTTGAGATGTCGCGTGCCATGGTGACGCGTTATCTGGCGCAGATGGAGCAGTGGGCTGGGGCACGTTTGCTGCACCGCACCACCCGCAAGCTGAGCCTGACCGACGCTGGCGAACGTACGCTGGAGCGTTGCCGCCAGATGCTGGCGTTGGCTGGGGAAATCGATCTGGTCGATAACCAGCAAAATGACGACTTACAGGGGCTGTTGCGCATTTCCTGTTCGCAATCGCTGGGGCAGACCGCGTTGGTGGGGGCGGTGGCACAGTATCTGCAGCGTCATCCACAGGTGGCGGTGGATCTGCAAATGAACAATCGAACGGTGAATCTGGTGGAGGAACGCATCGATTTGGCGCTACGCATCACCAATGAACTGGATCCGAACCTGATCGCGCGGCCACTTTCTACCTGTGCTTCGGTGGTTTGTGCTTCACCAGCTTATCTTGCAATTCATGGGACACCGCGCTACCCGCAGGATCTGGCCACGCATAACTGCCTGACGTACTCCTACTTCGGTAAAAGCCTGTGGCACTTTGACAACCAAGGGGTGAAGTCGGCGGTAGCGGTCAGTGGCAATCTGAGTGCTAATGAATCGGTGGTGCTGCTGGCGGGAACGGTGCAAGGGGCGGGCATTTCAATGCAGCCTTACTACTCGGCGGCTCCGTTGTTGGCAAACGGCGATCTCATCGAATTGCTGCCAGACTACCAGCCGCAATCGATGGGGATTTACGGTATTTATACCTCGCGCCGCCAAATGCCAGCAACGCTGCGCACTATGCTGGACTTTTTAGTGGAATGGTTTGCCACCGATCCCAACTGGCGCGCGACCTTGCGCTGATGGCTAGCGCTGGATGACAGCCGCCAAACGGGCCGGGAGTTTTTCTGCCTGCGATTGTAGGTGCTGCATAAATGCCGTTACCAGCGCGGAAGAGGGCCGGTGCAGTGGGCGGATCAGACTGACGGTGAAAGGAACCTCTACGCTGAATGGCCTCACATGTACACCGTGAGTGGCGTAGTCCAGCGCGGTTAGAGGGTTGACGATCGAGACTCCAACCCCTTCTTTTACCATGGCACAGACTGAGGCGGCGCTGTGAGTCTCTAACACCAGGCGGCGTTCAATGCCCTGTTCATGGAACAGAGAGTCCAGCAACTGCCGGTAACTGTCGGTGCTGGAGAGGCTGATAAAATTCTCTCCGCTGAAGTCCTGCGGTGTCAGCACCTTTTTCGCCAGCAAAGGGTGCTGGGCAGGCAGCACACAAACTTCATTCATGGTCATCAGCGTCACGCGTTCCGTGCCCGCAGGGGTGAGGGTGTTTTCCGTCAATCCCAGATCGTGGCGCTGTGCTGACAGCCACTCTTCAAGCAGTGGCGACTCCTGTGGAATGACGCTGAAGCTCACTTCTGGGTAACGATCGATAAACGGCTTGCAGACGGCAGGCAGCAGCGATTGGGAAAACACTGGTAGGCAGGCGATAGAAAGCTGCGCCTGCTGAAACTGGCGGATACCGGCAGCGGCATTTTTGATGCGATCCAGGCCATAGTAGGAGCGCTGGACTTCTTCAAACAGTTGCAGACCCTGCACTGTCGGGTACAAGCGGCCACGCACGCGCTCGAACAGCTGCAGTTGGATCAGCTTCTCGAAGCGCGCCAACTCGCGGCTGACGGTGGGCTGCGAGGTTTGCAGCAGCGTTGCGGCCTCAGTCAGATTGCCCGTGGTCATCACCGCATGAAAGATCTCAATCTGGCGCAGGGTAATGCTGTGCATAGCGTCTCTACGAGAAAGGAAACCCATATCATAAATGAATAGAGTGTGGCGAAATAGATATTTTTCAAATCAACTCCCCTGCGGCATGATGATGAAAAATTTACTTTTGAGAACACACAGATGCCACGCGCTTTAAACGACACCTCTACCGCACTGAATGCCGCTAACCTGCTGGCTTTGCCGCAACGTTTCGGTTGCCCGGTCTGGGCTTATGATGCCGAGATTATCTGCCAGCGTATCAACCAGCTACGCCACTTTGACGTGATCCGCTTCGCGCAGAAAGCCTGTTCAAATATTCATATTCTGCGCCTGATGCGCGAACAGGGCGTGAGGGTGGATTCGGTATCGCTGGGGGAGATCGAGCGTGCGCTGCAGGCGGGTTTTGTGCCGGGCGGGGAAGAGATTGTTTTTACCGCTGATGTGCTGGATCACGCCACGCTGGCACGCGTGAGCGAGCTGAAAATCCCGGTAAACGCCGGTTCTATCGATATGCTGGAACAGCTTGGCCAGGCTTCGGCAGGCCATCCGGTATGGTTGCGCGTCAATCCCGGTTTTGGTCATGGTCACAGTCAAAAGACCAATACCGGTGGCGAAAACAGCAAGCATGGGATCTGGTATGCCGATCTGCCGCAGGCGGTGGCAAAAATTCAGCAGTACGGTTTGAAACTGGTTGGTGTGCATATGCATATCGGTTCCGGTGTGGATTATCAGCATCTGGAAAGCGTGTGTGATGCCATGGTGCAGCAGGTGATCGATCTGGGGCAGGACCTCAGCGCGATTTCAGCCGGTGGCGGGCTTTCGATCCCTTATCAATACGGGGAAGAAGCCATTGATACTGAACACTATTATGGCTTGTGGAACCGTGCTCGCGAGCGTGTGGCTGCGCATTTGGGGCACCCGGTAAAACTGGAAATCGAACCGGGGCGTTTCCTGATGGCGGAAGCGGGCGTACTGGTGGCTGAGGTGCGCGCGGTAAAAGATATGGGGAGCCGCCATTTTGTGCTGGTGGATGCCGGTTTTAACGATCTGATGCGCCCGGCGATGTACGGCAGTTACCACCATATCTCACTGTTGCCAGCAGATGGGCGTGATACGGCGGGCCAACCACTGCGCGATACTGTGATCGCCGGGCCGCTGTGTGAATCCGGTGACGTTTTCACCCAACAGGCGGGCGGTGGTATTGAAACCCGTGCTTTGCCGCCGGTAAAAGTGGGCGATTATCTGGTGTTTCATGATACCGGAGCCTACGGCTCATCAATGTCGTCGAACTACAATAGCCGCCCGCTGTTGCCGGAAGTGCTGTTTGAAAATGGCGAGCCGCGCCTGATTCGCCGCCGCCAGACCATCGAGGAATTAATCGGCCTGGAATTGATTTAACGGATAGGGTGCAGCGTGCTGCACCTTCATTTGTTGCTGGCATAAGGCCCTGGAACCACAGATTCCCGCAGTTTCAGCTCACCGGTAAACGGCAGCAGTGGCTGCACGTTTTCACCGTTGATCAGGCGGAAAGCCTGTGTGATGGCGGCTTCAATCATTGCGTCGATCGGCAGATATACCGTTGATAACGCCGGTTGCAGGTAAGCGGCGCTGGGTTCGTCGTCAAAGCCAAACAGTGAAACGTCCTGCGGTAAGCGCTTGCCAGCCTGGCTGAGCGCTTTCATCGCGCCGATCGCCATATCATCGTTGCTGGCAAATAAGGCGCTGAATGGCGCACCGGTTTGCAGCAAGGTGTTACAACTGTGATAGCCACCCGGTACGCTGCTGTCGCCGTAGGTGACGAGTGTTGCAGCGAAGCTAATCTGATGATGCGCCAATGCTTGGCGATAACCCGCCAACCGCGCTTGTGCGGTGGGCGTGTCGATTGGGCCAGTGATACAGGCGATTTCACGATGTCCTTGGCGAATCAGGTAATCCACCACGTTGAACGCCGCCAATTGTTGTTCGAAGAACACGCAACGTTCGCGGGCTTGTGGCAGATCGCGGTTAATGATCATCATCGGCACTGGCAGGCTTTCCAGCAGCGCCATCAGCGCCTCTTCGCTCATAAAACGGGTATACAGGATAATGGCATCACAGCGGCGATCGGCCAGTAACTGCACCGCCTGCAGCTCGTCTTCCGGCGTATCGTGGCCATCGGTGACGATCAGGTGCTTGCCGCTGGCTTCGATCAATTTCGCAGCCTGACGCAGCAGGCGGCCAAAATAAGGCCCATCAAAATTGGACACCACCAGGCCAATGCTGTTAGAGCTTTTATTCGCCAGCGATTGCGCCAGAAAGTTTGGCCGATAACCCAATTCATCCATGGCCTTGAACACTGCGTCACGCGTGCTCTTTTTCACCTGGCCGGTGCCGTTTAACACGCGTGAAACCGTGGCTTTAGAAACCCCTGCGCGAATGGAGACATCCAACATGGTGATCATCAGTGGCTAACCTCTTTCAACGGGCGCGGTGGCAAATAACGCCCAGTTTAGCATAGGGTTAAGTTTGGTAGCGCCTTGCATTACCTGTGGCATGCGCCATAGCATAGGTGGCCTGTTTTTAAGAGGAAATTAGAGTGATTCGCATTGTTCATTTGGCTGATTATCCGCAATATCAGCAACAGGTTATCGACTGGCAATGGCAGGCATTTGGCAGCGACAACAGCCGGGAGTTTTTTGCCAGCGTGGTGGCAAGCAGCCTGCGCCACGAAGGGTTGCCGATCACCTTCATCGCGCTTTTGGATGATAAACCGGTAGGCACCGTGGGTTTATGGCGCTGTGATCTGATCAGCCGCCAGGATCTGACGCCTTGGCTGGCGGCGCTTTACGTTGACGAAAGCCAGCGTGGCAAGGGTTTAGGGCTGCAATTGCAGCAGTTTGTGCAGGATTACAGTCGCCAGGCCGGATTCAGCGATCTGTATCTGTATGCCGAGTTCAGCGGCTATTACGATCGCCACGGCTGGCAATATATTGGCGATGCACTGGAATACCCGGATCGTCTGGTGCACCTTTACCACCGTCGTTTAGGCTAGTTTTGTTCGAACACGTTATTAATACTGGCGACCGAATGGCGGCGCACCAGCGTTGGGCTGAACATGTTGGTGATTTCCGGTAGCGGTTGATGGTTAGCCAAGGCTAATGCCAGTTCGGCGGCCTGGGTGGCCATCGCCACCACCGGGTAGCGAATGGTGGTCAGGCGCGGGCGCAGGTAGCGTGAAATCAGCACGTCGTCAAAACCAATCAGCGACATCTGGCCTGGCACGTCAATGCTGTTATCACTCAGTACCGAAAGCGCCCCGGCAGCCATTGGATCGTTATAGCAGGTAACGGCGGTAAAATTCTGGCCGCGCCCCAGTAACTCGGTCATGGCGTGTTCCCCACCGATTTCATCCGGTTCACCATAGCCAATCAGTTTCTCATCCACTGTGATGCCATGTTCCGCCAGCGCATCCAGATACCCTTGCAAACGGTCATTGGCATCGGAAATCTGATGGGTGGAGCAGATAATAGCGATGCGCTGGTGGCCTTGCTGGATCAGATGGCGCGTAGCCAACCAGGCACCATAGCGATCGTCGAGTGCCACGCAGCGCGTTTCAAACCCCGGCAAAGTGCGATTGATCAGCACCATACCCGGGATCTGTTGCATCCAGATGGTCAGTTCATCGTCGGTCAGTTTCTTGGCATGCACCACCAGCGCGTCGCAACGGTGGCGCACCAGTTGCTCTATCGCCTGACGCTCTTTATCGGCGTCGTGGTAACCGTTACCAATCAGCAGGAAATTATGCGTGGCGTAGGCGACTTGCTCCACCGCCTTGACCATGGTTCCAAAGAACGGATCGGAAACGTCGGAAACGATCAGGCCGAGGGTTTCTGTCGATTGCTGGGCTAGCGCCCGGGCATTGGCGTTGGGGTGATATTGCAGTTCTTCCATCGCCGCCAGTACCGCAATGCGTGAACCTTCACCGGCTTTCGGGGAGTTATTTATTACGCGAGATACCGTGGCGACGGAAACACCCGCCAGCCTGGCAACATCCTTAATCGTGGCCATATCTGTCAATACTTCCTGGGTAATCGCTTACATTCCCCAGTTTTGCGGAAAAAACGAGGAGCTGCAAGCGTTGGTGTGTGTAACTTGTGGCGGCTATTGCATTTTATTCTTGCTGCGCCAATGGAATGGTGATTGTTTCAGCGAGTTATTACCGAACCGTGCGGGAAATTTACAGCTGGTTGCATTTGGAGCAAAACTCTTGCGATTCAAGGATAGTTTCTTCAGCGGCTCCCTTCTAAAGTAGAAGTCCCAGAGGTATTGATTGGTGAGAAATCAGCATACTCTGTATGTTGAAGCCATTTTTCATTGCACCAACCTACGCGGATGCGTAGGTTTTTTTTTGCCTGCCATATAGTATCCTCTCCCATCACAATGAGTTATACCCGCCATACTTCAAGTTGCCTCGGGCGAGCGGACTTGCCGCCTACAGGCAACTGGAATTATTTAGAGTATAAAACTATCAACCCCAGGGAGAGCGGGATGATTTTTTCTATGTTACAAGCGGTATTTCGCTGGTTGTTTCGGGTTCGGGTTGAAGGCGATGCCCAACATCTGGCGCAACAGAAGTTGTTGATCACCCCTAACCACGTTTCTTTTATGGATGGCGCGCTACTGGCGTTATTCCTGCCGATCAAACCGGTATTCGCGGTCTATTCCAGTATCTCAGAACGTTGGTTTATGCGCTGGTTGAAGCCGTATATCGACTTTGTGCCGCTTGATCCCACCAAGCCTATGGCAATCAAGCACTTAGTACGCATGGTTGAGCAGGGGCGGCCTATCGTGGTGTTCCCAGAAGGGCGCATTACCGTGACGGGTTCATTGATGAAGATTTATGACGGGGCGGCGTTTATTGCCGCTAAATCCGGTGCAACAGTGGTGCCGGTGCGCATCGACGGCCCGGAATTCAGCCTGTTTGGCCGGATGAAGGGGATTTTCAAAATCCGCTGGTTCCCGCAGGTTAGCATCCATATTTTGCCCCCCACCCAGATCCCGATGCCAAATGCGCCGCGTGCTCGTGAGCGCAGGGTTCTGGCCGGTGACCATCTGCACCAGATCATGATGCAGGCGCGGATGGATACCCGCGAGCCACAAACCCTGTTCAGCGCTTTGCTGGCGGCACAGCAGCGCTATGGCCGCAACAAACCCTGCATTGAAGATGTAGCCTTCAAGGAAGACAGCTATCAGGGGTTGATCAAAAAATCGTTGGGCGTCAGCCGTATTCTGCAACGTTTCACCGAGCAGGGCGAACATGTTGGGATGCTGCTGCCAAACGCGACCATCACTGCTGCGGCGATCTTTGGTGCCTCATTGCAGGGGCGGGTACCGGCGATGCTCAACTATACCGCCGGGGCCAACGGGCTGAAAAGCGCCCTGACCGCTGCGATGATCAAAACTATTGTTACCTCGCGTCAGTTTCTGGAGAAAGGCAAGCTGACTCATCTGCCTGAGCAGGTGCCGGAAGCCAATTGGGTGTATCTGGAAGATTTGAAAGATACCGTCACCTTGAGCGATAAACTGTGGATCCTGCGCCATCTGTTCCAGCCGCAACGGGCGATGGTGCCGCAACAACCGAATGATGCGGCGCTGATCCTGTTTACCTCCGGTTCGGAAGGCAACCCTAAAGGCGTGGTGCATTCTCATGCCAGCCTGTTGGCGAACGTGGAACAGATTCGCACCATTGCGGACTTCACCCCGCGCGATCGCTTTATGTCTTCACTGCCGCTGTTCCACTCTTTCGGCCTGACGGTGGGCCTGTTCACACCGCTGATGACCGGTAGCCGGGTTTTCCTCTATCCCAGCCCGCTGCATTATCGTGTGGTGCCGGAACTGGTGTATGACCGCAACTGCACCGTGCTGTTTGGTACCGCCACATTCCTCAATAATTATGCGCGTTTCGCTCATCCGTATGATTTTGCCCGTTTGCGCTACGTGGTGGCCGGAGCCGAGAAACTGGCGGACAGCACCAAGCAGATTTATCAGGACAAATACGGCATCCGCATTCTGGAAGGCTACGGGGTAACCGAGTGTGCGCCAGTGGTGTCGATCAATGTGCCGATGGCGACGAAAGTGGGCACCGTAGGGCGCATTATGCCGAAGATGGAAGCCCGCCTGATGGCGGTACCGGGTATCGACCAGGGTGGCCGCTTGCAACTGAAAGGCCCGAATATCATGAAAGGCTATCTGCGTGTTGAGCGTCCTGGTGAGCTGGAGCCACCGGCTGCTGAAGATGAAAACGGCGTATTGCAGCCGGGCTGGTACGATACCGGTGATATCGTCACGCTGGATGAGCAGGGCTATTGCACCATCCGTGGCCGCGTGAAGCGTTTCGCCAAGCTGGCGGGGGAGATGATCTCGCTGGAAAGTGTGGAGCAACTGGCGTGGCGTATTGCCCCAGAAGGGCAACATGCGGCAACGGTGAAAAGTGACAGCAGCAAAGGCGAAGCCTTGGTGTTGTTTACCAACGATGGCAGCATTACCCGTGAAGCTTTGCTGCGGGTGGCCCGCGAGCAGGGTAGCCCAGAGTTGGCGGTGCCGCGTGATATTCGTTTGGTCAAAGCCTTACCGCTGCTTGGCAGTGGCAAACCGGATTTCGTTACCCTGCGTAAAATGGCTGAACAGCCGGAGAATGCCTGATGAATGCTACCGATTCACCTCTGCTGTCGCGCGGTATGATCGCAGTAATCTGCGCTCAGTTTTTGTCAGCGTTTGGTGATAATGCGCTGTTGTTTGCTACCTTGGCGTTGATCAAACAGCAGATGTATCCCGACTGGAGCCAACCGATCCTGCAAATGGCGTTTGTGGCCACCTATATCATTCTGGCACCGTTTGTTGGACAGGTTGCCGACAGCTTCGCCAAAGGGCGGGTGATGATGGTGGCCAATGGCCTGAAGCTGGCGGGGGCGTTGGTGATCTGCTTTGGCCTGAACCCGTTCCTCGGCTACAGCCTGGTGGGCGTGGGGGCGGCAGCATATTCACCCGCCAAGTACGGCATTCTGGGGGAAATCACCAGTGGTGAAAAACTGGTAAAAGCCAACGGCTTGATGGAAGCCTCCACCATTGCTGCGATCCTGGTGGGGTCGGTGGCCGGTGGCTTGCTGGCGGACTGGCATATTGTCGCGGCGTTGGCGGTGTGTGCATTGGTCTATGGTGCGGCAGTGGTTGCCAATCTGTACATTCCACGTTTGCCAGCAGCGCATAAGGTCACTTCTTGGCACCCACGCGCGATGGGGAGCAACTTCTTCAACGCCTGCGTGGTGCTGTGGCGCGACGGCCAGACGCGTTTCTCGCTGCTTGGTACCAGCCTGTTCTGGGGCGCCGGGGTGACGCTGCGTTTCCTGTTGGTGTTGTGGGTGCCGGTGGCTTTAGGGATTGCCGATAACGCGACGCCAACGTTGCTCAACGCCATGGTGGCTATCGGGATCGTCGGTGGTGCTGGCGCAGCGGCGCGTTTTGTGACGCTGGAAACGGTCAAACGTTGTATGCCTGCCGGGATATTGATCGGTGTTGCGGTGGCGTTTTTCGCCGTACAGACCACCATGATGAATGCCTATGTGCTGTTACTGGCGATTGGCGTACTGGGCGGGTTCTTTGTCGTGCCGTTGAATGCATTGCTGCAGGAGCGCGGCAAACGTTCGGTCGGCGCAGGCAATGCGATTGCGGTACAGAATCTCGGTGAAAACACTGCCATGCTGCTGATGCTCGGCCTGTATTCGCTGGTGGTTAAACTCGGCGTGCCGGTGATTGGGGTCGGGATTGGTTTTGGCGTGGTGTTTGCCTTGGCGATTACTGTGCTGTGGTTTTCTCAGTTGCGCGCAAAATAAAAGCGGGTGAGATTGATGACAAAGTGGTCTTTTAGCCCGAGATACCCGGGTCTAGCGCACCGAGGGGCCGTGATGGGACACATCCCTGTGTCCCACCCTACGGGCCGACGTAACGTCGTTCAAATTTGCTCCCGGCAAATTTGTCGGCGGCTTACGCCGCTACGACCCCATCGGCACGCTCTCCCTAATATCTAACTTTGTCAGCAGCCTGAAGAACATTCAGCTCCCCGCCACTCAAACTCTTCAGGTTATGCGTTCAATAGCCATCAGCGAGATATCGTCGGCAAAAGGCCGAGACGGCTTTTTATCCTGCTCTTGCAAGGCATCGGTTTCGCCGCTGTGCCAGGCGCTTAATGCCTTCTCTACCCGTTGAAACAGCTGGTTTTTCGGTAACTTTCGGTATTCACACAAGAGCTGTTGCAGGCGCTCCTCCCCATAAAGTTCCTGTTGGTGGTTTTCGCACTCGGTAATCCCATCGCTATACAGATACAGGCGATCGCCAACGCCGAGAGTAAAGTGACTATCCTGATACTCGGCGTCAGGAAACAACCCCACAGGCATGCCACCCTGCCCCACAGCCTGTAACTCACCGCCGCTACCAATAACAAAAGGCGTTGGATGCCCGGCCTGGCACAGCGTGCCCTGCCCATTGGTGGTATCTATC
>NZ_JQEI01000025.1 GCF_000743355.1 Serratia sp. Ag1
GAGCTGGGGGGATTTGAACCCCCGTCCGAAATTACTACACCGTCGGCACTACATGCTTAGTCCAATCTTTACATTCGCCGGTCAGCTGCGGATGGACACGCCACTAACAAACTAGCCTGATTGGATTTAACGCTTCAGCCCCAGGCAGGACATCCACGCGATCTCTTTTGGGTTTGACCTCTCTTGATCCCCGTCCTAAGAGCGGAGGCTAGGGAGAGAGGGCTCTAAGCAGGGTATTAAGCTGCTAGTGCGTAGTTTTCGTCGTTTGCGACTATTTTTTTGCGGCTTTTTACGAGGCAAACCGCCCCTCGGCATGCTCCTTGGGCTTCGCAAATCCCGTCGAATCCAGAATCAGCCCCAAGTAACTGTGAGCAGTATAACAGAAGTTTACCCTGTTAAGCCAGCAGCTTAACGATTGGCATGCTTCATGATACGGGCTTTCGCCGTCTGCCATTCACGATCTTTGATGTCATCGCGCTTATCGTGTTCTTTCTTACCTTTGGCAACACCGATCTTCACCTTGCTCCAGGCATTTTTCCAATACATGGATAAGGCAACAAGAGTGTAGCCATCGCGGTTAACGCGGCCAATCAGCGAGTCGAGCTCACGTTTTTTTAGCAGCAGTTTGCGGGAACGTGTGGGATCGCATACTACATGGGTCGAAGCGACGTTCAGCGGTGTGATGGTGGCACCAAACAGATAGGCTTCACCGTTACGGAACATCACGTAGCTGTCGCTGATGTTAGCTTTGCCAGCACGCAGTGATTTTACTTCCCAACCTTGCAGCGACAAGCCCGCTTCAATCTCTTCTTCAATGAAGTATTCGAAACGTGCTCGCTTATTTTGCGCAATGGTAGCGGAACCGGGCTTGTAGGCTTTTTTCTTAGTCATAGTGTGAGCATTATACTAGATGCGGCAGCGAAAGAAATCCTTTCCCGTTCGGCACCTGCGCAATTTCATGCGTTTTTGCACCGTTAAATGTGCAGCGGATTTTTTGTCTGATGATAGATAAATGGTATTATCTGTACGTTTTATGTTTCACAGGAAATGATATGCCTCAGATCAGTCGGTCTGCATTGGTGCCGTTCAGCGCCGAGCAGATGTATCAGTTGGTTAATGATGTTCACTCTTATCCCGATTTTCTACCTGGTTGCACCGGTAGCCGGGTGATTGCTTATTCTCATAATGAAATGACCGCAGCGGTTGATGTTGCGAAAGCCGGTATCAGTAAGACGTTTACTACGCGTAACACGTTGCACGATAACCAACGCATTAACATGCAACTGGTTGATGGCCCGTTTCGTAAATTGATGGGGGGCTGGCAGTTCACCGCGTTGAGCCCAGAAGCCTGTAAGGTTGAATTGCATCTGGATTTTGAGTTCACCAACAAGCTGATCGAATTGGCTTTCGGTAAAGTATTCAAAGAGCTGGCGGGCAATATGGTGCAGGCGTTCACCCAGCGGGCAAAAGAGATTTACAATGTCTGAAATCCAGGTTGAGGTGGTTTACGCATTGCCAGAGCGCCAGTATGTGCGCCAGGTAAAATTGGCGCAGGGCAGTAGCGTTGAGCAGGCGATTTTGGCCTCTGGGTTGCTTGAACTGCGCAGTGATATCGATTTAAGCAGCAATAAAGTCGGGATCTACAGCCGACCTGCCAAATTGGGCGATGTGCTTAATGACGGTGACCGGGTGGAAATCTATCGGCCCTTGATTGCCGATCCTAAAGAACTGCGCCGCCAGCGGGCAGAGAAAGCAAAAAAATAAGGCGCAATTAGCGCCTTATTTTTCATCAGAATCTTATCTTCCGAGTTGCAGCCTGTGACTGTCGTAAAGAATGACGAACTTCCTCACGGGCCGGATGACAGATCCGGCTCAATTTACTGCGTCAGCGCGGTTTTATTCTGCATATCGGTCAGTACACCTGCACTGTCGAAAGTCAGTGTCAGCGTCTGTTGCGTGACTTTCTCATGGCCAGGCTGCTGGCGGAATACATAGAACCACGTCTTAGTGCCGAACGGATCCTGCATCATTGGCGTGCCCAACGTATAAGCAACCTGTTGTTGCGTCATTCCTTTGTGGACTTTCGCCACATCGGTGGATGTCAGGTAGTTACCCTGGTTGATATCAGGCCGGTAAACCACCTTCTCGAAAGTAGAACAGCCTGCAGTCAGCATCACAAGAACCACAGCGGCAGCTGTCAGCGTTTTACAGCGCATAGTAATCACATTCCTTTAGGGCATAGGATGCCGATGATAATAGACCTTGCAGCAGTTGGGAACCTTTACAGGGCTCCAATATGACCTCAGGAAAGCAAAAAAGTTATGCGGCCAGCAATTCTTTTGCGTTTGCCAGTGTGTTTTTAGTGACTGCGCTGCCACCGAGCAGGCGTGCCAGCTCTTGCAAACGGGCTCGTTTGTCGAGTGGCGACATCTGGGTTTCGGTTTCTGTGCCGTCAGTTTGTTTGCTGACAAAGAAATGCTGATGACCGCAACCGGCGACCTGCGGTAAGTGAGTTACACACATCACCTGGGTCGATTCGCCCAGTTGGCGCAGCAGGCGGCCAACAATCGCCGCCGTTGGGCCACTGATCCCGACATCGACTTCATCAAAAATCAAGGCCGGAGTTTCCATTTTACGAGCGGTAATCACCTGAATGGCTAACGCGATACGGGAAAGCTCACCGCCAGAAGCCACCTTGGCCAAAGGTTGCAACGGTTGCCCAGGGTTGGTGGAGACACAAAACTCGACGCGATTTGCCCCTTCACTGCTGAGATACTCGGGCTCAAAGCGTACATCGATATGGAATTTACCGTGCGGCATTGAGAGGGTATTCATGCTGTCGGTAATCAGTGCTGTCAGCTCTGCGGCATAATGCTGGCGTTTCTGATGGAGCTGTTCAGCCAGCACCAACGCTTGTTGATGATGCTGAGCAACCGCTGCGCTGAGATGCTGATGATCGCTTTCCTGTTGGGAAAGTAGCAGTTGCTCATCAAGCAACTGCTGATGCAGATTGGGCAACTCCTCTGGTGAAACATGATGCTTGCGTGCCAGGCTGATTTGGCGTGAAAGACGTTGTTCCAGCTCATACAACCGGTTGGGATCGAGATCCATGCGATCGGTGTAATGGCGCAGTTCGTCACTGGCTTCGCTGATTTGGATCGAGGCCTCTTCGAGCATATCCAGCAGGCCGTTGAGTTTTTCGTCCATGCTTGCCAGCTCAACCAGCAGATGCTTGGTGCTATAAAGCTGGCTGAGCATATTGTGTTCTTCATCATCGGCCAGCAGTTGCAATGCCTGTTGGCTGAGCGTCAACAATTGGCCGCTGTTAGCCAGGCGTTTGTATTCAGTGTCGATGAGTTCAAATTCCCCCGCCTGTGGGGCAAACTCGTTCAGCTCTTTCAACTGATATTGCAGCAGCTGTTTGCGGGCATCACGCTCAATGGATTGCTGCTGATGATGCGCCAGTTCGCGGCAACTTTGGTGCCAGCGCTGATAAGCTTGGCGCATTGCCGTTTGTAGCGCAGGCTCGCTGGCATAGGCGTCTAACAATTGTTTCTGGTGCTCGGGCTTTAGCAGCAACTGGTGTGCATGTTGGCCGTGGATCTGGATCAGACGTTGGCCCAGCTCACGCAGTTGAGAAAGCGGGACGGCAGTGCCGTTGATAAAACCGCGTGAACGGCCATCAGCACCAATCACGCGGCGTAGCAGGCATTCGTTGCTGTCATCAAGCTGGTTCTGTTCCAGCCATTCGCGGGCAGAAGGGGTATCTGCCAGAGAAAAGCGCGCACAGATATCGGCACGATTGGCCCCTAAACGAACGGCCTGGCCGTCGGCACGGTTACCGAGGCATAGACCGAGTGCATCAATGGCAATTGACTTACCGGCACCGGTTTCACCGGTAATTGCCGTCATGCCCGGTTGAAAATCGATCTCCAACTCACGAACGATAGCAAAGTTGCTGATGGTTAATTGTGCCAGCATAGGGACCTTCCTGTGTATAAAAACACAACTGTTATTTCATACAGTATAAACTGGTTTTATATACAGTAAAGTAGCTGGCACTATTTTTAGAACAATTTTTTTGACCACCCCAGTTTGGTGCTCAATGTATTGAAATAGCTGTAGTCCTTCGGATGAATAAGATTCAAGTGGAAGTCACTACGGCGAATCAAGACCTCTTCACCTTCCTGTATGGGCAATGCAATCTGGCTGTCGCAACTGATTTCCAGATCGCGGCCAACTTGGGAAAACTTCAGCCGAATAGTGCTGCTGCCATTGATGACCAGTGGCCGTGCGGAAAGCGTATGCGGGAACATCGGAACCAGCGCAATGGCTTCCAGCGAAGGGGTTAATATTGGCCCGCCAGCGGAAAGTGAATAGGCCGTAGAGCCGGTTGGGGTGGCAATGATCAGGCCGTCTGAACGTTGAGAAAATGCGAAGCGATCGTCAATATACACTTCAAATTCAATCATGTGTGCCACTTTGCCTGGATGCAGTACCACTTCGTTAATCGCGGTACTGACACGGCATTGCTGGTGCTCTTTATGCACGATGGTTTCTAACAAGAAACGTTGTTCGTCGATGTACTCACCTTCCAGCACGTCAGCCAGTTGCTGCAAAGCGTTATCAGGATCGAGATCGGTCAAGAAACCCAGATTGCCGCGGTTAACGCCGATCACCTTGATGTCGTAACGCGCCAGCACGCGCGCGGCTCCCAACATATTGCCATCACCGCCGACCACTACCGCCAGATCGGCCTGCTGACCAATGTCTGCCAGGCTGCCGGTGACAACGTCTTTCAGCCCGAGATCGTGGGCGATCTGGCGTTCAAGCATCACCGAATAACCACGGGCGACCAGCCAGTGGAACAGCATCTCATGCGTTGCTAGGGCCGAAGGGTGACGCGGGTGGCCAACAATGCCAATACATGTAAATTTTTTATTCATTGTTGTGATTTTCCTCACCAGGGCTGGTTTATGCCCCACATTGTGACCGGTTGACTTGAAACCCCGGTTTTGATCCCCATAATAAGCCAAGTTGCGAGATTAATGCTAAAACGCGGAGATATTCATGAGTAATAAAGAACAGAAGACGCCAAACGAGCAATTCTCGGAAGAGATGGAACAAGCTCAGCACGAGGAAACCCTGCCAGAGATGATGGAAGGTGTCGATCTGCGCGATGAACGCATTACTGAACTGGAGGCCCAACTGGCTGAGGTTCAGCAACGTGAGCGCGAAAGCCTGCTGCGTGCCAAGGCCGAGATGGAAAACGTCCGTCGTCGTACTGAGTTGGATATTGAAAAAGCGCACAAATTCGCTTTGGAGAAATTCTCTGGCGATCTGTTGCCTGTGATCGATAACCTTGAGCGTGCGCTTGAATTGGCAGACAAAAACAACCCGGATTTAGCTCCGATGATCGAAGGTATTGAGCTGACTCTGAAATCGCTGCTGGATGCGGTGCGTAAGTACGGTATTGAGATTGTTGGTGATATCAATGTGCCATTCAACCCAGATGTGCATCAGGCGATGAGCATGATGGAGTCTGATGAGCATCAACCAAACCATGTGATGATGGTGATGCAAAAAGGCTATACGCTGAATGGACGTCTGTTGCGCCCGGCCATGGTCGCGGTGGCTAAAACTAAAGCGTAAATTTGGGTAGTGATAAGCCAGGGCGCCCGAGGGCGCCCTTGTTGTTTGTCGCTGTATTAGGCTTGTGGTAAACGCGGTGTCCAGTCGATTGGCTGTGAGCCTTGCTGTTCAAGCAATTGATTAGCTTGTGAGAAATGGCGACAACCGAGAAAACCACGATGTGCGGAAAGCGGGGAAGGATGAGGCGCTTTCAGGACGTGATGGCGTTGGCGATCGATAAAGTTCCCTTTCTTTTGCGCATGTGAACCCCATAACAGAAATACCACTCCTTCACGATGTTCGTTCAGCGCAGCAATCACCTTATCGGTAAAGGTTTCCCAGCCCAGATTGGCATGAGAGTGTGCCTTACCCGCTTCAACGGTTAACACGGTATTCAGCAGCAGCACACCTTGCTCGGCCCAGCTTTGCAGGTAACCATGGTCTGGGCGTTCAAAACCGGGGATATCGGTCATCAGTTCCTTATACATATTGACCAATGATGGTGGTGCTGGGATGCCGGGGCGCACAGAAAATGACAGGCCGTGGGCCTGATTGGGGCCATGGTAAGGATCCTGCCCGAGGATAACTACTTTGACATCTGCCAGTTCAGTAAACCTGAAGGCATTAAACACGTCTTTTTGTGGTGGATAAATGGTCTTACCAGACTGGCGTTCTGTGGCAACAAAGGCGAGCGTTTCAAGAAAATAAGGTTGCTCTTTTTCTTTGCCAATGACGTCATGCCAGGTGAGGGAGGTAGACATAAACGCTCTCCTTTGTTTTTGTTAGCAATTCACTGTGCATAGCTTACCGCTTACCTTAGCGTAGTGAAACCCGCTTTTATCATTCGTTCCACAAGTCTGGTGGACCGGACATGCAAATATTTTTTAAAATTTACAAAAATAATTTTAAAGAGAGAAATGGTAAAATTGATATAAAACATGAATTTGCCTTTTCTGGCTATACTGACACCCCGCAAAAATTGACCTTAATCAAGGAATTCACCTGGTCAGACTGGTATACAGAACAATAAGACAACATTGGTTTTACCAAATAGCCGAAGCCCTTGGTGGGTTTTCGACAACGTAGAAATTTTTCTCCCTTATTACGGAGGCAACAAAATGATTACTGGTATTCAAATCACTAAAGCGAACAATCAGGCACTGGTGAACTCTTTCTGGCTGCTGGATGAAGAGAAGTCAGAAGCTCGCTGCGTGTGCGCCAAGGCTGATTATGCAGAAGATCAGATCGTTCCTGTCAGTGAACTGGGCCAGATCGAATATCGCGAAGTGCCAATGGAAATGCAGCCAACCGTGCGTGTTGAAGGTGGTCAGCACCTTAACGTGAACGTGCTGCGCCGTGAAACACTGGAAGATGCGGTTAAGAATCCGGAAAAATACCCGCAACTGACCATCCGTGTTTCTGGCTATGCAGTGCGCTTCAACTCACTGACACCAGAACAGCAACGTGACGTTATTGCACGTACCTTTACTGAAAGCCTGTAATTTCAGGCTGCAGTGCAAAGGGGGAGCTTCGGCTCCCCTTTTTAATGCATAGAAAGTAAGGTTGAGAACAGATATTTCCCGCTATTGGGAACATAAAAAAAACCGCCGATGAAAGGCGGTTCTCTACGGTTAAGGCAACGCTCTTATTCGGATTGAGCTTTTGGCTGGCGGCGTTTACCGACGTTTTTCGCGTCGCGATGGCGCACTTTCACCTTGGCTTTCTCTTTATTCTTCAGCTTGTCTTCTGCGCGTTTAGCCAGCACCTTCTTCGACGGTTTGCCGTTGCTCTTCTCGCTTGGTGGCTTGGTCGTCGGGCGCAGTTCATCAATCACGCGGGCTTTCAGGGGTTCATTCAGATAACGGCCCACTTTACCCAGCAACAGATGATCGTGTGCTTCAACCAAAGAAATTGCTGTACCTTTGCGCCCGGCGCGGCCAGTTCGGCCAATCCGGTGCAGATAGGTGTCTGCCGTGCGCGGCATGTCAAAGTTGAACACGTGGGTGATATCCAGAATATCCAGGCCACGAGCGGCAACGTCGGTAGCAACCAGCACGTTCACCCGGCCATCCATCATGCGTTTGACCGCTTCGTTACGCTTGGCCTGCACCATTTCACCTTCGAGATAGCAGGTGTTGATACCTGCCTCGCGCAGCCAAGCCGCCAGTTCATGCACTCGCTCACGTTTGCGCACGAAGATGACGGATTTTTGCACGTCTGGCTGTTTCAACAAATGCACCAGCAGGGCGGTTTTATGCTTCACGTCATCAGCACGGTAATACCACTGCAGGATTTTTTTGCGTTCGCGGCGTGAAGGGTCGGCTTCTACTTCCACCGGCTCTTTGAGAATGCGTTCGGCAAATTCACGAATGGCCTCGCCTTCCAGCGTTGCCGAGAACAGCAGCGTTTGGTTACGCCAGCGAGTTTCGGCAGAAATGGTTTCGATATCCTGAGCGAATCCCATATCAAGCATGCGATCGGCTTCGTCGAGGATCAGGGTTTCAACCGCGCGACAGTCAAAGTTTTCTTCTTTGATGTATTGCAGCAGGCGGCCAGTAGTGGCAACCACAATATCCTGGTTTTCACTGAACACTTCCGCGTGGTTCATGTAGGCCACGCCGCCAGTGATCGTGGCGACGTCCAACGAGGTATGAGCAGCTAATTCACGCGCCTGATCGGCTACCTGCATTGCTAGTTCGCGCGTTGGAGTCAGGATCAATACGCGCGGCGGGCCCGATTTCTTACGCGGGAAGTCGAGCAGGTGCTGCAAAACGGGCAGTAAAAATGCGGCGGTTTTGCCGGTGCCAGTCGGAGCCGAACCTAATACATCGCGCCCATCCATGGCCGGCGGGATCGCTTCGGCTTGAATTGCGGTGGGGCGATCGTAGCCTTTATCACGCAATGCGGTGATTAGGCGTTCATCGAGTTCGAGTTCGGAAAATTGGGTTGCTGTCATGGTCTACCTCTACTTGGGGCGCCGATTATAGACGGGTTAGCCTCAGGGTTCACCCTTTTTAAGGAAAGCATCTCTTTTACCCTGGATCAGATTGCCTTATGCTACGCCAGTTTTGTCTCCAGGTGGCTATTGTGCGTAATCAAACTACAACCAAACCGACGCCGCGCCGTGGCGGGTTTACCTTCAAGCAATTTTTTGTTGCCCACGATCGCTGTGCGATGAAAGTGGGTACTGATGGCGTGATGCTTGGTGCCTGGGTGGCATTAGGGCAGGCTCGGCGGATCCTGGATATTGGTTGTGGTAGCGGATTAATTGCGCTGATGCTGGCGCAGCGGGCGGCGACGGAGGTGATCATCGACGCGGTTGAACTGGATCATGCCGCTGCCGTTCAGGCTCGTGAAAATGTGCTGGAATCGCCCTGGCCGCAAAAGATTAACGTGCATAGCCAAGATATCCACCATTTTGCCCAACAACATACACATTACTATGACCTGATCGTTAGCAATCCACCGTACTTTGAGTCCGCTGTCGCCTGCCGCGATCTGGCCCGAACCCACGCCCGTTATACCGAAACCCTGACTCATGATGCTCTGCTGGATTGTGCCGAGCGTTTGCTCAATGAGGGCGGCTATTTTTGCGTAGTGTTGCCCTATGGGATTGGTGAAGCGTTTGAAGTAAACGCACACCAACGTGGTTGGCAGACTGCCCGGCGGCTGAATATCAGCGATCGGGCCGATACGCAGAAGCACCGCATGTTGCTGGCGCTGGCTCGCAGCCCGGTAGAAAAGGAAGAAACTGAATTGGCGATAAAATTGGTGGATGGCAGCTATACCGCTGATTTCCGCCAGTTGATTACTGATTTCTATCTGAATTATTGAAGTTCCCCTCTCAGAACAAGAGGGGAAACAGGTTCAAGGCTGCAGAATGGTTGGTTTGGGTTCTGGCAGCATATCGGGGTAATCCAGGGTGAAATGCAGCCCACGGCTTTCTTGGCGCGCCATTGCGCTGCGTACGATCAGTTCCGCTACTTGCACCAGATTGCGTAACTCTAACAGGTTGTTGGAGATACGGAAGTTGGCATAGTACTCGTCGATCTCCTGCTGCAGCATATTGATGCGTCGCAGTGCGCGTTCCAGGCGTTTGGTGGTGCGTACAATGCCCACATAATCCCACATAAACAGCCGCAGTTCGTGCCAGTTATGCTGGATCACCACGCGCTCGTCGGAGTCATCTACCCGGCTTTCATCCCATTGCGGCAACTGTTTGGCGAGCTTGATGGTGGGCAGACGCGTCAGAATATCTTCGGCGGCAGACCAGCCGTAAACCAGGCATTCCAGCAGTGAATTAGACGCCATGCGGTTGGCACCGTGCAGGCCGGTATAGCTGACCTCGCCGATGGCGTATAAACCATCCAGATCGGTTCGCCCATGCTGATCGACCATGACGCCGCCGCAGGTGTAGTGCGCTGCAGGCACAATCGGGATCGGCTGTTTGGTCAGATCAAACCCCAGCGTCAGCAGTTTTTCGTGGATCATCGGGAAATGCTGGGTGATAAATTCGGCTGGTTTATGGCTGATGTCCAGATACATGCAGTCTGCACCCAGGCGTTTCATTTCATGGTCAATGGCGCGTGCCACGATATCGCGCGGAGCCAACTCGCCACGTGGATCGAAATCGGGCATAAAACGGCTGCCGTCTGGGCGTTTCAAATAAGCCCCTTCGCCGCGCAGCGCTTCTGTCAGCAGGAAGTTACGCGCCTGCGGGTGGAACAGGCAGGTCGGGTGGAACTGGTTGAACTCCAGATTGGCAACCCGGCAGCCAGCACGCCAGGCCATGGCAATGCCGTCGCCGGAGGAGATATCCGGGTTGGTAGTGTACTGATAGACCTTGGCGGCGCCGCCAGTGGCTAATACCACCGTTTTGGCGCGATAAGTCTCTACCTGCTCCTGCTCGCGGTTCCAAACGTAAGCGCCCACTACGCGTTTAGTGCCCGGCAGGCCGATTTTATTGGAGGTGATCAGGTCAACCGCATTGTGGCGTTCCATCACACAAATATTGGGGTGAGCGCTTGCTTTCCCTACCAGGGTGGTCTCTACTTCTTTACCGGTAGCATCTGCTGCGTGCAAGATACGGCGGTGGCTGTGCCCGCCTTCACGCGTCAGGTGGTAGCGTTCTTCACCTCGGGAGTTGGTTTCGGTGTCAAACAGAACACCCTGATCGATCAACCACTGTACGCAGTGGCGTGCGTTTCCAGCAATAAATTCGACGGCGTCTTTATCACACAGACCGGCTCCGGCAATCAGAGTGTCATCAACGTGTGAGGCAATGCTGTCCGTTTCGTCAAACACTGCGGCGATCCCGCCTTGAGCGTAAAAGGTTGCGCCTTCATTCAGAGGGCCTTTGCTGAGTACGGTAACCTTACAATGTTGCGCCAGACGCAAGGCCAGTGACAAGCCCGCAGCACCGCTGCCGACGATCAGTACATCGCTAACATATTCAGATGATGGTTGCATAACGTATGATGTGTGCAGAAGAAGAGTGAAATTCATGTTAGCCTACTTGTCCGGGCAAAAGCCACGGGTAGGGTGACATCAGCAGAAAAACAATGGCGATATGGAACTTCGTGTTCCATATGAACTCCAAGCGAGTGCTTGCTCAGGAAGATTAATGTATGGCTGGCAGTACTATTTTACGCGTGGAGACGGATTTGGGGAGAGTTTACCTCGGATGAGCGAGCAGTTAACGGATCAGGTGCTGGTTGAGCGAGTCCAGAAAGGCGATCAGAAGTCTTTTAACCTGCTGGTAGTGCGTTATCAGCATAAGGTGGCGAGTCTGGTTTCCCGCTATGTGCCGCAGGGTGATGTGCCTGATGTGGTGCAGGAGTCGTTTATTAAAGCCTATCGCGCACTGGAGTCATTCCGCGGTGATAGCGCCTTTTATACCTGGTTATATCGAATCGCCGTGAACACGGCAAAAAATTACCTGGTTGCTCAGGGGCGGCGTCCACCGTCAAGCGATGTGGATGCTAACGATGCTGAAAATTACGAAAGTGCCGGTGCACTGAAAGAAATTTCGAACCCTGAGAACTTAATGTTGTCAGAAGAGTTGAGACAGATAGTTTTCCGTACGATTGAGTCACTTCCCGAGGATCTTCGCATGGCGATTACCTTGAGGGAGTTAGATGGCCTAAGCTATGAAGAGATAGCCGCTATCATGGACTGCCCGGTGGGAACAGTACGTTCGCGTATTTTCCGTGCCAGGGAAGCTATCGATAACAAAGTTCAACCACTGATCCAACGCTAGCGATAGCGGACACAGGAAGGGTACTTAGGTATGCAGAAAGAAAAGCTTTCCGCTCTGATGGATGGTGAAACGCTCGACAATGAGCTGTTAAGTTCATTGTGCAAAGATAAAGCGCTTCAACAAAGCTGGCAGAGCTATCACCTGATCCGTGACACATTACGGGGTGATATAGGGCAAGTCATGCATCTCGATATCGCAGATCGTGTTGCCGCAGCGCTGGAGAAAGAACCTGTTCGTCTGGTTCCTTCAGCCGTTACCGAGTCTCAGCCTGAGCCTCGCACTTGGGGAAAAATGCCTTTCTGGAACAAGGTTCGTCCTTGGGCCAGTCAAATCACACAAGTTGGTGTGGCCGCCTGTGTGTCTCTGGCCGTGATTGTAGGCGTGCAGCACTATAACCAGCCAAATGTGCAATCCGGTGTTTCTGAAACGCCTGTGTTCAATACATTGCCGATCATGGGGCAGCCTTCTCCGGTGAGTTTGGGCGTGCCAGCAGATAGCTTATCTACCGGCAGTGGTCAGCAACAGCAGGTTCAGGAACAACGTAAGCGTATCAACGCTATGCTGCAGGACTATGAACTGCAGCGCCGTCTGCATTCTGATCAGTTGCAGCTTGAACAGAGTTCTCCACAACAAGCGGCTGTTCAGGTTCCTGGAACCCAGTCTTTAGGAATGCAACAGCAGTAATGAAGCAAATCTGGTTCTCCGTCTGTCTACTGACGGGCAGCCTGCTCTCTTCAAACATCGCCGCAGCGCAGCAGAGTGCGTCTGTGGCGATGTTGCAACAAATGAGCAGCGCTAGCCGTTCACTCAATTATGAACTCGCCTATATCAGCATCAGCAAACAGGGGATAGAGTCGTTGCGTTATCGTCACGCAGTGATCGATAAGCAACCTCTGGGGCAACTGTTGCATATGGATGGCCCGCGCCGTGAAGTGTTGCAGCGCGGTGGTGGGATCAGCTATTTCGAACCTGGTCTTGAGCCTTTCACCTTATCCGGCGATCATATCGTTGATGTGTTGCCTTCGATTGCCTATGCCGATTTCAATTATCTGGCGAAGTACTACGACATCATTGCCGTTGGCCAAACCCGTATCTCCGATCGTCCGAGCGAAGTGTTCCGCGTTGTTGCGCGTGATGGCTCGCGTTATAGCTATGTGGTCTGGCTGGATACGGAGAGCAAACTGCCACTGCGGGTGGATCTGCTCGATCGTGATGGTGAAACGTTAGAACAGTACCGGGTGATCTCATTCGTGATGGGCGATCAGGTGAAGAACGTGATGCGCGGGTTACTCAAGGCTAATCTGCCACCATTGCTGTCGTTGCCTGCCGCAGAAAATACTCAGTTGAGCTGGAGCACGGGCTGGTTGCCTGCTGGCGTCAATGAGGTTGCTCGTAATCGCCGCAAGTTGCCGAATGTTGAGGAGCTTGTTGAATCGCGGCTCTACAGCGACGGGTTATTCAGCTTTTCAGTGAACGTCACTCCATCAGGTAACAAGGCTGGTCAGCAGTTTTACCGTCAAGGCCGCCGCACTATTCAGACCGAAATTCGTAATGGCAATGAAATTACCGTGGTGGGTGAACTGCCGCCATCAACGGCTAAACGGATTGCTGACAGCATTTCTTTCAAGGTATCACCGCCATGATCAAAGAGTGGGCAACCGTGGTTTCATGGCAGCAAGGCGTGGCGTTGCTGCGCTGCGAACCTAAGGCGGGTTGTGGCAGTTGTAAGGCGCGTTCTGGTTGTGGTGCTCATGCGTTGAATGAACTGGTAGCAGAAAATGAGCATCATTTGCAGGTGCGTATTGAGCAGCCGCTTGAGCCAGGGCAACGGGTTGAGGTGGGTATTGCTGAAGGCAGCTTATTGCGTTCGGCAGTGCTGGTTTATATGACCCCGTTGCTTGGCATGATGCTTGGTGGCGGTTTACTGCAATGGTGGATGGGCAGCGATGCTGCGGCCCTGCTCGGTGCCGTTGTCGGTGGCACTTCGGCTTTCTTCGTGGCCCGGTTGCTGGCGACGCGGCTTGGCGAACAGGCCGAATACCAGCCAGTAGTACTGCAAATCGGCTTACCGCCGGGCGTTCTGCGTTTGCATCCAGAGAGTGATACTCCGTTCTAAAATTATCGTCAGGTTCTGTCATGCTGCGCGGGTGGATGTGTATGTAATGGCAGAAACCACTCTAGCGGCCTCCTCATTTCCCACGCTTGAATCAGCGAGCTTGTCGTGATTGTTATTTACTAATAGCTCCTTTCAAAACTCCTGACGCTCTGCAACACTAAAGTAAGCATAATACAGTGCTGTCACTGCACCGAGCGCTAGGTTTTCAGTGGTGTGGCATGTAGAATGCTGCGATTCAGGCGAAAGATGGCCGAACGAACCCATTCACTGTCGCTTTATGTCCATGCGGGTTTCCATAGGCGAGTAATTCAGAAATACCAAGGCAGAAAAACTTTTATAATGAAGCATATACGAAATTTCTCCATTATTGCCCATATTGACCACGGTAAGTCGACGCTGTCAGACCGTATTATTCAAATCTGCGGTGGCTTGACCGAGCGTGAAATGGCGGCGCAGGTTCTAGATTCAATGGATCTGGAGCGTGAGCGCGGTATTACCATCAAAGCGCAGAGCGTAACGCTCGATTACCACGCTCCTGATGGTCAAACATATCAGCTTAACTTTATTGATACTCCAGGGCACGTTGACTTCTCTTATGAGGTTTCTCGTTCTTTGGCTGCCTGTGAAGGCGCATTACTGGTGGTAGATGCCGGGCAGGGCGTAGAAGCTCAGACATTGGCTAACTGCTATACCGCACTGGACATGAATCTGGAAGTGGTGCCGGTCTTGAACAAGATCGACCTGCCAGCCGCCGATCCCGATCGTGCAGCGCAGGAAATCGAAGATATCGTGGGTATTGATGCTACCGATGCGGTTCGCTGTTCAGCGAAGACCGGTTTGGGCGTGCCAGAGGTTCTGGAGCGCCTGGTGCGCGATATTCCGCCGCCAGAAGGTGACCCTGATGCACCACTGCAGGCATTGATTATTGACTCTTGGTTCGACAACTATCTGGGCGTGGTTTCTCTGATTCGCGTCAAGAACGGTACGCTGCGCAAGGGTGACAAGGTCAAGGTCATGAGCACCGGCCAAACTTATAACGCGGATCGTCTGGGTATTTTCACGCCAAAGCGTGTTGACCGCGAGGTGTTGAACTGTGGCGAAGTGGGTTGGCTGGTTTGTGCAATCAAAGACATTCTTGGTGCACCGGTAGGGGATACTCTGACACTGGCGCGTCAACCGGCAGAAAAAATGCTGCCGGGTTTCAAGAAAGTGAAGCCACAGGTCTACGCAGGCCTGTTCCCAATCAGCTCTGACGACTACGAAGCCTTCCGCGATGCGTTGGGTAAACTGAGCCTGAACGATGCTTCCCTGTTCTACGAACCAGAAAGCTCCACGGCGCTGGGCTTCGGTTTCCGCTGCGGTTTCCTGGGCTTACTGCACATGGAGATCATTCAGGAGCGTTTGGAGCGTGAGTATGATCTGGAACTGATCACCACCGCCCCAACGGTAGTTTATGAAGTCGAAACTACCAGCAAAGAAACTATTTATGTCGATAGCCCTTCCAAGCTGCCGCCGCTGAACAATATTGCCGAACTGCGCGAGCCGATTGCTGAATGTCATATGCTGATGCCGCAGGAATATCTCGGCAACGTGATTACGCTGTGCATTGAGAAACGTGGCGTACAGACCAACATGGTTTACCACGGTAATCAGGTGGCGTTGACCTACGAAATTCCAATGGCAGAAGTGGTGCTCGACTTCTTCGATCGCCTGAAGTCAACCTCGCGTGGTTATGCGTCGCTTGATTATAACTTCAAACGTTTCCAGACCTCTGACATGGTGCGTGTTGATGTGTTGATCAACAACGAACGTGTGGATGCGCTGGCGTTGATCACTCACCGTGATAACTCCCAGTATCGTGGCCGTGATTTGGTGGAGAAGATGAAAGAGCTGATCCCTCGCCAGCAGTTCGACATTGCGATTCAGGCAGCGATTGGCACTCACATTATCGCGCGTGCCACAGTGAAACAACTGCGTAAAAACGTTCTGGCGAAGTGTTACGGCGGGGACGTGAGCCGTAAGAAGAAACTGCTGCAGAAACAGAAAGACGGTAAGAAACGCATGAAGCAGGTGGGTAACGTTGAGTTGCCGCAGGAAGCCTTCCTGGCCATTCTGCACGTAGGCAAAGACAGCAAGTAAGAGCGGAAGCTCGTTTAACGAGGAAGTTTGCATGGCGAATATGTTTGCCTTGATCCTGGCAATCGCAACACTGGTGACCGGGATCATCTGGTGCTTTGAACGCTTTAAATGGGCTCCTGCACGCCGGGCGAAAGTTGCGGCGATCAATGCCCAGGCTACGGGTGAGATTGACCCAAGCGTGCTGGCGCAAGCGGCGAAGCAACCGAGTTGGGTTGAAACCGGCTCTTCGGTTTTCCCGGTATTGTTACTGGTGTTTGTGGTGCGTTCGTTTATTTACGAACCTTTCCAGATCCCTTCCGGTTCAATGATGCCAACGCTGCTGATCGGCGATTTTATTCTGGTGGAAAAGTTTGCCTACGGTATTAAAGACCCGATCACCCAGACGACGCTCATTCCTACGGGTCAGCCGAAGCGTGGTGATATTGCGGTATTTAAATACCCGCGCGATCCAAAATTGGACTATATCAAACGTGTGATTGGCCTGCCGGGCGATCGTGTGAGCTATGATCCGATCAATAAACGCGTCACGATACAGCCATCCTGTAATAGCGGTCAGTCATGCGATACTGCACTGGCAGTGACTTACAGCGATGTGCAGCCAAGTGATTTCGTGCAAATGTTCAGCCGTAGTGGCATGAGTGAAGCCAGCAATGGTTTCTTCCAGATCCCGTTGACCGACAATGTGCCACCTGGCGGTATCCGCCTGAGTGAGCGTAAGGAAACCTTGGGTGACGTAACCCATCGTATTCTGACCGTGCCTGGTACGCAGGATCAGATCGGCGCTTATTATCAACAACCGGGCCAGCAATTAGCTGAGTGGGTTGTTCCTGCTGGTCATTATTTCATGATGGGCGACAACCGGGATAATAGTGCTGACAGCCGTTATTGGGGCTTTGTGCCGGAACGCAATCTGGTGGGTAAAGCAACAACGATCTGGATGAGTTTTGAAAAGCAGGAAGGTGAATGGCCAACTGGCGTTAGATTAAGCCGTATTGGCGGAATTCATTAATATACCTGTCATGCTCCGAGTTGCTTGGGTGATAGCGCAAGCAACTCGAATTATTTAGGGTATAGGCGTTTTACCTTTTATCTTTAACCGCCGTCGGTATGGTTGCGGTTAAAAACCCACAAGTTATATATAAACGCAGCATTATATTTCCACTCGTTGTAGAATATGTTTTCGAGCGATAAAAAGTTGGCTTCTTGTCGGAGCCACTGCAAACGAAACAGCTTTGGGTTGGTTTCAACTAAGCAGGCCTGTTCCGTATGCTGCAAGTTTTTGACGCATTCTTGATCTATTGGTAACTCATGAACCCCATCGTAATAAACAGGCTGCAGCGGAAGCTGGGCTATACTTTTCAACAGCAGGAGCTCTTACTGCAAGCGTTGACTCACCGTAGCGCCAGCAGTAAACACAACGAACGTCTTGAGTTTCTGGGTGATTCTATTCTTAGTTTCGTCATTGCCAATGCGCTTTATCACCGTTTTCCTCGCGTAGACGAAGGTGACATGAGCCGCATGCGTGCCACACTGGTGCGTGGTAACACTCTGGCGGAAATGGCGCGTGAATTTGATCTGGGCGAGTGTCTGCGCCTTGGGCCGGGAGAGTTGAAAAGTGGTGGATTCCGCCGCGAATCAATTCTGGCGGATACGGTTGAGGCATTAATTGGTGGCGTGTTCCTGGATAGCGATATTCAAACCGTCGAACGCCTGATTTTGGACTGGTATCGTAGCCGGTTGGACGAAATTAGCCCCGGTGATAAGCAGAAAGACCCGAAAACCCGTTTGCAGGAGTTTTTACAAGGTCGCCATCTGCCGTTGCCTTCCTATCTGGTAGTGCAGGTTCGCGGTGAGGCGCACGATCAGGAGTTTACCATCCACTGCCAAGTGAGCGGTTTGAGCGAACCTGTGATGGGTACGGGTTCAAGCCGGCGCAAAGCTGAGCAAGCGGCAGCGGAACAAGCCATGAAAAAGCTGGAGCTTGAATGAGCGAAGAAAAACAATACTGTGGTTTTATTGCGATCGTCGGTCGCCCCAACGTGGGTAAATCCACGTTGCTCAACCAACTGCTGGGGCAAAAAGTCTCCATCACCTCGCGTAAACCGCAGACTACCCGTCACCGCATTATGGGGATCCATACTGAAGGGCCTTACCAGGCTATCTATGTGGATACCCCCGGGTTGCATATCGAAGAAAAACGCGCCATCAACCGTTTGATGAACCGTGCGGCCAGCAGTTCGATCGGCGACGTTGAGCTGGTGATCTTCGTGGTTGAAGGCACCCATTGGACTGACGATGACGAAATGGTGGTGAACAAATTGCGTAGCCTGAAATGCCCGGTTCTGTTGGCGATCAACAAGGTCGACAACGTTACCGACAAATCCAAGCTATTGCCGCATATTTCGTTCCTTAGCCAGCAGATGAATTTCCTTGATGTGGTACCTATCTCCGCAGAAAAGGGCACGAATCTGGATACGATCGCCGGTATCGTGCGTAAACTGTTGCCGGAAGCGGAGCACCATTTCCCAGACGATTATATTACCGACCGTTCCCAGCGTTTTATGGCGTCAGAAATCATCCGTGAAAAACTGATGCGTTTTTTGGGCGAGGAACTGCCTTACTCTGTGACGGTGGAAATCGAACAGTTTGTGGCCAACGATCGCGGTGGTTATGATATTCATGGCCTGATTCTGGTGGAACGTGAAGGCCAGAAGAAAATGGTTATCGGTAATAAAGGTTCGAAAATCAAAACTATCGGCATTGAAGCCCGTCAGGATATGGAACAGATGTTTGAAGCCAAAGTGCATCTGGAACTGTGGGTGAAAGTGAAATCCGGCTGGGCAGACGACGAACGTGCGCTGCGTAGCCTGGGCTATGTTGACGATTTGAAGTAACCCCTCTGATGGATGGCTGGGAGCGCGCCTTCGTCCTGCATGGGCGGCCATACAGTGAAACCAGCCTGATGCTGGATTTGTTCACCGAAGGCCATGGACGGGTGCGCTTGCTGGCAAAAGGCGCACGCCGTCGCCGTTCCAGTCTGAAAGGATGTTTACAGCCTTTCACCCCTCTGTTAGTACGCTGGGGCGGGCGTGGTGAAGTTAAAACGCTGCGCAGCGCCGAAGCCGTTTCTCTCGGTTTACCCCTCAGTGGCATGATGCTTTATAGCGGCCTGTACGTGAACGAGTTGCTGTCGCGGGTGCTGGAGCAGGAAGGCAACTATTCGGTACTGTTCTTCGATTATCTGCAATGCTTACAGGCATTGGCGGCGGAGGACAGTTCACCGGAGCAGGCTCTGCGCCAATTCGAACTGGCCCTGTTGGGCCATCTCGGTTATGGCCTGGATTTCCTGCACTGTGCTGGCAGCGGTGAGCCGGTAGATGATGGCATGACCTACCGGTATCGCGAAGAAAAAGGCTTTATCGCCAGCCTGGTGGTCGATCACTACAGCTTTACTGGTCGTGAACTGCGTGCTTTGGCCGAGCGACAATTCCCCGATGCACAAACTCTGCGGGCGGCCAAACGTTTTACCCGTATCGCGCTGAAACCCTACCTTGGCGGCAAACCGCTGAAAAGCCGTGAGCTGTTCCGTCAGTTCGTGCGTAAGCAACCCAACACTCCTGTCGACGAAACCTAATCTCTTTCTGCTTTTGCCGCTTTCCACAGGCGTGTAAACTGCTGCTACTGAACATTGTTATTTAGAGGATTGTCATGGCTGATTTGCTGCTGGGCGTTAATATTGATCATATCGCCACGTTACGGAATGCGCGCGGAACCCACTATCCAGATCCGGTCCAGGCGGCGTTTATTGCCGAGCAGGCGGGTGCCGATGGAATTACCGTTCATCTGCGTGAAGATCGCCGCCACATTACCGATCGTGACGTGCGGATCCTGCGCCAGACGATTCAGACGCGCATGAATCTGGAAATGGCGGTTACCGACGAAATGCTGGATATCGCCATTGAGCTGAAGCCGCATTTTTGCTGCCTGGTGCCAGAAAAACGCCAGGAAGTGACCACTGAAGGCGGGCTTGATGTCGCTGGGCAACTGGACAAAATGGCCGTAGCGGTTGAGCGGCTATCCCAAGCCGGGATCCTGGTGTCACTGTTTATTGACGCTGACCATCGCCAGATCGACGCCGCCGTTGCCGTTGGCGCGCCTTATATCGAGATCCACACTGGTGCTTATGCGGAAGCCGTAGGCGAACTGGCCGTTCAGGCCGAACTAAATCGTATCGCCAAAGCAGCAACCTATGCTGCGAGCAAAGGGTTAAAAGTGAATGCCGGTCATGGTCTGACTTATCACAATGTTCAACCGATTGCGGCAATGCCGGAGATGCATGAACTGAATATTGGTCATGCGATTATCGGCCAGGCGGTGATGAGCGGTTTATCAGCGGCGGTTGCCGACATGAAACTGCTGATGCGAGAAGCGCGTCGCTAATGGCGATCCTTGGCTTAGGTACTGACATCGTCGAGATCGCTCGTATCGAAGCGGTGGTTGAACGCAGCGGCGATCGTTTGGCGCGCCGCGTATTGAGCCCAGCTGAATGGGAAGCCTATCAGCAGCATCAACAGCCGATACGTTTTCTTGCCAAGCGCTTTGCGGTGAAAGAAGCTGCCGCTAAAGCCTTTGGCACTGGTATCCGCAACGGGCTGGCTTTCAATCATTTCGAAGTGTTTAACGATGGTCTGGGCAAACCCAATCTGCGCTTGCACCAGGCCGCCGCTGAACTGGCGCTGAAAATGGGGGTTGTCTCGATCCACGTCTCTCTGGCTGATGAGCGCCGTTATGCCTGTGCAACCGTGATTATCGAAGGGTGATGGGTCCCGCTTAGCACAGGGGCTCAGTATGTCAGATCCCGGTGCTGGATTGTAGGCTCAGCACGGTTTACAGGCGATCGGCGTGGTGCAGCAGCACAAACTTTTCCCACAGTTGCTCCTGCGTTTCGGTATGCTGCGGATCGGTAATGATGGTGTTATCGATCGGGCAAACCTGCTGGCAGGTTGGCGTATCATAATGGCCGACGCACTCGGTGCAGCGATTGGCATCGATCTGGTAAATTTCATCCCCCATCGAAATGGCCTGATTTGGGCATTCCGGTTCGCACATATCGCAATTGATACAGCGTTTGGTAATCAATAGGGCCATTGCAGTAATTTACCTTTCTATCTCGTCATTTCAATCAGTTAAACGTCTATACCCGTCATACTTCAAGTTGCTTGGGTGTTGGCTGCCCTCACTCACCCCAGTCACTTACTCAAGTAAGCTCCTGGGGATTCATTCGGTTGCTGCCTACAAGCAACTCGAATTATTTTGGGTATAGCATGTTCCGATGAGGAATGGATCGGCCTGATCGTCCAAAAGAGCGATACTTCGCTTGATAAGCCGGAGCTACCCGAAAACATGGCTACGCCGCGCACTGTATCACAGAATTCTTTGCATAAGAATCGGCGCTGTATTGGCAAGTCATTTCCTGCGTTAAATAAAGATATATCCTGTAATTTTGGGGGGATCTGAGCGCTGATTGCTGTTTAACCAAAAGATGATTCTACTTTAGGTATTTCTTAATACATTAAGAACATTAAAATAGGCATCAATACTTATTCTAATTTAATTTTTCTTAATTTCTTATTTTTTAATAAGAAAATTACTGATCTTTAATTAATCGATAAAATAATCGAATTATTTAGATTGTTTTTTGGGCTTTATATCTGTGTTAACATTTATTTTTCTAATGATTTTGTTGCCGCTGGGACAGCATCAATAGTCATGTAAGGCGATTAATACAATAAATGGAGGTTTAACATGGTATCTCGTAGACGATTTCTTCTGGGTTGTGGCGCTATAGGTGCTGGAAGTATCACTGGCCTGAATTCAACTTCGGCACATGCAACAATATCTGCACTCAATACGCTGAAATATAAAATTCACGCTCCTGAGTTGTTCCAAACCGTAAAACGGCCACCGGCTCATACACCTGTTATCGTTATCGGTTCCGGTTTTGGTGGCGCGGTTGCCGCTTTACGTTTCTCACAAGCAGGTGAGAAAGTGACCGTATTGGAAAGGGGCTTCAAATGGCCCACCGGGCCTTTCCGTACTGCGTTTACCAACGACACATTACCTGATGGCCGGGCATTCTGGCATCGTACCAGCGCCAAAATGATCGCGGGCAATACGGCTTATTTTGATAAGTTTGCCGGGGTGATGGACGCCACTGATTATGCCAATATGACGGTATGGCGAGGTGCCGCAGTGGGCGGTGGCTCTGTTATTTTTACCGGTGTGATGATCCAACCGGAACGCCAGTATTTCGACGCCATCTTTGGTGGTGGTGTCAATTACGACGAAATGGATAAAAAATATTATCCGCTAGTGCGTAAAATGTTGAACCTCAATTCAATCCCACTGGATATTTATAATAGTGCGCCATTTGGGCACTCTCGCGTTTGGGACCAGCAGTCAAGAAAAGCGGGTTATACCACTTCACCTATCGACTCGATCTTTAACTGGGATGTTATCAGAGCCGAATTGACAGGGCGCAGCTTACCTTCGGCAATCGCCGGTGCCAGTAACCATGGCAACAGTAACGGTGCCAAATATGATTTAAACCAGAACTACTTAAAACAGGCCGAAGCCACCGGGCTAACGACGATTTATCCAGGGCATGAAGTTTCTGATATTTCCTGGGATGGCCGCCGTTATCTGATCAGCGTGATTCAATCTTCGCCTGAAGGTAACCAACTGAACCGTTATGAACTCTCTTGTGACCGCCTGGTCTTGGCAGCTGGTTCGATTGGCACCACGGAATTGCTGGTCAAAGCGCAGGCCAAGGGCACCTTGCCGGATCTGAATGAAGAAATCGGCCAAGGCTGGGGGACCAACGGCGACACTATCGTGACGCGTAGTTTCTCCCCTATCAAAGGTCTGCAACAGGCTTCACCAAGCGCTTCCCGTATTCATGATAGAAATGCTGGCCTGCCAGTGACCTTGGAGAACTGGTACGTGCCGGGTGTGCCGGTCAACCTGGGGATTATCGGCTCGCTGGGGATGGCGTTTGATGAAACCAATCGCGGGAACTTTGTCTATGATAAGGCCAAGGGTAAGGTCAATCTGCGCTGGGCTGCCAATGGCAATGCTGACATCGTAGAAGCTGCCCGCTATGTGAATAATCGGATTTGTGATGCCAATGGCATTGTCCCTGGCGTACCGATTTTTAAAGAGGACGTTGCCGGTATGAACTGGACGGCGCACCCACTGGGCGGAGCCGTACTGGATAAAGCGCTGGATAATGAAGGGCGCGTCATTGGCTATAACGGTTTGTACGTGATGGATGGCGCAGCCATTCCAGGCTCAACGGGTTCAGTTAACCCGTCCCTGACCATCACCGCTCTGGCAGAACGTAATATAGAGCGCATTATTGCTGCTGGGGGCTGATGCCCATTACGCCCGCATAAGTTTTTAATTCACCGGCTGCGTTGCCAAACGCAGCCTATCTCCCGAGTTTTTTCACCAGTTGCTCACTGTGGCGGATGCGCCCACAGGCGTGTTCAAGATCGTGTTGGATCAGTGCCATAAACAGCAAGTCGGTCAGGGCAAACTGTGCTGTACTGGAAGAGATCGCGGCACTGCGGGTATTGGGTTCTTCGGCGATGGTATACAGGCAGTGGTCGGCGCGCTGCTGCAGGCTATTGGGGGAGAAACTGGTCAGTGCCAACACCTGCGCACCAGCAATACGGGCTTCTTCTGCGGCCAGATTGATCTCGCGCCGTTCGCCGCTGAATGAAATTGCCAGCAGGAGATCGTCTTTACTCAGTGCTTGCACGGTGGCTAACTGAACGTGCATATCTGCTTCTGCCACCGCCATCACGCCAATTTTCAGCAGCTTGAATGAAAGATCTTTTGCCACTAACCCGGAAGCGCCGAGCCCAACCAGCACCACCCGCCGAGCCGTACGCAGCATATCCAGAGCTGTATTCAGCCGCTGCTCACTGTTGATATCCAGCGTTGCGCGTAATGCCGCCTGCTTTTCCGCCAGCAACTTTTCACCTACGGTTTTTAGGGGATCACTGCTGAGGATCTGATTATGGACGGTGACGATAGGTTCTGACTGTGGTTGTGCCAGTGCTTCGCTCAGGGCCAGTTTCAGGGCAGGGAAACCTTTATAACCCATTTTTTGGGCAAACTTGACTACGCTGGATTGGCTGACGCCTGCTAACTGAGCTAATTTTTGCGAGCTAAGATGGCGAGCCTGTTCGGCATTATGCAGCAGAAAATCGGCCAGCTTGCGGTCATTTTGAGCCAGTGTCGGGTACATCTGGCGGATGCGAAGAAGGGTGCTCATCAGGTTGTGTTCCGTAATGGGTTGTGGTGCTGTCAGCCAACGGAAAAACTTTTTTCCTTTGAACCAGCAGGCATTTTGCCACGCGCTAGCGAAAGGATTAACGAAAAGTTTTGTAATTTCGCCCTTAAAATAGCAAATACCCCGCATTATGTTGATAAAATATTCAGATGTTTATTTAATTTTATGAATTAAAAATTCAAGGTGATGAAATGAACTTAGGTGCATTAGTGTCAGAAACCCGTAATCCTGCATCCATGATGCTGGATGAAATGTCGTCGCTCGAGATGATGATCTGCTTTAATAACGAAGATCGTAAAGTCCCTGAGGCTATTGCCAAGGTGTTGCCTGAGATCGCTCAGGCCGTGGATTTTGCTGCTGCTGCTTTGCAGGCCGGTGGGCGTCTGATTTATCTGGGGGCAGGGACCAGTGGCAGGTTGGGGATACTGGATGCATCTGAGTGCCCGCCAACCTTCGGCGTGCCACACGATCTGGTGATCGGATTGAT
This sequence comes from Serratia sp. Ag1, assembly GCF_000743355.1. Classification (GTDB taxonomy): domain Bacteria; phylum Pseudomonadota; class Gammaproteobacteria; order Enterobacterales; family Enterobacteriaceae; genus Chania. The sequence goes on from NZ_JQEI01000025.1 coordinate 24,992, forward strand.
CGCTGGTGGGCCGGGGGCGATGTTTAAAGCGGTAGAAGGCGCGGAAGATGACGTTTCGCTGGGTGAAGCTGACCTGAAAGCGTTAAATCTGACAGCACGTGATGTGGTCATTGGTTTGGCGGCCTCTGGGCGCACGCCTTATGTCATTGGGGCATTGCAGTTTGCCCGTCAACTGGGCTGCCCGACAGTGGCGATCTCTTGTAATCCAGACTCGCCGATTGCCAGAGAAGCGCAGGTGGCTATCTCGCCGGTTGTGGGCCCGGAAGCCCTAACCGGTTCTACCCGTATGAAGTCGGGCACGGCGCAAAAGCTGGTGCTGAATATGATCTCTACCGGTGCGATGGTCAAGCTGGGTAAGGTCTATCAGAACTTGATGGTAGATGTGAAAGCGACCAATGAAAAACTTGTGGATCGCGCCTGCCGCATTGTGATGGAGGCTACCGGTGCCGTTCGCAGCCAGGCAGAAGAGGCCCTGGCCCAAACCGGGTTTGAGGTAAAACCGGCGATCCTGATGATTCTGGCTGATGTTACGGCTACCGAAGCGCAACAGCGATTGCAGAAGCATCAGGGATATTTGCGTGCGGCATTGATGGGGTAAATTGACCTAATCGCTGAGGCATGAGGAGCAGCATTTGACCAAACCACCAAGCCAGGAGGCAGCGCAAGCTCACCGAGTCGTGTTTTTTGACCTGGATGGCACGTTGCACCGGGAAGATTTGTTTGGCAGTTTCCTGCGCTTTTTGTTACGGCACCTGCCGTTGAATGGCGTCTTGGTGCTGCCATTGTTGCCTGTGGTTGGGGTGGGTATGCTGCTTGTCGGGCGTGCCGCGCGTTGGCCGGTGAGCTTGCTGTTATGGGCTATGACTTTTGGCCGCTCTGAGAGCGTACTCAAAGCCCTGGAACAGCGCTTTGTCACCGGCTTTCGCCAGAAAGTGACCGCGTTTCCAGCGGTGCAGACGCGCCTGCACCATTATCTTGACCAGCATACGGCACAGATATGGCTGATTACCGGTTCACCAGAGCATCTGGTGGAGCAGGTCTATCGGGATGCTACTTTTCTGCCGCGAGTGCATTTGATTGGTAGCCGCATAACTCGTCGTTACGGCGGTTGGGTGTTGACGTTACGTTGTCTGGGCAAACAGAAGGTAGTGCAATTGGAACAACGTCTCGGTTCACCGTTGAAACTGTACAGTGGTTACAGCGACAGCACACAAGATGACCCGCTGCTGTTTTTCTGTGAACATCGTTGGCGGGTCAGTAAGCAAGGTGAGTTACAGCTGTTGAAGTAGCTCCGGTGATATATAAGGCTGTGCTTTAGTGGCGCAGCCCTGAGATGAACAATATCAATCAGTCATCGCTCACGTCTTGCGGCTGGCGTCCTAGTTGCCAGATTTTTTCCGCATAATGCCCTAAGGCCCACAGGCTGAGCCCAAGCATAACGAAGAAAAAAGCCTTTGGCATACTGTCCCAGAAGAACTCAAAGAAGCGGGTGTACAGATTAATACCGAGAAAGGTCAAACCAAATCCGCGCAACATCCCGTCGTCGTGTTTCAGGCCGAGCCAGATAGCGGCGGCTGCGGCAAGGCCAAACAGCAGACTCCAGTGCAATAGCTCGATTTGGTGTACTCTGTACCAACTGTCCAGATCGCCATAGTTACCGAATATTGACAGGATCCACAGCGCAATAAACAGATACAGCAGCCCCATAGCGAGAGATACTCGCTCCAGACCACGTTGGGCCAGCAGCGGTTTCAACAGCAGCGCGGCGGCGATCAGGGTAATGCCGAAAGCGATAAAACGAATCGGAAAGCTCATGCCAAGCCAGTAAGCACCCCAGCCAGAGAGATAGCCGGTTTCGGCACCAAAGGCATTGCCAAGCGACAGCAAGGCAAACCACCACACCAGCCCGGAACGGCTAAACCAGCCGATAGCACCGTACAGCACTGCGCCCAACATCAGCAGCACCGATACCCGCCCGCTCCCGTTGTCCTGCCAGACGCCCAGTTGCCACAATGCGCAGGCGGTGAGCAGAATGGCGATAAACAGAATAGCCTCATTGCTGTAGCGTTTGTCGGGGAAGCGGATACGGCGGCGTAGCGCCCAGAGATAGGCCAGAACTGCCATTACGGCGGCGATCGCCATGCGCACGGGCGCGTCGAAACGGAACAGTTCGCTGAGCTGTTGCAACAGCCAACTGTCGGTGAACAGGCTGGTCATTGCGATCACCAGCGAAGCCAATGCGGCAAGGAACGCGTAACGTGCCAGCCTGCGCCAGTCAAAAGGCTGAACCTGCATATTTTGCAGCAGTTGCTGATGTTGTTCGGTGCTGAGCGTGCCTTCTTCCACCCAACTGGTGAGTGCTTTACGCACCACCTCTGCATTTTTCTTATTGATTTTCATGTTGTTATATCCTTGAGTAACACCCTTAATCCCTGGTTGTTGCTTAGGGGGTTAGGGGGGTAGCTTGATTGGTAACGATAACCCACACCGTGTACTGTGCGAACCAGAACCGGGTTGACCGGATCGGTTTCAATCGTCTTGCGCAGTTTAGAAATATGCTGATCGAGCGTTCGGCTTTGCGGTAGGTGATCGTATCCCCAAACGGCATCAAACAGCATATCCCGAGTGACTACCCGGTTTTTATGTTGATACAGATAACGCAGAATATTGACTTCGCGCAGCGACAGTTCGAGCCGCTGATCCTGGCGAATGGCGCACAGTTCGTTAGGAAATACTCTGAGATCCCCAAATGGGAAGCTGACGTCTTCCTCCGCCTCCGGCGTTTGGCGCAGGCAACGCCGGGCGATGGTTTTGATTCTGGCGCGCATCTCATGAATACCGAACGGCTTACTGATGTAGTCGTCTGCACCGAGCTCTAACCCAATCACCCGATCAATCTCCTCATCTCTGGCCGACAGGAAAACGATGGGGATCTGTCGATCGTGCTTGCGAATCTCTCTGCACACGTCATAACCATCCCGCTCTGGCATCATGATGTCGAGAATAATAAAGTCCGGTTGTTGCTGATGATACAGCGTCAGCGCCTGTGTTCCATTTTCTGCGGCGATAGGGTGGTAGCCTTCATGAGCCAGCACTTCCATCAGCCCGTTGCGGATGTGGGCATCGTCTTCGGCGATCAATATTTTCACTTGCGCTGCTCCTTATCGGTGATGGCTTCAGGTTTCATAGTGAGTGGTAACGACAGGGTAAAGCAGCTACCGGTCGGGCCACTGGTGACAGAAATCTCTCCTTGCAAGCTGGCCGCCAATTGCCTGGAAATGGTCAAGCCAATGCCGGTGCCGGAAACACCTTCGGTAATGCTGCTTTTGACCCGGTAAAAAGGTTGAAAGATAGCCTTCAGCTCTTTTGCCGCGATGCCGCTACCATAATCGCGGACCTTGATCAGCACATTGCCCGCACTTTGTTCGGCTATCAGTTCTACCCGTTTGCCTTGTGCGGCATATTTTTCCGCGTTGCTGAGAAAGTTGCTGATAATCTGCGTTAAGCGATCCACATCCGTGGTGAGATGAATCTCTGTGTGGGCGAGCAACACCAGTTCCATATGCCTGGTGCCGAAAGCAGGGAGAAAGGTGTGGTAAATCTTGTTCAGCAGCGGGCCCAAGGCTACCGGTTGTAAATGCACTTTTGGCGCTTTGGTAAAGCTGAGGATATTCTGGATCAGGCGTGAGAGGCGTTGGCTTTCATTGAGAATGATCTCGATGTAGCGCTGGTTTGGTGAAAGCGGCGGGCCGTCTTCCTGTTGCCACTCCTGCAACATCTCTGCATACAGCGAAATATTGGTCAGCGGCGTTTTCAACTCGTGCGAAACCTGGCCAACAAAGTTGACCTGCTGCTGTGCGAGCCGTAATTGGCGGGTATATTCTCGGTATAAGTACAGCATCGCCAGCCCGAAGATAGCGATCAGCAGCAGTATCAACAGACCACCCCAGATATAAAGGGTATGGTCATTGGGCGCTTTGGCGTAATAGTCTATTTGCCAGGCACTCAACGGATAAGGTAAGCGCAGGGACTCCAACGGCGTCTGGCCGTCGGCTAAGGGAATGTCGCCATTCTGATAGAGCAGGCGGCCATCATCCAGTACCCGTACCTTGTTCGGTGCATAGTCGAACGCCAGCGTATTAATCACATCGGACAGTAATTTAACGTAAGAAAACTTAAATCCGATCAACTGGTTGCCACGCTGTTGCCAGTAAATCAGCAGCGGTTCGCCAGATTCACGGCTAAGATACCAACCCGAGGTTGGCTGCGCCTGTTCGTCCGTAAAGTAGTGGCTGTACAACAGGCTCGGATCTTGCACGATGGGGGTAATTGCCTGTACCCAGGCTTGTTCTTTCTCGGTCAGTGGCACCTGAGTATTGGGGTACAGCAGCCGGTTTTTCTCCAGCACGAACAGTGTATCAATACCGCTCTCTTGGGCGATTAACTCACTGAGCGCCTTGCTGTCTAATGACATATAGGTAGCGACAGAACTGAGGCGTACTGCGTTCTGCTGCAGCAAGCCCTGGATAAAGGTGCTGACTTGGCTAGTGTGGCTTTGTGCCAGGCGCTGGTTCTGATAATGGCGCAGCAGGGCTTCGTGGGTCAGGGTACGATAACCGAAGTAGGCGATCGCTGCGCAAATCAGTAGCGTAGTGAACGTAAAAAGAAACAGACTTTTTGACGGCTTCATGACCCATCCCATGGCGGCGCTGAGCCTGTGGTTGACTCAGCGCAGAGTTGACCTTTACTGCTGCTGTTGTTTGACGCTGTAGTTCTGTTCTTTTAGTTCCTTACGGTAGGTGGCGGCTTCTTTGCTGTCAATGTCCTGCGCCAATTTACGCTGTTTCTCCGTGCTCTCTCTGACTTTGCTCTCTGCTACCGGGCTGGAGAATGACATACCGCTAAGCTTAGAGGCGTTGGATTCCAGCACTTTCTTGGCTTCATCTTTGCGGCCTGCATCGATTAACCGGATGGCTTCATCATTGGCCAGCGCTGTTTTCTGAATCTCTGACTCGGCCACCACTTCCTGCTGCACGGCATCTCTGACTTTCGCCGCTGACTGGCTGTAGCTGACGGTTACCCGTTCGTTAACCTGATCCTGTTGCTTGCTGCTGAGGTTCAGGTAGCTGACGCTGACATCGGCCAGGTTTTTTTGCTGCTTGTCCGTGCCTTGTGCTGGAATCACCTCCAGCAGAACATATTTCTCCTGATTGGAGTAAAGCTGGTTCAGTTTAACGTTAACCACATTGCCGGAAATTTCACCATCACGCCCAAGCAGCCGTACCGGTTTTACCCGATCGCCAGTTTTTATCTGGACGATAACATCCTGTGCGACCACGGACATCACATCCTGAAACTCCTTGGTAAAGGCGGTTTCCAGATCGGCAGAGCTGGCAACAAAAGCATGGTTGCCGTCGCTGTAACCGGCGATAGCGGTCATTAAATCTTCGTTATAATCATTGCCCAGCCCGATGGTGGTGATGGCAATCCCTTGTTTGGCTGCGATGCGTGCCAACTCGGCGAGCTCACTGATCGAGGTGGGGCCGACATTCGCCTGGCCATCAGAAAGCAGGATGATACGGTTTACTTGCTCATTATTCAGGTGCTTGCCTACCTGACCAATGCCTTTGCTGACACCGGCAAACAGCGCGGTCATGCCTTGCGGGCGAATATGCTGCTGAATGCTGGCGATCAGCGCCGGTTTGTTGCTGACTTTAGTGGCAGGGATAATCACTTCGGCGCTGTTATCGTAGGCAACCACCGACAGAGTGTCCGTCGGGTTGAGCATATTTACCGCCAGAATCGCCGCTTCCCGGGCTTTTTCGATACGATCGCCGCTCATTGAGGTGGAACGATCGATCACCAGCGCCAGGTTGATAGGGCTGCGGCGTTGGCTATCAAGATTGAAGCCAGTCAGGGAAACCTTCAGATAGTTTTTATCTTCACTGTTCACCAGCATGACTGGGGCGGCGAGCTCTGACTTAACGCTGACCACCGGGGATGCCGTTTTTGCCAGACCGAACAGTGGGAACAGGGCGAGTGCCAATAGGGTTGCTGCCTGTTTTATTTTCATGATAGTGCCTCTTATGCAGGACTCAGGGAGTAGTGCAGCGATTATTCACCTTATCATGGGCCGAGTTGTCTGTTCGCTGTATAAAGTTGTCAAAAGTTTGTAAAACAGCGAGTTATACCCTTCATACTTCAAGTTGCTTGGGCATATTGCAGCAATACACCTTTGCAATGCGCTGCTGCGATAAAATAGGGCTACTGTGTATAATGCCCGCCGCAAAAAAGCACGCGAGGATTGATGCAATGAATGAATATAATGACGATTACTGGATGCGGCAGGCATTAAACCTGGCTATGCGTGCGCAGGAAGAGGGTGAGGTGCCTGTGGGGGCGCTGTTGGTATTGGACAATCAGGTGATTGGTGAGGGTTGGAATCGGCCTATTGGCCGCCACGACCCAACAGCCCATGCGGAGATTATGGCGTTGCGCCAGGGCGGCGCGGTTCTACAGAATTACCGCCTGCTGAACGCCACGCTCTATGTCACGCTGGAACCCTGTGTGATGTGCGCAGGAGCGATGATCCATAGCCGCATCCGCCGTTTGGTCTATGGCGCAACCGATGAGAAAACCGGGGCCGCAGGTTCGCTGGTGGATATCCTGCGTCACCCAGGGATGAACCACCAGATTGAGATTGTTTCGGGCGTATTGGCAGAAGAGTGCGCCGCGACGATCAGCAACTTCTTCCGTTTGCGCCGTGAACAGAAAAAAGCTCTGAAGCAGGCGCAGCGTATCGATAAAGATCCCGAGTAATCAGTAATTCAGCGCCAGTTTTGCTTCTACCACCGGATAACCGAGTGCCAGTTCAGCCTGCTTTGCGGCATGCAGCGCTGCTTTCTTCTCTTTTTCCTGCAGATATCCCACTAAGCTGACCTGATAGCGGCGGATATTTTCCACGTAGTTATAGGCTTCGTGACCACGGGCATAGCCATAGGTCAGTAGGGGGATATAGCGTTTCTGGCTGAGCATGGGCAGGCGCTGTTTCACATCCACCCAGCGATCGGGATTACCTTGCTGATTTTTGGTTAGTTTGCGTGCGTCTAACATATGGCCCCAGCCCATGTTATAGGCCGCCAGAGCAAACCAGATACGTTCGTCTTCCGGTACGCTGTCCGGCACTTTCTGCATCAGGCGCTGCAGATAAAGTGCGCCCCCCTGAATACTCTTTTCCGGATCGAGCCTGTCATTCACCCCCAGACCTTCTGCGGTAGCACGTGTCAGCATCATTAGCCCACGTACGCCTGTGGGGGAGGTGGCCTGCGGATTCCAGTGGGATTCCTGATAAGCCACCGCCGCCAACAGCCGCCAGTCGATCTCATTTTTATTGGCATGCTTTTCAAACAACGCACGGAAGTTAGGTAACACCGAATCAATCGCCGACAGGAAGGTTTTGGTATCGACATAATCGAAGCTACCCACGTGACCAAGATATTTTTCTTCAAGCCGCGCCAGGGTACCGTCTTCCACTTTCTGGCTGTAAAAATCCAGCAGCGCGGCATACAAACTGTTATCCGTGCTGCGTTTCAGATACCACGTCACCGGTTCTTCATCGGTGATGTCAAACGCCACGGCCAGTTGTGGATGTATACGCTGTAGCAGAGCAATAGTCACGGAATCACCAATGGCGTAATCAAGCTTGCCATCGGCGACTTGCTCCAGCAGCTCTTTGGAGGTGAGATCGCTCGATGCTTCCCAACTGAGAGTGGGGTATTTATTCTGCTTGAGCTGCTTCAGCGTGCTGACGTGTGCTGAACCCGAAGTGACCGCCAACTTGCCTTTCATATCGGCAAAGGTTTTTGGCCGTGGAGTACCGAGCCGGTAAACCACCTGTTGGGAAACCGAATAGTAAGCCGGGCCAGCGATGGCACGGTTAAGGCGCTCCGGGTTGTAAATCAGGCCTGCGGCCAGCAAATCGGCGTTGTCATCATCCAGATCGTCAAACAGATCGTTGATGTTCTGGTGTGGGATCACCACCAGCTTCACCCCAAGATAGTTGGCGAAGCTTTTTGCTAATTCATAATCCAGACCACTCGGCCCCTGTTTGGTGCTGAAATAGGTCAACGGCGAATTCAGCGTGCTGATCCGTAATTCTCCCCGTGACTTGATCGCTTCAAGTTGGCCGCCTAGGCCACCGCGCCAAGCGATATTGGGCCACAGAGCCAGGGCCAGAAGCAAGGTGACGACACCGATTAGAATGTAGTTTATTTTTATTCGTTTCAAATAGTTATCTCAAATAAATGCACACTTTCTGTTTACTGGATGCCAAGATTTATCATGGTTAAATCACCAGTGTCGGGGCATTTTGCGTAACAAAACGTCAAGGTGCAACTTTATTGACACGTTATGACAAACCGATGGCGAAGAGCGCTTTTATCAATAATAGCTACGCAAACGGTTTCGTCGGCGGCTCGTATTCTCTATAATGACGCGCGTTTTCCCCTGCTGTTGCGCCCAATGAAGTGCTGAAGTCAGTTGCTTCGAAGACGAGAGAACTTTGATTATGGAAATATTGCGTGGCTCGCCCGCTTTGTCGGCTTTTCGTATTACCAAACTGCTGTCCCGCTGCCAGGACGCTCAACTCCCGGTCAGTGATATTTACGCCGAATACGTCCACTTTGCCGATGTTAGTGCACCGCTGAGTGCCGAAGAGCATGCCAAGCTTCAGCGGTTGCTAAAATACGGCCCTTCTCTCGCTGAACATGCCCCGGAAGGCCGCCTGCTGTTGGTGACGCCGCGCCCAGGCACCATTTCCCCCTGGTCTTCCAAAGCCACCGATATTGCGCATAATTGCGGCCTGGAGCAGGTGATTCGCCTTGAGCGCGGTTTGGCATTTTACGTCACCGCCCCGGCGCTGAATGAAGCCCAGTGGCAAACACTGGCCGCATTGCTGCACGATCGCATGATGGAAACCGTCTTCAGCGAGTTACAGCAGGCTGAAAAACTGTTTTCTCACCACCAGCCAACGCCTTATCAGACCGTTGATGTGCTGGGCCAAGGCCGCAGCGCATTGGAACAGGCCAACGTCAAACTCGGTCTGGCGCTGGCGCAGGACGAAATAGATTATCTGTTGAATGCGTTTACCGGTTTGGGGCGCAACCCAACGGATATCGAACTGTACATGTTTGCGCAGGCCAATTCTGAGCACTGCCGTCACAAAATTTTCAATGCAGACTGGATCATTGATGGCGAACAGCAACCAAAGTCGCTGTTCAAAATGATCAAGAATACCTTCGAACAGACGCCGGACTACGTGCTTTCCGCCTATAAAGATAACGCCGCCGTGATGGAAGGTTCGCAGGTTGGCCGTTTCTTTGCTGCGCCGGAAAACGGTGTCTATGACTATCATCAGGAAGATGCACATATCCTGATGAAAGTGGAAACGCACAACCACCCGACGGCGATCTCTCCTTGGCCGGGTGCTGCTACCGGTTCCGGTGGCGAGATCCGTGACGAAGGGGCTACTGGCCGTGGCGCGAAGCCGAAAGCTGGCCTGGTAGGCTTCTCGGTATCCAACCTGCGTATCCCAGGTTTTGAACAGCCGTGGGAACAGGATTTTGGTAAGCCGGATCGCATCGTCACCGCGCTGGATATCATGACCGAAGGCCCGTTGGGGGGCGCTGCGTTCAACAACGAATTTGGTCGCCCGGCGCTGCTGGGGTACTTCCGTACTTATGAAGAGCGCGTCAACAGCCATAACGGCGTTGAGCTGCGCGGTTATCACAAACCGATCATGCTGGCAGGGGGGCTGGGTAACATCCGCGCCGATCACGTGCAGAAGGGCGAAATTACCGTGGGTGCCAAACTGGTGGTGCTCGGTGGCCCGGCGATGAATATCGGTTTGGGCGGTGGTGCAGCTTCTTCCATGGCATCCGGCCAGTCCGATGCCGATCTGGACTTTGCCTCGGTACAGCGCGACAACCCGGAGATGGAGCGCCGTTGCCAGGAAGTGATCGACCGTTGCTGGCAGTTGGGCGATCACAACCCGATTCTGTTTATCCACGATGTGGGAGCGGGTGGCCTGTCGAATGCGATGCCGGAACTGGTGAGCGACGGTGGCCGTGGTGGCCGTTTCGAACTGCGTGACATCCTCAATGATGAGCCGGGTATGAGCCCGCTTGAAGTGTGGTGTAACGAATCGCAGGAGCGTTACGTGCTGGCGGTGGCTCCAGAGCAACTGGCGCAGTTCGATGCCATTTGCCGCCGCGAACGTGCGCCCTATGCGGTGATCGGCGAAGCCACAGAAGAACTGCATCTGACGCTCAACGATCGCCACTTCGACAATCAGCCAATTGATATGCCGTTGGATGTGTTGTTGGGTAAAACACCTAAAATGACCCGCGACGTTCAGCGCCAGCAGGCTCAAGGTGAAGCACTGCAGCGTGCCGAGATCACCCTGGCCGAGGCGGTGAAACGCGTTCTGCATCTGCCTGCCGTGGCAGAGAAAACCTTCCTGATCACCATTGGTGACCGTACCGTGACCGGTATGGTGGCACGTGACCAGATGGTTGGCCCATGGCAGATCCCGGTGGCCGACTGCGCAGTCACTACCGCCAGCCTGGACAGCTACTACGGCGAAGCGATGTCAATCGGCGAGCGCGCGCCTGTCGCGTTGTTGGACTTTGCCGCCTCTGCCCGCTTGGCCGTCGGTGAAGCGCTGACCAACCTGGCAGCTACCGAAATCGGTTCGTTGAAACGCGTGAAGCTTTCAGCTAACTGGATGGCGGCAGCAGGCCATCCCGGTGAAGATGCTGGCCTGTATGAAGCGGTAAAAGCCGTGGGTGAAGAGCTGTGCCCGGCATTGGGCATCACCATTCCGGTGGGCAAAGACTCAATGTCGATGAAAACCCGCTGGCAGGAAGGTCATGAGCAACGCGAGATGACCTCACCGCTTTCGCTGGTGATCACCGCGTTTGCCCGTGTTGAAGATGTGCGCCATACCGTGACGCCGCAACTGCGTACCGACAAAGGCGATACCGCGCTGCTGCTGATTGACTTGGGTAATGGCCACAACGCACTGGGGGCTACGGCCTTGGCACAGGTTTATCGCCAACTGGGCGATAAACCAGCCGATGTACGCAATGTGGAGCAACTGGCTGGTTTCTTCAATGCGATGCAGCAACTGGTGGCGGATCGCGCGCTGCTGGCTTATCACGATCGTTCTGACGGTGGCTTGTTGGTGACGCTGGCAGAAATGGCTTTTGCTGGCCACTGTGGTGTGAAGGTTGATATTCAGTCCTTGGGTGACGATGCGCTGGCTGCCTTATTTAATGAGGAGCTCGGTGCGGTGATTCAGGTTTCCAGCACGCAATTGGCTGCCGTGCAGCAGGTGTTTGCCGATCATGGCCTGACCAACAATGTGCACCCTATTGGCAGTGTGCAGAGTGGCGATCGCTTTGAGATCGCCAGTGCAGGCAAACTGGTGTATAGCGAAAACCGCAATACGCTGCGCACCTGGTGGGCTGAAACCACTTGGCAGATGCAGCGCCTGCGTGATAACCCAGAATGTGCCGATCAGGAACACCAGGCCAAACAGGATGTTCGCGATCCTGGTCTGAACGTCAAGCTGACCTTCGCACCGGATGAAGATATTGCCGCGCCTTACATCGCCAAGGGTGTACGTCCGAAAGTGGCCGTGTTGCGTGAGCAGGGGGTTAACTCTCACGTTGAGATGGCGGCCGCGTTCCACCGTGCCGGTTTTGATGCGGTTGATGTGCACATGAGCGATCTGCTGACAGGGCGCCTCGATTTGCAGGGTTTCCACACGTTGGTCGCCTGTGGGGGCTTCTCCTACGGTGATGTGTTGGGGGCTGGTGAGGGTTGGGCAAAGTCAATTCTGTTCAACGAGCGTGTACGCAATGAGTTTGCAGAGTTCTTCTTGCGGCCACAAACGTTGGCGTTAGGTGTCTGTAACGGTTGCCAGATGATGTCTAACCTGCGTGAGCTGATTCCAGGGGCTGAGCACTGGCCGCGCTTTGTGCGTAACCTGTCGGAGCGCTTTGAAGCCCGTTTCAGTCTGGTGGAAGTTGCTGCCAGCCCGTCACTGTTTATGCAGGGTATGGCGGGTTCACGTATGCCAATTGCGGTTTCTCATGGCGAAGGCTACGTGGAAGTGCGCGATGCGGCACATCTGGCGGCGTTGGAACATCATGGCCTGGTTGCGCTACGCTTTGTGGATAATGCTGGCCAGGTCACTGAGGCTTATCCGGCGAACCCGAACGGCTCGCCAAACGGGATCACCGCAGTGACCAGCAGCGATGGCCGCGCTACCGTGATGATGCCGCACCCTGAAAGGGTCTTCCGTACGGTAAGCAATTCCTGGCACCCGGAAGAGTGGGGCGAGGATAGCCCTTGGATGCGTATGTTCCGCAATGCGCGTAAACAACTGGGCTGATTGATGCGGTCTGCTTGATGCATCATTATTATCTGGGGCGCAAAATGTTGCGCCCTTTTTATTTCTTTATATTTTAGTGAGTTAGGGTTTGTGTCGGCTTTTTGCGACAAACGCTATATTGGGTGTCTCTAAAAGGAGACGTGTAACTTATTGATTTTATTGATGAGTAAATATGTAGGGATAAGTTGTCGGCATTTGGCGACGGTGTGGCGGATTATCTCCCATCAGGTATAACTCAAAATGGTAATTCCAAATGAGTTATTATTAAAAATAACAATAAAATCAATTCATTAAAAATAAACCATCAAGGTTGGCATGAGTAGTGCATTATATTACTCAGTTGCTCATTCAACTTTTTATGATGGCCCCGTATTTAGACGGAATTATGCCTCATAAGCCTCCGAATGATGCCAAAGAAATGGTGCCTATCGTCCAACTACATCGATAACAGACGCGTAAGCGGCTTTATCAAGCATCGGACGACACGTTGAGTGAGGCACCGCCTTGTATCCAACTGTGATGATGTGTTCATCAATTCCGGATACTTAAGGATGCTATTCGTCCTATTCGATGCCAGCTTTGTGCTACATCACCCTGGGGACGAGGTTTAAGGGCATCCACATATCTCATTGCGATGGGGCATTTTGCCCCAGCGTCAATGTTAAAAGCCCTTCAGGCCAGCGTCATTCTGTGTTTTTCATGTCGCAACAGAAGCGCTCATTCGTTCTTGGTAAGTTCTCCCCATCTCTTCTCTTGCTCCCTGCGTTCACCATCATTGCTTTTTTGATGATTTTTATAAATTCGTTTCTTATGTGCTAAACGGCCACTTTGCGTGCCGGATCGCGGATTATCCTTTATCGGGCTTTTTTCTCCTCGTCGAGTCAGTTAGCATCAATGCAGACTAAAGATAATGAGATGATTTCTTTGAAAAGATGGCGTTTATTCCCACGTTCGTTGCGTCAATTGGTGCTGATGGCGTTTCTGTTGGTGCTGCTCCCCTTGCTGGTACTGGCTTATCAGGCCTATCAGAGCCTGGATCATCTCAGCGCGCAGGCGGCAGATATCAACCGAACGACGCTGGTGGATGCCCGGCGCAGCGAAGCGATGACCAGCATGGCGCTGGAAATGGAACGCAGCTATCGCCAGTATTGCGTTCTGGTCGATCCTACTTTAGAGCGGCTTTATCAGAACCAGCGCAAACAATATTCCCAGATGCTGGACTCCCATGCGCCGATCTTACCCGATGAGCGTTACTACCAGACATTGCGCGATCTGCTCACTCAGCTTGCGACTATCAAGTGCCAGAGCAGCGGCCCGGATAAAGACTCCTCACTGTTGCTGGAGTCGTTCTCCCGTTCCAATGCAGAAATGGTTCAGGCTACGCGTAGCGTTATCTTCTCTCGAGGTCAGCAGTTGCAACAGGCGATTGCCGAGCGTGGTCAGTTTTTTGGCTGGCAGGCACTGTTACTGTTTTTGGTCAGCGTGATGTTGGTGGTGCTGTTTACCCGCATGATTATCGGGCCGGTCAAGGCGGTTGAGCGTATGATTAACCGCTTGGGCGAAGGGCGGCCAATCGGTATGACGGCTTCTTTCAAAGGTCCGCGAGAGCTACGCTCGTTGGCGCAACGCATTATCTGGCTGAGTGAGCGTTTGGCATGGCTGGAATCGCAACGGCATGAGTTCCTGCGCCACATTTCCCACGAGTTGAAAACGCCGTTGGCCAGTATGCGGGAAGGTACCGAACTGCTGGCTGATGAAGTGGCAGGCCCGTTGACCTCCGATCAAAAAGAGGTGGTAGCGATCCTCGATCAAAGTAGCCGCCACCTGCAGCAATTGATTGAGCAATTGCTGGATTACAACCGCAAATTGGCCGATGGCCCGTCGGAACATGAGAATGTCGAGCTGGAAGAACTGGTGGATATGGTGGTTGCCGCCCACAGTTTGCCTGCTCGAGCTAAAATGATCCGCACCGAGGTGAAGCTTGATGCGGAAATCTGTTGGGCACAACCTACGCTATTGATGCGTGTACTGGATAATCTCTACTCCAATGCGGTGCACTACGGCGAGGAATCCGGTAACATTTGGATCCGCAGTCGCCAGGTTGGGCAACGGGTGCAGATTGACGTCGCCAATACTGGTACGCCAATCCCCGAAACGGAACATACCATGATTTTTGAGCCTTTTTTCCAGGGCAGTCACCAGCGAAAAGGGGCGGTAAAAGGAAGCGGGCTGGGGCTGAGTATTGCTCAGGATTGTATCCGCCGTATGCGCGGAGAGTTGAAACTGGTCAACGTTGCTGACGCTGATGTCTGTTTCCGAATTGAATTGCCATTAACCGCCGAGAATGAATAAATAATGTATATATGGTCTAAACGCGCTCGTTTACCACAGACCGAAGGTTCACCACGTATTTTTCAACGTGCACCGCTCGGCAAGCGCCCGTTTTCTTTTTTGGGCCCACTGCTTTTTGCCCCGCTCCTGCTTGCGGGGTGTGTTGATCGTGCCGTCAGTAGTGATTTAGCTCTACAGCAGCAAGAATCTATTCCAGATATTAAAGTCGTCGATTACCGCATCGCACCTTGCGAAACGTTGTTACCACTTGATGATAAAGAAATACTGGAAAACCCTCTCTACTGGCTGCGAGTCATGGATTGTGCCGATCGTATTGGTTCCACGCAGGCTCGTGCCTTGGTGAAAACGCTGCCGGGCAGCAGCTGGCAAGGCGTTTTCAAACAAAGCATTCTGCTGGGCAGCGCTGAGCCGACCTCGGCTGAACGCCGCCAGATTATCGATCGTCTCAATAGTTATCGCCTCGAGTTTCCTAGCTCATTGCGCCCATTGCTACAGCTGTGGCGTCAGCAACAGGCCCTGCAGATTTCATTGTTTGACGAGCGGGCTCGCTACCAGCATCTACAGGAAAGCTCAGATAGCCAGATCGACTTACTGCGCCAGAGCCAGGCTCATTTGCAGAACCAATTGCAGGAGACGTCTCGCAAACTGGAGACCCTGACCGATATTGAGCGCCAGCTTTCCTCGCGTAAGCAAATGCAGGGCGAAATCCCTGAAAGTGGCACAGCCCAGCCAAAGGTGGATGCTGCAGGCAAAAATACGGCATCCCCGGCAAAAGCTAAAGACGCTGAGCCGGAGCCTGCCCACGAGACAGAGAAAGGGACGGCTGTCCCGGTAGAACCAGAAGAGAGCGATACACCGCCACCCGCTCATAAGGAGTCTAAAGCGCAATGACAGCTCGCAAACCGGCCAATCTTCTGTTGGTTGATG
Organism: Serratia sp. Ag1; assembly: GCF_000743355.1. Lineage (GTDB taxonomy): Bacteria > Pseudomonadota > Gammaproteobacteria > Enterobacterales > Enterobacteriaceae > Chania. The sequence goes on from NZ_JQEI01000025.1 coordinate 40,728, forward strand.
ACGATCCCAGCCTGCTCAAGCTGCTGGGGATGCGCCTGACCAGCGAAGGTTTTCACGTCATTACCGCTGCCAGCGGCCAGGAGGCATTACGTTTGCTGGCGCGTGAAAAGATCGATCTGGTCATCAGCGATTTGCGGATGGATGAAATGGACGGCATGGCGTTGTTCGCTGAAATCCAGAAGTATCAGCCGGGTATGCCAGTGATCATTCTAACTGCTCACGGTTCGATCCCGGATGCGGTGGCCGCAACCCAGCAAGGGGTGTTCAGCTTCCTGACCAAACCGGTCGATCGAGATGCGCTGTACAAAGCCATTGACGATGCGCTGTCGTTGTCGATACCGGCTGGTGATGAAAGCTGGCGTGAAGACTTCGTAACCCGTAGCCCGATCATGTTGCGCCTGCTTGAGCAGGCCAAGATGGTGGCACAGTCGGATGTCAGCGTACTGATTAATGGCCAGAGCGGTACCGGTAAGGAAGTGCTGGCACAGGCAATTCATGGTGCTAGCCCTCGGGCGAAAAAAGCCTTTATCGCTATCAACTGCGGTGCATTACCAGAGCAACTGTTGGAGTCAGAGTTGTTTGGGCACGCCAAAGGCGCATTCACCGGTGCGGTCAGCAGCCGTGAAGGCTTGTTCCAGGCTGCTGCTGGTGGGACGCTGTTTCTGGATGAGATCGGTGATATGCCGCTTTCGCTGCAGGTGAAGTTGTTGCGTGTTCTGCAGGAGCGCAAGGTGCGTCCGCTGGGCAGTAATCGCGATCTGGACATTGACGTGCGTATCATTTCCGCGACCCACCGTGATCTGCCCAAGGCGATGGCGAAAAACGAGTTCCGTGAAGATCTCTATTACCGTTTGAATGTCGTCAACCTGAAGATCCCGGCACTGAATGAGCGGGCGGAAGATATTCCGCTGCTGGCTAACCATTTATTGCGTGAATCGGCCCTGCGCCATAAACCTTTTGTGCGCAGTTTCTCCTCCGATGCGATGAAACGCCTGATGACCGCCAGTTGGCCGGGCAATGTGCGCCAACTGGTGAACGTCATCGAGCAGTGTGTGGCGTTGACATCTGCTCCGGTGATCAGCGAAGCATTGGTGGAACAGGCCCTGGAAGGGGAAAACACCGCTTTGCCGACCTTTGTCGAAGCACGCAATCAGTTTGAATTACACTATTTACGCAAGCTGTTGCAGATCACCAAGGGTAACGTCACTCAGGCCGCGCGCATGGCGGGCCGTAACCGTACTGAATTCTATAAATTGTTGTCGCGTCATGAACTGGACGCCAATGATTTCAAAGAATGATGTTTTTTTCCTGAACCTGCTTAAGGCAGGTTCTCAACAAACAAAACCGAAGGGTATATACCCAAAATAATTCGAGTTGTTTGTAGGCGGCAACCGAGTGAAGCCCCAGGAGCTTACTCAAGTAAGTGACTGGGGTGAGTGAGGGAAGCCAACACCCAAGCAGCTTGAAGTATGACGGGTATACACTTCGATTCTTTTGTTGTGGCATGGCAGAGCAGAGATATGAGCAGATCACTTTCCATTGCGTTGGCCCAGTTGAATTTGCTGGTGGGCGATATTGAGGGCAACACGGAACGCATGTTGCAAACCGTGCAAGACCAGCAGAAGGCGGGAGCCGATCTGGTTATGTTCACCGAGTTGGCACTGTCGGGTTATCCGCCGGAAGACCTGTTGTACCGTGACGATTTTTATCAACGTTGCGATGCCCAACTGAATCGTTTGCAACAGGCATCGGCCAAGGTGGCGATCCTGCTAGGCCACCCGTGGCGTGAAGACGGTAAGCTGTATAACGCACTGTCGCTGTTTTCCGAAGGGCAACTGCAGGCGCGTTACTTCAAGCAGCAGTTGCCGAATTACGGTGTGTTCGACGAAAAACGCTACTTCCATGCCGGGGATAAAAGCTGTGTGGTGGATCTGAAAGGTTATCGCCTGGGTTTGCTGATTTGCGAAGATCTGTGGTTCCCGGAGCCGGTGGATGCGGTAAAAGCCGCTGGGGCGGAAATTCTGCTGTCGATCAATGCATCACCGTATAACCGTGAAAAGCCTTATATCCGTAAAACCCTGATGGCAGGCCACTGCCAGCGCACGGGCTTGCCATTGGTATACCTCAACCAGATCGGTGGGCAGGATGAGCTGATTTTTGATGGTTGCTCAAAAGTGTTCGATGCCGCAGGGAATATGACCCATCGCCTGGCGGCGTTTGCTGAGCAGGTCACTCTATTGGAATTCAACGATCTGCAGGTGGTGCCGATGACCGCACCAGCGGCGGAACTGCCGCCGTTGGCACAGGTATACGAAGCGCTGGTGCTGGCAGTGCGCGACTATGTCACCAAGAACGGTTTCAAAGGCGCTGTACTGGGCCTGTCCGGCGGTATCGACTCGGCGCTGACGCTGGCCATTGCCGTTGATGCGTTGGGTAAAGACAAGGTACAGGCCTTGATGATGCCGTTCCGTTACACGGCGGATATCAGTATTGCTGATGCTAAAGAAGAGGCTGAAATCCTGGGTATCGAGTTTGACATTGTGTCTATTGAGCCGATGTTTGATGCCTTTATGGGCCAGTTATCACCGATGTTTGTTGGCACCGAGCGTGATACCACCGAAGAGAATCTGCAGGCCCGCTGCCGTGGTGTGGTGCTGATGGCGCTGTCTAACAAACGCCGCAGCATCGTGTTGACCACCGGTAACAAAAGCGAAATGGCTGTGGGTTATGCCACGCTGTATGGAGATATGGCGGGCGGTTTTGACGTGCTGAAAGACGTGCCAAAAACGCTGGTGTTCAAACTGTCTGAATACCGCAATACTGTCTCTTATGTGATCCCACAGCGGGTGATCGATCGTCCGCCGTCTGCCGAATTGGCCCCGGATCAGCTCGATCAGGACAGCCTGCCGCCATATGACATTCTGGATGCCATTCTTGAAGGTTACGTTGAGCGCGATAAGTCAGTCGCCGATCTGGTGGCTGAAGGCTTTGATGAAGCTATTGTGCGCAAGGTGATCCGCTTGGTGGATATTAATGAATACAAGCGGCGTCAGGCAGCCGTTGGGCCACGCATTACCGCCCGTAGTTTTGGTAAAGATCGCCGTTACCCAATCACCTCCGGTTTTGGCCGTAAAAATTGGTAATTAAGGAATAAAAATGAAAAAAATCGACGCTATTATCAAACCGTTCAAACTGGATGACGTGCGTGAAGCGCTGGCGGAAGTCGGGATCACCGGGATGACCGTAACCGAAGTCAAAGGCTTTGGCCGCCAGAAAGGCCATACCGAGCTGTACCGTGGTGCAGAATACATGGTCGATTTCCTGCCGAAGGTCAAAATCGAAATCGTGGTGGCTGACGATATCGTGGATACCTGTGTAGAAACCATCATGCAGACTGCACAAACTGGCAAAATCGGCGACGGTAAGATCTTTGTTTTCGACGTAGCGCGAGTGGTGCGTATTCGTACTGGCGAGCAAGACGAAGAAGCGATTTAAGCGGTCTGGCTCAAGTGGATTTATGCCGGAGAGGCGTAGCATTGCTGCGCCTCTGTCGTTTCTCGCCTGGTGAACATGGGCAGTTCTTATCCCCTGATGATAACAGTTGCAAAATCTAATGAGCAGATACGACATTTCAAGCAGCGAAGGAAAGTATGCGGAAGGCTCTGCAGAGCAGGTTTTGGCAAATAGGTTGGGGATTTCTAACCCTGATGAAATTGATGGGGCTGAGCTGGTTCTGTTGGAGAAGCTTTACCAAGCGGTTTTTGAGGAACAATTTCCCCAAGGGCCAATCACTGTTTCAATGATAAAAGGTTGGCATCGCCGTTGGCTGGCAAATATCTATGAGTGGGCCGGACAAGAGCGAACGGTGAATATCAGTAAAGGCGGTTTTATGTTTGCGCCTTCTGCACAGTTGCCAAAGCTTTTAAATGGGTTCGAAACAAAGCATCTCGTAAGATATACGCCATGCTCAGGAATGAACAAAGAAGAAGTCATAGAGGCAATTGCGATTCTCCACGTGGAGTTGATACTCATTCATCCATTCAGAGAGGGTAATGGGCGTTTATCGCGGCTTCTAGCGGATGTAATGGCTGTTCAAGGAGGGTTTAAACCTTTGGACTATCAAAGTTGGGAGCATAACAGAGATCATTACATATCGGCTATTCATGCAGGAATAGGCATGAACTATGAACCGATGAAATACTGGGTCAGTCTAGCGCTGGAAAATGATTAAATCCCCAAGCGGAGATGAGCAAACTTTTCACGTTGAATTTTGAGAGAGGCTTCAATTTTATCTGATGGTTGACCTGTTTCGATCGCTGTGGAAGTCACAACAGAACGAACGATCTGTTCACGGGAAGGTTTGTTATAAGATACAACCGTTTTTTTAGCACTGTTCATCATTACCCTCCATCTTTATACCTAGTCACTAAAGCATATTATAAGTTAAAACTGATACCGATGTGCCGGTATTTTGGGCCTGGCCATGATCTGCCTATCATTCTAAAAAAGCGAACGCTATCGCATTTCTCCCACTTTCCCCGATAGCTTGCCGGTAAGCATCTACACTCAAAGCAATCGCTTTGACTGAGGTTGCTTGCCATGATGACGTTACGCCAAATCCGCCACTTTATCGCCGTGGCAGAAACCGGCTCAATCTCTGCTGCCGCGCAGGCAGTGTTTGTCTCGCAGTCATCTTTGACTTTAGCGATCCAGCAGTTGGAAACAGAAATTGGCGTCCGGTTGTTCGAGCGCCATGCCAAAGGGATGAGCCTCACTCATCAAGGCCACCAGTTTTTGCGCCAATCTTATCTGATCCTTGCCACGGTGGATAACGCCAAACGCAGCCTGCAGTTGGGCACCGAGAGCCTGAACGGCAAGCTGACTATCGGTGTTACCAGTCTGGTTGCCGGTTATTTTCTGGTGGAACTGCTTAAGCGTTTTAAATCAGCCTATCCCAACGTAACGATCCAGGTGATTGAGGATGAACGGCCCTACATCGAACATTTGCTGGTGAGCGGTGAAATTGATATCGGTGTGTTGATCCTGTCGAACATTGAAGATCGCGATGCATTGCAAGCCGAAGTGCTGATGCATTCACCGTATCGCCTGTGGTTACCGCCGCTGCATCCGTTGCTGGAACATGAAAGTATCAGTTTAGCGGACGTTGCAAAGCAGCCTTTAATTCAACTGAATGTGGATGAAATGGATGTACATGCCCGGCGGATTTGGGGCCGCGCGGGCCTTAAGCCGGAGATTGCGATGAAAACCGCCTCCACCGAAGCGGTGCGTAGCCTGGTGGCGGCAGGAATGGGGATTGCCATTCTGCCGGATATGGCTTATCGCGCCTGGTCGCTGGAAGGCAATATGATCGAGGCTCGTAAGCTGGTGGATCTGCTGGAACCGTTGGATATCGGCCTGGCATGGCGGCGTGGTAGTGCCCGGCCTGAGTTGGTCACACCATTCCTGACGATTGCGCGTGAGAACAGTAAGATGAATGTAGCAGGCCTGAAGCATTCGATTTAGTCGAACGCAGCCTTCAGTATTTAGTATTTGTTGCCCGCAGTACGCTCGCCTAGTCTGATAAAACCACTTAATCACATTTGGTTAACGTTTTTGTCACAAGGCGATACGCAATGGCAGATGTGCAGCTCGTTTCAGGTTTGTCCTGTCAGCAATTTATTAATGGTCAATCGGTTGAAGGCGAAGGCCATCATGAGCAGATTGTTAACCCTGCCAATGGCGAAACGCTGGTTTCTCTCGCCGAAGCTTCTACTGCCCAAGTGGGTAGCGCTGTCGCGGCTGCACAGCAGGCTTTTTCTCACTGGTCCCGCACCACACCTGCTTTTCGCGCGGCTATCTTGTTGCGCATCGCCGATGCTATTGAGCAACAGGCTGAGTATTTGGCGCGGCTCGAAGCGCTCAATTGCGGTAAACCTTTTCATCAGGCGCTGAAGGATGACCTGCCAGCGGCTATCGATGTGTTCCGCTTTTTCGCCGGAGCAGTACGCACTCAGCAGGGGCAACTGGCTGGTGAATATATTGCCGGCCACACCTCAATGGTGCGGCGCGATCCGCTCGGTGTAGTGGCCTCTATTGCCCCCTGGAATTACCCATTGATGATGGCCGCCTGGAAAATTGCGCCAGCGCTGGCTGCAGGGAATACCGTGGTATTTAAGCCTTCCGAGCATACGCCGCTGACTATTCTTGCGCTGGTTCCTGCGTTGCAGGAGATCCTGCCACCGGGCGTTTTGAACATTGTTTACGGTGGTGGTGAAGGGGTAGGTAGCTATCTGGTGGGCCACCCGCAGGTACGGCTGGTTTCTGTCACTGGCGATATCGTGACTGGGCAGAAAATCCTGCAAGCGGCAGTGAAAAGCGTAAAGCGCACTCATCTGGAATTGGGAGGTAAAGCCCCGGTGATCGTCTGTGACGATGCCGATCTGGACGAAGTGGTCAGCAGTATCCGCACCTTTGGTTATTACAACGCCGGGCAAGATTGCACCGCAGCTTGCCGGATCTATGCGCAGGCAGGTATTTATCCGCAGTTGGTCGAAGCCTTGGGGGAAGCGGTTGCCAGCCTGCGTTTCGCCCGCAAGCGCGATGAAGATAATGAGATTGGCCCACTGATCAGCAGCCGCCAGCGCGATCGCGTAGCCAGTTTTGTCGAGCGTGCCCTCAGCCAACCCCATATTGAACTGATTACCGGCGCAGCAGCCCATTCCGGCCCCGGTTTCTATTATCAACCCACCTTGCTGGCGGGCTGCCTGCAAACTGACGAAATCGTCCAGCGTGAAGTATTTGGCCCGGTGGTCAGCGTCACGCGCTTCGAAACGCTGGAACAGGCGGTGAGCTGGGCGAACGACTCTGAATACGGTCTGGCCTCTTCGGTTTGGACGCAGAACATCGATCGCGCACTGCACATCGCCGCGCATCTGCAATATGGCAGCACCTGGATCAACACCCACTTTACTCTGGCGAGTGAAATGCCGCACGGCGGTCTGAAACGCTCCGGCTATGGTAAGGATCTTTCCAGCGATTCATTACAGGATTACAGCGTTGTCAGGCATGTGATGGCGAAATTCAAGCCCGCTTTTTAACCGTTTACATGACAAAAATCAGCCACTTTTCGATACGCAACACAGGGGTAATTACGATGGGAAAAACAACCGCAGTCACCACACTTTCCGCGCTCTGTATCACCGTTGTTTGCGGTATGGCACAGGCCGCCGTTCAGCCGCTTGGCAAAGGCGAAGGGCGGCTGGATATCATTGCCTGGCCCGGCTATATCGAACGCGGTCAATCGGACAAAAATTACGATTGGGTGACCCAATTCGAAAAGCAAACGGGTTGCGAGGTGAACGTAAAAACTGCCGCCACTTCCGATGAAATGGTCAGCCTGATGGCTAAAGGCGGCTACGACTTGGTGACCGCATCCGGTGACGCCTCACTGCGCCTGATCTACGGCAAACGCGTGCAGCCAATCGATCCTGCTTTGATCCCTAACTGGAAGAATATTGATCCACGCCTGTTAAATGGGCCTTGGTATACCGTGGCGGGCAAAACCTATGGCACGCCTTACCAGTGGGGGCCAAACGTGCTGATGTACAATACTAAAACCTTCGCGACGCCGCCAGACAGTTGGGCGGTCGTCTTCCAGCAGCAAGATCTGCCAGATGGCAAAACCAACCAGGGTCGGGTACAGGCTTATGATGGCCCGATTTATATCGCCGATGCGGCGTTGTTCCTGAAAGCAACCCAACCGCAACTGGGTATTACCGATCCCTATCAACTGAACGAAGAGCAATACCAAGCGGCGCTTACCCTGCTGCGCAGCCAGCACGCGCTGGTCCACCGTTATTGGCACGATACTTCGGTGCAGATGAGTGATTTCAAAAATGAAGGGGTAGTCGCTTCCGGTGCCTGGCCGTATCAGGCCAACGCCCTGAAAGGTGAAGGCCAGCCGATTGCCACCGTATTCCCGAAAGAAGGTGTGACCGGCTGGGCGGATACCACCATGTTGCATGCCGAGGCTAAACACCCAAGCTGCGCCTATCAGTGGATGAACTGGTCGCTGGAGCCGAAAGTACAGGGGGATGTCGCTGCCTGGTTTGGTTCGCTGCCGGCAGTGCCTGCGGGTTGTAAAGCCAGCGCCTTGCTGGGCGACAAAGGTTGCGAAACCAACGGCTTTAACCAGTTCGACAAGATTGCTTTCTGGAAAACACCGCAATCAGAAGGCGGTAAATTTGTGCCCTACAGCCGTTGGACGCAGGACTATATCGCCATTATGGGCGGCAGATAAAAGTTAATCCATTAGGCTACTGCGCTTGGCACCTTGGGATTGGGCAGTGCCCGGCCTCCTCACGTACTACGTGTACGCTCCGGGGCCTGCGCGCTGTCCGCACCCAACCGGCCTGTGCTTGCTACGCCTACTGAATCAACTTTAATGAATCAAGAGAGTCAACGTGGAGCGTATATCATGAGCATTGCCGTACAGTTTATCGACGTTTCGCGCATTTTCGGCGATGTTCTGGCCGTTGATCGGGTTTCTGTCGACATTCAGGATGGAGAGTTTTTTTCTATGCTCGGGCCTTCCGGCTCGGGTAAAACCACCTGCCTGCGTTTGATCGCCGGTTTTGAGCAACTCAGCTCGGGCTCGATCCGTATCCACGGGCAAGAGGCCGCTGACCTGCCGCCGTATCAGCGCGATGTGAATACCGTCTTTCAGGATTACGCACTGTTCCCGCATATGTCAGTGCTGGAGAACGTCGCCTATGGGCTGATGGTGAAAGGCGTAGCCAAGCGTGAGCGGCAGGCACGGGCGCTGCAGGCGCTGGAAAGCGTGGCACTGGGGTTTGCCGCCGAACGTAAGCCTGCACATCTTTCCGGCGGCCAACGCCAGCGGGTGGCACTGGCACGTGCGCTAGTCAATCGCCCACGCGTATTGCTGCTGGATGAACCCCTGGGAGCCTTGGATCTGAAGCTGCGTGAACAGATGCAGGGTGAGTTGAAAAAGTTGCAGCGCCAACTGGGCATCACCTTTATTTTTGTTACTCACGATCAGAGCGAAGCGCTGTCGATGTCGGATCGGGTTGCGGTGTTCAATAATGGCCGCATTGAGCAGGTGGACTCACCGCGTGAGCTGTATATGCGGCCAAGAACGCCGTTTGTTGCCGAGTTTGTCGGCACCTCTAATGTAGTGCGCAGCGATCTGGCACAGCGCCTGCTGGGGCAAAGTGCCACCTTCTCGATTCGCCCGGAGCATATTCGCCTGTTGGATCACAACGCAGTGCTGCAGGGAGAAATTCAGGTACAAGGGACGTTGCAGGATATCCATTATCAGGGCGCAGCTACCCGGTATGAAGTTGCTCTGAACAGTGGAGAAAAGCTGCTGGTCAGCCAGGCCAACCCACAGTGGCAGGCGGTTGAACAGCAACGCCTTATCGGCCAGCCGGTTACCGCCTGCTGGGCGCGTGAGGCGATGGTGCCACTGCTGGAGGAGAGGTGAGATGGAGATGAGCATCGAGAATCCGGTTGCAACAGGCGGTAAAATCCGCGCGCTCTCCACCTATCTGTACCGCAAACCGACGCTGTATCTGCTGTTGCTGCTGGTGCCGCCGTTACTGTGGTTTGGCGCGGTATATCTGGGATCACTCCTGACGCTGTTATGGCAAGGGTTCTATACCTTCGACGATTTCACCATGACGGTGACGCCGGATCTGACCTTTGCCAACCTGCGTGCGCTATTCAACCCGGCCAACTACGACATCATTGTGCGTACCCTTACCATGGCGGTGCTGGTGTCGCTGGCCAGTGCGGTGCTGGCGTTCCCGATTGCTTATTACATGGCGCGTTACACCAGCGGCAAAGTAAAGGCGTTCTTTTATATTGCCGTGATGATGCCGATGTGGGCCAGCTATATCGTCAAAGCCTATGCCTGGACGCTGTTGTTGGCTAAAGACGGTGTGGCGCAGTGGTTCCTGCAACATATGGGGTTGGAACCGTTGCTCGCCGGGATCCTGAGTATCCCGGGCGTGGGTGGCAACACCTTATCCACCTCTGGCCTAGGGCGGTTTCTGGTATTTGTCTATATCTGGCTGCCGTTCATGATCCTGCCGATCCAGGCCGCTTTGGAACGTTTACCTCCTTCGCTGTTGCACGCTTCTGCGGACTTGGGCGCGCGCCCGGCGCAGACGTTCCGTTATGTGATCCTGCCGCTGGCGGTGCCGGGGATTGCCGCCGGTTCGATTTTCACCTTCTCGCTGACGCTGGGGGATTTTATCGTGCCGCAGCTGGTGGGCCCACCGGGTTATTTCATCGGCAGCATGGTGTATGCCCAGCAAGGGGCGATCGGCAATATGCCGATGGCGGCGGCCTTTACCCTGGTGCCGATTGTGTTGATTGCGATCTATCTTTCGATTGTTAAACGCTTGGGGGCTTTCGATGCACTCTGAACGCGCGCCGTTAGGGCTGAAACTGGCTGCCTGGGGTGGCCTGATCTTCCTGCACTTCCCACTGGCGATTATCGCCATCTACGCTTTCAACACCGAGGAAGCGGCATTCAGCTTCCCGCCGCAGGGTTTGACGCTGCGCTGGTTCAGCGTGGCTGCCGGGCGGCAGGATATTATCGATGCGGTGTTGCTTTCGGTGCAGATCGCCAGCCTGGCGACGGCCATCGCGCTGGTGTTGGGCACCTTGGCGGCGGCTGCGCTGTATCGCCGTGATTTCTTCGGTAAACAGAGTATCTCGCTGTTGCTGCTGTTGCCGATTGCATTACCGGGGATTGTCACCGGTATCGCACTGTTGGCGGCTTTCAAGGCGCTGAATATCGAACCAGGGATCATGACCATCGTGATCGGTCACGCTACGTTCTGCGTGGTGATCGTGTTTAACAACGTGATCGCCCGTTTCCGCCGCACCTCGCACAGTTTGATCGAAGCCTCGATGGATTTGGGGGCCGACGGTTGGCAAACCTTCCGTTATGTCATCCTGCCTAACTTGGGCTCGGCGTTGCTGGCGGGGGGTATGCTGGCGTTTGCTCTGTCATTCGACGAGATCATCGTTACGACTTTCACTGCCGGGCATGAGCGCACGCTGCCGCTGTGGTTGCTGAACCAGCTTGGCCGACCGCGTGATGTACCGATCACCAACGTAGTGGCGCTGTCGGTGATGGTACTGACCATGATCCCGATTTTGGGTGCTTATTATCTGACTAAAGGCGGAGAAAGCGTCGCCGGTAGCGGCAAGTAGCTTGAACCCTGATGTCCATTTTTTTAAAGGAAAACCCTATGCAAAGCCAACTGCTGATTAACGGCCAACTGGTTGCGGGCCAAGGTGAGAAGCTGCCGGTAGTTAACCCGGCAACCGGAGAAACAATTGTGTTAGTGGCAGAAGCCAGCGCACAACAGGTGGATCAGGCGGTATTAGCGGCGGATGCCGCATTTACTGCATGGGGGCAAACCACGCCGAAAGAGCGGGCCGAGCATTTGCTGAAACTGGCTGACGTGATTGACGAACATGCGGCAACCTTCGCCCAATTGGAGTCTCTCAACTGCGGCAAGCCTTATCACTGCGTGCTGAATGATGAGTTGCCTGCGGTGGCCGATGTGTTCCGCTTTTTTGCCGGTGCCAGCCGTTGCCTGAGCGGGTTGGCCGCTGGTGAGTATCTGGCCGGGCATACTTCGATGATCCGCCGTGATCCGCTTGGCGTGGTGGCTTCGATCGCCCCCTGGAATTATCCGCTGATGATGGCGGCCTGGAAACTGGCTCCGGCGTTGGCAGCAGGCAACTGTGTGGTGATTAAGCCTTCCGAACAGACACCGTTGACTACCTTCAAACTGGCGGAGTTGGCGGCAGGTATTTTCCCGCCGGGTGTGTTGAACGTGCTGTTTGGCCGTGGGGCCAGCGTGGGTGATGCACTGACGGGCCATAACAAGGTGCGTATGGTATCGCTAACCGGTTCTATCGCGACTGGGGAACATATCATTGCTCACACCGCACCGGGCATTAAACGCACGCACATGGAACTGGGGGGCAAAGCGCCAGTGCTGGTGTTTGATGATGCCGATTTGGAGCAGGTAGTGGAGGGGATTCGTACCTTTGGTTTCTACAATGCCGGGCAGGATTGCACCGCCGCCTGCCGTATTTACGCGCAAAAGGGCATTTACCCGCGCTTGGTGCAAGCGCTGGGTGATGCGGTCGCCAGCCTGAAGATCGGGCCACCGGAGGACAGCAGCACTGAGCTCGGGCCGTTGATCACGGCACAGCATCTGGAGCGGGTGGTGGGCTTTGTTGAACGGGCTAAAGCCTTGCCGCATGTGCAGGTAATCACTGGCGGTGAGAAGGTGAATGGCCCTGGGTTCTACTTCCAGCCTACGTTGCTGGCCGGGGCGCGCCAGGAAGATGAAATTGTGCAACGCGAAGTTTTCGGCCCGGTGGTGACGGTAACGCAGTTTGATGATGAAGCGCAGGTTCTGGCCTGGGCGAATGATTCAAACTATGGCTTGGCTTCTTCGCTGTGGACGCGTGACGTTGGCCGCGCACACCGCCTGAGCGCGCGCCTGCAGTACGGCTGTACCTGGGTGAACACGCACTTTATGCTGGTGAGTGAAATGCCGCATGGCGGTCAGAAGCTGTCTGGGTATGGTAAAGATATGTCGATGTATGGGCTGGAGGATTACACCACAATCCGCCATGTGATGTTTAAGCATTGATTTATAATATTTTACCTGCAAAATGGCGCGATAATCAGGCTGATAAAAAATGAAGGATGTCATGAATGGCTATTACTCGTCGTGATTTTCTTAATGGAGTGGCGCTCACTATCGCTGCTGGTTTAACGCCGATGCAAATTTTGCGGGCATCGCCGCAAACCGCCAATAAAACTCTCTATTACCCACCTGCCTTAACCGGTTTGCGGGGTAATCATCCCGGTTCATTCGAGCGCGCTCATCAACTGGGGCGTGACGGCAGAGCGTTTGATTTCGGTGCAGTGCCGGTTGAGGAGGAGTTCGATCTGGTGGTGGTGGGTGCTGGCATCAGCGGCTTGGCCGCCGCTTGCTTCTGGCAGCAAATGAAAGGCCAGCAACAGCGCATTTTGCTGATTGATAATCATGATGACTTTGGTGGGCACGCCAAACGTAATGAGTTCAGCAGCGAAAACGGCCTGATCCTTGGCTATGGTGGCAGCGAATCGTTGCAGTCACCACGATCCAATTTCAGCCCGGTGGCGTTGGGGTTGCTGCAAAAACTGGGCGTCAGTATCGATAATCTGGAAAAGGCGTTCGATAAAACCTTCTACCCAGATCTGAACCTGAGCCGTGGTGTTTACTTCGATCGCCAAAACTTTGGTGTTGATAAAGTGGTGAGCGGCGATCCAGGCCGGGTAGTGGCGGATGATATTCCGCGCGATCGCCTCAATGGCCGTTCCTATGCCGCGTTTATCAATGATTTCCCACTGCCTGAAAGCGATCGTCAGGCTCTGATTGCGCTGCATACCATCGATAAAGATTACTTACCGGGTATGAGCCAGGAAGACAAGGTCGCCTGGTTGGATAAACACAGTTACAGCCAGTTCCTGCGTGAGAAAGTGGGGCTGAGCGAGATGGCCATCCGCTATTTCCAACAGACTACCAGTGATTTTCAGGCGGTGGGCATTGATGCCACCTCTTGTAGCGATGCGCGGATTTGCGACTTGCCGGGCCTGAATGGCATGAATTTACCGCCGCTGGATGAAGAGTCGCAGGCGGATCTCGACGATCCTTACGTTTTCCATTTCCCCGATGGCAACGCTTCGCTGGCACGCCTGATGGTGCGCCATCTGATCCCGGCTGTGGCTCCGGGCAACGACATGAACGATATCGTGATGGCGCAGTTTGATTATAGCCAACTCGATCGCCCTGAATCACCGGTGAAACTGCGGTTGAGCAGTACCGGGCTGCATGTGGCTAACGTGGGCGATAAGGTGGAAGTGTCTTACATCAGTGGGGTGAATATTTCTAAGGCCCGCGCCGGGCACGTTGTGATGGCTGGCTATAATATGATGATTCCTTATCTGGTGCCGGAAATACCGCAGGCGCAGCAGGAAGCCTTGAAGCAGAACGTGAAATCACCCTTAGTGTATAGCAAGGTGGTGCTCCGTAACTGGCAGCCGTTTATCAAGCTGGGTGTACATGAAGTGTATTCACCAACCGCGCCCTATAGCCGCGTCAAGCTGGACTATCCGGTGAGTATGGGCGGTTACCAGCACCCACGCGATCCGAATCAGCCGATTGGCCTGCACATGGTGTATGTCCCCACGTTGGCTGGCAGCGGCCTCAGCCCGCGCGAACAATCGCGCAAAGGGCGAGCCTTGCTGTTGGGCACCCCCTTCGAGGTGCATGAACAGATGATCCGTGAACAACTGCAAGGCATGCTCGGCTCCGCTGGGTTTGATCATCAGCGTGATATTCAGGCGATCACCGTTAACCGTTGGTCACACGGCTATTCGTACTTTCTTAATGGCATGTTCGACGATGAAGAAGAAGCGAAGAAAATTATCGCTACAGCGCGGCAGCCGATTGGCAAAATTGTGATTGCCAATTCGGACTCAGACTGGAGCCCTTATGCCAATTCGGCTATCGATCAGGCATGGCGCGCAGTGAATGAACTGGCCTACGGTAAAGTTGCTGCTAAGGGGGATGCATGAGCCTGCGTCCGCTGTACCTGATGTTGCTGCTAGCGGCGGGGCAGGCGCAAGCTATGTCTGCGGGCGAATACGTTGCTAAAGCGGGTGACTGTGCGGCCTGTCATACCATGCCAGGTGGCAAAACCTTGGCCGGAGGGATGAAGTTCCCTACTCCGCTGGGGGATATTTATGCCACCAACATTACGCCGGATGCGGTGCATGGTATTGGAGCCTACAGCTTTGAAGAGTTTGACCGCGCGATGCGCCAGGGTATTGCCAAAGACGGCCATCGCCTGTATCCGGCAATGCCCTATACCTCTTACGCCAAAATGAATGCAGAGGACATGCGTGCGCTGTATGACTATCTGATGCATGAAGTTACGGCACAGCCCGTGGCTAACCGGGAAAGCGACATCAGTTGGCCGCTCTCCATGCGCTGGCCGTTGGCGCTCTGGAACAGCCTGTTCCATAAGGATCAACCTTATCAGGCAGACAGCAAGCAAAGCGCTGAGTGGAATCGCGGCGCTTATCTGGTGCAGGGGCTTGGCCATTGCGGCAGTTGCCATACGCCACGCGGTTGGGCCATGCAGGAGAAAGGGCTGGATAGCAAAGCGCCGGAGTTCCTGAGCGGAGCAGAGCTCGACGGTTGGTATGCATCAAGCATCCGCGGGTTGAAACCGGACGAGGTAGTCGCTCTGCTGAAAACCGGGCGTAGCCAGCATGCCGCAGTCGCTGGACCGATGGGGGACGTGGTGACACACAGTACCCAATACCTCAGCGATGCCGATCTGAACAGCATTGCGCAGTATCTGCATAGCCTGCCGGTGACAAAGCCGAAAGCCGCTACCGTGACGCCTGCAACTGCCAGTAATGTGGAGGCCGGTCGACATATTTATGCGACCTATTGCTCAACCTGCCATGGTGACAACGGGTTGGGTAACGATCATGTCATCCCGGCTTTGGCTGGCAATCTGACGGTGACGGCAGATAACCCGTTGACGGCGCTGCGAGTAGTGTTGGAAGGGGCGCATACTCCAATCACTCAGCAGGCAACGAGCGTGGTTATGCCGGGTTATGGCTGGGTACTGAGTGATTCGGATGTGGCGGATTTAATGAGTTACCTGCGTGGTAGCTGGGGCAATCAGGCGGCACCTGTCACCATCGATCAGGTGAGAGTGGCACATGAGCTGCAATCACAGTAAACAGCAGGGGGCAGTTTGCACCGCCCCCTAGATTCTTACAGCACTTTATGTGGGCCAAAGCATTCGTAGTGGATACGTTCGGCGGCCACGCCCATCGCCAATAACTGCTGGGCAATAAACTGCATAAATGGCACCGGGCCACAGAAGTAATAATGCATCTGTGGATTGTCCAGCGTGGTACGCAGTGGGCTGAGATCCATTAAGCCGCTGCTGTGGTAATCACGTTCTGCCACATCATCAGCACCTGGTTCCCGATACCAGACATGGCGGCTCAGGTTTGGCATACGTTCGGCGATAGCGGCCACTTCGTGGGCAAAAGCATGGGCTGCGCCATTTTCTGCGGCATGCAACCAATGAATCTCGCCTTGATGCTGGTTAGCGTGCAGGCTATTGAGCATGCCCAGCATCGGTGTTTGGCCAACGCCAGCAGAAATCAATGCTACAGGCGTGGTGGGCTCAACCTGCAGGAAGAAATCACCGTGCGGCGGAGCGACATGAATGATGTCGCCTTCTTTGGCCTGTTGATGCAGGAAGCTGGAAACGGCGCCCTGGCCCTCACGTTTTACCGCGATACGGTAAGATTCACCGTTCGGTGAGGTGGTCAGTGAATACTGGCGTATTTCCTGATGCTCCAGGCTATCGTGGTTAATATATACCGCCAGATATTGCCCCGGTTTGAAATCCGCTACCTTGCCGCCGTCTACCGGCGCTAATACCAAACTGCAAATCACTTCGCTTTCGGGCTGTTTTTTGACGATGCGGAATGCGCGCAGATCGCGCCAGCCGCCGTTGCTGTTTTCACTTTCCTGGTAGATCTGGCCTTCGCGCTGGATAAAAACGTTCGCCAACACGCCATAGGCTTTACCCCAGGCGTCCAGCACTTCTTGGCCTGGGCTGAGCATTTCGTCCAATGTCGCCAGCAGGTGAGTACCGACGATCTGGTACTGCTCCGGTTGAATGTTGAAGCTGGCATGTTTCTGTGCGATACGTTCTACCGCTGGCAGCAACGCTGCCAGATTTTCCAGATTACTGGCGTAGGCACAAATGGCATCAAATAACGCCTGGCGCTGATCGCCATTGCGCTGGTTGCTCATATTGAAAATATCTTTCAATTCGGGATGGTGGTTGAACATACGATCGTAGAAGTGAGCGGTCAGTTTCGGCCCGGTTGCCACGAGTAGAGGGATAGTGGATTTTACGGTGGCGATGGTTTGGCTATCCAGCATGGAAGCGCTCCTTAGGGGGATTTTAATGATGCATTTTAAATGCATGTTATTGGTTTCAGCCGAGCTTGTAAATACCCGTGTTTATCGGCGATTCGCCTAACATGAAAAAACCGCACGATCATTATGAGTAAAAGTCCGTTGCCAATAAAGGGGTATTTAATGGTTCAAAACCTTGCCACACCTAAAGCCAATCGTTTGCGTAAAAACCTCTGTCAAGGCCTATCCTCGGTGGGGGGAAACAGTTTACACTGTTGCCCAGAACCCAAACGGGTAGTTATTTGGTGATTTAAGTCAGGAGATGCCGGATGTTAAAGCGTGAAATGAACATTGCTGATTATGATGCCGAACTGTGGGCAGCCATGGAGCAAGAAGTGGTGCGTCAGGAAGAGCATATTGAACTGATTGCGTCTGAGAACTACACCAGCCCGCGCGTTATGCAGGCTCAGGGTTCTCAACTGACCAACAAATACGCAGAAGGCTATCCGGGCAAGCGCTACTACGGCGGTTGCGAATATGTGGATATCGTTGAGCAACTGGCGATCGATCGCGCTAAAGCGCTGTTCGGCGCAGACTATGCCAACGTTCAGCCGCACTCTGGCTCCCAGGCTAACTTTGCGGTTTACACCGCGCTGCTGCAACCGGGCGACACTATTCTGGGGATGAACCTGGCGCACGGTGGCCACCTGACTCACGGTTCACCGGTCAACCTGTCTGGCAAACTGTACAACGTAGTGCCTTACGGTATCGACGCCAAAGGCCAGATCGACTACGACGATCTGGCAAAGCAGGCGCAGACGCATAAGCCGAAAATGATCATCGGTGGTTTCTCTGCGTTCTCTGGCGTTGTCGATTGGGCGAAAATGCGCGAAATCGCTGACAGTATCGGGGCGTACCTGTTCGTGGATATGGCACACGTTGCTGGCCTGATCGCCGCAGATGTCTACCCTAACCCGGTTCCTCACGCGCATGTCGTGACTACGACCACGCACAAAACTCTGGCGGGCCCGCGTGGCGGCCTGATCCTGGCGAAGGGCGGTGATGAGGAGTTTTACAAGAAGCTGAACTCTGCCGTGTTCCCTGGCGGCCAGGGCGGCCCGCTGATGCACGTGATCGCCGGTAAAGCGGTAGCGTTGAAAGAAGCGATGGAGCCTGAGTTCAAAGTATACCAGCAGAAAGTGGCCGCCAATGCTAAAGCGATGGTGGAAGTGTTCCTGTCGCGTGGCTACAAAGTTGTTTCCGGTGGGACGCATAACCACCTGTTCCTGCTGGATTTGGTGGACAAAAATCTGACGGGTAAAGAAGCCGATGCTGCGTTGGGCCGTGCCAATATCACCGTTAACAAGAACAGCGTGCCAAACGATCCGAAGAGCCCGTTTGTGACTTCTGGCATCCGTATCGGTACTCCTGCAGTAACCCGTCGCGGCTTCCAGGAAGCTGACGTGCGTGAGCTGGCGGGCTGGATCTGTGATGTGCTGGATAACATCAACGACGAAGCGACCATCGAGCGCACCAAGAAGAAAGTGCTCGATATCTGTGCGCGTCTGCCGGTTTACGCATAATCACGCAGAGCTACATACCAAACAACCTGAACCCGCTTCGGCGGGTTTTTTTATGCTTATTACCAGCAAACTGTGAACTGCTTTGCACTCTAACCCTTTGAGGCAGAATGAAGATTGCTACATTGTGTGAGCTCTGTCAAAGTATCGCCCTAAACTTGGAGGGAACATGGTTCTGCAATCAACGCGTTGGCTTGCTCTCAGTTATTTCACTTATTTCTTCTCTTATGGCATTTTTCTTCCGTTCTGGAGCGTCTGGCTAAAAGGTGAAGGTATCCCACCGGAAACTATCGGTATTCTGCTGGGGGCTGGGCTGGTGGCTCGTTTTCTGGGTAGCCTGCTGATTGCACCACGTGTTAAAGATCCCTCTCATTTAGTTACCGCATTGCGCCTGTTGGCTCTGTTGACGCTGGCGTTCGCCATGGGTTTCTGCTTTGGCAACGGCTGGGCCTGGCTGATGTTGGTGATCGCCGGTTTCAACCTGTTTTTCTCACCGCTGATGCCGTTGACCGATGCGCTGGCTTCGACCTGGCAGCGGCAGGTCACGCTGGATTATGGCCGGGTACGATTGTGGGGATCGCTGGCCTTTGTGATCGGTTCGGCGTTAACCGGTAAGCTGGTTTCCGTATGGGGCCATGACGCGATTTTGTATAGCCTGCTGTTCAGTTTGTTGGCGATGCTGCTGGGAATGTTGCTGAAACCCAGCGTCATGCCACAGGGAGAAGCACGCGAGCAGAGTGAAGCGGTGCGTTCCTGGCGTGAGTTACTCAGTGAAGGGCCGGTATGGCGTTTTCTGCTGTGCGTGACTTTATTGCAAGGTGCGCATGCCGGTTACTACAGTTTTGCCTCTATCTATTGGCAAGAGGCTGGATATTCTACCGCGACTATTGGCTACCTGTGGTCGTTGGGCGTGGTGGCAGAGGTGATTATTTTCGCCAGCAGTAACCTCCTATTCCGCCGTTGGAATGCACGCAATCTGCTGTTGCTTTCAGCCGTGTGCGGCCTGTTGCGCTGGAGCCTGATGGCATCTACCACAGAGTTAGCCGGTTTGCTGTTGATGCAGGTGCTGCATTGCGGCACCTTCACCGTTTGCCATTTGGCGGCGATGCGTTTTATCGCGGCACGTCAGGGGGCGGAAGTGATTCGCCTGCAGGCTGTTTATTCTGGCTTGGCGATGGGGGGCGGTATTGCGATCATGACTGTGTTGGCTGGCTTCCTGTTCGAGCATTTACAGGGCGGAGTTTTCTGGGTAATGGCTGTAGTGGTGCTGCCCACGCTGTTTATCCGCCCACCCGCGGCCAGCAGCCGCTAAGGCCCCTCCAGCAGCGCACGCAGCACTTTGCGCTGCTGGTGAGTTAACGGCAGTTCGAGATACATTATCGATGGTGACCGCGCCTGATCTTCCGCTGCATACGGGCTGATCACCAAAGAGATCCCCGGCGGTGCGCCAGAGTGCAGATAATCTGCCAGGGGCAGGCATTTGATGCTGAGCGGTAAGAGCGTCAGTTCACGCAACTGATACTCAACATCTTCTTCCAACTGTGGGTTATGCTGCGTTAGCAACAGTACCTGTTTTTCTTGCAACGCATTCTCTTGCATCAGCCAGGCGCCAAAGCTGATAGCGACCAACCCGGTTTCTTCCCGTGAAAACCGGATGTCATACTCCCGTTCAAATGGCACTAAGGCTTGTTGCGTAGTACGCATCAAACGCGGATATTTGCGCGTGATTTCTTCCAGTAACAGATTATCGATCCCGATGGAAAAACGGCAGCGTTCTATGGCCGGAGCCAAATGGGCAAACAGTTGGCTGATAAGCTCTGCCTTGCTGCTGAAGTTCATGCCGGAGGCTTGCTGAAATCGCTCCACCATGTGCTCAATGGCTGCCATCAGACGCCGATCCTCTGCCGAGTCACGGCGGGTATAGCTGTGGTTTTTCATCATCACCAGCATCAGTGTTAGAAAATCGTTCTCGCAAGCTGCCATCGGCTGATTGAACAACTGGCTCAGTGTTTGATGTAGCTCATCAGCAGCGGGCTGTTCTGGTTTGCACTGTAGCCATTCATGCTGGATCTGATCGAAATCGGGATGGTGTCGGTGTTGATTGTCTATGGCGCAATAGCAGAGATAATGCTGCAGAAATTGCCGGTCGCGTCGCTCAAAATGGCGATTCAGCCGCTGCTCGCATTGGGTGATGCACTGTTCCAGCGCGCACATTTGTTGGCTATCCAGTGAGATGGCCTGTTGAAGTTGTGGGCCAAAATGTTGTGCAACAAATTCCGGGCTGCATCGCAACGCTCTCCTCAGCCAGTGCAGCAGGCAAAGTCGTTGATTGAGCGTACTGCCCTGTATCTGATAGCCCTCATCGGGGTTACCCTGGATTTCCAACTGGTGGAAACGCTGGATTTCACTGGCAACCTCGGCTATATCTTGCCGGGTAATAGGGTGGTCGACGCCATTGATTCGGCTGATAGTCTCCAGTTGTACCTTGGACACCGGCGTGTACAGCATCAGTAGCAGATTGCAGCGCCGTTGTTGACCGGAGAGCTCAGGCACAGAAGAAGTGTCTAGGCTCATATCACCTTCTGGCAGGTTATGTTTAAATTCTGCTTAAGCATAGCAAAAGGCGTTGTGGCGGCACGGCTGTTGCCGCTGGTTTTATTTCGGCTTACAACTTTCGTCACAGTTCTGCCGAGCCTCACCGCTCGTTGAAGTGCGATTTATGTTACTTTATAACAATAATGAGTATGATGTGATGATGAAACTACGTTATCTAGTGGTCGGATGGTTGAGTTTGTTCTGCGCAGAGGTTGCTGCTCATCCGCACAGTTTTATCGATATGAACACCACCTTTGTGGCGAAAGATCAGAGCTTGATAGGTTTGAAAATGGTTTGGGTTATGGATGAAATCACTTCGGCAGACCTGTTGTATGATGCAGAAAATGCCAAAAGCGACTCGGAAATCTGGAAAAAGTTGGCAGCGGAAGTGATGGCTAATGTGCTGGCACAACATTATTTCACCGATATTTATCGCGATGGTAAGCCGGTGAAGTATCTGAATCTGCCAACGGAATATCGTCTTTCCCGAACAGGCCATAAAGCGGTGCTGGAATTTGTAATGCCGCTGGCCGAACCGCAGGCGCTGGCGGGCAAGCCGTTTGAGATTTCTACCTACGATCCCACCTATTTCGTCGATATGGCCTATCAGGATAAAAAGGCGTTGCATCTGCCGCCAGAAATAGCGCAGCAGTGCAAATTCAGTCTGGTTACACCAAAACCGGATTCATCATTACAGGCTTATGCGCTGTCTCTTGATAAAAACGACACTCCCGGCGAAGACATGGCGCTGGGGCAGCAATTTGCACAGCGGGTAACGTTACAATGTCAGTAAACCTCAGCCAGCCCGTTGCGGGTAAACGCCATTGGCTATTCAGCCTGTGGCCGCTATTGTTGCTGTTTATCGCTTTGGCGGCGGGAGCGCAACTGGTTTGGCAGTACTGGCCTCAGTTGCTGATGCACAGTGTGGTGTGGCAGAAAGCACTGCATCAGCAAATGGCCGCCCTGTTGCAACAGGTTAAAGCTGCTCCGCAGCAGGCTGGGTTGGCACTGATGTTGTTTAGCTTGAGCTACGGTGTGTTACATGCGCTTGGGCCGGGCCATGGCAAGGTAGTGATCGCCACTTATCTGGCTACCCATCCGGCGCGCTTGAAAAGCAGCTTGCAACTGACGTTTGCCGCTTCGCTGTTACAAGGGCTGGTAGCGATTGCTCTGGTTACGCTGGTATTGGTAGTGTGGCAACTTTCTTCTCGCCAATTGCATCAGAGCAGTTTCTGGCTGGAAAAGGGCAGTTTTATTCTGGTGATGTTGCTTGGTGCGTTGCTGACTTGGCGAGCGTTGAAACGTTTATATCAGACGGTGAAAGGGATGCGACCCGTGGCTGCGTTGCGGATTAACCGCTTGCAACCACTGCCGGTAGACCATGTTCACGATGCTAATTGCGGTTGCGGGCACCGGCATTTGCCCAGCGATGCTGAACTGCAAGCGGGTAATGATTGGCGTACCCGAACAGCGATTGTGCTGGCAATGGGCATGCGGCCATGTTCTGGCGCGATTCTGGTGTTGTTGTTTTCCAAAGTGCTTGGCGTGTTTATCTGGGGCGTATTTTCTGCCCTGGCGATGGCATTGGGGACTTCGTTGACCATCTCGGCGTTGGCGTTCTTTGTACACTATAGCCGCAAGCAGGCGGTCCGCATCAGCGGCCAGCGCACACCTGCTGCATGGAGCGCCGTGGCCTGGGGATCGTTGGCGTTGATTGGCGGGATCGTCCTGCTGTTTGCCGGGGTGCTGATGTACGTGAGTGCACAGCCCGAGTTTGGCGGTGGAATGCGGCCTTTCACCCGCTAGCAGGTATAAAAAAACGCTGCATCGGCAGCGTTTGAGGTTGATGACAAAGTGGCTTTTTAGCCCGAGATACCCGGGTCTAGCGCACCGAGGGGCGCTCCGGCGGCTTACGCCGCTACGACCCCTTCGGCACGCTCCCCCTAATAACTGGCTTTGTCAGTAGTCTGAAACGCTGCATCGGCAGCGTTTTCCTGATGGTTCACAGTCGGTAGGAACCTGTCATCTTAACGCTTCAGCGCTTCGCTCAATTCTTCACGCATAGCAGAGAGCAGTGCTTTTACTACGCGCGGGTTACCGGCAACTAGGTTGCCTGAGCTTAAGTGGTTATGGCCGCCAACAAAGTCGGTCACCAGACCACCCGATTCACGCACCAGCAACTCGCCAGCGGCAAAATCCCAAGGCTTCAGGCCGATCTCAAAGAAACCGTCAACGCGGCCTGCTGCCACGTAAGCCAGGTCCAGTGCAGCAGAACCGGTGCGACGGAAGTCTGCACATTGGGTGAACAGTTTACCCACTACATTGATGTAGGCCGGAGCATGCTGTTTGACCTTGAACGGGAAGCCGGTAGCCAGAATTGTGCCGTCCAGATCCTTGGCATTGGTGCCGCGCAAGCGGTAGCCGTTGAGCTGTGCGCCCTGGCCGCGGGTAGCGGTGAACAGTTCGTTGCGCATTGGATCGTAAACTACCGCAACTTCGGTGCGGCCTTTGATGCGCACGGCGATAGAAACTGAAAAATGTGGGAAGCGTTTGATGAAGTTGGCGGTGCCATCCAGTGGATCGATCACCCATTGCACGTCCTGATCAGTGCCAACCAACTCGCCACATTCCTCACCAATGATGGTGTGTTGTGGGTAAGATTTACGGATGATGTCGATGATCAGATGCTCTGCATCGCGATCAACGTTAGTAACAAAGTCGTTAGACCCTTTTTGTGTCGCTTCTACAGCGTCTGGGGTTTCGTAATTTTTGACAATCAGGTTACCGGCCTTGCGCGCAGCGCGCACGGCGATGGTCAGCATCGGATGCATGGGTATCTTCCACAAGATGTTAAAGAACAGAAAACGGCGCAGAGTATAGCAGGCCTTCGGCAAAATGCCTAATCCCCTTCATTTTTCAAGCCACCTCTTTATTGCTTCCGTTAATTCACCCAAGGAGTGAGCCTCTGGGGATCACTCGTTACCGCCTCGATGTAACTCGAATGATTTTGGGTACGTGGCTGTGTTAGAATGCTGTGATTTTCCGCTACGTTCAGAGTTTGTATGCTGCACAATATCCGCATTGTCCTGGTCGAAACCTCCCATACCGGTAACATGGGCTCTACTGCCCGTGCCATGAAAACCATGGGATTAACCAATCTTTATCTGGTTAATCCATTGGTAAAACCAGACTCACAGGCGATTGCCTTGGCGGCTGGTGCCAGTGATGTTATTGGTAATGCCACTATCGTGGATACCTTTGATGAGGCGATTGCCGGTTGTAGCCTGGTGGTCGGGACCAGTGCGCGTTCGCGTACTTTGCCTTGGCCGATGCTGGAACCCCGTGAATGTGGTGTGCGTGCAATACAGGAAGGGGCACTGGGGCCGGTGGCTTTGGTATTTGGCCGCGAGCGTGTTGGCTTAACCAATGATGAATTGCAAAAATGCCATTATCATGTCGCCATCCCTGCCAATCCGGATTACAGCTCGCTGAATCTGGCGATGGCGGTGCAGATCCTGGCGTATGAAGTGCGCGTTGCTTATCTCGATCGCCAACAAGAAGGTGTTCCGCCGCAGGAAGAAGCACCTTATCCGCTGGTGGATGATCTTGAGCGTTTTTATCTGCATCTGGAACAAACGCTGCTGCACACCGGTTTTATCCGCGCGGCACATCCGGGGCAGGTTATGAGCCGTTTGCGGCGTTTATTCACTCGGGCGCGCCCGGAAGCGCAAGAGCTGAATATCTTGCGTGGGATGCTAACGTCGATCGAGAAACAGGATAAACATCAAGGTAATTAATGGGGTGGTTGTTGAGAGGCAATCGAGCATGGCATTATTTATCTTAGAGTTATAAGATGTATTTTATAAGCACTTTATTTGATGGTGCACAAAACGTGCTAATAGTTGAGTAAATTAGTAGGTTAAATAGTTGACTGTATTACTCGGGAATGTCAAACTTTCTATCATGTTTGACCAACAGGTAACCATTTAGCTATGAGACTGACATCCAAAGGCCGTTATGCCGTAACAGCTATGCTCGACGTGGCATTGCATTCCCAGGAAGGGCCAGTACCATTGGCGGATATTTCCGAGCGCCAGGGTATTTCGCTCTCTTATCTGGAACAATTATTTTCCCGTCTGCGTAAGCATGGTTTGGTAGCCAGTGTACGTGGTCCGGGTGGTGGTTATCTGCTGGGCAAAGAGGTTGGTGAGATCGCGGTAGGCGCGGTGATCACTGCCGTTGACGAATCGGTAGATGCTACCCGCTGTCAGGGCAAAGAAGGTTGCCAAGGTGGCGATCGTTGTCTGACTCATACCCTGTGGCGCGATCTTAGCGAGCGCATCAGTGGGTTCCTGAATAATATTACGCTGGCTGAACTGGTAAACAACCAGGAAGTGCTGGACGTAGCGGATCGCCAAAATAGCGATACGCGTCGCACGGCGAATGGCCGAGTGCAAGAAACGATCAACGTTAATCTGCGCGCATAAGCAGCTAGCGACAAATTTATTCGTTTTTGGAAGTGATGTACGGAGCACAAGAGCAATGAAATTACCGATTTATCTGGACTACTCGGCAACGACCCCGGTCGATCCACGTGTTGCCGAGAAGATGATGCAGTTTTTGACCCTGGACGGTACTTTCGGCAACCCGGCTTCCCGTTCCCACCGTTTTGGGTGGCAGGCGGAAGAAGCGGTCGATATCGCCCGTAACCAGATTGCTGAACTGGTTGGCGCTGACCCACGTGAGATCGTGTTCACCTCTGGGGCCACCGAATCAGATAACCTGGCGATCAAAGGCGCGGCCAATTTCTATCAGAAGAAAGGCAAGCACGTCATCACCAGCAAAACCGAACATAAAGCCGTGTTGGATACTTGTCGCCAGCTTGAGCGCGAAGGTTTTGAAGTGACCTACCTGGCTCCACAGAGCAACGGGATTATCGATCTCAAAGAGCTTGAAGCCGCGATGCGTGAAGATACTATTCTGGTTTCTATCATGCATGTGAATAATGAAATCGGCGTGGTGCAGGATATCGAGGCTATCGGCGAAATGTGCCGTGCTCGCGGTATCATTTACCATGTGGATGCGACTCAGAGCGTAGGTAAATTACCGATCGATCTGGGCAAATTGAAAGTTGATCTGATGTCCTTCTCTGGCCACAAGATTTATGGTCCGAAAGGTATTGGTGCGTTATATGTGCGCCGTAAGCCGCGTATCCGTATCGAAGCCCAAATCCACGGTGGTGGCCATGAGCGTGGTATGCGTTCAGGCACGTTGCCGGTGCACCAGATTGTTGGCATGGGCGAAGCCTATCGCATTGCCAAAGAAGAAATGGCGAGCGAAATGGCGCGTTTGCGTGTCTTGCGCGATCGTCTGTGGAACGGCGTGAAAGATATGGAAGAAGTGTATCTGAACGGTTGCCTGGAACACGGTGCTCCGAATATTCTCAACGTCAGCTTCAACTATGTTGAAGGCGAGTCGCTGATCATGGCGCTGAAAGATCTGGCCGTTTCTTCAGGTTCTGCCTGTACTTCTGCCAGCCTTGAGCCTTCTTACGTGCTGCGCGCCTTGGGTATGAATGATGAGTTAGCGCACAGTTCGATCCGTTTCTCTCTGGGGCGTTTTACCACGGAAGAAGAGATCGATTACACCATTTCGCTGGTGCGTAAATCCATTGGCCGCTTGCGCGATCTCTCCCCGTTGTGGGAAATGTTCAAGCAGGGCGTGGATCTCAACAGCATCGAATGGGCACATCATTAATTCTCAGGATTTAGGAGCAACGTCATGGCTTATAGCGAAAAAGTAATCGATCACTACGAAAATCCACGTAACGTAGGATCCTTTGATAATGAAGATCCTAGCGTCGGTAGCGGCATGGTGGGCGCTCCGGCCTGTGGTGACGTGATGAAGCTGCAGATCAAGGTTAACGATGAAGGGATTATCGAAGATGCCCGCTTCAAGACCTACGGTTGTGGTTCCGCCATCGCATCCAGCTCGTTAGTCACCGAATGGATGAAAGGCAAATCACTCGAGCAGGCTGAAGCGATCAAAAATACCCAGATCGCCGAAGAGCTGGAGTTGCCGCCGGTTAAAATTCACTGCTCGATCCTGGCTGAAGACGCCATTAAAGCAGCAATTGCCGACTACAAAAGCAAACACAGCGCCAAGTAATTTTTTGAGTGATACCCGATAGATTTTCAGATCCCGCCAAACGTGCGGGTAGAGTAAAGATAACGGGTATATTGAGTGTGAGGTTGTTATGTCGATTACGATGAGCGACAGCGCTGCACAGCGTGTTCAGGCGTTTTTGGATCACCGTGGCAAAGGTCTTGGGTTGCGTCTGGGAGTGCGAACTTCCGGCTGTTCCGGGATGGCGTATGTGCTCGAATTTGTTGATGAAACGAACGATGACGACATCGTTTTTGAAGACAAAGGCGTCAAGGTGATCATTGATGGCAAGAGCCTGGTTTACCTTGATGGCACAGAACTTGATTTCGTTAAAGAAGGCCTGAACGAAGGCTTCAAGTTCAACAACCCGAACGTCTCAAGCGAGTGTGGCTGCGGCGAAAGTTTCAACGTCTGACAGTCCATCGTGCTCCCCCGCCATGTGCGGGGGAACCTTAACCATCACGATAACGCCCAGAGCACGCTATGGATTACTTTACTTTATTCGGGCTACCGGTTCGCTTCAACGTGGATGGTAGCCTGCTTACCTCGCGCTATCAGGATTTACAGCGCCAATTCCACCCCGATCGCCATGCTCTCCAACCTGAATGCGAACGCCTGATGGCGTTACAACAGGCTGCCACTATCAATGAAGCTTATCAGTCGCTGAAGCATCCGTTAAAACGTGCGGAGTATATGTTATCTTTGCACGGTTTTGATTTGCGTAATGAACAACACACGATGCGCGATACTGTGTTCCTGATGGAGCAATTGGAGCTGCGTGAAGAGCTGGATGCGATTGAACGTAAGCCTGATGCAGAAAGCGCGCTTGCGGTTTTCGCCGCACGTCTGAACAAGATATTTAAGCAGCGTAGTGCGCAAATGGTAGAGGAACTGGATAACCAGCAGTGGCCGCAGGCTGCTGACACCGTGCGAAAATTGCGTTTTTTGGACAAACTTCAGCAGCAAGTGGAACAACTCGAAGAAAAATTGCTGGGTTTTGAGTAATACATTTTCATTGTGGAAGCCCTAACATGGCCTTATTACAAATTAGTGAGCCTGGTCTCAGCGCCGCTCCACACCAGCGCCGTCTGGCTGCCGGGATCGATTTAGGTACTACCAACTCGCTGGTGGCCACCGTGCGCAGTGGGCGGGCGGAAACGCTGGCTGACGAACAGGGGCGCGATCTGCTGCCTTCTGTCGTGCATTATCAGGCGCAACAGCACCATGTAGGGTGGGCTGCGCGTGCGCAGGCAGCACAGGATCCAACCAATACTATCAGCTCAGTCAAGCGCATGATGGGCCGCTCTTTAGCCGACGTTCAACGGCATTATCCGAACCTGCCGTATCAGTTCCAAGCCAGCGATAACGGTTTACCGATGATGGTGACGGCTTCTGGTCTGGTGAACCCGATCGGGGTATCTGCCGATATCCTCAAGGCACTTGCTGCTCGGGCTAGCGCGGCGTTAGAGGGTGAGCTTGATGGCGTAGTGATCACCGTCCCCGCGTATTTTGACGATGCACAGCGCCAGGGCACTAAGGATGCCGCGCGTCTGGCGGGCCTCCACGTACTGCGTCTGCTGAACGAGCCTACTGCGGCGGCGATCGCCTATGGGTTAGATTCAGGTCAGGAAGGGGTGATTGCCGTTTACGATTTGGGCGGCGGTACTTTTGATATTTCTATTTTGCGCCTCAGCCGTGGCGTGTTCGAAGTTTTGTCCACCGGTGGGGATTCCGCGTTGGGTGGCGATGATTTCGATCATCTGCTGGCCGACTGGTTGCGTGAACAAGCTGGCGTGGCCTCGCGTCACGATCACAGCGTGCAACGCCAACTGCTGGACGCGGCGATCGCCGCTAAAATCGCGTTGAGCGATGCGCCAAGCGTCAACGTTAGCGTGGCTGGCTGGCAAGGCGAAGTGACCCGTGAGCAATTCGAGTCTCTGGTTGCTTCCCTGGTAAAACGCACCCTGATGGCCTGTCGCCGGGCGTTGAAAGACGCTGCCGTCAGCGCCGACGAGGTGCTGGAAGTTGTGATGGTCGGTGGTTCCACCCGCGTGCCTTTGGTACGTGAACAGGTGGGCGAGTTTTTTGGCCGCGCCCCGCTGACTTCTATCGATCCCGATAAAGTGGTCGCCATCGGTGCTGCGATCCAGGCGGATATTCTGGTGGGCAATAAGCCTGACAGCGAAATGCTGCTGCTGGATGTGATCCCATTGTCGTTGGGTTTGGAAACCATGGGCGGGCTGGTTGAGAAAGTCATCCCACGTAACACCACGATTCCTGTAGCACGGGCACAAGAGTTCACCACCTTTAAAGATGGCCAGGGCGCGATGATGATCCACGTGCTGCAAGGGGAACGCGAACTGGTGCCGGATTGCCGTTCTCTGGCGCGTTTCACACTGCGCGGTTTGCCGCCGTTGCCTGCGGGCGGGGCACATATTCGCGTCACCTTCCAGGTGGATGCCGATGGCCTGCTGAGTGTCACAGCGATGGAGAAATCTACCGGCGTTGAAGCCTCTATTCAGGTGAAGCCTTCCTATGGGCTGTCCGATGCCGAAATTGCTGACATGATCAAAGACTCTATGGCGAACGCACAAGGCGATATCGGCGCGCGCATGCTGGCTGAGCAGCGAGTGGATGCGTCACGCGTGCTGGAAAGCCTGCAAGGGGCTCTGGCGAGCGATGCTGCACTGCTGAACGAGGAAGAAAGCCAGGCAATCAATGCTGCGGTAGCCGATTTGCAACAGACAATGCAGGGTAACGATCCCGCCGCCATTGAAGCCGCCATCAAAGTAGTCGATGCAACAACCCAAGATTTTGCCGCGCGCCGCATGGATGCCTCCATTCGCCGTGCGCTGGCAGGCCATTCTGTGGATGAGGTTTAACCATGCCAAAAATTGTTTTCCTGCCCCATCAAGATTTATGCCCAGAGGGAGCAGTGTTAGAAGCGGAGAAAGGGGAAACCATCCTCGACGTTGCGCTGCGTAACGGGATTGAAATTGAACACGCCTGTGAAAAATCCTGTGCTTGTACTACCTGCCACTGCATCGTGCGTGAAGGGTTTGATTCGCTGGATGAAAGCAGTGAGCTGGAAGATGACATGCTGGACAAAGCCTGGGGGCTGGAGCCAGAAAGCCGTCTGAGCTGCCAGGCGCGCGTCACTGATGAAGATCTGGTGATTGAGATGCCGCGCTATACCATCAATCATGCGCGTGAGCACTAGAAAGTACCTCATTAGGCTACTGCGCTCAGCATTTTAGCCTAGGGCAGTGCTCGGAATCCTCACGTACTATGTGTACGCTCCGGTTCCTCCGCGCTGTCCATGGCAAAACTGCTTTCGCTCGCTACGCCTACTGAAGCACTTTCTCTGAGGAGGTTATTATTATGGGACTAAAGTGGACCGACAGCCGCGAAATCGGCGAAGCCCTGTACGATCAATACCCGGATACCGATCCGAAAACCGTGCGGTTTACCGATATGCACCAATGGATCTGCGATCTGGAAGAGTTTGATGATGATCCACAGGCTTCCAACGAAAAAATACTGGAAGCGATCCTGCTGGTCTGGTTAGATGAAGCAGAGTAAATAGCGTAACGGGCTGCCATTGGCGGCCCATTTATATTGCACCTGATACGATTAATAAAAGAATAATCCGGACTGGAGTAAGGCTATGACAACTGAAATCATGCAGATTACGCTGTCCCACGACGCTGCGGATGCGCGCTGGGGTGAAAAAGCGCTGCTGAGTACCAATAACGACGGCATGACTATCCATCTGATCGGTAATGGCAAGTTGGGCGCGATCCAGCGTGCTGCACGTAGGATTGATGGGCAGGGCATCAAAAAAGTTAAGCTGGTCGGTGAGGGCTGGGGTCTCGAGCAAAGCTGGGCATTCTGGCAAGGATTCCGTGGGCCAAAGGGCCAACGTAGCGTTGAATGGGCAGAGTTGTCGGCAGCGGAGCGCGGAGAACTGGAACAGCGCCTGAAGATTGTCGATTGGGTGCGTGACACGATTAATCTGCCAGCGGAAGAGCTGGGGCCAGAGCAATTAGCAACCCGTGCCGTCGATCTGATGTGTGAGGTTGCCGGTGAGGCGGTCAACTATCGCATCACTAAAGGCGAAGATTTACGCGAGCAGAATTATGCCGGTATCCACACCGTTGGCCGCGGTTCCGATCGTTCACCGGTGTTACTGGCGTTGGATTTCAACCCAACCGGTAATACTGACGCCCCGGTATTTGCTTGCCTGGTAGGCAAAGGAATCACTTTTGACTCTGGTGGTTACAGCCTGAAGCAAAGCGCATTTATGGATTCGATGAAGTCCGACATGGGCGGTGCAGCCACCATCACCGGGGCGCTGGCGTTAGCGGCGGCACGTGGTCTGAAACAGCGGGTAAAACTGTTCCTGTGCTGTGCGGATAACATGGTCAGCGGCAACGCGTTTAAGTTGGGTGATATCATTCGCTACCGCAACGGCAAAACCGTTGAAGTGATGAATACCGATGCTGAAGGGCGTCTGGTGCTGGCCGATGGCTTGATCGATGCCAGTGCACAAAATCCTGAGCTGATTATTGATTGCGCTACCTTGACCGGGGCGGCAAAAACGGCGCTGGGTAATGACTATCATGCCCTGTTCAGTTTTGATGATGCTTTGGCGCAAGAGTTGTTGGCCAGTGCCGATGATGAGCACGAGCCGTTCTGGCGCTTGCCACTGGCAGAGTTCCACCGCAGCCAGTTGCCGTCAAACTTTGCTGAGCTGAATAACGTGGCCGGTGCGGCTCACAGCGCTGGGGCCAGCACTGCAGCGGCTTTCCTGTCGCATTTTGTGCAGAACTACCAGAAGGGGTGGTTGCATATTGATTGTTCCGCCACTTACCGCAAAGGTGCCGTCGAGCAATGGTCTGCAGGTGCAACTGGCTTGGGTGTGCGCACATTGGCTAATTTGTTGTTGAGTAAAGCCAAATAATTGCCCGACTTTAACATGACATTTTTCCTAAGGGTTCAGCATGCTGAACCCTTAATACATTGGAGTAAGCAATGAGTTCCCACCACCATAATGACGATGCCGTTCCAGGCGAAAATGAACTTGAGCGCCTTCTGAAAATGGCGGTATCGGAACCTGCACATCGCCCGGCATTTTTCCGCGTGTTGCTGGAGTCGACGGTTTACATTCTGGGCGACGGTGAACAGGTGCAGCAGGAAGGCGACATCATGCTGAATGCTGAGACACCGGTGAATATTCAACATTGGGAAAAGCAGGATGGCAGCAGCATTATTCCATTTTTCTCTTCGCTGGAAACGCTGCAAAAAGCGGTAGAAGGTGCACAACCCTTTATCGCCATGCCTGCGCGCGTACTGTTTGAAATCACTCAGGGTGATGAATTGTTCCTCAACCCGAAAGCGGAATACGGTAAAGAGTTTTTCCCAGATGAAATCGCCATGCTGTTGGCTACTGGCGGAGTGGTGAAGCCGGTAGAGCATTACGTCGATAAAGACAGCCAAATCCTGCTGGGCCAACCTGAAACCTATCCTTCGGCGATGGTCGACGCATTAACGACGCTGTTCAGCCAACATAAACCGGTACGCCGTGCGTTTCTGGCGTTGATGCACGATCGTGCAGTGGATGAAAAACCCAATCTGTTGATCGGCCTGGAAATGGATGGTGAGCAGGCTGAGATTGAAGCGCTGATCAGTGAGGCAGGCAGTGTCGCCAGCGCAACGGCCCCAAATGACGATCCGGTTGATTTTTGTCTGGTGTCAGAGAAAGAGCGCGGTATCAGCCACTATCTGATCACGCACACGCAGCCTTTCTACCAGCGCCGCTGGGGCAGTTGGCTGCGTAATCTCATTCCTTCAACGGAAAAAACGCAATAAGCATCACCCGTGTGGCATCGTTGACTGTTGCAAGATGTTCCGTCGCAGAATATGGGCAATTGAGAGATTTTTTTTAATGAAATGTTGATTTTCCCGTAGGCAAGCGTTAACGGCACACATATAATCTGCGCCACTTGAGAAGGCCGGTACTTCAACTTTTGACCGGCCTGTTTTAGAACATATAGAGGCCATCATGACTGTACAACGTACTTTTTCGATCATTAAACCAAACTCAGTAGCTAACAACGACATCGGTGCAATCTATGCCCGTTTCGAGCGCGCAGGTTTCAATATCATCGCTTGCAAAATGCTGCGCCTGACTCGCGAACAAGCCGAAGGCTTCTACGCTGAGCACAAAGGCCGTCCTTTCTTTGACGGTCTGGTTGAGTTCATGACCTCTGGCCCGATTGTCGTTCAGGTGCTGGAAGCAGAAAACGCTGTGCAGCGTAACCGTGATCTGATGGGCGCTACCAACCCAGACAACGCGCTGGCGGGCACTCTGCGTGCTGACTATGCAGACAGCTTCACTGCTAACGCTGTACACGGTTCTGATTCTGTAGAATCTGCGCAACGTGAAATCGCATACTTCTTCAACGAAAGCGAAATCTGCCCACGTTAATGGCGGATTTTCCTGGTTAGGGCAGGCTATTTACCGGTAGATACAATAAAAATACCGTGAAAGCCGTTCAAACGTGGAAACCCGTTAATAAAATTTGTACAATGCCGCGCCCCAGGTAAGCCATCTTATCTGGGGCGTGTTTTTAGTGTCGCTGTCCTCTACTGTGCAGCCTGAATGACACACTTACTTTCCATTCTTTCGAGCCATAACGTGTAACAACGAGGCCAAGAGATCATTATGTTAGAACCCATCGCGTCCGAGCACACCTTGTCTGAAAATAATTCACCGATCGAATCTGCCGTTAATACGGAACAACCGGCTGCGGCCAAAATAAACCTGCTTGATTTAAACCGTCAGCAAATGCGTGAGTTTTTCGCCAATATGGGGGAAAAACCATTCCGCGCCGATCAGGTCATGAAATGGATCTATCATTACTGCTGTGACGATTTTGAGCAGATGACCGACATCAACAAGGTTCTGCGTGGCAAATTGCAGAAGATCGCCGAAATTCGCGCGCCTGAAGTGGCGGAAGAACAACGTTCAACCGATGGAACCATCAAGTGGGCCATCAGCGTCGGCGATCAGCAGGTTGAAACCGTGTATATCCCAGACGGCGATCGCGCCACGCTGTGTGTTTCCTCGCAGGTGGGCTGCGCGTTGGAGTGCAAATTCTGTTCGACCGCACAGCAGGGCTTTAACCGCAACCTGCGCGTGTCAGAAATTATCGGTCAGGTATGGCGTGCTGCCAAAATCCTCGGGGCGATGAAGGTTACCGGCCAGCGCCCCATCACCAACGTGGTGATGATGGGGATGGGGGAACCGTTGCTCAACCTGAATAACGTGGTTCCTGCGATGGAAATCATGTTGGATGATTTTGGTTTTGGCCTGTCAAAACGCCGTGTGACCCTGTCTACTTCCGGTGTGGTTCCGGCGTTGGACAAGCTTGGTGATATGATCGACGTGGCATTGGCGATCTCGCTGCACGCGCCAAACGATAAGATCCGCGATGAGATCGTGCCGATCAACCGTAAATACAATATCGAAACCTTCCTGGCTGCGGTTCGCCGTTACCTGGAGAAATCCAATGCCAATC
Source organism: Serratia sp. Ag1 (assembly GCF_000743355.1). GTDB lineage: Bacteria > Pseudomonadota > Gammaproteobacteria > Enterobacterales > Enterobacteriaceae > Chania. The sequence goes on from NZ_JQEI01000025.1 coordinate 75,717, forward strand.
AGGGGCGTGTTACCGTTGAGTACGTGATGTTGGATCACATCAATGACAGCACCGATGATGCGCATCAATTGGCAGCGTTGCTGAAAGAGACGCCTTGCAAGATCAACCTGATCCCATGGAACCCGTTCCCTGGTGCACCTTATGGCCGCAGTTCCAACAGCCGCGTAGACCGTTTCTCCAAAGTATTGATGGAATACGGCTTTACGACTATTGTTCGTAAAACCCGTGGCGACGACATCGATGCTGCCTGTGGGCAGTTGGCGGGTGATGTGATCGACCGTACTAAGCGTACCCTGAAAAAGAAAATGGCCGGGGAACCTATCAACGTACGAGCGGTCTGAAACCTATAGCATGATTTTTTTGTTATCTAACAGCCTGTTATGTGAACAGCAATCCTTCAGGTAATCGGGTAACATCAGATAAGGAATGAGTGCAGGCATGAAGCTGAAACTGTGGGGCGTGTTATTGGCAGCCGGTTTGTTAGCTGGGTGCTCAAATTCGGTGCCGGACAAAGACCAACCGGCGGCGGGGCAAACGCGTTTGCAACTGGGCCTGGAATATCTCAATCAAGGGGATATGCAGGCTGCGAAGCAGAATCTGGAAAAAGCAGCAGATGCAGCCCCACGGGATTATCGTACTCAATTGGGTATGGCTCTCTACTTTCAGCGGATTGGTGATAACACTGCGGCTGAGCAGCGTTATCATCAAGCGCTCAAGCTTGCACCGGCCAATGGCACCGTACTGAATAATTACGGTGCGTTTCTCTGTAGTTTAGGGCAGTATGTACCGGCCCAACAGCAGTTTAGCGCTGCGGCACAGGCACCCGATTACGCTCAGGTTGCCGACAGCCTGGAAAATGCAGGTTACTGTTTCCTCAAAGCCGGGCAAAACGATGATGCGCGCAAGTTATTATCACGGGCGCTGAAGATCGATCCGGACAAGGGTGCTCCGCTGTTGGCGGAGGCAGAAAAGCAATTTGGAGAAGGGAAGCGCGCGCAGTCGCAACTTTTATTGGATAGTTATCAACGTGTTCTGCCGGCCAGTGCCGACAGTTTATGGTTACAGATTCGTTTCGCCGCGTTAGCAGGTCGTCAGGATAGCGTTCAACGCTACGGCAAGCAGCTAGCGCGAAGTTTTCCACAATCCAAACAGTACCAGCAGTTCTTAGCTAATGAATACTGAAGACTCCCAAGATAAAACCGTATCTATGACGACAGGTCAACGTCTGCGTCTGGCCCGTGAACAGCTCGGGCTGAGTCAACAGGCCGTTGCAGAACGCCTGTGTCTCAAAATGTCTACCGTGCGCGAGATTGAAAGTGACACGCTTTCTGCCGATCTTGCTTCGACTTTCGTGCGTGGTTATGTCCGCTCTTATGCCAAGCTGGTACATGTGCCAGAAGATGAGCTGTTGCCGATGTTGGCAAAGCAGACTCCCGCCAAAGTGTCTAAAGTGGCTCAGATGCAGAGCTTCTCACTGGGCAAACGCCGTAAAAAGCGTGATGGCTGGCTGATGAGCTTTACCTGGTTGATCGTATTTGTGGTTGTCGGCCTGACCGGTGCCTGGTGGTGGCAGAACCACAAGGCGCAGCAGGAAGAGATTGCAACCATGGCCAATCAATCATCGGCCCAGCTTTCCCAACATAACAATGATGGTGAGACAGCGCCGTTGAACGACGGTGATGCTGCTTCTGCGGTTGATGATGGCGCTGCGCCAGAACCTCAGGCCGCTCCGGTAACAACCAATACACCGGTTGCCTCTCCACAGGTTCCAGATACTACGGCGCTGCAAACGGCTCCGCAGCTTGTGGTGCCAGCACCGAATCAGGCAACAAGCCCGGTAGTGGCACCGGCCGTTCCTGCTGCTCAGCCTCAGTTGCCGACCGGTGAAGCCGCTGTGAGTGCACCTGTTGAGGACGCTAACGGGTTGGTGATGGATTTCTCCGCTGACTGCTGGTTGCAGGTAACGGATGCTACGGGTAAAACCTTATTCAGTGGCATCCAGAAAGGGGGAACCCGTTTGAACCTGGCTGGCACCGCACCGTATAAACTGACCATCGGCGCACCGGCTGCAGTACAGATTCAATATCAAGGTAAGCCGGTCGATTTAAGCCGGTTCGTTAAGGCAAACCGTGTTGCTCGTCTGACCGTTGCCGCGCAGTGATAGCGCGGCGATTGTCGTTATGTCAGAGCAACAGTGGAGAGTAAGTGATGCATAACCAAGCACCCATCAACCGCCGCAAATCAACACGCATTTACGTCGGCAAGGTGCCTATTGGCGATGGTGCACCGATTGCCGTGCAGTCGATGACCAACACACGTACCACCGATGTCGCTGCGACAGTGAATCAAATCAAGGCGTTGGAGCGTGTAGGTGTCGATATTGTGCGTGTCTCCGTTCCTACTATGGACGCTGCTGAAGCATTCCGGCTGATCAAACAGCAGGTGAATGTGCCGCTGGTGGCGGATATCCATTTCGATTACCGCATCGCGTTGCAGGTTGCCGAATACGGCGTTGATTGCCTGCGTATCAACCCTGGTAACATCGGCAATGAATCCCGGATCCGTTCGGTGGTTGATTGCGCGCGCGACAAAAACATCCCCATCCGCATTGGGGTGAACGGTGGTTCTCTTGAAAGAGACATCCAGGAAAAGTACGGTGAACCAACACCGGAGGCGCTGCTGGAATCGGCAATGCGTCACGTCGATATTCTTGATCGTCTGAACTTTGATCAGTTCAAGGTGAGCGTGAAGGCGTCTGATGTCTTCCTGGCAGTGCAATCTTATCGCTTGCTGGCTGCACGCATCGATCAACCTTTGCATCTGGGGATTACCGAAGCCGGTGGCGCGCGTAGCGGTTCCGTGAAGTCGGCGATTGGCCTGGGTATGCTGCTGGCCGAGGGGATCGGTGATACCCTGCGTATTTCGTTGGCTGCCGATCCGGTAGAAGAAGTGAAGGTGGGTTTTGATATCCTGAAGTCACTGCGCATTCGTGCGCGCGGCATCAATTTTATCGCTTGCCCGACGTGTTCGCGTCAGGAGTTTGACGTGATCGGCACGGTCAATGCGTTGGAGCAGCGCCTGGAAGATATCATCACGCCGATGGATGTTTCGATTATCGGTTGCGTGGTAAACGGGCCTGGTGAAGCGTTGGTATCTACTTTAGGGGTCACTGGCGGGCACAATAAGAGCGGCTTCTATGAAGATGGCGTGCGCCAGAAAGAGCGTTTTGACAACGAGCAGATGATCGATCAACTGGAAGCGAAGATTCGCGCCAAAGCAGCGATGCTGGATCAATCCAACCGCATTGCGGTCAATTTGCTGGAAAAGTAAGCATACAAGCCGGTGGAGCGGGCATTTAGGCCCGCTTATTGATGAGCCTGACGGGCTTAACGTGCATCCGCGTTGAACAGCGGATGGCAAAGTCCCTATAATCGGTTTCATTTTTATATAAAACGGACAGAGAACTCACGTGGCAAAAAACATTCAAGCCATTCGCGGCATGAACGATTACCTGCCGGAAGACACGGCATTGTGGCAGCGTATTGAAGGCACTCTCAAGCAAGTGTTGGGCAGCTACGGTTACAGCGAAATCCGGTTGCCGATTGTAGAGCAGACCCCGTTATTCAAGCGCGCCATTGGTGAAGTGACCGATGTCGTAGAAAAAGAGATGTATACCTTTGACGATCGCAATGGCGAAAGCCTGACGCTGCGCCCGGAAGGGACGGCTGGTTGCGTACGTGCCGGTATCGAACATGGTCTGCTGTACAATCAGGAACAGCGTCTGTGGTACATCGGCCCGATGTTCCGCTATGAGCGGCCACAGAAAGGCCGTTATCGCCAGTTCCACCAGTTAGGGGCCGAAGTGTTTGGCCTGCAAGGCCCGGATGTTGATGCTGAGCTGATTCTGCTGAGCGCCCGTTGGTGGAAAGCGTTGGGGATTGCCGAGCACGTCAAGCTTGAGCTGAATTCAATTGGTTCGTTGGAAGCACGAGCCAACTACCGCGATGCGTTGGTGGCTTTTCTGGAACAGCATCAGGAAAAGCTGGACGAAGATTGTAAACGTCGTATGTACAGCAACCCTTTGCGCGTGCTGGACTCCAAAAATCCCGAAGTACAGGCCCTGTTGAATGACGCGCCGCGTCTTTCTGAGCATCTGGATGCAGAGTCCAGAGAGCACTTCAATGGCTTGTGCGAACTTTTAACGCAGTCAGGTATTTCATATACCGTCAACGAGCGTTTGGTGCGTGGCTTGGATTATTACAACCGCACGGTATTTGAGTGGGTAACCACCAGCCTGGGCGCGCAGGGCACCGTGTGTGCCGGTGGTCGCTATGACGGCCTGGTTGAGCAACTGGGCGGGCGTGCTACACCAGCCGTGGGCTTTGCCATGGGGCTGGAGCGTTTGGTGCTGCTGGTTCAGGCTGTGAATCCAGATTTCAAAGCGCCAGCAACGATTGATGTCTATGTCATCTCTTCCGGTACTGGCGCGCAAAGTGCGGCGGTGCAGTTGGCCGAAAGGGTGCGTGATGCCGTACCGCAGATTAAATTGATGACCAACTATGGCGGCGGTAACTTTAAGAAGCAAATCACCCGCGCAGACAAATGGGGTGCTCGCATTGCCCTGATCCTGGGTGAAAATGAAGTGGCGGCACAGCAGGTGGTGGTCAAAGACCTGCGCAGTGGTGAACAAGAAACGCTGGCGCAAAGCGAAGTCGCAGCGCGTCTGGCTTTGATGCTAGGTTAAGGAGAAGGACACCGTGGAAGTTTATACCACTGAAAACGAACAACTTGATGCCGTGCGCCGGTTCTTTAGCGAAAATGGTAAAGCATTGGCCGTGGGCGTGGTGCTCGGTGTTGGTGCTCTGTTGGGGTGGCGCTATTGGCAGAGCCACCAAAACGCCAGCATGATGGCGGCTTCGGATGCCTATCAACAGGCCAACGAACAGCTGGCTGCGGGTAAAGCGGACGGCGTGGCTGCTGAAGAGAAATTTATTCAGGCCAACAGTAATAGTTACGGCGTACTGGCTGCACTGCAGTTGGCAAAACACTTTGTTGAACAGAATGATTTCGCGAAAGCAGAACAGCAATTGGTAGTGGCTCAGGGCCAAACCAAAGATGAAAGCCTGTTGGCGATCATTAACCTGCGCTTGGCGCATGTCCAATTGCAGGAAAAAAAGCTGGATGAAGCGCTGAAAACCTTAGATGGCGTGAAGGGCGAAGGCTGGCTGGCTATGGCACAAGACGTTCGCGGTGATGTGCTGTTGGCAAAAGGTGATATCAAAGGTGCCCGTGAAGCTTACAGTAAAGGCATCGAATCCAATCCCTCTCAGGCACTGGCGGGATTGATGCGCATGAAATTGAATAACTTGTCCAGCTAAGGGGAATTCCCATGCAATTGCGTAAAACACTCTTGGTCGGGCTGGTTTCTGTTGCCTTGCTGAGTGGTTGTTCGCTGTTTAGTGGCGAAGAAGACGTGGTTACCATGTCGCCGCTGCCAAAAGTTGAAAACCAATTCACGCCGAATAAAGCGTGGAGCACCTCGGTCGGTGATGGTATTGGTGAATACTATTCTCACCTGCGCCCGGCCTATCAGGATGGCACCGTTTATGCCGCCGATCGCCGTGGTCTGGTGAAAGCGATGGATCTGCTTGAAGGGAAAGAGAAGTGGTCGGTGGATCTGTCAGAGAAAACCCGTTTCTTCACCCGTAATCAGCCAGCGCTGCTGTCTGGTGGCCTGACGGCTTCTGGCTCTAACGTCTATGTAGGCAGCGAGAAAGCGGTTGTTTATGCGCTCAATACCACCGACGGTAAAGTGACGTGGCAGACCAAGGTGGCCGGTGAAGCGATTTCCCGCCCGGTGGTTGCCGACGGTATGGTTCTGATCCATACCACTAACGGTCAGTTACAGGCGCTGAACGAAGCCGATGGTGCCATCAAGTGGACGGTTAACCTGGATATGCCTTCGTTATCGCTGCGTGGTGAATCCGCGCCAGCCGTTGCGTTTGGTGCAGCGATCGTTGGCGGTGATAATGGCCGCGTCAACGCCGTGCTGATGCAGCAGGGGCAATTGATCTGGCAGCAGCGTATTTCTCAGCCGAGCGGCGCGACTGAAATCGATCGCCTCAACGATGTAGACACCACTCCGGTGGTGGTTGACAACGTGGTATACGCATTGGGTTACAATGGCAACCTGACGGCGCTGGATCTGCGTTCTGGTCAGATCGTATGGAAACGTGAGATGGGCTCAGTAAACGACTTTATCGTTGATTCTGGCCGTATCTATCTGGTTGATCAGGACGATCGCGTCATCGCCATGAATACCGATGGCGGTGCCAGCCTGTGGCGTCAGAGCGATCTGTTGCACCGCAATCTGACCGCACCTGCCTTGTATAATGGTTATCTGGTGGTTGGGGATGCCGAAGGTTATCTGCACTGGATCAACACCACCGACGGTCGTTTTGTGGTTCAGCAGCAAGTGGATAGCTCCGGCTTCCTGTCTGCGCCGATTGTGGCGGGTGATAAACTGCTGATTCAGGCGCGTGGCGGTAAAGTTTACGCTTTCACCCGCTAACCAACCGGTTTGTATACCCATAAATTTCAAGCGGCGGTCAACAGCATTGCGGCTTGAAAGATGAAGGGGATAACGGCTCCTGATGCTCAGGGGCCGTTTCGTGTTTTTAAAACGACGCAGCCAACGCACATTCAATCTGAAGTATGACGTGTCTGTCGCGCTGCGTGGTTACGCATTGATTATCAAGTAATGAGGCTTCAACCATGATACCTGTCGTCGCGCTGGTCGGGCGCCCGAATGTGGGTAAATCCACCTTGTTTAACCGTTTAACACATACGCGCGATGCGCTGGTGGCGGATTTCCCCGGGCTAACGCGAGACCGCAAGTATGGTCGTGCTGAAGTTGAGGGCAATGAATTTATTATCGTCGATACCGGGGGTATTGACGGCACGGAAGACGGTGTCGAAACCCGCATGGCGGGGCAATCGCTGCTGGCGATTGAAGAAGCGGACATTGTGCTGTTTATGGTGGATGCCCGCGCTGGCTTGATGCCTGCCGATCAAGGAATTGCTCAGCATTTACGCAACCGTCAGAAGGCCACTTTCCTGGTTGCCAACAAAACCGACGGCATGGATCCCGATACTGCCACCGCAGATTTCTATGCGCTGGGGCTGGGTGAGGTATTTGCCATCGCTGCATCCCATGGGCGCGGTGTGGCGCAACTGATCGAACATGTGCTGGTGCCATTCCTCCCAGAGAAGCCAGAGGAAGTGGAACTGACCGAAGAAGAGGCTAACGCAGCCTATTGGGCAGAGCAAGACGGTGAAATCGCGGAAGACGGTGAAGGTGAAGAGCCGGAAGACGACTTCAACCCGCAAGATTTGCCGATCAAACTGGCGATCGTGGGCCGCCCTAACGTAGGTAAGTCTACGCTAACTAACCGTATCCTCGGCGAGGAGCGGGTGGTGGTGTATGACATGCCGGGCACGACCCGTGACAGCATCTATATCCCGATGACGCGCGACGAGCGCGAATATGTGCTGATCGACACCGCTGGGGTGCGTAAGCGCGGCAAAGTCACCGAAACGGTAGAAAAGTTCTCGGTAATCAAAACGCTGCAGGCGATTGAAGATGCCAACGTGGTGTTGCTGGTGATCGATGCCCGTGAAGGCATTTCCGATCAGGATCTCTCCTTGTTGGGCTTTATCCTCAATAGTGGGCGCTCACTGGTGATTGCGGTCAATAAGTGGGATGGCATGAGTGAAGAAGCGCGTGAGCACGTGAAAGAGATGCTCGATCTGCGCTTGGGCTTCGTCGATTTCGCCCGCGTGCATTTTATCTCTGCGCTGCACGGCAGTGGTGTTGGTAACTTGTTTGAATCCGTATTGGAAGCTTACGAGTGTTCGACCCGCCGCGTGAATACCTCAATGCTCACCAAAATCATGCAGATGGCTACCGACGACCATCAGCCGCCGTTGGTACGTGGCCGCCGCGTGAAGCTGAAATATGCCCATGCCGGTGGATATAACCCGCCGATCGTGGTGATCCACGGTAACCAGGTGTCCGATCTGTCGGATTCGTACAAGCGTTACCTGATGAATTATTTCCGCCGCTCATTGAACGTGATGGGTACGCCGATCCGTATTCAGTTCAAAGAGGGGGATAACCCGTTTGCCGGTAAGCGCAATACGTTGACCCCGAATCAGATGCGCAAGCGCAAGCGCTTGATGAGCCATCTGAAGAAATCAAAATAGTAGCAACAGGGCGTGGTATTGATACCGCGCCCTATTTTTATCTGCCTGAAATCGTTTTATTATCTGTGTATTACAACCTTTTACTGCCCTCCGCGAAGGATCGTCATGTCCTGGGAAACCTGGAGTTTTGCATTTAACGTTACCGTTCCAAATCTGCTGATGATGCTATTGGGTATTCTGTTGCGGTACACGCGGCTGATGGACGATCGTTTTATCGACGGTGCCAGCAAGCTGGTGTTCAATCTCGCTTTGCCCTGCCTGCTGTTTTTCAGCATTGCCACTAATCATCCGCAACTGCGGGATAACGTTCCGCTGGTGATTTATGGGGCTTTGGGTACGATTTTCACCTTCCTGTTGCTGGAAGTGGCGGCGAAGTGGCTAGTGAAAGAGCCCCGTGAGCGCGGGGTGTTTGTGCAAGGAGGCTTCCGTGCCAATACGGCAATCGTTGGCCTGGCTTACGCCATGACGGCCTACGGTGATGAAGGGGTAGCGATTGCTTCGTTATACCTGACCGTAACGGTGATCCTGTTTAATATCCTGTCGGTGATTACCTTGACGCGCAGCTTGCAGGGTGGGCAAGGGAAAAAGATTAAGCATTCGTCATTGCTGCGCAGTATTGTCACCAATCCGCTGATTATTGGCCTGCTGAGCGGGTTAGCTTATGCACAAACCGGGCTGGGTATTCCGCAGGTCTTCAAACAGACCGGCACTTATATCTCCGGGCTTTCGCTACCGCTGGCGCTGCTGTGTACCGGTGCCAGCCTGGATTTACGCGCGATGTTCCGCTCGTCCAACGTCGCTGCGCTCGCGTCATCCGCTAAGCTGTTTCTGGTGCCGATGCTGATGACATTTGGGGGATGGCTATTTGGTTTCCACGGTGCAGCGCTGGGGATTATCTTCCTGTTTTCAGCCACGCCAACGGCATCGGGCAGCTATGTCATGACTCGCGCCATGGGCGGCAATGCCACATTGGCTGCCAATATTATTGCCATCACCACCGTCGGCTCATTTTTTACTACCGTGTTTGGGATCTATCTCCTACGCTCGTGGGGCGTGATTTAATTTGAGGGAAAGAAAGATGGATGCAATCTGTCCTGACTGTGCTCAGCCGATGAGCTGGGTAAAGGGGAATTATCACTGTGATGCCTGCAACAGGGACTATCGGCAGATCGCCGAGTGCCCCGACTGTGGGCAACTTTTGCAGGAGTTGAAAGCCTGCGGCGCGGTGGATTACCTGTGCCAGCATGGTCATGGGCTGATCTCTAAAAAGCGCGTCAAGTTCAGCTATCAGCCACTTTAACCGTTAAACATCATACAGGCGGTGATCGTGCGTACTCACCGCGGGTGATACCTTGTTTGGGCTGAGGCGTTTAACCGAAGCGCGCACCACCAACCGCCCACAGAGCAGCATATTGCACGGTGGCGCATCCGATCGCAGCATGCGGCGTTGCAACAGCCCAATAGCTTCCTGGCCCAACTCATCGCGTGGTACGTGTACCGAGGTGAGTGGGACATCATGAATGGCCGCCAGATTAAAACCATCGGTGCTCATCACCGAAATATCCCCCGGTACGTTAAGTTGCATCTTCCTAAGCGCATTAACTGCGCCAACGGCCATATAGTCGCCGCCGGTCAGGATGGCGCTGGGCAAACGTGCCCGATCGTCAATGCCGTGAATAAACGTTGTCAGTGCCTGTTCGGCTTCTTCACTACCAAAACCGGATGTAGCGATCAGGTGTTGGCTGTCATCGAAAGCAATGTTATGCCAGCTATAAGCCTGACGGATGCCTGCCAGACGTAATTCCATGGTGTTGCGGCGCAGGCATTGCAGGTTGAGAATGTGGCTATGCCCTTGCTGAAACAAGTAGTTGGCAGAATATTCACCGATCAGTTGATGGTCGGGTGAAACGCTGTCGAGGCGCATCTGGCGATCAGTGCAGTTAATCAAAACACAGGGTTTATTCAGATCGGCGGCCAGCGTATGGATATGCTCATCATCAATGCCGATAATCAACGCGGCTTCGGTTTGCGGATCGCTCATTTTTTCCAGGAACAGCGCACTGTCGCTGTGAGTTTCCTCCAGCCCACAGTAGCGGATCCGCACTTCATGCTCAGCCAGTGCAGCGGTGATCCCCTGAATCACTTTGTAATAGAATATATCGGTGCGCACGTCGAAAGCGCGCTGTGGTGCAAACACCATCACGTTATTCAACATCAGCCTGCCGTTGGAAAGCCCTTGCAGGATGCCGTTCTGTTGTGCGCACTCCAGCACCCGCTGGCGTGCTGCTTGGCTGGTGTTGGCTTTCCCCGCTAATACGCGGGAAACGGTACTGATGGAAAGGCCGGTTTGGCGGGCAATTTCCTGTATTTTCAGCTTTCCATTCATTCTGTGATCTCCTTCAAATTCACTGATGAGAATATTTTCACAGTGCTTTCTGGCTTGTGAACAGCTTCTGATTGCCATTATGGCGATATTTTAGCTCGCTTATGAAAATTTTTGCAAAAAACACCATTTCGCTCCATCACTTCACTGGTTAGTCTGTTTTGGTACACCAATTTATAGATTTATCAGGCCAATTTATTGGGCTGAATTACAAGTAAAACAAAAATTAAATCATAGGGTTGTCATAGCGGCAGAGTTGTATTTGTGAGCGTTATCACAAGAGTTCGCTGTTAACACTTCCGATAGAAACATGTGCTCTACCAAAAAGGTGCATTGTCACCACGGAGATTCGAGATGAGCGTAGAAATCGAACAAGTCGCTGTACGCAGTGGCCGCAAATTCAAATCGTTGCGCTGGTGGATGCTGGCGCTGTTCTTGCTTGGGGTAACGGTTAACTACATTACCCGTAACTCGCTGGGTATTCTGGCACCGGAGTTGAAAACCAGCCTGAACATGACCACCGAGCAATATTCCTGGGTGGTGGCGTCGTTCCAGTTGGCCTATACCGTATTCCAACCGATTTGCGGTTGGCTGATTGATGTTATCGGCCTGAAAATGGGCTTCCTGATCTGCGCCAGTATCTGGGCAGTGGTGTGTATGATGCATGCCGGAGCAGGAACCTGGCTGCAATTAGCGATCCTGCGCTTCTTTATGGGGGGAGCGGAAGCCGCCGCCACGCCGGGCAACGCCAAAGCGATTTCTGACTGGTTCCCGAAAAAGGAACGGCCAATTGCTGCCGGTTGGGCTGGCGTTGGTTTCTCCATCGGTGCCATGTTGGCTCCGCCGATTATTGTTATCGCGCACGTTTCTTTTGGCTGGCAGGGGGCGTTCCTGTTTTCCGGGGCTTTGGGTTTGGTGTGGGTCGTGCTGTGGTGGCTGTTTTACCATTCACCAAAGCAGCACCCGAATTTGAGCCAGAAAGAATTTGAACTGATTCATGAAGATAATGAGCCGGTATTGCCAAAGCTGCCGTTCTTCAAATCGCTGGCAATCCTGTGCAGAAACAAAAAATTCTACGGTATCGCCATTCCGGCATTTCTGGCCGAGCCTGCCTGGGCGGTATTCAGCTTCTGGGTGCCACTTTATCTGGCGACTGAACGCGGTATGGATCTCAAGCAGATCGCCATGTTTGCCTGGCTGCCATTCCTGGCGGCGGATATCGGCAGCGTCGCCAGTGGCTATCTCACCACGCTGTATCGCAAATGGTTTGGCTGTTCACGGGTGAACTCGGTGGTAGCCAGTTCAGTGACCGGTGCTTTCATGATGGTATCGCTGGCGTTTGTGGCAATCACTAAAGATCCTTATATCGCGATCGCGCTGATCTCTGTCGGCGGCTTTGGCCACCAGGTGATCTCCTGCATGTTGAGCGCACTGGTGGTGGAATCGTTCGATAAAAACCAGATGGCGACGGTTAACGGCATGCGCGGTTCCAGTGCCTGGATCGCCAGCTTCCTGTTTACGTTGCTGATCGGTGCGGTTTCCGACACCGTTGGCTTCAACCCACTGTTTGTTGCCATGGGCTTCTTCGATTTGATCGGTGCGATGTTCCTGATTGGCCTGATCGCTGAACGTGGCAAGAAGCCATCACCTACTGTTTAAAGCTGGATCTCTATGAAAACGTTAAAAAATTGGACTTTGGTGGGGCAATATGCCGATCGGATTGAGCTGCTGGTGGATGAGCAGCACCTGTTCTGCCTGTATGTTTTGGAAAACTCACTGTTCCGCGTGTTGATTAAGCGCCAAGGTGAGCTGGCGTTGAACCGCACCTGGAGTATCGCCCCAGAAGGGGATGTCCCTTGGGAAGGGCGGGATCGTCTCAGTGTAGCCGGTTTTGGCTTACCTGGTTACCAATTGGAGATCGATAGTGCAAGTTTGACGCTGGCTACCCCGCAACTGCGTGTGACGGTGCACCAGCCACTGTGGCTGGAGTGGGAATACTGTAACGCCGAGGGGGAATGGCAGCCGTTGGCGGCGGATCGCCCGACCAGCGCTTATCTGCTCAATGCGCATGGCGACGGGGTGGCACATTACCAGCGCCGCTTTGCTAGCGAGCGTTACTATGGTTTGGGGGAAAAGGCGGGCGATCTGGAGCGCAGTGGCCGCCGTTACGAGATGCGTAACCTGGATGCGATGGGCTACAACGCCGCCAGCACCGATCCGCTCTATAAACATATTCCATTTACCATTACGCGCCGTACAGACGTCAGCTTTGGGCTGTTTTATGACAACCTGAGCAGTTGCTGGTTAGATCTGGGGAACGAGATCGACAACTATCATTTGGCTTACCGCCGCTATCAGGCTGAAGCCGGAGATCTGGATTATTATCTGTTCCTCGGGCCGAAAGTGCTGGATGTCACCAAGGCTTTTGTGCGCCTGACCGGTAAAACCCATTTCGGGCCGAAATGGAGCCTCGGTTACAGCGGTTCTACCATGCACTACACCGATGCACCGGATGCGCAGCAGCAGTTGCAGCAGTTTATCCAACTGTGTCAGCAGCATGATATTCCCTGCGATTCGTTCCAGCTCTCATCGGGTTACACCTCGATTGGCAACAAGCGTTATGTGTTCAACTGGAACTACGACAAAGTGCCGCAGCCTAAACAGCTCAGTAAAGCCTTCCATGAGGCCGGGCTGAAGCTGGCCGCGAATATCAAACCTTGTCTGTTGCAGGATCACCCGCAGTACCAACAGGTGGCAGAGCAGGGGTTGTTTATCCGTGATTCGGAAAGCAACACACCGGAACGCTCAAGCTTTTGGGACGACGAAGGTTCACACCTCGACTTCACCAATCCGGCTACGGTGCGCTGGTGGCAGCAGGGGGTAACAGAGCAACTGTTGGCCATGGGTATCGACGCTACCTGGAATGACAATAACGAATATGAAGTCTGGGACGGTGAAGCGCGTTGCCACGGTTTTGGTCAACCGATTGCCATCAAACATATTCGCCCGGTGATGCCGCTGCTGATGATGCGCGCCTCGCTGGAAGCTCAACAGCGTTTTGCACCGCACCTGCGCCCTTACCTGATCTCCCGTTCTGGCTGTGCGGGCATGCAGCGCTACGTGCAAACCTGGAGCGGTGACAACCGCACCAACTGGCAAACCCTGCGCTACAACACCCGGATGGGGTTGGGCATGAGCCTGTCGGGGCTATTCAACGTCGGGCATGACGTTGGTGGTTTTTCCGGCGATAAACCGGATGCTGAACTGTTTGTACGCTGGGTGCAGAACGGCGTAATGCATCCGCGTTTTACCATCCATTCGTGGAATGATGATGCAACCGTTAATGAGCCCTGGATGTATCCGGCGGCGACGCCGATGATTCGTGAAGCGATTAACCTGCGTTATCGCCTGATGCCGTACTTCTACACTCTGCTGTGGCTGGCGAGTACCGATGATGAGCCGATGCTGCGGCCAACGTTTCTCGATCATGAGCATGATGAGCGTACTTTGCGGGAAACCGATGATTTCCTGATTGGCCGCGATCTGCTGGTGGCCAGCGTGGTGGAACAAGGGCAGCGCCAGCGTGAGGTTTATCTGCCAGATAACGGCGACGGTTGGTACTGCTTTTATAGCGGCCAGTGGTATAGCGGTGGTCAGACGATTGTCTTGGATGCACCGTTGGAACGCCTGCCGTTACTGGTGCGTGCTGGTGCTGCACTGCCGTTGTCACAACGTTTTGCCCATGTGGATATCGCCGCAGACGATCGCCGTGAATTGCAGTTATTCCCTACCAAAGGTTGTGGGTGCTCTGCGGGCTTATTGTTTGAAGATGATGGCGAAAGCTATGGCTGGCAGCAGGACAATGCGTTGTGGTTACAGTGGCAAGCGGTCAGCGACAGTGTGCGCATTGAATTGACTATTACCGCCGAAGGGCATTTTAAACCGGCCTGGCAAACGCTGGATATCACGCTGCCCGCCGGTGAAACCCGTGAGCTGTGGGTGAATGGGGTTCGTGGTAATAGTTATGCATTAAGCTAAGGTTATGCCAAACGATTTACGATCACGATCGTAATGGAACCGATCCCCAAGGGCGTATTCTATGCTGCTCTTGGGGATAATTTTTTTTAATATTGCCGACGGCGTGATCCTCTCTGATATATTCTCTGTCAACGTACTGTTATATCCTCTTTTATAAGAAACTGTATCTATATCTCTCCAAGTGAAAAAATTAACGTGTTTAACTTCCTGAATAAGCAACGATATTAATCACAAGAGAGAACATGATGACCAAATATATCTCAATGGCTCTGGTGGCGATTTTTATGTCTGGCAGCGCACCTGCAATAGCAAAAGATAAATCCCACGATGGTAAAAATAACATCACTTTTTTTGATTCGGGTAAATTTACCGGGTTGCCTTTTTCTGATGGCGTCAGAGTAGGGAATATTCTGTTCCTTTCCGGGGAAATTGCCTCAGAAAGACAGCCCGATAATACCTTTAAAGTTATTCCTGGTGGCATTAAAGCCGAAACAAAGAAGATCTTTGAAAATATCCGCGCATCCCTGAATGAAAAAGGGTATGAGATGAAGGATATTGTCAAATGCACGGTAATGTTAGCTGATATGTCTGAGTGGGCTGAGTTTAATGAAGTTTATCAGACCTTTTTCAGCCAACCTTATCCTGCAAGAAGCGCATTTGGAGTCAGTGGGTTGGCACTCGGCGCTAAGGCCGAAGTGGAGTGTATTGCTGCCAAATAAATATCATGCAGGCTGCATTGCGGCTGTATCCCGCTCTTTTGCTGGATACAGCCTGTTTTCACGGCCACTAATCAGCCGCACGCTTCTTGCGCGGTTTCTTCGCTGCAGTGATAGTTTTCACTTCACTTTCTACCCAGCCGTCCTGCAGACGGGTTTTCAGCATTTCCCCTACCTGCGCCTGCTTGGTGGTTTTCAACAGTTCGCCGCGCGGTGTTTGTGTCACGCTATATCCGCGCGCCAGGGTGGCTAACGGGCTGACGGCTTCCAACTGGCTACAAGCCACGCCAAAACGTTGACGATAGGCATTGAGTTGCCGCTCTAGCCCTTGTTGCAATCGGTACTCCTGCTGTTGCAGGCGCTGCTGCAAACGGTGGATCCTGCCCAGCGGTTGCATTTGCGCCAGCTGTTGCTGGGCGCGTTCACTGCGGCGGGTAGCCAGCCGCAAGCGCTGTTGCATGCCTTCTTCCAAGCGGCGTTGCAACTTGAACAACAGCGTTTGTTGCCGCGCCAGACGCAGATGAGGATGTTGCTGCTGCAGACGGTGGTTGATACGGGAGAATTGCTGTTGGCGCTGCGCCAGATAGTAATCCATCGCCATTTCCAGCCGTTGTTGTTGCGACTGTAACTGGCGCAACAGCTCAAGCTGATTGCGGCTAACCAGCTCGGCGGCGGCGGAAGGGGTGGGCGCACGCAGATCGGCAACAAAATCAGCGATGGTGACGTCGGTTTCATGGCCGACGGCGCTGACGATCGGAATATGGCTGGCAAAAATGGCACGTGCTACGCGTTCGTCGTTAAAGCTCCACAAATCCTCCAGTGAACCGCCGCCACGGCCAACGATCAGCACATCACACTCATCACGCCGGTTTGCAACCTCAATGGCGCGCACGATCTGCAGCGGAGCTTCTGCGCCCTGTACGGAGGTAGGGTAAATCACGATCGGCAGAGAAGGATCACGCCGTTGCAATACTTGCAGAATGTCATGCAGCGCAGCACCGCTGGCGGAGGTGATTACACCGACGCATTTGGCCGGGCTGGGGAGCGGTTGCTTGAACTGCTGATCGAACACCCCTTCGGCTGCCAGGCGCTGTTTTAACTGCTCGAATTGCTGTTGCAGCAGGCCATCACCGGCAGGCTGCATGCTTTCGGCAATCAGCTGATAGTCGCCACGCGGTTCATACAACGTGATGCTGGCGCGCACTAACACTTGCTGACCATTCTGCGGACGGAAGGTTGTGCGACGGTTGCTGTTGCGGAACATGGCACAACGCACCTGCGCACCATCGTCTTTCAACGTGAAATACCAGTGGCCGGAAGAGGGTTGGGAGAAGTTGGAGATCTCGGCAGAGAGCCAAATTTGCCCCATTTCCATTTCCAACAGCTGTCGGACCGTCTGATTCAGGCGGCTTACGGTAAAAATCGACGGTGAAGTAGGTAGCGACATGTGACCCAGATCAAATTTCAAAACAAGCACTTAATTGGTCGATACTACAGCGCCATAACAAGTAATCAAGAGTTTTTGTGAGAAAGTGCTGGAGGCAACCGATTACGCTCTGTATAATGCCACGGCAATATTTTATCCCTTCCGCATCCACCTTGGTGAGATATTGCCCATGCTACGTATCGCTAAAGAAGCTCTAACGTTTGACGACGTTCTCCTGGTTCCAGCTCATTCTATAGTTCTGCCTAACACTGCCGATCTCGGCACCCAACTGACCAAAGCCATCCGCCTGAATATCCCGATGTTGTCTGCAGCCATGGACACCGTAACCGAGGCTAGTTTGGCGATTGCGCTGGCGCAGGAAGGTGGCCTAGGCTTTATTCACAAAAACATGTCTATTGAACGTCAGGCAGAAGAAGTCCGCCGCGTGAAAAAACATGAAAGCGGCGTGGTCACGGATCCACAAACCGTCACGCCTTGCACCACGTTGGCCGAAGTCAAAGAACTGACTGCCCGTAACGGTTTTGCCGGTTACCCGGTAGTGGCCGGAGATAATGAACTGGTAGGGATTATTACCGGTCGTGACGTGCGTTTTGTCACTGACCTGAGCCAGCCGGTTACGGCGGTGATGACGCCGAAAGAGCGTCTGGTTACCGTTAAGGAAGGTGAAGCGCGTGAAGTCGTGTTGCAAAAAATGCACGAAAAACGCGTTGAGAAAGCACTAGTGGTGGATGATAACTTCCATCTGATCGGCATGATCACCGTAAAAGACTTCCAGAAAGCAGAACGTAAACCTAACGCCTGTAAAGACGAACATGGCCGCCTGCGCGTTGGTGCTGCAGTGGGCGCGGGTGCTGGTAATGAAGAACGCGTTGATGCGCTGGTGGCTGCTGGTGTTGACGTGTTGTTGATCGATTCCTCGCATGGTCATTCCGAAGGCGTGTTGCAACGCATTCGTGAAACGCGTGCGAAATACCCAGACCTACAAATCGTCGGCGGCAACGTTGCCACTGCAGCCGGTGCCAAAGCCCTGATGGAAGCTGGCGTGAGCGCGGTGAAAGTGGGTATCGGCCCTGGTTCTATCTGCACCACCCGTATTGTTACCGGCGTGGGTGTACCGCAAATCACCGCGATTGCCGATGCGGTAGAAGCGTTGGAAGGCACAGGTATCCCCGTGATCGCCGACGGCGGTATCCGTTTCTCGGGTGATATCGCCAAAGCCATTGCGGCTGGCGCATCCTGCGTGATGGTGGGTTCAATGCTGGCCGGGACGGAAGAGTCTCCAGGTGAAATTGAGCTGTATCAGGGCCGTTCGTTCAAATCTTATCGTGGTATGGGTTCTCTGGGTGCCATGTCCAAAGGCTCTTCTGACCGTTACTTCCAGACCGATAACGCCGCTGATAAACTGGTGCCGGAAGGTATCGAAGGGCGCGTGGCGTATAAAGGCATGCTGAAAGCCATCGTTCATCAACAAATGGGCGGCCTGCGTTCCTGCATGGGGTTGACCGGTTGTGGCACGATTGATGAACTGCGTACCAAAGCTGAATTTGTGCGTATCAGCAGTGCGGGTATTCAGGAAAGCCACGTGCATGACGTGACCATCACTAAAGAGTCACCGAACTACCGTATGGGCTAATGTTTTGTTCTCTCCCTGTGGGGAGATGAGTGGGTGAGGGGGAATCCTTCACCCCAATACATTTTTTTGCATTTTTTCTCTGTTGCTGGAATTTGCCTCACATGTCAAAAAATATTCATAAGCATCGCATCCTCATTCTGGATTTCGGTTCGCAATATACTCAACTGGTCGCCCGCCGCGTGCGTGAGATCGGTGTTTACTGCGAACTGTGGGCCTGGGATGTGAGCGAAGAGCAGATCCGCGAATTCAATCCAAGCGGCATCATTCTTTCCGGTGGCCCGGAAAGCACCACCGAACAAAACAGCCCACGCGCGCCAGAATACGTCTTCACCGCCGGTGTACCGGTATTGGGCGTGTGCTACGGCATGCAGACCATGGCGATGCAGTTGGGGGGCCATGTACAAGGCTCTAACGAGCGTGAGTTTGGCTATGCGCAAGTGGAAATTACCACTGAAAGCGCGCTGATTCGCGACATTCAGGACGCCATCAGCCCAGCGGGCAAACCGTTGCTGGACGTGTGGATGAGCCACGGTGACAAAGTGACCGCTATCCCGGCTGATTTTGTGACCGTTGCCAGTACCGACACCTGCCCGTTTGCCATTATGGCTAACGAAGAAAAACGTTTCTACGGCGTGCAGTTCCACCCGGAAGTGACTCATACCCGCCAGGGCCAGCGCATGTTGGAGCGCTTTGTGCTGGATATCTGTGGCTGTGAAGCGCTGTGGACGCCAGCTACCATCATCGAAGATGCCGTGGAGCGCATTCGTGAACAGGTAGGGGAAGATCATGTGATCCTCGGCCTGTCTGGCGGTGTGGATTCATCCGTTACCGCCATGCTGCTGCATCGCGCGATCGGCAAGCGCCTGACCTGCGTATTTGTCGACAACGGCCTGCTGCGCCTGAACGAAGCCGCTCAGGTACTGGAGATGTTTGGCGATCATTTTGGCCTGAACATTGTGCATGTAGCGGCAGAGAACCGCTTCCTGAGCGCGTTGGCGGGTGTTGATGAACCCGAAGCCAAGCGTAAGGTCATTGGCCGCGTGTTTGTTGAAGTGTTCGACGAAGAAGCTTGTAAGCAAAGCGAAGTGAAGTGGTTGGCGCAGGGCACTATTTACCCGGATGTGATCGAATCCGCCGCTTCCGCTACCGGTAAAGCTCATGTGATCAAATCGCACCACAACGTGGGTGGCCTGCCGAAAGAGATGAAGCTGGGCTTGGTTGAACCGCTGAAAGAGCTGTTCAAAGACGAAGTGCGCAAGATTGGCCTGGAACTGGGTCTGCCGTACGACATGCTGTACCGCCACCCGTTCCCAGGGCCAGGTTTGGGCGTGCGCGTGTTGGGTGAAGTGAAGAAAGAGTACTGTGATCTGCTGCGCCGTGCGGATGCGATCTTCATCGAAGAACTGCACAAAGCGGACTTATACAACAAGGTCAGCCAGGCATTTACCGTGTTCCTGCCGGTGCGTTCCGTTGGTGTGATGGGCGATGGCCGCAAATACGATTGGGTAGTGTCACTGCGTGCAGTAGAAACCATCGACTTTATGACCGCGCACTGGGCACACCTGCCGTATGATTTCCTTGGCCGCGTGTCCAACCGTATCATCAACGAAGTGAACGGTATTTCCCGTGTGGTTTATGATATCAGCGGTAAGCCACCAGCGACGATTGAGTGGGAATAAGTTTTTAGCGTCTTCTGAAGGCCGTTGATGTCTTGAAAAGCCAGTTAAATCAAGTGATTGACTGGCTTTTTTGTTTTCTGAAAGCCACCGAGTTCCATGCTGTTCCTGCTATTTTTACCGTTCAATGCAACGGTAAAAATACAATCGGCTACGCATGATCCTATGTGCGCATGAGTCTGGGCTTGCAATAGATTCCCGGGCTACCTCGTGAGGAAGCTATTAAATTTCGACCCTATGCTAACCAGTACAATCTCATTGTGTTGAAAGGTTCTTGGACAAAGGAGGATGGGAACGGGTTGTACGACTTACAACCTCATATCAGTCGTGAATTAGGCCATGAGCGCATCAAGATTACAGCAGTTTATCTGAGCGATAACCTACTCTTGGTATCGTAGACTTTGGGGTGAACCGAGAGCAGGATTAAATAATATTCACAGCAAAGAAGGTGCATGATGCGAACCACACAACAGTTAAGCATTACGCTGCCAAACGAAATGGCTGAAGCCATCAAGGCCAAGGTGAAGACCGGCGAATATGCGACAGAGAGCGAAGTGATCCGTGATGGCTTGCGCACGCTATTGGCGCGGGACAGGGCTGTAGACAATTGGTTGCATGACCAGGTGGGGCAGGCTTACGACGCATTACAGGCCGACCCCTCTCGTGCCATAACTCTTGACGCAGTGCGTGCGCGTCTTGCCGCTGAACATGCCAAGAAAAAATGAGTTATCGCCTTGTCTTTGCGCCAGAAGCCGAGGAGCAACTGGTGGAGTTGTACCGTTATATTGCAGTTGCGGCTTCTGCTGACATTGCTGCCAGGCATTGTCAGCGTCTGTGAACAGCTACAGACGACGCCTTACAGCGGCACCCGGCGCGATGATATCCGGCCCAACCTGCGAATCACGAATTATAGAAAACGCACCGTGATTGCTTTTAGCGTGGATGCAGAACAAGTATCGATCCTGGGTGTGTTCTATGGTGATCAGGATTACGAAGCGGTCTTACAGGAAGAGCAACGATTGAGTGAGAATGATTTAACGTCTGGCCACGATTAAGTATTCAACACTGTTTAAGTCCGCGTTATTGCGGACTTTTTACTTTAGCAGCCAGTAACTCTATCGCAGCAAATCAAGGTTTTGGTTAATACGGCTCTGAATCATGTTCAAAGTGTCTCGGGTGATAACCTGTGGCAGCAGGTTATCGGCGAGCGTGGCAAACTGGCCTGCCACACCGCACATGCTGTCTATAATGTGGTTTGCGGCCTCTGCTGAAACCTCCGCTTCCTCTGCGAGTTGGAGCAACGCTGCGCGATTTATCGCTAAAGCCTCACCCATGACATCCATCTGGTGGTATCCGCCGGGCCCTTCACAGAAGGTTACGTCGTAAGCTGGCGCCAGCTTCCACTCGCCAGTTGGCGACATCAGGTAGGCGAAGTTTTTGAGGTGATCGTCTCGGTTGTTGAACGCCACATTGAACACGGCGCGTTCGAAGGCGAATGCTTTTTCTCGCACATCGTTGGTACACATCTGCGTTGCACGCAAGAAGTTCACGTAGTCTAAAACCCCCGCGACCTGATAGTCGGCACCGGTAAAAGCGGCAAGACTTTGCATGGGCACGCGCATACCGTTTTGGCGATCAAAACGTTTACTGGCGAATGCTGCCATTCCTTTGGGCAGGCTGAAATATTGTGTGTCTGGGGTTGGGATGCCACACATACGCAAGCACTCGGCATAGACCATTTCAATGGCGCACACCTCAGCATGTTCTTCCTTGGCGGGGAACTTGACCAGCCAGGCGTCGAAGCCTGGTGTGGTGGCGGTGGTAAATTGCCCTGTCTGAGGATCGCGATAGATCAGTGCCTTCGGTCTGGCACCTTGCGGCGAGCCCCCCACCTGCAACAAACGCTGCAGGAATATCC
This sequence comes from Serratia sp. Ag1, assembly GCF_000743355.1. Lineage (GTDB taxonomy): Bacteria > Pseudomonadota > Gammaproteobacteria > Enterobacterales > Enterobacteriaceae > Chania. The sequence goes on from NZ_JQEI01000025.1 coordinate 97,793, forward strand.
CATCGTTGCCATGAAGCACTTCCTGCACTTCTGCAGCAAGCACATCGAGTGGTATATGCAGTTGCGATTCTCCCCCTTCAGGCACCACGGGCTCGAACGACATGGCTCCCATGGCATTGCTGCCAATGTAAGTCAGCCGTTCCAGGGGGCCGATGCGCGCAGTGGTGAGCCCACGGCGTCTGAACAATCGGTCCATCAACAGCATGCCCCAACCGTCAGGTAACGAGTCATAAACAGGCCCGGGCAGACCCAATTGGTAGGATGGGAAGCCTCGGCGCAGCTGAGCCCCTTCCAGCGGCAGAGTGTAGGAGGAGAGCTCCAAACCTCTCCGTCTTGCCTCATTACTGTACTCAAACATAATCTGCGGGCGGCCAGTGAGGGCGGTGGTAGACATCAGCGTGCCCCATAACCATCGTTCACCCCAGCCTTCGTAGTACACGTTTACTTGCTCAAGCATTGTTGAGCTTCCTCTTAATACGGTGACGATTGGCGCTGTTTTCGTAACGGCGAACGTCTTCGAGGCTGTCTAGCTTAGGTAGAAACAGGCCTTCAAGCTCTTTGATTCGCCCAAGAACCATTGCCACGCGGACCACATTTTCGAACCCGACGTTGCGTCCTGCTTCCAGATTGGACACGGTATTGATGCCGATACCCGCGCGCCCGGCCACATCCGCTTGAGTCATTTGCTGCGCCAACCGCTCTGTGCGCAAGCGCTCGCACAATCGTTTGACGATCTCACTCGGTTTGCTGAAACTTAAATCCAACATATTGTGAAATCCTATCAAACCATACGCGTTAATTCACAAAATTATAGAATTAACGAGCAGCCTGAGCAAGTTCAGTAATTCTCTTAATAAGTGTGTTAAATTCAAATAACCGAGTTAAAACACAATATATTGTATTTAAGTTGGCAGGAGATAGCCTGCTTTGAGGCCGGGTTTGGGTTGTTTTGTACAGCCTGGCTGCGTACTATCTTCTCTCGCCATCGGAGTAGGTAAGGCCTTGGCGTTATCTGATAATAAAAAAGGAAATGTGATGGAAAGGCGTGATTTTCTTAAAGGTGCCGCTGCGTTATCTTCTTTTGGGCTGATTAGCCCCGCTTGGTCAGAGTCGCGTAAAGCCGATACTTCTGTGGTTACCTGTGTGGATAGAAGAAGGCGTTTTCTGATGACGCAGACTTATCGGCTGAAAGCCCCTGCGGGCTCGGAAGGTAAGGCCAATCTGTGGATCCCGGTACCGGAAGACACCGCTTTTCAACAGCTGAAGCACATCTCCTTTTCTGGAAACTATCAGCAGGCTTATCTCACGGCCAACAATCGTTATGCGGCTAAAACGTTGTTTGCCACTTGGGCGGATTCAAAAGGCCCGATGGAACTGAACGTAGAGATGCTGATTGAAACCTTGGACTGGGAACCGTTGAAGAACAATCAACTGTCTGAATGGTATCTCCCTGAAACTGATTTGGTTTTCCCCGCCGAGGTACAACCCTATCTCAACGCTACGCCTCATATCCCGGTGGATGGCTTGGTGAAACAAACGGCATTGAAGATTATCGGTAGCGAGAAGTCCCCCCTGAAACAGGCGCGCTTGATCCATGATTGGGTAAGAACCCATATGCATCGAGATGATTCGGTGATTGGCTGTGGCAGCGGCGACGTGGGCCAAATTCTCAAAACCGGCAATCTGGGCGGGAAATGTACCGACATTAACTCCGTTTTCGTCGCGCTGTGCCGCTCCTGTGGGATCCCGGCTCGCGAGATGTTCGGTATCCGCCTGGGGGCCACCCGCAAGCTGGCAAACTATTCGAAAAAAGCGTTCGGTAGCGCCGACGAACAGGGTGTGGCGAAAATCAGCGGTGGTCAGCATTGCCGGGCTATGTTCTGGCTGGCGGGTTTTGGTTGGTTGCCAGCCGATCCGGCTGATGTCACTAAAATGCGTTTAACTGAGAAAAAAGAAAACGGCGATCCAGCCGTTGAGGCGGTCAGCGATTATCTGTTCGGTAATTGGGAGATGAACTGGGTTGGTTTTAACTATGCCCGTGACTTTGCGCTTGCGCCAGTGGCAGAACAGGGGGACCTCAATAACTTTGGTTATCCTTATGCTGAGGTGGATGGCGATCCGTTGAATTTCTACGATCCGGCTGAGTTCAGTTATGACTATGTCTCTGTCGAACAGCCTTAAAGGGAGTGTGGCGACGTTGTTGGTGGCTCTGCTTGCTGCCGCCGCATCAACACTTTGCTGCCTTGGCCCGCTGCTCTATCTGGTGTTCGGTATTTCGGCTGCCGGATTGACGGGGATCCCGGCGCTATCCTGGCTGCAATTGCCGATGGTTGTTCTCTCTGTCGGCTTGATGTTGAGAGGATTCTGGCGGCTTTACCTGTCACCACGCCCTGTCTGTGTGAATGTCGTTAGTCGTCGAGTGTTGCTTTGGCTTTATTGGTTGTCGGTGCCACTGCTTTTGGCTCTGATGACCTATCCGTATGTGTTGCCCTGGTTGTGGGAGTTGATGGAATGAAGAGGCTGTTTTTTCTGGTACTGGCTTTGGTATTAATGGCACCGCAGGCATGGGCTGAAAATAAAAAGGTCACTATCGATATCAAAGATATGACCTGTTCGCTTTGCGTTATCTCCATCAATAAAGCGTTGCGTTCTACCGACGGCGTGATTAAGGCCAAAGCTTCCCTGAAAACGCATCAGGCAGAGGTGATTGTGCCTGAGGGCTTTGATAATCAGGCATTATTGACGGCGATTTCCCGCACCGGATATAGCGGTGAAATCCAGGGCGTGGTTTCAGCCCCGTAAACGGTTTTACCGTTGATACCCGTCATACTTCAAGTTACGCGAGCTAAGTGAACAATCACCCAGGCTTGCGTAAAAATACCGTTCTACTACTTGGTGGTGTTACTGATTTTTGCCTCAGGTGCCTGATTCATACCACATCATTGCTCATGATAAGCTCAGCTGTTTCTGGTTTCTTTTTGCTCAACGTAATATATCCGAACAGAATAGTGCAGACGACAACCCCCGCCATTATATAGAATGTTGAATGGTACCCCACCTTGTCAAATAAACGACCAATCGGCAGAGAAAGTACAATGATTCCTATTGAGCTGGCAATATTGAATCCAATTAAATACATCGTTGAGGACAGGCGCTGATCAAAATTTGCAACGCTGAACTTGAAGACTGAAATAACAAATAATGGTACTTCCAGCGCATGAAGCATTTTGATAAATGAAATGATATAAATATCCTCAAACAGGGCCGAACCGAGGATCCGGAAGGTCATGACCATTCCCCCCAGCATCAATGCTGACTTCGGGCCAATTCGATTTATCAGGAACGGAACAGATGCCATACCAATGGCCTCGAGAAATACTTGTGCTGAGTTCAGATAGCCATAAACTCGCGGTGCTATTTCCGGGTTCTCAAAAAGTCCAGTATAAAAAACCGGGAACATCTGTTGATCATAAATATTGTAAAACGACCAGGTCCCCACGACAAACACCACAAAGAACCAAAATTGGGCATCTTTAAATATGGTGATAAAGTCTTTTCGAGTCAGAGAATGAGCATTAGAGGCCCCGAGGGGGAGAGTCTGGCTGTCTTCTGTTCTGAAAAAGAGATTAACCACCAGGAACAAGATGCCCATTAGGGAAACACACCAGAAATTGATATGTGGGTTGATGCTGAAGAAAATCCCCCCCACGAAAGTACCGACGGCATAGCCCAGGCATCCCCAGAAACGAGCAGTGCCAAACTCAAAATTAAAGCGACGACTGATTTTTTCAATAAAACTGTCAACCAAACCACAGCCTGCGAGATAGCCGAGGCCAAAAAATATGCCACCAAATACCATCGCCAGTTTAAAATTAGTCATCAGCAAGGGTTCATATATATAAATCAGGAAGGGGCCGCTTAATGTGATAACGATTCCGACTAACCACATTAATGGTTTCCGGGTGCCTAATTTATCCTGCATAAAACCATAAGCCATCATGAAAATCATGCTGAAAAACTGGTTTACCGCATATAACATGCCCAAGTCGCTACCCGACAACCCAAGTTTATTCTTTAGCCACATGGCATAGAATGACCACCAGAGCGACCAGGCAGCAAAGAAAAAGAGTAAGTACGCTGAGGAATAACGGTATTTATCATTACTGAACGGCATATTTATTTTCATATTTTTTCCAATCCAGGCTGAGTGATATTAGGGTTTGATTTCCAGTTGCAGCGGACCTTGCTGGAGGACAAATTTATTCAGTTGATGCTGCGTTGAGCTGCCAGGCGTTTGCACTGGAAATGACCATCTCACCGTGATGGCTGAATAGTGATAATGCCCGATCGTCGTGTTCTGGGTAGATACGGCTACTAAGGGTGAACTCTCCCTCGTTAACGAAGACTTCTACAGAAGATTTGTCGATAAAAATATGCAGCTTCAGTATCCCTGCCGTCGGCAGAGGGACGCTGCGGTAACCAATCAACTGATGCTGTGGATAATTCCGCTCAATGACCAGGCGCTGGGCCTGATTATCCACAAAAATACGAGCGCCTTGGCCAAGCATCAGGCCATAGTGTTCTGCTGTACTGCGTGTCAGATCAAGCTCCAGAGTGATTTCCATCGCGATTGCGTCATTCTCAACCTGGTGAGTACCTCCACTCAATTTATGCACTGACCAGCAGTGGTGTTCGCCACGCAACGCTTCCAACTCTTTAACGGGTGTCATCCGTAAACGTAAGTCATTATCAAGGCTGAGCTCTCGTGGTAAGGAGAGCATTCCCGCCCAACCGTCCGCTTTTTCGGGCATCGGGGATTCCCACATGGACAACCAGCCGATAACAATGCGTCTGCCGTCCGGTGCCACAAAGGATTGAGGCGCATAAAAATCATGACCATGATCCATTTCATAAAATTGCTGGGTGGGATGAAAGCTCCTTCCGTCCTGCCAGTCACCGACGATATACCCACTCTGGTACAGGTTTCGATAGTGGTAACCCTCGGCATTAATCCCCTGTGGAGAAAACATCAGAATATGTTTATCCGCCAGCGGGAAAAAATCTGGACACTCCCACATATAGCCCATTGTCTCATCAGCTTTACTTAGGGTATTGACGTAACTCCACTGACGAAGGTCTTGCGACTGGTAAAGTTGTACTTCACCAATACCCGCGACTCTGGCACCCACAACCATCATCCAGCGATCGCCTTCACGCCAGACCTTGGGATCGCGAAAATGGTTTACGCCTGGGGGTGTATCCAAAATCATGCCTTCACGCTGAAAATGCAGACCGTCATGGCTGGTTGTCAGGCATTGCACTTGAAACAAGTTGTCATCGCTGTGAGCACCGTGAAACTTATGGCCGGTGTAGATCAGTGCCATCTGACCATCATCAACAACCGCCGAACCGGAAAAACAGCCGTCTTGGTCTTCCGGCCCTTCTGGAGCCAGGGCGATAGGGAGATGCTCCCAATGCACCAGATCGCGACTGCGGGCGTGCCCCCAATGCATTGGGCCCCATTCTGGGGAGTAGGGATAATGCTGGTAAAACACATGATAATAGCCATTAAACCAGCATAAACCGTTAGGATCGTTCATCCAGCCAGCTTGAGGTGCAATATGAAAGTGAGGAAACCAGCGTGGGTTAACTTTGTCTTTTAGGTCGCGAATGGCGGTATTGGCCTGGAGGAGCATGCTCATGATGTTTTCCTTACTCTAAGTCAATCTTTCGAAGCAATGACGAGAAGGTAACGTTAACATTTTTGTTTTGCTGCCTTATATGTGTGGCAATTTGATGTTAATCACAAAAGTTAACGTTAACATTTATAAATTATGAAGATGATCTCATTTTCGGTGAAATATTCTCTGTTTTGACAACAGATGCGGGAATCCCTATTACGATATCGAGCAGCGGCGTGATGGGGCTAGCATCACGCCGAATGGATGGCCTGGCTGTTTTACAATCAAGGCTGAGAGAAGGTATCAACGTCGTGGAATGATCATGGATAAGCGAGGGTAAAAATCGCCTCGGCCTTTACTTCTCCGGCTTTAAGCTCTTCGTCAGTACGAATATACTTCGCCGTTATATCCAGTAGCAGCGAGCCGCCTTCGACCGCAGAAGTGCCGATCATAAACTGCCCCACATTGCTGCCGCTGACGCTCGTATTTTGTGCACCGAACTGCACTCTCTGGCCATCACTTTTTTCAAGCACAATACCTACACCAGTCGCCGTACTCCCCGGTGATAACCCCAGGATATTTGAACGATTCGCTTTGTTATTGCTATCAGTGAAGGTGATATAAGGCTTGGCGTCTTTGCCACAGTTGCCCAATGGGATAGAAAATAATTTGCTGCCGCTCAGATCGCCGCTTTTTTTAAACGCCGAACTTTCTACCCCCTGTAATGGCACGGTAATATTGGTACCACCTAAGTCACAGGTGGGGGTTTTGGGGACAGGTAACGTAGGCAACTCCCCTGTTGTGCCAAATGTCAGCACTTCTTTCCCAAAAAGTGCGGTACTCGCTACGCAGCGTGTACCACCAGCCAGAACGGTTTTATCGTCCCACGTTTTTTGATTACCAAAGGCAATGGTAAGGCCTTTAGGATATCCACTTAACGCTCCCCCTTTGTAGCGGTTGACATCATTAACGACTAAAAACTGCTGTAAAAAGACTTGATAGGTCAGGTTGTTACCAGGATTGCCAACAGACTGGGTAGACAAGCCGCGAAAAGCATCAGTGTTTGCATAACCACCAGGGGTCGCTAGCACAAGCAGGCTTACGCCAACGCCTTCATCGGGGAACATCGGCTGAGTTGTTTCCCCAGTCACTCCAGAGGTATACCAAGCATCAGCCAGCAGAATATCTGACGTAGAGCCTGTTTTTGAATAGGTAAAATTATAGGTAATAATACGCCATGCCAATATGGTCCCGTTGGTTAACTTGGCTGGCAATGGCTCTAAGGTATAGGGAGAAGACGTAACACTGGCTACATTACATGAGCCGGGAGCGATAATAGCCATACTGAACGGGCTGTAACACCACACTAAGGCCACCACGATCATTTTTATACATTGCGCAAACATATTTCCACCTATCTTCTCTTTTCCAACGATTACCTATTCCGCTTTCGCCACTTGGCAACTGCCCGCGTTACATTTGAAATTCAGCACTGGCCGACCACCGTAATCGTTGATATAGGTCAGAACTGGTTGGGCAAAGTGGCTTGATTTCAGTTCCCCGGTCGCTTTGGGGGCGATCATCAGCGGTTGGAAATTATCGTCCACCGGGGTGTTTTTCTCTGCCAGCCCAATCACCGTCAGGTAGTAGGGGGTAGGGTTTTCGATGCGGTAACCCTGTGCAGTCTGTTGTAATGTCACCTGTTCCTGCCAGACTTGCCCCGGTTTAGGTGTAATGGCCTGTGGCCGATAGAACAGTTTGATCTGCGTTTGAAGCGCTATTTGCATCACATTGCTTTTTTCACTGCGGGGTGGGATTTCGCGCAAATTGAAATAAAACAGAGACTCACGGTCTTGGGGGAGCTTCATGGCCTCTGGTGTTGTTGAAATCCTCACCGCGCTTTTGCTGCCTGGTTCAAGCCGCTGTACCGGTGGTGTCACGATGAGTGGCGTCGTGATTTTTTTATGCTGTGCGTCCTCGATCCAGGATTGTGCCAGATAGGGCAACTCTTTATTTTCATTGCTGATATTAAGGCTGACCGATTTGCTCTGCCCATCATAGATAACCCGGGTACGGTCCAATGCGACAGCTGCATCTGCTGCCTGAGTTCCGAGGAGTAATACCGTTAAAAAAGTGATTTTATGTTTCATTCTCATCTTTGCCTATTTCGTTGAGTGGCATGGTAGTAGTAGCTGCGATTGCGGCTGGAGTTTTTCAGGAATGTTTACCTGGCATTGCTTGCTGCCATTCCAGGCAACATCGAGAGTTTCTCCCACTGAAACACCACTCAGATAGGCAAAACCATCATCACTGATGATCGCTAATTCCTGCCCTTTACTATTGGTCACGCTGCTGCCAAAGGGGGGATAGCTGCCATCAGCTTTTCGTAACGTGGCGATGGCCTTAAGGCCTTTAACCAGACTGAAGCGCCGATAACCAATGGCTCCCTCAGTTAAAGCCGACTCCACAGCCAATTGCCGTGCTTCGACATCGTCGGCCAACTGATTGATATCTATGCGTGTATCGGTACGGTAATAACCGGCAATATCATTGAGCACTGCAATACCAAACCGGTTGGAGCTTAAGTTACGTCCTTCAATCGGGACGCCAGCTATGCCATCGGTACTGAGCATCAACCGGGTGCCTCCGCTGACATTGCTGCCATGCAGCCCCGCGCCTTTGGTTGTCACCGTGGCTCCACCTTTTAATGACATGCCATAAGACGTATAACTATCCTGAACGTAAGCGCTGTTCAGGCTCAGTTGCGCCATGCTGCTGCGCTGAGTATAGAAACCGCTAAACTGGCTTTTGGTGCCGTTCTGCTGCTGATTATTTAAACCGGTACTCAGGCGATAATTACTGTTCTCGCCGTTGCTATTAAGATAACTGACGGTTTGGTTATAACCGCCTTGGCTATGTTGCCCGCTATAACTGACGTATTGCTGATTCCCCAGTGGCACTGAAAAACTCAGGAACAGCGTATTTTCATTCACTCCGTTATTCTTACTACGGCCTGCGGATAAGTTGGTCGACACATCTTTAATATTCAATACATCAAAATAATGGTTCAATGAGAGGCTGAAATTATCTGCGGCCTGCTGCTCCCAATAGGTCTGGTGACTGTATGAGAGATTCAGACTGACTCGGGCATCGGGGAAGTTTTTATTGAACATAACAGTGTACATCTCTTTGCTATTCCCACTGTTATCACCCCGGTAGCGCGTATCCAAATATTGGCTCATCGTCATAAATTGACGCTGCGAGAAACGATAACCGGCAAACGTGACTTCACTGTCGAGTTGATCAAAACGCTTGGCATAGCTTAAGCGGTATGATTTCCCTTGCTGAGAAGGTTGCCCAGGCAAATTCGTTGCCCAAGACTGGGTAGCGTCTGCCGATAACGCCCCCAGTACATAAAGATCGCGGCCAATCCCGGCAGACAGAGAGTTGTAATGACCTGCGGCAATCCCACCGCCATACAATGACCAACTGTTGCTGATACCCCGGGAGAATTCGCCGCTGGCAAAGGGGGAACCCTCTAAACGGCGGCCAACGTTTGCTGGCCGACCGAAGGCAATTTTATAACGCAATGTACCGGGTCTGGTGAGGTAAGGGATGGTAGCCGTATTGATCTGGAAGGTTTGCACACTGCCATCCTGCTCCTCTACCCGCACATCCAGTAATCCACTGATCGAGCTATCCAAATCCATAATACGAAACGGCCCGGAAGGCACGGTCGTCTGATATAACAGCCGCCCTTGTTGGCTGACAATGACTTTAGCGTTAGTACGGGCAATACCTGCCACCTCTGGCGCGTAACCACGCAGGTTCGGCGGTAACATGCGTTCATCACTGGCTAGGCTCAGGCCGGTATAGCGGAAGAGGCTAAAAATATCGGATGAGAAATAGTTTTCTCCTACCGTTAATGTCGACGCTAATGAGCGAATGGAGCGATATAAATAAAACCTATTCCATTCGAAATTATTCTGAGACTGACCGTTACCGATCTTGGTGTAATTACCCTGATAATCCCCCCGCAGACGCCACGGGCCATAATTGGCACCGGCTGTACCGTTTACATTGGTGTTTGTGATGGCGGCGCTTTGCTGTGGTCTGTTGACCTGGCTGTTGAGGTTGTAGTCCAGCAACAAACCGGGAATACCATCATCCCAGCTTGATGGTGGCAGCCAGTTATGGTCTCTGTACTCTATCAATGCCTGAGGGATGCTGATGTATAACGTACCTGCACTGAGATCGGTACGCATAGTGATGCCATCAAGTGCTTTAAGGTCTGCACAATGATTTTGGTGCCCGTAAGTGATTTTTTCAGCAATATTCTGTTTTAGCCCCAATAGCGCAACCACATTTTCTGACAGACAGGGTTCACTACTGTTCGGGTTGTCATCACGGGGAGTAAAATTCACCGTTTGTTCGGGAAAATCACGCTGGTTAATGTTGATAACCAATTGATAGGGTCCAGGCATAACATAACCGGAAACGGCGAAGCGTGATAAGTCAATGTTTTGCTTATCTTCAGTATCTAAAATATCAGTATTAAATTCCACTGCATAGGTGGTGCTACTGAGCCCCATCAATGATGCTATAGAGGTGACGTAGATGACTTTAATGAAATTCATTTCGTGGCTCATATAAACTGTTCGATCGGGTTTTTATAGGCTGTTAATAAGAGCAAACAGGACTAACCCGGGGAGGTATTCATTGATGAATCAAGGTAAAGTACACCATTGAGTGAAAACGCCCAGACTTGACTTGAGGTATTTTTTTAATAAGGCGTAGAGAGTAGTTTAATTTTTTATTCTCACCATCATGTTTATGCACTCTCATCACTGCACCAGGGATGACAACGTTACTTTGTCCATCTAAAATTTGGAACGCCAGCCCTTTACTACTTTCCCCTAGGTTAAACCATGAGCTACCTGGCTCGCTGGGCCCATCAAATCTCAAGCCTAACGTACTCTGCATCTCTTTATTTTCTTCTGCGTGCAAAAAAACGCAATTTATTAAATTGATGGTAAAGGGGTATGTTACTGCAGCAGTATTGTTCAATGTTTCCTGTGTAATCAAACCCAAATCTATCGTTTGCTCAGCATTGTCTGAAGATATGGAGCAGGCTGGGTTGATAATGACCCCATTCATATTTACCCGACCGTAATCTTTGTGCATCGCATAGATTGCTGAGGAAAAGATAAGGCTACATAATAATAACGATGGTTTTAACATTTTTGTTTTTAACACAGTTATTTTTAGGGGTAAAGCATACGGCTAAAGCCGTATGCTTTTATAGCGCCCAAATTAATTCGAGTTACTCTTGTAGACGGCAAGTAGCACAGACCCTTGGAGCATAGCGCACTATGTCACTGGTAATACGGGGTACAGCCAATACCTGAGTAACTTGAAATAGGGTGGATACAGATAATTACTGATATGCCAGGGTAAAATTGGCAATGCTGGTAAACTTACCTGGCACTACACTACCTTCAGTAATGCTGCTGCCTTTCAGGTAGGCAGAGAATAACAAGGTGTTGCTGCCAGCTAAAAGTTGACGTGCTGGTGAGGCTTCGCCCAGTTTTACCACAGTGCCGCTGCCATTGGTGATGACAATACCAGCACCTTTTGCATCGCCAACGATACCCAGCAGAGTGTTGTCATCAGCGTTTTTATCACCGTTAAAGGTAATAGAAACATTTTTCAGCGAAGTCGTGTCACATCTCTCTAAATCGATAGAAAAGTTCTGTGGTGTCGAATTACCTTTATTGCTCAGCGACGCAGCAGAGATCTGCCCCAGAGAAACAACCTGATCGGCAGTTTGTGGAGTAATTGAACATGGTGCCTCAATAATGGAACCATTAAATGTAACATTACCTGAACCCTGGTCAGCAGCTTGAGCGGCGAATGCAGAGAAAGAAATAAACGCGGCCACTACTGCATTCGTCTTAATATGAGACATAAAAAATCCTTAAGTAACTTTAGATTATAAATAAAAATAATGTAATAGCTGCTTACGTCATGTGATACCTATTATATATACCCTTCATACTTCAAGCCGCTTGGGGGTTGGCTACGTTACTCGCCCATTCGGGGCCAGCGTAAGCGCCGTTCAAAAACGCAGAGCGTTTTTGTCAAGCAACTCAAATTATTTCGGCTATAGAGAACCATAAGAGGAAAATCACAATTGCAGTATTACAATCATTGACATTCGTCATAATAAATACCAGAGGTATCGACTCTTTCAGAACTCAATTTTGCTATCCATATGTAATAGGGCTAGCATTCCCTTGGTATTTTAAAATTGTATGATGTTTTTAATTAAAAAAGAACCAATGATTTTTTATATGTGATAAATTTAATTTATAACCTAAGCAATTAGAGCCGCTTGCAGGCGATAATAGCGCGGAATTCACAATGCGTAGTGGCATCGTTAATCTGGCCACCTGAACAGAGGTGATATGCTCACCGTAGAATATTACAGGTGCGCCAATGAAAAGAAGAAATTTCAGTGTATACCTAAAAATAATTCGAGTGCTTGCCCCATAGGGTGAGCCTTACGAATATAACAAGGGATTAACACTCAACGAACCGGAAAGCTGCTACTGGAAAAACGCTAAAGCCGTGAACAGAGCTTCTTGACCACTACGCCTAAATGGGCCACCAGCCGGGTCACATTGTGTTTTTATGGGTTGTGTCTTTGACTTCCCGCTGGCATTATCCTGAGCAGTGATTAACGGGACGTTAATCGCAACTAGTTGATTCTGATTTTAAATGACTCGGGGTGCCTCTGTAAAACAGGGCTGAGATACACCCGCTGACCTGATCTGGATAATGCCAGCGTAGGGAAGTCTCGGTATCTCAACCGGTACCCGCCTTCTGAACGCCGGTTGGGAGCAATATGTTCACTCGACCTGATGTGTTACCCGGCAACCGTGCCGCGGCCTGTTTTCACCAATTCAAACAACGTCTTCCACTGGTCCATTGCCTGACTAACGAAGTGGTACAGGAACTGACTGCCAATGTCCTGTTAGCCTTGGGCGCTTCTCCAGCAATGGTGGTTGAACCTACCGAAGCTGCGCAGTTCAGTCGGTTGGCAGATGCGTTGCTGATTAATATTGGCACGCTGCACAGTGCGCGGGCCGAATCGATGTTGGCCGCTATCGAGGCCGCCAATCAGGCAGGCAAACCTTGGGCGTTGGATCCGGTTGCGGTGGGTGGCCTGGCTTACCGCACCGAGTTTGCCCAGCGTTTACTTAAGCTGCGGCCAGCAGCGATCCGGGGTAATGCGTCGGAGATTATGGCGTTGAGCGGCCTGCAGGCCCGTGGCCGTGGTGTCGATAGTCACGACGATTCGTTGGCGGCGCTGCCAGGTGCACGTGAACTGGCACGCAACAGCGGTGCAATTGTCGCCGTGACCGGCGTGGTGGATTACGTCACCGACGGCGAACGTGCTTGGGCCGTTACCGGCGGCGATATCCTGATGACGCGGGTGGTGGGCACCGGCTGTGCGCTGTCGGCAGTGGTGGCGGCCTTTTGCAGCCTGCCGGGTGAGCGATTGGATAATGTCGCTACTGCCTGCCGGGTGATGTCGCTCTGCGGTGAGCGTGCGGTGGCACGCTGTAGCGGCCCTGGCAGTTTTACCTCAGCGTTTCTTGATGCGCTTTATCAACTGACCCCGGAGGAACTGCAATGAAACGTATTAATGCTCTGACTATTGCAGGCACCGATCCGAGCGGGGGCGCAGGGATTCAAGCCGATCTGAAAGCGTTTTCGGCTCTTGGTGCCTATGGCACCAGCGTGATTACCGCCTTGGTGGCGCAAAACACCCGTGGGGTACAGTCGGTCTATCATATCGATCCGGCCTTTGTGGCTGCCCAGCTTGATTCCGTGCTCAGCGATGTGCGTATCGACAGCGCCAAGATTGGTATGTTGGCGAATGCAGATATCGTCAGGGTGGTGGCGGAACGCCTGCGTCATTATCCGCTGCCACACGTAGTGCTCGACACGGTGATGCTGGCTAAAAGCGGCGATCCGCTGCTGGCCCCTGAGGCCGTCGAATCCATCCGCCGTGAATTGCTGCCGTTGGTTGCGCTGGTCACGCCGAATCTGCCGGAAGCGGCGGCGTTGCTGGCTTGTGCACCGGCTGAGAACGAACGGCAAATGCGTGAGCAAGGCCGAGCCTTGTTAGCGATGGGTTGCCAGGCGGTGCTGATGAAAGGGGGCCACTTGAGCGAAGGTGAAAGCCCAGACTGGCTGTTTACTGCTGAATTTGAGCAACGCTTTACCGCGCCGCGTGTGGCAACCCGGCATACTCATGGCACCGGTTGCACACTGTCGGCGGCGCTGGCGGCATTGCGCCCGCGCCATGAAAGCTGGGTTGAAACGGTGGCCGCAGCCAAAGCTTATCTGCAACAAGCCTTGCAGCAGGCCGACAGCCTGGAAGTGGGGCAGGGTATTGGGCCGGTACATCATTTCCATGCCTGGTGGTGAAGTGAGGCCGGGCACAAAAATGCCCGGCACCGAGTTCAGCCGACTCCCGCCTGGTGCAGATCGTGCAGGTTAATGGCCCCAACCAGCACGCCGTCAAGGTTAACGACCGGGGCGGCGCTGATATGCTGCTCGTGCAGGGCTTCCAGTGCTTCGCCTGCCCGCCATTGTTCCGGCAAGCGATAGCCGGGGCGGGTGATGGCGGGGCTTAAGGCATCGTTAAGGCTGTTGCCTTTTACCAGCCAGCGGCGCAGGTCGCCATCGGTAAAGACGCCCACTACTTTCTGCTGGGCATCACATACTGCAACCAGGCCAAGGCCGGTGCGACTCAGTTCCAGCATCGCTTCCATCACGTTGGCACTTTCGTTAACCATTGGCAGACGGTCGCCAGTGCGCATCAGATGGTGTACGCGATTTAACAGGCGTGCGCCCAAACTGCCGCCGGGGTGAGAGCGGGCAAAGTCTTCCGCGTTGAAGCCGCGCTGGCGCATCAGCGCCATCGCCAGTGCATCGCCCATCATCAGGGTGTTGACCGCGCTGGAGGTGGGGGCCAATCCCATCGGGCAGGCCTCACGCTCCACGCTGATATCCAGCGTGCAGGCTGCACCCAGCGCCAGCGGGGATTCTTTGCCGCCAGTAATGGCGATCACCGGGATCTGGCTTTCTGCCAACAGTGGCAGGATCAGATCCAGCTCTTTGGCCCGGCCAGAATAGGAGATAAAGATCACTACATCGTCAGCGCCAATCATGCCTAAGTCGCCATGCAGCGCTTCTGCCGGATGCACGAAAAACGACGGTGTACCGGTACTTGCCAGCGAGGCAGCAATTTTTTTGCCGATATGGCCGGATTTGCCAATGCCGGAAATCACCGCCTTACCCCGGCAGTTCAGCAGCAGTTCACAGGCGTGGACAAAGTTATCATCCAGCCGCGTCAGCAGGCGCTGCGCTTCCGCCAGTTCAATCTCCAGGGTTTCACGGGCAAAGTGGAGCAGGGCAGTGGCGTTACTCATCGGTGTCTCCTACCAGAATGATATTGATGCCTTTCGCCTGTAGCGCGGCAAGATAATCCGGGTTGATGTCTTTATCGGTGATCAGCGTATCTACTACGCTCAGATCACACACCACGTTCGGGCTTTTGCGGCCAAATTTTGAGGAGTCAACCAGCAGCACAATGCGGCTGGCGGCTTCGCACATCGCTTTGCTGACGTTGTGCACCTCATTGAAGGTGGTCACTCCTGCGTTGAGATCGACACCATCGGCACCGATAAACAGCTTATCAAAACTGAACTGGTGGAAGGCCGACTCGGCCAGGCTGCCGTGGAACGAAGCCGACTTTTTGCGATAGGTGCCGCCGGGCATCAGGATGGTCTGGTCGTTATCCAACTCCACCAGCGCATTGACGATGTGCAGGCTGTTGGTCATCACGGTGATGTTATTGAACTGCGCCAGATGCGGCACCATTTGCAAAACGGTGCTGCCCGCGTCGAAGATCAGCGAGTCGCCGTCGTCGATCAGTTTGATGGCGGCATCGGCGATCTGGCGTTTCTTCTCGGTGTTGATGTGGGTTTTGCGATCGATAGGCTGATCGCCATCGTCACGGCTGAGCACCACACCACCGTAGGTGCGGATCACTTCCCCTTCATCTTCCAGCAAAGTGAGGTCTTTACGGATGGTGGTGCCGGTGGTGGAAAAGTGTGCAGCCAAGGCATCCACTGCCGTTTTGCCATGCCGCTGCAGGTATTCAAGGATAGCGGCTTGCCGCTGCTTTGGTTTCATAGCGATTCCTGTTCACAAGAGTTGAGCATTCCTCTCGGTGAATAATTCACTATGAAAGGTAATGTCTTTTAGTGTGAAAATATCATGATTTCGGTGCAATCGCTAACGATAGTGCAGTTTGGCATGCGCGATCCTCGGGGAAGATCACATCCGGGCATAAATTTTGTTGATGCATACCATGTAACTGACTGAGTTGTTTAGGTTGTGCAAAAATAGTCAGGCCACGCATCAGCAGGCTGCCGCACACCCGTTGCTGTTCATCGAACGCCAGCGCCAGCACGACACGGGGTTTGAAGCGCCCACCGGAGCGGCCAACGCCCACGCTGCCCAGTTGGCACAGGCGATCAAAGGCGCGGTTGAAACGCTGAATCTGCCACCAGCCGAGGGCGATTTGCATCAGCCAGGCGATAACGGCAAAGGTGATAAGTGCGCTGGTCATGGTTGCCGTACTCCTTGTCAAAAAATGAAGGGCCAGGGAATGCCCAGCCCATAAACATCAGAACATCACTTGGCCGCCGGTAATATTGATCGACTGGCCGGTGCAATACGACGCCTTGTCGCTGGCGTAGAACAGCAGGGTATTCAGTACGTCCTGATAATCACAGCCGCGTTTGAGCGGCACTTTGTCGGTGTAATACTTCTCAACCTCTTCTGGTTTGATTCCCAATTTCTGCGCGTACTGTGGCAATAACGACTGGAACATCGGCGATTTGAGCAGGTTACCGAGCATCAGCGAATGCACGGTAATGCCATAATCCGCCAGATCGAGCGCCAGCGATTGGGTCAGCCCGACGCCGCCGAACTTGGCTGCACTGTAGCCAGAGTTGTGTTTACTGCCGACTTTGCCGGATTTTGAGTTGATCTGAATAATACGCCCGGCCACGCCGTCGCGGATCATCAGGCGTGAGAACTCGCGGGCGCAGAGGAAATACCCCACCAGGTTCACCTGCAGCGAGCGATCAAAATCACCCAGTTGGAAATCGGTGATCGGCGCGGCTTTGGCGATCCCGGCGCTATACACCAGCAGATTGGTTGTGCCGAAGGCCCGATCGACCGCACTGGCTAGCGCAATAACGCTGGCTTCATCGGTGGCATCGGCCTGGAAACCAACGGCGCGATCGGCACCGTATTCCTGATTGATTTGCTGTGCCACCTGATGGGCGTTGTCAGCGTTCAGATCCGCCACCGCCACGCGGTAACCGGCTTCGGCCAGGCCGTGACACAGGAAGGCGCCTAACGTTTGACCACCGCCAATCACTACAGCTACTTCAGACATATTGTACTCCTCTCCTTATGCGTATACTTCAAGTTGCCTGTGCGTTGGCTGCACTCGCTCACCTCAGTCACATAGTTATCTATGCTCCTGAGGATTCACTCTCTTGCCGCCTTCCCGCAACTCGAATTATTTAGAGTAAAAATTTGAAGGTGCTACCTAACGGGATATCGGCAGGCGTTGGGCCGGTAACGTGGATCGAGCCGGGGAACTCCGCCTGTGCCTCACCGTCGAACCGTACGGTAACGTGGCCCAGTTCGCGCAGGTTCTGGCTGGCAACTTCACCGACGGCGGTAATCGGGTAACAGTTTTCGCCGAGCTTCATCATGCCGCCGACCTGCAAATCCCCGGCAATATTGCCGTGCTGGTGGATGAAGCAGTATTCCTCGATCTCTGCCGGAGCGCCTTCACGGAAGGTGATCAGCATGTCATCCAGCAGCGCATCGCGGGCACAGCCGCCGATATGGGTAATAGTGGTCTGGAAAATGGTGTTCATCGTTTTCCCCTGTTCAACTTATTGATAGATAAAGGCCGATGCTGCCCAGGCAATCAGCACGGTTGGCGCACCGGTCAAGAAGCGCCCGACCAGTACCGAAGGCACGCCCACCCGTACCGTGTCCTGTTTGGCTTCTGCCAACGACAGGCCGACAGGGATGAAGTCACAGGCGGCCTGTGCGTTAATCGCAAACAGCGCTGGTAATGCCAACTGCGGTGGGATATGGCCTAGGCCGATCTGCACACCGACCAAGACGCCGATCACCTGAGCAATGACTGCGCCTGGGCCAAGGAACGGCGAAAGCAGCGGGAAGGAGCAGATCAGTGCCAGCGTCACCAGGCCGATAGGGCTGCTGGCCAGCGGCGTCAGGCCGTGAGCGATGAAATCCCCAAGCCCGGAAGCCATGATGATGCCGATCAGCGCTGAGACGAAGGCCATAAACGGCAGGATGGTTTTCAGTACGGTGTCGATAGTGTCACGCCCGGCCTGGAAAAATACCGCCACTACTGAACCCATCCCCATCCCGACTTTGGCCAGCAATCCGTCGCTCTGCTCGGTGATTTTTTTGCTGGTGTCGTAGTCACGAACTTTTGGCGCTACGGGCTGCGTTGGGGCTGCTGCGCAACCATCGGCCAGCTCAATCAGGCTGATATTGTTTTCCCGCACGCCAGAAACGTAGATATCCTCCAGAATAAACTGCGCCAGTGGGCCAGATTGACCAGTGGCATGAATATTGATGGTTGGAATACGGCGTTTGGGGTACAGGCCACAGCGTAAGGTGCCGCCGCAGTCGATGATCGCAAGACCAATTTCCTCAGCCGGTGGCTCGCCCTCTTTAAACCCGTCAACCGCTGGCCAGCCGGTCAGTTCGCTGAGTTTGTCGACGATCGCTGGTCGGGTGCCTGCGGTGATATAGACAATTTTCTTGCCGGGCTCGATGGCCAATTGCAATGGGCCACCCCAGCCGCCAGCCCCTTTTTCAATACGGATATAAGCGCTCATGCTGCACTCCACAAATTAAAGTTGAACCTGGCGATCCAATTGGATGCCCATCTTGCGTTCGAACAGGCTGGTGGTGAGATCGGTGATCCAGCCACGGAAGAAGTTGGTGAACAGCCCAACCAGGAAATAGCTCACGGCCAGCGGTGCCAGCGGCAAGCCCAGCGTGGTCAGTCCGCTGGCGATGCCGAGGTAAACGAACAGTTCACCGGGGTTGATGTGCGGGAACAGGCCGTTCATTGAGTGGCAACTGTAAGAGGCGGCAGCGTAGTAACTCGGTTTGTATTTCTCGGGCATAAAGCGCCCAAGGCTCAGCGTCATCGGGTTACAAAAGACAAAGGTGCCGATCAGCGGCAGCAGCAGATAGCGTGAAACTGGGTTACCAGCGCAACGCTGTGCTAATCGTTCGATACGTTCCTGGCCAACAAATTTGATCAGCGCGTTCATGATGACTAACAGGCTGATCAACAAAGGTAAGATGCCGGTCACCATGCTGACGAACACCTCACCGCCTTTCTGAAACAGGCCGATAAACCATTCGGCTCCGTGGGTTATTAGCTCAATCATTATTTTCTCCTGTAATGGATGAAATGGCCTGGAGCGAACAGCGGCTCTGGTGCCATGGGTCTACAGTAGTGATTTAATGAATGCATTTGTTTTAAATAGATCACAATTTGAAAGATAAATATTTTATTTTGAAAGTTTAAAGTGAAAGAAAAGGAAGGGTAGAAAGAGGTAAGCCGCAGGTAGAGGATCGCTGGCGATAACGGGCAGCCCGGCTACGCCGGGCCTGAGGTGAGAATAATTATTTTAAAACAGAAGGTTAAATGAGGGTCGAGCGGGGTTGGCCTAAGAGATCGCAGTTGGGCGGCAGGCGGCACTTGATCGCCCCCGGCAGTAACTCAATACGGAAATGTTTGCCTTTCAGCGGTTCACCATCAAGATTAAACGTAATCTCATGTGGAGCACTAATCTCAAGCCAAGGCAGAGAAGCATCGATCACGCTGCTGTTTTCTTCATTGCCTGCGCTTTTACCGTTAATGATAAGCAGCACTGACGCATCTTGGCTCATTTTTATCTCCTAGCGATGAAGGATACGATTAAAAGATAAACCACTGGAATATTTAGGCAATAACAATCACGGACTCTAGGGGAGTTTTCTTACGCTATTGAGATTTTTTCCTCTGGTTATAAACGTTCACATTAAAAAAATGATTAACACTTATATGAAATTTATATATTAGGAGATTGTTGGTATTCGTTTCAAATCAAAAATCCGAGAAATATCTTAAAAAAATAGAGCTGTCCCATATTTTGGAATTAGCAGCCTGGTTCCGCCAACGCACATTATTTGGGAACATAGCGGAAAAAAATAAAGAAAAAGCCAACCCAAGGGAGATTGGGTTGGCTAAGGAGGTGGTTCCTAGTATTGCTATGCAAATATTTTCGTTCTTATTTTTAAGCAGCTTGATAATAACCAAGCTGCCCGGTAATTGATGTGATCTGATTCTAATATTTGCCAAAAATCACCACTGGCTGAGAGGGTGATAAAAACACATCATAATTCGCTATTTTCTTCTGGTAGATTACGAATCAACAACGCGTAATTCAGGTCAATATCCTCTGGGATCGGCAAATAAACGATATGGCCATTACCCGGAGCAATTTCAATAGCTTCGCCTTTCTTATTCTGCATACCTGCCAACGTAAACAGGATGTTACCGCCTGGCGTCATCATTTCCACGCTGTCACCGCAGACAAATTTATTTTTCACATCCACTTCCGCCCAACCGTTGCGGCGCACGCCAGTGAACTCCCCGACAAATTGCTGGCGTTCGGAGATCGAAGAGCCGTAATCATAATTCTGGTGCGCATCGTGGGTATGACGGCGCAGGAAACCTTCGGTATAACCACGGTGCGCCAACCCTTCCAGCGTGGTGAGCAGGGTGGGATCAAAGGGTTTGCCGGCAACGGCATCGTCAATGGCACGGCGATACACCTGGGCAGTGCGTGCACAGTAGTAAAAGGATTTGGTACGGCCTTCGATTTTCAGCGAATGCACGCCAAGCTGCGTCAGGCGCTCCACGTGCTGGATGGCGCGCAGGTCTTTTGAGTTCATGATGTAAGTGCCGTGTTCATCTTCAAAGGCACTCATGTATTCGCCGGGTTTCTGCGCTTCAGAAAGCATAAACACTTTATCCGTCGGCGCGCCGATGCCAAGCGTTGGCTCAACGTTCTGCACCGGGATAGGCTCATGCATATGCACGATGCTGCCGGTATCGTCTTCTTTGCCTTCTTCTGCTTTGTACTGCCAGCGGCAGGCATTGGTGCAGGTGCCCTGATTCGGATCGCGCTTGTTGATATAGCCGGAAAGCAGGCAACGGCCAGAATAGGCCATGCACAGTGCGCCATGGACGAAAATCTCCAGCTCCATTTCCGGCACCTGGCTGCGGATCTCGGCGATCTCATCCAGCGACAGTTCGCGGGAAAGGATCACGCGCGTCAGCCCCATCTGCTGCCAGAATTTTACCGTGGCCCAGTTGACCGCGTTAGCCTGCACTGAGAGATGAATGTCCATCTGCGGGAAGGCTTCACGCACCATCATGATCAAACCAGGGTCAGACATGATCAAGGCGTCTGGGCCCATGTCGATCACCGGTTTCAGATCGCGCAGAAAGGTTTTCAGCTTGGCGTTGTGCGGGGCAATATTGACCACCACATAGAATTTTTTGCCTAACGCATGGGCTTCGTTAATCCCCAGCGCCAGGTTCTCGTGGTTGAATTCATTGTTACGCACTCGCAGGCTGTAGCGGGGTTGGCCTGCATATACCGCATCGGCACCGTAAGCGAAGGCGAAACGCATGTTTTTCAGCGTTCCCGCCGGGGAAAGGAGTTCTGGTGTAAACATTGTGATTCTCGGTCTGATTTCAGGTCAGTACTACGCCACCCAATGGCGTAGCGAAAGTGGGGGATTGTAACGGTAGCACGGCAAGAAATCAGCAAGTAACCGGAATTTTTTAGGGGGAACTTTGGGGGGAGGAAGTCATTTCCCCCGGGCACTGAATGAGTTCAGTGGCGGGGGATTTTTTGTATTTTGCAGGTGAGGCTGGTACTTAAAATAGGCATGACTCAGGCGTTCAAATCGCGTATCTGCCGGGTTGGGCCATACTTCATCACTGACTGGATACCGTTTTTCATCGCGCTTTCTGAACTGTATAACTGGCTGGTACCGATCACCTGATGGTTCTTGGCTTTCAGCACAAAATAAGGTTTATGATCGCTGCTGCTTTTTACTTCAAACTGGACTGCGTCGGGCGCATTGGCTTGCACAGAGGTAATGCCGTTTTCTGCTGAGGCTTTGCTGGCATACATCTCGCTGGAAAGAATGATCTCGCCATTACTGGCTTTCAGGGTGAAGTGATACTGCCCATTACTCGATTTTTTTAGCTCATAGTGGCCGGTTGCCATAGTCCTTCTCCGTTGGGTTCCAATGACAGAGGTAAGTGTAGCCAATGGCTTGAAAAACGACGTTTAAGCAGTGAAGTAATCGTACAAAATGTGATCTATTGCACTGGTGCGCGGGAGCAGATTTATGTCAGCCCGTTCACCAACCTGCACGGTTCTGCCTCCCAACGGTAGCCGACACCGTAAACCGAACGGATAAACGCTTTGTCGCCGTCAATCAGTTCCAGCTTGCGGCGCAGGTTTTTGATATGGCTGTCGATGGTGCGATCGGTCACCACGCGATAATCGTCATACAGATTGTTCAGTAATTGCTCGCGCGAGAAGACGTTGCCCGGTTGGCAGGCCAGGGTTTTTAACAGGCGGAATTCTACCGGGGTCAGATCCAGAATATGGCCGCTATAGCTGGCCTGAAAGCGCGGTTCATCGATATACAGCAGCGTTTCTTCGGCACCCGGTTCCATGTGCCGGTAACAGCGGCGCAGAATGGTTTTGACTCTGGCAACTACTTCTCGCGGGCTGTAAGGTTTGCAGATATAGTCATCGGCACCAATCTCTAACCCCAACAGGCGGTCAACCTCTTCAATCTTGGCCGTCACCATCATGATTGGCACGTCGGTAAAGCGGCGCAGATCGCGGCAAATGGTTAAACCGTCGCAGCCCGGCAGCATCAGATCCAACAGGATAAGTGCCGGTTGCTGCTCGTGTACTGCGGGAACAACCTCGCGGCCATGGGTCAGCCAGCGTGTGGCGTAGCCCGCTGCCTGCAGATAATCCACCAGCAATTGACCCAGCTTGGGCTCATCTTCCACAATCATAATCTGCAAAGGCGGGTTCTGGTTTTCCATCATAGAGCCTTGTTGTTCACCATCATGGGGAAATCTACTGTAATGCGCACGCCGCCGAAAGGCGAATGCTGCGCATAGATCGTACCACCGTGGGCTTCCACAATGTTCTGGCTGATGGCCAGCCCCAGCCCAGCTCCGCCGCTGGCCCGGTTTCGTGAACCTTCGGTGCGGTAAAAGCGTTCAAAAATGCATGCCAACTGCTCGTCGCTGACGCCGGGTTTGCTGTCCTGCCAGTACAGCCTGATGGTCTCCGGCAGCAGTTCCAGGCCGATCTCCAGTATGCCGCCGGGATCGGTATAGCGTAGGCTATTTTCCAGCAGGTTGTTGAACAACTGATTGAGACGATCCGGATCGCCAAACAGCAGGGCCTGTTCCGGCAGATGAGTGACGATCTCCAGCCCCTTGGCATGGAAACGTTCACGGAACACAGCGACGGCGATTTGCACCAAATGAACACAATCTACCGAGGATTTTCGGTAGGCCAGTGCACCAAGATCGGAGAGCGAAAGCTGATGCAGATCGTCCACCAGTTTGGTGAGGGTCGAGACTTCTGCCAGCAGCGAGCTGATCGAAGCCGGTGTCGGTTGGCGAACGCCATCCTGCAACGCTTCCAGTTCCCCGCGCAATACCGCCAGCGGGGTGCGCAACTCGTGGGAAATATCGGCCATAAATGCCCGCCGCATCTGTTCGTTCTTTTCCAGCGAGATCGCGAGGTGGTTAAAATCCTGCGCCAACCGGCCCAGCTCATCCTTGTTGCTGGCGGTGACGCGCGCGCTGAAATCCCCAGCCGCCAGGCGATGCGTACCTGCCATCAGCCGTTTGACCGGTGCCAGCAGGCCGCGTGACAGCAGCCAGGTGACCGCCGCCGCCAGCAAGGTTGACAGGGCGACGATCAGCCAACTGGTGCGCTTTTGCTGGCGATCAAAGTTGATATCGGCGTTACGCGTCAGTTTCTCCGGCGGTGCCGACATCACCCAACCGACAATCTGGCCGTTATAGTGGATCGGGTGACGGGTGCTTTCTCTCGGGATCGGGCCTGTATGGCCTACCAGCCGTTGATACTGGCTATCGACAATCCAGAATTGTGAACGCCAGCCTTTGGGGGGCGGAGGATGGCCACCGTCACCATTTTGCTCGAGGGAACGTATAATGCGGTACACCATCTGATCGTTGTTACGCAGGAACGCCCAGTTGCCGTGGAGGCGATATTGTTCCTCCAGTGCGTCGCTGAGCATGGTGATACGTTGCTCGTTACTCTGCCTGATATAGTCGATAAACCCCCGTTCAAAGCTGATGCGCACCCCAAAATGCATGGTGATGAGCACCAGCATGCAGGTGGCGAAAATCGCCATAAACAGTTTGCCAGTGATACCTATTCTCATGACAACCTACCCGGTTCTTTGGTGAGCGTGCGGTTAGGAGCGATATTGGCGGGCACGCGGGCGAACACCAATGCGGGCAGAGCGATGATCAGCGCCATACAGACATAGCTGTAGATAAATGCGCTGTGGATGGCGGAACTGTCGACCACCACGTGGTGGTGAGCGAAGCTGCCGATCAGGATCCCGGCGATGCTGACGCCCAGACTCATGGAAAGCTGCATGACCATGGATAAAAGGCTGTTGCCGCTGCTGGCCAGGCGATCGGGCAGATCTTTCAGCGTCAGAGTATTCATAGAGGAAAAGCGTAGCGAGTTAACCATACCCTGGAAGAACAGCACTACCGGCAGCAGATAAACCCAGCCGAGCATCGCCACTAAAAGCAGGGTTAAACTGAGCGCGGCTAACAACAGCGTGGTGGCGACCAGCACATGGCGATAGCCAAAGCGGTTGACTATCTGCACCACGATGCGCTTCATGCCCATGCTGCCGACGATCATCGGGATCATCATCAGCCCGGCATGGAAGGGGGAGAATCCCATGCCGATCTGCAGAAACAGCGGTGTCATAAACGGCAACATACCGCTGCCGATGCGCCCTAACAGGCTGCCCGTCAGGCCGATTCTGTAGGTTTCGGTATTAAACAGCCGCAGCGAAAACAGCGCTCGGCTGTTGCCCTTGGCATGCCACCAGTAACCCGCCAACGCTGCACAGCCCAGAATCACCAGCCCGACCAAAATAGCGGGGGAAAGCCCCATGCCTTTGTGCCCGTCGAGCGCCAGCGTCAGTGTCGCCATACCGATCGCCAGCATAATAAAACCGCTGAGGTCAAAACGGCGGGTCTGCATACGGTAATTGGGCATAAACAGCAGGGTCGCGATAGCGCCAGCAATCCCGACCGGAATATTGATCAGAAAGATCCAGTGCCAGTTGGCGTATTGCACCAGAAAACCGCCCAGCGCAGGCCCCATCAGCGGGCCGATCTGGCCGGGCAGGGTGACGAACGTCATCGCTGCCATATACTGTTCGCGCGGGACAATTTTCATCACCGTCAGCCTGCCGACCGGCACCATCATCGCGCCACCTACACCCTGTATCACGCGGGCCATGATCAGTTCATTCAGCGTTGCCGACTGGGCGCACAGTAATGAACCGAGGGTGAACAGGACGATAGCGGTGAGGAAGACCCGCTGTGTGCCAACCTTGTCGGCCAGCCAGCCGCTGGCAGGCAGCATCACCGCTACCGTCAGCACATAAGAAACAATCACCGACTGCATGCGCAGCGGGTTTTCTCCCAGGCTGGCCGCGATCGACGGCAGAGCAGTATTCACGATGGTGGTATCCAGCGCCTGCATAAAGAAACCGAAGGCCACAATCCATAGCTGCCATTTTACTGGAGCGGTCTGTCTACCAATCATTTTACCCACCATTATTTACAATCTAGCTCTTTAATGCGGCAGCGGTGCCAGCTTTTTACCCCGACGGAACTTCATCTGCAGCCGATCAAAATACAGATAGATGACCGGGGTGGTATACAGCGTCAGCAATTGGCTGACCACCAACCCACCGGCGATGGTGATGCCGAGCGGTTGGCGCAGTTCGGTGCCATCACCACTGGTCAAGACCAGCGGCAGAGCGCCGAACAGCGCTGCCAGCGTGGTCATCATGATTGGCCTGAAACGCAGCAGGCTGGCCTGGAAAATCGCTTCGCGTGCGTTGAGGCCAGCATTGCGCTGCGCATCGAGGGCGAAATCGACCATCATGATAGCGTTCTTCTTCACAATGCCGATCAGCAACATGATACCAATTAAGGCGATCAGGCTGAACGGTGCGCCGAACATCTCCAGCGCCAGTAACGCACCAACGCCAGCGGAGGGCAGGGTAGAAAGTATGGTCAGCGGATGGATATAGCTTTCATACAGCATCCCCAGCACGATATACACCGTGGCAATGGCGGCGGCGATCAGCAGCAGTTGCGATTGCAGCGTTTCCTGGAATACCTGCGCGGTGCCAGCAAACGTACCGCGTACCGTAGAGGGCACGCCGATCTGCGTCATGGCGCGTTCAATGGCGCTGGTTGCGCTGGAAAGGCTGCCCCCATCCGGCAGGTTAAACGAGATGGTTGAGGCCGCCGACAGCCCCTGATGGTTGACCGCCAGCGGAGCATTAGCCGGTTGCCAGCGGGCAAAATAAGACAACGGGATCGACTGGCCTGCCTGGTTAATCACGAACATTTTCTCCAGCGAACTCACGTCCTGCGTATAAGGCGGGGCCACTTCCATCACCACTTTGTACTGATTTAACGGTTGATAGATGGTCGAAATCTGGCGCTGGCCGAAAGCGTTATTCAGCAAATTGTTGGCATCGGTAACGGAAATACCCAGGCGCGCCATGGTTTCGCGATCGTAAGACAGATCCATTTCCGAGCCTCTGTCCTGCTGATCGGAGTTAACGTCAGCCAGTTCTGGCAGCGCTGCAAGGGCAAGGCGGATCTTCGGTTCCCACTCACGCAACTCGCGAAGATCGTCCGCCAGCAGCGTGTACTGATAGCTGGCGTTGGATTGCCGGCCCCCGGCACGGATATCCTGAACCGCCATCAAAAACAGGCTGGCACCGGGCTCTTTCGCCAGTTTGGCACGCAGCCGGGCGATCACCTTTTGCGCATCGTCGCTGCGTTCCGACAGCGGTTTGAGCGAGATAAACATCGAACCGCTGTTGGTGCGTGAACCGCCGGTAAAGCCGGTGACGTTATCCACGTCTTTGTCTTCCCGCACGATCTTCATGAAATCTTCCAGCTTGCCGCGCATCGCCTGGAATGAAATGCTCTGATCGGCCTGAATAAATCCCATCAGGCGGCCAGTGTCCTGTTCGGGGAAGAAAGTTTTCGGGATGCTGACATATAGCCAGACGTTGAGGGCGATAGTGGCCATAAACAGCGCCAGCACCCAGCGTGAATGACCAAGCACCCAATTCAGCGAGCGGCCATAATTGCGTTGCAGTGCCAGCAACACCCGGCCAAAACCGCGCGTGCGCCGCTGAGTGCGGGCCGGTTGATAGCGCAGCAGATAAGCGCACATCATCGGCGTCAGCGTGAGTGAGATCAGCAGCGAAAGCCCGATAGACACCGAGAGCGTGACGGCAAATTCGTGGAATAACCGGCCCGGCAAACCGCCCATAAACAGCAGCGGAATGAATACCGCCACCAGCGACACGCTCATGGAAAGCACGGTGAAGCCCACTTCACGCACCCCTTGCAGCGCGGCGTTGAGCGGTTTCATCCCTGCTTCAATGTGGCGAGAAATATTTTCCAGCACCACGATTGCATCATCCACCACAAAACCGGTGGCGATGGTCAGCGCCATCAGCGACAGGTTATTCAAACTGAAGCCGCACAGGTACATTGCGGCAAAGGTGCCGATCAGCGAAACCGGCACCGCTACCGCCGGGATCAGCGTGGCACGGCCAGATCGCAGGAAAATAAATACCACCAGGATCACCAGGCTGATGGCAATCAGCAAGGCTTGCTCTACTTCTGCCAGCGAAGCACGAATGGTGGGGGAGCGATCCTGCGCGATATTCAATTGGATCGAGGTGGGAATGTTTTCTCGCAATGCAGGCAGTTCGGCACGGATGCGATCGACGGTTTCAATAATATTGGCCCCCGGCGAGCGGGTGACGGTCAGGATTATTGCCGGTTTGGCGTTGGTCATCCCGGCGTTACGAACGTCCTGCACCGAATCGACCACGTTGGCGACATCGCTCAGGCGCACCGCTGCGCCGTTGTGGTAGTGAATCACCAACGGTTGGTAGGCGGCTGCGGTTTTCAGCTCGTCATTGGCCTGGATCTGCCAGCGTTGCTGCGGGTCTTCTACCGCGCCCTGTGGCCGACGGACGTTGGCATTGGCGATGCTCTGGCGTACCGCATCCAGCGAAACGCCCTGATTGAACAGCGCGCCAGGGTTGAGTTCCACGCGTACCGCAGGCAAGGAACTGCCCCCCACCGACACATCGCCCACCCCTTCGGTCTGGGCAATTTTCTGCGCCAGTTGCGTAGAGGCAAAGTCATACAGTTGCCCCTGATTGTAGGTGTCCGATGTCAGCGTCAGGATCATGATCGGTGCGTCGGACGGGTTGATCTTGCGATAGGTCGGGCGGCTAGGCATCCCGCTGGGCAACATGCTCTGTGCCGCATTGATCGCCGCCTGCACGTCGCGGGCGGCCCCGTTGATGTCACGTTCGAGATCGAACATCAAAATGATTCGCGTACTGCCAAGCGAACTGGTCGAGGTCATTTCACTGACCCCGGCAATGCGGCCCAATGCCCGCTCCAGCGGAGTGGCTACCGAAGAGGCCATGGTTTCTGGATCGGCCCCCGGCAATGACGCATTAATCGCGATCACCGGGAAGTCGATCTGTGGCAGCGGCGACACCGGCAGCAGCCGGAAACCCATCACCCCGGCGATGGCGATCGCCAACGTCAACAACGTGGTCGCGACGGGGCGATAGATGAACAAGGCGAAGAATTTCACGGTAGCTCCTGCGCCTCGGGTTGACGGTGGGTATTACGCGCCAGCTTGTCAAACAGCAGATAAATCACCGGGGTGGTGAACAGCGTCAGGATCTGGCTCATTACCAGCCCGCCCACCATACAAACCCCCAGCGGTCGGCGCAGCTCCGCGCCAACGCCAGTGCTGAGCATCAGCGGCAGCGCGCCAAGCAGGGCGGCCAGCGTGGTCATCAGGATCGGGCGGAAACGCAGCAGGCAGGCCTGATAGATGGCTTCATACGGCGTCATCCCCTGCTCGCGTTCGGCGGCAAGAGCGAAGTCGATCATCATAATCGCATTCTTTTTCACGATACCAATCAACAGGATGATGCCGATGATGGCGATAACATCCAGTTCATGGCCGGACAGCATCAACGCCAGCAGGGCTCCGACCCCAGCGGTCGGTAAGGTTGAAAGAATGGTGACCGGGTGAATAAAGCTCTCATACAGCACGCCCAGCACGATATACATCGCCACCACCGCTGCCAGAATCAGCCACAGGGTGCTGCCAAGCGCGGCCTGAAACGCCAGCGTCGCCCCTTGGAACTGGGTGGTGATGTCGTTGGGCATGTTGAGCGTTTTTTCCGCCTGCGTAATGGCCTCGACCGCTTCACCCAGCGAGTATCCCTCGGCGACGTTGAATGACACGGTGGTTGATGGGAACTGGGCCAGATGGTTGATTGTCAGCGGGCCAAAACGCTGTTCAACGTTGGCGACGGCGCTCAGCGGCACGGTGGTGCCGTTGCTGCTGGTCAGGCGGATATCATTTAACGCAGCCAATCCCGGCGTGCTGCTGACATCATGTTCCAGCACCACCCGGTACTGATTAGCCTGGGTGTAAATGGTGGAGATCAGCCGCTGACCAAAGGCGTTATAGAGCGCGTTGTCGATGGCATTCATGGTGATGCCCAGGCGCGAGGCTGAATCGCGATCGACATTCACAAATGCCACTAACCCCCGATCCTGCCAGTTGCTGGTGACGTCGGTGAGTTGTGGTGCTTGCTGTAGCGCTTGCATCAGCTGCGGTACCCACTGGCCGAGCTGTTCAAGGGACATCGCCTGCAGCGTGAACTGGTACTGGGTGCGGCTCACCTGGGTATCAATGGTCAGATCCTGCACCGGTTGCAGATACAGCTTCACATCTGGGAACTGTGCTGTTTGCTGTTGCAGGCGGCTAATGATCGCCGGAATGCGATCGCTGCGCTCACTCAACGGCTTCAGGTTGATCTGCAACCGCCCGCTGTTGAGCGTGGCGTTGCTGCCATCCACGCCGACAAACGAGGTCAGGCTTTCTACCGCCGGATCTTTCAGGATTTCGGCAGCCACCTGTTGCTGCCGTTCGGCCATATTGCTGAATGACACGCTCTGCGGTGCCTCCAGTGTGCCCTGAATGATGCCGTTATCCTGCACCGGGAAGAAGCCTTTCGGGATCAGCAGATACAGCAGTACGGTCAGGATCAAGGTACTGAAGGCCACGCCCAACGTCAGCCAAGGGTGATTCAGCACCACTTTCAGCCACACGCCGTACTGCGCGATCACCCGATCAAAAAAACGTTCTGACGCGCGCGAGAAACGATTTTGCTTACGCAGCGATTCGTGGCTGAGCATGCGGGCGCACATCATCGGTGTGAGCGTCAGGGACACCAGGGCGGAAATCAGAATTGCCACCGCCAGCGTCACGGCAAATTCGCGGAACAGGCGGCCAACGATATCGCCCATAAACAGCAGTGGGATCAGCACGGCTACCAACGAGAAAGTCAGCGAGATAATGGTGAAACCGATCTCCCCGGCACCTTTCAGCGCGGCGTCGAGCGGTTTTTCGCCTTTTTCGATATAGCGCGAAATGTTCTCGATCACCACGATGGCATCGTCCACCACAAAGCCGGTGGCAATAGTCAGCGCCATCAACGTCAGGTTGTTAATCGAAAACCCGAGAAAATACATGGCGGCAAAGGTACCCACCAGCGAAAGCGGCACCGCCACGCTGGGGATAATGGTGGCAGGCACATTGCGCAGGAACACGTAAATCACCATCACCACCAGCACGATCGCCAGCAATAGCTCGAACTGCACGTCGCTGACCGAGGCGCGAATGGTGGTGGTACGATCGGTCAAGACTTTCACCTCCACCGATTTAGGCAGGCTGCTGATCAACTGCGGCAGCATTTCACGGATGCTGTTGGCGGTGGTGATCACGTTGGCCCCCGGCTGGCGCTGAATGTTCAGCACGATGGCCTGCTGTTGGTCGGCCCAGGCTGCCAGCCGGTTATTTTCTGCCCCCTGTTCAATGGTGGCAATATCTTGCAGACGAATGGCTGCACCGTTCTGATACGCCACAATCAATTGACGATAATCCTCTGCGGACTTCATCTGATCGTTGGCAGAAAGCGTCACTGAACGCGTTGGGCCGTCCAGGCTACCTTTGGCGGAATTGACGTTGGCGTTACTGATGGCGGTGCGAATGGTTTCACTGTCCAGGTGATGAGCAGCGACCGCAGCGGCATTGAGCTTCACCCGCACTGCCGGGCGCTGACCACCGGAAAGGGTGACCAGACCGACGCCGGAAACCTGCGAAATTTTTTGCGCCACGCGGGTTTCCACCATGTCTTGTACCTGCGTCATCGGCACGGCGCTGGAAGTGACTGCCAGAGTCAGGATCGGCGGATCGGCAGGGTTAACCTTGCTGTAAATCGGCGGGTAGGGCAGATCGTTGGGCAGCAGGTTGGTGGCGGCATTGATGGCGGCCTGCACTTCCTGTTCTGCGACATCGAGCGGCAGTTCCAACTGGAATTGGAGCGTGATCACTGAAGCGCCGCCGGAACTTTGCGAAGCCATCTGTTTCAGCCCCGACATCTGGCCGAATTGCCGCTCCAGAGGGGCGGTGATCGCCGAAGTCACAACGTCCGGGCTGGCCCCGGGGTAAAGTGTTACGACCTGAATCGTGGGGTAATCCACCTCCGGCAGGGCAGAAACCGGCAACGCCCGGTAACCGATGATCCCGGCCAGCAGGATCGCCAGCATAAACAAGATGGTCGCCACTGGGCGCAGGATAAACAGCCGTGATGGCCCACCACCGGCTTTGGGGGGCATGGATTGCATCAGGATTTCTCCTGCGCTTTGCGTGGTTTTTTAACGTGGGTTGCTGTGCTGGCATCCTGCGGTGCCAATACTTCGACCTGCATGCCTTCGGTCAGACGGTCGATACCGTCGGTGACCACACGCTCGCCCGCTTTTACGCCGTTGGTGATTACCACCTGTTGGCTGTCCTGCACGCCAGCGGTAACCCGCTGCTTACTGACTTTGTTATCTGTGCTCAAAAGCCAGACGAAATGGCCTTCATTGCCCATTTGCAGCGCGGCGCTGGGGATGACGATGGCATCATGCAGAGTGGCGACCTTCAGGCGTGCGTTAACGAATTGATTGGGGAACAGGGTGTCGTCCTGATTATCAAAGCGAGCCTTCAGCTTGATGGTGCCGGTGGCGGTATCAATCTGGTTATCCAGGCTCAGCAGTGTGCCGTTAGCTAACTGTTGCTGATTGGTGCGATCCCAGGCAGCGACGCTGACCGGCCCGGCTTTCTGTGCCTTGACCAGATCGGCAATATGGCTTTCTGGCAGGGTAAAGACCACGTCAATCGGATGGGTCTGCGTGATCACTACGATCCCGGTGCTGCTGCCGCTGGAGATGTAATTGCCCACATCCACCAGCTTGAGGCCAACCCGGCCATCAATCGGGGCGGTGATTTTACTGTAGGTGATTTGCAGCTTAGCGCTATCGACCGCGCCCTGATCGGCTTTGACGGCACCCTCGCTCTGGCGTACTAATGATTGCTGGGTATCCAACTCCTGACGTGAAATCAGGTTGGTTTTGACTAATTGCTGGTAGCGTGCCAGATCCCGTTTGGCATTAGCCAGCGTGGCCTGATCTTTCGCCAGTTGCCCCAGGGCTTGTGTCAATTGCACTTCATACGGGCGTGGGTCGATCTCCACCAGTAAATCACCGGCTTTTACCTGTTGGCCTTCGCTAAAGTGGATCGCCATCAGTTGACCTTCGACCCGGCTGGTGACGGTGACGGTGTTGGCTGCGATTGCGGTACCCAGCCCGCTCAGGAAACGCGGCACGTCTTGCTGAGTAGCGGTGGCGGCCTGCACGGGGGACATCGGCGCATTGCGCCTGCCACCGCCTCTACCACCAGCACCTGCATTCCCTGCCCCTGCCGGATGAGCTCCCGGTGTAGCCTCAGTGGTTGGTGACGTGTTGAAGTGACGCCAGGCCAGCATAGCGACAATAACGACGATAACCACTACCAGCTGGCGTAGTATCAATGAGCGGCGTTTCGGTTTTGCATTCATGGTGATAAAGGCTCTCTCCAGAGACAAACAGGCGGGCAATCATTGCCAAAAGTGACACTCCCAACAGGATACTAGTTTAGCGAGGAGTACCAGCAAAAGAATGAAGGAAATATGGAGGTAATGTCAGGTTTTTCGGAAGAAAACACATAATTAACCGCAGTGATACTGAGAGCCTATTGGGATAGGCTCTTAAACGGGATGACGGGAGTTGATGATGAGCAAAAGAGAACTGGGCCGTTCTGGTATTCAAGTGCCGGCGCTGACCTTCGGCGGTAACGTGTTTGGCTGGACGGCGGATGAAGCGACTTCGTTCAGCCTGCTGGATGCGCTGATGGATCGCCAGCTGAATTTTATTGATACCGCCGATATGTACTCCAACTGGGCTCCGGGCAATCGCGGTGGTGAGTCGGAAACGGTGATCGGCAACTGGCTGAAAAAAAGCGGTAAGCGCGAGCAGGTGATTATTGCCACCAAGGTCGGCAAGCCGATGGGCGAGGGTAAACAAGGGCTATCGCCGCGTTATCTCCAACAGGCGGTGGAGGATTCTCTGCGCCGCTTGCAGACGGACTATATCGATCTGTATCAATCCCATGATGATGATAGAGATACGCCACTGGCAGAAACCCTGGCGGCATTCGATGCGTTGATCAAGGCTGGCAAGGTGCGGGCGATCGGGGCGTCCAACTATCAGGCGGATCGGTTGGAAGAGGCGCTGAAAGTGAGTGAACAGAATGGCTTGGCGCGGTATGAAACGCTGCAGCCGGAATACAATCTGTATGCCCGTGCAGGTTATGAAACCGCGCTGGAAGGGGTGGCTCAGCAGTATGGCCTGGGGGTGATTAACTTTTTTGCGCTGGCCAGCGGCTTCCTTAGCGGGAAATATCGCAGCGAGCAGGACATGGGCAAGAGCCCGCGTGGCGATACCATTGTTGCCCGTTATCTTAACCCGCGTGGTTTCCGTATTTTGGCGGCGCTGGATCGGGTGGCGGCGAAATATCAGGCGACGCCTGCGCAAGTGTCACTTGCCTGGTTGATGGCGCGGCCAAGCATTACTGCGCCGATCGTCAGTGCGACTTCGTTGAGGCAGTTGGATGAAGTGGTGAGGGCGATTGAGCTGAAGCTGGAGGGGGAGGATATTGAGGTGCTGAATGAGGCGAGTACTGAGTGATTTGCGATAGTGCTGGTAAGAGGATTAATTTCGGTCGCTACACGTTTTGCGCTCATTCGGCAACAAGGTGAACGCGCCCGAGCAGGGGGCTCAAGAGCCAGCCCCCGGCCTTACCTGGATGAAACCACGCTACTGCGATACAACACATGTTTGCGCAGCGGATTCCCAACGGGTAAACGTGGGTGCTCGAAAGTTTCACCGCTGAACGTCATGCCAATCCGTTCCATAACCCGGCGTGAAGGCTGGTTGATTTCGGCGGTGAAGGATACCACCTCGGCAAGGTTAAGCGTATTAAATGCAAAATTTAATACACCTTGGGCGGCTTCGCTGGCATAGCCTTGGCTCCAGTGTTCTGCCGCCAACCGCCAGCCGATCTCCACGCAGGGGGAACAGGGCAGATCGTCACCGGGGATTGCCAGCCCAACATAGCCGATAAAGGGAGCCCCTTCTTTGACTTCCACCGCCCATAAACCCCAACCGTGTTGTTGCATAAATTGGCGGATGCGTTCGGCCAGTGCATCGCTTTCTTCCCGGTTTAACCGCGCCGGAAAATACTTCATTACCGTAGGATCGGCATTGAGCGCGGCAAAAGCGGGTAGATCGCTGTCTTGCCATTCACGCAATCGTAGTCGTGCCGTTTGCAAGGAGACGATCGTCATCAGTGGTTACTCCGATATCAATCAGCGAAACAGCGTTTGTGCCCAGCGTGCCAGCCCGGCGGTGACCGAACCGAAATCGTTACCGCCGACGATCGGGATCCCCGGCAGTTGCTGCTGTAATGCGCTGCGTAACAGAGGGGAACGCGCGCTGCCACCGGTCAGATAAATCACCTGCGGCGTGCATTGGCTGGTGGCCAACGCGGCGCTGACCTGCTCCTGAATACGCAGCAGCGGCTGGGCAATCGCCTCGGCCAGTTGAGCCTGAGTGATGTTCTCTGCCAGATCCGCTTGTACAAAAGCCAGCGAGGTGAGAATGCTTGGCTGGTGAGACAGGGTGATTTTACTCTCTTCCGCTGCCCGAACTAAACGGTAGCTCAGCCGTTGCTGATAGACTTTCAGCAGACGCTGCACTTTTTCCGGCTCAGCAGCATCGCGGATCAAGTCGCGCAACAGGCGGCCATTGGCGGTGCTGTAAAAGTCGTTCTGTGCTGGAACATCGTTGGTGGCGACCGCGTTCCAGTAAGGCAGAGCAGGCAACGCGATGCCTTTCTCGGTTTCGCCCCCCATGCCAAACAGCGGCATCAGTTGTTTAAAGGCCAGCATGATATCCAGATCGTTACCGCCAACGCGGCAGCCGCTGTGCCCCAGCAGGCTTTGCTGGCGATCGGCACGATCGCGCCACTGTGGGCCCATCAGTAACAGCGAGCAGTCAGTGGTGCCGCCGCCGATATCCACCACCAACACGGTTTTCTCTTCGTTCAGCGTTGCCTCGAAATCCAGCCCGGCGGCTACCGGTTCAAACTGGAATTCAATCTGTTTGAAACCGGCACGCACGGCGGCGCGCTGCAAAATCCCCTGCGCCTGCTGGTTGGCCTCTTCGCCACCGATGCCCTGGAAGTTGATCGGGCGGCCAATCACCGCTTGCTCAATGCTGCTTTGCAGTACCCCTTCCGCTTGGCGTTTGATGTGGAACATCATGGCGCACACCAGGTCTTCAAACAGCGCAATCTGTTGTGGTTTCAGGCCATTGGCCCCGAGGAAGGATTTCGGTGAGCGCACAAAGTAGACCTCTTCCGGGTCTTCGCTATAGTGCGCCAGCGCTTGCAGGCCGAATAGCACGCTGTCACTTTTGACCGGGATATCTTCTTCCCGGTTGAAGGTGATTGCGCGGCGCAGCAATTGCTGGTTTTCTTCGCTGCCGGTAGGCACTTGCCAGTGGCGATGCAGGCACTCACTCACCGCTTCACGCGTCGGTGCACACAGCATCGAAGGCAGATAGGGTTCGTGGTTTTCCAAGGTCAGTAATTCGGGGCCATTATCTCGCATAACGGCGACGGAACAGTTAGCTGTTCCATAATCGAAGCCAATAAACATTTATTTTTGTTTCCCCATGCCAATGAAGGGGGGCGACTTTACCCGAGACGGGCGGGATGGGCAACCGGTGTGCAGCAATGGTAAAAAATTTAGCACGGCTTGCGTTGGCATGCTTAACTTAGGCGTTTCAGGTTAATGTCCGATTCCCGCACGTCAGCGACCGGCACGAGCAGCATAATGAAGAAAAAACTGACCTTGAGCGTTACCATGATGGAACAGCAGCAAGCGTTGTATAGCGCGCTCAGTGCGCGCGATCGTAAGTTCGATGGGCGCTTTTTTGTCGGCGTTTCTTCCACCGGTATTTATTGTCGGCCTGTGTGCAGTGCCCGGACGCCAAAAATCGAAAACTGTACCTTCTACCGCAGCGCTGCGGCAGCCGAACTGGCGGGGTTTCGCCCTTGCCTGAAGTGCAGGCCGGAACTGGCTCCGGGGCTGGCGCTGATCGACCTGGGCAACCGCTATGCTCAGGTGGC
The DNA here is from genome assembly GCF_000743355.1 of Serratia sp. Ag1. GTDB lineage: Bacteria > Pseudomonadota > Gammaproteobacteria > Enterobacterales > Enterobacteriaceae > Chania. The sequence continues at coordinate 134,775 of NZ_JQEI01000025.1, forward strand.
CGTTCAGTTGATCGAGCAAGGGTATCTGTCGGAGCACAGTTGTGAGCAACTGGCCGCGCGCTTGGGGATATCCGATCGCCATCTGCGGCGTATTTTTGCCGAACAGTTCGGTGCGTCCCCGATCGATTATGCCCAGTCGCATCGTTTGTTACAGGCCAAGCGCTTGCTGGCCGATACCCATCTGCCGTTGAGCGAGGTGGCTTTTGCTGCCGGGTTTGGCAGCCTGCGGCGTTTTAACGAACTGTTTAAAGCCCGTTATCGCCTGATCCCTTCCGCGCTGCGCAGCACCGCAGGCCGCCACGAACGCGCGGCTACCAGCGGGCTGGTTTTTCATCTCGGTTATCGGCCACCTTACGATTGGCCGCGCATGCTGGCTTTTTTGCAGGCGCGTGCGGTCAGCGGTGTGGAACAGGTTGAAGGGCAGCAATACTGGCGTTCTATCGCGGTTCAGCAGGGTGGGGTTGATTATTGTGGCTGGGTGAGGGTGCAGCCGGATGAAGCCGGGAATCGGGTGCGGGTGGAAATTGCGCCGTCACTGAGCCGGGTGACGACTGAGGTGCTGCGGCGTATTCGCCAACTGTTCGATCTGGATGCGGCTCCCGACCGTATTGCCGAGGCGTTGGGGGATTTAGCCGCCAGTGCACCGGGCCTGCGGTTGCCCGGGTGCGTCAGCAGTTTCGAACAGGCCACAAGAGCGGTGCTGGGGCAACTGGTCAGCGTGAAGATGGCCGCTGTTTTTGCCGGGCGCATCGCACAGAACTGGGGAACCCCTTTAGAGCAGCCCCATGGCAACCTCACTCATGTGTTCCCAGAAGCAGCAAAAATTGCGCAGTTGCAGCCGGAGGAACTCAGGCCGCTGGGGATCCAGCTTAAGCGCGCGGCGGCGCTGATCGCCATGGCTCAAGCGGTGGTGGAAGGGCGGTTGCAGTTGGATAACGTGCTGGATATTGAGCAGGGTATTAACGCGCTGATCGCCTTGCCGGGCATCGGCAGTTGGACTGCCAACTATGTCGCTATGCGCGCCTGGTCATGGCCAGACGTTTTTCTGGCAGGGGATTACCTGATCAAACAGCGTTTTCCCGGTATGACTCCGCGTCAGATCGAGCAGTACGCCGAACGTTGGCGGCCATGGCGTTCTTATGCGACGCTGCATTTGTGGCATAACGGCCACTGGGTGCCATCAACGGGTGCCATCGTCAAGTAACTCAGCCAGCGATTTTGCTGGTGCGATGATGTCGCCGTCCACCAGATCGATACCCAGGGTTGCCAGCGTATTCAGCGTGGCTGGCAGCTCCACCGGGCCCGCCAGCGTCTTGGCATCGATGCGGTGAGCGGCGTTGTTGAGCAGTGACACCATTAGTTCATCCATCTGATTGTTATGCACATTGGTGATAAAACGTTCATCAATACGAATATAATCAAGCCGTTGGTTGTTCAACAAATCAAAGGCGTTCAGGCTGCGCCCAAAGCCGTTAACGATCAGTCTGCAGCCCATTTGCTGTAATTGATGGCTGAACTCACCGGCATTTTCCGTATGATCCAGAATAATGGCTTCATCGATTATCAGTAACAGAGCCTGGTGCGGCAAAAGGGTCGCTGCCAGCTTTTGCCGCAGATAGTGCTGAAAGTCCCGATCCAGCAGGCTGTCGGTCGTCAGCGGCAGAGCAATGGAGACGCCCAAGCGGGTAAGGGAGAGGGCGTGCTGATCCAGGATCTGTTCTACCACCCAGCGATCGACTTCTGGCAGCAGGCCGTACAGCTGTGCGGCAGCGGAAAAGTTTTTGAACGTCAGCGGGCGTTCAGTGTCGGCAGTGACCCGCAATATGAGTTGGTAAAAACAGATCGCCTGCGGCGCATTGGGCGGGGATACGGCCTTGACGTACAGTTGCAACTGCTGCTGATTGATGATGTTGACCACTTGCTGCCGCGTCAGCAGTTCATGCTGGCGCTCTATCGGTGGCTCCTGCCGGGCTTCATAGGTATAAACCTGCCCACGACCACGATGTTTGGCGGTGTAACAGGCAAGATCAGCCTGTGCCAGCAACTCTGTGCTTTTGCCACTGCTGGCATTAATGCTGGTGATCCCGGCGCTGGCACCGACGTGGTAGAGTTTGCTCTCCCAGTAGAACGGGTATTCCCCGATCAGCGACACGATCTGTTGCATCCGCGTTTTTGCCTGTTCTTGTGGGCAGTCGAACAGGATCAGGCCAAATTCGTCACCGCCCAGGCGTGCCAGGCTGTCATGGTTGCGAAGCTGGCGCTGCATAAGCTGGCTGATCTCCTTCAGCAAAGCGTCGCCTGCCGCGTGCCCGGCGGTGTCGTTAACCGCTTTGAACCGATCGAGATCGAGGAACACCAATGAGTGTTGTTGATCGTTATCGGCCACGCTGGCGATCGCATCTTGCAGCTGCTTTTCAAAACTGGTGCGATTCTGCAGATTGGTCAAGGCATCGTGCGAGGCGCTATAACTCAGCTTTTTCATCAATTCCCGTGAGGCGCTGACGTCAAGCAACACTATTACTGCGCCCATCACTGCACCTTCAACGGTTTTCAGCGGCGAAACGGAGATTTGTATGTCGAAGCGGCGGCTATCGCGGCTGTGCAGCACCAGCGCATAGTCTGGAGGCAAGGTTGTCTCTTCCTGCAGACACAATTGCACCGGGTTTTCCACTATCGGGCCGTTTCTGCCGTTGGTGATGCGAATTACGCTATCGATCGGCATACCCTGCGCCAGCTCCAGTGACCAACCGGACATCTGTTCGGCGACCGGGTTCATAAAAGTGATGCACATTTCGCTGTCGGTGGAGATAACTCCTTCACCGATGGCATCCAGGGTGATGTGCAGGCGTTCCTTTTCCTCATGCAGCGATTTGGTCAGCGTAATAACTTCGGTCACATCAATATTGGTGCCAAGCAGGCGCTGTGGCTTGCCATGTTCGTCAAGCAGCAGGTTGCCTTGCCCGCGAATATAACGCAGTTTCCCTTGGCGGGTCAGGATGCGAAACTCAGTCACAAATAGCTGTGGGTGCTCCATGACCTGGGCGATCAATTGATTGATACGCGGCAGATCTTCTGGCAGCAACAGTGAACGCCAGAGCTGTGGGGTCGGTATTTGATCCAGCGGGAAATCGTACAGCTCAAACATACGTTTGTCCCAGATGAGCTGCTGTTCGTTGACCATCCATTCCCACACGCCGATCCCCCCTGCCCGATTGGCCAGCGTAATGCGTTCTATCAGGAGGCGATTCTCAGCTTCTGCCAGCTTCAGCTCGTTGATGTCCTCCACTTGGGAGATAAAATACAGCGGCTGACCGTGGGGATCGCGGACCAGTGAAACTGCCAACAGCGTCCAGACGCTTTCACCATCGCTGCGGATAAAGCGTTTTTCCATGGTATAGCTGCTGATGTTGCCTGCCAGCAGTTCCTGCAACTGTGTCAGATCGGCATTCAAATCGTCTGGATGGGTAATTTCCTGAAAGGTCAGGTGCCACAGGGTTTCTGGCGGGTAATGCAGCAGTTTGCACAGCGCTTGGTTGACCTGCAGCCATTTCCCCTCCGGGGATACCAACGCCATGCCGATAGCGGAATACTCCAGTGCATTGCGAAAGCGGGTTTCACTCTCAATGATACGTTTTTTCTCCACCCGGAAGGCGTGCATCACCATTGACATGGAATGGGCGGGGATCAGAATCAGGATGAGTGGCAGATAGATTTCGACGTCGCCTAAAAATGGTCTGTGAGCTGAAAAATGTAACAGCCCCAGTGAGATGGCTACGGTAATCATCAACGTAGTGGCAAAGCAGATAATGAAGGTTTTAAGCCGGGATAGGCTAATCGCGGCCCACAAAAGCGGCAACGTAACGAAAGCAAACGGATAAGGTAGGTTGACCAGCACCAGATAGCTGAAAAAGAGAATGGCTATTAGTATCAGTAGCAGTTTTGCCAGATTCAGCTCTTTCAGCATCGAACGGCGATACACCAGCCCGATGGGGGTCAACGCCAGTACGCCAATGGCTTCAGAAATAAACCAGGTGCTGGCCGCTTGCCAGAAGGATTGGCCGAGTTGGGGAACCCAGGACACCGCTAACAGAGCGCTGAACATCGGGGTAAAGATTACGGCACAAGTAACAAACTTCAGCCAGCTTGCCAGGCTGTCAAGCGGATCTGTGGGTTGCAGGACGTGCTGCAACAGCAGTGCACTGACCACCGCTTCCAGCAGATTCATCAGCGTCAGTTTGAACGGGATCCAACTCAGACCAAACAGAATGATATTGGCAGTACAGATGCTGACTCCAGAGAGCAACAGTGGCAGTAGCCAATACTGCGGACGATACCGGTACAGCAAGATAATAATCGCGGCAGTGGGGAACCACAGCGGGGTAAAACTGCTGGATTCGGTCGAGAGCGTCAGGCAAAGGTAAGCCAGCAGAAAGATCATTACTGACATTAACAGCGAGTGCATCAGTAAAGAGTTTCCTGACGGCGTGGGGTGATTCGCTGCGCTGATGTCCATAAGTAACCTTACTGTGCTAGCGGGCACAAGCAAAAATAACGACCGTTTAAAGTGGGCAATTTTACTAACAAGAGATTAGTACAGTGTATGACGAATGCCTATTGAATGAGCGATATTAAGGTGTAAACCCAGTGTGTTTAAAGCTGTCTCTTATACACAACGTGCTTGTCTATGTCAGCCAGGTGTAATGAGAATTGCCGTAAACAGAATCCAATCCCATGCCCCACAGTGAACGGCAATTGCAGGGCCCAAGGCGGGGCCCTGCACCCCGCCCACGCTTAACATGGCCTGCCCGCTACGCGGGTGCCTTCGCCGCGCCCCCGTTGCCGGGCGGGTCGGCTACGACAAACGTCCCTGTTTGTCTCGCCTCAACCGGCCCTCCATGGCCGGTTGCCCCTGGCAACGCGGTCTTGCTCAGCAGGCCATGATGCGCGCAACGTCAACCCCTGAATCTGTAACCACCGGGCAACTTTTACAAGGGAATTGATAACAGCAGTTCAGGCATTCTTATCGGTGAGATGAGCACGGGTGTTGAGGCCATTGAAGGCGCCGAACGGAGACACGGCGCATAGGCGAACGCGCCACGGACGGCGCGTTCAGGCGAGACAGTCAGGGACGACTGTCGTAGCCGGCCTTAATGCGCGGTGGCGAAGTGAGGGAAGTGGGCGAAGCCCACCGCCTGATATGGCCAGGGCCGGGGTGTTGGGGGCTGGCTCTTGAGCCCCCAACTCGGTCGCGTTCACGGCGTTAGTGAATAAACACGAAAGGTGTAGCGACCGAAATCAACACATATCCCATAATAACCCTCAAGATGTGAACAAGAGACAGGTGTTTAAAGAGGGGCACTGGCCGCTCAACGTTACAGCAGGAAAATCGTGGCTAATCCAAGGAAAATAAAGAATCCCCCGGTATCGGTCAAGGCGGTGATCAGTACGCTGGAGCCCACGGCAGGATCGCGCCCCAACTTCAGCATGGTCATCGGGATCACGACCCCCATCAGTGCGGCGACCAGCAGGTTCAGGAGCATCGCCAGCGTCATCACGCCGCCCATGGCGAGATCGCCATACAGCAGGTAAGTGATCACTCCCATGATTCCTCCCCAGACAATGCCGTTGATTACCGCGACGCCCAGCTCTCTGAGCAATAAGCGTGAAATATTGCCGACCTCAATCTGGTGCAGCGCCAGCGCGCGCACGATCATGGTAATCGTCTGATTACCGGTATTGCCACCGATCCCGGCGACGATGGGCATCAGCGCTGCCAGCGCCACCAGTTGTGAAATGGTGTGTTCGAACAGGCCAATGACGCGTGAAGCAATAAAGGCGGTGCACAGGTTGATTGCCAGCCAGGCCCAGCGGGTTTTTACCGCTTTGCCAACCGGGGCGAACACGTCTTCATCCGGGCTCAAGCCCCCCATGCGGCGCAGGGTGGTATCGCTTTCTTCGTTGACCACGTCAACGATCTCTTCAATGGTCAAACGCCCCATCAGTTTGCCTTTGGCATCGACCACCGGGGCGCTGATCAGGTCATAACGTTCGAAAGCACTGGCGGCAGCTTCGGCTTTATCTTCGGGTTCGAACGTGGTGGGATCGCTGTCCATCAACTGGGAAACCAGCATGTGCGGATCGTTGAGCAACACCGCCGTGAGGGGTAATTCCCCCAACAGCGTATTTTTACGGTCGGTGACGAACAGTTTATCGGTGGCGTCCGGGATGGTTTTGCGCTGGCGTAAAAAACGGTGGACGGTGCCAAGTGAAATGTCTGGCCGTACCGTCACCAGTTCGAAATCCATCATCCAGCCAACGGTATCTTTGCCGTAGTGCACCATTTCCCGCACCTGTGTGCGTTCATGGGGTTCTAGCGAGGTAAGCAGGCGGCCCATCAGGTTACGCGGCAAATACTGTGCCAGATAGGCCTGTTCATCGACATCCAGCGTTTTGATCGCTTTGAGCAGATCTTTATCGCTCATCTCTTCGATCAGGCTATCCCAAACCGGTTCTGCCACTTCTACCAGCGTTTGGCCACGTTTAGCGTTATCGACCAACCGCCACAGCGCCAGGCGCTGGTCTTGTGGCAGGGCCTCCAGCAGATCAGCCAGATCGGCGGCGTGCATATCTTTCAGTAGCTGGGTAATCTCGGCGGTATGATTTAAAAGTTCGTTTCTGCCGAGTTCTTTCTCATCACCTGGGCGACCGAGAATGCCGTCAACCAAAGGTTTGTTATGTAACAGTAAGTTCAGAATGCGCTGACGATGCTCTGCGACCTTTTTTACATTATGTGTTGCGGTGGACATGGTATTCCTTAACCCAGATTGGGTTGATGCGCTTCTTTTACGGCTCCCCTTACAAGATAGAGCATAGCATTGAAAACTAAGTAAGAGTTTTGAAGGTATGCGGGCAAGGTGTTGGATATTTCACCTCTGTTGACATACCGTTTGATTTTTTGTTGCGTCTTAATAGGTTATTATCATCGGTTAAGAATCTTCGTGATTTTTTATTTGTCTTTTCCCGATTAATTGTTCGTGGTCAAATCTTGAGCGATGAAAAAGTAGAGAATAAGCAGCCATTCTTGACGTTGGTCGAGCGTGTCTTCATGCAGGGTTATGCGGGATAGGATCTAACTCTTCTCTGCGATTTAAATTATGCTTAAACGGTGATATGAGTCACGCATTGGCGGATACAGTGTCTTGATGGGTATGTTGAAATTCTGGAATCAGTTACGCGACCATTGGTGGGGGCAGCCGATTGTGCTGAGCCTGCTGATGTTGCCTATTGCCGGTTGGTTATCGCCGCGTCTTATGCTGCCTGAAGGTAAGGTCTATCTGGTCTATTTACCTTTGGCGGCCTGCTTTTCTCTGCTGATGGTCTATGACTGGCGTGCTCTGCCTGGGATCACTCTGGCAATTTTTATCCGCTATTCCGGTCGTTCAGGGTTTGATATTACGATCATCATGACCCTGCTCTACATGGTGTGCCTGGGGATTTGCTGGTGGGGCTACCGTTCACTGTCTCAGCGCTTCTGGTGTGTGGGCTTTTCGGAACTGAAGCTCAGCAAGTACCGATTGATCTGGCTGGTCATGCTCCCATCCGCGCTGTTTGTGTTTGGCCTGAAACTCCTTATCGGCCTTGATCTGTTGCCTGATGAGCTCGGAATGATGCCGGGTAACGGGATCAATCTGCATACGCTGGTTAATTTCCAGGCGGTGCTGATCGGTTGCCTCTCGTCGATGCAACTGTTCTATTTTGTCTTGCGGATTTTGAAAAAACCCCGATTTGCCAAGGTATTGTGGGGGCGAATACGCCGGGAGATTGCGCCAGGGGTTAAAAGCAGCGAACTGCAACTGTGGTTTGCTGTGTTAAGTCTGTTGGTATTTGTTCTGTCTTATCACACTGCGGACACCAATTATTTGCAGGTGCCGGATTACAGCCTGACGTTGCTGATCCCGGTGATGTTGTACAGCGCCATGCGCTTTGGTTACCAGTTTAATGGCATTATCTGGGCCACCACCTTGATAGTGCTGTTCTTTAACTACCCAGGTTATGTGCAGTGGAGCAATCTGTTACACAACCTGACCATGATCTCCTCCATGATGCTGGCGTTTACGCTCAGTATTCTGCTGACTTCAGCGGTACATACCCGTCAGCGGATGGATCATGCCAAGGCCCAGAGCGCCTCGTTGAAAGATCCGGTCATCGGTTTGCCCAACCTGCGGGCACTGAAGCGCGATTTGGCGAAAACGCCGCGTTCTACCCTCTGCTTTTTGCGTATTGCCGAGCTGGACCTGCTCAGCCGAAATTACGGTATGCAACTGCGGATCCGCTTCAAACAGAAGTTGGCGGGTACGCTGCGGACGGTACTGGAAGAGGGTGAGGATGTCTATCATCTGCCAGGGTACGATCTGGTGCTGCGGCTGAACGGTTCGAACGCTGAAGACAAGGTTGCCATTATCCAAAGTACGCTGGAGAAGTTCCGGCTGGTGTGGAACGGTTTGCCGATTCATCCGCCGTTGGGCATCAGCTATTGCGGCGTATATTCAGAAGTGGCGCATTTGCATTTGCTGCTGGGGGAATTGAGCTCGCTGGCGGAAATGTCGCTGACCAGTGGCCGGCCAGAGAACATCCAGAACGATCACCATGTTGCGCAGGATGAGATTAAGCGTAAGGTCGCTTTGCTGCACTGGGTGCAGCGTTCACTGGATAACGACAGTTTTGTGCTGATGGCTCAACCGATTGTTGGCGTGCGTGGCGATACCTATCACGAAGTGCTGCTGCGGATGCTGGATGACGATGACAATATTGTGCCACCGAACGAATTTATGCCGGTGGTTCATGAGTTTGGCCTGGCCTATCAGTTGGATCTGTGGGTATTGCGCCATACGCTGCAGTTTATGGCACAAAACCGTGAGGCTTTACCCAGCGCGCGTTTTGCCGTGAACCTTTCACCTTCTTCGCTGTGCCGCCCCAGCCTGTGCCAGGATGTGTTCGATGCGTTACGGCAGAACCAGATTGAGCCGTATCAACTGGTGTTGGAAGTGACGGAATCTCATCTGGTGCAGGATGTTAAATACGCCAAGAACTCGCTGAAAGAGCTGCGCCAAATGGGGTGCCGCATTGCCTTGGATGATTTCGGTACGGGCTACGCCACTTACGCTCGCTTGAAAGAGTTAGACGTGGATACGCTGAAGATCGACGGCAACTTTGTGCGCGATATGCTGACGAGCAAAGTGGATTACCAGATTATTTCGTCGATCTGCAAAGTCGCGCTGATGCAGCGGTTATCGATTGTGGCGGAATATGTAGAAACAGAAGCACAGCGCGATGCGTTGAAGAGCCTGGGGGTGGATTATATGCAGGGCTATTTTATCGGTAAGCCACAGTTGCTGGCGTCGTTAGTACAGCAACCGAACGAGCCCGAGGTCTAGCCTAACCCTCTCGCCCTCGGTAAGGAGGGCGAGAGGGCTCTATCAGGCAGGGATCTGTTCGCTCTGCTCGCTTTCTTCTTCAATCATCAGCTTCCAGCCAACGACGTCATTCCAGTAAGCCTGTTCACGTTCAAAATCCAGTTGCACCAGGTTGTTCTGTGTCAGATAACCGGCAGGGAAACGCAGCGTCCAATGGTTATCATCGGTCACCAGGCGTAACGTTTCCGGCGTGGTGGTCGATTGGCGCTGGTTGTTAAGCAGCGTGCTCAAACGCAGCAGTTGAATCAGCGGCAGATAGTATTTTTTCTTGAACAGATTCAGCCGTGGCAGCTCTTCAAGCTTGATTGCTTTGCGGTGGAAACGCACCAGTGCCGCCAATAACCATTGTTGCTCCTGATTAAAACCGGGCAAGTTGGAGTTTTGCAGGATATAAGCGGAATGGCGGTGCATGCCGCTGTGATTGATGCTCAACCCAACTTCATGCAGCATGGCAGCCCATTTCAGCAAGGCTTCCAACTGCGGCTGCACCAGTTTGGTATTCTGCGCCATCCATTGGGCATACAGCAGTTCTGTGGTGTCCAGAACGCGTTTGGCCTGCTCACGATCGATGTTGTAGTGATCCGCCAGGCTTTTTGCCGTGCGGCTGCGAATATCCTGATGGCGGAAGCGGCCCTCCATTTCATACAGCACGCCTTCACGCAGCGCACCGTCGGAAAGACGCAGATCGCGGATGGCGAGCGCATCGAACACGCCGCACAGAATGGCCAGCCCCGGAACGAAGACCGACTGGCGATCTTCTGTCAGCCCCGGCAGGCTTAAGGTGCTGAAGTTTTTAAACTGTAAAACCTGCTCAACCAGCATATCCAGGCGTTCCAGCGTGAGCAGGCCGTCTTTCTCGCCCATGGCCACCAACACTTCATGCGCGGCCTTGATGGTGCCCGAGGCACCCAGTGCATACTGCCAGCCCTGAATGCGATATTGCCAAGCCAGGGTTTCCAGTTTTTGCGCTGCGGCCAGCCGTGCCCGCTTGAAGTTGGTTTTATTGATTTCCCCTTCAGGGAAAAACTGTTGTGCGAAGCTGACACACCCCATGCGGCGGCTTTCTGCCAGCAGCGGTTCGAAATCTTCACCAATCACCAGCTCGGTAGAACCGCCGCCAATGTCGATCACCAGTTTGCGGCCTTTTTCTGGCTGAGTGTGTTCTACACCCATAAAGATCAGACGCGCCTCTTCCTGACCAGAGATGATCTCGATGGGGTAAGGGATCACTTTGGTGGCCCGTTTCAGGAACACTTCGGCATTCACCGCCTGGCGTAGGGTATGTGTCCCTACAATAGTGACGTTATCTGCCGGGAACCCTTGCAACCGCTCGGCAAACAGCGCCAGGCAGGCCAAGCCCCGCTCGATGGCCTCTTCGCTGAGTACGTTATTGCAGTCCAATCCGTCGGCAAGGTGGACGCGCTGTTTTAAACGGCCTAATACCTGTAATGCGCCGTTCACGACCCGAGCGATCACCATGTGGAAGCTGTTCGAACCCAGGTCGATGGCAGCGATTTCCTGCGGTTTGTTGGTTACGGTGTTTTCTAGCGGCATAGTTGCTGGCCTACTTTGCTGGTTGTTCCAGAGCTTTTAAATACTCATAAATAGCCACCTGGGCGCGTACTTTACGGCGGTTACCGCGTGGCACGTACTGGTTGCTCAGTTCTTTATCGATGTAGCGAGCTTTGACCGTATCGCTGAACAGGATCTCCAGAATATCCAGAACGCGCTGTTTCAGCGTTGGATCCAGCAACGATACTGCCACCTCGATGCGGTAATCTATATTGCGGGTCATCCAGTCAGCGGATGAGAGATAAACCCGTTTGTCACCTTTGTTTTCGAAAACATAGACTCGATCGTGTTCCAGATAGCGGTCTACGATGCTGGTGACCTGAATGTTGTCGCTGATACCCGGCAAATTGGGGATCAACGCGCACATGCCACGCACCAGCAGGCGGATCTTCACTCCCGCCGTGGAGGCGGTATATAACCGATCTATCAGCCCCTTATCCACCAAATTATTTATTTTCAACATAATACCGGCGTTTTCTCCGGCCTGAGCGTTGACGATTTCGCGGTCGATCAGGTCATACAGCATCCGGCGTGAGTTCTGCGGTGACACCATCAGATGGTCGAAAGTGACTGGCCGGTATGGGTTTTCGATAAAGTTGAAGACCCGGCGCACTTCGTTGGTGATGCGTGAGTCGGCGGTCAGCAACGAGTAGTCGGTGTAAATACGCGCGGTTTTCTCGTTAAAGTTACCGGTGCCTATATGAGCATAGCGTACAATGTCATCGCCTTCACGGCGCGAGATCAGGAACAGTTTGGCGTGGATTTTCAGCCCGGGGGCAGAGAAAATAACGTGGACGCCCGCCTCTGTCAGCCGCTTGGCCCAGTGGATATTGGCCTCTTCATCAAAGCGCGCCTGCAACTCGACCACCACGGTGACTTTCTTGCCGTTGTGCGCCGCATGAATCATCGACTCAATGATGCGTGAGTCTTTCGCTACCCGGTAAATGTTGATTTTTATCGCCAGCACGCTGGGATCGAACGATGCCTGGCGCAGCAGCTCCAAGACGTGTTCGAAGGTGTGGTATGGGTAGTAAAGCAAAACGTCTTGCTCGCGGATGGCGTCGAAGCCGTTGCGGAATTTATCAAACCAGATATGGCGCAGGCGCGGCAGCGGTCGGTTGACCAGATTGGCTTTACCGACGTTAGGGAAACTGATGAAGTCTTTGAAATTGTGGTAACGGCCACCGGCAATGACCGAATCGTAATTGGAAATCCCCAGCTTGTTGCGCAGCAATTCCACCATTTCGTTGGGCATATCGCGCTGATAAACAAAGCGCACCGGTTCGGCAGTCAGGCGCTGTTTCAGGCTGGAAGACATCAGTTCCAGCAGGCTGGATTCCATTTCGGTGACCAGATCGTATTCCGCATCGCGGGTCATTTTCATCGAATAGGCGTTGAGCGCGTCGTAATCGAAGAAGCCTTTGAAGATATCATCCAGGCAGTAACGCAGAATGTTATCCAGCAGAATCATTGGCTTGCGGCGGCGCGGTGCTTCCGGTGGCAGATTGACGAAGCGTGGCACTTTGTCGGACGGGATCTCCAGCAGCGCATAGTCGCTGCGCGTACCACGGATAATCTCCACCGCCAGATAGGTGTAGTCATCTTTCAGGAACTGCACCAGATTGGTGTCATGATTGATGAGGATGGGCGTGATGTGAGGCCGCAGGTGCTGCTTAAAATATTGCCGCAGCCAGATCTGCTGGTTTTCAGACACCTGACGCTCGTTGATCAAGAAAATTTGATTACGCGCCATTTCCAGCAGCAGATCGTTGTACAGGCCGTCGAATTCCTGATCGGTTTTTAACACCTTGGCCTGGATCTTTTTCAGCAAATGACGCGGCATACCGCCCAGGCCCTGTTCTTCGCTGATTAAGATGCGCCTTTTCAGATCGGCGAAACGGACTTTATAAAACTCGTCAAGATTATTGGAGTAAATGCCCAGAAACCGCATGCGTTCAATCAGGGGATTACTCTTATCTGCCGCTTCCTGTAATACACGTTCATTAAAGGATAACCAGCTTAATTCTTTGTCGATGTAGAGCTTTTCCTGACCCATTGCCACTCCAGTTCAATTTTAGAAAAGGACTCGGGACACCGCCCAGTGTCTTATTTATTATGGCGAGAGAATTGCGGGAATGTCCAACATATCTGCGGGCATGGCACCCGCATTTTTGCCAAGGTCGGAGATCGGCCAGAGGGGGAAACCGAGAGATAATACGCGGAAGTTTTGGCATGCAAACATCATAAAACTGACATAAGATGCGCGGTTATCTTAGGACATCAGCCAGCACATGGAGCCGACAGCGAAAGACATGGCACAGACAAAGGTCAATCAACCTCCCCGCGATCGTTGGCGGGCGCTGGCCGATCGCGGCGTGCAAGGGGCTGTCACCGTTAGCGGATTGCTGGTGCTGATGACGTTGCTGCTGATTTTCGTTTATCTGCTGCTTTCGGTATTGCCATTGTTTAAACCGGTTTCGCTCGGGGCTGCACGCCCATTGCCGATTGTTAATGCCTCCCCAGCCTGGGCGATCGGTATGGATGTACAGCAGCGTATCGGTTACCGCATCGATCAACAGGGTGAAGGCCGTTTTTATCGCCTGGTAGCGCAAGGCTATGACAGCGCAGGGCAACTTTTAGCGCAACACACTTTGCTGAGTAAACCGCTGCTGTTGGCGCGGGCTGCTGGTGAGCGCGATCTGTTTGCGCTGGCCCAAGCCGATGGTCGCGTGGCGGTGGTTCAGGCTGATTTTGCCAGTGAACCACCGCAATGGCACTTTCCGCTAGGCCAGCAACCGCTGGCATTCGATCCCCAAGGGAAACCGTTGGCGCTGCTGGCGCTGGCCTCAACGCGCGCGGGAGCCACCCTGCTGGCAGCGGTGACTGACGATCATCGTTTATTGTTTGGCCGTTTCAGCCCTTCCGCGCCAGCGCAGCAGACGCAGGTGCAACTGAAAGCCGCCGCACAGCAACTGTTGCTGACGCCAGATGGCCGCCAACTTTATCTACTCAGTGGGAATCAACTGGCCCGTTACCAGATCGACGGCGCGCAGTTATCTTTGCGGGAGACGCGCACTCTGGGTGAATTTCCACCTTATCAGCTGACAACTTTACCCGGTGGTAATGCGCTATTAATCCGTGCGGCGGATGGCAGCCTGCGTGAATGGTTCACGGTAGAACACCATCAGCAACGCCAGTTGACGCCAATACAGCAATTTGCACACCGGGTATTGCCAGATGAATTACTGGTGACCGAACCCTATCGCCGGGTGTTTGCCTCATGGCAACCGGGGGGCGCATTCGCGTTATTTTCCACTATTCAGCCGCAACCCTTGTTGAATACCCGCGTGCATGGTGAGGTGCAGCAGATGGCATTTGCCCCGCGTGGCGATGGCCTGCTGCTGGAAACCGCCCAGGGTTGGCAGCATTACGCTGTGGATAATCCTTATCCCGACGTCACCTGGCGTTCGCTGTGGCAGAAGGTGTGGTATGAAAACTACCCGGAACCGGCTTATGTTTGGCAGTCCACGTCGGGGGAAGATAGCTATCAGGCCAAATTCAGCCTGATCCCGGTGATCTTCGGCACTTTTAAGGCCGCAGGCTATTCCATGTTGTTTGCCGTGCCACTGGCACTGGCCGGAGCGATTTATACCGCCTGCTTTATGTCGGCTGGATTACGGCGCGTGGTGAAACCGGCGATGGAAGTGATGGGGGCGTTACCAACGGTGGTGATTGGGCTGGTGGCCGGTATCTGGTTGGCCCCGCTGATGGAAACTTACCTGCTGGCGGTGATCGCGTTGCCGTTGCTGTTGGCGATTGTGGTGCTGTTGTGCGGCTGGCTGGTTAACCAGTTTGCACCGCGCCGCTTGGCCCCGGGGCTGGATTTACTGTTGCTGTTGCCGCTGGTGGTGCTGACCGTCTGGCTGGCGTTCGCCATCGGGCCTCGGCTGGAGCTGCAACTGTTTGGTGAACCGCTGCACTATCGGTTGGGTGAGGGTTACGATCAGCGCAATACGCTAGTGGTCGGCGTGGCGATGGGGTTTGCGTTGGTGCCGATTATTTTCTCGCTGGCCGAAGACGCTCTGTTCAGCGTGCCGACCGCACTCAGCCGTGGTTCGCTGGCGTTGGGGGCGACCCAGTGGCAAACCGTGGTTGGCGTTGTGTTGCCTTCTGCCAGCGCCGGGATATTTTCAGCCCTGATGATTGGTTTTGGCCGGGCGGTCGGGGAAACCATGATCGTACTGATGGCCACCGGCAATACGTCGATTATTGATGGTAGCCTGTTCCAGGGGTTGCGCGCTCTGGCCGCCAATATCGCCATTGAAATGCCGGAGGCGGTGGTCGGTGGCAGCCATTACCGCGTGCTGTTCCTGACTGCGCTGGTGTTGTTCATCTTTACCTTTATGTTTAACACGCTGGCTGAAGCGGTGCGTTTGCGCCTGCGCAAGCGCTATACGCTGAATCAGGAGACGCCATGAGAAAGTGGATTGGCAGCGGTTCTCCCTGGATTTGGTTGACTGCCGCGTCGGTCGCGGTCAGCCTGCTGGCGCTGATCGGTATTTTGCTGCTGTTGGCCGGGCAGGGGATGCGCTATTTCTGGCCCAGCCCGGTTTACCTGTTTGAACTGAATCAAACTGCCGCAGGATCGGTGATGGTGATTGGTGAGCTTTATCAACAACAAACGCTGTCGCGCCGCCAGTTGCAAGATTCCGGCGTCGTGCCGCCCAAAGGCGAGGCGCAAAGCTTTACCCGTTATCTGATCAAAGTGGGTAACCGTGAAATTGAAGGGCAGGATTTCCGCACTCTGCTGGCCAGCGACGTTCGCCAGCGAACCACCCCAGCGGATTTACTGGTACTGGAGCGCAATACTAATGGCACCGCCTACGGCTATCTGGCCGGGATGCTGGAAGACGGCCAGCCATTGACCGGGAGCGATCTCAGCCAGGCGTTGTTACAGCGCTTGCCACAGATTGCTGCTCTTGCCCGTCAGGCGCACCACATTCAATCCCGTGATATGGCGCGTATCAATCAGCAATTTGAAAACCTGCGCCTGCACGAAAAAAGCCTGTTGCGTGATAATAAACTGGACGAACGGCTACAGGCCTCTATCCGCGCTGAGAGGTTGGAATTACAGCGTCAATATCGGCAACTGGCCGATAAACTGGAGTGGCTGAATCGCGATCTGGAGCGTGACGCTTTGTTATTACGCGATATGCACGGGCAAGTTCATACTATCCCGCTCAGCCAGGTGCGCGATGCCTGGTATCCGAATGCCATGGGAAGCGGGCAAAAACTGCTACATTGGGCCGTTCAGGTACACAAGTTTTTGACCGACAGCCCGCGCGAGGCTAACACTGAAGGGGGCGTGTTCCCGGCGATTTTCGGCACCGTGCTGATGGTTATCCTGATGTCGATCGTGGTAATGCCATTTGGCGTTATCGCTGCGCTCTATCTGCATGAGTATGCGGGGAATAACCTGCTGACGCGCTTGATCCGTATCTCTGTGGTCAATCTGGCTGGTGTGCCTTCGATCGTGTATGGCGTGTTTGGCCTTGGCTTTTTTGTGTATATGATTGGCGGCACTCTCGATCAACTGTTTTACCCCGAATCGCTGCCCAATCCGACCTTTGGCACGCCCGGCGTGTTATGGGCGGCGTTGACGCTGGCCCTGCTAACCTTGCCGGTGGTGATTGTGGCGACTGAAGAAGGGCTGTCGCGCATTCCGGCCACCTTGCGCCAAGGATCGCTGGCATTGGGGGCTACGCGTGCAGAAACGCTGTGGCATATTGTGTTGCCGATGGCGGCTCCGGCGATGATGACCGGCTTGATCCTGGCCGTAGCGCGTGCGGCGGGGGAAACGGCACCGTTGATGCTGGTTGGCGTCGTGAAGTCGGTGCCGGTGCTGCCGGTGGATGATATTTTCCCGTATCTGCATTTAGAACGGAAATTCATGCACTTGAGTTTTCAGATCTACGACATGGCATTTCAGAGCCCGAGCGCAGAGGCGGCCAGGCCGTTGGTATTTGCGACGGCGTTCCTGTTGGTGTTGATTGTGGTGGGGCTTAATCTGGCAGCGATGGGGATCCGCCATTCGCTGCGGGAGCGTTATAAGATAGGGTCGCAATAGTCTGCTGTTACAGAGCGAAAGAGGATGACGTTTTGGGGAGTACACCATGGGTTTGATGATGCCAGACAGTTTACCCCTGCTGGATGTTCAGCATCTTGCGGATGAGGAGACTGCACTGTCGGTAAACGGCCTGAATCTGTTTTACGGTGCAAAGCAGGTATTGCACGATATCTCCCTGCGTATTCCGAAACACCGCGTCACGGCACTGATTGGGCCTTCTGGCTGCGGGAAGTCAACGCTGCTGCGCTGTTTTAACCGTATGAACGATCTGGTCGACGATTGCCGCATCAACGGTGAGCTGCGGCTCAACGGCGAAATCATTTCCGGCCCCCAGGTTGAGGTGGCCGCATTGCGGCGGCGCGTTGGTATGGTGTTTCAGCGGCCAAATCCGTTCCCGAAATCCATCTACGAAAATGTGGTTTACGGCCTGCGGCTGCAAGGGATCCGCGAGCGGCGTATTTTGGACGAGGCCGTAGAGCGTTCCTTGCGCGCAGCAGCCTTGTGGCATGAGGTGAAAGATCGCTTGCGCGAGAATGCGTTCCGCTTGTCCAGCGGCCAGCAACAACGCCTAGTGATTGCCCGTGCGATCGCGATTGAACCTGAAGTGCTCTTGCTGGATGAACCGACCTCGGCGTTGGATCCCATCTCAACGCTCACCATCGAGGAGCTTATTGCGGCCCTGAAACAGCGCTACAGCGTGGTATTGGTAACGCACAATATGCAGCAGGCGGCGCGGGTCTCGGACTATACGGCATTTATCCACCAGGGACGACTGGTGGAATATAACCATACCGATGGTATTTTTACCTCACCGAGCCAGCGCCGTACGGAAGATTACATCACTGGCCGATATGGTTGATGCGGTTTATTTGTTTTGCTTGTTTGATGGTTCCGGCTGGTTTTCGGGTTCAGCGGAGCTAAGAGCGGTTTTCAACGGCGTGATTTTTGCGGGGGCTGCGGGTTGAGCCTTCTGCATCAGTTGCGACTGGCCGATAAACACGCCGCCTTTCTCGATCGAGATTTCGTCAGCAAAAATATCCCCACGCACGCTGCCTTTGGGCTGAATTGACAGCGATTCAGCATAGCACCGGCCTTCCACCGAACCGTTAATCATGATCTGCTGCGCGCGGATTTCACCTTTGACGCTGCCGCTATTTTCGATGCGTACCATGTGCATACAGATGATGTTACCTTCAACCTGGCCTTCGATGATGATATTGCCGTCGCCTTCGATCACCCCGGTAAACTGAGCCCCATTAGAGACAAAGGTGTCTTTCTTGGCGCGGATCGGTTTGATGGCATCGGCAACATCACTAGGGGCTACCAACTCAGGCTGAGGTGCCGTCGGTGATGTTGGTGAATCAATCACCTCAGGTGATTTTGACTCACTAGCAGATTTTTTCTGTTTATTGAATGACAGCATTTTATTCATCCTTGGTATTTTGTAGATAAACGCGATAGTTACCAACAGCATAACGAATAACGTTGCGAGTAGCGGTCGGTTCAGGTTTGTTCCGTTGGTGCCGAGCCCTGTCAGCCAAAGCATTATGAGTAAAGCCCATAACACCCAGATACACCATAATAAATTGTATTTACGCATGTTTCTCAGGCCGATTGAATTCCGTTTGCAGCAGAGGACGGGGAATGGTGTTACCTGCCCGCAGTCACCGTTTCCGTTGGGGCTATAGGTAGTGGCCGGAATGATACCTAACAATGAGCATTAAATCATCATGCGGTTTGTTAATCAGAATTTCTAAGAATGCTGACTTTCAGTTGTGGTTTCAACCGTAACTCAATAACCGACTGATATAGTTATATATTATTTTATTGGCATGAATTGCTAAACAACTTTGCAACATTAAGGTGGTGGAAGGCGTAAGATTCATGCGGAAACTCGTTGCTAAAATAAGGAGATGTTATGTCATTGTCAATTTATGCCCATTCCCCTGCACAGTTCATCCGTGGTTTACAGAACCTGTCATCGATCTTAAAGAAGGCGGAGCAGTTTCTGCATGAAAAACAGCTAGCCGAAAGTACGCTGCTGGAGGCGCGCTTAGCACCGGATATGTTCCCTCTGTTACGGCAGGTGCAGATTACCAGTGATACGGCGAAAGGTGCGGTCGCCAGGCTCAGCGGGCAGGAAGTGCCAGCGATGCCAGACAATGAGGCGAGCTTTGCTGAATTACATCAGCGTATTGAGAAAACCATCGCTTATCTGCAACGCTTCCAGGCTGGTGATTTTGCTGACGCCGATGGGCGCACGATCAAGCTGCAGAGTAAATCACGGGAATTCAGCTTTACGGCAGAGGGCTACCTGCTGACTTTCGCTATCCCGAATTTCTATTTCCATCTGACGGCAGCTTACGCCATTCTGCGCCATCAGGGCGTTGAGTTGGGTAAAATGGATTATCTGGGTCAGGTCTGACTTTTTCTCTAGACTGCGGAGAGGGGGCTGTTAACCCCTCTCCTGTATGCTTACTTTGGCGTTAGGTGCGGTGTTTTGAACTTCGCCAGATATTGCGGTTGGAAGATACACATGCGCAGCACGGTGCGATATTCGCCGTTAACAAAGAACTCGTCGATCAGCTCACCTTCCACTTCGAACCCTAATTTACTGTAAATGTGAATCGCTTTCGGGTTCTCTTTGTCGACGATCAAATAAAGTTTATACAGATTCAGTACGGAGAAACCATAGTCCATCGCCAGCTTGGCGGCGGTGCCAGCGTAGCCTTTGCCCTGATGGGCCGGATCAATAATGATCTGAAATTCGGCGCGGCGGTGGATGTGATCGATCTCCACCAGTTCAACCAGACCGACTTTGGCCCCTTCGTGTTCGATAATAAAGCGCCGTTCGCTCTGATCGTGAATGTGTTTGTCGTACAGATCGGACAGTTCGACAAAGGCTTCATACGGTTCTTCAAACCAGTAGCGCATTACGCTGGCGTTGTTATCCATCTGATGAACGAACGTCAAATCGTCCCGTTCCAGTGGGCGTAATTTGACGCTGGTGGTGCTTGGCATATCTTTTCCTCAACATAATGAATATGTGCAAAGTATAATGCTGGGCATTAGATTAGGGCGAAAAAAAACGGTGCCACTCAGGGCACCGTTTAGGCTGTATTCAGATTGCAGGCGCTAGTCTGCCGCATGGCCTTGCGCAGGCAGGCGTTCCCCATCCAGCCAAGCCGCGTTATCACCCATTGCCAGCCGCCCGGCAATAAACCAGTTCACCACCAGTGGGTAAATACGGTGTTCCTGCGTCTGCACGCGTTCAATCACCTCATCTTCCTCGTCACCGGGGAAAATAGGCACTTTGGCTTGCAGGATCACCGGGCCGCCGTCGAGTTGCTCGGTAACGAAATGCACCGAAGTACCGTGCTCGCTGTCGCCGTTGTCGATCGCTTGCTTATGAGTGTGCAGGCCGGGATATTTCGGCAGCAGTGACGGATGGATGTTCAGCATACGCCCGGCATAGTGCTGAACAAAAGCGCTGCTGAGGATGCGCATATAACCCGCCAGCACCACCAGATCGGGCTGGTATTGATCGATTTCGGCAGCCAGTGCCGCATCGAACGCCTCACGGTCGGCAAAGGCGCTGGCATCCAGCGCATGGGCGGCAATGCCAGCGTCTGCGGCACGCTGCAGGCCATAAGCTTGGGCTTTGTTGCTGAATACCGCCACAATATTGGCGGCAATCCGGCCTTGCTGGCAGGCGTCAATCAACGCCTGGAGATTGCTCCCCTGGCCAGAGACCAACACCACAATCTTTTTCATCACTGAATAATCACTTGTTGTTCGTCAGAAGAAGCCGTCAGTTTACCGATTTTCCAGGCTTTTTCACCGGCAGCGGTCAACAAAGCGATAGCTTCTTCAACCGCACTTTCCGGCAGCGCAATCACCATCCCCACGCCGCAGTTAAAGGTGCGATACATCTCGTGGCGGCTGACGTTACCGGCCTGTTGCAGCCAATTGAAGATCGCTGGCCACTGCCAGCTTGATTCATCAATGTTCGCCTGCATACCTTCTGGCAGCACGCGCGGGATGTTCTCCCAGAAGCCACCACCGGTCAGGTGAGCAATTGCATGCACCTCAACCTTGGCAATCAGCTCCAGCACGGATTTGACGTAAATTTTGGTCGGCGCAAGCAGATGATCTGCCAGCGGTTTGCCTTCCAGCAGGGTCGTCGTAGGATCGGTATTACTGACTTCAAGGATCTTGCGCACCAGTGAATAACCGTTGGAATGCGGACCGGAAGCACCCAAGGCGATCAGAGCATCACCCGGCTGCACTTTGCTGCCGTCGATGATCTCGGATTTCTCGACCACGCCCACGCAGAAACCGGCGACGTCATAATCCTCACCGTGGTACATACCTGGCATTTCGGCGGTTTCGCCCCCCACCAGCGCACAACCAGACTGCTTGCAACCTTCGGCGATGCCGCTGATCACGCTGGTGGCAGTGTCTACATCCAGTTTGCCGGTTGCATAATAATCAAGGAAGAACAGCGGTTCAGCACCCTGAACCACCAGGTCGTTCACACACATCGCAACCAGATCGATACCGATGGTGTCGTGACGTTTCAGGTCCATCGCCAGGCGCAGCTTGGTGCCTACGCCGTCGGTCCCAGAAACCAGTATTGGTTCGCGGTATTTCTGCGGCAACGCACACAGGGCGCCAAACCCGCCTAGGCCACCCATTACTTCCGGGCGGCGGGTCTGTTTAACTACACCTTTGATGCGATCTACCAATGCGTTGCCAGCATCGATATCGACACCTGCGTCTTTATAGCTGAGAGAGGTTTTGTCGGTCACTGCGCGATCCCCACGACGGTTTGCGGTTTGAAAACTGTGCTTCCGGTGTTGTTTCCGGAATAAGGCGCGGCAATTCTAACAGCGCAAGCAAACGTTTGCGAGAACCGTGTTGGCTTGCTCCCACTTTTCGTTCGAGGTTTCTATTACTCTGGCGAACGGGGCCAGCCAGTGGTTGAGGATTAATGCTCTTGCCCCAAAACGCTGCCCGAGATTTATTGGGTATATAATAATTATCGATCTTTTGTTGATCTTGATACGGCTATTGGTAGTGGCGCACTCGGTAAAAGACGGTATAATCCCGCGATTTTTTTGGCCGTCAACCGCCTTAATAGGAGAATAATGATGAAGATCGTTGAGGTGAAACACCCGCTGGTTAAACACAAACTTGGCCTGATGCGTGAGCATGACATCAGCACCAAGCGCTTTCGTGAGCTGGCTTCTGAAGTGGGGAGTTTGTTGACCTATGAAGCGACCGCCGATCTGGTGACTGAAAAAGTGACTATTGAAGGCTGGTGTGGGCCGGTTGAAGTCGAACAGATTAAAGGGAAAAAAATTACCGTGGTGCCAATCCTGCGTGCCGGGCTTGGCATGATGGAAGGGGTACTTGAGCACGTCCCCAGTGCGCGTATCAGCGTAGTGGGTTTTTACCGTGATGAAGAAACCCTGCAGCCGGTGCCTTATTTCCAGAAGCTGGTTTCCAACATTTCAGAACGTATGGCGCTAGTGGTTGACCCAATGTTGGCTACCGGTGGCTCG
The DNA here is from genome assembly GCF_000743355.1 of Serratia sp. Ag1. GTDB lineage: Bacteria > Pseudomonadota > Gammaproteobacteria > Enterobacterales > Enterobacteriaceae > Chania. The sequence continues at coordinate 157,514 of NZ_JQEI01000025.1, forward strand.
ATGATTGCGACTATCGATTTGCTGAAGAAAGCGGGTTGCAGCAGTATCAAGGTGCTGGTGTTGGTTGCGGCCCCGGAAGGGGTTAAAGCGCTGGAGAAAGCCCACCCGGATGTAGAGCTGTATACCGCTTCTATTGATAAGTATCTCAATGAGAATGGCTACATTGTGCCTGGCCTGGGTGATGCAGGCGATAAGATATTTGGGACTAAATAATTTAAATAAGCCGACCAGAGAGTCGGCTTTTTAATGCTCGTCGTCTTTCAAGCTACAACTTGAAATCCATAGAGCATTTATAATCAAGCCAACACAACTGATAATAGTTCAGAGGAAAAAATACATGACCCGTCGTGCTATCGGCGTCAGCGAACGCCCGCCGTTACTCCAAACCATTCCACTCAGCTTCCAGCATCTGTTCGCCATGTTTGGTGCGACCGTTTTGGTGCCGATTTTATTCAAAATCAACCCAGCGACGGTGTTGCTGTTCAACGGTATCGGGACGCTGCTGTATCTGTTTATCTGTAAAGGCAAGATCCCGGCCTATCTAGGCTCCAGCTTTGCGTTTATTTCACCGGTATTGCTGCTGTTGCCGTTGGGTTATGAAGTGGCGCTCGGCGGTTTTATCATGTGCGGCGTGCTGTTTTGCCTGGTGGCGTTGATTGTGAAAAAAGCTGGGACCGGCTGGCTGGATGTGATCTTCCCGCCCGCCGCGATGGGGGCCATCGTGGCGGTGATCGGTTTGGAACTGGCAGGTGTGGCGGCCAATATGGCTGGCTTGTTACCTGCCGAAGGCACTTCAGCCGACAGCACCACCATCACGATTTCACTGGTGACGCTGGGGGTCACCGTGCTCGGTTCGGTCCTGTTCCGTGGTTTCCTGGCGATTATCCCGATCCTGATCGGGGTGCTGGTGGGTTATGCGCTGTCGTTCGTGATGGGCGTAGTGGATCTGACGCCCATCCGTGAAGCGCACTGGTTTGCACTGCCAACCTTCTATACGCCGCGTTTTGAATGGTTCGCTATTTTCACCATTTTGCCCGCAGCGCTGGTGGTGATTGCTGAACACGTTGGCCATTTGGTGGTGACGGCGAATATTGTCAAAAAAGACCTGTTGCGCGATCCCGGCTTACATCGTTCGATGTTTGCCAACGGTATCTCGACGGTGATTTCCGGCTTCTTCGGCTCAACGCCTAACACCACCTATGGTGAGAACATTGGCGTGATGGCGATCACCAAGGTTTACAGTACCTGGGTAATCGGCGGCGCGGCGATTCTAGCGATCCTGCTTTCTTGCGTAGGTAAGCTGGCGGCGGCGATCCAGGCGGTGCCAGTACCGGTGATGGGCGGTGTTTCTCTGCTGCTGTACGGTGTGATCGGCGCTTCGGGTATCCGGGTGCTGATTGAGTCCAAGGTGGATTACAACAAGGCGCAGAACCTGATCCTGACTTCGGTGATCCTGATTATCGGGGTGAGCGGTGCCAAAGTGCATATCGGCGCAGCAGAGCTGAAAGGCATGGCGCTGGCGACCATCGTGGGTATCGGCCTGAGCCTGCTGTTCAAGGTGATCAGCCTGTATCGCCGGGAAGAAGAAGTGATTGATGTGCCAGAAGAGCGGCGCGACCATTAGTTAATGCTCAACGGCCATGGATGATGGCCTTTTGCTCGAGATATCCCCTTCATACTTCAAGTTTCTTCATTACTCGGCCCCCTCGGGCCAGCGCAAGCGCTGTTCAAATCGGTCTACGGCCAGTTTGAGCAGTGCCACCTCCTGCTTGTAACTTGAATTTATTAAGTTTTTTCTTATTTTTCACAGGTTTGATTCCTGTAAATATACGGTTAATTTTTTGTTTATTTTGATCTTTAATACTTTTTTTTAAAAAATAGAAATTGTCAGAAATTAATTTCTGACTGAGTAAGAGAAGGTTAAAAGGGGTATTTCGTATAAAAACATTGCTGCCAATCGCATATAAACTTTCATTTTATTGGCTATTAACACCTTAATGCTCATTTAATAATATTAAATTTGGTGTTTTAATCTAAATAATTGCATTTTTGTAGTTAATAAGTCTTTTCTTATTGGTTTGGGGTAATATCCTTCTAGTCAGGCAGGCCAATACAGATTTATCTAGTAAGTAAATTCACCTTGGCCTTATCCCGCTAGCAACTGGCTTTACCAGAGTGAGTGGGGGTGACAAAGCACGTCACATACAAATGGATATACAAACCGATACATTAAGGAAGTTTTACCATGAAAAAAATGACACTTGCTCTGGCAATGGTTTCTGCATTCGCAATCGTTGGTACTGCTCAGGCAGCAGACGTTACTGCTCAGGCACTGGCTACCTGGTCTGCAACTGCTAAGAAAGATACCACGAGCAAACTGGTTGTTACGCCACTGGGCAGCCTGTCTTTCCAATATGCTGAAGGTATCAAAGGCTTCAACAGCCAGAAAGGCCTGTTCGATATCACTATCGAAGGCGATACCAGTGCCAGTGATTTCAAACTGACTTCTAAACTGGTTTCTAACACCCTGACTCAGTTGGACACTTCTGGTTCTACTCTGGATGTTGGCGTTAACTTCAATGGTGTTGCGGTAGAAAAGACTGGCAAAACCACCATGATTGACACCTCAGCTGGCATCCTGGGTGGCAACTTGAGCGCGTTGAGTAACGCTTATAACCAGACTGGCCGCACTAGCGCGCAAGATCAGTTCACTTTCAACATCATTGGCGCAACTTCTGATGGTACTACTCAAGTGACTGACTTCTCTGCACTGCCAGAAGGTATCTGGAGTGGTGATGTGAGCGTTGAGTTCGACGCTACTTGGACTATCTAAACATCCCTTCTTGGTAATGCGTTTTAAACAGGGGGTCCTCCCCTGTTTTTCGCTCATATAAAGTGTTGGAAAATTATTATGAGTCGTTTCTATTTTTCTATTCCGCTTCTGCTTTCTTTATGTCACAGCGCGTTGGCGCTGGATGTCGGGGCTATCAGTTCATTTATGCACAGTGATAGTGCAATTTTGAGTAAAGAAATTAAAAATACGACGGATGATGGCCGCTTGGTGAATATAAAAATAGAACGGATTTCTAATCCATCAGAGTCTGGCACCATTATTCCGATGGAGACGCCAGATGAAATGCTGCTCTCACCTGCCAGCTTGATGATGCCAGCCAAAGCTATTGATGTTATTCGCTTTTATTATAAAGGGCCTGAGGATAATAAAGAGCGTTATTATCGGATTGTCTGGCTCGATCAGGCATTATCCGATGCTGGGCAAAATACCGCTAAACGCAATGCGGTGGCTACGACGTCGGCACGTATTGGCACTATCCTGGTCGTGGCGCCACGCAAAGTACAATTCAACCATCAGTATGCTAATGGAAAAATCACCAACACTGGGAATGCCACTTTCAAGATGGTGGCTTATGGCATGTGTAAAGACAAGAAAAGCGGCAACGACTGTAAAGAAAACTATTTCGTGATGCCTGGGAGAGAGCGTGCTCTGACTAAGGTTGATATTAATGATAAGAAAAGTCATGTCGCACTTTGGTATGGAGAACGCTTTATTCAAGTTAAATAGAACCGTGTCTGATTTGTCATGGAATACATAAAAAGCTTGTTTAGGGCATATACCCCAAATAATTCAAGTTGCTGTTCAAAAACGTAACGCGTTTTTGAACAGCAACCTGAAGTATGGCGGGTATAGACACAGTTCAAGGAGTTCTAAGTGAAGCCAATCCTGGATGGTGCGTTGGTAAAAACATTGGTTACGGTAGGGGTGTTTGCCACACCGACCGTTCTGCTTTCTGGACAATCAGCTTTTGCTGCTGAGTTGAACCAAATTAATGGTGTTCTGATCCCTCAGGCTTTTCGTACGGCACTGAGCGAAGGGGTAAGTATCCCGGTTCTGCTGCATTTTGAGAAAAATGGCACGCCGAAAGACGATCAGCGTATTGGTCATGCTGTGTTATCCCTGGATAATAACCGTCTGAAGATCCGCCAGGTTATTCTGGAAGATAATGAGGGCGGAGCACAGCTGACAGAAGCTACGTTAAAACAACTCAATAAGCTGGAAAATACTGAATTTGACGATAAAAACCGTGTGATGCTGACGGACGATGCCTGGTTGGCCTTGAATTTCCGTCAGTTGCACCTGCAACTGGTCGTCAAAGAATCTGCCATGGGCACGGTATTTCGTGAACGTTCTAGCGATATAGGTGCGTCAAGCGTCGATACATTAAGCAGCACGCTGAATTATAACCTGGGGATTTACGATAACCGTACTAAAGCCAGTGAAGGTTTTAGTTCCAGCTATTTATCGCTAAATAGCCTGACCTCGTTGCGTGAACACCATGTGGATGTGAACGGTTCTGTTTATGGCATCGGCAGCAGTAACCGGAACGGCAACATCTATAAAGCTATGTATGAGCGTGATTTTGCTGGCCGACGTTTTGCCGCAGGCATGTTGGACAGTTGGAATCTGCAATCGCTCGGCCCGGTCACAACCATCAACGCAAGTAAAATTTATGGCATGTCTTATGGCAACCGCGCCAGTTCAACCGTGTTGGATAACACCCAATCGTTAACCCCGATAGTGGCCTTTTTCCCTGCGGCGGGTGAAGTTCACCTGTCACGTGATGGGCGCTTGTTGAGCGTGCAGAATTTTGCCATGGGTAATCATGAAGTTGACACCGGTACTCTGCCTTATGGCATTTACGACGTGCAGGTGGAAGTGGTGGTGAATGGTCAGGTGATCAACCGGCGTACTCAGCGGGTTAACAAGCTCTATAGCCCATCACATGCCGCCAGCGCCGCTATGTCCTGGCAGTATTGGGGCGGTCTGGTGCGTATGAGCGAGTGGCGTGGGGACAACGATCGTACCCGCGCAGCAAAAGATTCCTATCTGGCGGGGGCGTCTGCCACGGGTAATGCGCAGATGCTGAACTGGGCACTGTCCGGCTATTGGCTGGACAACAACCCGGTTGGGGAAGGGCGCATCAGCGTACCGATCGCCGAAGCCTTGCAGGTGAGTACCCAGGGCATGACGGCTGCCGATAATTCATGGAGCCTAATCAATACCGTTAGCGTCACCTTGCCTGGAGGCTTCAGTACGCTGTGGGCAAATGAAGAAAAGACGACGATCGGCAACAAACTGCGTCAGAACGATGCTCATAACCGGGCAATCGGTGGCACGTTGAATCTGGGGGCAATCAGCCCGCGACTGGGCACCTTTAGCGTCAGTTACAACGATGACAGGAAGAACCACAGCCATTATTACAATGTCGATTACTTCCAGAACCTGTTTACCAGCCATTATGGGACGTTGAGCCTGCGTGTCGGGGTACAGCGTTACAACTACAACAACAGTAGTTCGCAGGGGAATACCGGTAAGTATATCGCGCTTGATTTCTCGTTGCCGCTGGGCAACTGGTTTAGCGCTGGGGTTTCCAACCAGAATGGTTACACCACCGCCAATATTGCAGCCCGTAAAGAGATGACTGAAGGGACGATCCGCACGGTCGGTGCCAACGTTTCGCGGGTTATTTCAGGTGATACCAACGGGGATAATGATTTTAACGGCGGTGCTTATGCGCGCTTTGATACTAAATATTCCACTGGCACGGTTAACGTCAGCAGCTCTGCCAACGGTTCAGTCAACTCCAGTTTGACCGCCAGTGGCAGTTTGGGCTGGCAGGGGCGTGACATTGCGGCGAGTGGGCGCAGTGAAGGGAACTCCGGGATTATTATCAAAACCGGCCTGGAGAAAGAAGGCATGCTGACTGCGCGTGTGGATGGGCGCATCGTTAAGCTGACCGGCGATAAAAACTATCTGCCGTTGTCACCTTACGGCCAGTATGTCGTTGAGTTAATGAATAATAAAAACTCGATGGAAAGTTTTGATATCGTCACCAAGCGCAAAACGAATTTGACGCTGTACCCGGGCAACGTGGCGGTGATTGAGCCACAAATCAAACAGTTGGTAACGGTATTTGGCCGCATTAAAGCGGAGGATGGCTCTTTGCTGGCCAACGCTAACATTAAAAACCACATCGGGCTTACCCGCACGGATGATAAAGGGGAGTTTGTGATGGATGTGGATAAAAAATTCCCGGTGATCGATTTTACTCAGAGCCAAGGTCAAACCTGTGAGGTGGAACTGGATCTGGTTAAGGCGCAAGGCGCCGTCTGGGTTGGCGACGTGGTTTGCCGTGGGCTGAGAACCTATGCCAGCCATGGGCAAGCAGGAGAAATGCGTAATGAAGGCTAAAATAGCACGCTTGATGTTGTTGCTCGGTGGCTTGTTGGCTGCCGTTCCGGCGCTGGCTATCAACCCGACCAATCTGGCGGATGCTGCGGCGATGAAGTTTGTCTTTGTTGAGAACAATGCGGACGATAACTTCTTTGTTACCCCAGCTGGGGGGCTGGATCCACGTCTGACCGGGGCCAATAAATGGACAGGCCTGAAATATGGTGGATCCGGTACGGTTTACCAGCAGAGCCTGGGTTACGTCGACAACGGTTATAACACCGGTCTGAATGCCAACTGGCGGTTCGACATGTGGCTGGAAAATGCGCCGGTCAAAAACCCGTTCTTGGGGTTGCGCTGTATTAACTGGTATGCCGGCTGTAACATGGATACCAGCCTGATCCTGCCAGAAACCACGGATGAAAAAGGGTTTTATGGCACCGTTGTAACGCCAGGCGGGCAAAAATGGATGCATGGCATGATGTCGCCGAATTTTTACCAGTACCTGAAGCAAATGGCTACGGGTAGCTCATTCAATATGCAGATCAATAACTGCCAGACTTCTGTTGCCTACAGCGCCAGCAGCGGTGGGCGCTGCCAGAATCAGAGTACAGGAACCTGGTATCGACGTAATGTGTCCCACACCAAGGCTGCTCACCTGCGGTTTATCAATACCAACGCGGTATCCGAGGTATTTGTTAACAGTGACGGGGTGCCGATCATTGGTGAAGGGAATGCGGACTGCAAGACACAAACCGTGGGTAGCCGCAGCGGCATCATGTGCAAAATGGTGAGCTACAATCTGCAGACGGATGGCAGTGTCAGCAACACCTCGATTCATGTGTTCCCCTCAATCAACCATGCTGCGCTGGCATCGGTTGCCAACGCGGCCGATCTGCAGTTCAGCCTGAACGGCAATACGTGGAAAAACACGTCGGGTACGACGTATTACTATACTTTTGATGAATTGAAGAGCAATAACGCGATTTATGTCTTCTTTTCCAGTAACTTGTTCAAGCAGATGGTGAACCTGGGCATCACAGACAGTGGAACCCGTGATCTGATTAACTTCCGTTTTCAGAACACCACCTCGCCGGAATCGGGTTGGTATGAGTTTTCGACCTCGAACCAATTAATCATTAAACCGCGTGATTTCAGTATCAGCATTATTTCTGATGATTTCGATAATGCGCCTTATCGCGAAGGTTATGTTGGCAACGGGGAACCGCCGCTGGAATTTGGCTATATTGTTACCACCAGTGGCAAGAGCAGCGCCGATGTGGTCAAGGTGATGGCCACAGGCCCAACGCAGTCATTGGCGGGGAATCCCTACTGTATTTTCTCTGCGGATGAAGATGCAGCGACGCGAGTGCCTTTCCCGGCTAAGCTCAGTATTACCACCAGCACAGGTACGGAAAAGTCGTTTGACTCCGGGTGTGACGGGCAATGGCATGATATGACGAATGCCTTGTGGAGCAGCACGCCGTGGAACGATATTTCTGGCGCTGTTGGCGTGATGAATAAAACCAGGGTTAAATTTACTATCCCGATGAACGATCCCATCTCGAGCAAAACCGTTGATGGTAATGGTTGGTTTGGTGATGTCAGGGCTGCGGGCGAGATCCATGTTGAAGCGACCTGGCGCAATATCAACTAAGGGGATGAGGTGAAAAAACGACTGCTTTGGCTCCTGTGCCTGCCGTTGAGCGCAGGCGCGATCAATGTGGGCCCCATGACCTTTGCCATGCATCAGGATGAGGCATTTGTGGCTAAACGCGTGTTGAACAATAACAACAGCGCGCGCATTTATCAGGTTTCCATTCGTGCCATTGATAAGCCGGGGCAGCAGGAAACGCGCAGCCGCCCGGCTGACGGGGAACTGCTGTTTGCCCCCAAACAGCTGATTTTGCAGGCCGGGCAGGGGGAGTATTACAAGTTTTATTATCATGGGCCTAAAGATAATAAAGAGCGTTATTATCGCGTGGCTTTTCGCGAAGTGCCCACTAACTATCAGGATGCTGCGCAACGTGGCAAAGCCAGCGTCAATCTGGAACCGATAGTTGTGATGGATACTATTCTGGTGGTCAGACCGCGTGAAACCCAGTTTGCTTATCAACTCGACAAGCAGCGCGGCACGATTAAAAATACTGGCAATACCTTCTTCAAATTTCTGTTGAAACCAGGGTGCGACAGTACCGATGAAGAAGGAACGACAGAATATTTACGCCCAGGAGATACTTTGAGCCATCCTGGCATCAAGCTGAAAGGGCAGAAATTCATCATCTATAACGACACCTTTATTAACGTTGATAAAAGCTGCAACGAATAATAAGAGGGGGAGACTTACGCAGACTGCCTGGTATGTGCTCCGGAACCGGCGCTTTATGGGCTAACCGGTTTCCCCGCCGGATCGTTAGCGCCATCCGTTTCTTGTGGCTGTTCGCCCATACTGTTCTCTGCCGCATGTTCTGGTATTTGTTCCGCGCTAGCTTTGTCTGGCGTGTTATCGGTGTTGGGGGCGCTATCGCAGCCCGTCACCAGCAAACCAATAATCGCGGCCAGCAGTACTTTGTTCCATGATTTCATTGTCTATTATCCTTGTCATAATCTGTGGAGCCGTGAACGAAGCCAAGTGCTTTGTGTATATACCCGTCATACTTCAAGTTGCTTGGGTGTTGGCTGCGTTACTCGGCCCAGACTGGGCCTCGCCCCTTCGGGGCCGCTGCAAGCAGCGTTCAAATCTGCCAAGCAGATTTGTCACTCATCCCAGTCACTTACTTGAGTAAGCTCCTGGGGATGATGAGCCTCAAAGAGGCTCACCCTGCGGGCCAGCGCAGGCGCTGTTCAAATGGGTCTATGACCCATTTGTCGTTCAGTTGCCGCCTACAAGCAACTCGAATTATTTTGGGTATAGCAGGGATGCGGCATAATCGCCATCTCTGCTCACTATTGCGGCATAAAAACCGGCTAGTTCAACAGTTCTGGCTTTCTGTGATAGACTGATGCGGTTTTCCTGCCAGTTTTGGTTGAGGTGCTTTTCTGAATACGCCGGCACAGCTTTCACTGCCACTCTATCTTCCCGATGATGAAACTTTTGCCAGTTTTTATCCGGGGGAGAACCCATCCCTATTAGCTGCGATCCAGTCTGCAATCCGTCAGGAACATGGTAGTTACATCTATTTCTGGTCTCGTGAGGGAGGAGGGCGTAGCCATTTATTGCATGCGGCCTGTGCCGAACTTTCTCAGCGGGATGAGGCCGTCGGCTATGTGCCATTAGACAAACGGGCCTATTTCGTGCCGGAAGTGTTGGATGGCATGGAGCAGTTGGCTTTGGTGTGCATCGATAACATTGAATGTATTGCCGGTGATGAAGAGTGGGAAATGGCGATTTTCAATCTCTATAACCGCATTCAGGAAACCGGGCGGACACGTTTGTTTATTACCGGCGATCGTCCGCCGCGCCAGTTGAATCTGCATTTACCGGATCTGGCCTCGCGTCTGGACTGGGGGCAAATCTACAAGCTGCAGCCGCTTTCTGATGAAGAGAAACTGATGGCGTTACAATTGCGCGCCAAGCTGCGGGGGTTTGAACTGCCGGAAGACGTGGGCCGTTTCCTGCTTAAGCGTTTGGATCGTGAAATGCGCACGTTGTTTATGACGCTGGATCAGCTCGATCACGCGTCGATCACCGCGCAACGCAAGCTGACCATTCCGTTCGTGAAGGATATTCTGGGGCTGTAAGCCCCAGCGAAATCAGAGAATTTCGAGCACCTGTTCCGGTGGGCGGCCAATACGCGCCTGATGGCCTTTCACCACGATTGGCCGTTCGATCAGTTTCGGGTTCGCCACCATTGCTTGCAACAGCTGTTCTTCGCTCAGGCTGGCATCCGCAAGATTCAGCGCTTTGTACAGATCCTCTTTTTGCCGCATCAGCTCACGCGCGGAGCCAAATCCCAATTCTTTCAGCAGCGTTTTCAATTCATCTACTGACGGTGGTGTTTCCAGATACAGTACCACGTCAGGAGTAACGCCATGCTGTTCCAGCAGCGCCAGCGTTTCACGGCTTTTTGAGCAGCGTGGATTGTGGTAGATAGTGACGTTTTTCATTTCAATCATTCCTTGGTCAAATTAGCTGCGTTGGAACTTGCTGAAGCTCTTCTGTAACTGGCGCAATTGGTCGATACGCGCATCGTAACGCGCTTGTTTCAGGCTCCCCAACTTTTGCAGGGAACTGGCATTGCTGAGTAAATCGATCGCCTGATCTAAACGGCCTGCCAGCGCCAGGCTTTCTGCACGGGCTGAAAGTTCTTCATCGCGTAACCCTTGAGCGGCACTGGCTTGCGCCAACAGGTCCCAACCGTTTGGATCGCCTGGGTAGGTAAAGGTATAGCGGTTAAGAATTCTTGAGGCTTGTGCTGCCTGATTCCCTTCAACGTAGGCATTGGCCAGATTGAGCAGCAGAACGGGATTCTTGCTTTGCTCGGCATTAACCGCCTGTAAGCGGGCAATAGCCTGCGGGGCTTTTTGCTGACCCAGATCGATATCGGTGATCAGATCCAGCAGCCAGACGTTTTTCGGATCCTGCGTCAGCAATGGCTGAATAATATTGCGTGCTTCATCATACTTTTTTGCTTCGTAGTACAGGAGCGCCCGGCCATATTTGGCCGCCATCTGTTCCCGCACATTGCCTTTGCTGTAGTTATTGATTATTTCTTCGGTCAGGCCATAACCTTCTGAACTGTACATACCGAGGGTACGCACTCTGGCCAGCAGGTAGTCCTGACTGGATTGCACCAGCAGGCGTGGCATCTGGTTGGCGCGGTTGCGTGCGTCGGAAAGGCGGCTGTCAGGCAGTGGGTGCGTCAGCAGCATTTCTGGCGGTTTGGAGGCGTAGCGTGACTGATCGGCCAGCTTTTGCAGAAAATCCGGCATGGCTTCTGGATCGAAACCAGCCCGCTGTAATACCTGAATACCAATGCGATCGGCTTCCTGCTCATTCGCTTGGGTGAAACTGATGATCCCTTGCTGTGCGCCAGCCAGCGTACCGCTCAGCGCCGCCATCCCCATACTCGGGTTAGCCATGGCCAGCAGGATGGAACCCAGCGCTCCAACCCAGGTTAACGGTGCATTGCGCTGTTGATCTTCCATGGCGCGTGCCAGATGGCGTTGAGTCACGTGCGAGATTTCGTGCGCTAACACCGAAGCCAGTTGGCTCTCGTTGTCGGTTTCACGGAACAGCGCCGAGTGCAGCACCACATTGCCGCCAAAGAAAGCGAAGGCGTTTATTTCGTCGTTACGCACCAGAAAGAAGTGGAAGGGTGTTTTTACCGAATGGGCACTCGCCACCAATCGGTTACCCAACTGATTGATATATTGGGTTAATAAGGGATCGTTAATTAAAGGGGCACTGGCGCGCAACTGCCGCACATAAAAATCACCCATGATCAATTCCTGGCCGATACTCAAGGTTCCACCAGCGCTAGTGCCGATGTCTGGCAGTTGATCCTGTGTGTCTGCATTTACCGGTGCTGGCGCAGAGGCGCAGAGCGTGCCGAGCAACAGTACTGCTAAGGCTGTTTTAGTCAACCGGGTGGTCATAGTCAGGCGTTTCCCTTAAATCAAAGTCATCAACTGTACCCTAAATAATTCGAGTAGCAGGAAGGCGGCAAGCGCGTGAATCCCCGGGAGCATAGACAACTATGTGACTGGGGTGAGCGCGCGTAGTCAACACACCTGCAACTTGAAGTATGATGGGTATTAAGACGCCAGCATCACGTAAGAGTTCTTCTTGCATGCCAGACTCTCCAGTACAATCAGCACGAAAGTGCATTGGATCACAGAAATTTATTTTCTTGCGAACCGGGCTGGAGCCTTTTCATGATAGCCAGCCACTGCTCGCAATGAAACATTTACCCGGCGATAATCGGGCCGAAATTGTGTTAAAACAAGTCATCATCACCTGCCTGCTGGATCGCACAGGGAAAGGCGGAAGCCTATTCTCATTGACGGAATAAGGAGCAATCTCTGATGTTGGAGATGTTGTTACAGTGGTACCGCCGCCGTTTTACCGACCCGCAAGCTATCGCGCTGCTGGTGATCCTGGTTGCCGGATTCTGCATTCTCTACTTTCTGAGTGGTATTTTAGCCCCCCTGCTGGTGGCGATTGTCTTGGCTTATTTACTTGAGTGGCCGACGGCACGCCTGCAGCGTTGGGGCTGGTCGCGAACCTGGGCAGCAAGCATGGTGCTGATCGTGTTTGCTGGCATCACGTTGCTGCTGGTTTTTGTTGTTGCCCCCACCGCCTGGAAACAGGGGATCAACCTGATGAGCGACTTACCGGGCATGCTCAACCAGTTCTATAACTATGCCACCACCTTGCCCACGCGTTACCCGGCGTTGGTGGATGTAGGCATTATCGACATGATGGCAGAAAACCTGCGCAGTAGGCTGTCTGGCATGGGGGAGTCGGTGGTCAAGTTTTCACTGGCTTCGCTGGTTGGCTTGCTGACGCTGGCGATCTATCTGATTCTGGTGCCATTGATGGTGTTTTTCCTGCTCAAGGATAAAGAGCAGATGCTCAATGCGGTGCGTCGTGTGCTGCCGCGCGATCGTGGGCTGGCTGGGCAGGTGTGGAAAGAGATGAACCAGCAGATCACCAATTATATCCGTGGCAAAGTCTTGGAGATGGTGATCGTGGGTGTGGCAACCTATCTGGTGTTTTTCATTCTGGATATGCGTTACTCGTTGCTGTTGGCGGTGCTGGTCGGTTTTTCCGTCCTGATTCCCTACATTGGCGCAGTGCTGGTGACGATCCCGGTGGTGGTGGTGGCGATGTTCCAGTGGGGGCTGGGTGCTGATTTCTGGACGTTGATTATCGCTTATCTGGTGGTCCAGGGGCTGGATGGTAACCTGCTGGTGCCGATTCTGTTCTCTGAAGCGGTCAACCTGCATCCGCTGGTAATCATCCTGTCAGTGGTTATTTTTGGCGGGCTGTGGGGGTTCTGGGGCGTATTCTTCGCCATTCCGCTGGCGACGTTAGTGAAAGCGGTGATTCATGCCTGGCCGGACGACATGCTGCTGGATACAGGGGAACAGACGAAGTAGGGGCAAAACAAAGCGCAGCGGGGTGCTGCGCTTTGAGATCAATACCTTTAGAGATTACTGCTTCAGGTAATTCAGTACGATGTCGTGATGATTGGTGGTCTTGAAATCATCAAACACTTTCTCAACCTTACCGTTAGCATCGATCAGGAAGCTGATACGGTGGATGCCGTCATAGGTTTTCCCCATGAAGGTTTTTTCACCCCAGACGCCAAACTGCTGGGCGACCTGATGATCCTCATCAGATAACAACGTGAAGTTGAGCAATTCTTTCTCGGCAAAACGTGACAGTTTCTCCGGTTTATCGGTGCTGATGCCTAGCACTTCGACACCAGCTTTTTTCAATTCGTCCATATTATCCCGCAGGCCGCAAGCTTGAACGGTACAGCCTGGCGTCATGGCTTTAGGATAAAAGTAAACAAGAACTCGCTGTCCCTGGAAGTCGGCCAAATGAATTTCCTCGCCGTCCTGGTCGAGTAAACTGAATTTTGGCGCTGTATCACCGGCTTTCAATGGGCTCATCACTACTCTCCATCTTTCTCATCATGCTGTGGATAGTTCACAACGCTAATACTGCCTTGTGCATTCAATTCTGTACATAGGCGATGAAAGGCCTGTTCGATATTTGATGCATCCTCAGTGCTGGGGCTGTGTGCAGTAATCTGGATATACAGCTGAGGCGGCAGATCGCCCTCTGCTGGCTGAGTCCGCGATACCAGTTCTGCAATATTCATCTGGCTGGCGTAAAACAGGCCGGTAAAACGCTCAATGATATGCGGTGAATCTTTGACTTCCACCTGTACCCATACCGCCGCTGGCGTGGGTGGCCGCTCATGTGAGTTTGTGCGCTTCATCACAATCAGTAAATCCAGCTCTGCTCCTTTTTGCGGCAGCGTGGACTCGATCAGGGTTATGGCATTCCAACTGCCGGAAAGCAACATGATGAAGGTAAATTCCTCACCCAGCATGGCCAGACGGCTATCTTCGATATTGCACCCGCAACTGCTGACGTGGCGGGTGATGGTGTTGACGATTCCGGGGCGATCGGCACCCAGTGCGGTAATCACGAGATAGTGTTCATCTGGCTTCGGCAAAATGGAGCTTCCTGTCATGCTCAATGGGATTACCATGGTAAACATAAAAAAAACCGCCTGCCAAGCGCTTACAGCACGTTGTTTGCTTGCTTTTGGATAGGTGTCAAAAGTACCATGAGGCACTTGTTTGTGGAGGGGACGGCCAATGTTTACGGGAAGTATTGTTGCACTGGTTACGCCGATGGACGCCAAAGGTGCTGTCGATCGTGCGAGCCTAAAAAAACTGATTGATTACCATGTAGCCAGTGGGACTGCGGCTATTGTTTCCGTAGGGACTACCGGAGAATCCGCCACGCTTGCCCATAACGAGCATATTGACGTGGTGCTGCAGACGCTGGAGCTGGCCGCAGGCCGCATTCCGGTGATCGCCGGAACCGGGGCGAACTCGACCAGTGAGGCGATCTCACTCACGCGTCATTTAAACGATACCGGCGTAGTCGGTTGCCTGACGGTCACGCCATACTACAACCGGCCAACGCAGGAAGGGCTGTACCAGCACTTTAAAGCGATTGCCGAGAGCACCGAACTGCCACAGATCCTGTATAACGTGCCTTCACGTACCGGTTGTGACATGCTGCCGCCGACCATCGCGCGTTTAGCCAAGATTAAGAATATTGTTGCCGTTAAAGAGGCAACAGGGAACTTAAGCCGCGTAAGTCAGATCCAAGTGTTGGTTGAAGATGAAAACTTCATTCTGCTGAGCGGCGATGACGCCAGCGGCCTGGATTTCATGCAACTGGGTGGCAAAGGGGTGATTTCTGTGACGGCCAACGTGGCCGCGCGTGAAATGGTAGAACTTTGCCGTCTTGCGGCCCAAGGCAACTTTGCCGAAGCTCGCCGCTTGAATCAGCGCTTGATGCCGTTGCATCAGGATTTATTTGTAGAACCCAATCCAATTCCGGTGAAATGGGCTTGTAAGGTATTGGGATTGATGGCAACCGATTCGATGCGTCTACCTATGACGCCGTTAACCGACGCTGCCCGTCCTGTGGTGGAGCGTGCGTTGAAAAGCGCCGGTTTGCTATAACCCCAAGTCACTAAAGCCGCTGCAACGTGGCACGTACCGATTCCCAGTGATTGGGAGCGAGTCGGTGACCCACGTTGCCAGCGCTTCAAGTAGCACGGGGATATCATTCTTAGGGAGATTTGATGGCTTATTCATTGCAAAAGTCGACGGTAGCAACAGTCGTAGGGTTAGCGCTTGTCATGACGCTGGCGGCCTGTTCCACCGATCAGCGTTACAAACGCCAAGTCAGCGGCGATGAGTCCTATCTCGATGCCGCACCGCTCAAACCGCTGAGCGCGCCTGCTGGTCTGAGCCTGCCGATACAATCCGGTGATTTTGAAGTCTCGGCCAGTGCGCAAAAAGGCCCTGTCGGCAAGCAACTGGATATCCGGCCTCCGTCGCAGCCTCTGGCTTTGCTGAGCGGTTCCCGCAGCCAGAACAGCGGCAACAGCAGCACATTGCTGCTGGAGAACAGCCCGCAGAACCAGAACCTGTGGCCACGTGTCGTCAGCTCGCTGCAGGCGAAAAACATGCCAATTGCTTCTCAGCAGGAAGCCAACCAGACTCTGACTACGGATTGGGTGAAGTGGAACCGTCTGGATGAAGATACCCAGTACGAAGGCCGTTACCAAATCAACGTGCAGAAACAGGGTTATCAGCAGGCGCTGGTAGTGAAAACACTAGGGTTGCGCCAGCAGGGTAAAACCGAAGAGGTGACCGATCCTGCAGAGATTCAGCGCTATAGCAGCATGATGATGAACTCTATCGTCGAAAATCTGGATAAGCAGGACAATCTGGCGAGCAGCCGTGTGGCTAACGGTATCGGAGCACTGGACGTGCAGAGTGGTGCCGATGACGTAGGCTTACCAGTGCTGATCGTGCGTGCGCCTTACGCTGCTGTGTGGGATCGTTTGCCAGCGGCTTTGGAAAAGCTGGGGATGAAAGTGGGTGACCGCAGCCGTCCGCAGGGTACCATTGCCGTAACCTATAAATCCTTGAGCAGTAGCGACTGGGATGCTCTGGGGGTGAAAGATCCAGAGTTGAAATCGGGCGATTACAAACTGCAGATCGGTGATTTGAATAACCGTACCAGCCTGCAATTTATCGATTCCAAAGGGAAACCGTTGCCTCAAGCGCAGAATGATGCCTTGGTGGCGGCATTCCAGGCGGCTTTCAGCAAAACCAGCGTTAAATAATCCATCATAAGGGGCTGCGGCCCCTTTTTGTTTTGCCGAAACGGTATCGTTTGCGTCACGGGTTTGGCACAATAGCCACCAGCACGCCAAAGAATTTATTAGGTCAATTTTCTATACCCGGTACGTTGTATACCCAAAATAATTCGAGTTGCTTGTAGGCGGCAACGGAGCGAGGCCCCAGGAGCTTACTAAGGTAAGTGACTGGGGTGAGTGAAGGCAGCCAACACCCAAGCAACTTGAAGTATGACGGGTATAGGCAGCCGAAAGGTATAACCTCACTGGAGTAAGTTAAGATGCAAAAGCTAGCTGAGTTGTATCGCGGAAAGGCGAAAACCGTCTACACCACCGAAAATCCTGATCTGCTGGTGCTGGAATTCCGTAACGATACGTCAGCACTGGATGGTCAGCGCATTGAGCAGTTCGATCGCAAAGGGATGGTGAACAACAAGTTCAACCATTTCATTATGAGCAAGCTGGAAGAGGCCGGTATTCCGACGCAGATGGAACGTCTGCTGTCAGATACCGAAGTGCTGGTGCAAAAGCTGGACATGGTGCCGGTTGAATGTGTGATCCGTAACCGCGCTGCCGGATCTTTGGTCAAGCGTTTAGGGATTGAAGAAGGCCTGCCGCTGAACCCGCCGCTGTTTGATCTGTTCCTGAAGAATGACGCCATGCACGATCCGATGGTTAACGAATCTTACTGCGAAACTTTTGGTTGGGTGAGCAAAGAGCATTTGGCACGTATGCGTGAATTGAGCTACAAGGCCAACGAGGTGTTGAGCAAACTGTTCGACGACGCCGGTTTGATCCTGGTGGATTTCAAACTGGAGTTTGGCCTGTTCAAGGGCGAAGTGGTGTTGGGTGATGAATTCTCGCCAGACGGCAGCCGCCTGTGGGACAAAAATACCCTGGATAAAATGGATAAAGACCGTTTCCGCCAGAGCCTGGGGGGCCTGATCGAGGCTTATGAGGAGGTCGCTCGCCGCATCGGTGTGAACCTCGACTAAACTTCTTTCCGCCACCTAGTTCAATACGGGGCATTCAGTAGAAATGCCCCGTTTTCTTTTTATTTCCAGAAAATAACTGCATTTCCTGCGGGACCAACCCTCTATAATCATCTGCGTACCCACACCATTTATTTATTCTGGAGTTTTACATATGCGTTGGCAGGGGCGTCGGGAAAGTGACAATGTTGAAGATCGTCGTGGGCAATCCTCTGGCATGGGGGGTGGCGGTTTTCGCCCACCGATTGGCGGCAAAGGCGGCATTATCATTCTGGTGGTGGTGCTGGTTGCCGGTTACTACGGTATCGATCTGACACCGTTGCTGAACGGCGGCGACATGGCACCGCCAACGCAGCAGCAAAGCGTCAGGATCAGCCCCAAAGACGATGAACTGGCCAAATTCACCTCGGTGGTACTGGCGTCGACCGAAGATAGCTGGCATGAAATTTTCCAGCAGACAGGTAAACAGTATCGGGATCCGAAACTGGTGATGTATCGCGGGGCCACGCGTACCGGTTGCGGAACTGGCCAGTCGGTGATGGGGCCGTTCTACTGCCCGGCGGACGGCACGGTGTATATCGATTTGTCATTTTATCAGGATATGAAAACCAAACTGGGTGCCGGTGGTGATTTTGCGCAGGCCTATGTGGTGGCGCATGAGGTTGGGCATCACGTCCAGAACCTGTTGGGGATCGAACGGAAAGTCCGCCAGATGCAGCAGGGGGCCAGCCAGGTAGAGGTCAATCGCCTTTCGGTGAAAATGGAATTGCAGGCAGACTGCTTTGCCGGGGTTTGGGGGCATTATGCTCAGCGGCAAAACATGCTGGAGGCTGGTGATTTGCAGCAGGCGTTGAACGCAGCGCAGGCGATTGGCGACGATCGCTTACAGCAACAAAGCCAGGGCCGGGTGGTGCCGGATAGTTTCACCCACGGCACTTCGCAGCAGCGTTACACTTGGTTTAAACAAGGATTCGACAGTGGTGACCCGAATAAATGTAATACCTTTGCTGCCCGTTGATTTGTTCCCCTTCAGGCGTAGTTTTTGATGTTACAGACAATGCAGCCACTCATGCAGCGGCAGGGGATTCGCCGTTTGCTGGTTCTCAGCGGTGAACCGCAGTGGTGTTGTACTCAGGCTCAACAACTGGCTGCGTCACTGCCGGGGGATTGGTTGTGGGTGGGTAATGCAGCACCTGCCAATGCGCAAGCTTTAAGCAGTGGCGCGGTTAAAACGCTGTTGGGGCAGGAACGCCTGCATGCCGTTTTTGATGCTACGCAAGGGCTGGACGTAGAAGCGTTGGCTCAGCTTTGCGGTACATTGCGTGCCGGTAGCTGGTTATTGTTACTGGTTCCTGCTTGGTCAGACTGGGGGCAACAGCCGGACAGCGACAGCCTGCGCTGGAGCGATTGCCCACAACCGATCGCGACACCCAATTTCATCGCTCATTTGCAGCAACAGTTGGTGGCAGACAGTGAAGTGACGCTGTGGCGGCAGGGAGAATCACTACGCTTGGCGGAATTGCCGGAACGGGCAGATTGGCAGTTGCCGCAGGGCAAGCCCAGTAGCGAGCAACAGGCCATTTTGGCACGTCTACTGGCAGCAGAAAGCGGCGTTTGGGTGCTGACGGCGGCGCGTGGCCGGGGGAAATCCACCTTGGCCGGGATGCTGGTGGCAGTCAGCCCGCTAACCTGTTGGCTCACCGGGCCAAGCCGTGCGGCAACCGAAGTCACCAGCACCTGGGCGGGCGGCAAGGCACCATTCTGGGCACCGGACGCTTTGTTGCAATATTGTGCTGAGCATAGCGTTAGCGAGGTTGGTTGGTTACTGGTGGATGAAGCTGCCGCGATCCCCGGCCCTGTGCTGCAACGGCTGGTTAGCTATTTCCCGCGTGTATTGTTGACCACGACGGTACAGGGTTACGAAGGCACCGGTCGTGGCTTTCTGCTCAAGTTCTGTGCCACATTGCCGCGTTGGCAGCCACTCAGCCTGCAGCAACCCATCCGTTGGGCGGCGGGGGATGCCTTAGAGCGTATCATCGATAACGCCTTGTTGTTTAATGAAGAGCCGGTGTGGCCAGCAATTAACCAAACGCTGAGCATCAACCCGCTTGAGCAAGCGGAGTTATGTGCCGATCCCCTGCGGCTGAGGCGTTTTTATGCGTTGCTCAGCAGCGCTCACTACCGCACTTCGCCACTGGATTTGCGCCGCCTGATGGATGCGCCGGGTATGCATTTTAGTGCGGCTGCGTTGGCGGACGAGATCGTGGGAGCGCTGTGGTTGGTGGATGAAGGCGGCTTGAGCGCTGAACTGGCCCATGAGGTTTGGGCTGGCCGCAGAAGACCGCGTGGCAACCTGGTGGCGCAATCTCTGGCGGCCCACGGCGGCCAATGGTGGGCCCCAACGCTGCGTTCACGCCGTGTGACCCGCATTGCGGTATTGCCAGCGTTGCGTCAGCAGGGGATCGCCAGGCGGCTCATTGAACAGCAAAAACAATCCTCACAAGGGCTGGATTTTCTTTCCGTCAGCTTTGGCTATACCGAACCGCTGTGGCGTTTCTGGCAGTCCTGCGGTTTTACCCTGGTGCGTATTGGCAGTAAGCCGGAAGCCAGCAGCGGTTGCTATACCGCCATGGCGCTGTTGCCATTGAGCGAACAGGGGGAGGCATTGTGTCATGCCGCGCATAAACATTTACTGCGTGACTGGCATTGGTTACAACAGCGCATTGAGTTACAGCTAACGATTGCGGGTGATGAAGGCGATCTGCTGCTGAATGAAGAAGACTGGCGCGAATTGGCCGGTTTCGCTTTTGCCCATCGGCCACTGGAAGCTAGCCTGGGGGCGCTGCAACGCTTACTGTTGAACTCTGCCTTGCCAATCGCGGCTCTGCGTAGCCATTTGCAACAGCAGCAGAGCCAGGTGCAGTGTGCGGCTGAACATGGCTTAAGTGGCTATAAAGCGCTGCTGCGCCATTGGCGGCAAGAGGTTGCGCAGGCGCTCGAACAGTTAGATCGCCCGCGTTGCCAACATTGGCAGCAGTGGTCTCAATCATTGCAATAAATGGAAAGAGTTATTCAATAAAACCCGATTTTCGCGATTTCTCAACGGTGTATACTCAAAATAATTCGAGTTGCTTGTAGGCGGCCAGCAACGGAGACCCCAGGAGCATAGCCCACTATGTGACTGGGGCGACGGTGTGCAGCCAACACCCAAGCAACTTGAAGTATGACGGGTATATAGTTATTGGTAGTTCGGATCGCTATTTACTGAGGAGTACCCCATGAAACATGAACACTTTGTTGTGCAAAGCCCTGCAACCCCGGCTGAGCAGTTGATCCTGCTGTTTCATGGCGTGGGTGATAACCCGGTCGCGATGGGGGAGATCGGCAGTTATTTCGCCAAGGATTTCCCGCAGGCGCTGGTGGTGAGCATCGGTGGGCCGTTTGCTTCTGGCCTGGGCAATGGCCGCCAGTGGTTCTCGGTGCAGGGGATTACGGAGGCGAACCGCGCAGAACGTATTACCGAGGTGATGCCAAAGTTTGTTGAAAGCGTGCGTTACTGGCAGCAGCAAAGCGGTGTGGGCTATGCGGGAACCGCGTTGGTTGGTTTCTCACAAGGTTCCATCATGGCGTTAGAAGGCTTGAAAGCTGAGCCTAAGCTGGCTGGGCGCGTCGTGGCCTTCAGTGGTCGTTTTGCCCAGTTGCCAGAAACAGATTTTGGCGAAAGCGTGGTGCACCTGATCCACGGTGAGACCGATGCGGTTATCGCGGTGGAACATGCGTGCGCGGCGGCAGCCCAGTTACAGGCCGTTGGCTGTGACTTTACGCTGGATGTTGAGGAAGGTGTCGGGCATGCCATCAATCAGGGCATGATGAACCTGGCACTGGAACGTCTGCATTACTACGTGCCACAGCGCTATTGGGAAGAAGCGATGTTCGGCAAACGCGGTGATTTGATCGCTTTTAAATAAACTGCAGGGCGCCAATGCGTGCGCCCTGAGGTTATTTCTTCTTCGGCCAGTCTTCTTCATCGTCCCACTGGGCGTTGTTATCGCGGTGCGGTGGTAATTCGGGTTTGTTGGCCATGAATTTTTTATGATCCAGACGGCGTAATTCTTTGATGCCGTTAAGCACCATACCGACCAGTATCACTAAGATCACCCACCAGTAGTCCGCTAACCAATGCATATTTAACCCTTTCCATATATAAAACGCGAAAATATTGCAGGCAAATGGCTGGCGAGCCATTGCGCACCGGCAACGTCTTTATCCTGCCAGGCTACCAGCAACAGTGCGGGGGTTAATAACCGTTCAGCCTCCTGTGCCAATGGGCGGTAGCTAAGATGCCAGGGTTCTGCCGCGACGCCACCTTGTTCTTCGGTAAACGGGCGGTAAAACCCGAAGTCAGCCATATGTTCAGTCAACCACTGATTCAGCGGATAAAAATAGCCACCTTCCAGATATTCCCAAGGTTCCAACTGCAATTTCTGCCCGGTTGGCAGCAGGGACGGATCGTAAATATCCAGATCGCTGCCCCAATGATGGCGGCTGGCTCCGGGCAACGCGGACCAGCGCATAATCGCTTCGCAACGCTCGGCGGCAGACAGCGGTGTGATATCTATCGGCTGGCTGTCCTTATCCAAAACGGGTCGCTCGCCGCAGAACTTACCGTTCCAGATCGCCAGTTGCCGGTCAAAATCCCGGAAAGTGCTGGCAGGTTGCAGATCAAATCCGGCTGCTTTGGCGGCTCGCTGCATAGCGCGGAAAGCCTCGACCGCTGCCGGTTGCAGACGATGGTTACCACTCAGCGGTGCCAAGTGTTCCGTTGAGCGCCCGGTCAGCATTTCCGGCGTGATCATGCGACCAGTTGCTCCATAATGCGCTGGTACATACGGCTGAGTAACTGCAAATCGGCAGCATGGACACATTCATTAACTTTGTGGATGGTGGCATTCACCGGGCCAAGTTCAACCACTTGAGCGCCCATTTGGGCGATAAAACGACCATCAGAGGTGCCGCCAGTGGTCAGCAATTGCGGCGTCACTTCGGAATAGTGTTCCACAGCATTGACCACTGCATCCACCAGCGATCCACGGGCGGTCAGGAATGGCTGGCCCGATAACCACCAGTCGAGAGTGTAATTCAACTGATGGCGATCCAGCAGTTCCTGCACGCGCTGTTTAATGATGGCATCGGTCAGTTCGGTGCTGAAACGGAAGTTGAACTGCACGAACATATCACCAGGGATCACGTTGTTACTGCCGGTGCCAGCCTGCACGTTGGCAATTTGCATGCTGGTGGGGGGGAAGAATTCGTTGCCCTGATCCCACTCGATCGCTACCAGTTCGTTCAGCGCGGGTATGGCACGGTGAACCGGGTTATCTGCCAAATGTGGATAGGCAACATGGCCCTGAATACCATGAATATGTAGACTAGCGGTGATCGATCCACGTCGACCATTTTTCACCACATCCCCCACGCGTTCGGTGCTGGAAGGTTCGCCCACCAGGCAATAATCGAGGCGCTCGCTGCGAGCTTTCAGGGCTTCTACCACTTTCACAGTGCCATGTGTGGCGCTGGCTTCTTCATCGGAGGTGATCAGAAACGCCAGGCGTCCCTGATGATTGGGGTGCGCAGCCACAAAGCGTTCTGCGGCCACTATCATTGCCGCCAACGAGCCTTTCATATCTGCCGCGCCGCGCCCATAGAGCATGCCATCGCGGATGGTGGGTTCGAAGGGCGGGTTCTGCCAATTTTTTTCATCACCAGTGGGCACAACATCGGTGTGCCCAGCAAAGGCCAGCGTTTCGCCTTGGCCGCGCCAGGCCCAGAAATTCTGCGTATCGCCAAAGTTCATTGGCTCAATGGTGAAACCGATGGCCTTCAGACGGGCAATCATAATCTCCTGGCAGCCTTCATCGTGCGGGCTGAGGGAAGGGCGCTTGATTAGCTGTTGCGCCAGTTCAATAACAGGGCAGATCATGATTTAACCTCGGTGAGAAATTGCTGATAGCTGTCGCTACTGAAACCCAACAGAGCATGGCCGTTGCCATCGTCTAACAATGGGCGTTTGATCATGGCGGGTTGCTCCAGCATCAGAGCGATGGCCGCATCGGCATTATCGCAGGCATTGCGTTGTGCTTCATCCAGCTTGCGCCAGGTGGTACCACGGGTGTTCAGCAGTGCTTGCCAGCCAAGGCGTTCGACAAAATCACGCAACTGCTGTTCGCTCAGCCCGTCTGCGCGATAGTCGTGGAATTGGTAAGCGACGCCCTGTTCTTCCAGCCAGCGGCGCGCTTTCTTGATGGTGTCGCAATTTTTGATGCCAAACATAGTTAACTTCATAAAGAAAAACCTTCTCTGCAGCAACCCACCGAACAGGCGGTGGCAAACCGCTCGTAGCGGAAAATAGAAATCAGCGCTCAGCATGCCGAAAAACAGTCAAGAGTTCCACAACGAAGGAGCGCAAAGATGGGGGAAGGTGAAAGCTTTTATCTTTCAAGACAGAAGCAGTTCAGTGATGAGCCTGTTGCTTTGACCAGTGTTTCAATTCCTCGCTGATAAAGTAATTCACCAGTTCCGTATAGAGGCTTTCAATTACATCTGGGCTCAGGCCGTTTTCACTGGCCCATTGCCTTCTGGTTTGGATCATGGCCTCAAAGCGTGCTTTTGCCCGCACGGCGTCGGGGCTGGTTTTGAATTTTGCCGCGGCTTTGACATATTCAAAACGTTGGGCAAATAATTTAATGATTTGTTGATCCATAATGTCGATCTCAGCACGTATATCTTCCATATTGCTGCAATCCTGCGGTGATAGTCTTTTCATAAGCTCCCCTATTATTTAAAACGATATCAGCGGACATACCCGTTATTCTGTAAACGTTCGAGAACCGTACCTTGCGCATAAACCATACCGGTGGTCAGATCGTGGAAACCGTATTTCTTATAAAATGTCAGCTTATCGGGTACCGAGTAGATAAATACCTTGCCGAGCGGAGCCAAATCCTGCATTACGCGCGCCATTAACTGATGGCCGTAGCCATGCCCTTGCAAGCGCGGGTGGATAGCAACATCTGCCAGATAAGCTACCGAAGTCATATCGCTGATAGCATGAGCGGTAGCCATTAGTTCACCCTTAACGAAGCCGAAATAACAGAACTGACTGTTTTGATAAACCTTCTTCATCATCTGTGGGTCGCGCTTGCCCAATCCTGCGGCTTCCAACAGTTCAGCTAACTGTTGCCAGTCAATGTGGCAATGGCTAAGGCTGACAAAGATCTCCATGGTTTGCTCCTAACTGATGTGTTCAAAGTCTGCATAATGCAGTTTTTTTAGCCTATCGGCACGCTACTACGGAAGAATTGATCGTACAAGGGAATACGGGATTTCATCAGCTTTTTGATTCCATTGAAAATATGATCTGCCACCGTCTGTCACGTCTAACAGCGTTCCCAAAATGCTTCACGTGGTCAAAAAATGGGCGTAAAATGTGGGTGATTTTTAATGGAGGCAGTAAAGGTATTATGGTTGATCGTGAGTTAGGAAACTGGAAAGACTTCATTGACGAGATGTTAGGTAACTAACACCGGCTTGAAGCTGACAACAAGGCAGTTGATTGGTTTTTTTTACTTAAAACACCTTGGGTACAAAACATAAGTTGTAGTAATAAAAATAAAGCAGCATCGGTTCGCTGATGCTGCTTTTTTTACGCGTATTATTCGCTACTTTTTTCTGCCGCTGACGGCACTGCATGCTTACCAGGGAAGCGGCGGCGCACCAGAACAAAGAACAGTGGCACAAAGAAAATAGCCAGAACGGTGGCGGAAATCATGCCGCCCATCACACCGGTACCGACAGCGTGTTGGCTACCTGAACCGGCACCAGAGCTGATGGTCATCGGCAAGACGCCGAAGATAAAGGCCAGTGAGGTCATCAGAATCGGGCGCAGACGCATGCGCGAAGCTTCCAGCGTGGCGGCCATCAGGTCTTGCCCTTTCTGATTGAGTTCATTGGCAAATTCGACGATCAGGATGGCGTTCTTGGCGGACAACCCGATAATCGTCAATAGCCCCACCTGGAAGTAGACGTCATTTTCCAGCCCGCGCAGCCAAGTGGCAGCTACGGCACCAATCACCCCAAGCGGCACAACCAGCATGACCGAGAACGGGATCGACCAGCTTTCATACAGGGCCGCCAGGCACAGGAATACTACCAGCAGCGAGATGGCATACAGCGCCGGGGCCTGTGAGCCAGACAGCCGCTCCTGATAAGACATTGCGGTCCATTCGAGGCCAAAACCGACCGGCAACTGGCTGACGAGTTTTTCCATCTCAAGCATTGCGGTGCCGGTACTGACACCGGCAGCGGCTTCACCAACAATTTCGACCGTTGAACTGCCGTTATAGCGTTCAAGACGTGGTGAACCGAAATTCCAATGCGATGTGGCAAAGGCGGAGAACGGCACCATGCCACCGCTGCTGTTGCGCACGTACCATTTATTGATATCTTCCGGCAGCATGCGGAAAGGGGCTGCGGCCTGTACATACACTTTCTTCACTCGTCCACGATCGACAAAGTCGTTCACGTAGGTTGAGCCCCAGGCCGTTGACAGCGTGCTGTTTATATCGCTAATCGCAACGCCCAGCGCCTGCGCTTTGCGTTGATCGATATCGATCTGCAACTGCGGGCTATCATCCAGGCCGTTATGGCGCACGCGGGATAACTGCGGGTTCTGCCCCGCCAGTTGCAGCAATTGATCGCGTGCCGCCATCAGCTTAGCGTGGCCCAGCCCGGCATGATCCTCTAGCTGCATATCAAAGCCCGCAGCGTTACCCAGCCCGGTAATCGCTGGTGGGCTGCTGGCGATCACTCTGGCTTCATTGATCTTGGCGAAGGCCTTGGTCGCGCGATCGATAATATCGAAGGAGCTGTTGGCCCCCGACGTGCGTAGTTCCCAGTCTTTCAGGCGGATAAACATCCGGGCTACGTTCTGCCCATTTCCCCCTGGCCCAGAGCCAATGGTGGAAAATACCGACAGCACGTTATCTTGTTCTTTACTCAGGAAATACTGCTCCACCTTTTCCACTACTTTGGTGGTTTGCTGCAGGGTTGAACCTGTTGGCAGTTGCACCTGCACGGTGAACACGCCGCGATCTTCCTGCGGCAGGAATGAGGTCGGCAGTTTCAGGAACAACAAAGCCATCCCGCCGAGCAACAGCAGGTAAATCGCCAGATAGCGGAGGCTGTGATGCAGCACGCGCGCGACACCGCGTTCATAGCGTTCAGCGCTACGGTTGAACATGCGGTTGAACCAGCCAAAGAAACCACGCTTGCCATGGTGGTGGCCTTTGGTGAGCGGTTTCAGCAGGGTAGCGCACAGTGCTGGGGTCAGGATCATTGCCACCAACACCGACAGCACCATGGCAGAAACGATAGTGATCGAGAACTGGCGATAAATTGCCCCGGTAGTGCCGCCAAAGAACGCCATGGGAATAAATACTGCTGAAAGCACCATGGCGATCCCCACCAGCGCTCCCTGAATTTGCCCCATAGACTTACGCGTTGCCTCGCGCGGTGGTAATCCTTCTTCACTCATCACGCGTTCAACGTTTTCCACTACCACGATGGCATCGTCCACCAACAGGCCGATCGCCAGGACCATAGCGAACATTGTCAGGGTGTTAATGCTGTAGCCAAAGGCGGCAAGAATGGTGAAGGTACCCATCAGCACGACTGGAACGGCGATGGTCGGGATCAGCGTCGCGCGGAAGTTTTGCAGGAACAGGTACATCACCAGAAACACCAGTGCGATGGCTTCCAGCAGCGTTTTCACCACGTCTTTAATCGATGCTTTAACGAACGGCGTGGTTTCATAGGCGATTTTTGCTTCCAGCCCAGATGGGAAATAGTGCGCCAGCTCGGCGAGTTTGTTTTTCACCAGTTGATCGGTTTGCAGTTCGTTAGCGCCGGAAGCCAGTTTGATATTCATCCCGGCGGCTTGCAGGCCGTTATAGCGGCTGAGGAAGTTGTAGTTTTCGCCGCCGAGTTCAACGGTAGCGACATCACCCAGTGTGACCATGGAACCATCCTGGTTAACGCGCAGGGTGATCTCGCGGAATTGCTCTGGCGTCTGCAACTGGGATTGGGCGTTGATGGTGGCGTTAAGCGCCTGTTTGTCTACCGACGGAGTCCCGCCCAGTTGGCCTACCGCCACTTGGGCGTTCTGCGCCCCGATCGCGCTGATCACATCCTGCGTGGTCAATTTATAGCTGGTGAGTTTGTTTGGATCCAGCCAGATGCGCATCGCGTACTGTGAGCCATAAACGTCCATGCTACCCACGCCATCAAGGCGGCTGAGCGGATCTTGCAGGTTGGAGACAAGGTAATCGGCGATATCCTGCTTATCCATACTGCCATCGGTGGAGACGAAAGCCACCATCATCAGCGTGGTATCACCGGATTTGGAGACAGAAACCCCCTGTTGCTGTACCGCTTGCGGCAAGCGTTTCAGCGCTCCCTGTAGCTGGTTTTGCACCTGTTGCATGGCCTGATTGGGGTCGGTACCGGCGTTGAACGTCAGCGTCACGCTGGCCTGGCCGGTATTGGTGCTTTGCGACGACATGTACATCATGTTATCGAGGCCGGTCATGTTCTGCTCGATAATCTGCGTTACGGTGTTTTCCAGCGTTTGCGCTGAAGCTCCTGGGTAATTGGCACTAATCCGCACATTAGGCGGAGCGAGGTTCGGGTATTGTTCAATAGGCAACGAAAAAATTGCCAATGTGCCCGTCAGGCAAAGAATAATTGCCAAAACCCAGGCAAAAATAGGGCGGTCAATGAAAAAATTGGCCATGCAGCATGAACCTCGTTATGACTTGTTATATTTTTGACAGCATCTGTTATGGGTACAACGTTCAGCCGATCTTCAACACTCTTGCACTTTACCCGTGATAGGCAGGGAAAGCGTGGAGAAAGAATGGAGATAATGTAAATAACAGTGGGTGTCAGCTACATTTATCGCAGAGTCAGTGACATTATCACAGCAGGAGTTTGGCATGGAAATTAACCCGGTATTTGCTCGCCGCCTTTATCTCTGTTGGTTAATCAGCCACAGTGAACGGCCTAATGTGCCGCGCTTGATGGCGTTGACCGGTTGGCCGCGCCGCACATTGCAGGATGTGCTGAAAGCGTTGCCTGGTTTGGGGGTGGAATTACAGTTTGTGCAGCAGGGAATGCGTAATAACGATGGTTTCTATCGGCTTGAGAATTGGGGGCCGCTGAATAAAAGCTGGGTTAACCAGCATCATCTGGCATTGCTTGCCGCGATTGAATAACGGCTCCCCGGCATGCCGGGGAGAGATTACTGGCTTTTATATTCCAGAAACAAAACGGTGGCTGCCACGCGTGAACGGACGTTGAGCTTGCGCAGCATGTTGCGAATATGCACTTTCACCGTCTCTTCAGAGATATGCAACTGTGCGGCTACCTGCTTGTTCGACATACCGCGCGCGACCTCCTGTAACACATCCAGTTCACGTTCGGTGAGATCGGCGAACGGATCGTGCTGTTCGCTGCGTGAGGCCAGATAGTCGGCTACCGCTTCGCTGATCACATTCTTGCCTTCAGCGGCTTCATGGATATGCTCCAGCAGCTGCTCCGGCTCGCTGTCTTTCAGCAGATAGCCGTCAGCACCGGCGTCGATCAACGCATAAACATCGCTGCGCGCATCGGAGACGGTCAGCACAATGATACGGGCATCCACGTCTTCTTCACGCAAGGCTTTCAGCGTATCCAGCCCAGAAAGACCCTTCATGTTCAGATCCAGCAGGATCACGTCTGGCGCCAACTGCCCGGCTAACGTGATGGCTTCGTTACCATTGCTGGCTTCTGCCACGACGGTAAAGGTCGGATCCAGCCCAAGCAACTGTTTGATGCCCCGGCGCATCAGTGGGTGATCGTCAACGATCATGACTTTATAATTTTTTATCACCATGAAACATGCTCCCTGTAGCGAGTGAAACCACGCAAGTGCCAGATAGGCATTTGGCTGTTAATCACAGAACGGCGTTGAGGCCGCGGATAGTATTAAAAGGCGACTCATGCCCGACGGCAACCAATAACTCCCTCAAGGCGGGAAAATAAGACAGATCTCTGTGCCTTTTTCTTTGCCACGCCGGATATGCAGTTTCCCCCCCAGGCGCGCCGCCCGTTCGCTCATGATTGTCAGGCCGTAGTGGCCTTCCGGTTCATCCAGGCTGTCGATGCCGGAACCATCATCGATGATGGTGATCTGGTTATCGCCTTCTGGGGAGAGTTCGCAGCGAATGACAATTTCCTGTGCATCGGCGTGCTTGATGGCATTCAGCACCGCTTCACGCACGATCTGCAACGCATGCACCTGTTGCTGTGCATTCAGCGCCTGTGAGGCAAGCCGACAGTGTAACTGAATCCGTGCGCAGGTCAGAAGTTTTAATGGCTCCAATACCTGCTCAAGCGCCGCATTGAGATCGGGATCCTGAATACTCAAGCGGAAAGTGGTCAGCAACTCGCGCAGTTGGCGGTAAGCATCAGCCAGTGCCCGATCAAAATCATTAATGATCTCGTGAGCTGCTGGCGTGCTGCCGGCGAGAGTACGCTTCAGCAAGGTGAGCTGGATACGCAGGAACGTCAGTGCCTGAGCCAGTGAATCATGCAGCTCGCGGGCAATGGTGGCGCGTTCCTCCATCAGCAGAAATTGCATATGCTGCTTTTGCGCACGATTGAAATAAACGCTGCGGCTGAGCATATTCGCCACGCTTTGCATCAGGTGCGGGTGGGGCGGTTGTTGCTGTTGCTGCCAGCTCAGGCTGCCCAACGGCTTGTGATCCTGCACGATTGTGAGTGCGTGCCACTCCTGTTCTGCCAGCGGTTCACCACTGCTGACCTGCCACTGGCTGAGGTTATCTTCCACATTCAGTTGAATGCATTGCAGTTGTTCACTCAGGCGCACAATGCGCAACACTTTCTCGAACGCCCGTTGATCAAGTTGCCCGGCGCTCAGCGCTTGTGAACAGCTGTAAAGCACCTCCAGCGTGCGGTTGGCCTGCTGCAGGCGCTCGGTTTTTTCCTGCACCTTATATTCCAGCGACTTATAGAGCTTAGCCAGTTCGCCGGACATGGCGGTGAACGCCTGTGACAACACCCCCAATTCATTCGGTAATGACACGTCGAGCGGTGGATGGTCGAAATCACGCTGTTGCATACGCTGGCTGGCATCGACCAAACGTTTCAGCGGTGTCACCACCTGGCGGCGCATAAAACGGATGCAGAACAGCACCAGAGCGACGATGGCGATATACCCCATAACGCTGATCGCGGCCACAATGGTGAGTTTGATTTCTGAATAGCGCTGCAGCGCCAGCACAAAATGGTCGATCTGTTTGACGTAGCTGGCGACTTGCGCCTGGTAGTTCGCCGTCTGCCCGGCTTGGATCTGTTTCTCCAGCGTTAGCCAGGACTGACGCAGCGTCAGGTACTTTTCCCGCACGTCCTTCGGGACGTAAAAACGATCGAGCTTGAGCAGGGCGGGAGCCAGCAGCGATTGCTGATATTGCAACAAATACTCGTTCAACTCACCGGAACCAGTGGTCAATGCGTAGGCCAGGCGATAGCTCTGCATACGCAAGGAACCGGCAATATTCACGGCTTCGGCATCGCGCAGGCTATCGGCGACGGTGGTCAGCGCCAGCCCGGTAGATAACACCGAAAGTATCACGATGCTGATCAAGGCTTTAGCCATGCTAGCTGTCACTGAACGTTTTACGAGCAATTAAGCATCCTTATCAGAAGGCGAGCCTAAGCCCGTGAATTCGTTGGTGGGCAAAATGATAACCTTTTACGGCGCGAAAGCACCGCGACTTTTGTCAAACTGTCAGATGCGGATTGAGGTGACTCCCGTTATATAGTAAAGTAAATAACGCTCGCGTAGAAATCCTCGTCAGAAACCCCTCTATGCATTGCCAGAGATTGATCTGGCGCAATCAACCTAGTGATTTACCCATAAAGAGTGATTATTTCACTCTGGCGTTCAGCCTATTTTGACCTTACCCCGGTAGGGGTTTTGAGCGCAAACATAACAGAATTACAGGGTCATTTTGATACGCAGTTTGTATTTCTAACACTAAGGATAAACCGCATGGCCGAATTGTCGCGACGCAAGCTGCTCAGCGGACAATGGCGTCATCATTCTGATGCGATCCGCCCCCCATGGTCGCGCGAAGCTCCTCTCTTTCTTGCGGGTTGCACTCGTTGTCAGGCCTGCATCAACGCCTGTGAAACCGGTGTGTTAGTCGTTGGCAGCGGTGGTTTTCCTGAAGTTGATTTCCAACGTGCGGAGTGCACCTTCTGCCGCCGATGTGCAGAGGCTTGCGAAGCTCCGCTGTTTTATCCGCTGCAATACCCACCCTGGCAACTGGTGGCAACCTTTACCGATCGTTGCCTGGCCATGCAGGGCATTGAGTGCCGCAGTTGCCAGGATAACTGTGAAACGCAGGCGATCCGCTTCCGGCCACAGTTGGGGGGGATAGCCAAGCCGGCTCTCGATGCGGCGGCCTGTAGCGGCTGTGGAGCTTGTGTAGCCAGTTGCCCAACGGTGGCGATCGCGATAACCCGGAGTGAAAACAATGAATAACGAGTGGCATGTGAGCGGGTTGATGGTTCAGGCCCGGCCTGAAATGTTTCCAGGGTTGATTCCAGCGCTGCTGGCAATCCCAGAGACGGAAGTTCCGGCACAGGATCAACAGCAAGGTAAGTTGGTCGTGGTGATGCAGGCAGCACGCTCTGAGGCGTTGCTGGAAAAAATTGAGTCGGTGCGTAATTTGGATGGCGTACTGGCGGTGTCGCTGGTTTATCACCAGCAGGATGAGCAAGGTGAGGTAACGCCATGAAACTCAGTCGTCGAGACTTCATGAAAGCTAACGCTGCAGCGGCTGCCGCTGCGGCTGCCGGGCTGACGATCCCAACGGTCGCCCAGGCCGTGGTCGGCGGTGCCGACGAAATCAAATGGGACAAAGCGCCTTGCCGTTTCTGCGGCACAGGTTGCGGCGTGCTGGTGGGCACGCAGAATGGCCGGATTGTTGCCTCTCAGGGCGATCCTGATGCGCCAGTCAACCGTGGTTTGAACTGTATCAAAGGCTACTTCCTGCCGAAAATCATGTACGGCAAAGACCGCCTGACGCAGCCGCTGTTGCGGATGAAAAACGGCCAATACGATAAAGAAGGGGAGTTTACGCCCATCAGTTGGGAACAGGCTTTCGATATCATGGCCGAGAAGTTCAAAGGAACCTTGAAAGAGAAAGGCCCAGAGGGCGTGGGCATGTTCGGTTCCGGCCAGTGGACGGTATGGGAAGGTTACGCCGCTGCCAAGCTGTTCAAGGCCGGTCTGCGTTCCAACAACCTTGATCCGAACGCGCGCCACTGCATGGCTTCGGCAGTGGTGGGTTTTATGCGCACCTTCGGCATGGATGAACCCATGGGCTGCTACGATGATATCGAGCAGGCCGATGCGTTTGTGCTGTGGGGTTCCAACATGGCGGAAATGCACCCGATCCTCTGGTCGCGCATCACCAACCGCCGTTTGGGTAACGACAAGGTCAATGTCTCGGTTCTGTCGACGTTTGAGCACCGCAGCTTTGAGCTGGCGGATAACGCTATGGTGTTCACCCCGCAGACCGATCTGGCGATCATGAATTACATCGCCAACTACATTATCCAGAACAACGCGGTCGATCAGGAATTCCTCAAACAGCACGTCAACCTCCGCAAAGGCGCGACCGATATCGGTTACGGCCTGCGTCCGACGCACCCGTTGGAGAAAGCCGCCAAGAATCCGGGCAGTGATGCTTCAGAGCCGATGAGCTTTGATGATTACAAAGCCTTCGTAGCGGAATACACGCTGGATAAGGCTGCCGAGATGAGCGGCGTACCGAAAGACCAACTGGAAGCGCTGGCGAAGCTGTATGCCGATCCGAATGTGAAGGTAGTGTCTTACTGGACCATGGGCTTTAACCAGCATACGCGCGGCGTTTGGGCGAATAACCTGTGCTACAACCTGCACCTGCTGACCGGCAAGATCTCCAAGCCGGGCTGCGGGCCGTTCTCGCTCACTGGTCAGCCTTCTGCCTGTGGTACTGCGCGTGAAGTCGGGACCTTTGCTCACCGTTTGCCTGCCGATATGGTGGTCACCAACGAGAAGCACCGCCAGATTGCCGAACAGAAGTGGCAGTTACCGGCTGGCACCATCCCAGAAAAAGTCGGGCTGCACGCGGTGGCGCAAGACCGAGCGCTGAAAGACGGCAAACTGAATGCCTACTGGGTGATGTGTAACAACAACATGCAGGCTGGGCCGAATATTAGCCAAGAACGCATGCCGGGCTGGCGCGATCCGCGCAACTTTATTGTGGTTTCCGATCCCTATCCGACGATCAGCGCGTTGGCGGCGGACTTAATTCTGCCGACCGCCATGTGGGTTGAGAAAGAAGGGGCTTACGGTAACGCCGAGCGACGTACCCAGTTCTGGCGTCAGCAGGTGCCAGCGCCGGGCGAGGCCAAATCCGATCTGTGGCAACTGGTGGAGTTCTCCAAACGCTTCAAAGTGGAGGAAGTATGGCCCGCAGAGCTGCTGAATCAGAAGCCGGAATACCGTGGCAAGACCCTATATGACGTGCTGTTTGACAACGGCGAAGTCAATAAATACAAGCTGGAAGAGATCCCGGCAGCTCAGTTGAACGACGAAGCGCGGGCTTTCGGTTATTACATCCAGAAAGGCCTGTTTGAAGAGTATGCGGGCTTTGGTCGCGGCCATGGTCACGATCTGGCGCCGTTCGACATGTATCACCAGGCGCGTGGTTTACGCTGGCCGGTGGTGGATGGCAAAGAAACCCTGTGGCGCTATCGCGAAGGTACCGATCCTTATGTGAAAGCGGGTGAAAGCGTGCGTTTCTACGGTAAACCCGACGGTAAAGCGGTGATCTTCGCGCTGCCGTATGAACCAGCGGCAGAAAGCCCGGATAAAGAATACGATCTGTGGTTGTCCACTGGCCGTGTGCTGGAGCATTGGCATACCGGTTCCATGACGCGCCGCGTGCCGGAATTGCACCGTGCTTTCCCTGAGGCGGTGACGTTTATCCACCCGCTGGATGCCAAAGAACGCAACCTGCGCCGGGGCGACAAAGTGAAAGTGGTTTCCCGCCGGGGTGAAGTGATCAGCATTGTAGAAACCCGTGGCCGTAACCGTCCGCCGAAAGGTCTGGTTTACATGCCATTCTTCGATGCCGCACAACTGGTCAACAACCTGACGCTGGATGCGACCGATCCGCTGTCAAAAGAGACCGATTACAAGAAGTGCGCGGTGAAACTGGAGAAGGTATAAGGCCAACGCCATGAGCCAGCAACGAGATAAAACCCCGGCACGGCGGCGCTTTCTGCGTGATGCTGCTCGCAGCGCCGCCGGGTTGGCGGGAATCGCCGCACTGCTCGGGTTGCAGCAAAAGCAGTCGCAGGCGCGTGATGGCCTGGCGTTGCGGCCACCGGGTGCGTTGGTGGCGGGAGCCTTTGACAGCGCCTGCATCCGTTGCGGCCAGTGCGTGCAGGCATGCCCGTATCAGACGCTGAAACTGGCCACGCTGCTCTCGCCGCTGGCGGCAGGAACGCCTTACTTTGTGGCACGGGATATCCCTTGCGAGATGTGTGACGACCTGCCGTGCGTGGTGGCCTGCCCCAGCGGGGCATTGGATCCCGCCCTGACCGATATCGATCAGGCACGAATGGGGTTGGCGGTGCTGTTGGATCACGAAAATTGCCTGAACTGGCAGGGCTTGCGTTGTGACGTCTGTTACCGTGTCTGCCCGCAGATCGATAAGGCGATTACGCTGGATCTGCAGCACAACCAACGGACCGGCAAGCATGCGCTGTTCCTGCCTACGGTACACAGCGACGCCTGCACCGGCTGCGGCAAGTGCGAGCAGGCTTGCGTGCTGGAACAGGCGGCAATCAAGGTGTTGCCAATGGAGCTGGCGCGCGGTCAGTTGGGCGAGCATTACCGCTGGGGTTGGCAGGAGAAACAGCGTGCCGGGCATTCGCTGGTGCCGGAAGGGATCACCTTACCGGTACGTGGTGCAAAGGAGGGGAATGATGGCTAATCCTGTCGCACAAGCCGGGCGTGATGCGCGTCTGCGCCACGGTTGGTGGAGCAGCAACCGCTTCCTGATCTTGCGGCGCAGCAGCCAGTTACTGATCTTGCTGATGTTTCTGTCCGGGCCACTGTGGGGCGTTTGGATCCTGCGTGGCAACTACAGCGCCAGCCTGTTGCTGGAGACCATCCCGCTCACCGATCCGTTGATGATGCTGGAAAGCCTGCTGGCCGGTCATTGGCCTGCCTGGTTGGTGTGGGTAGGCACGGCAGTGGTGCTGATCTACGGCCTGATCGGCAATCGGGTGTTCTGTGGCTGGGTTTGCCCGTTGAACCCGGTCACCGATCTGGCGGCGTGGCTGCGGCGCAAGCTGGGTTTACGGCAATCTGCCAGCCTGCCGCGCAGCCTGCGTTACGGCATCCTGATCGCCGTGCTGGTGGGCAGCGCCGTCAGTGGCACGCTGCTGTGGGAATGGCTCAACCCGGTTGCTGTGATGGGCCGTGGCTTGATTCATGGTACCGGTGAAGGGGCACTAAGTTGGCTCAAAGGCCTGGTTGCCGCTTTTGGTGCGGGGATCTGGCTGATTGTGGCGCTGTTCCTGTTTGATCTGCTGGTGGTTGAGCACGGCTGGTGTGGCCATCTTTGCCCGATAGGCGCGTTATATGGCGTGATTGGCAGCCAGGGTGTGGTGCAGATCAGCGCAGAGCGGCGCGAAAGTTGCACCCGCTGTATGGATTGTTTCCATGTGTGCCCGGAACCCCAGATTTTGCGTGAACCGTTATTACTACAAAAAGGTACACCACGGGTGGCCAGTGATGCCTGTATTGCCTGCGGACGCTGTATCGACGTCTGTGCAGAAAATGTATTCGAAATTAAGACCAAATTTCATTATTCGGGAGCCAAAAAATGAAAAGCAATGTCCTGAACAAGCCGCTTTCCCTGTGTGGAGCGCTGCTGTCGCTGGTGGTTGCCAGCTTCGCGTTTGCCGCCAGTGATGTGGATCTTCAGCAATCGCCAGAGGTTTCCGCCACTGTCGAAGGGCAGATCAGAATGCCGAAACAGCAGGAGAGAATGGCGCTGAACTACGTCAACCAGCCGCCGATGATCCCGCACAGTATTGATGGCTATCAGGTGACCAAGAACACTAACCGTTGTTTGCAGTGCCACGGGGTTGAGAGTTATCGCACCACTGGCGCTCCGCGCGTCAGCCCGACACACTTTATGGACAGCAACGGCAAAGTGCTGGGTGAAGTGGCACCACGCCGCTATTTCTGTCTGCAATGTCACGTACCACAAACCGATGCTGCACCGATCATCGGTAACGATTTCAAGCCTATGCCAGGCTTTGGGCAATAAGCGGGGGAGTTATGGCCGAACGTAATAATGAAACGCCTGAGAAAAAGGCCGGGTTGATTCGCCGCTTATGGTGCTGGTGGCGCAGGCCAAGCCGCTTGGCTTTGGGTACGCTGCTGCTGTTGGGGTTTGTGGCCGGGATCATTTTCTGGGGTGGTTTCAACACCGGTATGGAGGCGGCTAACACCGAGCAGTTCTGTATCAGTTGCCACGAAATGCGCGAGAACGTCTACGAAGAATATATGGAGAGTGTGCACTACAGCAACCGCAGCGGCGTTCGCGCCACCTGCCCGGATTGCCACGTTCCGCACGAGTGGGGGCCTAAAATGCTGCGCAAGATAAAGGCCAGCAAAGAGCTGTATGCCAAGGTGTTTGGCCTGATCGACACGCCGCAGAAGTTTGAGGCGCACCGCTTGACGATGGCCAGCAACGAATGGGCCCGGATGAAGGCCAATAACTCACAGGAATGCCGTAACTGTCATAACTTTGAGTATATGGATTTCAACGCCCAGAAAACCGTGGCGGCGAAGATGCACGACAAAGCGATTACCGAAGGCAAAACCTGCATTGATTGCCATAAAGGGATCGCACACAAGCTGCCGGATATGCGCGAAGTACCGAACGGCTTCTAAGTTATTGGTATATACCCGTCATACTTCAAGTTGCTTGGGTGTTGGCTTCCTTCACTCACCCCAGTCACTTACCTGAGTAAGCTCCTGGGGCTTATGAGCCTCAGAGAGGCTCACCCTGCGGGCCAGCGCAAGCGCTGTTCAAATCGGTCTTTGACCGATTTGTCGCTCAGTTGCCGCCTACAAGCAACTCGAATTATTTTGGGTATAAAAAAACCCGCAGTGCTGCAAAGCCTGCGGGTTTTTTGTTGCAAATCCGCCGTAGCTGCGTTTTGCTATTGCCACATGTTGGGTCGGGTCTGCTAACGGAAGCTGGGTTTATGTCATCCAAGATTGAAAATATCAGGAAAGAGCTGCTGTCGAACAACTGGTATGTATTGAACAAATATACCTTTGATTTGAAACGTAAGAACGGTGGTTCCATTGAACAGGTACGCGAGGTGTACGATCGTGGTAACGGCGCAACGATTCTGTTGTATAACCGCGCTAAAGGCAGCGTGGTGCTGACCAACCAATTCCGTATGCCGACCTACGTCAACGGCAATGCCAGCGGCATGTTGCTGGAGGCCTGCGCCGGGCTGCTGGACGCTGACTCCCCCGAACAGTGCGCCCGCCGCGAAGCGATAGAAGAAACCGGCTTTCAGGTAGGGGAAGTACAGAAAATCTTCGAAGCCTACATGTCGCCGGGCGGCGTGACGGAGATTATCCATTTCTTTATTGCCGAGTACCAGGATAACGAACGCCATACCGCAGGTGGCGGTATTGAAGATGAAGATATCGAAGTGGTGGAGTTGCCGTTCAGCGAAGCGATAGCGATGATCGCCGATGGCCGCATCAAAGACGGTAAAACCATCATGCTGCTGCAGTATCTGCAAATCCATCGGGTGATGGGATAAGGATGGGTTGGCCTGTCGTTTATGGCAGGCCACCTACGGCAACATCAGTAGCGATTATCTAAAAATCGCCGTGACCACCTCTTCCCCGACATAAGCATAACCGCGATACATCCCTTCACTGTTAAAAGCCAGGCTGATATTGCCTTGCGCATCAACGGCAACCAACCCGCCTTCACCGCCGATGGTGGGGAGCTTTTCCATCACTACCTGCTCGGTGGCCTGTGCCAGAGAAAGGCCCGCATAGCGCATCAGAGCGCACACATCGTAGGCTGTGACCATGCGCATAAACATCTCCCCGGTACCGGTACAGGAAATGGCCGCCGTCTGGTTATCCGCATAGGTTCCGGCACCTAAAATCGGGGTATCGCCGACGCGCCCCGCCTGCTTATTGGTCATGCCGCCTGTGGAGGTTGCCGCTGCCAGATTGCCGTGGCTATCGAGCGCGACGGCTCCGACGGTGCCGAATTTATGTTCTTCACTGATTGGCGGAGCTTGCTGGGTGAGGGTTTCGGCGCTGTGATCCAACACCATGCCACCATGACCATTTTTTACCCGATACAACTGCTCACGCCGGGCATCGGTAGAAAAATAGCTGTTATCTACCAGTTCCAACCCCTGTTGACGGGCAAAGTCTTCGGCACCCGCGCCGACAAACAGCACATGGTCGCTATGCTCCATAATGGCGCGGGCGGCCTGGATCGGGTGTTTGATATGGTTAACGCAAGAGAGTGCCCCGGCTTGCAGATTGGCACCGTTCATGATTGCCGCATCCAGTTCATGGGTTTCCGCATGGGTAAATACCGCGCCTTTCCCGGCATTGAATAACGGGCAATCTTCCAACAGCGTGACCGCCTGAGTAACGGCGTCGGTGGCGCTGCCGCCTTGAGCCAGAATAGCCTGGCCCGCTGCTAACACCGCTTGTAAAGCGGCGTGGTATTCCTGTTCTTTTTTTGCTGTACAACTATGGCGGCTGATAGTGCCTGCGCCACCATGGATGACGATAACGGGCTTGATTGTGCTCATTTTTATGACCTTGAATGCGTTTAGTTAATCCGCTCGACATGGTGGCAGGCCACCTGCGTGCTGCCGAGCGTCCGTAATTGGGGTTCTTCCTGCTGACAACGTGCATCGGCAAACGGGCAACGTTTGTGGAAAGCACAGCCGGAAGGGGGATTCAGCGGGCTCGGCAGTTCTCCCATGATCTTGATTTTTATCTGCCGATCTTCTGGGTGAATGGTCGGGGTGGCCGACAGCAGCGCTTTGGTATAAGGATGCAGTGGTTGCGCATAGAGCGTGGTTTTACTGCTAATCTCCACGGCACGCCCGAGATACATCACCATGACATCATTGGCAACATGTTCCACAACGGAAAGGTTATGGGAAATAAACACATAGGTGGTATTAAATTCCGCCTGTAAATCCATAAACAGATTCAGCACCTGTGCCTGGATCGAAACATCCAGCGCGGAGGTGGGTTCATCTGCAATCACAATTTGCGGGTTAAGCATCATGGCACGGGCGATGGCAATCCGCTGCCGCTGCCCGCCAGAAAACATGTGCGGGTAGCGGTGGTAATGCTCCGGGCGTAACCCGACTTTGCTCATCATTAACCGCACTCGTTCCTCACGCTCTTTGGCATTCAGCGACGTGTTGATCGCCAGCGGATCGCTGAGCTGTGTGCCGATCTTGCTGCGCGGATTCAATGAGGCATAAGGGTTTTGGAACACCATCTGCACTTTGGCGCGCATCGCTTTGCGCTGTGCCGCCGTGGCGCTGGCGATATCCTGGCCGTCAAGCACCAATGAACCTGAAGTCGGCGATTCGATTAAGGTTAGCTGGCGGGCCAGGGTGGATTTGCCGCAGCCGGACTCACCGACCACGGCCAGAGTTTTGCCGGCAGCCAACGAAAAGCTGACTCCATTGAGCGCCTTGACGGTGTGGCCCTTGCTCAAGAAACCTTGGCCGACCTCATAATGGCGAGTGAGATCGGTGGCTTGTAATATCGTTTTCATGGTTGACCTGACGCATTGAGAGGGAAGTAGCACCTGACGGCATAGTCGTCGCTAACGGTGAGTTCTGGGCGCTTGGCGCTGCACTGTTGTTGAACATACGGGCAACGCGGTGCCAGTAAACACCCCATCGGGCGATCGAATTGCCCCGGCACAATCCCTGGCAGGGTAAACAGGCGTTCGGTTCCCTTGCTGTGTTCCGGGATCGACTTCAGCAACGCCTGCGTATAAGGATGGTGTGGGCGACGGAAGATCGCTGGCACGGCAGAGACTTCGGCGATCTGCCCGGCATACATCACCACTGCTTTATGGGCGATCTCTGCTACCACCGCCAGGTCATGGGTGATCAGGATCAGCGCCATCCCCTGCGTTTTCTGCAGATTTACCAGCAGCTCCATGATTTGCGCCTGAATGGTGACATCCAGCGCCGTGGTCGGTTCATCGGCGATCAATAACTTCGGCTTACAGGCGATAGCCATGGCGATCACCACGCGCTGGCTCATTCCCCCCGATAGCTGATGGGGGTAAGCCTCCAAACGGCGAGCCGGATCGGGGATCTCTACCAGTGTCATCAGCTCAATGGCGCGATCGCGTAATGCTGCGCCCTTCAGCCCTTGGTGCAGCGCCAGCACTTCCATAATCTGCCGCCCGACGGTGTAGCTGGGGTTGAGGGATGACATCGGATCCTGAAAAATCATGGCGATATCTTTGCCAATGATCTTGCGGCGTTCGCGGGGCGACAGGGTTAGCATGTCATGGCCGTCAAACTGCAGGGTGTCTGCGGAAACCCGCCCCTGCTTTTCCAACAGCCCCATCATCGCCATCATGGTGACCGATTTACCCGATCCTGACTCACCGACAATACCGACGATCTCACCGTGCTCGACGGTTAAATTCACATTTTCAACCGCACGAAACGGTTTTTTCCGCGCGCCAAAGGCTACGGAGAGGTTACGAATATCCAATAGGCTCATGCGTTCACCTTATCCTGCTTGCTTCAGACGCGGATCCAGTGCGTCACGCAGACCATCACCGATCAGATTGATAGACACGACCGACAACAGAATTGTCAGGCCCGGCATGGTGACGATCCACCAGGCGCGCTCCAT
This sequence comes from Serratia sp. Ag1, assembly GCF_000743355.1. Lineage (GTDB taxonomy): Bacteria > Pseudomonadota > Gammaproteobacteria > Enterobacterales > Enterobacteriaceae > Chania. The sequence goes on from NZ_JQEI01000025.1 coordinate 199,322, forward strand.
ATATTCACGCGCTGAAGCCAGCATGGTGCCCCATTCCGGGTCTGGTGGCTGAATGCCCAGCCCGAGAAAGCCCAGTGCGGCAATTTCCAGGATCGCCGACGAGAAACTCATGGTCATGTGCACAATCAGCGGGGCCATGCAGTTGGGCAGCACGGTGAAAAACATCAGGCGCAGCGTACCGGCTCCGCCAACCCGCGCCGCCGTAACATAGTCCCGATTCAGTTCCATCATCACCGACGCCCGTGTCAGGCGCACGTAACCGGGTAACGATGCAATGGCGATGGCGATCATCGCATTGAGCAGGCCCGGGCCGAGTACCGCCATAATGGCCACCGCCAGCAGCAGAGTGGGCATCGACATCATGATGTCCATCAAACGCATTACGGCGACACCGATGAAGCGCGGATAAAATGCCGCCAACAGCCCCAGCATGGCACCTGGGATCAGGGCAAAAATCACCGCACAGAAACCGATAAACAGCGACAACCGCCCGCCGTACATCAAGCGGGAAAGAATATCGCGCCCAACTTCGTCAGTCCCCAACGGGAAGGCGGCACTGCCGTGCTCTTGCCACATCGGCGGCTGCATCAGGTGATCGCGGTATTGCGTGATCGGATCATAAGGTGCCAACCAGGGGGCAAAAACGGCGGCAATCAGCACGATCGCGATGAAACCCAGCGCGATCGAGGCACCGCGATTCGTTGCAAAGCTCTGGCAGAACTCTTTGAATGGCGAGGGATAGCGGTATGAGAGATCGTCCTGATCCAGCGCCATGCCGTTATTCAACATTGCATTAGACATCATCGGCTCCTGTTAAGCGTGGCGAATACGCGGGTTGACCACACCGTATAAAATATCCACCAGCACGTTGGTGATGATGACCAAGGTGGCAACCAGCAGAATACCGTTCTGCACCACCTGGTAATCGCGGCGGCCAATTGCCTCGATCAGCCATTTGCCAATGCCGGGCCAGGAGAAAATGGTTTCTGTCATCACGGCACCGCCCAGCAGTGAACTGACGCTGAGGCCGATAATGGTTAATACCGGGATCAAGGCATTGCGCAGGGCATGGCCAAAAATGACCCGTAACGGCGATAACCCTTTGGCGTAGGCGGTGCGCACATAATCCTCACGCAGCACCTCCAGCATCGATGAACGCGTCATGCGCGAGACAATCGCCAATGGCACGGTAGCCAGGACGATGGCCGGGAGGATCAGGTGTTTTAGCGCGTTAAGGAACGCCCCCTGATTGGCATCGGGATCCTGATATTGCGCGATCAGCGCATCGATCAGCATAAAACCGCTGTGGGGTTCAATATCAAAATCCAGATCAATGCGGCCTGATACCGGCGTCCAGCCCAGTTGCACCGAAAAGAACATGATCAGGATTAAGCTCCACCAGAAAATCGGCATGGAAAAGCCGGTTAATGACAAGCCCATCACACCATGATCAAAAATAGAACCACGCTTAACGGCGGCTAATACCCCAATCGGGATACCGACAATAATCGCCAGGATCATGGCCAGCGTGGCTAATTCCAAGGTGGCAGGGAACAGCGTCAGAAACTCATGCAGCACCGATTCATTAGAGGTGAGCGACATGCCTAAATCGCCGTGCAGCAGGCTGCTCAGATAATTGAAATACTGCTGTGGCAGGGGCAAATCCAACCCCAGTTTTTTCAGCATTTCCGCGTGATAAACGGGATCCAGCCCGCGTTCGCCCATCATGATTTCCACCGGATCGCCGGGGATCAGATGAACCAGCATAAACGTAATCAAGGTGATCCCGATAAAGCTCGGGATCAGCATCAATAGGCGCTTTAGAATAAATTTAACCATTGGAGTACCTATTAAAAGTGCGTGGTGCGGGGCGTCCTCCCGCGCACCGGGTGAATCTGAACGCGTTACTTACCGCCATCGACGGAGAGTGTCTGGCCCGACACCCAGCCCGCATAAGGCGAGGCAAAGAACAGAACGGCGTGGGCGATATCTTCCGCTTTGCCTAAACGGCGCATGGCGATTTGGCTCAAAATCGCTTGCTGTTTCGCTTCGCCAAATTTTTGCCACTGGCGCTCGCTGCTGGGGTTGGAACGCACAAAGCCGGGGGCAACGCTGTTCACGGTAATACCGAAGGGGCCCAGTTCATGGCCGAGCTGGCGAGTCAGGCCAATCTGTGCCGCTTTCGCGGAAGCATAGGCCTGGATCCCGGTCAGGCTGATGCCCAGCCCGGCTCCGCTGGAGATATTGATAATGCGGCCATAGTTCGCTGTTTTCATCGCTGGGGCGACGGCTTGGGCAAACCAGAAGGTGCTGTCTACGTTAACCTGAAACAGGGCATGCCACTGTTGCGGGGTAATGGTTTCGAGCGGATGGCCCTCTTGCCCGCGCACCCCGCCAGCACAATTCACCAGTACGTCCACCTTGCCGACTTCAGTGACAAAGGCTTGCACCTGCGCCCGATCGGTCACATCGACCATGCGCGCCTGCGCTGACGGCCCGCACTCTTGCTGGGTAATCGCCAGCGTGTCTGCATCCACGTCGCAGATCCACACTTTGCCACCCAATGCCGCGAAGGCTTTGGCAATCGCACGGCCAATACCCTGTGCCGCACCGGTAACGATGATCTGCTGTTCGGAAAAATCAAATTTCATCTATTACTCCTTACTGCCGTGATGAACGATGGGTTGCACTAAGGCGGCAACCCGATCGAGGTTGGCCCAGGATAACGGCGTGCCCTGTTCGATCTGGTGAATGCCGTTAATCACCGCTTGCAACAGTGGGGTGGCAATGCCCAGGCGTTCTGCTTCCTGCACAATCACACCGAGCTGCTGATCCACTTCGGTTTTACGCTTATGAATGGCGAGATCACGCCAGATGCCGCTGTGGGTTTTGGCCGATCGCTGGTTGAATGCCACCATGGCATCCATCGAGGCATGGCTTTCTGCCATCGTGGCCTGGGCGCTGAAAGCGGGGGGATGGAAACCGTTGAAGCCTTCTAGCGGAATGTTGGCTGCGGCAGCCACCGCACACACCTCTTTGCCGATAGCGATCAGGACGTTGCGGTAATCAGGATGCGCCAGCACATCGACAATCGACTCGTTGGTCAGTGCCGTACCAAACAGCAGTGCACCGTAACCCAATTTGCCCCATAAATAGCTGAAGATATGCTGTGTTTGCAGCGCGTTCGGTTCAAATAGTTGCATCAAATGCAGAATATCGGCCAGGCGAGGGGTTAAAGCGCCTTGCAACTCACCGATCACCACGGCACCACGCCCGGCGTAATGAATGTGGCCCGGCTCTAAAATGTCGGCACCAAAATTGATAAAGCAGCCGATGGTGCGTGATTCGCCGACGATGCTGGCAATAATCAGCTCATTCAATCCATTTTGTACCGAGATCACCTCACCCTGTTCGGCCAGGTGCGGGGCCAGGCTGTGGCAGGCCGCCTCTGTATGCTGCGCCTTGGTGCAGAGAAAGATGCGCTGATACCGTTGCGGGCTGGCATTGCCTGCGGCGCTCGGCGACCCAAGTTGTTCCGGCAACACCGCACGGGCAGGAACGATAAACTCCTCGATCGGCCCGCTGATGCGTAAACCCTGTTGATTAATCGCCGCCACGTGAGCAGGGTTGTTGTCCACCAGCAGCACATCGAGCCCGGCCCGGATCCAATAGGCTGCCAAGGTGCCGCCCATGGCACCAGCGCCCCAAACAACAATCGGCGACGGGCTCATTCCCAAGGCCCTTGCAGAATGGCGCGAGTCTCTTCCACCGCGACTTGCCACATGGCATTTTCCACCTCGGCAGGGCGCTGATACCAACCGCCAAAATTGCCGTCGCCCAGGTATTCTTTGGCCTGTGCCGCGTTCATCACGTGGAAACGCTGGTAATCAATCGGCGCTTTACGTGCGTCTGGGCAGGGAGCATCCGCCAATCGCGTCCAGGGTAAATTCTCCATCCAACTGGCGTGGGAAGAGGTAGGATCCACCGAGCGCACGTTGGCCAGGGTATTCGGCGCATTCCACCAGTTGTAGAAGCGCACTTTAACGTCTGGGTTACTCAGCATCCATTCTGTGGCGGCGCTGGCGGCAGGCTGATTACCGCCATGGCCGTTCACCAGCACAATACGTTTGAAACCAGAACGGGCGAGGCTGTCTAACAGATCGTGAATCACCCGTACATAGGTTTCTACGCGTAAAGAGACCGTGCCGGGAAACGCGGCAAAATAGGGCGTTACGCCAAACGGGATCGCCGGATAGACCGGAATGCCCAAAGGCTCGGCCGCATCTACCGCCACTTTCTCTGCCAGGATCATATCGACGGCCAGGCTTAAATAAGCATGCTGTTCAACGCTGCCTAATGGCACCACGACGCGATCGTCCTGCTGCAGGTAGGATTCGAGCTGCATCCAGTTCATGTCTATAATTTTCATGATTTCTCCCTTGGTTAGCCGTGTCGCTTACAGTTGATAAAGCGCGGTGAATTTCTGTTCCAGATAGTCAAGATAAGGGGTGGCATCCAACCCTTTACCGGTGGCGCGCTGTAACAATTCATGGGGCAAATAAGTGCGGCCATGCTGCAGAATGTTTTCTGTCAGCCAGCTTTTCAGTGGCAGGTAGTTCCCCTGTACTAGCGCCGTGGCTAATGACGGCTGCTGTTGCAGGGCGGCGGCCATAAATTGTGAGCCCATGACGTTGCCGAGGGTGTAAGTGGGGAATGAACCGATCATGCCTTTTGACCAGTGGATATCCTGCAGTACCCCAAGCGTATCTGTGGTGGGTTTAACGCCGAGATAAGCCTGGATTTTTTCAGCCCAAAACGCCGGTAAATCGCTGACTTTCAGGCTGCCCTCAATCAGGCCCATTTCGATTTCAACCCGCAGCATGACGTGGAAATCGTAAGTTAATTCATCGGCTTCGACGCGGATCAGGCTAGGCTCTGAGCGGTTGATCGCCCGGTGGAACTGTTCGACAGACACATCGTCCAGCACGCCGGGGAAGGTAGCCTGTAACTCTGCATAGTGGTGATGCCAGAACGGCAGAGAGCGGCCCACACGGTTTTCCCACAGGCGCGACTGCGATTCGTGCACCCCGTAGCTGGTGCCAGCGACCGCATACAGCCCGAACAGATCCAGCGTGAGCGCAGTGCCGCTAAGCTCTGGCGCGACATTCTGCTCATAAATGGCATGCCCGGCTTCATGCAGGGTGCCAAACAGCCCGGCATTCAGAAACTGCGGATTAAACCGGGTAGTAATGCGCACATCTTCGCGGGTGATCGAGATTTCAAAAGGGTGCGTGGTGGTATCTAAACGGCCACGTTGAAAATCATAACCAATCTTCCCGGCCAGCTTGGTGGACAGCGCCCGCTGCTGATCGACGGGAAAATGGCGATGCAAGAAAGAGTTATCAGGCTTAGGCGCGGCGTGAACGCGCTTGACTAACGGCAATAAGCGCGCCTGTAGCTGGGCAAACAGGGTTTTCAATGCTGGGACGGTTAAACCGGGCTCATATTCATGGGTCAGGGCTTCATAGGGGTGATTTTGGTAACCCACTACCTCGGCAAAGCGGCGTTTTAAATCAACAATCTTTTCTAAATAGGGTTGGAACAGGCTGAAGTTGTTCTGTTCACGCGCTTCACGCCAGGCCACCTCGGCCACGGCCACTAATTGTGCCTGTTCCACCACCAGGCTGGCAGGGACCTTTTTATAGTGAGCAATTGCCTGTCGTAATGCCTGATGAGAGCGCTGCTGATGCAGGGTTAAATTCGGTAATGCCGCTTCATCGGCCAACGCACTGGCTAATTCAGGGGACAGGATCATGCTTTGTGCCAAGCTGCTCAAGGTAGCAATCTGTTGCCCACGTTGAATACTGGCACCGTTTGGCATGCCGGTGCTGGCATCCCAATTTAATAAATTAATCACATTAAGCAGATCGCTCAGACGGGCGATCTGCGCCTTTAATGGCGTCGCAGTCATGATATATTTCCTTATATGCACCCACTCTCATTCCCGCTATTGGCATAACGGGAAGGGGGAGGGGTAATATTACGGCTGAGGTTATTGCAGATTATTTATTAATATCGGCATCCGCATAGCTATTCAGCGTTAATGGGCTGGCAATTACGCCAGAAACATTTTTACTGGTCGCTAATGCATTCAGCGGATGGAATAAAGGGATCCACGGCAGGTTTTCCTGGAATATCACCTGTGCCTGCTGATACATTGCAGTACGCTTAGCAAGATCCGATTCTGCACGGGCATCTTTCAATAACTGATCGAAGGGTTTATCACACCAGCGCGAGAAGTTGCTGCCATCTTCCATGCCTGAGCAGGAAAGGTTATTGGACAGGAAGTTATCCGGATCGCCATTATCCGAGGCCCAACCCAATACCACCGATGTGTGCTCGCCATCACGCGCTCTGCGCAGCAATTCACCCCATTCAATGGTTTTGACATTCACATTTACCCCGATCTTTTTGAAATCGGCCTGCAGCATCTCTGCGGTTAATTTAGGGTTCGGGTTAGAACCACTGGTGCCTGGGCGCACCCAGATCTCCATATCGAATCCGTTAGGGTGCCCGGCTTCCGCCAGCAGTTTCTTCGCTTTATCGATATTTAATTCCAGCGGCTTAATATCGGTGTTATAGCTCCATTGTGACGGCGGATAAGGGTTGGTCATGGGTGAAGCGGCATTTGCGGTGACCACCTTAATTAAATTAGGACGATCAACCGCCAGCGCTAATGCCTGGCGGACTAATTTATTATCCAACGGCGGCTTTTGGGTATTCACTTGCAAATAAGAACTGGTCAGCGCATTGCCTTTGATCAAATTTAATTTGTCATTGGCTTCAATGGCGGGCCAATCTTGCGGGCTTGGGTAGAGCATCACATCACATTCATCGGCTTTTAACCGTTGCAAACGCACGGAGGCATCGGGTGCAATGCTGAAAATTAACTGGTCGATCTTTGGCTTACCGCGAAAATAGGTAGGGTTCGCTTCATAACGCACCATTTGATCTTTGCTGTAACGCTTAAAGACAAACGGGCCGGTGCCGACCGGTTTAGTGTCCATATCGCGCAATTTATTCTCTTTCTCTAATTGCGTAGCATATTCACGCGACAAAACCGAGGTAAAGCCCATCGCCAAATCCGCCAGGAAAGGGGATTCCGGGCGATTTAATTCAATGCGCACGGTATGGTCATCCACCCGCTCAACGGACTTGATCAACTCCTTGAACCCCATGGCCTGAGCGTAAAACCAGCCTTGCGTCGCGGTTTTATACCAAGGATTACTTGGGTCAATCTGGCGTTGCAGGCTATAAACCACGTCGTCGGCATTCATGTTACGCGTCGGTTTGAACCAGGGCATGGTGTGAAACTGCACATCTTTGCGCAGATGGAAAGTATAGGTCTTGCCGTCTGGGCTGATGTCCCAGCTTTCTGCCAGCGCAGGCCGGAGTTCCGTTGTGCCTGGCTTGAAGTCGACCAGGCGGTTATACAGCGCTTCCGATGAGGCATCCGCTGTGGAGTTAGCATGATACAAGGAGTAGTCGAAGCCATCAGGGCTGGCCTCGGTACAGACTTTGAGTGTTTTCACCGGGTCGGCGGCACTCGCAACCCCTGCCATCAACAATAAGCTGGCACCGACGCTCAACGTAAATTTTTTTATCATGATAGCCTCCTGGCAAATGAATTAAATTGGCCTACTAAGATGGATATTGGCGCGCAGGGCGGCATTTTGCAGATGCTGCTCCATCGCGGTCCGAGCTAAATGAGGTTCACCCATTTTTATGGCTAAAAAGATCCGCTTGTGCTCCTCAAGGGTAGGTTCCATATCGGCAAAACTACCGTGCGGCGGCGTTTTACTCTGTTCATAGGGTTGGCGAATCAGTTTGATAATCTCTTGCAGCAACCGATTACCCGCGATACGAATGATCTGGGCGTGAAAATCCAGATCGCACAGCTTGACCATGAGCAGGTCTCCCCGCTTTGCCGCCTGGTATGCCTCATTGATTGAGGTTTCCAGCAGCGCGATATCTTCAGCAACGGCATTGGTCGCCGCATGAGCGGCGGCAAAACTTTCCAGTTGCTGGCGCATAGCCAACACCTCTGCAAGCGAGTAGTTTTCAAACCGCCATGGTTTTTGTTCCGTGGGTGAGCGTGCGATGACGTATACGCCTTTCCCGGGCTTGATACTTAATAACCCCCGCGATTCAAGATGGCTGAGTGTTTCACGCAATGACGCGCGGCTGAGTTGGAGCATTTTTGCCAGTTCATGCTGCGAGGGGAGGCGTTGCCCCACCTGCCATTCTCCTGTACTAATCCGCGTTTCAATTTCTTGAGTTGCTTGTTGCACCACAGACATTTTGGTCGCCACGACAAGGTCCTTTTATTAGAGTTAACAGGTCAGACAGGTTCGACTTGTTAACGTTTAGAAAATGCGAGATCCGCATGTTTTTGTCAATGACTGTCAATATAAAGGATTTTTTCTGGCTTAAAGCATTTTTCTAGTTTTTATTCAATGAATTAGAGGTGAGCTCTGTTTGTTGTCTTTAGTTAAAAATAGGTTAAATGGAGGTGGGGATGCTTTTTGAACAGGATAAAAAACGATTAAAAACTGCAGGAAATGAATATTTCAGGATGGGGCGAGATTAATCATTGGTGGTTACTCAAGAATCCTTGTGTCCCATCTGCGGGGTTTTTTGTTGCAAATCTGCTGTGGCTGAGTTTTGCTATTACGATATACGGGGATCAGATCAAAGGCGGCAAAACCATCATGCTGTTGCTATCGATATACAGTGACTACGGAAAAAATGCATGAAATCAGACAATAGTAGCATCGCGTCCATTGTTCCATCTTTGATTGATATGGCTGAACTAAGAATGTTGACAGGGCGGGAAACTTTTACCAAAGGTACACAACTGATGGAAAAAGGCCGTGTCAGCAATCTGCGAATTCAGGGGGCATTGGTCACTGCCGATGTACGAGGCAGCTACAGTTATCAGGTGATGATCGCGCTTAAACCTGAGTTGCAATTTAGCTGTACTTGCCCTGCCGCCGATTATATGGATGTCTGCAAACATGCCGTCGCAGTGGCGTTACAGTTGAGGAACCCTGATAATTTGCCAACGGAAGAAAGTGATGAACAATTACTGCGCCGTTATTTTGAGCAAAAAAAGCCTGATGAACTGATCGACTTATTACTGCAAGCGTTGCGCAGTAATGAAAGCTTAATGAAGGCATGGCTGCTCGATGCAAGACTGGCATCCGAATCGATTTCGCTGGTGCAACTGAAGAAAATGGTTACCAAAGCGTTGCCTGCCAGTGAGATTTGGGATTGGCATCAGGTTTATGGCTATTTTTCAGAGGCAGAACCCCAGTTGGATAGCATTTGGAAAGCGATGGAGAAGTTACCTATTGCGGAACAATGGGCACTGACAGAGCATGTGCTGAAACGCTTGAATAACGTACTACAGCGTATCGATGATTCTGGTGGTCACCGATTTACTATTGAGGGCCAGATTTTAGAAAAAATGCCGGTCATATTCGAAAAGCTCGATTGGCCTGCGGCAAAGAAAGCACAGTGGTTATTTGAACATCTTGGGCAAACTGAATATGACGTATTCCCACTGGTTGAAGAGCATTTCGTTGTTAGCGCTGAAGTACAAAATTGCTTGCTGAAACTCTGTCGTGATGCGGTTGAAACGATGGCCGCTGAACTTAAAATGGCAGAGCAACCGTTTGATGTTGTCTACCGAATGCAAAAGTGTGCCAGGCCGTTATTGCAGGCTGCGCAGCAAAATGGCGATTGGCGTGAAGAGGGGCGTTTGTTGTCGCTGTTGGCTCATGATTGCCATGATTATCTGAAACTCAGTCAGTTTTACCTTGAGCATAAAGAAGAACTGGATGCAGAAGACTGGTTGCTTAAAGCGAAAAAAGTTGCGACATCCCACAACCAAATAGCTTGTTTGCACCAAGAGGTGCGAGTAAAAATAGCCCTCGGTGAAAGCAAGCAGGCATGGAACGCCGCCTGGCGCAGTTTTGAACATCGACCGAGCTATAGTGAATTCCAGTATTTATTTGCTGTGCATGAGGAACTTGGGCAGCCCGAGCCAGAGCTTTTAAATAAAGTCGAGCAGATATTGCAAAGTGCCCCACGCTTAGGGAATGAGTTATTGGCGTTTTATATCGAACAGAAGCAGCTTGAAAAAGCCAAAGTCTGTGCCAAAGCCGGGAACAGATCGCGAACGCAAATATTACAGCTGGCCGATCTATTGATTGTTTCAGAACCTGAAGAGGCGCTGGTACTTTATCGACAGGCAGTGAAAGGATTGATCGAAGAAACCCATGCATCATCGTATGAACAAGCAATAAAGCTGTTATTGCGCCTTCAGGCGCGGCTTAAGGCAAACCGGCATCCGCTGAATGATTTCAAACACTCCGTGGCTCAGTTAGCCACGGAGTATCGGCGTAAGCGCAATATGCTGGCCCTGTTCAATAAGCATTTTGCCGATTACCTGTAAGGCTGAACTACAACTCAGCCGCCAGCATATCTTCCAGCTTTTGCTGATCGACGGCGAACAGCCGGATGCCTTCGGCCAGCTTCTCTACTGCCATCGCATCCTGATTATGCAGCCAGCGGAACTCGGCTTCGGCCAGCGGAGCTGGTGGGGAGAAAGCTTCGACCGACGGGGTTAATTGGCGTTCAATCGGTTGTTCGCTCTGCTTTAGCTGCTCCAGCAGATTGGGGGCGATGGTTAAACGATCACAGCCCGCCAGCGCCAGAACCTGTTCAACTTTGCGGAAGCTGGCTCCCATAATCACAGTCTGATAGCGATGCTGTTTGTAGTACTCATAAATCGCGCGAACCGATTTCACGCCGGGATCCTGCTCGACAGCATATTCAGCCGTCGGTTGTTTAGCCTGATACCAGTCATAGATACGGCCAACGAACGGTGAGATAAGGAACACACCAGCTTCGGCGCAGGCACGGGCCTGAGCAAAGGAAAACAGCAGCGTCAGGTTGGTGTTGATCCCTTCTCTTTCCAGCTCTTCCGCCGCTTTGATACCTTCCCAAGTGGCTGCCAGTTTGATCAGAATGCGCGATTTGGCGATCCCTTGTGCCTGATACAGCCCTATCAGCTTGCGCGCTTTGGCCACGCACATGCCGCGATCGAATGAAAAGCGGGCATCCACCTCGGTGGATATCCGCCCCGGTACGCTTTTCAGGATTTCTACGCCAATATTCACCGCCAGTTTGTCGCTGGCATTAATCAATTGGGTTTCCTTGCTGCCACCTTGTTGGCGGGCGTAGTTGAGCGCCTCGGCGATCAGCGGTCTGTATTGCGGTAGTGCAGCGGCTTTCAGGATCAGCGAAGGGTTGGTGGTGGCATCCTGTGGTTCGAACTGGCGAATCGACTCGATATCACCGCTGTCGGCGACCACGACGGTCAACTGTTTGAGTGCGTCTAATTGGTTCATCGCTAAGCTCCTTGCTCAAGATAAATAAATGAGAATATTTTTCATATAGGCCAATACAGTGCCTCATAAAGCTGATGATTCACAGGCGCTTTTACTGATTGCTATGATGGGAAATAACAATCGGTAGGGATTAGCGCTGGCCGATCACCTGTTCGTAATAACCAATTTTTGCCACTTTGGGGGCCGATCCTCCCCCTTCAAACTCGGAGGCCAACCAGGCTTCAACGATCGATTTCGCCAATTCCGCGCCGATCACGCGTGCGCCTAAAGTGATGATCTGGGCGTCGTTGCTCTTGCGGGCGCGCTGGGCAGAATAGGTGTCATGGCACTGCGCTGCGCGGATCCCCGGCACTTTGTTCGCCATGATGCTCATACCAATACCGGTACCACACAGCAGGATCCCACGCTGATGTTTCCCCTCTTTGATCGCCTGCGCCACGGCAAAAGCGATATCTGGGTAACTGGTCGCTAACTCATTGTTTTCTTGTGCGTAGTCGGTGACAGCGATGTTGTGCTGTTGCAGGTAAGCAGCGATCACATTTTTCAGTTCAATGGCGGCATCATCGGCGCCGATAGCAATAGACAACATAAAGATCTCCAGGTTGATAGCGATAAGGTTGACGATCTCGGTGGCGCGTCATGGGGTTACCATAATCAGATATTTTCAAATGTTCAACTGTTGTTCTTTTGTTTTTTTATAAACATTCTATTCAAGAGGTGAAAAATGACTTAAATACCAATAAATAGGTAATATATGAATTTATAACGATTAAAAGAGGGCTTTTTGAACAGTATCACACTTTGAAAAGTTGGTGGTGGGCAACCTCGAACATAATGAGTAGTGTTCATATGTTCTTAATGTGTATTAATGATCATTATGATAAGCCCTACCAAAGGAGAGAACTATGTGTCAGAACTGCGTAACACCAGCAAAAATGGCCGAAGGAATACCTGAAACCATGAAAGCGGTGGTGGCTTATGCCCCGCACGATTACCGCCTGGAGGAAGTGGCAGTACCGAAAATTGGCCCAAAAGAGATCCTGATAAAGGTTGAAGCCTGCGGGATCTGTGCCGGTGACGTGAAAGCGTTCGAAGGGGCCGCCAGCTTCTGGGGCGATGAAAAACAGCCTGCTTATATCAAAGCGCCGATGATCCCCGGCCATGAATTTATCGGCCATGTGGTGGGCTATGGCGAAGGCGTGGAAGGATTTGCTCTGGGCGATCGGGTGATCTCCGAGCAGATCGTCCCTTGTTGGGAATGCCGCTTCTGTAACCGGGGCCAGTATTGGATGTGTGAGAAACACGATCTGTATGGCTTCCAGAAAAACGTTAATGGCGGTATGGCGCAATACATGAAGTTCACCAAAGAAGCCATCAACTATCACGTGCCTGCGGATATGCCGATCGAAGCCGCCATCCTGATCGAACCTTATGCCTGTTCATTCCACGCGGTGCAGCGCGCCAATATCAAACTGGGCGATGTGGTGGTGCTGGCCGGGGCGGGCACGCTCGGCCTGGGGATGATTGGGGCGATCAAAAAATCCGGCCCGGCAAAACTGGTGGTGCTCGATCTGTCTGACGAGCGCTTGGCATTGGCGAAAGAGTTTGGTGCCGATGTGGTGTTGAACCCGCTGCGCGATGATGTGATGGCAATCGTCAAAGGCATGACCGAAGGCTATGGCTGTGACATCTACATTGAAGCGACTGGCGCACAGAAGTCTGTTGAGCAAGGGCTGATGCTGATCCGCAAGCTGGGCACTTTTGTTGAGTTCTCGGTGTTCAAAGATCCGGTGACCGTCGACTGGAGCATTATCAGCGATCGCAAAGAGCTCGATGTGCTGGGTTCCCACCTGGGCCCGTATTGCTATCCGCTGGTGATCGAAGGTATCCGCAATGGCGATTTACCTACCAAAGGCGTGGTGACACAAACGCTGCCGCTTGAGCAGTTTGCCGAAGGTTTCGAGATGATGAAACGCGGCGTCGGCTCGATCAAAGTGGTACTCAACCCGAATTTGTAATGCCTGCATTATTCTCCGGGTGCGGGTGAGCCTGCACCTCACAATTAAATGTGCGAGGTGTTTTATGTTGAATGGACTGATTCATCGCATTGGCCTGTCGCCAAAACTGATGCTGGGCTATGCCGGTGTGCTGGTATTCATGATGGGGGAAGGGTTGGAGCAAGGCTGGCTCTCGCCATATCTGATTGGCAAAGGGTTAACGATTCAGGAATCGGCGCTGTTGTTCAGCGTCTATGGTTTTGCTGCGGCTATCGCTGCCTGGTTCTCTGGCGTGCTGGCAGAGATTTTCACCGCCCGCCGGGTAATGATCGCCGGGTTGTTGCTGTTCCTGCTGGGTTCGGTGTGTTTTTTGGTCTGGGGATTACCGAGCAATAACCTGGCAGTGATGGTGCCCACTTATGCCCTACGCGGTTTGGGTTACCCGCTGTTTGCCTATGGTTTTCTGGTGTGGGTCGCCTATGAGGCACCGCCGGAAAGGTTGGGATCGGCGGTGGGGATTTTCTGGTTTGTCTACAGCGGTGGGCTGAGCGTGCTGGGCGTGCTCTATTCCAGCATCATGCTGCCGTATCTGGGGGAAATCCACACCCTGTGGAGTGCGTTAATCTTTGTGGTGCTGGGGGCGATGATCGCATTATTGCTCAACCGCACGCCCGGCCATGCCGAAGTGGGCAATCGAGAAAAAGCTTCCCTCAGCTATGTGCTGAAAGGCATCACTATTGCGTTTGAAAACCCAAAAATAGGCCTTGGCGGCATTGTGCGCACCATCAATACCTCGGCGGCGTATGGCTTTGTGGTGTTTATGCCGATGTACATGATGGATCTCGGTTTTAGCCGCACTGATTGGCTGCAGATGTACGCGGCGCTGTGGACGGTCAACATCATCTTTAACCTGATTTTTGGCGTGGTCAGCGACGGTTTGGGCTGGCGCAATGTCGTGATGTGGTTTGGCTGCGTGGGCTGCGCGCTGACCACGTTGCTGTTCTACTACGTGCCCTATTTCCTCGGGACGAATTACCTGCTGACCGTGATTGCAGCAGGCCTGTTCGGTGCCTGTTTGGCGGCATTCGTCCCACTTTCGGCACTTATGCCTTCATTAGCACCGGAGAATAAAGGTGCCGCTATGTCGATCCTTAACCTTGGTGCCGGGTTGAGCACCTTCGTTGGCCCGGCGGTAGTGGGGTTGTTTATTGGTAGTTTGGGCAGCAGTGGGGTGATCTGGATTTTCACCGGTTTGTATCTGTTCGCCGGGGCGCTGATGAAGTTTGTCACCTTACCGAAAGACAGTGCCACCACGGCTGAAGAACATCCCGCCCGTTTGGCCAACATCTCCTGATTAGTAAGACGAGGAACCGATGATGTCGACTGAAAAGAACCCGTTTTCTCTGCAAGGAAAAGTGGCGCTGATCACTGGGGGCGCGGCTGGCATTGGCTTTGCCATCGCCGAGCATTATCTGCAAAACGGTGCAAAGGTAGTGTTGCTGGATCGCGTGCCGCAGGTGGCGGCGCTAGCTCAACAGTTGGATGCTGAATCAGCGTTGGGAATAGTGACCGATGTGACCGACAAAGCCGCGTTAACCCAGGCGGTCGCCCAGGCAAAAGCGCATTTTGGCCGCTTGGATGTGTTGGTCAACAGCGCCGGGATTGTCGCGCTGCATCCGGCGGAAGAACTGCCGGAAGACGCTTGGGATCGCACCATGGCGATCAATCTCAAAGGGGTGTTTCTCGCCAGCCAGGTGGTGGGCCACTATTTTCTCCACCAGGAGAGCGGCAGCATTATCAATCTGGCTTCTCAAGCCGGTGTGGTGGCGCTGCCCAATCACCTGGCGTACTGCGCCAGCAAGGCTGGCGTGATCGGTTTAACCCAGGTACTGGCACTGGAATGGGGGCCGCGCAACGTGCGGGTTAACGCGATTTCTCCCACCGTGGTGCTCACCGAACTGGGGCGCAAAGCCTGGTCGGGCGAAGTGGCCGAACAGATGAAACAGAAAATCCCGCTGCGGCGCTTTGCTGAACCGCAGGATATTGCTGCCAGCGCGCTGTTTTTAGCCAGCGATGCGGCCAACATGATCACCGGTGCCAACCTGCTGGTTGACGGCGGCTACACCATTCAATAATGCCTATTTAAATGAATGAGAGGTAACGATGAACAGAATCATTAACGATCCCGATCGCGTGGTGGAAGACGCGATTCAAGGCTATCTGCAAGCTCATCCGAACTATTTTTCTGCCACTGACAACGCGCGGGTGCTCAAATACCCGGCGGCACCGATTAAAGGCAAAGTGGGGATCGTCACTGGCGGCGGCTCAGGCCATGAACCGGCGTTTCTGGGCTATGTCGGCAAAAATATGCTGGATGCGGTGGCGATTGGGGAGATTTTCTCTTCCCCGACCGCCGGGGCATTCCTTGATGCGTTCAAGGTGGCTGACAGCGGCGCGGGCGTTGCCTGCCTGTATGGCAATTACGCTGGCGATAATATGAACGTCAAAATGGCGATCAAAAAGGCGACGGCGGCGGGGATGACGGTGAAAACCGTGGTGGCAAATGACGATGTGGCCTCGGCACCCGCCAGTGAAATGGAAAAGCGCCGTGGCGTGGCCGGTGAGATCCTGATGTGGAAGGTCGGTGCGGCGGCAGCGGCCCAAGGCTACGATCTGGACGGCGTGATCGGCGCGGCGCAAAAGGCCATCAATCATTGCCGCTCGATCGGTGTTGGTTTGAGTTCTTGCACCATTCCGGCGGTGGGTAAGCCAAACTTCCATATTGAAGACGGCAAAATGGAGATCGGTATTGGTCACCACGGTGAGCCGGGGATTGAAGTTTCGCCGATCCAGTCGGCCTCGGCGATGGCTGGCACGATGCTCGATTTTGTGCTTAACGATATGCCGTTACCGAAGGGGCAGGAAGTGGTGGTGTTGATCTCCGGGTTGGGAGCCACGCCAGTGATGGAGTTGTACATCTATTATGCCGAGATCGAAAAGCGCTTGGCCGCGCAAGGCGTTAAGGTGCATCGTTGCTATGTCGGCAACTATTTTACTTCGCTGGAAATGATGGGGGTGACGCTGACACTGATGAAGCTCGATGATGAACTGAAAACCTTAATCGATCTACCCGCCCATTCATTAGGCTTAACCCAGGTGGAGTAAACCATGGAAGAACATATTTCAACCCAGCATGGCAATGAGATTGTGGCCGCTTTGGTTCGGACGATCGTCAGTAATCGCGAATATCTCAGCGAGATCGACGGCGCAATTGGCGACGGCGATCACGGCATTAATATGGCGAAAGGCTTTGCCATGTGCGCTGAAGCCATCAAAGGCCAGCCACTGACGTTGGCGCAGGCGTTTGATGCGCTTGCTGACTCGCTGATGGAAGGCATTGGCGGTTCCATGGGGCCACTGTATGGCAGCCTGTTTATGGGGATGGCCGACAGCGTGAGCGATAAACCGCTGCTGGATAAGCGGGCATTTCTGGCTATGTTGCAAAATGGCCTGAGTGAATTGCAGGACATCAGCAGTGCAGGCGTCGGCGACAAGTGCCTGATGGATACCTTGCTCCCGGCGATTGCGCGTTTTGAACAGGCGGTGCAACAAGGAGAGCGCTTTAGCGAAGCTCTGGCCCAGATGAAGCAGGCGGCTATCGCCGGGCGGGATTCCACGCGCGATCTGGTGGCGAAGATTGGCCGTGCCAGCCGGTTGGGCGAGCGTTCGCGCGGTGTTCTGGATGCCGGTGCGGTGTCCTGCTGCCTGTTATTATGCCAATTGGCCGATCAGGTAACACAAGGCTTGAATACCGTGAGTGCGTGAATGGCTATCCCCAAAATAATTCGAGTTGCTTGTAGGCGGCAACGGAGCGAAGCCCTAGGAGCTTACTCAAGTAAGTGACTGGGGTGAGTGAGGGCAGCCAACACCCAAGCAACTTGAAGTATGACGGGTGATCCCCTTGTTTGCTGCAACTCGAATTATTTAGAGTATATACTGCAGCTTAACGACCAAGGGGATACCGCCACACTTGCCGTGGGGAGCCTACCAATCAATGGAAAAACACACCGTGTCCCAAGATAACGAACTGCTGACTGAAATTGCCGTTGCCTATTATCAGGACGAAATTACTCAGGAAGAGATTGCAAAAAAATTCGGTATCTCACGCATCAAAGTGGGGCGCTTGCTCAAGCGAGCCAAAGAAGAGGGCATCGTTGAGATCACCGTGCGTTACCACCCCGTATTCAGCACGCGCCTGGAGCAGCAGATGCTGGAGCGTTTTCCCATCAGCCGGGCGTTGATCGCACTCGATCACCAGGACGAAGAGGAGCAGCGGCGGCAGGTGGCGGCTTTGGTGTCGGGGCATTTGGCGATGTCCCTGAAAGATGACATGGTGCTCACGGTCGGGCAGGGGCGCAATGTGGCGGCGATTGCCGATCACATCGGCAGTGTCGCGCAGAAAAACTGCAAGTTTATCTGTGGCATTGGCGGCACCCATCGCCCCGGTGATGCGATTAATGCCGATCATATCAGCCGCCGTTTGGCGAAGAAGTTTGGCGGCAGCAGCGAAACGCTGTACGCCCCGGCCTATGTAGAGAACCGGGCGTTAAAAGAAGCCTTTATGCAGAACGGCACCATCAAAGAAACCCTCGATCGGGCGCGCAAGGCGGACGTCGCGCTGGTGGGGATTGGCGACATGAATGAGAACAGCTACATGGTCAAACTGGGCTGGTTTACGCCGCACGAGATTATTGACGCCAGCCTGAATCAGGGGGTGATCGGCGATATCGCCGGTTACGACTTTTTTAATGCGCAGGGGCAGCATGTGGATACGGTGATGAATGATCGCGTCATCGGTTTAAGCATTGATGAACTGCGGCGTATCCCTTGTGTGATCGCCATCGCTTCGGAAAACACCAAAGCCTTGGCGATATTAGGCGCATTGCGCACCGGGGCGATCGATATTATCGCCACCAGTGCCCTGAATATCCGCACTATTCTTAATATGTCGCAGTAAGCGCTGTTATTACAACTCCTCGGGCTAATTGTTCAGTGTGACATCAATGGCCTGATAAAAGGTATTAACCTGCTTTTCTTGGAATTAATCGACGCGAGAAACCGTATGAAGCCTAAATCTGTCACGCTAAATGACGTCGCCGACTATGCCGGGGTGTCGTATCAAACGGTGTCACGGGTCTTAAATCGCGCTGAACACGTTTCGGGTAAAACCCGTGCCAAGGTCGAACAGGCAATGGCTGCGCTGAATTACGTGCCAAACCGCGTCGCACAACAACTAGCGGGTAAACAGAGTTTTACGCTGGGGCTGGCGACCACCGAACTGGCGCTGCATGCACCTTCGCAAATCGCTTCGGCAATTAAAACGCAGGCTAATCAGATGGGGTTTAACGTGGTGATCTCCATGGTGGAAGATCTTAGCGTTCAGGCCTGTCGCTCTGCGATAAATGAGCTGTTGGCTCAGCGGGTGGATGGTTTGCTGATTAATGTTTCTCTCAGCACTGAAGATTCTCATGCGATCGTACAAGCTTGTGGCGAGGTCCCGGCGCTGTTTTTGGACGTTGACCCCGCTTCTGAGGTATCCAGCATCCTGTTTGATCCCCATGAAGGGGCTCGTCAAGGGGTCGAACATGTGGTTGCGCTTGGGCATCGTGAGATTGCACTGATTACCGGGCCGTTGGTCTCGATTTCGGCGCGTTTGCGCTATCAGGGATGGCTGGCTACGCTGGCTGAGCATCAGTTGGAACCTTGCTCTGTGCTCCATGGTGATTGGAGTGCGGTTTCCGGTTATCAGCTTACCGGGCAGATTTTAAACTTGCCAAAACACCCTACGGCGATATTGGTGGCAAACGATCAAATGGCGCTGGGCGTGCTGCGTGCGTTGCAGGAGTATGGGTTGCAGATTCCGGCACAGGTGTCGGTAGTGGGTTACGATGATACTGAAGACAGTGCTTGTTATTACCCCCCGTTGACCACCATTAAGCAGGATTTTCGCATGTTGGGGCAGGAGAGTGTTAAGCACCTGGTTCAATGTCTGGAAGGGCGGAATAGGCCTCAGGCGGGTTCTTTGCGTTTGGCGACCCGCCTGGTGCAACGGCATACCACAGCGGCAGTGAATCAAGAAAAGGTACCGCTGCAACGCTTATCTCAGGAATTATTGCGTATCGCCCGCCAACTCTCCGCACTCGAAGGGAAATAGCCACCAAAGTGAAGGATCGGTGCTGATCCCTTCGCTGAATTTGTGACTGACCTCGCTTTCTCAGGGATATTTGCTTTACACCTCTATGCGTGTTGTTCATTTTACCACTAATTGTGAGCGTATAACATTTTTGGGGGCAGTATGAATTCATCTCAACCAGGGCAGTCACTCAGCGCTGTTTTATCTCGTCGGGATTGGGAAAACACGGCCTGCACGCAATACCGTCGCCTGCCCGCGCATCCGCCATTTCAAAGCTGGCGCAATGAGCAGGATGCACGAGAAGACAAGGCTTCAGCGCAATATAGGTCATTAAATGGCACCTGGAAGTTTAGCTATTTTAGTCAGCCAGAGCAGGTACCGGAGGCATGGTTACAGCACGATCTGGACAGCGCTGATGAATTGCCGGTACCGTCAAACTGGCAATTAGCGGGCTACGATGCGCCGATTTATACCAACGTCACCTATCCGATCCCGGTTAATCCCCCGTTCGTTCCTGCAAAGAATCCCACAGGATGTTATTCGCTCACATTTAATGTTGATGATTCGTGGTTAGCTGAGGGGCAAACCCGGATTATTTTCGATGGCGTCAACTCTGCGTTTTATCTGTGGTGCAATGGCCACTGGGTTGGCTATTCACAAGACAGCCGTTTACCGGCCGAATTCGATCTCAGTGACGTATTGGTCGCAGGGGAAAACCGGCTGGCGGTGATGGTATTGCGCTGGTGCGACGGCAGTTATCTGGAAGATCAGGACATGTGGCGCATGAGCGGGATTTTCCGCGATGTCAGCCTGTTGCATAAACCCGCCACGCACCTGAGCGATATCCATATCACCACGCCATTAAGCGACAGTTTCCGCTGCGGGGAACTGGTGGTAGAGGTGCGGGCCCATCAGCCACAACAACACCGGGTACAGGTGCAACTGTGGCGTAAAGATACCCTGATTGCTGAGAAAACTCAGCCCTTCGGCAGCGAGATTATCGATGAGCGCGGCGCTTATGACGAGCGCACCACTTTGCGTCTGCCGGTAGAGCAACCGGCCTTGTGGAGTGCTGAGACGCCAGAACTGTATCGTGCGGTGGTGCTATTGCTCTCTCCAACGGATGAACTGGTGGAGGCAGAAGCCTATGACGTGGGTTTCCGCCAGGTTGAAATCAGCAACGGTTTACTGAAGCTTAACGGCCAGCCGCTGTTGATCCGTGGAACCAACCGCCACGAGCACCATCCTGAACACGGCCAAGTGATGGATGAAGCCACCATGCGCCAGGATATCCTGCTGATGAAGCAGCATAATTTCAACGCGGTGCGCTGTTCCCATTATCCGAACCATCCACTGTGGTACAAACTTTGCGATCGCTACGGCCTGTATGTGGTAGACGAAGCCAATATTGAAACCCACGGCATGCAGCCGATGAACCGGTTGGTCGATGATCCGGCTTGGTTGCCCGCTATGAGCGAGCGGGTTACGCGCATGGTGCAGCGTGATCGCAACCACGCCTGTATTATCATCTGGTCGCTGGGCAATGAATCCGGTCATGGCTGCAACCATGATGCACTGTACCGCTGGGTGAAAAGCCAGGATCCTACCCGCCCGGTACAATATGAAGGCGGCGGTGCCAACACGGCAGCAACGGATATTATCTGCCCGATGTATGCGCGGGTTGATCAGGATCAACCCTTCCCTGCGGTACCCAAATGGTCGATCAAGAAGTGGATCGGTTTACCGGATGAGTACCGCCCGCTGATCTTGTGCGAGTACGCCCATGCGATGGGCAACAGCTTTGGCGGTTTTGATCGTTATTGGCAGGCTTTCCGTAAACATCCTCGGCTACAGGGGGGCTTTGTCTGGGATTGGGTCGATCAGGGCTTAACGCGTCTTGGTGATGACGGCCAACGTTACTGGGCCTACGGCGGCGACTTCGGTGACACGCCTAACGATCGTCAATTCTGTCTGAACGGACTGGTGTTCCCCGATCGCAGCCCGCATCCGGCACTGTTTGAAGCGCAGCGTGCCCAGCAGTTTTTCCAGTTCCAACTGCTCGAACAGCAGCCGTTAACGGTTGAAGTGAGCAGTGAATATCTGTTCCGTACCTGCGATAACGAACGGCTTTACTGGAATGTCGCCTTAGACGGAAAAGTGATTGCGCAGGGCGAGGCTGAACTGTCATTAGCGGCGCAGGGTAGGCAGAGAATTGTACTGGGCGATCTTCCCCAACTGACGGGCAGCGGCGAACTGTGGCTGAACGTAGAGGTGCGCCAAATAAAGGCAACGGCGTGGTCCGAAGCGCATCATCGCTGTGCCTGGGACCAGTGGCGTTTAGCACGTTCATTAACCTTACCCATTGATAACAGTGACGTTCAGGCACAGTCGCCTCGGTTGAGCGAGCGCAATGAGGTTTTCAGCATTGAGTGGGGTGCACAACGCTGGCAGTTCAATCGGCAAACCGGTTTGCTTGAGCAGTGGTGGCAGGATGAAAAAGCCGCGTTGTTGGCACCGCTACGCGACAACTTTACCCGTGCGCCGCTGGATAATGACATTGGGGTGAGTGATGCCACCCGTATCGATCCTAATGCATGGGTAGAACGCTGGAAGAGCGCGGGGATGTATGCGTTAGAAACTCGCTTACTGCAATGTGAAGCCAATTCGATCTCGCAAGGCGTACAGATCTGCACAGCCCATGCTTATGCCTACCAAAACGACGTCCTGTTTATCAGCCGTAAGACCTATCTGATCGACCGCCAGGGTAAACTGCATATTGAGGCCAATGTTGACGTCGCCCACGGCATTCCGGCACCAGCGCGCATTGGGCTGAGCTGTCAGCTTGCGGACGTCGTTGAACACGCAACCTGGTTAGGGTTGGGCCCACACGAAAACTATCCTGATCGCCAGCTTTCTGCTCAGTTTGGGCGCTGGACGTTACCGCTTTCTGCACTACACACACCGTACATTTTCCCAACGGAGAATGGCTTACGCTGTAATACTCGCCAACTGAGTTTGGGCCGATGGCAGTGGCAGGGGAATTTCCACTTTGGCCTCAGCCGCTATAGCCAGCAGCAATTAGCCAATACCTCGCATAACCATTTGCTGCAGGCGGAGCAGGGGGTTTGGGTCAATATCGACGGTTTCCATATGGGGGTTGGCGGTGATGACTCATGGAGCCCGAGTGTGAGCCCAGACTTTATCCTGGATGCCGAACACTATAGCTATAAGTTTGTTTGGCAGTGCGGCGCATAACATTAACTCGCCATACTTCTGGTTGCCCTACGGTTATATCGTTATCTCCGTGGCCGGGGGCACTGAAATATAACCGGTATAGATAAGTTATTGAGCATTAACTCAAAATGCGTCTGGGTTTTGCACAAGGAATTCGCATGTACTATTTAAAAAATACTAACTTTTGGATGTTTGGGCTGTTTTTCTTCTTCTACTTTTTTATCATGGGGGCCTATTTCCCGTTTTTCCCTATCTGGCTGCATAGCATTAATCAGATCAGCAAAAGTGATGCCGGGATTATCTTTGCCAGCATCTCCTTCTTCTCATTACTGTTTCAACCGATATTTGGCTTACTGTCAGATAAGCTGGGGCTGAGAAAACACTTACTGTGGATTATCACCGGGATGCTGGTGTTATTTGCGCCGTTCTTTATCTATGTATTTGGCCCTCTCTTACGCACTAATATTGTTTTAGGCTCTATTGTGGGTGGGATTTATCTTGGCTTTATTTATAACGGCGGCGCGCCAGCCATTGAGGCGTATATAGAGAAAGTGAGCCGTCGCAGTTCGTTTGAGTTTGGCCGGGCACGCTTATTTGGCTGCATCGGCTGGGCGTTGTGTGCTTCGGTGGCTGGCATTATGTTCACCATCAACAATGAATTTGTATTCTGGCTTGGCTCTGGCTGTGCCTTGGTACTGGCGCTCCTGCTACTGATTGCTAAACCTGAAGCGGGGAACTCTGCACAGATTGCAGATAAGTTGGGGGCTAACAGCAAACCGTTTAATTTACGCCTGGCGTTCGAATTACTCAAAGACGCTAAGCTGTGGTTTTTAGCCCTGTATGTGGTGGGTGTTTCCTGTACCTATGAAGTGTTTGATCAGCAGTTCGCCAACTTCTTTATTTCGTTCTTCTCTTCAGCCGATCAGGGCACGCGTGTTTTTGGCTATGTCACTACCATGGGTGAATTACTGAATGCATTAATCATGTTTTTTGCTCCGCTGATTGTGAATCGTATCGGCGGGAAAAATGCGTTACTGCTGGCGGGGCTAATCATGTCGATACGCATTATTGGTTCTTCATTTGCCTCTACGCCGTTAGAAGTGGTGGTTCTGAAAACCTTGCATATGTTTGAGGTTCCATTCCTGATCGTTGGTTGTTTTAAATATATTACCTCGGTATTTGAGGTGCGCTTCTCTGCCACGATTTATCTGGTTTGCTTCTGCTTCTTTAAACAATTAGCGATTATGTTTATGTCGGTCTTTGTCGGGAACCTGTATGAAAAAATTGGTTTCCACGGTGCCTACCTTATTCTGGGGCTTATTGCGCTGACGTTTACGCTGATATCACTTTTCACGCTGTCGGGGCGTGGGCCACTGTCGGCTTTTAAACGTGAGCCTGATGCGGTAAGGAATATGGCGTAATGAACAGCAAGGAGAATGCGATGATGCAGCGGGAAAGATTAGCCAGCGGGTATTTATACACTGATATGGATGAAAGCATGGCGGAAGAGCGCCTGCGCGGAAAAGAATTAGTCTATGACTTTAATCATACGCGCCCTTCAGAGCAGGCAAAACGTGAGGCGCTGATCCGTCGGCTGATGGGGAAAATCGGCAAAAACTTTTGGATTGAGCCGCCACTGCATGTTGCCTATGGCAGCCAGATCGCGATCGGGGATAACTTTTACGCCAACTTTAATCTGGTGGTGGTGGATGACGGTAAAGTGCTGATTGGCGACAATGTGATGATTGCGCCGAATGTCACAATCTCCACCACCGGGCACCCGGTGGATCCAACGGTGCGTATTACCGGACAACAGTTTTCTTTGGCCGTAACGATTGAGGATAACGTCTGGATTGGCAGCGGGGTGATCATTAATCCCGGTGTCACCATTGGCCGTAATAGCGTGATTGGTGCTGGCAGCGTGGTGACCAAGGATGTGCCTTGTGATGTGGTTGCTGCGGGTGTTCCCTGCCGCGTACTAAGATCCATCGGCGAGCGCGACCGGATTTTCTACCATAAAGGGCGGCGTTTCGCAGATATTCCTGTAGAAACAGCAAAATAACTTTTCGTCGTGCATGGATGCGCTGATTTGTTGGTTTTTCATCCAATGAAATGCCTTTTTAACTTTTATTTGCGAGTTTCAATCAAGGTTATGGCACGGTTCAAAGTTTGTGACGATTCTCTCACTATACTGGTTCAGCGTTAACGTCTTACCTCAACATAAAAAGCAGCAAGTAAAGGAACCCATAATGGACGAACAGCTCAAACAGAGTGCTCTTGATTTCCATCAGTTTCCTGTCCCAGGGAAGATCCAGGTATCACCCACCAAACCGCTGGCAACGCAGCGCGATCTGGCCTTGGCCTATTCGCCGGGTGTGGCCGCGCCTTGTCTGGAAATTGCAGCCGATCCGTTAGCTGCCTATAAATACACCGCGCGCGGTAATCTGGTGGCGGTGATCTCCAATGGCACTGCGGTACTCGGCTTGGGGAACATTGGTGCGCTGGCGGGTAAACCGGTGATGGAGGGCAAAGGTGTTCTGTTTAAGAAGTTTTCCGGTATTGACGTGTTCGATATCGAAGTTGATGAGCATGATCCTGACAAACTGATCGACATCATTGCCGCGCTGGAGCCCACTTTTGGCGGCATCAACCTGGAAGACATCAAGGCACCAGAATGTTTTTACATTGAGAAAAAATTGCGCGAGCGCATGAAGATCCCGGTATTCCACGACGATCAGCATGGCACCGCGATCATCACCACTGCCGCAGCGCTGAATGGCCTGAGAGTGGTGAAAAAGAACATCTCCGACGTGCGGCTGGTGGTTTCCGGTGCGGGTGCGGCTTCGATTGCCTGTCTGAACCTGCTGGTGGCGCTGGGGTTGCGCAAGCAGAACATTACCGTGTGTGACTCCAAAGGCGTGATCTACAAAGGTCGCGATGCCCACATGGAGGAGACCAAAGCGGCTTATGCAATTGAGGACAACGGCCAGCGCACGCTGGGTGATGCGATACCGAATGCTGATATGTTCCTTGGTTGCTCCGGCCCTGGCGTATTGACGCCGGAGATGGTGAAAACCATGGCCAGAGATCCTTTGATCATGGCGCTGGCTAACCCGGAACCGGAAATCCTGCCGCCGCTGGCCAAAGCGGTGCGCCCTGATGCGATTATCTGTACCGGGCGTTCTGACTATCCGAACCAGGTCAATAACGTGCTGTGCTTCCCGTTCATCTTCCGTGGTGCGCTGGATGTAGGCGCGACCACTATCAACGAAGAGATGAAGCTGGCCTGCGTGCATGCGATTGCCGATTTGGCGCTGGCAGAGCAGAGCGACGTAGTGGCTTCGGCCTATGGTGGTCAGGAACTCTCTTTTGGCCCGGAATACATCATTCCAAAACCGTTCGATCCGCGCCTGATTGTGAAAATTGCTCCGGCAGTAGCCAAGGCGGCGATGGAGTCCGGTGTGGCGACGCGGCCAATCGAAGATTTTGATGCCTACGTCGAGAAACTGACCGAATTCGTCTACAAAACCAATCTGTTTATGAAGCCGATCTTCTCCCAGGCGAAGAAAGAAGTGAAACGCGTGGTGTTGGCAGAAGGGGAAGAGGAGCGCGTACTGCATGCCACGCAGGAGCTGGTATCGCAGGGGCTGGCGTATCCGATCCTGGTTGGCCGCCCGAGCGTGATTGAAAAGCGTCTGAAGAATCTTGGCCTGCAACTGACACCGGGCAAGGATTTCGAAGTGGTGAACAACGAATCCGATCCACGCTTCAAAGAATACTGGGGTGAGTATTACCAGATCATGAAGCGTCGTGGTGTTTCGCAAGAGCAGGCGCGCCGTGCGGTGATCGGTAACCCGACGCTGATTGCGGCCATCATGCTGCACCGTGGTGAAGCCGATGCCATGATTTGCGGCACTATCGGTAGCTACCATGAGCATTACGAGGTGGTCGAGAAGGTGTTTGGCTTCCGCGAAGGGGCGCATGTGGCCGGGGCAATGAATGCTCTGCTGCTGCCGAGCGGCAACACCTTTATCGCCGATACCTACGTTAATGACGATCCGACGCCGGAACAACTGGCAGAAATCGCCGTGATGGCCGCGCAAACTGTGCGTCGCTTCGGCATTGAACCCAAAGTGGCTCTGCTTTCCCATTCCAGCTTTGGTTCTTCCAATAGCCCAACGGCCCTGAAAATGCGTAAAACGTTGGCGTTGGTGAACCAGATGGCTCCAGAACTGGAGATTGATGGCGAAATGCACGGGGATGCGGCGCTGGTGGAAAGCATCCGTCACGATCTGATGCCGGATAGCCCACTGAAAGGGTCTGCTAACGTGCTGATTATGCCGAACATGGAAGCGGCGCGTATCAGCTACAACCTGCTGCGCGTGTCCTCTTCCGAAGGGGTAACCGTGGGGCCGGTGTTGATGGGCGTGGCTAAACCGGTGCATATCCTGACGCCGATTGCCTCGGTGCGCCGTATCGTCAACATGGTGGCGCTGGCGGTGGTGGAAGCACAGACCGAGCCGTTATAAGGCGAAAATGAGCGCCCCTGTTGCTACGGCAGCAGGGGCGTTAATGAGATGGTCACCCCCACCCTGTGAGCGGTACGCTGGCAGGGTGTTTTATTTCAGAGGGAACCATCATGCAAAACGTGACGCTTATTGGTATCGAGCTCGGTAAACATTCTTTCCACGTTCACTGCCAGGACGAAAAAGGTAATGCCTTGTTGCGTAAACAAAAAATAGCGTAGCGGTTAATTAAAAGTTACTGCGCCCGTTTTGCCTGCTGCAGCCATTTGTCCAGTTCGTTGGCGAACTGTTGGCGATCGCGCTGGTTCAAGGTATTTGGCCCACCAGTCTGGATGCCACTGGAGCGCAGAGTATCCATAAAGTCACGTATATTCAGGCGTTCGCGAATGGTATCTGGCGTGTAACGTTCACCGCGCGGGTTCAGTGCGATGGCTCCTTTTTCGATCACCTCGGCAGCCAGCGGGATATCGGCGGTGATCACCAGATCGTTCGGTTCGCAACGGCGCACGATCTCGTTATCTGCCACGTCAAATCCTGCAGCCACCTGCAAGGTGCGGATGAATTTAGACGGCGGTGTGCGCAAAGGCTGGTTAGCCACCAGCGTCACTGGCATAGCGGCACGGTCTGCAGCGCGGAACAAGACTTCTTTAATCACGTTCGGACAGGCATCCGCATCGACCCAAATCTGCATTAGTTTTGCTCCTGCAACCAGTCGCGCACTGGCAAGAAGTCGCGATAAAGTGCGGCCTCTGGGCTGCCCGCTTCCGGTTGATAATTATATTCCCAACGCACCAGCGGCGGCATCGACATCAAAATAGATTCGGTACGGCCACCGGTTTGCAGGCCGAACAGCGTGCCGCGATCCCACACCAGATTGAATTCCACATAGCGACCACGCCGATAAAGCTGGAACTGACGCTGGCTTTCGCCCCACGGCAATGATTTGCGCTTTGCCACAATTGGCAGGTAGGCGTCCAGAAAACCTTCACCCACGGCACGGGTAAAGGCGAAGCAGGCATCAAAATCTGGGGTGTTGAGATCGTCAAAGAACAGGCCACCAATGCCGCGCGCTTCGTTGCGGTGTTTGATAAAGAAATAATCGTCGCACCATCGTTTGTACTTCGGGTAAACATCGTCACCGAAGGGGGCGCAAAGCTGTTGCGCCGTGCGGTGCCAGTGAACGGCATCTTCTTCAAAACCATAGAACGGAGTGAGATCGAAACCACCGCCGAACCACCAGACCGGCTCTTCACCCGGTTTCTCGGCAATGAAAAAGCGCACGTTGGCGTGGCTGGTTGGGATGTAAGGGTTGAGTGGGTGAACCACCAGCGAAACCCCCATCGCCTGGAAGCTACGCCCGGCCAATTCAGGGCGGTGCGCGGTGGCAGAAGCGGGCAGCGTTGCGCCGGAAACATGGGAGAAGTTCACCCCTGCTTGTTCAAACACGGCGCCATTGGTCAACACCCGGCTGCGGCCACCGCCACCTTCTTCACGTTCCCAGCGATCTTCATGAAAGCCCGCACTGCCGTCGGCCAGTGCTAATTGTTCACAAAGGCGATCTTGCAGCGCCAGCAGAAAGGTTTTTACTGCGGCAATGGTGGGTAAACTCATACAGGTTATTCACAACGGGTTGCTGAACAGGGCGCTAAGTATACCCTAAATAAGGTGGGTTGCAGGCAGACGCTATTTATACCCGTCATACTTCAAGTTGCTTGGGTGTCGTCTGGCTGCAATGCGACTGACTTTGAGTATAATCAGAGTAATCATTTTTATAATGGCGCCTGTCTAATGGAAATTCGCGTATTTCGGCAAGACGACTTTGAAGAAGTCATCACCCTGTGGGAACGTTGTGATCTACTGCGGCCATGGAACGATCCTGAAATGGATATCGAACGCAAACTGAATCACGATCCCGAACTGTTCCTGGTGGCAGAAGTGGGTGGCGAAGTGGTGGGTTCAGTGATGGGGGGCTACGATGGCCACCGTGGTTCGGCCTATTATCTGGGGGTTCACCCCGATTATCGTGGCCGTGGCATAGCCAATGCGCTGATTAATCGGTTGGAGAAAAAGCTGATTGCGCGCGGTTGCCCAAAAATTCAACTGATGGTGCGTGAAGATAACGATACCGTGATCGAGATGTATGAAAAACTTGGTTACGAGATCCAGGGTATTACCAGCCTGGGCAAACGGCTGATTGAAGATCAGGAGTATTAACAGTCAGGGCGGTAAATCTTTACCGCCCTGATGTTCGGTTATGGCAGTTTTTTGATGTTTTTCACATCTACTTCTACGCTGCTCCACTCTTTATCCACTTTCCCTTCCAACTGCACTTTGTCTTGTGGGGTGATGGTCTGGCCATTCCAGCGTTTTTTATCAATCTCGACCGTCAGGGTGCCAGTGGCATCGCGGAAGGTATAGTTATCGTGGCCAACATGCTGTTCAATGTTGCCCTGCAACATTACCCAGGTGTCGTCACTCATCGATTTTACTTTATCCACGGTGGTCAGCGTTGCGCTTGGGCCGGAGAACCCCCCTTGCTGGCTGTTTTGTGTCTGGGTTTTTGGGGCATTAGGATCGAGAAATCCCCCTTGTTGTGCCAGAACCGGTGCGCTACACAGGGCGATTAAGAGTGCTAAAGTCATTTTTTTCATCGGTGCTTTCCTTATCTTGCATGTTAATCAAAGCCTTGTTCATCAGGCTGTCGTTTGATAGTCAGAATTAAAACACAAGGATCTTAAGAGCTTCTTAAGCCGGAGATTGAAAATGACCAGCGCTGTCGCCATCTGTATATACCCGTCATCATTATGATCGCAGCAAGGAATAACGTTTGAAGGATTCAGCCCACCGGTTTTCGCCGGACGATTACGATCAGCATGGCATATTGCGCCTTCCCCTCTGGTTCTGGGGCGTATTGATACTGCAGGCCCGCACCTGGATATTGTTTGTGATGGCAGGAGCTTCGCGCGATCAGGGGGCTGGGCTGCTACAACTGTTTTACCCCGATACAGAACGTTTTTGGTACGGTATGGTGCTGGGCTTGCCTGCGGCACTGGCGTTCCTGATTTGTGGCCGTCGCCAGCACTGGCCGCGCCTGTGGCGTTGCTGGCGCTGGGTGCTGGTGTTGTCTCTGGTAGCGGCTTTGCTGGGGGCGCTCTATAACCTGTGGTTGCAAGGTGGCAATGAACCGCTGCTGGATGGGGTGTTGGTACTGTTGGATACGCTGGCATTGGGCTACCTGCTGTTGAATCAACGCCTGAAAGCCTGCTTTATGCCCGCAGAAGAGCAGGACTAATTGCTGTTTTTGCGGCACTTTTCCCAATTTACGCACTCCAAGCTCGCAACCAATGGCGTCACCCGGGCAGTTATGAGAGGCTGCAATCGCCAATCTGTTTGATGTTAAGGAGCTATAAAATGAATATTCGCCCACTGCTGTTAGGGCTACCGCTGTTACTGACGGGCTGCTCGACTCTGAGCAACTTCTCCTGGTCCAGCCTGTCGCCGTTCAACTGGTTTGGTGGCAGCGTGGAAGTCAGCGGCAAAGGCGTCGGCGGTATTAATGCCACTACCTCAATGACAGAGAGCGCGCTTGGCGAAGGTCTGAACAACAACTATCGCATGCGCGGTGGTATGGCGACCAACAACGGCCAGATCGTGGCGTATTATCAGGCATTGGACGGCGACAATGTGAAGCTGGTGATCACTGGTGAGCCGAAAGGTTATGCGCGTCGCGTCGATGTTATGGATCCTAAGATTGCCACCGAATGGGGCAGCAAGCTGGGGACACCATTCAGCGATCTGTTCAGTAAAGCCTATGGTTCCTGTAAGCCGGGTGAAGGTGAAGACGCGGGGCTGGTGGAATGTGTGGCCGAGCAGAGCCGGTACGTGACCTATGTTTTCAGTGGCAAGTGGGCAGGCCCGCAGGACATTATCCCACCAGATGATACGTTGAAAAGCTGGACGGTAAGTAAAATCATCTGGCACGCCAAAGCGCAATAATTCTTCTGTGGGTGCTCTTATTGGCAGCACCTGCGTTTTTTCGTGTTAAACCCCGCTTTATTCTTTGCGCTCAGCTAAGGTAATTTTATTCGCAGACGCTAAGATAATGTGTGTTTGTAACAGGAAACTCACGCGCCCTGTTACCCGATTCAGGTATTGAGGATAACTACATGACACAGGTTCAGAGCGGGATCCTGCTGGAGCATTGCCGTTTTGGCATTTTTATCGAAGCCATGGTTCAGGGGGAATTCGCTGATTTGCGTCTGGGTTGCAAGCAATTCTGCCAGGCGCTTAACGAACTGCAGCAGCAGTTCCCGGATGCCCATCTGGGTGCCGTGATTGCTTTTGGCGCAGATGTTTGGCACGACCTATCCAACGGCCAGGGTGCTAAAGAACTGAAGCCTTTCACGCCGCTGGGCAAGGGTTTGGCTCCTGCTACCCAGCGCGATTTGTTGATCCATATCCAATCGCTGCGCCATGACGTTAATTTCTCTTTGGCGCAGGCGGCACTGGCTGCATTGGGTAATACCATCCGGGTTGAAGAAGAAACCCACGGTTTCCGTTGGGTGGAAGATCGCGATCTGAGCGGTTTTATCGACGGCACTGAAAACCCGCAGGGTGAACAGCGCCCGGTGGTAGCGGTGATCGGTGAAGGTGAAGAAGACGCAGGCGGCAGCTATGTGCTGGTGCAGCGCTACGAGCATAACCTGCGCCAATGGCAGCGTTTCACTACCGAGCAGCAGGAACAGATCATTGGCCGAACCAAGCATGACAGCGAAGAATTGCCGCCAGAGCAACGGCCTGAAACATCACACGTTAGCCGGGTCGATCTGAAAGAAGAGGGCCAAGGGCTGAAAATCCTGCGTCAGAGCCTGCCTTACGGCACCGCCAGCGGTAAGCATGGCCTGTACTTTATTGCTTACTGCGCACGCTTGCACAATATTGAACAGCAACTGCTGAGCATGTTCGGTGAGTTGGATGGCAAACACGATGCCTTGCTGCGCTTTAGCCGTGCGGTGACCGGCAGTTACTATTTCGCACCGTCACTGACGCGCCTGCTGGCGCTTTGATATCCTGCCCAGGGCCAGCCAGGCTGGCCCTGATTCACTCCGACTCACGGCAACGCCGCTCCTTTCCTGCCTTAGAGCATTTGATGCTTGAAAATCACTAAACGGTATATAAAAGCGTTACAACTCTGCATCGAGTTATAAATACACTGGTCAGTATCAGGGCATAGTCCCGGCGTTTTGACTGAGTGATAAGGTGCAGAATGAAATATAAAAATAGTG
This sequence comes from Serratia sp. Ag1, assembly GCF_000743355.1. GTDB lineage: Bacteria > Pseudomonadota > Gammaproteobacteria > Enterobacterales > Enterobacteriaceae > Chania. The sequence goes on from NZ_JQEI01000025.1 coordinate 232,034, forward strand.
TGCTGAAAGGGGGGCTGGCTGCGCTGTTATTGGCTAGCGGCAGCCTTTCTGCGGCTGAGTTGCTCAATAGTTCTTACGATGTTTCCCGCGAATTGTTTGCTGCGTTGAATCCTGGCTTTGAACAGCAATGGAATCAGCAACACCCCGATGACAAACTGACTATCAAGCAATCCCACGCCGGTTCTTCCAAACAGGCGCTGGCGATCCTGCAGGGGCTTAAGGCTGACGTGGTGACTTATAACCAAGTGACCGACGTACAGATCCTGCACGATCGCGGCAAGCTGATCCCAGCCGACTGGCAGCAGCGCTTGCCGAATAACAGCTCACCGTTCTATTCCACCATGGCGTTCCTGGTACATAAGGGCAACCCGAAAGGTATCCAGACCTGGAACGATCTGGTTCGTGACAATGTGCAACTGGTCTTCCCGAACCCGAAAACCTCCGGCAATGGCCGTTATACCTATCTGGCCGCTTGGGGTGCCGCTAGCCAGGAAGGGGGTAACGATCAGGCTAAAACCCGCGAGTTTATGACTCGTTTGCTGAAAAACGTGGTGGTATTTGATACCGGTGGCCGTGGTGCGACCACTACCTTTGTTGAGCGTGGCTTGGGGGATGTGCTGATCAGTTTTGAGTCAGAAGTGAACAATATCCGCAAGCAATATGGTGAAGATAAATATGACGTGATCGTTCCGCCAGTGGATATTTTGGCGGAGTTCCCGGTGGCCTGGGTAGATAAAAATATTGAGAAAAATGGCACCGAGCAGGCAGCGAAAGAGTATCTGAATTATCTCTACAGCCCGGCAGCCCAAAAACTGATCGCCAGTTTCTATTATCGTGTTCATGACCAGCAAGCGATGGACGCGGCGAAAGGCCAGTTCCCGCAGACCAAGCTGTTCCGTGTAGAAGAGCAGTTCGGCAATTGGCCACAGGTGATGAGCACGCACTTTGCGACCGGTGGTGAGCTGGATCAACTGCTAGCGGCGGGACGTAAGTAATGTTGGCGCTGTCCAGCAAGCGGGTTCTGCCCGGTTTCACCCTCAGTTTGGGGAGCAGCCTGCTTTATACCTGCCTGATTTTGCTGTTGCCACTCAGCGCGCTGGTGATGCAACTGGCACAGATGAGCCTGGCGCAATATTGGGAAGTGATCACCAATCCGCAGGTAGTCGCCGCCTATAAAGTGACGCTGCTGGCGGCGGGTGTTGCCAGCGTTTTCAACGCGGCATTCGGCATGCTGATGGCCTGGATCCTCACCCGTTATCAATTTCCTGGCCGTTCATTGCTGGATGGCCTGATGGATTTGCCCTTCGCACTGCCCACAGCGGTGGCTGGCTTAACCTTGGCCGGGCTGTTTTCTACTACTGGCTGGTACGGGCAGTGGCTGGCGCAGTTTGATATCAAAGTGTCGTTCACTTGGATCGGGATCGCGGTGGCAATGGCGTTCACCAGCATCCCGTTTGTGGTGCGTACCGTGCAACCGGTGTTGGAAGAGTTGGGGCCGGAATACGAAGAAGCGGCAGAAACGCTGGGAGCAACCCGTTGGCAGAGTTTCCGCCGCGTGGTGTTGCCTGAAGTAGCCCCGGCATTGCTGGCAGGAACCGCGCTGTCGTTTACCCGCAGCCTGGGCGAGTTTGGCGCAGTGATCTTTATCGCCGGAAATATCGCCTGGAAAACCGAAGTGACCTCGCTGATGATTTTTGTACGCTTGCAGGAGTTCGACTACCCGGCAGCAAGCGCAATTGCTTCGGTGATTCTGGCGGCCTCTTTGCTGTTGCTGTTTGCTATTAATACTTTACAGAGCCACTTTGGCCGCCGGATTGGAGGGCACTGATGGCTGATGTTACCGCTTTGCGTGGCGTAGAGCACCCGCGTGTGAACTGGGGAAAATGGACGCTGATCGCCATCGGTGTGCTGTTCTCTGTTCTGCTGCTGGTCGTGCCGATGGTGATGATTTTCATTGGGGCATTCTCTTCGGGTGTGGGGGCCGTGTGGCAAAACCTGTCCAACCCCGACATGTTGCATGCTATCTGGCTGACGGTGTTGGTGGCGCTGATTACCGTGCCGGTGAATCTGCTGTTCGGTACTTTGCTGGCTTGGCTGGTGACGCGATTTACTTTCCCTGGCCGCCAACTGCTGTTGACGCTGTTTGATATGCCGTTTGCCGTATCGCCGGTAGTCGCAGGGCTGCTGTACCTGCTGTTTTACGGTACTAATGGGCCGCTCGGCGGTTGGCTGGAGGCCCACAATATTCAGCTGATGTTCGCTTGGCCGGGTATGGTGCTGGTCACGGTGTTCGTTACTTGCCCGTTTGTGGTACGTGAACTGGTGCCATTGATGTTGAGCCAGGGCAGCCAGGAAGATGAAGCAGCGGTGCTGTTGGGGGCTTCTGGCTGGCAGATGTTCCGCCGCGTTACGCTGCCAAATATCCGTTGGGCGTTGCTGTACGGCGTAGTGCTGACCAATGCGCGTGCCATTGGCGAGTTCGGCGCGGTGTCGGTGGTTTCTGGTTCGATTCGCGGTGAAACCTATACATTGCCGCTGCAAGTTGAATTACTGCATCAGGATTACAACACTGCCGGGGCTTTTACCGCCGCCGCGTTGTTAACCCTGATGGCTATAGTGACCTTATTTCTGAAAAGCGGTTTGCAATGGCGTTTAGCGCGCCAGAACGCACGTCTTGAGCGGGAGGAAAATCATGAGCATTGAGATCAGCGGTATCAACAAATTTTTCGGTCGTACCAAAGTATTGAACGATATCTCACTTGATATTCCTTCTGGTGAAATGGTGGCACTGTTGGGGCCGTCAGGCTCTGGTAAAACCACCTTGCTGCGGATTATCGCCGGGTTGGAAAGCCAGAGCGGCGGCAAACTGGGCTTCCACGGCACAGACGTCAGCCGCGTTCATGCGCGCGATCGGCGTGTTGGTTTTGTCTTCCAGCATTACGCATTGTTCCGCCATATGACGGTATTCGACAATATTGCTTTTGGCCTGAGTGTGTTGCCGCGCCGTGAGCGCCCGAATGCAGCCGCGATCAAACAGAAAGTAGAACAATTGCTGGAAATGGTGCAGTTGGCTCATCTGGCTAACCGTTACCCTTCGCAGCTTTCTGGCGGGCAGAAACAGCGGGTGGCGTTGGCGCGCGCTTTGGCGGTAGAACCACAAATCCTGTTACTGGATGAGCCTTTTGGCGCGCTGGATGCACAGGTGCGTAAAGAGTTGCGTCGCTGGCTGCGTCAGTTGCATGAAGAACTGAAATTCACTAGCGTGTTTGTCACCCACGATCAGGAAGAAGCGATGGAAGTGGCGGATCGCATCGTAGTGATGAGCCAGGGTAATATCGAGCAGGTGGGTTCACCGATTGAGATCATGCGTGAACCGGCGACCCGTTTCGTGCTGGAGTTTATGGGCGAAGTTAACCGCCTGAACGGTGAAATCCGTGGTTCGCAGCTGTTTGTTGGCGCCCACCAGTGGCCGCTTTCATTCCAGCCGATGCATCAGGGCAGTGTTGAGCTGTTTCTGCGCCCGTGGGAAATGGAAATCAACACCGAGAGCAGTGCCCGTTGCCCGTTACCGGTACAGGTGCTGGAAGTCAGCCCGCGCGGCCACTTCTGGCAGTTGACCGTGCAGCCGATCGGCTGGCATCAGGAACCGATCAGCGTCGTGCTTTCGGAAGACAATACCGCACCAATGCGCGGAGGCCGCTACTATGTCGGCAGCCTCAACGCACGCTTGTATGCCGGTGAACAGTTGTTACAACCGGTTGCGCTAGCAAAAAGCGCCTGATAGTTTTTAACCCCATCATTCACATTTTAAGGCAACCTCGGGGTTGCCTTCTGACATTACAAACAGGCAACGATTGTGACCACGCTGGAACAATGTATTGGAAATACACCGTTAGTAAAACTGCAACGGCTGGCTGAAGGGCTCGGCAGTGAAGTCTGGGTCAAGCTGGAAGGCAATAATCCGGCTGGATCGGTTAAAGATCGCGCTGCGCTGGCGATGATTCAACAAGCGGAACGGCGTGGTGAGATTAAACCGGGCGATACGCTGATTGAAGCGACCAGCGGCAACACCGGTATTGCGCTGGCGATGATTGCTGCGATGAAAGGTTATACCTTAAAGTTGCTGATGCCAGAGAATATGAGCATGGAACGGCAAGCATCAATGCGGGCGTATGGCGCTGAACTGATCCTGGTCAGCCGTGAGCAGGGGATGGAAGGAGCCCGCGATCTGGCGCTTGAGATGCAACAGCAAGGGCAAGGTAAAGTGTTGGATCAGTTCAACAACCAAGATAACCCCTATGCCCATTTCACCACTACTGGCCCGGAAATCTGGCAACAAACGGCGGGTCGCATTACCCATTTCGTTTCCAGCATGGGCACGACGGGGACTATTACTGGCGTTGGTGGTTACCTGAAAAGCCAAAACCCGCAGGTCAACATTATCGGTTTGCAGCCTGCGGAAGGCAGCAGCATTCCGGGTATTCGCCGTTGGCCAGCGGCCTATCTGCCGGGTATTTTCCGCCCTGAGCTGGTGGATCAAGTGCTGGATATGAGCCAACATTTAGCCGAAAAGACCATGCGGCGACTGGCGCAGCTGGAAGGTATTTTCTGTGGTGTCAGTTCTGGTGGTGCTGTTGCTGGCGCATTGCAGGTCGCGGCGGCTAACCCGGGAAGTGTGATTGTGGCGATTATTTGCGATCGCGGCGATCGTTATCTTTCCACTGGCGTGTTTGATTAGCGTTCCAATGCTTGTATCAGAGCCGCTTCGGCGGCCCGTTTCATCGGTTCGGGCGCAGTCTGCCAGCGCCCGAACATCCATGTGAAGCGGTTAGTTGAAAGTGACCAGCATGTCTGTTGAGGCATCGACAGGGCCGATAGGTAAAGTTGCTCCGCCAGAGCACAATCGCCAAGTGATTTGGTTATTGGTCACTTTGGTGGCCTCGGTGCTGGTGATACTCCCCACTTTGAGCTGGGTATTATCGAATGGAATACCCGTGGTTGCGTTACAGGCACCGCTCCCCGTCACGGCGTTATCGATTTCACCTGTGATATAGCCACCACCCTGGTTCAGCGCCAATCTTGTCGGTGTTGATTCATACTGGCCGCTGGCGGCACGGAACTGAACGTTGATATTGGCATTAATCTTGTCGGTATCCTGCGAACAGGCAACGGTGAGCGGATAGGATAAACGTGCTAATTCACTTCCCGCCTGAGTATTACGCTGCACACCGCCAAAGTTGATATTGGTGGTGGTGGCTACGGTGCATGCCAAGGTAGAAATCCGCAGGGTTATTGGCCCCTTTAAAATCACGGTACTTCTGTCCCAGCCAGCAGTGCTAGTAAAGCTCCCTGCATACATGGGAGGAATGGTATATTCTCCACTCCTTTGATTACCATCGGCTACCATAACCCAAGTCCCAGAGATATTTACAGTCCGGCGACTGTTGGTGTTATAAAAAAAATCGTAGTGGACTTTGTCAGTACGCGGAGGTAAGCACCATTCCTTTGGTGGATCGAAACGTATTGGGTTGTTGATGGTGAACCCGGAGCTTGTTCGGCCTTGCGTTATGGGTAACCCTATTGTACCGCTTAGTGTTTCCAGGCCACCGACACCGGTTAGATAATACTCGGCATACCCGACAGCTCGGGGGATTAATCCTACCCCAGTTGGCTGATTTTGAGCATTAAGAAGTGGTAAAGCAGAATAACCGGCGATAGGTTTGAGTAGGGGAGCAGATAGGCAGGACACCGGGAGATTGGATATAGATATTATTCCACTCGTAACCAGCAGAGTTGAACTGCCGAAAGAGTTCGCCGTCAGCGTTTCGTTAAACGCTAGACCTTCCCATACTATTCCGCTTCCTTTGCCGATCGTGATGGTCTCGGCCCAAGACGAAGGTGTAGTTACTAACAGTAAAGTCAGTAGGGGCAGTAGGCGCGAAACGCTACTCTTTGACAGATTCTGACGAACAGGCATTTTGATCATTGTCTCCATTTTGCTGCTTTCACCCTCTGTGGCGAGGTTTGCTGTTTTTAACGTTGTCATGATGTGTTTATTTCCCCTCACAGATCACGGTTAACACGTGCACCGGATTATTGGCTGACGGTACTGTGGCTTTGGTCATATTAAAGGCGGCCAGGCACTGTTGGTTTGCCTCTTTGCCCCACACCACCTTCAGCTTCCCTTGTTCCGATAACCCGCTCAGGTACACTTGACCGGCTTCACCGACGATCCCGGTATTAGGCTCTTGTGCGACCTTGTTCTCTATGGTCACCAGTGCCCCGAACGGTACCGGGTTATTATTTGCCTGCAACAGCGTCATCAGTACCTGATAGCCGACCTGTGTGGCAAAGTTGGCCATCACGACGGCCCCTTTGGTCGGGTAGATATTCAGGCTGGACTGGCTGATATCCACATTGTCTGGCAAGGTGGCCGGATTCAGGCTGACGCTGTTGGATTGATAGCTCGACAGGTATGGCACTACCGCATAGCCACGGTAGTCCGTCTGGATATTACCGCTCATCACGCTGGTGCCTGCGGACCCCGGAGCATTCACAATCGCTACCGAGTTACCCAGCATTTGGCTCAAGGTTACCCCTTGCGGATGAACGACCAGCCCGCCGTTGCCACTCATATTCAGTGAGCGGTTCTGGCGGCTGTAGCTATAGCCCATACTGGCTGAGCCTTTGCTCCCTTGATAACCGGCATTCAACGTACTGTTGTTGCTGTCTTGTCCGTTGGACCAGCCCTGCGTTGCGCTATAGGAAAGGCGGCTATCCCATGCGCTGCCGCTAATCCCCGTTTGCTGCTGCACCTGGCCCTGATTGTTGTGGGTCATTTGGTAACTGGCATAGGCGTTACTCAAGGTTGCTGCTTGACTAAACAGGCTGAATGGCACTTGCATATTGAGTGAGAACTGCCGGTTCTCTGGCCAGGTGCCATCCCCTTTCAACCGGTCAATACTGTAAGCCAGACCGTAGCTCACACCCCGGTAACTGCCGTTGTAACCTGCCGATACCGTGTTAAGTATCTTGTCATTACCCCAGAAGTCATTACGCGAGGCGGACAGATACAGCGATCCCCATGAATTCAATTGTTGGCTGAGCCGCACCTGGAAGTTGGAACGCTGGCGTTCCAGCGCCCATGGCACTTGGCCATCGCTGAGCTGGAAACCCAGATTGTTAAAATCAGAGAAACTGTAATAGTGACGGGTCGAATAGCGGTAGGCGGTCAGATCCACCGCCGTGCCGGTACTCAACATACTTTTGGAATAGCGTAACCGGTAGGAATAACCCTGCTGACGATCGTTTTGCCCAGCCAGTTTGGTGCTGGAGGCGGTGATATCGGCAGACAGTGCACCAAAGTTGCCCAGTGAGAAGCCGCTACCTGCCACGGCAGACGCATAATCTTTGGCTAAGAGCGTACCGCCATACAGGGTGATATCATGGGGCAGGCCATAAACGGCGGTGCCGAGCACAAAGTTCGTTCGCTGAGAATCTACCGTGATGCCGCCATTATAACGGCCTGCAGTGACTTCATATTTCAGGCTGCCTTGCCGACGCATCACGGGGAGCGATGAGAAGGCCAGCGTCTGGGTACGAACCGTGCCGTCGGATTCGTTAACGGTGAGGAGTAAATCCCCCGCTTGCCCTGTCTGGAACAGGTCAGAGATCCGGAATGGCCCAGGGGCAACATAAGTCTGATAGACAACGTTACCGTTCTGGCTGACCGTCACACGTGCGTTGGTTTGCGCAATACCGCTGATGATGGGGGCAAAACCGCGCAGGCTATTAGGCAACATGTCGTCACTGGAATTGAGCTTGACTCCGCGAAACGGGATGCTGTCAAACACGTCGTTTTCGGTGCTGTTTTCCCCCAGCAAAATTTCTGACCGCCAAGGCTGGATATCACGCTGCAGGAAGGTATTGGAAAAGCGCGTGCTCTGGGTAGTCTGCGACGCCATATTACTCTGGTTGCTGGTGTTGCGCGTGTAGGTCATGTTGCTGCGCAGACGCCAGGCTTGCAGGTTGGCCCCTCCTTGTACGCCAGCAAACAGGTTGGTCTGGGTACTGTTCCCCATCCCTGGTTGGTCATTTTGCCAGTTACGCCCACCGTTCAGATTATAATTGAACAACAACGCAGGCACCCCGTGATCCCATAAAGCCGGATCGACCGCCCCTTGTGAATTAGGCTGCATGGCTATCTGTGGGATGCTGATGTCCAGGCGAAGCTGAGCAAAATCAAATTTGATTTTTGACTCTGGGATCAGCGTTGCAAGATCTTTAACCGGTAATTCAGTGGGTAACCCTATAAAAGCCGGTAAAACCTGAGTATTTACCCCGAGTTCGTGCAAGAAGGTTGGCGTAAGTTCAGGCTGAATGTTCCCTTGGGTATCCGTCTTGAATACTAGAGTATGCTGACCTTGATCTGCCTGGTTGATAAACAGAGAAACGGTATAGGTACCTGGCGGTGTCTTCCCGGATGTTTCGAAAGGGCTCAAGTCCACTGTGGCAGCATCAGTTCCCCCCAGAGACAGTAACCCAGGGTCGAAGTAGTCTCGAGCCTGAGCTGGGGCACCACTTACCAGTAGAGTTGCTCCTGCCAGCACAGGCAATAATGTGAAATCAGTATGTCGTGTTGTCATTATTATCGCGTCCATAACGAAAGCTAAAATGTCACTTTTCCATGTATTACTTCAGAAAAGCCTACAGGGGGCGCTGCTCGGTGGGGGTATCCCAACCATCTTCATCAATCAGTTGCCATGTCACGTTGCCAGAGGCAGAGTCTGGTAGGGTGTAACCCTGCTGGCCTTTAGGAGGAACCATCAGGCGCAGTTGTGCCTTATCCAGTGCAGCTGTACCGACAGAAAGGCGTGAAAAAGTTAACCAATAGGGGGTTGGGTTCTCTGCGATCAGTTGGTTGCCCTCGCGGCGGAATTTCAGCTTGGGAGCCATGTCAGCAACAGCACGTTTAACCAACCCCTCAGGGCGATAAAACACTTTCATATTGCTGGTGACCGTCAGCAGCATCTGCTTATCTTCCGCGCGCTGTTCTGGTGCTGCCTGCGAGGGGATCGCCTTCATCGAGATAAAAAACACTGACTCACGATCTGCCGGTAGCGGTTCACCATTACGCCTGATACGCAACGTCAGCTCGCTGTCAGCTTCCAAACGCGTCAGTGGTGGGGTGACAATAAACGGCATGGCGGGATGCTCTTTACTCGCCATGATCGGGTTGCCGGTGGCAGGATCAACGGGTTGTATCCAGGACTGCATCAGATAGGGGACAGAGGTCGTGTTGTTGGCCGTCAGGGTGACCCCTCTTTTATCGCTCTCAAGATAAATTACCCGCAGTACATAAAAGGAAATCCCTTTTGGAGTTGCGGGGGCTTGAGCCTGGACTGTGCTGATATAGGCCGTTAGCAGACAAAAGATCCAGCCGACAAAACGCCAGCGAAATAGAGAGTTCATTATGGTGTTTCCTGTGTAGATGAGACTGTTTGTTGGCATGGGGTGGATAGCCCGCCGTAGTCAGTAACAGTCTGCCATTCGGCCTTGGTGACTCGTTCTCGAATTGAGTAGTTCTGCCCGCTCATCGGGGCCAGCATTGATGGCTGAGCATCCAGATTGATAGAGGCCATATTGAGTTTCAGATGCCCTAACGTTTGAAAGTAAGGCGTTGGGTTCTCGATACGCACCCCGTTGGCGGTTTGGCTCAAACGGAGATTGCAGATTGCCTTACTTGGCGACATCTTGAGGTTCGCCGGGCGGTAAAATAGCTTAATGATAAAACGCACCCCCATTGATATCTGTGCCTGGGGGGGGTCATTGCTGGCCTGAGCGGGGATGGCTAATACCGCAAGGTAAAAAAGCGACTCCCGATCGGTGAGCAGGGTAGAGCCCTGCGGTATAATGCGCAGTAACTGCTTACTATCAGGTTTTAGTGGGAAAAGTGGTGGCGTCACCACAAAGGGGGCTAAGGTGGTATCGTCAGGTGTCTGTTGTACCCGGCTTTGAATCAGGTAACTCTGGTTGCCTGTATTTTTCACTGCCAGTGTTTGCGCTTTATCTGTGGACACAAACACCACACGCGTTTGGCTGAGACTAATTCCACCGCTAGCAGCAGTTTGCGCAGCCATAGCCTGCACTGATATCAGCAGATACAGCCCAGTTGCCATTCTTACACGGTATGCGGGTATCAAAAACATGTCAGCCTCAGCGATAGGCCAAGTTAAACAGAACACGGGCTGTTAACGTTCCCGGTCTCATAGACCCGCTGGCGCATGCCAGGCTGCCGCAGGTGATCCCAGCATAAAATTTGATATTCTGATCCGGTGGATTAATCCCGGCTGCGGCTAATGGAATATTGTCTCCATCTTTGACTTCTGTAGCGCTATAGCTAGGTGGAACGTCCGCTTTCACCAGCATGACTCCCATGCCGGAAGCCATAGAATCACTGCTACGGAATAGCCATCTGCCATCCTGAGTGATCCCATCGCCGCTGACGTTAACAACTGGCGCTAGGCTGGCATCGGTCCCTCTGCAATCCTGAACGATGAGCGTAAAGGGTTGTGCTACCTGCAGCGTTGATGGTGTCAACTGCGACAGATGAATTGAATCGAGTGCCAGTGTGCTTTTGTCCAGGCTGAAAGTGCATGTCCCTGGGTTGAGCACGGCAGAGAAATTGAGCGTAACTGCCTGAGCAGAGACACAGCCTAAAACCGACAAGGTTAGTGCAAACAGCAGAAAAGATTTTTTACGGCAGTTTATAGTTGAACGCATTGATTCCTCCCTCGTCGTTAATCGTTTCCCAATGGACCGTATTTTGTGTGGCAGTGGTTGGATAGATATGGCTGCTGAATGGGGCAAGCATTAATGTGGCAGGCGTATCCAATTTGAGAGTTTGGCTCCCTAAACGCAGGCTAGAGAAACTGACAAAGTAAGGAGAATTATTTCTGGCATGTAATCCCTCCTTTACCCGGGAAAATTGCAGATTCTTTTGGGCATCGATTGATGATGAGGGCAAGTTTGTCGGGCGGTAAAATAGTTTAATAATATTGCCAACGCCAAATTGGGCCGTGCCAGAAACTCTATTATTTTGCCCATTGGATGAGGGGGTTGTACTGGCCGGAATAGCACTTGCGTGAAAATAGAATATGGACTCACGATCTGTTGGCAGAGCCGCACTCTGCCCTACAATGCGTATTTGGTTAATACTGCTCGGCTCTAGGCGAAATAGAGAAGGGCGAGCAATAAAGGGGGCTGGTTGGCTTCCGTCTTGGGAACCACTTACTTTTGCCTGCACCAGATACGGCTGTGTTGTCATAGTATTGCGCACTGTCACGCTGATACTGTCAGTGCCCTGTGGGTAAATCAGGCGGGTAGCATTAATACCGAAGCCATCCGCTTGTGATAGAGCAGGCAGCATCAGCAGAGAAAATAATACTGAACGCAGTGGGAATATACGGGACATATACAGTTCCTGGGGACTAGAAAAGGGGGCAAATGCCCCCTAGGATATAAATCAGTTGTAGGCAAAGCTGAACAGTACTGGTGCGTTTACAGCACCGATATTTACGCCAGTGCCAGAGGTGCTTGAGGCCAAACCAGCTTGCAAGCTCAGGTTTTTACCATTGAAGTCACCCACTGCTGGTGTTGCACCGGCAGTAGCGACCAACAGTTTGTCACCGTTCTTGATATAAGTGCCCGCTGGAGCAGAGGCTTCACGCAGCATTACGCCTGCGTTAGTGCCAGAGCTGTTGAAAATATTTGGGTTACCACCCAGAGTTTGACCTGTTACTACCAGGCTGGCAGTATCACCACCGGACAACGGAGTCTGGCAGTTATTGATACCTACGGTGAAGGTTTTTTGGCTTGCCGCTACTGGCGTTGCCACAGTGGTAAAGTCTGATGGTGTGTAGTTTCCCAGGTCCAGATTGTTGGTTGACAGGCTGACGTCACAGGTCGCTGCTACCACAGTGCCTGTTACAGTGATCTGGGCGTTAGAAGCAGCCTGAGCATTGCCAGCAGCAGCCAGAAGTAACAGAGCAACTGGAGTCATGGTAGATAGGATCTTACGCATTATATTTCCTTATATAGATAATAATATTCCGGTAGCCCGGAAAGGTTACGTGGCATAGACGCCACAGACAGCATAGAAAACATTAATTAAATAAATATATTAAAATCTCAACATCACATAGAACAGCGACAATAAATATGTCGTATCATATTAATGTGGCTTTTAATTTATTTGATGAGTTTGGGAGAATGTGTAAATACTCCTGTTAATCATGTGCCAAATTTATGGCTGTTCAACTCTCTATCAAAGAGATATATCTCATAGATAAGGTAGTTGATTGAGTAATAGTTTATAACTTATTACTCTACCTCGTGAGGGTAATATGGTGCGGTAGGCATTCCTTTGCTCTTATGACTCATTATTCCCTCCTGAAATAAATGAAAAATGCACAATAATTTATGTCTTTCTGTTTTTATATTTGAATTTATTAAGGTGGCTAACTTATGGTTTATTTAATGTCGAGCACTATAGGATGTATCTCGGTTTCTGGGAAGATGATATTTTGTTTCATGTGATGCATAAATATTATTTTACTTGGTTTAATTGAGGAAATTAAATCAATCACTTTAGTAAAATTAAATGGAATAATATTTTTTGCACTGATAATACTCAGTGACAGAATGGCTAATGAATCTCTACCCTGTGTAATCTCTGGAGATTTCCGTGTCCCTGGATTTGAGGTAACCGAACTAACCCATTGGAAATGCTTCACAGTGTAAGATTTATCTTGGGTCGCTATTTTTCACGTTAGATAAAGAAAAACGCCAGTCAGGATTAACTGACTGGCGTTAGGTGTCTGCGTAGCTGGGTCACCCGCGGTGATTACTTCTTAATACGGATGATCGGGGTTTCGCCGACGATAACGCTACCGGACAGTTTGATCAGCTCTTTGATCTCATCCATGTTGGAGATCACCACCGGGGTCAGAGTTGACTTGGCTTTGTCTTCCAGCAATGGCAGGTTGAACTCGATAATGACATCGCCTTTCTTAACACGCTGGCCTTCCTCAGCGATGCGCTTGAAACCTTCGCCTTTGAGCTCAACGGTATCAATACCGAAGTGCACGAACAGCTCAATACCGCTGTCAGATTCGATAGAGAACGCATGGTTGGTTTCGAAAATCTTGCCGATAGTGCCATCAACAGGAGCAACCATTTTGTTGCCAGCCGGTTTGATAGCAATACCATCACCAACGATCTTTTCGGCAAATACGACGTCAGGGACATCTTCAATGTTGACGATTTCGCCAGAAAGTGGAGCGACAATCTCGATAGTGCCCATGTCTTTCTTGTCATCAGAAACCAGAGATTTCAGTTTATCGAACAAACCCATGATCTTCTCCTAAGCATTAAATTGGGCGGCGTTCCAGTGTCGTGGAAGTTTAGCAGAGCGTCTTTTCTTCGATGAATTTATTCACACAATTCATCAAGTCTTGTGCCGTTGGTTGAGCCAAGGCCTGCGCTGCCAACGCCTTCACATCTTCGAAGTTCGTGTTACGAATAATTTTCTTGATGCGCGGGATTGAAATCGCACTCATGCTGAACTCATCCAGCCCCATGCCCAATAACAACAGTGTAGCACGTTCATCGCCAGCCAGTTCACCGCACATACCGGTCCACTTGCCTTCAGCATGAGATGCATCAATGACCTGCTTGATCAGGCCAAGCACTGATGGGGACATCGGGTTATAGAGATGAGAAATCAGCTCGTTGCCGCGATCTACTGCCAGAGTATACTGGGTAAGGTCGTTTGTCCCAATACTAAAGAAGTCGACTTCTTTCGCCAAGTGATGGGCAATCACTGCCGCTGCGGGTGTTTCCACCATCACGCCCACTTCAATTGACTCGTCAAAAGCTTTGTTTTCTGCACGCAACTGAGCTTTCAGCGTTTCCAGTTCAGCTTTCAGATCGCGGACTTCTTCCACCGAAATGATCATCGGGAACATGATACGCAGCTTGCCAAAAGCAGAGGCGCGCAGGATTGCGCGCAGTTGGGCATGCAGAATTTCCCGGCGGTCCATCGCGATACGGATCGCACGCCAGCCAAGGAATGGGTTTTCTTCTTTCGGCAGGTTCATATACGGCAGGTCTTTATCACCGCCGATGTCCATGGTACGGACGATCACTGCCTGTGAGCCCATGGCTTCCGCAACGGCTTTATAAGCCTGGAACTGCTCGTCTTCAGTCGGCAGTGAGTCGCGGTCCATGAACAGGAATTCGGTACGATACAGGCCAACACCTTCGGCGCCATTGCGCTCTGCACCTGCGACGTCACGCACGGTACCAATGTTGGCACAAACTTCAACCTGATGCCCATCCAGCGTGATTGCTGGCAGATCTTTCAGCTTGACCAGTTCGTTTTTCTCGCTGGCGTACAGATTCTGCGCGGCTTTCAGCTGTTCGATAACATCAGCCGTCGGGTTAACGTAGATCTGGTTGTTAACGGCATCCAGAATCAGGTAATCGTCGTTTTTCACCTGCTTGGTCACATCGCTGGTGCCGACGATGGCTGGCAATTCCAGAGAACGTGCCATGATAGAAGTGTGCGAGGTACGGCCACCCAGATCGGTGATAAATCCGAGCACTTTGTCCAGGTTCAACTGTGCAGTTTCTGAGGGGGTCAGATCGGTAGCTACCAGAATCACTTCATCCTGAATAGAACCCAGATCGACAATCGCCATGCCCAGAATGTTGCGTAGCAGACGTTTACCGATGTCGCGCACGTCAGCCGCACGTTCTTTCAGGTATTCATCGTCCAGTTCTTCCAGCGCCTTCGCCTGGCCTTCAATCACGGTATAAGCGGCCGCATCAGCGGATGCTAGATCGTCTTTGATGAGGGCTATGATTTCCTGCTCAAGCTCTTCGTCTTCCAGCAGCATGATGTGGCCTTCGAAGATAGCTTCCTTCTCTTCGCCGAAGGTTTCGCCAGCTTTGGTCTTGATCGCTTCCAACTGCTCGGATGCCTTAGCTCGGCCTGCCAGAAAACGCGAGACTTCCTGCTCTACTAGGTCCGCAGAGATTTTTTTCCGGTTGATAACAATCTCATCTTCTTTCAGTAAAAGAGCCTTACCAAAAGCGATACCCGGTGATACTAAAATGCCTGAAATCATAACCCTACCTTACTCTTGACTGGTGTTAACTAAAAAGACGGGCTGATTACTCAAGCTCTGCCATCAGTTTTACCAAGTGCTCAACGGCTTTCTGCTCGTCTTCACCAACAGCTTCAATGGTTACTACGGTCCCTTGGGTCAGGCCCAGAGTTTGCAGTTTAAACAGGCTCTTGGCACTTGCGCTTTTGCCGTTGGAGGTGACGGTAATGTCAGAAACGAAGCCTTTGGCTTCTTTAACAAACTGAGCAGCCGGGCGGGTGTGCAGACCATTTGGAGCGGTAATAGTAACTTCTTGCTGGAACATTGATGTTTCCCCAACTTATTGGATTAATGTTGTGGAGCTAAAGTTTAGCCTAGCGGCGTGATTTTAGCTTGTCTGGTTAGTGCCTGACTATGGTACAGGGGCGAGCGTTGATGCAACAAAAAACGACGCTTTAGTCATGCCAGATCAAAAAACTGGCCTCTGGTGCCATTTCGATCAACTTCTTATTATGCCGTGTTTTGCGCTTTGGCGACAAACGAGTAAATCGATTCAGCTCAAGCAACGGTTAGAAGGCGATTAATTTCGCGTACCGAAATAATTGACCGCTTAAATACTAAAGCCAGAGGTTAAAATCAACATTTGATGGGTGTAAACTTTGATCTGCTCCACAAAAAAGCACCCCGAAAGGTGCTTTTTTAGCTTATTGTGCACTCTTTGCACTATTGTTGCAGTTCCTGCTCTGTGAACAAATCTGCAAACAATGCGGTGCTCAAATAGCGTTCACCTGATGAAGGCAGGATAACCACAATTGTTTTATCGGTAAAGCCTGCACTTTCCGAAAGTTTGACTGCGGCAGCAACTGCGGCACCGGATGAAATTCCTGCCAGAATGCCTTCTTCTTCCATCAGACGGCGCGCCATACTGATAGCTTCATCGTTGGAGACCTGCTCAACCCGATCAATCAGGCCGAGATCGAGGTTGCCAGGGATAAAACCTGCACCGATCCCCTGAATTTTGTGCGGGCCCGGTTTGATTTCAAGGCCTGCCAAGGCTTGGCTGATTACCGGCGAATCCGTTGGTTCAACCGCTACGGTGGTGATGGCTTTACCTTTGGTGTTCTTGATAAAACGGCTGACGCCTGTCAGCGTCCCACCCGTGCCAACGCCTGCGATGAAGACATCAATTTCGCCATCGGTATCTGCCCATATCTCCGGGCCAGTGGTTTTTTCATGAATTTCCGGGTTGGCCGGATTACTGAACTGTTGCAACAGGACGTAGCGGTTCGGATCGGTCGCCACAATTTCTTCAGCTTTGGCGATCGCCCCTTTCATTCCCTTCGCACCTTCGGTCAGCACCAGATTGGCACCCAGTGCTTTCAACAGTTTACGGCGTTCAATGCTCATGGTTTCCGGCATGGTCAGCGTCAACTTATAACCGCGTGCTGCCGCAACGAAAGCCAGGGCAATACCGGTGTTACCGCTGGTGGGTTCCACCAATTCTTTACCGGCACTGAGAATACCGCGTTTTTCGGCATCCCAAATCATATTGGCACCGATGCGGCATTTGACGCTAAAACTCGGGTTGCGAGACTCAACTTTGGCGAGTATGCGCCCGTTGCCGATACGGTTCAGACGAACCAGCGGCGTATGGCCGATTGTTAATGAGTTGTCTTCATATATCTTGCTCATAGCCGTCCTTTAACTCTCTGAAAATGTAGGGAACATCGAAAGCATACGCTAACGGTTCGGGCAGGGAAGTAAGGAATTGGTATATCTATATGTGATTCGAGAATAAGTTTTATGCCCGTTATACCTCAAGCAACGAGTTTGTTGGTTTTGTGACTCGGCCCATCCGTGGGCCTCGTCTGCGTTATAGGCGTTCAGGAACGAACAAACTGCGGGCGATAACGATCTACCCACATGGCAGTAGCGCCGCAGACCGCGACTGGCAGGATCACCAGATTCAGGATTGGGATCATGGTGAACAAGCTGACTAACGCACCAAACTGCAGATTGTCAGTTTTATGTTGGCGCAGTGCGCGGCGCATGTCGGCAAAGCTGACTTTGTGATTATCAAACGGATAGTCACAATACTGAATTGCCAGCATCCAGGCACTGAACAGGAACCACAGTACCGGTGCCAGCGTCTGGCCGATACCCGGAATAAAGTAGAGCACCAGTAATACTAGCGCACGCGGCAGGTAGTACATCAGCTTACGCCACTCGCGCCCCATAATGCGTGGAAGATCTTTCACAACGCCAAGGATACCGTTATCCGGCAGCGGTTTTCCGGTCAGGCTGCCTTCAAGCTGTTCGGCCAGCAATCCACAGAAAGGGGCTGCGATCAGGTTGGTGAGGGTGCTGAACAGGTAGCTGAATACCAGCAAGACAGAAATCACCGCCAATGGCCAGAGTAGATAGCCTAACCACTGGAGCCAATCGGGGACGTGGCTCATTATGCTTGGGATCCACACACCCAGTTTGCTGAATAACCACCAGAAGGCAGATCCCATCAGCAGCACGTTAACCAGTAACGGCAATACCACATAGCGTTTAATCCCAGGGCGTGAAATCAGGCGCCACCCTTCGGCAAAATAATGCAGGCCGCTGGAGGGTTTGGAAACAGGTTGCATATAGGACATCTCTTAAGTTTATCTCTTTGTCTGAACAGGCTTCCCTATCATATCGGTATGATTTTCTACTGACTAGGGGATTTCTGGCGTAAAAAGCAGCAAAAAAATGCAGTATAATCATCTTTATTGGCATAAAGTTCAGCACGGACTTGCACTTGGGCGTGTAGGCAAATAGAGTTAAGAGAGAATGTTTGCCGCGGTGGCAATGTATTGGAACAACAGAGATAGCAATGATGCAGGATTTGCGTCTGATATTAATCGTTGTTGGCGCGATCGCCATAATAGCGTTGTTATTGCATGGTCTTTGGACCAGCCGCAAGGAACGCTCGTCGATTTTTCGCGATCGCCCAGCCAAGCGTTCGAAAAAAGAACGTGAACCTACTCCATTCAACGAACCTACTGAAGGTGTGGGTGAGGTTCGTATTCGCTCCTCTCATCCTCAGGACGAGCCATCATTGGGCCATTTTGGGGCTGTACGCGAAGAACCCCGGGTTGCGCCGAAACCTGTTTCTGCCCCTCAGCCAACTCCTCTTGCCGAACGGTCGGATTATGACGATATCCTGCTGGATAACTACGCGCAGGATGAAGAAGAAGACAACGTGCAGCCGCAATCAGCACCACGTGTTGACGTTGAGGATGTCCCCCCAACGCGGGTGGCGCAGGCTGCAGCCCAGCATAGCGAACCAGAGCAGCAACCTGATCCGGAAGTGAAGCAGCAGCCGACAGAACAAGAGCCACTCAAACCGGTGAAACTGAAAGAAACCGTTCTGGTGTTGCACGTAGCGGCGCACCAAGGGGGTGTGATTGGTGGCGAAGTGCTGCTGCAAAGCGTCTTGCAGGCTGGTTTCCAGTTTGGTGAGATGGGTATTTTCCACCGTCATATCAGCCCGGCAGGCAGTGGCCCGGTGTTGTTCAGCTTGGCTAACATGGTCAAACCAGGGTCATTTGATCCTGAAATGATGTCTGATTTCTCTACGCCAGGTGTGTCAATCTTTATGATGGTGCCGTCTTATGGCGACGCCAACCAGAATTTCAAGCTGATGCTGCAATCGGCCCAACGCATTGCCGACGATGTCGGTGGCGTAGTGCTGGATGACGAACGTCGTATGATGACGCCGCAGAAGCTGGAAACCTACAAAGCGCGCATTCGCGAAGTGTTGGAAAATAAACACGCCTGAGCGGTGTAAAACCGCGCTGAACACTCTGTAATCTCTAACCCCCGCCAGCCGGGGGTTTTTCATCTTTCGATGGTGAGCCATGGAATCGATCAACCAAAAAATCAATCAACTGCGAACCTCACTGCGCCATCACGAATATCAGTATCACGTGCTCGATGCGCCTGAGATCCCAGATGCGGAATATGACCGCCTGATGCATGAATTGCGTGCTTTGGAAGACGCGCATCCAGCGCTGATTACCGCCGACTCGCCGACCCAGCGCGTCGGTGCAGCTCCGTTGGCGGCATTTGAGCAAGTGCGTCACGAAGTGCCAATGCTTTCACTGGATAATGTGTTTGATGACGAGGGTTATCTGGCGTTCTACAAACGCGTGCAGGATCGCCTGAAAACCAGTGAACCGCTGACGTTCTGCTGTGAACTCAAGTTGGATGGCCTGGCAGTCAGCTTGCTGTACGAAAACGGTGAGCTGGTGCGTGCCGCCACCCGTGGTGATGGCACCACCGGGGAGAATATTACCTCGAATGTGCGCACTATCCGCGTCATCCCGCTGCGCCTGACCGGCGAGAACATCCCAGCTCGGTTAGAAGTGCGTGGCGAAGTCTTTATGCCGCAGGCTGGCTTTGAACAGATGAACGAAGAAGCCCGGCGCAAAGAGGGCAAGATATTTGCCAATCCGCGCAATGCGGCAGCGGGTTCAATTCGTCAGCTTGATCCGCGCATCGCGGCCAAACGCCCGTTAACCTTCTTCTGTTATGGCGTAGGGCTGTTGGAAGGGGGGGAACTGCCACGCAGCCACTGGCAACGCCTGATGCAGTTTAAAGACTGGGGCTTACCGGTAAGCGATCGTGTCAAGTGTTGTACCGGCAGCGACGAAGTGCTGGCATTTTATCGTCAGGTTGAACAGGACCGCACGCAACTTGGTTTTGATATCGATGGCGTCGTAGTAAAGATTGATGATATCGATCTGCAGGAAACGCTCGGTTTTGTGGCTCGAGCCCCGCGTTGGGCTACGGCCTTCAAGTTCCCGGCGCAGGAGCAGATCACCACCGTGCGTGAGGTCGAGTTTCAGGTAGGGCGCACCGGTGCGATTACCCCGGTGGCGCGTCTGGAACCGGTACAGGTTGCAGGGGTGATGGTCAGTAACGCGACGCTGCATAATGCTGATGAGATCGAGCGCCTTGGTCTGCGCATTGGTGATACGGTCATTGTGCGCCGGGCCGGTGATGTGATCCCGCAGGTGGTGGGGGTAATCGAGGATCGTCGTCCGCAGGATGCGCGCGAAGTGGTGTTCCCGCAGCATTGTCCGGTCTGCGGCTCCGATGTGGAGCGAGTGGAGGGCGAAGCGGTGGCACGTTGCACCGGTGGCCTGTTCTGCGGAGCCCAGCGCAAAGAAGCGCTGAAGCACTTTGTTTCCCGCCGTGCGCTGGACGTCGACGGCATGGGCGAGAAAATCATTGAGCAACTGGTGGATAAGGAATACGTCCAAAATCCGGCAGATCTGTTCCGTCTTTCAGCCGGTATTTTGACCGGGCTGGATCGCATGGGGCCCAAATCGGCACAGAATCTGGTTAGCGCTTTGGAGACCGCCAAGCAAACCACTTTCGCCCGTTTCCTGTATGCGCTGGGTATCCGTGAGGTTGGTGAAGCGACGGCGGCTAACCTGGCGGCCCACTTTGGTTCGCTGGAGAAGCTGCGAGCGGCGGATCTGGACTCGCTGAAAGCAGTGCAGGATGTTGGTGAAGTGGTGGCGAAGCACGTGGTGAATTTCTTTGCTGAAGCGCATAACCAACAGGTGATCGAAGAGTTGGTCAGCCCAGAGGTGGGCATCAACTGGCCAGTTCCGATCGTGGTGGTAGCAGAAGAGATCGACAGCCCGTTTGCTGGCAAAACGGTGGTATTGACCGGATCCCTCAGCCAGCTTTCTCGTGATGAAGCCAAGGATCGCCTGACCGCACTGGGCGCCAAGGTGAGCGGCAGCGTCTCCAAGAAAACCGATCTGGTGATCGCTGGTGAAGCGGCGGGTTCCAAGCTGGTTAAAGCGCAGGAGCTCGGCATTGAAGTGATCGACGAGGCGGAGATGATCCGCTTATTAGGTGCCTGATGGAAAAAGAGAACCTGCTTGAAATCGCCAACACCGTAATGCCTTTTGGTAAATATCAAGGGCGGGTGTTAATCGATCTGCCAGAGGAGTACCTGCTGTGGTTTGCCCGTAAGGGGGAATTCCCAAACGGCAAACTGGGTAGTCTGATGGAAATGACATTGGCGATTAAAATTGAAGGGCTTGACCACCTGGTCAAGCTACTAAAGAAGAGTTGAACCAGTGGGCGCGGGCGGCCCAGCGGATTATTTCTGTGACGCCTCGGCGCCCAGCACCGTCGGTTTTTGCTGCTGTTGCCGCTGATAACGCTTTGCCAGCACCGCGCAGGCCATCAAC
Organism: Serratia sp. Ag1; assembly: GCF_000743355.1. GTDB lineage: Bacteria > Pseudomonadota > Gammaproteobacteria > Enterobacterales > Enterobacteriaceae > Chania. The sequence goes on from NZ_JQEI01000025.1 coordinate 253,452, forward strand.
TGTATCTGGTGGAAAATCATCAAGGGCAATACCATGATGCCCACGGTGGCCGCCGGGAACAGAATGTTGGCCATCGGGATACCATTAGCCAGGCTTTTCTTTGAACCACAAAACACAATGGTGATCTCGTCTTGCTTGTTAAAGCCGAGCCAGCGCGCCATGTAAGTATTCACTATCAGCACCAGTGTCAGCAATATGATGCTGACCACTACGATAAACACCAGCGAGCCAGCCCCGACCTGGTGCCAGATGCCGTGAGTGACCGCTTCACCAAAGGCGGTGTAAACCACTAACAGAATGGAGGTCTGATCGGTTTTGCCAATCAACTTACGGTGACGTTCGACCCATTTGCCAATCAACGGGCGTGACAGATGCCCAGCGATAAATGGCACCAGCAGTTGCAGCACAATAGTGCCGACCTGCTGCAGGCCACCGGTATCGCCATGCACATCCATCAACAAACCCACTAACAGCGGCGAAACGAAAATCCCCAGCAGGCTGGAAGCCGACGCACTGCATACCGCCGCCGCAACGTTTCCGCCAGCCAGTGAGGTAAAAGCAATAGCGGATTGCACCGTGGCGGGCAGAATGCACAGGTAAATAAAGCCGGTGTACAGCTCAGGACTGACGTTAACCGGTGACCACCATTTAAACAGCACCCCCAGTATCGGAAAAATGATGAACGTGCTGCACATCACCCACAGATGCAAACGCCAGTTATTACTGCCAGCCAGAATGGCTTCGCGAGAAAGTTTGGCTCCGTGCATAAAGAACAACAGAGCGATGGCTGCAACGGTGAGCCCGTGGAGCCAACCGACGAACTCGCCGCGTGCAGGGAAAAACGAAGCTAACAGCACCGTGGCAATCAGCGTCAGGGTAAAGCGGTCAGGAAGAAATCTCATTGGTAACTGACTCACAGAAGAAATCGATACGGCTATTTTCCCGCGGCAAGATATAATAATAAAATTGATTTATTTAATTAATTTATGAAAAAAATGCATGAACTACTCACTCAAGCAACTCCGGGTTTTTGCCACTATCGCTCGTCATGGCAGTTTCAGTCGTGCAGGGGAAGTCTTGGGGCTGACGCAGTCGGCGGTCAGCCACAGTATTAAAGAATTGGAGGCCGAAGTGGGCGTGCGCCTGCTGGATCGCACCACCCGTGAGGTCGTCCTGACCGATGCGGGCTTACGTTTGGCCAACCGCGTTGAGCGCTTGCTGGATGAATTACAATCTGCCCTGCTGGATGCGCGTAGTTTTGGCATGCAGCGCAGCGGCACGGTGCGGGTGGCTTCCAGCCAAACCATTTCCGCCCATCTGATGCCGCAGTGTATCGCCGCTGGTGAACAACAGTATCCCGAGATCCGCATTGTGCTGCGCGATCAATCGCAGCAGCAGGTGCTGACAAGTATCCGTAACGCCGAAGTGGATTTCGGCATCGTGGTTGATCCGATTCAGGCGGTGGATCTGGATTGCGAAGCCATACTCCATGAACCCTTTTTGCTGTTGTGCCGCAACGATCATCCTTTTGCGACGCAACCTGAAGTGCAATGGGCCGCGCTTAACGGCTGCCGGTTAGTGCTACAGGACTATGCTTCCGGCAGTCGCCCCTTGATCGACAACGCATTGCGCCAGCAAGGGGTTGAGGCACCGGTAGTACAAGAGATAGGCCACCCGGCTACGCTGTTCCCGATGGTTACGGCGGGTATCGGCATCAGCATTTTCCCGGCATTGGCGCTCCCCTTGCCAGAAGGAGGGCAACTCAAAGTGCGGCGGTTAATGCCGGAGATTAATCGTGCGCTGATGCTGGTCCGGCGCAAAAATCGTTCACTGACGCCAGCGGCGGAGGTGATATGGCAGGTGGTGCGCCAGCAGGCGGAGCGATTACAGCAGCAGCGCCAGCAACAGGCCGAGTATTAGCTTGGGCTTAACTCGGCCTTATTCCCTTGCCTGGTCATTAAGTGAGACAACTGGCCATAACTTCCGCTTTACATCCCTAACTGTTTGATTTATTGGTATCAGGATTGGTAATTCTTTAATACTCATGGGATGGGACAATGCAGAGAAAGATCGTCAAGATGACGCTGGGCCTGTTGGCACTGGCGGTAGTGGGGAGTGTGCAGGCTAACACGCTGGTTTTCTGTTCAGAGAGTTCTCCTGAAGGTTTTAACCCACAATTGTTTACCTCTGGCCCGACCGTGGATGCCAGTGCTGCAGCGATTTATAACCGACTGGTGGATTTCAAGACCGGCACTGTTGAACTGCAGCCAAGCTTGGCGGAGCGTTGGGAAGTGAGTGAAGATGGCAAGAATTACACCTTTTACCTGCGTAAAGGCGTGAAGTTCCAGAGCAATAAATATTTCACGCCGACCCGCGATTTCAACGCCGACGACGTGATCTTCTCTTTTATGCGCCAGAAAGACGCGAATAACCCTTACCACAAGGTATCCAACGGCGCTTATACCAACTTTGAGTCGATGGAGTTTGGTTCGCTGATCGACAAGATCGTCAAAGTGGACGATCACACCGTGCGTTTTGAGCTTTCACGTGCAGAAGCGCCATTTGTCGCCGATCTGGGCATGTATTTTGCCACTATTCTCTCGGCGGAATATGCCGATGTGATGTTAAAGGCTGGCACACCACAACGGGTGGATAACGATCCGATTGGTACGGGGCCATTCCAACTGATGCAATATCAGAAAGATGCCAAGATCCTCTATAAAGCCTTTGATCAGTATTGGGAAGGCAGGCCAAAAATCGATCGGCTAGTGTATTCCATTACGCCCGATGCGGCGGTGCGTTACGCTAAGTTGCAAAAGAACGAGTGCCAGGTCATGCCGTTCCCGAATCCAGCCGATTTGACGCGTATGCGTGCAGATAAAGATATTCAGGTGATGGAGAAATCAGGCTTGAATATCGGTTTTCTGGCGTTTAACACCCAGAAAAAACCGCTGGATAACGTGAAAGTGCGTCAGGCATTGGCAATGGCAGTGAACCGACCGGCAATCATCGAAGCCGTGTTCCACGGGGCGGGCCAACAGGCGAAGAACCTGCTGCCGCCAACCCAATGGGGTAACAATGCCAGCATTGAAGATTATGCTTACGCACCAGAGAAGGCGAAGCAACTGCTGCAAGAAGCGGGCTTGGCTGAGGGATTTGCTATCGACTTATGGGCAATGCCGGTACAGCGGCCTTATAACCCGAACGCTAAACGGATGGCGGAGATGATCCAGGCGGACTGGGCCAAGATTGGCGTTCAGGCCAAAATTGTCACGTTTGAATGGGGCGAGTATCTGCAGCGGGTGAAGGATGGTGAGCACCAGGCGGCGCTGATGGGCTGGACAACCGCTAATGGCGATCCTGATAACTTTTTCGGCCCGCTGTTCACCTGTACTTCCGCCAATGGTGGTTCAAACTCGGCCAAGTGGTGCTATAAGCCATTTGACGAACTGATTGCCAAGGCGCGTGAAGAGAATGACCATCAAAAACGCGTGGCGATGTACGAACAGGCGCAGGTGATAATGCATGAACAAATGCCTGCGTTGATGATTGCCCATTCCACTATTTTTGAGCCGGTGCGTAAAGAAGTGAAGGGCTACGAGATCGACCCGTTCGGTAAGCATATCTTCAAGCAGGTTTCGCTGGAGAAGTGAGGGCGGTGCTCTCTTTTAATTTCAGGGGCCAATTAAGGCCCCTGATTGCTGAAACCGGCTGAATCAATCGATATTATGCAACTGCCACTCCCCAGCGAGAATAGGATCCAGCAGGAAGAAAGGCATCAACTCACGCCACTCGTGGTTTTTCACCGCCGTAGCGTATTGGCACAACCGATTCCCCTGTTTGTCCAGCACTTCCCACTGTTGCAATTCACCGTCTGCCTTCTGGCTGGCAACGCCAGCTAACTGATAGCTGGCATTACTTCCAACGTGGAATTTGTTTGTCTGCCAGCGGATCGGCGCATGCGATGGAAAAGGATGAGCCTGGTGGAAACCAAACAGATCGTCATGGCTGAGTAAACTCTGCCTGACGGTAGGCCAAAGATGCTGGCGCAGAAAATACTGATCGACAAAGCGGCGATGGTTGTCCTGCTGGCTTAAGTATTCACGGGTCTGATTGATGATTGAGGGCAGATTAGGGTTGTGACAACCTCCCCACATGCCTGCTAGCAGCAGCTCCGTGTGGGTAAAGTAATCCCGCATATGGTGATACCAGTAACCGCTTTGCAGCCAGGCGGCTACAGCGGCCTGCTCCCGCTCAGAAAGCAACGAATCCGCATCTCGGATCAGGTAACGTTTGACGGTTGGGTCATCCAACACCAGGAAGCGCCACATCAGTGGTGGGATATTCTGATGCAGTTCTCCTTCAACCTTGATCACTTTGGCTCCTGCATCACGCAAACGCTGTTGCACGTCTTGGGGCACGGTGTCATCCAGATAAAAACGGCAATGCCAGTCTGGGAACAACGCTTTGCTCACCTTGGCGTTCATCACCGCGCTCTCGCAGTAACGTACCAGAGAACCAAACAGAGTGAAGGCGATGGCATTTTCTTCCGGGTTATGTGGATTAAATGCCGGTGGACGAGGTGTGGGGAGTGGGTAGGCTTGGCTGCTACCAAATTTCCGATCGCCTTGTTCCAGCGACATCAAACCGAAACGCCGAACTTCATCAGGGCGGTTTAACCAGCCGCAAACTTCTGTCAGACCATCGATCATGGTGGCAGGGAGTTGTTCCAACGGTTGGCTTTGCAGCAGTTTTTTATACGTTTTATAGGCTTTCTCATAGTCCCCTGTACGCATCAGGCACAAGGCATAGCTGGAGATCACGTCGGCATTACGTGGCACCAGACGGAGCGTAGCTTCAGCAACCGCTTTACCTGCGGCATAGTCATTAATAGCAATAGCATCGCGGTACTGTTGTGCAAGCGCATTAAGACGCTGTTCTTGCGAAGTATGAGGTGGAGAGGTTGAACTATTCTTCTGAAATGGCCGCATAAATAAGGTTACCTTAAACTTATGACATATGCCTGTCATACTTAAAGTTGAAATATGACCAGTATATCAATGAAATAAACGGAATGACATTTCTGCTGCTAGAGAGGTAATTAAGGGAATCCCTCAAGCTTTAATCTATTACTCTGATAATAATCAAGGTTCTGTAATCTGTCTGAAAGAACATGATGTTATGAGTTGAGTTATACTATACCAAAAAATAACTCGAGTTGCTTGCTGCGGCCCTGTAGAGGTGAGTAACGTAACCCACATCCAAGCAACTTGAAGTATGATGGGTAGACCATAAGCAACGTGTTGATGGGTAATGTGGTATAGGTTTAAAGAGCGAGAGGGTGAAAGTTGACCACCAGAGTTGAGTATGTTCTTGTTGACTGTTTGTTTAGCTGAGTAGGCGTATGCTTCATCACGTAAGCTATTTTAGATAGCGCAAATCACATCTTCAATTCGTAACTGGATATTTCAAATTAGGATTTTTCCTGTTCAGTTGCCTATTATCTTATTGCGATTGCGTATAGCCTGTCTTTCCCTGATTTTCTGTTAAGATTTTTCTTACAGATAAACCAATGGGTTACAGATTTCTATACAAAAAATCGCCGTATTCTATTTTTTTCTTATTAGGTTTCATGTATTCTTTTCTTAAGATAATCCTTAGTTGCTTGCTTTTTAAGAATTATCTTACATGATGGTTGCATGGAGTCTTATCTCAAATCCTGTCTGGGAGAAGTAAAGTTCTCTCTTACGAAAGTATGATAGTCACCAGTAACCCAAATTGAACTAATCAAATGTAAGACCTGCTAATAAAGAAGACGATAAATGGATTTTTAGTCATTACTTATCACTCTCCTCATCAGCGGTTTTCTTTATCTTATTGTATTTAATGATTTTTAATCTCATCGAAGAATGTTGGGCAAGGTAGACACATAAGTGTTGAAAACTTGATAACTCAAGTGAGTGAAGGTTGTTAGACCCCCTATAGTTTCAAATGTATAGGGTATATGGACGTAGTACTAACAGGATTGTGTGATGAAAGTGTTATACTTGGGCGAAAAGAATATCGGCAGTTTAGGCATTATCCGCATCATTGAGACCAGTTACCCAGAATCATCAATTATTCTAAAAGGTGTGGAAGAGTGCGCCAATACCGTGCTATCTGAACCTTATGATATTTGTATTATTGATGGGAAAAAGCTTGATACACAACCAGTTGAGAGTTTCAAAAAATTGGTTTTAAGGTCTGATGTCCCGGTTCTTGTTCTGGCAAAGAAAGATCAGTCGCTGCACAAATTCCTTAATCATTTAAGTAATGTGCGCGGAGTCATTGAGTATGAAAGTGGCGTGGATTTTTTTCTTAATGCGATAAACATGGTGCTGTCTGGCGGATATTGTTATTCCTGGGATATTTATAGCCTGAAGAATGACAATTCAGAATTCTTTAATGAAGAGTATTTTGAGTCTGTTGGTTTGACAAGGCGAGAGATGGAAATCTTGAGGATGTACCTTGATGGTGCAACGAATAAAGAAATCTCAATTAAACTGTCACGGAGCCAGAAAACCATCAGTGCACACAAGTCTAATATATTGCGCAAGATTGGTACCAAGCGCTTGCCTATTAGCATATCACATTAGTCACTAGCTGTGGTTGTGCCAATGTTATCTTAACGTGGTCAAGTGACAACAATCCTGAAGTAGAAAATCAGGTTTATTGCTTTTTAAGTAAACCTAAGAAATAGGGGAGCCCTATTTCATCATATTTATTATGACTACTGTTGCTTGTTAATGAGACACGAATGTGTCGGCAGTACTCGCTATGATTTCTCTCCTGGTAGGGGGCTCTCTGATGTCCCCTCAAGAGTGTTGCTAGCAACTCTCCATTTGAATAATCCCCTCTCTTTTGTATCCTTCGCTTAATGGTGGCTATGGCTCCAGACAGCGCAGTTTTCTCATTTTCACATCTTATTAATTTTCATTAAAAAAGATTTATTACACAGTTTTTCATTCAAAGTAAATAATCAAGAATAATCTTAAAAAATATAAAATAAGAAAAATCTAGGAATGGATTATTTATTTAATCCAAGGATTATTTTAACTTGCTTTTTTATGTATTTTTAATGATTTTTTACATTTTAATTTCAATAAAAACAGTGTGTTATATGTAATTCTCAAGAGGGGTTACTTATTTTTACTTAGCGTAGTGTTTTTATGCTGAAAACCATCGTATAGGGTGCGTAATTTGAGAGGGGAATTGGTGATAAGATGCGCGGTGATTAACTCGTATGTCAATGCGAGTATATGTTGCTATCAGGGAATGTAATTAAATTCTAATCGGAACTGCGTCTGGAGTTATGACATACATGGATAAAACAATAGTTCTGGCTGTTAACAGCGGTGAAGGAAAAACCCGTTTGTTAACTGCGAACGCCAACAAGGCTGTTAAAGTTAAATTGATTCAAGGTAATAAATACCTGCTGAAAAATCTGGGTAACGATTTTGCACCGGAGAACATTACCTTGGTACGTGTAGGCAAAGCGCTACACGTCATCCAGGAAGGAGATACTCAAGCCAGTATCATTATTGAAGATTATTTCAATGGTGAGGCCAACAATCCGATTCTGCTGGGAATGGCAGAAGATGGGCAATTATATGCTTACGTGCCGTTGTCCGGTGAGGGTTACGAGCATGGTTATCTGACCAGTGAAGGTGAGTTGTCACCAGCCGCTTTGGGCGGCCCTGCGTTAGGTAGCGGCAACGGTATATTCACTTCTTCAGATGACGATCACAACGCCTTGTTTGGCCTGCTCGGCTGGGTAGCGGCAGCAACCGCAATCGGTGCCGGTGCCGCAGTGGCCTACCATAACCGCAGCCAGGGTGATAACAACACGGCTGACACCACACCACCGGCAAAACCGGCCATCGGCCAGGCGCTGGACCAGACCGGTGCCATCACCGGGGTTATCCAGAATGGCAGCGTCACCGACGAAACCCGTCCGGTACTGAGCGGTCAGGGGACGCCTGGCGATCTCATCACCCTCTATGACAATGGCCAGGCCATCGGCAGCGTGGTGATCGACGACCAAGGTCAGTGGACCCTGACGCCAAACACCGATTTGGGCGAAGGTTCTCACCAACTGGTGATCACCGAGACCGATCCGTCCGGCAACGTCAGCTCCCCTTCCGATCCGCTGGAATTCAACGTCGATACCACCCCGCCGGATGTTCCGGGTCTGCAGCACGTGATGGATAAAGTCGGTGAACACGTCGGCGAAATCACCGCAGGTGGGGTGACCGACGATCCTCGTCCTGAACTGAGCGGCAGCGGCGAAGCGGGCAGCAAAGTCACCATTTATGACAACGGCACCGTGATTGGTGAAACCGAGGTCAACGAAGATGGCCGCTGGTTCTTCAAGCCTGACACCGACCTGACCGACGGCAGCCACACCCTGACGGTATCACAGACCGATCCGGCGGGTAACCAGAGCGAGCAGTCTGGCGGCTGGACCTTTACCGTCGACACCCAGGCTCCGTCCCAGCCGTCTATCGGCAGCATTATTGACCACACCGGCAGCATCACTGGCCCGTTGACCAACGGCAGCGTGACGGATGAAACCCAGCCGCAGCTGAATGGCGTGGGTGAGCCGGGCAACGTCATCATCATTACCGACAATGGCAAAACTCTTGGTTCAACCGTCGTTGACGAGCAGGGCAACTGGCGTTATGAGGTGGATGAACCTCTGACCGAGGGCAGCCATAAACTGGCCGTGACCGAAGTCGATCAGGCCGGTAACGCCAGCGTACCGTCGGCCCCGATTGAGATCGTGGTTGACACCACGGCCCCGGGCAAACCGGACGTGGCCGATGCGCAAGACCACACCGGGCCGATCACCGGGCCGATTGTCAACGGTGGCTCTACCGATGAAACCCAGCCTGAGTTGAGCGGTATGGGTGAGCCGGGCAACACAATAACCATTTATGACGGCGGCGAGAAAATCGGCTCCGTGGTGGTGGATAACCACGGCAAGTGGACTTTCACCCCGGATACCCCCCTGGCTGAAACCGATCACAGCATTACCGTGACCGAAACCGATCCGGCGGGCAATGAAAGTGCGCCTTCCGAGTCGTTGAACTTTACCGTCGATACCACTGCACCGCTGGAAGGCCCGGATCATCTGGCCATCACCGCGGTTGAAGATCGCGTGGGCGATCGTCAGGGTCTCGTGGATAACGGCGCCGTCACCGACGACAGCCAGCCGTTGATCAGTGGTATCGGTACCGCAGGCGACACCATTTTTGTGTACACCACCGACAGCGCCGGTCAACATCCGATCGGCAGCACCGTGGTGCAGGCGGATGGCACCTGGAGCATGACGCCGACGCTGCCGCTGCTCGAAGGCAACAACCAACTGGTTATCGTGGCTCAGGATCCGGCGGGCAACCGTACCGACTTCTCTTCACCGAGCTACGATATCAGCCTGTTTATCCCGGTCTCGTCCGAGCCTGCCATCACCAGCGTGGTGGATAACGCCGAGCCACATGTTGGGCCACTGCAGAAGGGCGATGTCACCAATGACAGCACCCCGACCCTGAGCGGCACGGCAATGCCGGGCAACACCGTGACTGTCCTGGACAATGGCCAGGCCATTGGCTCGGCCACGGCGGATGCCAACGGCAAGTGGAGCTTTACGCCAGACGCTGCGCTGAAAGACGGCAACCATAACCTGAGCGTGACCGCGACCGACGTGGCGGGTAACGTCAGCAAGCCTAGCGGCGGCTTCAACGTGGTGATCGACACCACCGCGCCAGACGCCCCGGGCGAAGTGATCATCACTGACAACGTGGGTGACAAGACCGGTGAAGTGAAGCCGGGCGAAACCACCGATGACCGTTCACCGACCCTGAGCGGGAAAGGTGAGCCGGGCGACCTGGTGACGGTAATCGACAACGGCAAAGAGATCGGCAGCACGGTGATCGACGAGAACGGCAACTGGACATTTACGCCAGAGCAGCCGTTGGAGAATGGCGATCACAACCTGAGCACCACCGTGACCGATCCGGCAGGCAACGTGAGTGAGCCAGGCCCGGGTGTGAACATCGTGGTGGATGGTACCGGCGTGACCGTCGAACTGGGTTCGGTGTTTGACAACGTGGGCACCATTACCGGTAACCTGCAGCCGGGTGATGTGACGGACGATGCGCGTCCTGAACTGAGCGGCACCGGTAAGCCGGGCAGCGTGGTGACCGTGCAGGACGGCGATACCGTACTGGGCAGCACCACCGTGAACACCAACGGCAAGTGGAGCTTTACACCGGACACCGATCTGGGTGAAGGCAACCACAGCCTGACCGTGACTGCTGAAGATGCCGCGGGCAACAGCGTCACCTCGCCAGCGTTTGAGCTGAAGGTGGACACGTTGGCACCTGCCCAACCGGTGATTGGTGGAGCGATTGACGACGTGGGTGACGTGCGCGGGCCATTGAGCAGCGGCAGCGTGACCGACGACGCCAACCCGACCTTCAACGGGACGGCAGAGCCGGGCAGCATCATCAACGTGTACGACAACGGCAAGCTGTTGGGCTCGGTGAGCACCGACAACAACGGTGCCTGGTCGTTTACCCCGACTACGCCACTGGTGGAAGGCGATCACAGCATCACCACCACCGCGACGGACAAAGCGGGCAACACCAGTGAGCCGTCTGACGCCTTTGACCTGACCACCGATTACACAGCTCCACTGACTGGGCCTGAGTTCCTGGCTATCACCGCGGTTGAAGACCGTGTGGGTAACGTGCAGGGCACCATTGCTTCCGGTGGAGTCACCGACGATAGCCAACCGTTGATCAGCGGTATCGGCACGGCGGGCGATGTTATCATCGTGTACGCTGCCGATGCGGCAGGTAATCACCCGATTGGCAGCACCACAGTACAGGCAGATGGTACCTGGTCTCTGACACCAACCACGCCATTGCTGGAAGGCCAGAACCAACTGACCATCGTGGCGGTGGATGCGGCAGGCAACAGGACTACGCCAAGCACCCCATCCTATGACATCAATGTTGACATCACTGTACCGGCACAACCCGCGATCATCAGCGTGGTGGACAACGCCGAGCCGCATGTGGGGCCACTGCAGAAGGGCGATGTCACCAACGACAGCACCCCGACCCTGAACGGTACAGCCGAAGCTGGCAGTAAAGTCACCATTCTTGACAACGGTCAGGCCATTGGCTCGGTCACGGCGGATGCCAACGGCAAGTGGACCTTTACGCCAGACGCTGCGCTGAAAGACGGCAATCACAGCCTGAGTATCACCGCGGCTGATGCAGCGGGTAACGTCAGCAAGCCTAGCGGCGGCTTCAATATTGTGGTCGATACTACGGCCCCGGATGCCCCAGGCGAAGTGATCATCACCGACAACGTAGGTGACAAGACCGGCGAAGTGAAGCCGGGCGAAACCACCGATGACCGTTCACCGACCCTGAGCGGGAAAGGTGAGCCGGGCGACCTGGTGACGGTGATCGACAACGGCAAAGAGATCGGCAGCACGGTGATCGACGAAAACGGTAACTGGACGTTTACGCCGAGTGAGCCGCTGGAGAATGGCGATCACAACTTGAGCACCACCGTGACCGATCCGGCAGGCAACGTGAGCGAGCCAGGCCCGGGTGTGAACATCGTGGTGGATGGCACCGGCGTCACCGTCGAACTGGGTTCGGTGTTTGACAATGTCGGTACTATCACAGGCAACCTGCAGCCGGGTGACGTGACGGACGATGCGCGTCCTGAACTGAGCGGCAGCGGCAAGCCGGGCAGCGTGGTGACCGTGCAGGACGGCGATACCGTACTGGGCAGCACCACCGTGAACACCAATGGCAAGTGGAGCTTTACACCGGACACCGATCTGGGTGAAGGCAACCACAGCCTGACCGTGACTGCTGAAGATGCCGCGGGCAACAGCGTCACCTCGCCAGCGTTTGAGCTGAAGGTGGACACGTTGGCACCCGCCCAACCGGTGATTGGTGGGGCGATTGACGACGTGGGTGACGTGCGCGGGCCATTGAGCAGCGGCAGCGTGACCGACGACGCCAACCCGACCTTCAACGGGACGGCAGAGCCGGGCAGCATCATCAACGTGTACGACAACGGCAAGCTGTTGGGTTCGGTGAGCACCGACAACAACGGTGCCTGGTCGTTTACCCCGACTACGCCACTGGTGGAAGGCGATCACAGCATCACCACTACTGCGATGGACAAGGCGGGCAACACCAGTGAGCCGTCTGACGCCTTTGACCTGACCACCGATTACTCTGCGCCGGATGCCAGCAAAGTGGCTATCACCGGGGTAGACGATGCCGTGGGCACCCTTGTCGGCAACGTGGCCGCCGGTGGCACCACCGACGACAACCGTCCGACCATCAAGGGCACCGGGGCGGAAGCCGGTAACACCATTACGGTGTACAACGGCACCACCGTGATCGGTACTGCGTTGGTACAGGCAGACGGCACCTGGTCACTGAAACCGACCCTGCCACTGGCCGACGGTCTGGTGACCCTGACCGCCAAGGAAACCGACCCGGTCGGTAACAGCACGGCGGCATCGCCGGAGTATGACTTTACGGTCAGCACCCAGGCGCCTGCGGCGCCGGTGATCGGGACGGTGGAAGACAATGTCGAACCGCATACCGGCCCATTGCAGAAGGGGGATCTCACCAATGACAACACCCCAACCCTGAAAGGGACGGCATTGCCGGGCGGCACCGTGACGGTATTCGACAACGGCACGGCGATCGGCAGCGTCAAAGTGGACAACAACGGTAACTGGAGCCTGACGCCGGAGACGGCGCTGAAAGACGGCAGCCATAACCTGACGGCGTCGGTTACCGACAGCATCGGCCAGGTCAGCGATCCTACCGGCGGCTTCGGTATCGTGATTGATACCCTGCCACCGGCCCCGGCAACCGGTCTGGTGGTCACCGATGACTACGGCAACGTGCAGGGTCCACTGAGCGCGGGCAGCACCACCGATGACAATACGCCAACCTTCAGCGGCAAGGCGGACGTGGGCAGTGTGGTCAACGTGCTGGATAACGGCAAGGTGATCGGCAGCACCACCACCGATGCCAACGGCAACTGGACCTTCACGCCAAGCACCCCGCTGGACAACGGGGCACACGATTTCACCACCACGGTGACCGATGCGGCGGGTAACACCAGTGGCGAAGGGGAACACCTGGTGGTGACGGTAGATACCGTTCCTGGGCTGGCGCAACTGACCGGCCTGGTGGATGACGTGGGTGATATCCAGGGTACCATCGCGCAGAACGGCGTGACGGACGATACCCGTCCGACGCTGAACGGCACGGCGAAGGCCAACAGCGTGGTCACGGTCAGTGATGGTGGCAATGTGCTGGGCAGTGTGACCGCGGACAGCAATGGCAACTGGAGCTTTACGCCAACCACCGATCTGGGTCAGGGCGCACACAGCCTGAGCGCCAGCGCCAAAGATCCGGCGGGCAACGTCAGCACCAGCAGCAACTGGGCGTTTAGTGTGGACTCGGTGGCCCCGAACGCGCCGTTTATCGACTCGGCCGCGGACGACGTGGGCAGCGTCCAGCCGCAGAACATGCAGAGCGGCAGTGCAACGGATGACCCGACGCCAACGCTGGCAGGCCGTGCAGAAGCCAACAGCATCGTGAAGGTCTACGACCAGAACGGGTTGCTGGGCTCGGTACAGACCAACGCCAGTGGCCAGTGGAGCTTTACACCGACCAGCAAATTGTCGGAAGGCGAGCACCGCTTTACGGTGACGGCGACGGACAAGGCGGGTAACGTCAGCGATCCGTCCAACACCTTTACCCTGACACTGGACTTTACCGCACCGGATGCCAGCAAAGTGGCGATCACCGGGGTGGACGATGCTGTGGGCGCTATCAAAGGCAATGTGGCTGTCGGTAGTACTACCGACGACAACCGTCCGACCATCAAGGGCACCGGGGCGGAAGCCGGTAACACCATTACGGTGTACAACGGCACCACCGTGATCGGTACTGCGCTGGTACAGGCGGACGGCACCTGGTCATTGAAACCGACCCTGCCATTGGCCGACGGTCTGGTGACCCTGACTGCCAAGGAAAGCGATCTGGTGGGCAATACCACCGTGGCATCGCCGGAGTATGGCTTTACGGTCAGTACCCAGGCACCCGCGGCCCCGGTGATCGGGACGGTGGAAGACAATGTTGAACCGCATACCGGTGCATTGCAGAAGGGTGATATCACCAATGACAACACCCCGACCCTGAAAGGGACGGCGTTGCCGGGCGGCACCGTGACGGTGTTCGACAACGGCACGGCGATCGGCAGCGTCAAAGTGGACAACAACGGTAACTGGAGCCTGACGCCGGAGACGGCACTGAAAGACGGCAGCCATAACCTGACGGCGACGGTGGTGGACAGCATTGGCCAGACCAGCCCAAGTACCGGTGACTTCGGTATCGTGATTGACACGCTGCCACCGGCCCCGGCAACCGGTCTGGTGGTCACTGATGACTACGGCGATGTACAGGGTCCACTGAGCGCGGGCAGCACCACCGATGACAATACGCCAACCTTCAGCGGCAAGGCGGACGTGGGCAGTGTGGTCAACGTGCTGGATAACGGCAAGGTGATCGGCAGCACCACCACCGATGCCAACGGCAACTGGACCTTCACGCCAAGCACCCCGCTGGACAACGGGGCACACGATTTCACCACCACGGTGACCGATGCGGCGGGCAACACCAGCGGCGAAGGGGAACACCTGGCGGTAACGGTAGATACCGTTCCTGGGCTGGCGCAACTGACCGGCCTGGTGGATGACGTGGGTGATATCCAGGGCACCATCGTGCAGAACGGCGTGACGGACGATACCCGTCCGACGCTGAACGGCACGGCGAAGGCCAACAGCGTGGTCACGGTCAGTGATGGTGGCAATGTGCTGGGCAGTGTGACCGCGGACAGCAACGGCAACTGGAGCTTTACGCCAAGTACCGATCTGGGCCAGGGCGCACACAGCCTGAGCGCCAGCGCCAAAGAGCCAGCGGGCGGTGTCAGCACCAGCGGTAGCTGGGCGTTTACCGTGGACTCGGTGGCCCCGAACGCGCCGTTTATTGACTCGGCTGCGGACGATGTGGGTAGCGTACAGCCGCAGAACATGCAGAGCGGCAGTGCGACAGACGATCCG
>NZ_JQEI01000026.1 GCF_000743355.1 Serratia sp. Ag1
CTTATATCAGTGTTGCTGACATCTCCTCAGGCTTGGATGTCCTGACTTTAATATCTGTTAACGCCATGATTATCCCCTCCCCGTTGGTACACGCATTATCGAACCCAAAATACCATCATCTGTACCAACATCTGTTGGTAGATGTGGGTTGATGTCGGTTGACACTGAGAGAGTTAATATAGCGGGAAAGGTAGGTAAATACTGGATTTCAGACATAAAAAAAGACCTCAGTTGAGGTCTATTTACATACTGTTGGTGCGAAGGCCGGACTCGAAAAATTCACACAATCAATTGAAATAGTTGATTTAAATTTATAAAAATATTTTTACCGACCCCCATTCTGACCCCTACACAGTTTTTCGATGGAAATTATTGCATAAAAAATAGACTCTACGATTGCAAATCGTATCCTTTGGGATACTCTAAAAACCATGAATATACTGATCCGCACCGCCGAGTTTGATACTTGGTTAAGACAGCTGAAATTTGGTAGCCAGCCCCTCGCAACTCTGGAGCATAAAGAATGAAAGACCTCAACTTAGCACCATTCGATACTACTTAGCATAGTCACTAACGTGACCGTAATGTATGGTTTTAATTATTGATTATGCAAAGGCTCAGGTGTTTTGACTATTTTAGTGAAGTAATTCACTACTGTTTTTTCAAAATTTCCCGAGCGGTACAATCTATTTTCACTAAAGGTTGATTTGGCTTCCCCCGTAATCTTATCAACAAATGCTCTATTACCAATAGTTGTCTTCAATTTTACATACTCCACAAACCTCCCCCATATTTCATCTAGAATGGAAATATTTTCACTTATAACACATGGGTCAATGTCCATCCCTTGTTTAAAAAATAGCTGGTTGTAAGCATATATTTTAGCATATGTGTCTTTCTGAAGCCTAATATTGGGCTTTCTATCTTTAAGTAACTGACTAAAAACGTAATATCCTACATAGAACCTATCTAGTGAATCATTATTGTTAATATCAAAATTTGGAAATCTATTCTGTTGAAATAATTTTTTCTGAGATCCAAGATTTATGTGACCATTGGCTGAATAATAAATTCTGAAGAACTGATTTCTTTCCACAATAACAGAGCCTTCGATATACCCTGATAAAATTCCATCAGAAAATTCTCCTCGTTTTCTCTCATACAAAATTCCATATCTATCAAAAATTTTCTTCTGTATTGCCTTGTGAAATGATTCATTGGCGAATCTGTCAGCGTTAATTACAGGAGTTTGTTGATTAGTTGCATTTGAAATGTCGTCAATAAGATTAAGTTTATCTTCATCATTACTGTTATTCATTAATGTTATTACTTTAAGTAAAACTTCTTTTCCACCAAAAATGGATTCAAGATCCCCATCTTTGTTTTCCTCATATATTCTGCTAAGCGTATATGTAGTTTGTCCACCGTTAATAATCTGTGGGTTTTTTACTCTTAACTGGGCTCTATTTTTTTGACCTATCCTCTCGTTAATGTAAGTTTCATCAGATAACATAGTTATTCCATTGTTATACAGGGCGAATTCATTTGTTTCTTTATTGAGTATTGTTTCTCTAATAGAGCTATTTACTTTCCTTCCCTCTAGATCCAAATAACTTCTTGGATTAAATTTTAATATTGAGTTCTTATACTTTGTCATCATTTTCGCCAACTCTATTGTTGGCACAAAAAGGGCTGTTATTTCACACTCACTGGCTTTTGTATTTACGGTATAGCTTATTTTTGCTCCTGCGTTTTTATTAGACAAATCGATAGGAATGCTTATATCGCTCGCAGTAAAATATGTACCACTAATTACAGGGAAGACAAGATTTTCATAAGTTTTCATTGCATCAAAAACATCAACAGGATAGCCGCCGGATAGTAGCTTAAGCTTTGCAAGACTGATCCCAGAAAGGTTTGCCAAAACAATCACTTTGTATGTATATCTTGCAATGTCATCAATCTGAGAAACTTCTCTCTGCAACTGTTTTATTTTTCCGTTATATTCGTTGCCGTTTTCGTCAAAGTTTTCTCCTTCTAAAATCCTGTTTATATCCATAGAAAGTAACTCTTCTAGTGTAATTTCCTTTTGTTCAAAGTTAGTTTCATTGGTTCTAAACTTGGCTTGTAGAAGATATAAACACTTTGTTTCTTGGTCAATATAATATCCATCAATTCCACCATCATATGACCCATCTGTAATAACTCTTTCTCTTTCCTCAAAATCGAGCAAACCAAAAGAGACTTTCAAAAACAAATGAATACTTGCCCGTGATCTAGCTTGATTCAATTTTTCAGAATCGAACTCTTCAATTCTATACCTAGCAAATTTTTGGGGTGCTTCTTTTATAATTTGATCAAGGATATTTAGATATACTTTATATTTCATGGTTTTTTTAGTTCCATATGAGAATTAACAACTTATATAGAAAGAGCCCTATCAATGCGATCAGAAATTATTCTACCAGCTTTTATCTATTTTTTACGAACTATAAGTTAACGCTTATTTAATTGTTATTCCATGTATTTTCTATGCTTGATGAATCAGTCTACAAATTATATACAGTCAGTTCACGGTTATAAAAATATCACTCTAGCAGCATTTCTGTAAATTTATCCATTTTTTTGCAATTTGGACAGTAAAAGAAACGATTTTTGATATCTGTTAACATCCGCTTCTGGCACTAAACAGTCGGTTGGATTATCGCAAAACTTATCTCCCTAAATGTCCCCCGAAGATAAACCAGTACAGCTAAATCAAACCAACACCTTCAACCCATGTTTCTGCACCACACTAAGCAGTTTCAGCGATAACCCACTAGGGCGCTTTACGCCACTTTCCCATTTCTGCACCGTTGACACACTGGTATTCAGGTAGCTAGCGAAAACCGGCTGGCTGACGTTCAGCTTCTCACGCAGTGCCTTTATCTCAACAGGTTGAAGATCTTCCACACTATTGAGACATGCTTTGTCAAAGTTGCGCATGGTTTCCTGTGGGATAGCATCAACGCTGAATAATCCAGAAGCCGCGCTGTGGATTGCTTCAAATGCAGGACTCTTGAACTTAGTTTTTGCGGTCATGGCAAATCTCCACCAGTTCTTTATTCTTAATCAGTACCGTAATCTTTTCGTCAGCAAGTGCTGCATAATGCTTTGCCAACTCTCGGAATCCTGACAGTTCACTATCATCAATGTTCGCCATTTCCTGTTTGGCATAAAGAAACGTGTAAAACCAATGATCTCCACCTTTAGCAAGGATGATGGCGCGATCGCGATTCTGGTTCAGGCGTTTTTTGTAAACTCCCCCGCCGAGATCGTCTGCTTTCCCTTCCATTACCGCATCAATAGCCCGGCACAACTCACTATCTTTAATAGCATGGGATTTAGCAGCTTTGGTGAACCATTTGGTTTTAAATACACGCATTAGGCTAACATCCTGTCACCTTAACTATAGCACTTAGTGCTATATTACTCTCTTTAATCACAGAATCAAAGCACTTGAAGTCAGTAAAGCTTTGTCGTAACTTTATCACGTTACTTAGCTGCCAACGACAGCACCCAATGTTTCCAATATCAGGATGATACGAGTGATCTGCGAGAAACGCCTTCGGGTGGTCACAAACCCAAAGTCATAAGGAATGGAGTGTGCTCTGAGACTGACGCTTTCGAGCGACCACTAAAAAGCTACCGAAACCTGAAAGGAAGCGCTTTAAGAGCGGTAACCCCCCTGAGCCTTTGAAAGCGGGGATCGCAGTAAATGCGATGAAGGTATACTTATCCCAGTGAAATGGCTAACAACAAGCATTTCTTAGCCGCCAGTATTGCCAGCCGAGGATACTGTGATTGGCTTTCAACCAAGTGACGACTAGCCATTATCAGGCAACGGCTTTCTAAGCCCCAGACCTGCTAGAGTGCCACTGTCATCACATCCTTAATCCGGGTTGCCCCGCTGCAACTCAGGTTATCTATACCCAAAATCTCTAGCGTCCATTAAACGCTGCTGGCTGCGCTCTGCTATGCCGAAAGGCATATGCTAGCGCCTGCCCTGCTGCGTTTGGTACACGGCGTCACTTTTACTTGTGAAAGTGACGCCGCAGCACGGACCCACTTCAGCATTAGAGATACGCAACTTCACACAAAAGTCATGCATCTGACACACATGTTCTACGTCGGGCTGACCATTTTTTACAGGAGAGTTGAACTGATACCGAGGCAGGCCACAACGGCCTGAGGGGACACCTGCATCGCAGGAGGCTGCACAGAGTGCATTACCGATACCCCGCCATACCTCAACTGCTGCCGCTCTGGCGCACAGGTATCGTTCCAGGCAGATCATCTTGATGCTTCTGCCGTTTAGCCCATGCGCCAGAGAAATGCAGCGTGTTGATATTGTGAGAAGTTTGCTATGAGTAAATTAAGCCGTGAAATGAAAATGCTGGCGAAGCAAGTCGGCGGTAGCTTTAAAACCGTGCATGATCGTACCCGCATTATGGATAGATTTTGTCGTCACCTGCTTGCGCTCAATATTCAGATTCGTGATGTTCAACATCTAAAATCCAAGCATATCGAAAGCTATATTGCCGCTCGTCAATCGGCAGGTATCGCGATCCGTTCCCTTCATAACGAAATGTCGGCACTGCGCACGGTGTTTCGGATGGCGGGTAGGGAAAAGCTAGCCATGTCTGAACGTCTGACCAATAAAGCGCTGGGATTAAGCGGAGCGAGCCGTGCAGGCACCAAGTTCGCGATCCCAGAAGAACGTTTCCAGGCCGTATTACAAAGCGCAAAACAGCATGACAAAGGGCTGGCTTGTGCTCTTCAACTTGCCCGGTTGCTGGGGTTACGTTCCCAAGAGGCGGTGCAATGCGCTAGCTCACTGAAAAAATGGGAACAACAGCTTGAGCGCAATCAATCCACTCTCACCGTTGTTTTTGGTACGAAAGGTGGCAGGCCACGTGAAACGCGGATCATCGATCGCAACGCGGTTCAGCAGGCGGTAAAAGACGCTTTACTGGTTGCTCAAACACGTAACGGCAAATTGATCGATAAACCTGATTTAAAAACCGCCATGAACTTCTGGCGCTCTCATACCGCACGCTTAGGGCTCACTGGCCATTATTCCCCACACAGCCTGCGCTACGCATGGGCGCAGGACGCTATTCGTTTCTACCTGTCACAGGGATTCTCTCACAGTGAAGCCAGGGCGCTCACCTCAATGGATCTTGGGCACGGTGATGGCAGGGGGCGCTACGTTGAGCGCGTTTACAGCAGGAAGGAGGACTAATCATGGCGGATATCAAGTTGTTGCGCTTAACAGATGTGATGCAAAAAACTGGATTCAAGAAATCATGGATTTACCTTTTGATAAATCAGGGTGGTTTTCCTCCTGCGGTCAAAATCGGTTCCCGCTCTGTAGCTTGGGTGGAAAGCGAAGTGAACGCATGGATTGCTGAGCGTATCAACAAACGCGAGGAGACGCTCAAATGATAAATTCTTATTTTTTTCTGGCGGGCCATTTACGATATAATGCTGATGTTGCGGCAAAATCCGCAACCGGAATTGGCGTTCCGAATCCCCTGACGGTTCTCAAATACGCACACAGAGTGTATTTGAGAAATGCTCGTGCACACCTGTTGTCTATGGTAGTCCGGGCAGGGCTTCCGAAAGGAAGGCCGGTATCCGTTGGGGCCGGTACGCCAACCCTGTTCGGGCTACCACCCAATGGGCTTGGCGTCTCTGGTGGTAGCGTAAAAAATACCCCAACGGAGGCGGCCCTATGGCTACTACCCTTCCTTTTTTATACCCGCAATTCTTCATTTCTTCTGCGGGGGTGCATCATGTATGACCCCACACCGCTTACGCTGCAAGAACTCATCGATCAATGCAGGGCGTTGGCTTATGCCATTATCGAACTGAGTAATCCCCTCGCTAAAGAACTGCTGACGTTTATCCTGTGGGAGCGTCTCAACCAGTTGGACCAATCACTGGAAGCGGAGGTGCCTAACGATGAGTAAATTTGTCTCGGATATCGCCGCTAAATGCCGCCACCACTGGCCGTCTGTTCTTGCTGCGCTGAATATCTCGATCCTACCAGGAGGAAAACACGGCCCTTGCCCTGCCTGCGGTGGGAAAGACCGCTTCCGCTTTGACGATAAACAAGGCCGGGGAACGTGGTTCTGTAATCAATGTGGTCATGGTGATGGGCTCGATCTGATCGCCCTGGTAAAGCAATGCGATCTGTCAGCCGCTGCAAAACTGGTGGCGAGTCTGACATTACCAGCATCCACAGCGCCAGCCAGGGAAAAAGCTGTTAACCGTTTACCGCCTCAAGAAAAAATCCAGCATATGCTGGCCCATGCAAGCAGTGGTGAAAGCGCGTATCTGAAAGCCAAAGGTCTATCCGCAATTCTTCCCTGCCTGACCGCACAACAAAAAATGCACATCAGCGGCATTACATTCGATGAAGGTAGCCTTCTGCTAACGCTGCATCGTGTATCTGGTGAACTCACCGGCGCACAGTTGATTAGCACCAGCGGGGAGAAACGGCTAATGCCAGGCTCTCAGTTAAAAGGGGCTTTTATCGCGGTAAGTTTCCTAAAATCACCTGAAACCATCGTGATCGCTGAAGGTTACGCTACCGGCCTTACTCTCAGCCAGATCACAACAGCGGCAGTTGTCGCGGCGGTTTCTGCCAACAACCTGATGAATGTCGCTAAAGCCTTACGCAATGAGTATCCCGAGGCCACCATTATTCTGGCGGGCGATCATGACATTCACACCGATGGTTCAACCAACATCGGTAAAGAGCTGGCAGAAAAGGCCGCGCTAGCCGTGGATGGCTGGGTTTCATTACCTCCTGCCACTACTCTCTGCGACTGGGATGATTTTCGCCAACAATACGGCCTTGAAGCCACCAAAACCGCTTTCAACCAACAACGCTATAAACCAAGTATCATGCCGATACCTCTTACCCGCATTGACTACACCGCACCGGAATTCAACACCTCACTTCCTCTGCGCAAAGGTTCTGACGGCTTTGATACGCGGCAGGACTACCTGATTAAAGGCTATTTACCCAGTTCGTCTGTTGCCAGTGCTTACGGTGCCAGCGGGTCTTATAAATCCTTCCTGGCTGTATCTTGGGGATGCCATATCGCCACTGGCAAACCCTGGGCTGGCAAACCGGTTACACAGGGAGCCGTAATTTATGTCGTCGGTGAAGGTGGGATCGGCGTTCCCCGCCGTATCCGGGCATGGGAACAAACGATTAACGGCGGTAGCCCAATTGATGCGCTTTATCGCGTCGACTGCCCCATCTTTCCGGCCAGCCCTGAGAGCGTGCAACAGGTGATACAAGCCGCCAGCGATGTTAAGGCCGCAACCGGTATGCCGATTCGCCTGATCATTCTGGATACGCTCGCCCGCTGTTTTGGTGGTTCAGATGAGAACGCAGCCAAAGACATGGGCGCTTTCATTCAAGGGTGCGACTACATCAAAGCGGCAACGCAGGCCACGGTGTTGATTATTCACCACTCAGGTAAAGATCAGGACAAAGGCGCACGCGGCTCCAGCGCCTTTCGGGCCGCTTTGGATGTGGAGTTCAACGTGCGCCGTGAGGGTGATGGCGGCGCGTTGATCCTTAGTTGCACCAAAATGAAAGATGCAGAAGAGTCGTCACGACGCGCCTATGACCTGAATTCTGTCGACCTATACGTTGACGATGACGGTGACCTGATCACCTCACTGGTCCTGAACGATGAAGGCCGCGAAGTCAGGGAAGATGATGTCGCTAACGATCCCGATTTAGCCGGTATTTCTCGGCTGACGGAAAATCATGTCGCCCTGTGGCAAGCCATTCGTTCACGCACGGCCAGCGGCGATAGCTGCACCCGCGCCCTGGTTAGAGACGATATGAAAGCGATGGGATTTGATGTGTCCAAGAAGTTTGCCCGTTGGCTGGACAAGCTGGAAAAAGACGGCCTGATCGCATTCGACGGTGAGCACATCACACCGTTACCGCACCGAAACAAAGTGGGGGATTAACTGGGGGGGATGTGGGGGAACCTGGCTATCGGGTTTTAATATCCAGCATGTTCCCCCACTTCCCAGATGTATATATACGCTAAGTGGGGGAAATAAAATAAGCATCTAATAAATAACACTTTTAAGTTAAAATTGGAAACAAGGTGGGGGGAAGAAGTGGCCCACACTTAAGTGGGGGATAAAGTGGGGGAAACTCTTTCTGATCGCTCACCTATCATTCCCCCTTTTCTACTCTGGCCTTTCTCTCAAGTAATCTCCCCGAATCATCAAAATAACGGCTGGGCCAAATCTCCGCAGGGTGTATTTCAAGTGCGTTTGCCACAAGCCATTCCCCTTTCGGCCATGGACGAGAAAGAACATTGCCAAGTGTTGACGAGCTTAGCCCTGCCGAACGTGATAACGCTGACATAGTGGTCCCTCTTTTCCGTAATGCGGCAATGATATCTGCCTGATGCCAGTCTTTTTGTGGTGTCATACCCGCTCCAGTTAAGATCTCAAGTAAACGTCAATACTAAGTATTACTTAGTATATTTTCAAGGCACACAGATGAGAATCGCGACAAGGCACGTTTGAAATCAGGATTCTCATGCTACCCCATCGCTTAAAAGCCGCACGTTTAAAGGCTGGCCTTTCACAGGAACGCTTAGGGATCCTGGCCGGAATCGATGAAGCAACGGCCAGCGCCCGCATGAACCAGTACGAACGCGGTATCCATACGCCAGACTTTGAACTGGCCTGCCGGTTAGCTTCGGTAATGAATATTCCGGCATGTTATTTCTATGCGGTGGAAGATGATCTGGCTGAAATGATACTTGAGTATTATGAATCGCAGAAAAAATCTTCTACATAAGAAAAATGGACGTCATCCTCCTAAAAAAAGAAATTTGTGTGAACAGTATAAAAAACCATCATAGCAACTACGTAGTTTAAAAATTAATACGTAGTGATTCACTAGTCAGTTTAAATAGTTACATACAACTAACCTACAAGACTCTCATCAATTTATTATGGTATTGAAATTTCCATAAGTACTAACTTTTCACTAGTCTATCACATTGATAGGCTTCAATATTAAAAATACATTTTCATTTATAAAATAACCTTTTCAGTTTATAAAAAATAAGGTATTTTTATTACAGTAAGTTAATTAACAACATTTACATTATCCAGCTAATAATTTAGCTGGTTATCAGTAGACAGTTATCGATATTATCTCGCCTATATCTCTCTATTAAAATCATCATGTATCATAGCATCATTTCCCGGAGAATACTCTCGAGATAACCAACTCACCATTATGTACAACATCAAAAGGTTTCGATCTATTATACTCACTATAAATACAGCTCACATTTTCAAAAAAAATACCGGCCAAAGTTGATGCGACGATATGTGGTTTCGGTCCAAACTGAATAATTGATATGTTGTAATCAGACCTAAGTGGCTGAATTAATTGACATAAATTCTCAAATGTAACAGATAAGCTTGATATAGGCAGTTTTAGTAAATTTTGGCCTTCTGATAGCTGATGATCTATAAAATCCTTATTACGGTTTAAAGCAATTTTTTCATAATCAGGTAGTGCACCAGGTGAAGCAATAATACCAAAACTTAATTCTGGCTCTAAAAGATTAAAAAAACTTTGAGGGCCAACATTATCAAATCCCAACATAAAAATCGCACATTTCTTTTTCTTGGTTATTGATGATCCCTCACATCCAGGTAAAATTTTTATATCACCTAATTCAAAATCATAAAAATCATCATTCTTAGGATATTCTGCTGAAGAATAGACCAAATCAATAACAACTTTTTTTGGAAAGAAACGAATGACATAGTTTAGTATAGCAGAATACCAATTTCTGGACATTGAACTATAATCTACTAGTATATGTATACTATCTTTTTCTATCTTAGATAGGTATTTATTCAACGTACCATATACTTCTTTTACATTAGAATGCTCTAACTCTATCGTATGCATTTTGTTAGACCATTTTTTTAAAAGATATTCATAACTTTTAATTTTACTAGAGTTATCTTTACTTTCAACAAATGAAAAAGTAATAATTTCATTTATAGCATTAGTATCCAGTAATTTTGAAACGTATGTGCAGCGAGGTTCGTAACCTAATCCGAGAAAGACAATATCGTATTTTGAACTTAACAATTCAGTTCTAGATATATCTACTATTTTAATCTTCATTGTTAAAGAGCTCCAATTGATCCTCTTCATTAGAGGTTTTGGTGTTGCGAAATATATGATGAAACTTCACAGGTTTACCTACTCTTGGGAAAAGGTTAAAATTAGGTGCTAAACAATTGGCTAAGATAAAGCGACCTTCCTTTGATGGAAATAATGACTTAGCATTCCTATCCTTCTTTATATATGGATAAATCAACCCTAAATCGACAGCAGTTTTTATGCTGTTCCAATGATCATCAGAAACTGTATTATCTATAAGGAAAGACTGAGGTGTATCCGTACCTATCTTTTCCACAAGACTTTTATCCCTAAAATAACTGCCTATTCTATTTATAAAGTTAAACGCATTTATACCATCTTTTTCAAATTTTATAACTTCTAACTCTCTGTAAGAGTAACTCTTTAATCTTTCGCTTTGGCTCGCATCTGCTATTCTATTTTTTTGGTCTTTTAAATTACTCAACAGATGGTTAAACAACCTAAAAATTCGCCTTGGATTACCATCAGAGCATCTGGAAATAATTGCAACACCAGAATACAGGGTAGAGGAGGAGTTCCCAGATTTGTTATTATATTCTTCTCTTAACAACAGTAAACCTCGCAATTTCCTTACGATTGTGTCATCAAACTTTTCTTTATCCGTTGAGTGTAATATCTCAGCTCTTTTTATAGTGTCTTCATTACAGTGTGTATTTATCAATTTAATGACGTAATTTAACTCAGCAAT
Source organism: Serratia sp. Ag1 (assembly GCF_000743355.1). Lineage (GTDB taxonomy): Bacteria > Pseudomonadota > Gammaproteobacteria > Enterobacterales > Enterobacteriaceae > Chania. Next base: position 10,977 of record NZ_JQEI01000026.1, read on the forward strand.
ATCTGGTGTTGATTGGCTTAGAACAGATTTTCCAACTAAATCTTCAAATGAGATCTCAGTTTTACCATGAAATTTTAAACGATTAAAAAACAGCCTTTCTGCAAAATCTTGAATTACTGCATCAGATGTCTGTTGATTTAAATGTGATGTCCCAAGTTTGTCTATATAGACATATTCTAAATCATGACCAATATTAATATTCGCATTAACATCAGTATTTAATGTATGGTGTCTATACGGCATTGTCGTAATTTTGAAGACAAGATCACTTGCCGAACGCATAAACGTGTTCAATGTTTTATGATGCGATTTAGTCAGAAACTCTGCTTCGTCAATGCAAATTATCCATTTACTTTCCTCGGGAAGAGCCAATAATCTTTTTGCAATTTTAGCCGCGTACTCAAATGGTTTAAATAATGTAGTATGAAAGCTTTCACCTATTCTCTTTTCATCATTTGACAGTTCAATACTCATTGACTCTTTATTAAACGCAAGATTTTTTTTATACTCCGTTTTCTCAAGCTCATCTCTAATTGAGTTTAAATTATTGAAAACATCGTCTGAAAACCATATTCCAGATATACCTTTACAAATATTTTTTTCAACTACTAACTGTTCGAATTCATCATGTATATAGCAATCAATACAACTTCTTATCGTATCTAATAGCTTAGCACATAAGGATAAGTTTAGACTCCAAACAAAATATTCTTCTTTTTTTTCTTCAAAGTTATTTAAGGAATTCACCCATTCCACTCGCAATGGAACGTACGTAGCTATAAATTTTCTTGAGTCAATTATTTCTTTCGCCTTTGGATAAAGGTCAGACAATTTACTAAGATTGTCATGTGAAAGCATCTTAATTAATGCTGTTTTTCCAGATCCTCTAGACCCTAAAATAACTTGATTTTGGCTTGAAAAAAGCAAATCAAATGATTCAGTCCATATAAACTCACTTGTGAGCTGATTTGTATTCAGACTTCTTGCGTTTGAACTTTCGAATAGTGTACTAATATCATTATAATTCATTATGCTATTCCGCCCATAACAACACAAAATCATCATTTTTACTTGGCATTACTTCATATTGTAACTCTTGTGACAAATCATCAATTACATTCAACAAGAGTATTCTATTACAGTATTTCAAGCTAGATTCTTTCAATATAACATCTGTCCATTTTACATATTTTTTAATGGTTTTCCACTCTGAAATTTCTTTCTTCAATATTCTCTTTAGCTTACTTTTAGACAATACACTTCCAAAATACTCCTCATGACTAATCCTATCTCTATCGTATAGAGAACGTTTCCACTTATGATTCGTAAAGTATGACCATGAGATGACTCTACCTCTTGAATAGTTATTTTCCGGGCAAAAATCATGATGTTCAATTAAATGAATAAAGTTAGCCACCCCATTATGCCAATCCTTTAATTGAGCACTAAAACTTCCCGCACTAAGAATATTTACAGCATAGCCATCTGCATCGATTTGAAAGTTAAAACGGGGAATATGTTTATGACCATGCACAATAAAGTTAAACTCATTCATGCTAGCAAAATGTAAGAAATCCTCTGCATTCTTCATTTGGCTTAAATCTGCATCAGGAAAAGTTCTATCAGTATAAATCTTGGGGTGATGATGTGTTAGTAAAATTTTCAATCGTCTATCTTTCTTTTCTTTCATCTCAAGAAGTTTCTGCTGTAATGTGGATAGACATTTTAAATCAACTTCTCCAAACTTAATTTCTTTATCACAACTATCATATGCGGAAGAGTTTACACCGACGACAACAATTTCATCACTTTCCCAAATAGCGGAAAATGGATCCTTATAGTATGAGGAAAACACTGAGTTATCTAAAATACTTGAGAAAAAATCATTACTTTTGATATTTATATATTTTGCCGATCTAACTTTTTCTAGCTTATCTCCTCTTGAAGACGACTCTCGCTCATGCACCCAGTTTCCATCGTGATTACCAGGAACAAAAAAAACGTTCTTAATATCGATATTTAATATATTTATTATGTCCTGTATTCTCTCTGCTGCCATTTCAAACTCAGATATTTCCCCTCTATCAGTAATGTCACCAGCTATTAATAGATGTGTTGCACTGAGATTTTCAGACTGAACCAATTCTTTGAAATCATCAATAAAATTTTCTGTAATCGCAGAGGCTGAATCGCTATTTAGCGTACAAAAATCTTTAGCACGAGCAGTTGTTCCAACATGTAAATCACTGATTACCAATATTTTCATATAGTTACATGATTCATTAGTTTTTTAATAGCTTATCATTGTTTTGTTCTAATCTACAGTGGGAATGATAAACCTACCAATAGATAATATAATCAAGTTGGGTTGAACTCATACGGCACCACATGCGCCTTGCGGTTCGCATCCAGATAATCCGCCCACCATTGTAGCATCAGCTTACGTTCTTCGATGTGTTCAGCCTTATGGATATAAGCCGCCCGCACGCTATTGCGTTCCTGGTGGCTCATTTGCCGCTCTACTGCGTCCTTTGACCACTGCCCTGACTCAACCAGTGCGCTACAGGCCATGGTGCGGAAACCATGCCCGCATAACTCGGTTGTGGTGTTATATCCCATTACGCGCAACGCATTATTGACGGTATTTTCACTCATGGGTTTGGTAGGACGATGATCGCCAGGGAAAATAAGCTCATGGTTGCCGCTGATCGCCTTGATCTCTTCCAACAGTGCTAAAGCCTGCCGGGATAAAGGCACCAAATGCTCGGTACGCATTTTTGCCCCACGTTGAGAGTGTTTTACACCCGGTATCGCTTCACGTTCAGCCGGTATGGTCCACATAGCACGTTTAAAGTCGATTTCAGTCCAACGGGCAAAGCGCAGTTCGCTGGAGCGGATAAAGACACATAGCGTTAACTTTAAGGCTAAGGTGGTCAACGTCCGACCTTTATAGTGCTCAATCCTTGCCAGAAAATCCGGTAACCTCTCCAGTTTCAAAGCAGGGCGATGGGTGGCCTTTGGCGAAGCTAACGCCCCAGAGAGATCTTGGGCGGGATTACGCTCTATCAGATCGTTCTGTACGGCGTAGCGCATAATGTCGGTCACCCGCTGACGCAGCCGTGACGCCAAATCGAGATGGCCGTTTTGCTCCACCACTTTCAACGGCTCAAGCAAGTCTTTGGCTTTCAGGTCAGCAATGTGTCGCTGCCCTATCGCTGGCAGAATATTGCGTTCCATATCACGCCATACCCTTTCAGCATGCGTTTTTGACCAGCGATTCTGACTAATTTGCTGGAACCAGTCATGCGCCACTTTTTCGAAGGTATTCAGCGCAACCTGCGCTTCTTCTTTTTCTACTTCCCGTTTTTCTGCCGGATTGATGCCATCGGCTAATAACAGCCGTACCTCATCGCGCTTCTCTCTGGCCTTAGCCAACGAGATCAGAGGATAGGCACCAAAAGCAATCCGGCTCTCCTTACCAGCAAAACGGTACTTGAGATACCAGCGCTTAGAGCCGTTAGGATTTACCAAAAGATACAGGCCATGCGCATCCGCGAGTTTGTAGGCTTTCTCGCGTGGCTTGGCGGTTCTAGCTACAACGTCTGTCAGGGCCATAATTGGGGGTCAACTCATTATCGAAGTGGGTTGACCCTCATCTTGACCCCCAAATCATCTGGATGTCAATGGACGAAAAAAGACCACCGTGGATAAAGTAGACAGTCCGTGAAGGTGTAAGGGGATAAAAAATATGTTATTTAACAAAAAGATATGGACTTCAATGGAAGATTGTGGACATAAAAAAAGCCACCCTAAGGTGACTTAATTTCATACTATGGTGCCGAAGGCCGGACTCGAACCGGCACGTATTTCTACGGTTGATTTTGAATCAACTGCGTCTACCGATTTCGCCACTTCGGCACGAAGCAGTATGCGGAAAACGTGGGCATTATACATTCCCGCTTCCCGCACGCAACACTTATCAAGCATTCAATGAGTTGAATGTTGAAAAAAACGCCATCAGGCTATTTACTCCACGCCTTTTGTCTATTTATCACACCCATTTTGATTGCTCAGCACTCGGGCGTTATCCCTGCGCCTGGCCTAATGATTCACTCTGCTATCTTGTGCAAAATAATAGTTGCAATGGCGTATGCTGCGGAGGAATATCTCATTCTGGAACGATGTTTCATTATGAGGAAGACGATGAAAAGGAATATTAAGTCATTATCCTTTATGGTGATTTTTCTGCTTGCTCTGACGGGGTGTGATAACTCGGATAGCGCTACTGCCTCGACGAGCAATCCCGTTAATCCTGCCGAACCCATTAACCCTGTTAATCCTATTGACCCCACTGTACCGATTAATCCCATTGCCCCTGTTGATCCTTCTCCTGTAGAACCTGTGGCCCCTATTGAGCCTATTGAGCCTATTGAGCCCGTTGAACCAGTGACACCACCGGCAGACCGCAGTGGTGCTTGGCCAGCCGCAGCACTTAACGATCCTGAGCTGGTTGGCAAAGAGCCGGTCATGCCCGTGGTCTGCAAAACGCTCTCAGCTGAGTTGACTCAGAATGCAAAAGGGTTGTTGGATGATGCTATCGACGCCGACCCGGATAATTCGCAGCCGGATGCCAGCCGCATTCAGGCAGCGATCAACGCCTGTAGCAGCGGTGCCGTTAAACTGGTTGCAGGCAGCGATGGGGAAAATGCGTTCCTGAGCGGCCCACTGATGCTAAAAAGTGGCGTGACGCTGTGGGTAGAGCAGGGCGTTACCCTGTTTGCCTCACGTAGCCCGGCAGATTATCAGATTGACGCTAAAAATAACTGCGGTGAAACGGCCAGTTCGGATAATGGCTGTAACGCGTTGATTACTGCCACTGATGCGGTGGACAGCGGCGTCGTCGGCGAAGGTATTATCGATGGGCGCGGCGGGGCAGTGCTAACCACGGGTAAATACGCCAATACTCTGACCTGGTGGGACGTCGGCGCACTCACCAAGACGGTTTCAGGTGCCAACCAGAACAACCCTCGGTTGATTCAGGTAACCAACAAGAACTCCGCCAAACCGACCAGCAAGAATTTCACTCTGTATAAGATCACGTTGCAAAATGCGCCTAAATTCCACTTTGTGCCGAGTGGGGTGAATGGCGTGACCGTCTGGGGCGTAAAAGTCTTAACCCCTTCTCTGGCCTATACGGTGCCGGGTTATGACTGCCCGGAAGGCACCACACCGGCAACGTCTGGCACCCCTAACACCACGCGGGCCAGTACCTGTTTTACCCCGGATACCACCAAAAACACCGACGCGATCGATCCTGGTCAATCGCAGAATGTGTTGATTGCCTATAACCATATCAGCACTGGTGATGATGGTGTTGCCATCAAATCCCACAATAGCAGCGCCTGTGTTCCGCCGATTGCCGATAAATACCTGGGGCAGTTATCGATTTATACCGTCAGTAACGTCAAAATTCTGCATAACAGGCTCTACTTTACCCATGGGATGTCGATTGGTAGCGAAACCGACTGTGGGATCAAAGATGTGGAAATCCGCGATCTGACGATTGATGGCCATGATGCTGCTTTTGCTGTCGGCGTGCGTATCAAAACGGATATGAGCGTTGGGGGAGAGGTGAAAAACGTCAACTATGATGGCGTTTGCATCCGCCGCGCCCAAGAGGCGCTAACCATCGATACCTATTACAGCAATAAAACGGGTCAGGCTTACCCGGATATTCACGATGTCACCATCAAGAATTATCACTATGTGGATACCCCTGATTCGATTTATAACGGCAACAACGTTCGGGTGACCTTGCGTGGGTTCAGTTCGGATGGTCAGGATCTGCCACTGAGAAATATCGTGCTCGACAACACGGTGTTTGATAGCACACCGCAGTTAGCCAATAAAGCCTCGGGGAATATACCGGCGTCGCCGTCCTATGCCCAGATCGCAATGGGCCCCGGCTCGGTATCTTTTGCCAACCTGTTGCTGGGCGCGGTAGAAAATAGTGCACCGGAGTTTGAGGTGCTGGATAACCGCAATCTGCCTGCAGAGAATGCCGAAGCGCCTTACGATTGCAGCCAGGCGTTTGCACTCTACCCCTCAAGCGCATCGGCTCTGTAACCGATTAAAGAGTGGGGGATTTCCCCACTCTTTTCACGACGCTATCTGCGTTTCAACAGCATATATATGCTAAGCAGCAGGAACAGCAAGCTCGGCAAAAGAGCCCCCAGCACTGGCGGTATATTGTAAACCAGGCTCAGCGGGCCGAAGATCTGATCCAGCACGTAGAACAGGAAGCCGAAGCTGATACCGGTCACCACGCGCATCCCCATAGGGACGCTGCGCAGCGGGCCAAAGATAAACGACAGTGCCATGAGCATCATCACTGCTACAGAAAGCGGCGAGAAGATTTTGCTCCACATATTCAGTTGATAACGGTTGGCTTCCTGACCGCTTTGCTTCAGGTACTTCGCATAATTGTGCAACCCGCTGATAGACAGCGAATCCGGATCTAACGCCACTACGCCCAGCTTGTCTGGCGTCAGATTGGTTTTCCAAACGCCGGTCAGCGTCTGGGTGCCCGTCACCTGTTTCGCATCGGTCAGATCAGACGTATCCACCTGCGAAAGTTTCCATTCGCCATCTTCAAAATTGGCACTGGCAGCGTAACGCACTTTCTCCAATCTGCGCTGATCGTTAAAGTGATAGATGTTTACCCCAGACAGCTCAGTCTCGCCGGACACCCGCTCGATATAGATGAAGTCATTGCCGTCTTTTGCCCATAATCCGCTTTTGATGGAGAGCAGTGAGCCGCCGTACATCTGCTGTGCACGGTAGTTACGCGCCATCTGTTCACTCTGCGGTGCCACCCATTCGCCAATTGCCATGGTCAGCAACACCAGCGGGATCGCCGTTTTCATCACCGAACCGGCAATTTGCAGACGGGTAAAACCAGCAGCCTGCATCACCACCAATTCGCTACGTGTAGCCAGCGTGCCTAAGCCAAGCAGGGCTCCCAGCAGCGCGGCCATTGGGAAGAAGAGCTCAATATCTTTCGGGGCGCTGAGAAGGGTAAATACCCCTGCGCTGAGCGCCGTATAGTCACCCTGGCCGACTTTACGCAACTGCTCAACGAACTTGATGATGCCGGAAAGCGATACCAGCATAAACAGCGTCATCATAATGGTGTTGAAAATCGTTTTACCGATATAACGGTCTAATACACCAAACATCAGGCCGCTCCTCTCAGGCGTTCGCGCAGTCTGCGCATCGGCACGGTATCCCACAGGTTAAGTACCAGCGCAATCGCCAGATACGCCACGTTCACCAACCATATCCACAGCATGGGATCCAGCTTGCCTTTACCGGCATTGGAGCGCAGCGACGTTTGTATCAGGAAGAAAATAAGATACAGCAGGATAGCAGGCAACATGCTCAGCACGCGGCCCTGACGTGGGTTCACCACGCTTAATGGCACCACCATCAGCGCCATCAGGATGACAGAAACCACCAGCGTCAGGCGCCAATGGAATTCAGCCCTGGCATCCGGGTCGGACGACTCCCACAACATACGCATCGACAGCTGTTCAGACTGGGTGTTATCCAACGTGACGGGGCGATGGCCAATCACCGCTTTGTAATCGCTGAAATCCGTAATACGGAAATCACGCAGCAGCGCGGTGCCCTCAAAGCGGGTGCCTTTGTCCAGCGTGACCACCTGTGAACCATCACGTTTCTGGTTAATCACCCCGTGCTCTGCCACCACCACCGAAGGCCGCTGGTTGCCACTCGGGCGTAACTGTGCCAGGAACACATCATCGAAAGTGTTCCCTTTCACGTTGCCGACAAACAGCACGGCAGTGCCGTCCTGTGAAGGGCGGAACTGGCCTTCGGCCATCCCGGCAATGCTCGGGTTGGCTTTGGCTTCCGCTATCACTTCGTCCTGATTACTGGAAGCCCATGGCCCCAGCCAGAACACGTTTACCGCAGCCAAAGCTGAAGTGAAAAACGCCAACACCATGGCGGCAATAATCAGGGTGCGTTTACCCAGGCCACAAGCGTGCATGACGGTGATTTCGCTTTCGGTATACAACCGCCCAAGCGTCATCAAGAGGCCAAGAAACAGGCTTAACGGCAGGATTAGCTGCGCCATCTTCGGCACACCTAATGCAAGCAGGGATAGTACTAAGTTTGTCGGGATATTACCGTTGACCGCATCACCTAACACCTTGACCAGGTTCTGACAAAAAAAGATCAGGAGCAGGATAAACAGGATGGCAATTTGGCTTTTCAGCGTTTCCCGTACCAGATATCTAATGATGATCACGCTTATTACGCCTGTGAAAACTTGTCTTTTTGCAGGAAAATCGCTAGTTTCATCGCTAATCCGCCATTTTTTATCATCATGTGGCAACCTTCACAGCTAAAATAGTATTAAAACATCAAGCCGTTTGGGTGCCCTATAGGAACAACCCTATAGCCGCCAAAACAGAACATTTACGCAGTTCAGGTTAACATACTCAGTTAACTCAATGACGGAAGTACGCTATGAAGTGGGTTATTCTAGCCGTAGCTACCGCCGTTGTCTTTAAGATTCAGGAGAGTGCATGGAGTTCAGTGTAAAAAGCGGTAGCCCGGAAAAACAGCGTAGCGCCTGTATTGTTGTCGGTGTTTTCGAACCGCGCCGGCTGTCACCTATCGCAGAGCAACTCGACAAAATCAGCGATGGTTACATCAGCGCATTGCTGCGCCGTGGCGAACTGGAAGGCAAGGTCGGGCAGACGTTACTGCTGCACCATGTGCCGAACATTCTCTCCGAACGCATCCTGCTTATCGGCTGTGGCAAAGAGCGTGAGCTCGATGAACGCCAGTACAAGCAGGTGATTCAGAAAACCATCAATACCCTTAACGATACCGGTTCCATGGAGGCTGTCTGCTTCCTGACAGAACTGCACGTTAAAGGCCGTAACACTTACTGGAAGGTGCGCCAGGCGGTAGAAACTGCCAAAGAAACGCTCTACACCTTCGATCAGCTGAAAAGCAACAAAGTCGAACCGCGCCGCCCGCTGCGTAAAATGGTGTTCAACGTGCCGACGCGCCGTGAACTCACCAGCGGTGAACGTGCTATTCAGCACGGCCTGGCAGTGGCTTCCGGCATCAAAGCTGCCAAAGATCTCGGCAATATGCCACCAAATATCTGTAACGCCGGGTATCTGGCGTCACAGGCGCGTCAGTTGGCGGATGCGTTCAGCAGCCATATCACTACCCGCGTCATCGGTGAACAGCAGATGAAAGAGCTGGGGATGAATGCCTATCTGGCAGTGGGTGCTGGTTCGCAGAACGAGTCCTTGATGTCCGTGATGGAATATAAAGGGAATCCGAACCCAGACGCTAAGCCGATCGTGCTGGTGGGCAAAGGGCTGACCTTTGACTCCGGCGGTATTTCGATCAAACCGGCTGACGGTATGGACGAGATGAAGTACGACATGTGTGGCGCCGCCACGGTGTATGGCGTCATGCGCGTCGTTGCCGAATTAAACCTGCCGTTGAATGTGATCGGCGTGCTGGCGGGCTGTGAAAACATGCCCGGCGGGCGTGCTTATCGCCCCGGCGACGTGCTGACTACCATGTCCGGCCAAACGGTCGAAGTGCTGAACACCGACGCCGAAGGCCGCCTGGTGCTGTGCGACACCCTCACTTATGTGGAGCGTTTCGAGCCAGAACTGGTGATTGATATCGCCACCCTGACCGGTGCCTGCGTGATTGCACTCGGCCATCATCTCACTGGTTTGATGTCGAACCACAATCCGCTGGCGCATGAACTGTTGGGTGCTTCTGAGCAGGCCGGGGATCGCGCGTGGCGCTTGCCGCTGGCGGATGAATACTACGAGCAACTGGATTCCAACTTCGCAGATATGGCGAACATCGGTGGCCGCCCAGGTGGGGCGATCACTGCGGGGTGCTTCCTGTCGCGCTTTACCCGTAAATACAGTTGGGCGCACCTGGATATTGCTGGCACTGCCTGGCGTTCCGGCAAGAATAAAGGGGCCACTGGCCGCCCGGTAGCGCTGCTGGTGCAGTTTTTGCTCAATAGAGCCGGTCTGAACGGCGACGATTAAATCCGCGCGGTAAATCAGGTATAATTACCAAGGGCACAGCAAGCTGTGCCCTTGCATTTTTTACCGGCACCCGGCTTATACCCAATAGCTTTCAAGTTGCAGCAAGTCGGCAACCGAAGGAATCCCCAGGAGCTTACATCAGTAAGTGACTGGGGTGAGGGAGGGCAGCCAACACAGCTGCGGCTTGAAAGATGAAGGGTATATGAAACAGGCAACGTTCTACCTCCTCGAACACCCCGATCCCGTTGGCGCGCTCAGTGCACACGAGGCGGTGGCCTGCGCCGTTGCCGCCGAACGCTGGCGCGCAGGCCAGCGGGTGCTGATTGCCTGTGAAAGCCAGGAACAGGCCCAACGGCTGGACGAAGTGCTGTGGCAGCGCGAGCCGCACCAGTTTGTGCCGCACAACCTCGCGGGCGAAGGGCCGAGCTATGGCGCGCCGGTCGAGTTGTGCTGGCCCGGCAAACGCGGCAATGCCCCGCGCGATCTGCTGATCGCCCTGCTGCCGCAGTTTGTAGATTTTGCTACTGCTTTCCATGAAGTGGTAGACTTCGTTCCTTACGAAGACACCTTGAAACAGTTGGCGCGCGAACGTTACAAAGCCTATCGCAGCGTCGGCTTCCATTTGACCACGGCCACGCCGCCAACTTACTGAACAACGAAGCACAATGGAAAAGACAAACAGTCATCTCGATACCGCCTACGACCCGACACAGATCGAACAGAAGCTGTACGATCACTGGGAAAGCCAGGGTTATTTCAAACCGAATGGCGATACCAGCCAGGAAAGCTTCTGCATCATGATCCCGCCGCCGAACGTCACCGGCAGCCTGCACATGGGCCACGCGTTCCAGCAGACCATCATGGATACCATGATCCGCTACCAGCGCATGCAGGGCAAAAACACCCTGTGGCAGGCAGGTACCGACCATGCCGGGATCGCCACCCAGATGGTGGTTGAGCGCAAGATCGCCGCAGAAGAAGGCAAAACCCGCCACGATTATGGTCGCGATGCATTCATCGAGAAAATCTGGCAGTGGAAGGCAGAATCTGGCGGCACCATTACCCGCCAGATGCGCCGCCTCGGTAACTCGGTTGATTGGGAGCGCGAGCGCTTCACCATGGACGATGGTCTGTCCAACGCGGTGAAAGAAGTGTTTGTCCGCCTGTATAAAGAAGATCTGATCTACCGTGGCAAGCGCCTGGTGAACTGGGATCCGAAGCTGCGCACCGCCATCTCCGATCTGGAAGTGGAAAACCGCGAATCCAAAGGTTCCATGTGGCACCTGCGTTACCCGCTGGCTGACGGCGCAACCACCGCTGAAGGCAAGGATTACCTGGTGGTGGCTACCACGCGCCCGGAAACCGTGCTGGGTGATACCGGTGTCGCGGTCAACCCGGAAGATCCGCGTTATAAGGATCTGATTGGTAAAGAGATCATCCTGCCACTGGTTAACCGCCGTATCCGCATCGTGGGTGATGAGCATGCCGATATGGAAAAGGGCACCGGTTGTGTGAAGATCACCCCGGCGCACGATTTCAACGACTACGAAGTGGGTAAGCGCCACGGTTTGCCGATGATCAACATCCTGACTTTCGACGGTGATATCCGTCAGGAAGCCGAAGTGTTCGATACCTTGGGCGAAACCAGCACCGCCTACAGCAGCGAGCTGCCAGCCCAGTTCCGTGGCCTGGAGCGTTTTGCCGCGCGTAAAGCCGTGGTAGCAGCTTTTGACGAGCTTGGCCTGTTGGACGAAATCAAACCGCACGATCTGACCGTGCCTTACGGCGACCGTGGTGGTGTGGTGATCGAGCCAATGCTCACCGATCAATGGTACGTGCGCACCGCGCCGCTGGCGAAAGTGGCGGTAGAAGCGGTTGAGCAGGGCGAAATCCAGTTCGTGCCGAAGCAGTACGAAAACATGTACTTCAGTTGGATGCGCGACATTCAGGACTGGTGTATTTCGCGCCAACTGTGGTGGGGCCACCGTATCCCGGCCTGGTACGACGCTAACGGCAACGTGTACGTGGGCCGTAGCGAAGAAGAAGTGCGTCGCGAAAACAACCTGAGTGCCGACATCGCACTTAATCAGGATGAAGACGTGCTGGATACCTGGTTCTCTTCCGGCCTGTGGACCTTCTCCACGCTGGGTTGGCCAGAGCAGACCGCAGCGCTGAAAACTTTCCACCCGACCAGCGTGATGGTCAGCGGTTTCGACATCATCTTCTTCTGGATTGCCCGCATGATCATGCTGACCATGCACTTCATCAAAGATGAAGACGGCAAGCCGCAGGTGCCGTTCAAAACCGTGTACATGACCGGTCTGATCCGCGACGACGAAGGGCAGAAGATGTCCAAGTCGAAAGGCAACGTGATCGATCCACTGGATATGGTAGACGGCATCTCGCTGGAAGATCTGCTGGAAAAACGCACCGGCAACATGATGCAGCCGCAGTTGGCAGAGAAGATCCGCAAACGTACCGAGAAGCAGTTCCCGAACGGTATTGAGCCGCACGGCACCGACGCCCTGCGCTTTACTCTGGCAGCGTTGGCTTCGACTGGTCGTGATATCAACTGGGACATGAAGCGCCTGGAAGGTTACCGTAACTTCTGTAACAAGCTGTGGAACGCCAGCCGCTTTGTGCTGATGAACACCGAAGCACATGATTGTGGCTTCAACGGCGGTGAGATGCAGCTTTCGCTGGCCGATCGCTGGATCCTGGCCGAATTCAACCGCACGGTGAAAGCCTATCGTGAAGCGCTGGACACCTATCGCTTTGATATTGCGGCAGGCATTCTGTATGAATTCACCTGGAACCAGTTCTGTGACTGGTATCTGGAACTGACCAAGCCAGTGGTCAGCAACGGCAGCGAAGCGGAGCAGCGCGGCACGCGCCATACGCTGATCACCGTGCTGGAAGTGCTGCTGCGTTTGGCGCACCCGATCATTCCATTTATCACCGAAACCATTTGGCAGCGCGTGAAGCCTCTGACCGGCGAAACCGCAGATACCATCATGCTGCAGCCATTCCCGGCCTATGATGCTGCGCTGGAAGACCAACAGGCGCTGAACGATCTGGAGTGGATCAAGCAGGCAATCACTGCGGTGCGTAACATCCGTGCCGAGATGAACATTGCGCCAAGCAAAATGCTGGAAGTGTTGCTGCGCAACGCTAACGGCGATGCTGCGCGTCGCGTGCAGGAAAACCAGAGCTTTATCGAGAGGCTGGCACGTTTGGAATCCATCAGCCTGTTGCCTGCTGGCGATAAAGGCCCGGTATCGGTCACCAAACTGGTGGAAGGCGCGGAGTTGCTGATCCCGATGGCGGGCTTTATTGACAAAGACGCCGAGATCGCACGCCTGACCAAAGAGATGGGCAAACTGGACGCCGAGATCGCCTCTATCGAAGGCAAGCTGTCTAACGAAGGCTTTGTGGCCCGTGCGCCGGAGGCGGTGGTCGTGAAAGAGCGCGAGCGTCTGGCTGCCTGCCAGGAAGGCAAACTGAAGCTGCAGGAACAACAGGCGACCATCGCCGCGCTGTAACTGCCGCTGGGGTGGCCAGGTAGCCGAGTAAAAACAGCGGGTGATTTCCCCGCTGTTTTTTTATCTCGATTGCCAACAGTTGGCCTGAGATGGTATTAAAAAGCACCAAGTGCGGATCATGCCGCAATAACAATGATCTTGATGGCGAGTGTAAACATGACAACAGCAACCCCAGTGTGTCTTCTGGTGCGCCCAATAACGGCGGATGACAACGCCGCTATTGCTCACGTCATTCGCGAAGTCTCTGCCGAACATGGCCTGACGGCGGATAAGGGTTATACCGTTTCCGATCCCAATCTGGACACGTTATACCAAACCTATAGCCAGCCACTCAGCGCGTATTGGGTGGTAGAGATTGATGGCCGGGTTGCGGGCGGTGGTGGCATTGCACCGCTGCAGGGCGGCGAAGCTGACGTTTGCGAATTACAGAAAATGTATTTCCTGCCAGAGTTACGTGGTCAAGGTCTGGCAAAACGCCTGGCGTTACAGGCGCTGGAGTTTGCCCGTGAACAAGGGTTTCGCCGTTGTTATTTAGAAACCACGGCGACTCTGCAACAGGCGATCGGCCTGTATGAGCACCTTGGCTTTGAGCATATCAATCACGCCATGGGCTGTACTGGTCACGGCGACTGCGAAGTCACCATGCTCAAAACGCTTTAACCTTCACCGCTTTCCTACAGGGCCCATTTTGGGCCCTGAGGTTGATGACAAAGTGGCTTTTTAATCCGAGATACCCGGGTCTAGCGCACCGAGGGGCGCTCCGGCGGCTTACGCCGCTACGACCCCTTCGGCACGCTCCCCCTAATAACAGGCTTTATCAACAGTCTGAGGGCCCATTTTGGGCCCTGCATCATCATGGCACCGAGAAGCTAACGGGTTGCCTGCCTGTGATATCAACCGCAAGTTAATCCGCATCGTCCTTAAGGACGATAGTCAGTGTTTTCCTTTCCTTCCTATAGTGATATTGCCGCCTTTGGTGGCCACAACACCAGTTAACCACTGCGGGTCAAACACTATAAAGAGGAAGCAACCATGAACCTGTCGTCACGGCTTCATGCCCAGCTTGAACGGGGTAAGGTCGGGTTCCCCACCACGCTAGCCAGTTCGGTTGGGGTGATTATGGCCAGCCCGGTGATCCTGACCGTGACCAGCGGTTTTGGCATCGGTGGCGATACCTTCGCGCTGGCGATGTTGATCGCCTTTATCATGATGCAAGCGCAACTGACTACCTTCTCCGAAGCGGCGGCGATTATGCCGACCACCGGTTCGGTATATGACTATATTTCCTGCGGGATGGGGCGGTTTTTTGCTATTACCGGCACCCTGTCGGCCTATCTGATCGTGCATATCTTTGCTGGCACCGCTGAAACCATTCTCTCCGGCATCATGGCGCTGGTGAACTTTGAGCATCTCAATACCCTGGTGGAAAGCCACAATGCGTCTTGGACGATCGGCATCGGCCTGGTGATCATCTTTGGTCTGCTGAATGCATTGGGTATTGAGGCCTTCGGCAAAGCGGAAGTGGTACTGACGTTCTGCATGTGGACCACGCTGATGATCTTCTCGATCGCCGGGCTGCTGTTACCCCATGCGGTGCCGCTGGAGGGCTGGTTCGGCAGTACGCTCGACGTGGGCGATCCGCTGGCGGTATTCAGCCTGGTGGGCATGGCGATGTTCATGTTTGTCGGCTGCGAACTGGTGACGCCGATGGCACCGGAGATTAAACGCTCACACCGCGTTATTCCGCGCGCCATGTCGTTGGGGCTGTGCGGTGTGGCGACCTGTATGGCGTTGTACGGTGCCGCACTGAGCCATCAGGTGGAGAACGTGGTGCTTGATGCTGCCAATAACGTCCATCTGCTGGATACACCGATGGCCATCCCGGCATTTGCTGGCCGGGTAATGGGGGACTTTGGCAAATACTGGCTCGGCGTCGGGTTGCTGCTGGCCGGTGCCGCCACCATCAACACCCTGATGGCAGCGGTGCCACGCATCATGTACGGCATGGTGCTGGACGGTGCGCTGCCGCGCATTTTTGCTTACCTGCATCCACGGTTTAAAACCCCGGTGGTTGCGATTGCCGCTGCAGTGTTGATCCCTTGTGTGCATGCCATCGCCATTCAGGGCAATCTCGATCGCATCATTCCGATGGTGCTGGCCGCAGTGTGTGCCTGGGGCGTGGCCTATCTGCTGGTCACCTGTTCGGTGGTGATCCTGCGTATCCGCCGCCCGGATTTGCCGCGTGCCTATAAATCCCCTTGGTTCCCGCTGCCGCAGATTGTTTCCAGCATCGGTATCGTGCTGGCGATCTGCTACATCACACCGCCGGGTATGAACCCGCGTGATGTCTATATTCCGTTCGGTATCATGATTGGCCTGACGGCTGCTTATGCGCTGTTCTGGACTTTGTGCGTGCAGAGAGTGAACCCGTTTAAACCGGTGCCGGTTGAAGAAGTGCTGGAACGTGCCTTTGCCAGAGCGGAAAATGAGGAGGTGGCGTTTGATCGGCTTACTTCCCTCACTTAATCGCGTTTGGCGGCGCGATCCTCCCGGCTATCAACCGGGGGCCACTCTGAACCGTCTGGCCCATAATCTGCAGCCCTATGCCTGCGAGCGGCTGGCGGGCAGCCAACTGCGGCTGACACTGCCGCAGGGGCCGACCATTGATATCTACGAGCAGGTGCAATCGCTGTTTCTGGCGCATATCGTCACCCACCGTTTTCGCCTGCAGGGCCGCACCCGCTTGGCAGAACCGTTGGTGCTGAAGGTGATTACCGGCGGTTGGTTACGCCGCAATGGCGTGATTTATCGCACCAAAGCTCACCATCAGGGTGCTCAGCGGCTGCTTGCTTTGTTGCACCAATATCCACAAATCGCAGCCACCTTGGAGCAGCTCGATTTCCGCCGCGTCACGTTCACCGTGCAACAGGGGCTCTGGCAGTTGGAGATTGAACATTTTGCCGCTTCCGAAGTGGTCAGCCGCTTGCCCGCCAGCCGCCGCTATTTGCGGTTGGAGGCCGAACAGCGGCGTTTGCTGCTGAGCTGCTTCCTGATGTTCAGCCAGTTGATGGAGAAATGCGATGAGTAGAGTGGTGGTGATTACCGGCGGTGGCACCGGCATTGGTGCCGCCTGCGCGCGGTTGCTGGCACAGCAGGGCGACCGGGTGTTTATCATTGGCCGCCGCCATGCGCCGCTGAACGCGCTGGCGGATGAGATCGGTGCGCAGGCCGTGGTGGGCGACGCCGCCAGCGGCGAAAGCTGGCAGCAGACGATCTTACCGGCAATTTTAACCCAGGCCGGGCGTATCGACTGCCTGATCGGTTGCGCTGGTGGTATGGGGTTGGGGCGTATTACCGAAATGAGCGACAGCCAGTGGCAGCAGGCATTGGACAGCAATCTTAACAGCGCCTTTGCCAGTGCGCGCGCTTGTTTGCCGGAACTGGTGAAGCGCGGTGGCAATTTGTTGTTTGTCGCCTCGATCGCTTCATTGGCCGCCGGGCCAGAGGTTTGTGGCTACGTGACGGCTAAACATGCGTTGATCGGCCTGATGCGTTCTATCGCCCGCGATTACGGCCCGCAGGGCGTGCGTGCCAATGCGGTATGCCCAGGTTGGGTGACCACACCAATGGCTGATGAAGAGATGCAGCCGCTGATGGCGGCACACAACGTAACGCTGGAACAGGCTTACCAGCTGGTCTGCCGCGATGTACCGCTGCGCCGCCCGGCCAGCGCTGAAGAAATTGCGCAGGTGTGCCGGTTCCTCTGTTCGCCGCAGGCATCGATTATTACCGGCGCGACGCTGGTGGCCGATGGCGGTGCGACGATTGTCGATGTCCCTACCCTAGCTTTTACCTCTTTGTAAGGAGCAACAGATGAGTTCAGAAGCGGTATTTATTCAGGTTGGCGCACTGGCGGAAGGCTTTGCCCCGCACAGCCATACGCTGGAACAGCAGGATTTGGCCGGTGTTGAGCTGGTTTTCCATTTCTCCGCAGGGGAAACGGTGAACTGCTCTTTCAATGACGACCAAACCCTGCAGTGGGCGGAGCAGCGCGTTGATTATCGTGCTACCAGTATCCGCTCGGGGATCCTGTTTATCGATTTTCTCGAACCGCAGCGTGCCAACGGCAGCATCACGTTGGTGTGCGATCGCCAGCAGGGCAATTTCACCGCAGTGTATGGCCAATTACCTGATGAAACGCAGGTGCGGTTAGACGCTTTCACCCGGGTTGAACAGGGGTTGCCATTGACGGCGGTGGAGGTGGAACTGCGTTTTGGCCGTTTGGATCGCAGTACCGCGCCGTTGCCGCAGTTGACTAACGAACTGATCGGCATGCGTAATCTGTATACCTACAGCCCGACCGAACGTTACGAACATATCTATCTGAATGACAATTTCTACGCCTGGCAGTGTTTAGATGGCGTGGAAAAAGGGCTGGCGGATGTTGATCGCTGCCATTATGTGAAAGTAGCTGAAAAGCTCTACCTGTTCGTCTGGCGCGAAAAGATCGTGCCGACGCTCGGCGTGGTGATGATCGATCTGCAAAGCATGCGCACCGATGGCAAGATCCTTGGCTATCAGGGCAGTGATTTCAACGCGTTGAGCAACTTTGCCGTGGGCGCTCATGCGCAGATCCTGAATATCACTCAGCACCCGTAACCCGATCGATAACGAGTTGCAGCGCCGTTGGCTGCAGCTCTAGTTACTGCTCGTCGGAATCAATCGCTGTGTCGTCTGGTTGTTTATCACCTAACTGAGTCAATTCCCCCAGCAACCCCATCAGTTGCTCCATCTTCTGGCGCGAAAACGCCGCTTCAATTTCCTGATACCCCTGTTCCACCTGATGGCGTGCCAATTCATACAGCTCTTGGCCCTGCTGGGTCAGCGAGACGTACAGCTTGCGCTGATCGTTGACTGGCTTAAGGCGGAAGATCAGTTTGTCCCGCTCCATGCGTGACAGAATACCGGTCAGGCTGGGGCGCAGGATACAGGTTGCTGCGGCCAGTTCGTGGAACTCAATCGAACGGTTATTGGCCAACACGCGAATGATACGCCATTGCTGTTCCGTCAGATTATGGCTTTTCAGGATCGGTCGGAAGAACCCCATAGCGGTTTCACGCGCCTGCAACAGGGCGATGGTGAGCGATTCATGCATGTATATGGCCTTTACTTTCAAAACGTTCAGTCTGTTGAAGAGGGGTTTTGTTAACAACTTAATAGTAGCCAACTTTGCAGCACGGGAGGAAGTAAAAGTACCCGCCGTAATGAAATAAAACCCTGTAAAAAGTTAACGGATTGAATAATAGCAGCAATGTTTTTATTTTGTGAATATTTCGTTATCGCGATCACAAATTAAATTAACCGCATTGCGTAAAAGCTGAACAGCGTATAAAAGTAATTATTAACATATTAATGAATAGTGACTGCGCTGTTTTTGCCATCGAAGGAGTTTCTATGAAAGGCACCGTATTCTCCGTTGCACTAAATCACCGTAGCCAGCTTGATGCCTGGGATCAGGCGTTTCGCGCGGCCCCGTATCAAACTCCGCCAAAGACGCCGGTATGGTTTATCAAACCGCGTAATACCCATCTCATCAATGGCGGCAGCATTCCGTTTCCTGCCGGTGAAACCGTGCAAAGTGGCGCGACGCTGGCGGTCGTGATCGGCAGCACCGCCCGTAAAGTACCGGTTGCGAAGGTGGCTGATTATATCGCCGGTTACGCGCTGGCGAACGACGTTAGCCTGCCGGAAACCAGTTTTTACCGCCCGGCGATCAAAGCCAAATGCCGCGACGGTTTCTGCCCGCTCGGCGAAGTGGTGCCATTGAGCCATGTCGAGCAATTGCAGATCGTCACCGAAATCAACGGGGTAGAACAGGATCGCTGGTCAACCGCCGATCTGGTGCGTTCGGTGCCGGAACTGATCGCCGCCATCAGCGACTTCATTACTCTGCAACCGGGCGACGCGGTGTTGGTGGGTACGCCGCACCAGCGGGTGGAAATCAAACCGGGCGATCAAGTCACGGTGCGTGCCGTAGGCTCACCTTTACCAACCCTGACTAACCGCGTGATGCAGGTAGGAGAATAATCATGAAACACGCTCGTATCCGCCACCAGGGCCAGATTGTTAACGTCACCGTTGATGACCATTTGCAGATTACGCTGCCAGACGGCAGCACGCTTGATGAATACGACGTTGAATGGCTGCCGCCCGCGCAGGGCACGGTGTTTGCCCTCGGCCTGAATTACGCCGATCACGCCAGTGAGCTGGAGTTTAAAGCGCCGGAAGAACCGCTGGTATTCCTCAAAGGGCCAAACACGCTGACCGGTCACCGCCAGGTATCGGTACGCCCGGCGGGCGTTGATTACATGCACTACGAAGCCGAGCTGGTGGCGGTGATCGGCAAAACCGCGCGCAACGTCAGCCGCGAGCAGGCCATGGAATATGTGGCCGGTTACACCCTGTGTAACGACTACGCGATCCGCGACTATCTGGAAAACTACTACCGGCCCAATCTGCGGGTAAAGAGCCGCGATACGTTGACGCCGATCGGCCCGTACATCGTCGATCGTGACGATGTTAACGATCCACACAACCTGACGCTCAGCACCTACGTCAACGGTGAACTGCGCCAGCGCGGTACCACCGCTGACATGATCTTTGATATTCCATTCCTGATTGCTTACCTGAGCGAATTCATGACGTTGCACCCGGGCGATATGATCGCCACCGGCACGCCAAAAGGCTTGGCTGATGTGCAACCAGGTGACGAAGTGGTGGTGGAGATCGAAGGCATTGGCCGTTTGGTCAACCACATTATCAGTGAAAAAGAGTACGAGGAGAGCCTGAGATGAAAACCATCAACCATTGGATCAACGGTAAAAACGTCGCCAGTAAAGAATATTTTACCACCACCAACCCGGCCAACGGTGAAGTGCTGGCGGAAGTGGCTTCCGGCGGCCAGTTGGAAATCGATCAGGCGGTGGCTGCGGCTAAAGAGGCTTTCCCGAAATGGGCCAATACGCCGATGAAAGAGCGTGCACGCCTGATGCGCCGCCTGGGTGAACTGATCGACCAGAACGTACCGCAGATTGCCGAGATGGAAACCGCCGATACCGGTTTGCCGATCCATCAGACCAAAAATGTCTTGATCCCGCGCGCTTCACACAACTTTGAGTTCTTTGCCGAAATCTGCCAGCAGATGAATGGCCGCACCTACCCGGTGGACGACAAAATGCTCAACTACACGCTGATCCAGCCGGTAGGCGTGTGTGCGCTGGTGTCGCCGTGGAACGTGCCGTTTATGACCGCGACCTGGAAGACCGCGCCTTGTCTGGCATTGGGCAACACCGCAGTGCTGAAAATGTCCGAATTGTCGCCGCTGACCGCCGACCGTCTGGGGGAACTGGCGTTAGAGGCCGGGATCCCTGCCGGGGTGCTGAATGTGGTGCAGGGCTACGGTGCGACCGCAGGGGACGCGCTGGTGCGCCATAAAGACGTGCGGGCGGTGTCATTCACCGGTGGTACCTCGACGGGTCGCCGCATTATTGAAAGCGCCGGGCTGAAGAAGTTCTCGATGGAACTGGGCGGCAAATCGCCGGTGCTGATCTTTGAAGATGCCGACATTGAGCGTGCGTTGGACGCTGCGCTGTTCACCATTTTCTCCATTAACGGTGAACGCTGCACCGCCGGTTCGCGCATTTTTATTCAGCAGAGCATCTACCCGGAATTCGTCAAACGCTTTGCCGAGCGTACCAACCGCTTGCGCGTTGGCGATCCGCAAGATCCCACTACTCAGGTGGGGGCGCTGATCAGCCCGCAGCACTGGGACAAAGTTTCTGGCTATATCCGCCTGGGCATTGAAGAGGGGGCAACCCTGTTGGCGGGCGGCCCGGACAAACCGGCGGGCCTGAGCCACGGCAACTTCCTGCGCCCGACGGTGCTGGCGGATGTCGACAACCGTATGCGCGTCGCGCAGGAGGAGATTTTCGGGCCAGTGGCCTGCCTCCTGCCGTTCAGATCAGAAGAAGACGGCCTGCGCATGGCCAACGATGTGGAGTATGGCCTGGCATCGTACATCTGGACGCAGGATGTGAGCAAGGTACTGCGTCTGGCCCGCAACATTGAGGCGGGGATGGTGTTCGTCAACACCCAGAACGTCCGCGATTTGCGTCAGCCGTTTGGCGGGGTGAAAGCCTCTGGCACCGGGCGCGAAGGGGGCGAGTACAGCTTCGAGGTGTTTGCCGAAATGAAAAACGTCTGTATCTCCATGGGGGATCACCCGATCCCACGCTGGGGCGTGTAACTCGTTCCGCGCCCTTTAGTTTAACCAAGGATTTATATACCTAATAGATTTCGAATTGCAGCCGACCACGCTGCAATTTGAAAGATGAAGGGTATGGAGGATATATGGGTAAGTTAGCATTAGCTGCAAAGATCACACACGTTCCCTCGATGTATCTGTCTGAGCTGCCGGGTAAGCACCACGGCTGTCGCCAGGCGGCCATCGACGGCCATAAAGAGATCGGTGCACGCTGCCGTGAACTGGGCGTCGACACCATTATCGTATTCGACACCCATTGGCTGGTGAACAGCGCCTACCACATCAACTGCACCTCACATTTCAAAGGGATATATACCAGCAACGAACTGCCACACTTCATCCGCGACATGGCCTATGAATATGACGGCAACCCGGAACTGGGCCATCTGATCGCTGATGAAGCCTGCAAGCTCGGGGTGCGCGCCAAGGCACATGAGATCCCAAGCCTGGAACTGGAATACGGCACGCTGGTGCCGATGCGTTACATGAATAGCGACCGACACTTCAAGGTGGTGTCGATTTCTGCCTTCTGTACCGTGCATGATTTTGCCGACAGCCGCCGCATGGGCGAAGCGATCAGAACCGCGATCGAGAAGTACGACGGCACCGTGGCGGTACTGGCCAGCGGCTCGCTGTCACACCGTTTTATCGACGATCAGCGTGCCGAGCAGGGCATGAACAGCTACACCCGTGAGTTTGACCATCAAATGGATGAGCGCGTGGTGAAGCTGTGGGCGGAAGGGCGCTTCCCCGAGTTCTGCGAAATGCTGCCGGAGTATGCCAACTACTGCTACGGCGAAGGCAACATGCACGACACCGTGATGCTGCTCGGCCTGTTGGGCTGGGATCAGTACCACGGCCAGGTGGAGTTTGTCACCCCACTGTTTGCCAGCTCCGGTACCGGGCAGGTGAATGCTGTGTTCCCTCTCCCTGCTGAAGCCTGAGGTGCCTGAATGCCCCACTTTTATGCTGAATGTACTGACAATATCCGCCAAGAGGCGGATTTGCCCGCG
Organism: Serratia sp. Ag1; assembly: GCF_000743355.1. Lineage (GTDB taxonomy): Bacteria > Pseudomonadota > Gammaproteobacteria > Enterobacterales > Enterobacteriaceae > Chania. The sequence goes on from NZ_JQEI01000026.1 coordinate 33,979, forward strand.
CTGTTTGCCAAGGTGCATCACGCGCTGGCAGAAACCGGTATTTTCCCGCTGGCGGGCATCCGCAGTCGCGCCATCTGGCTGGATACCTGGCAGATGGCCGATGGCAAGCAGAACTACGCCTTCGTGCATATGACGCTGAAAATCGGCCATGGCCGCAGCCTGGAAAGCCGCCAACAGGTGGCAGAAATGCTGTTTATCCTGATCAAGGATCATTTTGCTGCGTTGATGGCCAACCGTTATCTGGCGCTCTCGTTCACCCTGGAAGAGCTGGATCCGGTGCTGAATTACAAGCAGAACAACGTCCACGCGCTGTTTAGTAAAAACTGAATAAGAGGAAGGGCCATCCATGCTGGATAAAGACGTACTGAGCCGAGCCGTGCAGCGCCTGCATCAGGCGGAACAGAACCGGGAACAGATCCGTGCGCTGTCGCTCGATCACCCGGAGATCACCATCGAAGATGCCTATGCCATCCAGCGCCAATGGGTTGAGCTGAAGATTGCCGAAGGGCGCACCTTGAAAGGCCACAAGATCGGCCTGACGTCGCGCGCGATGCAGATGAGTTCGCAGATCACCGAGCCAGATTATGGTGCGCTGCTGGACGATATGTTCTTCAACGACGGCAGCGATATTCCTTTCGATCGCTTTATTGTGCCGCGTGTGGAAGTGGAACTGGCATTTGTGCTGGCGAAACCGCTGCGCGGGCCGAACTGCACGCTGTTTGATGTGTACAACGCCACCGACTACGTGATCCCGGCGCTGGAGATCATCGATGCGCGCAGCCACAACGTCGATCCGCAAACCCAGCGGCCACGCAAGGTATTCGACACCATCTCAGACAATGCTGCCAACGCGGGCGTGGTAATGGGCGGGCGGCCAATCAAGCCGGACGCGCTGGATCTGCGCTGGATCGCGGCGTTGCTGTATCGCAATGGGGTGATTGAAGAGTCTGGCGTGGCGGCGGCGGTGCTGAATCACCCGGCCAACGGCGTGGCATGGTTAGCGAATAAGCTGTTCCCGCATGACGTAGAGCTGGAAGCCGGGCAGATCATCCTCGGGGGATCGTTTACCCGGCCAGTGCCTGCACGGCGTGGCGATACCTTCCATGCAGACTATGGCCCGATGGGTTGCATCAGTTGCCGCTTTGTCTGATCGCCCCCCTCTCCCTGAGAGGAGAGGGGGAAATACCTGATGGAGAACACCATGTTAACTAACCAATTTAAACAGGCCTTGCAGGAAAAACGCCCGCAGATTGGCCTGTGGCTGGGGCTATGCAGCAGCTATAGCGCCGAACTGCTGGCGGGATCCGGGTTTGACTGGCTGCTGATCGACGGCGAGCACGCACCAAACAATGTGCAGACGGTGCTGGGCCAATTACAGGCGATAGCGCCCTATCCCAGCCACCCGGTGGTACGCCCGGCCTGGAACGACGCGGTGTTGATCAAACAACTGCTGGATGTCGGCGCGCAGACCTTGTTGATCCCGATGATCCAGAACGCCGAGCAGGCGCAGGCCGCAGTGCGTGCTACCCGCTATCCGCCACAGGGTATTCGTGGCGTGGGCAGTGCGCTGGCACGGGCTTCTCGCTGGAACCGGGTGCCCAACTATCTGCAACAGGCCGACAGCCAGATGTGCGTGCTGGTGCAGATCGAAACCCGCGAAGCGGTGAGCCATCTGGACGCCATTTTACAGGTGGAAGGCGTAGACGGGGTGTTTATCGGCCCGGCGGATCTGAGTGCGGATATGGGCTTTGCGGGCAACCCGCAGCACCCGGAAGTGCAACGCACCATTGATGACGCCATCGCACGCATCAGCGCTGCTGGCAAAGCCCCCGGCATCCTGACGGCGCAGTTGGAACTGGCGCAGCATTATCTGGAGTCCGGTGCGCTGTTTGTCGCCGTTGGGGTGGATACCACTCTGCTGGCGCGGGCGGCTGAATCCTTGGCAGGCCAATTCAAGCGGGGCAAACCGGCTATGCAGCCCCCGGGCGTTTACTAATCGGAGTCATTATGAGCAACGTCGATTCGCTGAAGCCGCTCAACCCGGCACAGCAACATAAAGCGTTAACCGCCACCGAGCAGTCGGTGATTAAAAAGTTATTTCGGCGCCTGATTATTTTCTTATTTGTGTTGTTTGTTTTCTCGTTCCTTGACCGCATCAACATCGGGTTTGCCGGTTTGACCATGAAGCAAGACCTCGGTCTTAGCTCTACCATGTTCGGCCTGGCCGCAACGCTGTTTTATGTTACCTACGTGATCTTCGGCATCCCCAGCAACATCATGCTGAGTATCGTCGGTGCGCGGCGTTGGATCGCCACTATCATGGTGCTGTGGGGTATTGCTTCTACCTGCACCATGTTCGCCACCGGGCCGACCAGCCTGTATATCTTGCGGATGATCGTCGGTATTACCGAAGCAGGTTTTCTGCCGGGGATCCTGGTGTATCTCACTTACTGGTTCCCGGCGTTTTATCGCGCCCGTGCCAACGCGCTGTTTATGATCGCCATGCCGGTGACCATGGCGTTGGGTTCACTGGTGTCTGGCTATATCTTGGCGCTGGACGGGGCAATGAACCTGAAAGGCTGGCAATGGCTGTTCCTGTTGGAAGGCATTCCTTCGGTGATCCTGGGCGTGGTGGTGTGGTTCTATCTCGATGACACGCCAGCCAAAGCCAAATGGCTGACCGACGAAGAGAAAAGCAGCCTGAAAGCGATGATGGAAGCCGACAAACTGCAACTGGTGCAGCCGGGTGGGCCAAGCAGCCATCGGGCCTTGCAGCAGCGCAGTTTGTGGCGAGAAGTGCTGACGCCGATTGTGCTGATGTATACGCTGGCCTATTTCTGCCTGACTAATACCCTGAGTGCGATCAATATCTGGACGCCGCAGATCCTGCAAAGCTTTAACCAGGGCAGCAGCAATATTGTGATCGGCATTCTGGCAGCGATCCCGCAGATCTGTACCATCGCCGGTATGATTTGGTGGAGTAAGCGCTCGGATCGTCTGCAGGAGCGTAAATACCATACCGCGTTGCCGTACCTGTTTGCTGCGGTAGGCTGGCTGCTGGCTTCGGCCACCAATCACAGCATGATTCAGTTGCTGGGGATTGTGATGGCGTCGGTAGGTTCCTTTACGGCTATGGCGATCTTCTGGACGACGCCGGATCAGTCGATCAGCCTTGAGGCGCGCGCGGTAGGGATCGCGGTGATCAACGCGACCGGTAATATCGGTTCAGCCGTCAGCCCGCTGCTGATCGGCTGGTTTAAGGATGTGACCGGCAGCTTCAATTCCGGGCTGTACTTTGTTTCGGTGTTACTGATCATGGGTGCCGTACTGGTCTGGCGTATCCCGATGAAAGATTCGCGGCCACGTGCCACGCCTTAAACTCAACAACCAGGGGTTCAGGTTAGGCAGAACCCCGCTATTGTTATTTTCGGAGGACAGCGTGCAGAAAAATACCGGCTTTATCGTCAATATCGATATTTGCAAAGAGTATGACGCGCATTATGCCGCCGATGAAGTGCACTACGAAACCTTCGCTGGCTTGGCGGCATTTTTTGGCCGTGATATGCAGGTGCACTGGCATGAAAGCTTCTTTCAGGTGCACTTTCTGGAAACCGGCAAAATAGAGCTGCAACTCGACGATCAGCATTATTCGGTGCAGGCTCCGTTGTTCATCCTCACGCCGCCTTCGGTGCCACACACCTTTTTCACCGAGCCGGACAGCGACGGACACGTGCTAACGGTGCGCCAGGAACTGGTCTGGCCGCTGCTGGAACGCCTGTACCCCGGCAGCAATCTGGTGCTGGAGATGCCGGGGATTTGCCTTTCCCTGGCCGATGCACCGCAGGAATTGGCGGCGCTCAACCATTATTGGGCGTTGATCCGCCGTGAGTTCAGCCAAAAGATGGCGGGGCGTGCGCAGACGCTGGCGCTGTTGGCGCAGGCGGTATTAACACTGCTGTTACGCAATACCTCTTTAGAAGATAAGGCCGCAAGCGGGATGCGTAGCGAACTGAAGCTGTTTCAGCGCTTTAACAAGATGGTGGATGAGCGCTTCCGTGAGCATCTGGCCGTGCCGGAATATGCGCAGTCGCTTGGGGTAACGGAGTCGCGGCTCAATGATTTGTGCCGCCGTTTTGCCAACCGATCGCCCAAGCGGCTGATTTTTGATCGCATGCTGCGTGAGGCCAAACGTATGCTGCTGTTCAGTGCCTGTACGGTGCACGAAACGGCTTATAGTCTGGGGTTCAAAGATCCGGCCTATTTCGCGCGCTTTTTCAACCGGCTGGAAGGCTGTTCCCCATCGGTTTATCGCTCCCGCTGAGGGAGATGCCCTGAGTTATTCGAGTTGCCGTTAATACGGCGGCAACTCGAATTATTTTGGGTATCTATCAGCCTTTATTGGCCACTAACTCGCCCACCAACCGATTGACCGGATCGCTCATATTGGTGAACTTGGTCAGCTCCGAGCGGGTCACCACCACGAAGACGCCGATATTTTTATGCGGCACCATCGCCATATAGGTAATAAAACCGCCGCCGCCGCCGGTTTTCTGAATGATACCCGGCAGGCCATCTTTCGGTGACATATACACCCAGCCTAACCCCAGTTCATCTGCTGTACCGGGAACATCCATCCCTGTCAGCGATGCCAGATCTTTACGCTGGAAATACATGGTTTGCTCACTCATGGCCGTCAGCTTGCGTGGCCCGGTCAGGTTAGAGGAGAGAAACTGCTGCATCCAGCGTTGCATATCGCGTGGGGTGGAATAAATGCCACCGCTACCGGCAGCGGCGGTGGTATCACGGCAGGTACTTGATCCAGTGGCGGCAACCATCAGGCGTGAGCACTGTTCGAGACTGGGGGTCAGTGTGGTATCCACCATCCCCAGCGGGGCGGTGATTTGTTCACGCAGCAACGCGTTGTAGGATTTGCCCGCAGCGCGTGACAGGGCGTCTGCCAGCAGATCGTAAGCCAGGTTGGAGTAAGCGGCCCGCACGCCCGGCGGTACGGTGATGTTGGCATGTGCCAGCCACTGCCAGCGCTGGGCTTTGGTCGGCCAGGTAAAGACCGGCGTTTTAGGCGGTTTCTTGCCGGGTTGCTCACGCGGCAGGGAACTGGTGTGAGTGGCCAGATTCAGCAGGGTAATCGGCTGGCGTGCGTTGTAAGACGGGACATTGGCCCCTTTGGGGGCATACTTGCGCAGCGGATCTGTGAGCTTTATTTTGCCTTCGGCTGCCATTTTCACCATCACTTCGCTGGTCATCAGCTTGGTGATCGAGGCAATACGGATCAGCGAATCCGGGCTTGGGCGCACATCGTTGCCCGGTTTGGTATCGCCAAAACTGCGGTTAACCACCTGATTATTATCGATGACGACCAGCGCCATGCCGGTTGCACCGCTATTGAAGAAAATGTGTTCGGCATACTGATCGACAATCTGTGACGTCAGTTGTGTGCTGGCCTGGCTGACCAGCGGCGTGGCACATAGGCCCAGCGCCAGCAATAAAGCGGAGAATGAAGTCTTCAACGGTCTTTTTCCATTTCAAAGAGCTACAAGGAAAAGCAAAAGTCGCTGCTTATACCCTTCATGCTTCAGGTTGCTTGGATGTTGGCTTCGTTACTCGGCTCGCCCCTTTGGGGCGCTGCAAGCAACTCGAATTATTTTGGCTACAGTGTAATGCGCGATCGGCGGAATGACCTATGGAAAAAGGCCCGATGGTGAATTTTTCCTACGACAATGTGCCAGCCAACGCCCGGTTGGCGGTCAACACATGGCGTTTTGTGCACTGTTAGCTCGTTGAATATTGTTACGGCCACTGCTTTTGGCCCGATAGAGCGCGGCATCAGCGGAGCAGATGGCAGAATCGACATCCAGTTTGTCCAGGTTGGCAATACCGGCACTCAGCGTCACCCTGGTGATCTCCTGCGGATGGAGATGATGCTGGATGAGCAATTCCTGCACGGATTGGCGCACGCTCTCTGCCAGAGAAGTTGCGTACTCTTCGCTGACGTTAATCAGCAGCACCAGAAACTCTTCACCACCGTAACGCACTACGATATCTCGCGAGCGCACGGTATCACGAATGGTACGAGCCACCTGCAGCAGCGCCTGATCGCCCATGGTGTGGCCGTAGCGATCGTTGTAAGCCTTGAAATGATCGATATCGAGCAGCAGCACGAAATGGCCGCCAGTGGTGGGTGCCTGCAACTGATTGAGCCTATTTTCCAGACCACGGCGGTTATAGAGGCCGGTTAATGGATCCAGCATGCTCAGATCGCTGAATTTATCCCGTTCATGGTACAGATTGGTCACCAGAGCCTGGGTAAAGGCTTCACTGCGTTTCAGCATCAGGTGATGAATTGAAAAAGCCACAATTGGCAACAGAATCGTGAACAGGATGCGCAGGGTATTGTGCATGTCGTCCAGCCACAGAATGGTCAGCGCCGAGGGCAGAGCGTTCAGACAGAAGGCAATCACGTTATCCGTCAGGGAAATCGCGCTGATAAAGAAAATGCTGAGCAGGCTGATTAGCAGAAAGCTGTGGCTATCGTTGGGAAGGTATTGATGTTTGATGTAGGTATGTGCCGCCCACAGCAGGCCGAAAACGGTAGCAGACAGGTTCAGTTTTCTGATGTATTGCCGTGGTGAACGCCGTATGTACTCTATGGCCGCCAGACAGCATAGCGGAATACCGATTAATGGCAGCGTGAAGGCTGGCGTTGCCTGGAAAGGTATCAATAAAGTAAAGACGGCAGAGACGGTATTTATTGATATAAAAAGCAATAACGATAATCGGTGCTTGTTGTTTTGCAGCTCCAGATAAGAACGTGCATTCATACAGGGATCACTCTTTGCCCAATTGTTCTGCCGGAAGAAGAAGGTTGTAGAAAATTCCCAGTGCGTAGGTTGAGCACCTGCGGTGAATAGGTATAGTTAAGTATTGCTAATGGACTAATTTTTCTAGGAATTTACTTAGATAAATTATCATTTTTTCACCGGGCCGTCATCAGTGTTCCGTCTGTTGGGGTAAATGATGCGTCGGGAAAATAAATGCTATATGATATTGCTTATCATTATCATTTTTTGAAATGAGGTTATCATGATTACCGCAATAATTACGGCATGTGGGCTCTGGGCCATCAGTGGGTGCCTGGGGCAACGGCTGGCCAGCGCTTGGGGGATATTGCTGCCCGGTGCTCTGATGCCGTTAATTGTGCTGATTGATCTCAATATGATGCAGTTGCGTGCTCTGATCGTCATTGCCATGCTGGTGACGTTGGCGATGTTGTTTAACCGCCACCTGCGGCATTATTTGCTGTTGCCTTCTTTTATGGCGTTGGCTGGCGGATTAGCGGCCATCAGCCTGCGTTTCAGCGTGGTTGGCTAACAGAGCAATATGCATTAACGTGTGGGTTTATAACGGAATTTAACGCTGAGGAATTGCTGGGGAGAGTTCATCAATTGGTGCGAAGAGAGGGACTTGAACCCTCACGTCCGTAAGGACACTAACACCTGAAGCTAGCGCGTCTACCAATTCCGCCACCTTCGCACAGTCGATGTTGTTGCTTTGCTTTCGATTTATATCACCAGCTTGGTGCGAAGAGAGGGACTTGAACCCTCACGTCCGTAAGAACACTAACACCTGAAGCTAGCGCGTCTACCAATTCCGCCACCTTCGCCTTGATGCTGTGCAATATAAATCATGTGGTTATTGGTGCGAAGAGAGGGACTTGAACCCTCACGTCCGTAAGGACACTAACACCTGAAGCTAGCGCGTCTACCAATTCCGCCACCTTCGCTTACCAGAAACACTACCGGAGTAATGCTACCACGGAGGCGAATTCTAGAGATTTTGGCGGGTACGTCAATAGTTATTTCCTGGTTTAAGGGCGTTCGCTGTAAAAAACGCCACATCCTCTTCCTCTTTCAAGCTGCAGCGTTGTTGATAGCCCTCAAACAGAGCAATCAGCCAATCAATCAATACCCTGACGCGTGGCGCAAGGAAGCGGCCAGGGGGATACATGATGTAGATCGGCATCGGCGGCGGCGGTGTTGCCGCCAACACCTCCACCATTTCCCCGGTCTTTAACCAGGAGGCCACCGAGTAGCGGGAGCCTTGAATCAAGCCCATCCCGGCGCGACAGGCGCTGGTATAGGCATCAGCACCGCTGACGCTCAGCCTGCTTGGCAATTCACGCAGTTCGAGCTTGCCGTCGCGGCAGAATTCCAGCGGGTAATTGCGGTTATTAACCAACGAAAAATAGCCCACCGCCTGGTGGCGCTGCAGATCGTCGATTGACTCCGGGATGCCGAAGGTTTGCAGATAGGTGGGGGATGCACAGGTCAATTGTGGCATTTGGGCAATCAGCCGGGCGACCAGAGTGTCGTCTTCGGTGTCCCAGGCGCGCAGCACACAGTCCACACCTTCACGCAGCAGATCGACATGGGTGTCGTTGGCACCGAGCGCTAGCTCAATCTCTGGGTAACGGTGATAAAAATCCGCCAACGCCGGAATCACAATCTCCCGCGCCAGCGAGTGTGGCATATCGATGCGCACTTTGCCCGCAGGCTGCTGTTTGTGCTGGTGGAACAAGGTATCCGCTTCTTCCAGTGCATCCAGCAGTTGCAGGCAACGCTGATAATACAGCGTGCCCTCGGCGGTGATCTGTACCTGCCGTGTGGTGCGTAATAACAGGCGAACGCCGAGCCGTTGCTCCAGCCACTTCAACGCATTGCTGACCGTGGCGCGCGGCAGTTGCAGGCGTTCCGCCGCGCGGCTGAAGCTACCCAGTTCGACGATCCGGGTGAAGATACGCATGGCCTGAATCTGTTCCATTTCTCCGCCATTGTTAGCTATTTATAAACAGTGATGTGCGATCTGCATTATTTATCTTTGTAGCGTAAACAACCAGACTTTGTTACGACATAGACCGCTCAATAAGGAAAGTGCAATGCAACAACGTAAATTAGGTTCTAATGGCCCCGCCGTTTCAGCCCTGGGTTTAGGCTGCATGGGAATGAGCGATTTTTACTCGACCGCCAGTGATGAAAAAGAGGCGATCGCCACGCTGCACCGGGCATTGGAACTGGGCGTCACGCTGTTGGATACTGCCGACATGTATGGCCCGCATACCAATGAGCAACTGATCGGCAAAGCGATTAAAGGCAAGCGCGATAACGTCTTTCTGGCGACCAAGTTCGGTATTGTGCGCGATCCCGCCGATCCTAACGCGCGTGGCGTGAGCAGCAAACCGCAATATATCCGCCGCTCGGTCGAGGGCAGCCTGCAACGTTTGGGGGTGGAAACCATCGATCTTTATTATCAGCACCGCGTCGATCCACAGGTGCCGATCGAAGAGGTGGTGGGCACCATGGCGGATCTGATTAAAGAGGGCAAAATCCGCTATATCGGTTTAAGCGAAGCCTCGGTTGCCACGCTCGAGCGGGCACACAAAGTGCATCCGATTACCGCATTACAGACGGAGTATTCACTGTGGACACGGGATGCAGAACAAGGGCAACTGGCAACCTGCGAGCGCCTGGGTATTGGTTTTGTGGCCTACAGCCCGTTGGGGCGCGGTTTCCTGACTGGGGCGATCCAGCGCCCGGAAGATCTGGCTGAAGACGATTTCCGCCGTGGGAATCCACGTTTTCAGGGGGAAAACTTCGCCCGCAACCTGGAATTGGTGGAAAAAGTCAGTGAACTGGCCCGGCAGAAGGGCGTTGCACCTTCACAGTTAGCGTTGGCGTGGGTGATGGCACAGGGGCAACATATTGTGCCTATCCCCGGCACCAAACGCAGACGTTATCTGGAAGAAAATGTGGCAGCAGCGGAGATTAGGCTGAATGCGCAGGAACTGGCGGCGATCGAAGCGGTATTCCCATTGGCGGGTGCGGCTGGCGCGCGTTATACGCAGGTGGGGATGGAGTTTATTAACGGCTAGTTGGGTAACACGGGCGCTAAATGCGCCCGTATCATTGTATTCAGAAAACCCCCAGCTAGGCTGGGGGTTCCGTCAAGCTTCCAGCTTTGAGTCGGCTCTTTTAATGGCCAGTAACGCTTGTGGTCAGGTAGCAACAAAGCACCTCTGGAGATAGGTAAACCGCTAATAGTTGCTGAGAAAGGCTTAGCGCATACCCGATGAATGAGAGAAGTACCCACACGTTACTTATTCAGTGTCTTGGGGGGTAAGTACAAAGGAAACTGTCATATGCGCTAAGGAAGATATGTGTATAGAAAGATGTGGTGGTAACTACAGTCGCCCTTACATTGATGTAGCCCGTTTACGGGCAGTAAGTAACAGAAGTAATGCAAATGTGAGGTAGTCATGCGCCTGTTAGGGCGCGGCAGGTAAGAGAGCCTTACAGGCGCATATGAAAAACCTCCGGCTATGCCGGAGGATATTTATTTTAATGCAGCGTTATTTTTTCTTCTTCGGATCGCGCGGCGGGCGGCCAACGGTGGCCTGATACACCTTGAAACGGCCATTCTGCGCCAGCACTTCATGGCTGCCGAAGGTGGCATCCAGAATATCCGGGTACGGTAAGAAAGCATTGGCGACGATGCGCAGTTGCCCACCGATTGGCAGATGCTTTACTGCGCCACGGATCAGGGTTTCTGCCGCAGTCAGGCTGGTTGCCAGGCCATCGTGGAATGGCGGGTTGGAAATGATCATGTCAAAGCGGCCAGTAATATCGGAATAGACGTTACTGACGATCACTTCACCTTCAATACCATTAGCCGCCAACGTGGCACGGCTGGATTCTACCGCAGCGGCATTCACGTCGCTCAGCGTCAGCTTCACTTTGGGGGACAGTTTCGACATCACCGCAGCCATCACACCGGCACCACAACCCACATCCAGCACTTTGCCTTTCATGTGCTTTTCCAGCGTCGACAGCAGCAACGAACTGCCGACATCCAGCCCATCACGGCTGAAGACACCCGGCAGGGTTTTCACTTCCAGGTCGTGCAACTGATAGCTTTCCCACCAGTCGGCCAGAGCGAAGGTGGTTTGCTGATCAATGCGGCCATGATACAGGCCACAACGGCGCGCGCTGTCGATTTTTGCCAGCGTTGCGCGGCCTTCCAGGATTTGCTCTGCGCTGCGCACACCGCTGCGGTTTTCACCGACCACAAAAATTTCTGCACCAACCGGCAGCAAAGATAACAGATTGCACAGTTGGAACTGCGCTTCCTGTTTGCTCTTGGGCCAGTAATAGATCAGCGTGTCGCAAGCGGCAGCGAAAGTAGGATCGACCGTCAGGCCAAATTGTGCATTGTCGCCCATCATCCGGTTCAGTAACTGCCAATGATGGTATTGCTGGGTGTGGACACGCACGTCAGCGGCCTCGAATTGGGCCGGCAGGGTATCCTGCAGATCGCCTGCGAACAGGACGCGGCGTTCAACAAACTCATCACTGTGGCGCAGCATGACTTCACTGGCGGGGGTTAATGCAGACATCAGTTTTTGGCTCCTCAAGATTAAGCTGGCGATTATAGAGCTTTGTGGCGAGATGTTCGACGGGTTTATCCACACTTGGCTAGATATGCCATAGCGTGAGCTGAGCGGGTTTGTTAGCATAGCGCGGCACAGGGTAGGCATTGTGCGCAACACACGGGAATCGGTATGGCATCAAAACGTGATTGGCTGTTACAACAACTGGGGATTACGCAGTGGACATTGCGCCGCCCTGGCGCGTTGCACGGCGAGATCGCTGTCAGCCTGCCTGCAGAAGTACGCCTGCTGGTGGTGGCGCATAGATTGCCCGATCCGCAGGATCCTTTGTTCTGCGACGTGTTGCGCAGCCTGGGGCTGCAACCGGTGCAAACCTATGGTTTGACACCCGATCAGGCCGCGATGCTACCGGCAGACACCGAATGTAACAGTTGGCGGTTGGGCATTACGGAGCCGCTTGCGGTAGCCGGTGCGCAGCTATACAGCCCGGCGCTGGCCGAGCTTTCTCAAGATGCGGGTGCTAAACGCGCACTCTGGCAGCAGATTTGTCACCATGAACAGCATTTCTCCCCTGACGGCAGCCGATCTGGCCACCGCCTTCAAGATTGAACAAACCAGCCATGCTTTCCCCTGGACGGAAGCAACATTTGCCAGTAATCAGGGCGAGCGCTATCTCAACCTGAAGCTGGAAGCCGCTGGGCAGATGGCGGGTTTTGCCATCACCCAAATCGTGCTGGATGAAGCCACGCTGTTTAATATTGCCATCCACCCGGATTGGCAGCGCCAGGGTTTTGGCCGCACGCTGTTAACTGCGTTGATCGCACAGCTCGAAGCGCGTGGCGTGGTGACGCTGTGGCTGGAGGTGCGTGCTTCCAACCGTGGGGCGATTGCGCTTTACGAAGATCTCGGGTTTAACGAAGTGACGGTACGCCGCAACTATTATCCGGCTGCCAATGGCCGCGAAGATGCGATCGTGATGGCGCTGCCGCTGGGATAGCGAGAGGCTCGATCGTTCTATGCCTGATTTTATCTGCTGACCGGAAAAACCATTGATTGTCAGCGGTTGGTAAATCAGCGAAAATGCCCCACTGTGACCTTTTCATTACCGCTTTGCCTGGCACCGCTATTGACGCGTTTGCGATGATTGCAGGGCGGACTAACTGTAGAATCTGAAAAACATGTCTCCTAGTGAATTCGCTCGCGAAGTCTCGAAAAGAAGAACTTTCGCTATTATCTCGCACCCCGATGCCGGTAAAACCACCATTACCGAAAAGGTGCTGCTGTTCGGACAGGCCATTCAGACCGCCGGTACGGTAAAAGGCCGTGGCTCAAGCCAGCACGCCAAATCCGACTGGATGGAGATGGAAAAGCAGCGTGGTATTTCGATCACCACCTCGGTGATGCAGTTCCCCTACCGCGAATGCCTGGTCAACCTGTTGGATACCCCAGGGCACGAAGACTTCTCTGAAGATACCTATCGTACTCTGACTGCGGTGGACTGCTGCCTGATGGTGATCGACGCCGCAAAAGGCGTTGAGGATCGTACCCGCAAGCTGATGGAAGTGACCCGTCTGCGTGATACGCCGATCCTGACCTTCATGAACAAACTTGACCGTGATATCCGCGATCCGATGGAAGTGATGGATGAAGTGGAGCGTGAGCTGAAAATCGCCTGCTCGCCGATCACCTGGCCAATTGGTTGCGGCAAGCTGTTCAAAGGGGTTTATCACCTTTATAAAGATGAAACCTACCTGTACCAGACCGGTAAAGGCCACACTATTCAGGAAGTGCGCATCGTCAAAGGGTTGAATAACCCGGATCTCGACGCCGCCGTGGGTGAAGATCTGGCAGCGCAATTGCGTGAAGAGCTGGAACTGGTGCAAGGGGCTTCGCATGAGTTTGAGCTGGAAGCCTTCCTGGCCGGTGAACTGACCCCGGTATTCTTCGGTACTGCACTGGGTAACTTTGGTGTGGATCATATGCTGGACGGCTTGGTGGCTTGGGCACCTGCGCCGATGCCACGCAAAACCGATACCCGTGAAGTGGTGGCCGCAGAAGAGAAATTCACCGGTTTCGTGTTTAAAATTCAGGCGAATATGGATCCGAAACACCGTGACCGCGTGGCCTTTATGCGTGTGGTGTCTGGCCGTTATGAGAAAGGCATGAAATTGCGCCAGGTTCGTACCGGTAAAGATGTGGTGATCTCCGATGCGCTAACCTTTATGGCCGGTGACCGTTCTCACGTGGAAGAAGCCTACCCAGGCGATATCATCGGTTTGCACAACCACGGCACCATTCAGATTGGCGATACCTTTACGCAGGGCGAGGATATGAAGTTCACCGGCATCCCGAACTTTGCCCCGGAACTGTTCCGCCGCATCCGCCTGCGCGATCCACTGAAACAGAAGCAACTGCTGAAAGGGTTGGTGCAACTGTCGGAAGAGGGTGCAGTACAGGTGTTCCGCCCAATTTCCAACAACGATCTGATCGTTGGGGCTGTAGGTGTGCTGCAGTTCGATGTGGTGGTTGCGCGCTTGAAGTCCGAATACAACGTGGAAGCGCTGTATGAGTCGGTAAACGTCTCTACTGCCCGCTGGGTGGAGTGTAATGACGTGAAGAAATTCGAAGAGTTCAAGCGCAAGAACGAACTGAACCTGGCGTTGGACGGTGGCGATAATCTCTCCTATATTGCACCGACCATGGTGAACCTCAACCTGACGCAGGAACGTTATCCAGACGTGGTGTTCCGCAAAACCCGCGAACACTAATCTGCCGTATCGGCACCGTATTCTCGCGGTGCCGATTATCCTCTCCGCTATTGCACATCCAGCAATTATCTTGCTAATTAATAAAATTAATTTATCTATTTCACTTTCATTTATTGACTAAAAGCGTTGTTGGTATCCTGCTGCAGCTTTTATCTGATGGGCTATATTTGTCAGGGGAGATGTCGTTTGATAAGTAAAAATAACTGCTATTCAATGACTTTCTAGAAGGTTATCTTGGGTTGTTGCTGATTGACGACGGTTGAGTGCGAGCAATATCAATAAGATAGCAAAAATCGGCTTGAATAGGGCTATTACTGTCGTTGATAGGCAACATTTTTTGGCTTAAACACGATGCTTCGGTTCTTTTATTATTGAATTTAAAGGATTTTAAATATTGGCATAGACATTGCTTCAGTCTTGTCGTGAACGTTTGATAGTAGAGTAATCGTGAAGTATTCACTCAAGCTTGCCGTGATATCACGGTATAGGAGTCCACCGCCGAGGGGGATTCACAAAATAAGAAGGAAGAGATCGATGAAAAATACCAAGTTTACGCATTCTTTGATGGCTATCGTGTTGGGTGCTGTTCTGGTGAATGGTAATGCGTTGGCGCAAGAATCGCTGCTCAACAAAGCCACCAGCGTGGTTGATAAAACCGGTGACAAAATCGATAGCTCGATGAAAAAGGTCGACAGTTACATGGATGACAGTGCGATAACTGCAAAAGTGAAAAGCGTGCTGTTGGAAGACAAAGCTATCAAAAGCACTGAGGTCTCGGTGGTTACTGAGAAAGGAGTGGTAACGCTCAGTGGTTTTGTCAGCAGCCAGGCACAAGCTACCCGGGCCGTTGCGGTAGCCGGTAAGGTGGCAGGGGTGAAGTCTGTCAGCGATAAATTACACGTGAAAGATGAGGCTACGCAGTCTGTGAAGGCTTACGCGGGTGATGCTGCAACCACCAGCGAGCTGAAAGCCAAATTGCTGGCGGACGATCTGGTCCCTTCCCGCCATGTAAAAGTAGCAACCACCGATGGGGTGGTGCAACTTTCTGGTACGGTGAAAACGCTGGCGCAATCCGAACGGGCAGAGAGTATTGCCAAAACCATTGATGGCGTGAAAAGCGTTAAGAACGATCTGGCAGTTAAACCCTGAACCCAGTTTTAACGCGTTATCAAGCTTAGTTCCTTTTCTCGTTGTTGGAGAGTTCAGTCATGAATAGCGACATCATTATTGGCCGCTGGAAGCAGTGGAAAGGCCAGGTCTGGCAGGCGTTAGCGGAGTTCTCCGGTAGTGATTATGCCTGGTTGTCCGGGAGTAATGACTGTCTCTCCGGTGTATTGCAAGAAGATTACGGAAGAGAGCAAGAAGAGTTATCCTCAAGAAAACAGCCACATTAAGGATGCAGGCTGGAGATAGTGAAATCGTTCTTCGGGTGATTTTTCTGTGGGTGATAGAGGTGTGCTGTGAATTACGTTTTTACCGATACCCACTGCCATTTTGACTTCCCGCCCTTTAGCGGGCACGAGGCCCAAAGCCTGATGCTGGCCGCACAAGCTGGCGTGCAGCGGATCATTGTGCCCGCAGTAACGGCGGATCGTTTTGCCCTGGTGTTGAAGCTGGCGCACGATCATGCCCCTGTGTTTGCCGCTCTGGGGCTGCATCCGTTGTACATTGCGCAGCACCAGAGTGAACAGCTCGAACGATTGGCAGAGTTTCTAGCCATTCAACCAGCCAAACTGGTGGCGGTGGGGGAAATTGGGCTGGATCTGTATATGGAGAACCCTCAGTTTGATCGTCAGCAGGCGTTGCTTAAGCAACAGCTTGAATTAGCGAAACGCTACGATCTGCCGGTGATCCTGCATTCCCGCCGCAGCCACGATCAACTGGCGGCTGCATTGCGCCGTGCCGATGTGCCACGCCGTGGTGTGGTACATGGCTTTGCTGGCAGTTTGGCGCAGGCGCAGGCGTTTATCCGGTTGGGATATTCTATTGGCGTTGGCGGCACCATCAGCTACGAACGAGCGCAAAAAACACGCAGCGTAATGGCACAATTACCGCTGGAATCATTGTTGCTGGAAACCGATTCGCCGGATATGCCGCTGGCGGGTTATCAGGGGCAACCGAACCGCCCTGAACGGGCTGCCGACGTCTTTCAGGTGCTTTGCCAGTTACGGCCCGAGCCGCCTGATGAGATTGCTGCACAGTTGCAGTTGAACACCGAGTCTTTATTTCACCTGGTTTCTTGTCCGCCAAAAACGTGATTTGAATCACGTTATTAAATTTCCATTTGCATCTTGTTGTATTCATCTGTGACATATAGTGAGGCGAATTTCGCAGCGCTCAGTATAATTGCTCCCTGTTATCTACTCCAAAGCAACCCTGCAGGTTCACCTGGCAGGGATTTATTACTTTTTCGCAACAGGGATATTCTCACATGCAACTCATCATGAGCCTGGTCGGTATGTTGGTACTGATCGCCATTGCTGTGCTGCTTTCCAGCAACCGACGCGCTATTAAAGTGCGCACCGTGCTCGGGGCATTTATTATTCAGATCGCCATTGGCGCTCTGGTGCTGTATGTCCCTTTGGGCCGCCGCATTCTTGGTGGTATGTCTGAAGGGGTTGCCAACGTCATTGCTTATGGTAATGAAGGGATTTCCTTCATTTTTGGCGGCCTGGTTTCCGACAAAATGTTTGAAGTGTTTGGCGGTGGTGGTTTTGTGTTCGCGCTGCGCGTGCTGCCGGTAATCGTATTTTTCTCCTCGCTGATCGCCGTGCTCTATTATCTGGGCATCATGCAACTGGTGATTAAAGTGCTTGGTGGCGGCCTGCAAAAACTGCTGGGCACTTCGCGCACCGAATCACTGTCAGCAACGGCCAACATTTTCGTTGGTCAGACCGAAGCGCCTCTGGTGGTACGGCCCTATATCGCCACCATGACCCAGTCTGAACTGTTTGCGGTGATGTGTGGTGGTTTGGCGTCGGTGGCGGGTTCGGTATTGGCAGGCTATGCCCAGATGGGCGTGCCGTTGGAGTATCTGATCGCGGCATCCTTTATGGCTGCACCTGGCGGGTTGCTGTTTGCCAAGCTGATGGTGCCGGAAACCGAGAAAACTCACGATAAAGACGATGCGATGAAGCTTATCGCCGAAGAGGATCGCCCGGCTAACGTGATTGACGCAGCGGCTTCAGGCGCGGCCTCGGGGATGCAACTGGCGCTGAACGTGGGCGCAATGCTGCTGGCGTTTATTGCTCTGATTGCCTTGCTGAACGGCATGCTGGGCGGCATTGGTGGCTGGTTCAACTTCCCGCAGCTGTCGCTGGAGCTGATATTGGGGTGGATCTTCTCCCCGGTTGCTTACCTGATCGGCGTGCCGTGGAGTGAAGCCATGGTGGCCGGTTCGTTTATCGGCCAGAAAGTGATCGTCAACGAATTCGTCGCTTATATGAACTTTGGCGCGTACCTGCGCCCGGACGATGTCGTGGCCGCTGAGGGCTTGCAGGTGTTGTCACAGCACACCAAGGCGATCATCTCATTTGCGCTGTGCGGCTTTGCTAACCTGTCTTCGGTGGCGATTCTGCTCGGTGGTCTGGGCAGTATGGCACCGAATCGTCGGCACGATATCGCCCGTTTTGGCCTGAAAGCCGTGGCTGCCGGTACGCTCTCTAACCTGATGAGTGCCACCATCGCCGGGTTCTTTTTGGCGCTGTAAGCTAAACTTGAAACAGTCCCCGGCAGTTCTTGCTGGGGAAACTGCGCGATTTCCTGATACGGGCATTCTGTGGAGTGCCCGCCATTGATTACCCACCCGTTTAACGAGTTTGTGAACGAAGTCGCGTTATATTGTGATTTAAATCACATATAATTCTATTTCGTTGCATTTTTATTTCATATTATGTGAATTAAAACACGAATCAGCCAAGGCTATCGTGTTCCAATAGCTGACGATATACGCGGTGAGAAGGAGCTCAGTTGCCGCCGTGAGGAAGTTGCTCAGTGGCTGTCTTCAAGGAACCAAGTCCGCTCGCCAACACCCATGCAACTTGAAGTATGACGAGTAAAGTTGGAGAGTTTTATGACCGAACTAACCGCAGCAGCGCAACGTGCGCTGAACCTGATGGATTTAACCACGCTCAATGATGACGACACCGACGAGAAAGTGATCGCGCTGTGTCGCCAAGCCAACAGCCCGGCGGGGCATACTGCCGCCATCTGCATCTATCCACGCTTTATCCCGATCGCGCGCAAAACGTTGCGTGAGCAAGGGACGCCGGATATCCGCATTGCAACCGTGACCAACTTCCCGCATGGCAATGATGACATTGACATTGCGCTGGCAGAAACCCGCGCGGCGATCGCCTACGGGGCTGACGAAGTGGATGTGGTGTTCCCGTATCGCGCCTTGATCGCGGGTAACGACAAGGTGGGCTTTGAGCTGGTGCAACAGTGCAAACAGGCCTGCGCTGCTGCCAACGTGTTGCTGAAAGTGATCATCGAAACCGGTGAACTCAAACAGGCGAATCTGATCCGCCAAGCTTCTGAAATTGCTATCAACGCCGGGGCGGATTTTATCAAAACCTCCACCGGTAAAGTGCCGGTGAACGCCACGTTGGAAAGCGCTGAACTGATGATGACGGTGATCCGCGATCTGGGCGTCAGCAAAACTGTGGGCTTTAAACCTGCCGGTGGTGTGCGCACGGCGGAAGATGCGCAACATTATTTGCAACTTGCTGCTCGTATCCTGGGGGCTGGTTGGGCCGATGCGCGCCATTTCCGCTTTGGGGCCTCGAGCCTGTTGGCCAGCCTGCTGACGACGCTGGGCTACAGCGCTCAAACGGCCAGCAACGGTTACTGATGCTGTAGCGCATTGCGCTGATGGCGCGGTGAAATTAATTAGCTCAAACAGGGGGATGCCTTGTTCCTGGCGCAAGAAATAATCCGTAAAAAACGTGACGGCCAGCCGTTGAGCGAAGCGGAAATCCGTTTCTTCATCAATGGGGTGCGTGACAATGTGGTTTCCGAAGGGCAGATTGCCGCGCTGGCGATGACCATCTACTTCCACGATATGAACATGGCAGAACGCGTGGCGCTCACCATGGCGATGCGTGATTCCGGTACGGTGCTGGACTGGAAAAGCCTGGCGCTGAACGGCCCGATTGTCGATAAGCATTCCACTGGCGGCGTAGGCGATGTGACTTCACTGATGCTTGGCCCAATGGTCGCGGCCTGTGGCGGCTACGTGCCGATGATTTCTGGCCGTGGTTTAGGCCATACCGGTGGTACGCTGGATAAGCTGGAAGCCATTCCGGGCTTTAATATTTTCCCCGACGACAACGCGTTCCGTAAAATGATCAAAGACGTCGGTGTGGCGATTATCGGCCAAACCAGCTCGTTGGCACCGGCGGATAAGCGTTTCTACGCCACGCGCGACATTACTGCGACCGTCGATTCCATTCCGCTGATCACCGCCTCGATCCTGGCAAAGAAGCTGGCGGAAGGGTTGGATGCGCTGGTGATGGATGTCAAAGTGGGATCGGGTGCCTTTATGCCGACTCATCAGCTTTCGCAAGATCTGGCGCAGGCGATTGTCGGCGTAGCCAACGGTGCAGGGTGCAAAACCACCGCGTTGTTGACCGACATGAATCAGGTGCTGGCTTCCAGTGCCGGTAACGCGCTGGAAGTGCGCGAAGCGGTGCGCTTCCTGACCGGTGAATACCGCAACCCGCGTCTGCTGGAAGTGACCATGGCGCTGTGTGTAGAAATGCTGCTTTCCGGTGGCTTGGCGACGGACGGTGTGGAGGCTCGGGCCAAACTGCAGGCGGTATTGGACAATGGTAAAGCGGCAGAGGTCTTTGGCCGTATGGTGGCGGCGCAACAGGGGCCGGTGGATTTTGTCGAGCGTTACGACAACTACTTGCCGACCGCTACCTTGAGCAAGCCGGTTTATGCCGAAAAACCAGGTATCATTACCGCGATGGATACCCGGGCGCTGGGGATGGCGGTGGTGGCATTGGGCGGTGGCCGCCGCCGCGCTGCCGACAGTATCGATTACAGCGTTGGCCTGACGGAAGTGGCGCGTTTGGGCGCCAACGTGGGGACACAGCGCCCGCTGGCGCTGATCCACGCTAACGATGAAGAGAGTTGGCAACTGGCGGCAGATGCGGTGCGCAAGGCGATGGTGATGGGCGATAAAGCCCCGGCAGCCACGCCGGTGGTGTACCAGCGCATCACGGAATAACCGCGATTTTTAAAGAATCAGGAGCAGTAGCGGCTGGTACGCTGCTGCCCGTAGCAGGAGAACAGAATGAAACGCACCTATATTATGGTACTGGATTCGTTCGGGATCGGCGCAAGCGCCGACGCCAAACGTTTTGGTGATGAAGGTTCCGATACTCTTGGCCATATCGCGGCAGCTTGTGCGCGCGGTGAAGCCAATGTGGGCCGCAGCGGCCCGCTGACGCTGCCAAACCTGAGCCGTTTGGGCCTGGGCAAAGCGGCGGAGGAATCCACCGGCAAATTCCCGACAGGATTGGATCAACATGCCGAGATCATTGGCGCTTACGGCTATGCCAGCGAGCTTTCCTCCGGTAAAGACACGCCGTCTGGTCACTGGGAAATCGCCGGTGTACCCGTCTTGTTCGACTGGGGATATTTCCACGACGAACACAACAGCTTCCCACAGGAACTGCTGGACAAACTGGTGGTGCGCGCCAACCTGCCGGGTTACCTCGGCAACTGCCACTCTTCCGGCACGGTGATCCTCGATCAACTGGGTGAAGAGCACATGAAAACCGGCAAGCCGATTTTCTACACCTCGGCGGATTCGGTGTTCCAGATCGCCTGCCACGAAGAAACCTTTGGCCTGGATCGCCTGTACGAACTGTGTGAAATCGCCCGTGAAGAGCTGACCGAAGGCGGTTATAACATTGGCCGCGTGATTGCGCGCCCGTTCGTTGGCGACAAGCCGGGCAATTTCCAGCGCACCGGCAACCGTCATGATTTAGCGGTGGAACCCCCGGCTCCGACCGTGCTGAAGAAGCTGGTTGATGAAAAAGGTGGTGAAGTGGTTTCCATCGGCAAGATTGCCGATATCTACGCCAACGTCGGCATTACCCAGAAAGTAAAAGCCAACGGCATTGATGCGCTGTTCGATGCCACACTGCGCGAAATGGAAAAAGCCGGTGATAACACCATTGTGTTCACCAACTTCGTTGACTTCGACTCCTCCTACGGCCACCGCCGCGATGTGGCCGGTTACGCCGCCGCGCTGGAGCAGTTTGACCGCCGCTTGCCGGAACTGCTGGAGCGCGTTACCGGTGACGATATCATTATTTTTACTGCCGACCATGGTTGTGATCCGACCTGGGCAGGTACCGATCACACTCGCGAGCACATTCCGGTGCTGGTGTATGGCCCGAACGTGAAGCCGGGTTCGCTTGGGCACCGTGAAACGTTCGCCGATATCGGCCAGACCGTCGCCAGCTATTTTGGTCTGTCGCCGATGGACTACGGTAAATCCATGTTTTAAGACTTTTTAATAAGCATTGAGGGAAGAGATTATGGCTACGCCACATATTAACGCTGAGATGGGTGATTTCGCTGACGTGGTGCTGATGCCAGGCGATCCGCTGCGGGCAAAATACATCGCTGAAACCTTCCTGGAAGGGGCGGTGGAAGTGAACAACGTGCGCGGCATGTTGGGTTTCACCGGCACTTACAAAGGCCGCAGGATCTCGGTGATGGGCCACGGCATGGGCATCCCGTCTTGCTCTATCTATGCGCGCGAGCTGATTGCGGAATTTGGCGTGAAGAAAATCATTCGTGTCGGCTCCTGCGGTGCCGTACGTGATGATATCAAACTGCGTGACGTGGTGATCGGTATGGGAGCTTGTACCGATTCCAAAGTGAACCGTATGCGTTTCAAAGATCATGACTATGCTGCGATTGCGGATTTTGACATGGTGCGTAATGCGGTAGACGCAGCGGCGGAGCAGGGCATCCCGGCGCGCGTGGGCAACATTTTCTCCGCCGAACTGTTCTATACGCCAGATCCAGATATGTTCCAGGTGATGAAGAAGTACGGCATTCTGGGTGTGGAAATGGAAGCGGCGGGCATCTACGGCGTAGCCGCAGAGCTGTATGAAGAGTTCGGCTGTAAAGCGCTGACTATCTGCACCGTGTCCGATCATATCCTGCGTCACGAAGCCACCACCGCTGCAGAGCGCCAGACCACCTTTAACGACATGATCGTTATCGCGCTGGAGTCCGTGCTGCTGGGTGATAAAGCGTAAATAGCGTGTGGGCGCAGCGCGCTGCGCCCTTTACCAATCTATTCATATTGCCATAAACCTATCTGATTAATTCTTTACCTTTCCGCTAATTAGCGCTATTACTCTATTTACCAATCTATTCACTATTCTATTCAATCATGAGCACTGTCGAGCAAATTTTGCGTCATGGCCCAGCCACGGCTCGCGCCCTCACCGACGCGCTGGGTATCAGCCAGCCAACGCTATCGCGCCGGATCCGCGCTGTGGCGGGAGCGGTGCTGACCATCGGTAAAGGCAAGGCGACGCGCTATGTGTTAAGGCGTGAGATCGGCGGTGAGGCACATTTCCCGTTGTACCGTATTGATGAGTTGGGCAAAGCGCATGGGTTTGCCACGCTTTATCCTTTGTACCCGGCAGATAGCTGTGCGGTGCGCTATGAGCAAAGCGGTGAATGGCGGCTGTACGAAGGCTTACCCTGGTATCTGAACGACTTGCGTCCGATAGGCTTTCTTGGCCGCGCCTGGGGAAAAGGCGCTGCACGACAACTCAGGTTGCCGGAAGACGTTCGGCTATGGAATGAAGATCAGCGTCTGCTGGCGCTTGCTCACTATGGCGAGGATATGAGTGGCGATCTGTTACCGGGGGTAGGCAGTTATCAACGCTGGCTGATGCGTGATCCTGAAATCCCGGTTCCGTTGGCGGACAAAGCCGTACAGTACGCCGCGCTCTCTGCACGTGCGTTGGCAGGGGAACTGATTGGATCTTCCGCCGGTGGCGAACAACCCAAGTTTATCGTCTATGCCGAACTGGCAGGGGCGCGCTATGGTCATGTTTTGGTGAAATTCAGCGCCGCGCCGGAGAATGTTATTGCCCGGCGTTGGAGCGATTTACTGATCGCCGAGTCATTAGCGTTGCAGGTGGTGGCGGAAGCCGGATTGCCTGCTGCACCTGCAAAGCTATTGTTTGGCGAGAACCGGCAGTGTTTTTTGGAACTTGAGCGCTTCGATCGCGTTGGTGAATATGGTCGCGTTGCCATGGTTTCGCTGGAGGCTCTGGATGCCGAATTCAGTGGTAGTGGTGGCGCTAACTGGGTCACGGCGGCTGAACGGCTATTACAGCAAGGAATCATCAACCGTCATACTTACCAGAAAATTGCCCTGTACTGGGCGTTTGGCCGGTTGATCGCCAACAGTGATATGCATCAGGGAAATCTATCGTTTCTGCGCCCGCAGCAGCAGCCCGTGGAACTGGTACCGCTGTATGACATGTTGCCAATGGCGTTTGCACCAGCCAATAGCGGCAATATGCGGCAGGAAACGTTGGAAATCAGCTTGAGCAACGAAGTCAGCGGCGCGGTTTGGCGGCAAGCCGAGCTGATGGCGCTGGAGTTCTGGCAACGCACGGCGCAACACCCACAGATCGGCAAGCCATTCCGCACTATCGCCGCACACATGCAAATACAGATCCAAACGCTGAATGAACGCATTCAGCGTTTGGCTTAGTCCTTTTTCACTTCTTCTGGCTCTTCTGCCTTGTCGTCATCGCCTTCTGCCAGCGGTGTGTTGGCCGTTAACAGGTACGGCGACTGCTGCCAGCGGCTGCGGCGACCCTGCAATAACGTGCGGGCCAGAATAATGCCGATAGCCAACGCCAGCAGGATCATCAGGCGCAGCAGGTTGGTGGTGTTATCCACCTGCTTGGTTTCGGTGCCCAGCACGTGAGTATCAAGCGTGACGCGGATAAAGCCGATGGGGCCATCTTTGCCCTGAATTGACTCGACCAACTGATGATTGAAATAGCTGCCCGCGCGTTTGCCGTCGAGTGACAGACGATCGCGCACGCTGATCTGTTCGCCGGAGTGGGCCATCAGTGTGCCATCGAGCTTGTAGACGCTGGCGTCAAGAATGCGGCTGTGGTGGGTGAGCTGTTGCAGAATGCTGTCAATACGCTGGTTGTCGATATCGCCGTCATCATCCAACAGCGGAGCCAGGCTAAAAGCCACTTGCTTGGTCAGCGTTTTTGCCAGTTCTTCTACCTGTTCCGAGCGCGCCATTTGGTGGCTCAGGCTAAAATAGGAGGCACCTTGCATTAACATCACCAGCAAAGCCAGGCAAATCAGAATAATAGCGGTGCGGTGCAGGCGGAATTTCAGTTTTGCTTTAGCCATACGGCTTCCTTGGTCTTTTGGACGCTTTATGTTGCCAGAAGCAAGGGCTATAGGATAGCTTTACCCGTCGTCTTTCAAGCTGCAGTTTTTAGGAGCCAATAATGCCAAATCGTCTGACCTATTGCGATCTCCCGGCGGAGATCTCTCAATGGCCGGGTCTTCCCCTTTCGCTGAGCGGTGACGAAGTCATGCCGCTGGATTATCGGGCAGGCCACACCGGTTGGCTATTATATGGCAGAAAACTGGACAAAGAGCGCATTACCCAGTTCCAGCGCAAGCTGGGGGCGGCGATGGTGATCGTTGCCGCCTGGTGGGTGGAAGACTATCAGGTGGTACGTTTGGCAGGAGCGCTGACGGCGCGTGCCAAGCTGCTGGCCGCTGAAAATGGGCTGGATGTGGCGCCGCTCGGCAAGATCCCGCATTTGCGTACGCCGGGCCTGTTAGTGATGGATATGGACTCTACCGCGATCCAGATTGAATGCATCGACGAGATCGCCAAACTGGCCGGGGTCGGCGAACAGGTAGCCGAAGTTACTGAACGCGCGATGCGCGGTGAGCTTGATTTCACCGCCAGCTTGCGGCAACGCGTCGGTACGCTAAAAGGGGCTGATGCCAATATCCTGAAACAGGTACGTGATGAACTGCCGCTGATGCCTGGGCTGACCAGCCTGGTGGGCAAACTGCAGGCGCTGGACTGGCATGTTGCCATCGCTTCCGGTGGTTTTACCTATTACGCCGAATACTTGCGCGATAAGCTGAAACTGGTGGCCGTGGCCGCCAACGAGCTGGAAATCCGCGATGGCAAATTAACCGGTGAAGTGCTGGGGCCGGTCGTGGATGCACAACATAAAGCCGACGTGCTGGTGAAACTGGCAGAAAAACTGGGCATTCCGCCACAGCAAACTGTGGCGATCGGCGACGGTGCCAACGATCTGAAAATGATGCAGGTGGCCGGGTTAGGTATTGCCTACCACGCTAAGCCCAAGGTGTATGAAAAGGCGCAGGTGTCGATTCGCCATGCCGATCTGCTGGGGGTGCTCTGTGTGCTTACCGGCAGTTTGAAACATGAGGTGAGGTAATCGTGGCTAAAGCAGTAAAACGGGCGTTTGTCTGTAATGAATGCGGGGCTGATTATCCGCGCTGGCAGGGGCAGTGCAGTGCTTGCCATGCCTGGAACACCATTACGGAAGTGCGCCTGGCTGCGGTATCTGCATCTTCTGCCCGTACCGAGCGCTTCAGTGGTTATGCCGGTGATGCGGGCGTCAGCCGGGTGCAGAAGCTGTCGGACATCAGCCTGGAAGCGTTACCGCGCTTCTCTACCGGCTTCCTCGAGTTTGACCGCGTGCTGGGCGGTGGAGTGGTGCCGGGCAGCGCCATTCTGATCGGCGGCAACCCTGGGGCGGGTAAAAGTACCCTGCTGCTGCAAGTGCT
The DNA here is from genome assembly GCF_000743355.1 of Serratia sp. Ag1. Lineage (GTDB taxonomy): Bacteria > Pseudomonadota > Gammaproteobacteria > Enterobacterales > Enterobacteriaceae > Chania. The sequence goes on from NZ_JQEI01000026.1 coordinate 60,073, forward strand.
GTGCAAACTTTCCGAACAGATGAAAACCCTGTATGTCACTGGCGAAGAATCGCTGCAACAGGTGGCGATGCGTGCTCACCGTTTGGGCTTGCCAACCGGCGGCCTGAATATGCTGTCGGAAACCAGCATTGAGCAAATTTGCCTGATCGCTGAGCAGGAACAGCCAAAGCTGATGGTGATCGACTCGATCCAGGTGATGCATATGGCGGATATCCAGTCTTCGCCGGGCAGCGTGGCGCAGGTGCGTGAAACCGCCGCTTACCTGACGCGCTTTGCCAAAACGCGCGGCGTGGCGATCGTGATGGTCGGCCACGTGACGAAAGACGGTTCGCTGGCCGGGCCAAAAGTGTTGGAACACTGTATCGACTGCTCGGTATTGCTCGACGGCGATGCCGACTCCCGTTTCCGTACCTTGCGCAGCCACAAAAACCGCTTTGGCGCGGTGAATGAGCTGGGCGTATTCGCCATGACCGAACAGGGCCTGCGTGAAGTCAGCAACCCTTCCGCCATCTTCCTCAGCCGTGGCGATGAAGTCACCTCCGGCAGTTCGGTGATGGTGGTGTGGGAAGGCACACGCCCGCTGTTGGTAGAGATTCAGGCGCTGGTGGATCACTCGATGATGGCCAACCCGCGCCGCGTAGCGGTGGGGCTGGAGCAGAACCGTTTGGCGATCCTGCTGGCGGTGCTGCATCGCCACGGTGGATTGCAGATGTCCGATCAGGATGTGTTCGTCAACGTGGTGGGCGGCGTGAAGGTCAGTGAAACCAGCGCCGATCTGGCGTTGTTGCTGGCGCTGGTGTCCAGTTTCCGCGATCGTCCGTTGCCTGACGACTTGGTGGTGTTTGGCGAAGTCGGGCTGGCAGGGGAGATCCGCCCGGTGCCAAGCGGCCAGGAGCGTATCTCCGAGGCGGCAAAACACGGCTTCAAACGCGCTATCGTGCCGCATGCCAACGTGCCGAAAAAGTCACCAGCGAATATGCAGGTGTTCGGCGTGAAGAAACTGGCGGATGCCTTGAGCATTCTGGATGAGCTTTAGCAGTGTCCAAGGGCGGGTAGAATATGCTATTTTGTTTAGCATATTAAACAGGAGGGGTTATGCGGCAGTTCGATTACCTGAAAGCAGCAATTAAGCAAAAAGGTTGTACCTTACAACAGGTGGCCGATGCCAGTAGGATGACCAAAGGCTACCTTAGCCAACTGCTGAACGACAAAATCAAAAGCCCCAGTGCGCAAAAGCTGGAAGCGGTACACCGTTTTCTCGGGCTGGAATTCCCGCGCCGCGAGAAAAAAGTCGGTGTGGTGTTTGGTAAATTTTACCCGTTGCACACTGGCCATATTTATCTGATCCAACGTGCCTGCAGCCAGGTAGACGAGCTGCACGTGATCCTGTGTCATGACGAGCCGCGCGATCGTGAACTGTTCGAGAACAGTTCGATGTCACAGCAGCCGACGGTCAGCGATCGCCTGCGCTGGCTGCTGCAAACCTTCAAATACCAAAAAAACATCCACATTCACTCCTTCGACGAAAAGGGCATTGAACCTTATCCGCACGGCTGGGATGTGTGGAGTAATGGTATGAAGCACTTTATGGAACAGAAGGGCATCGTGCCGAGCTTTATCTATTCCAGCGAAGAGCAGGATGCACCGCGCTATCGTGAACACTTGGATATCGAAACCATTCTGGTAGATCCCGAGCGTTCGTTCATGAACATCAGCGGCCGCCAGATCCGCCAGGATCCGTTCCGCTACTGGGACTATATCCCGACCGAAGTGAAACCGTTCTTTGTGCGCACCGTGGCGATTTTAGGCGGTGAATCCAGCGGTAAATCCACGCTGGTGAACAAGCTGGCGAATATCTTCAATACCACCAGCGCCTGGGAATATGGCCGTGATTATGTGTTCTCCCACCTGGGTGGTGACGAGATGGCGCTACAGTATTCCGATTACGACAAGATTGCGCTTGGGCAGGCGCAGTATGTGGATTTTGCGGTGAAATACGCCAACAAAGTGGCGTTTATTGACACCGATTTTGTGACCACTCAGGCGTTCTGCAAGAAATACGAAGGGCGCGAGCACCCGTTTGTGCAGGCGTTGATCGACGAGTACCGTTTCGATCTGGTGATCCTGCTGGAGAACAATACGCCGTGGGTGGCTGATGGTCTGCGTAGCCTGGGGAGTTCGGTCGATCGCAAAGCGTTTCAGCGCCTGTTGGAAGAGATGCTGCGTGCTAATAACATTGAATATGTACACGTAGAATCCAGCGACTATGAGGAGCGCTTCCTGCGTTGCGTTGAACTGGTCAAGCAACTGCTGGCGGCAGATGCCAGCCGGTTGGTGGGCGTTTCCCCCCTGTTGCGTTGAAAGAAGGGCGCAGCAGGCTGCGCCCTGAAATCGTTAGTAAACAATCACCAACTTACCCTGCATATGGCCTTGCAACAGCTTGGTATGAGCAGCGGCGACCGTTTCCACCGTCAGGCCATGCAGTGTTTCGCTCAGCGTGGTGGTCAGTTTCCCGGCATCCAGCAGTTGCGCCATTTGCTTGAGGATTTCCCCTTGCTGGGCGATATCCGGCGTATTAAACATGCTGCGGGTAAACATAAATTCCCAATGCAGCGCGGCGCTTTTCAGCTTCAGCGCGTTCTGATCCAGCGGCTGGCTGTTCTCTACGATGGTGCAGATATGGCCCAGCGGAGCGATCAACTCGCTGATGGCTGGCCAGTGGCCGTCGGTATCATTCAGGCACAGAATATAATCGACGTGCTTGATGCCCTCTTTGGCCAGATTGGCTTGCAGATCGCGGTAATCCACCACCAGTTCGGCACCGCGCTCGCGGCACCAGGCGGCAGACTCCGCACGTGACGCGGTGGCAATCACTTTCACTTTACTGCGCTGTGCGGCCAATGGGATCGCCAGTGAGCCCACGCCACCGGCTCCGCCGATGATCAGCAACGTTTTATCTGCTGTCGCATCCTGGATCTGCAAATGTTCAAACAGCGCTTCCCAGGCTGTGAGGGCGGTCAGCGGCATGGCGGCGGCTTCGGCCCAGTTCAGCGTGCGCGGTTTGTGCGCACTAATACGTGAGTCGATCAGTTGTTGAGTGCTGTTGCTGCCAGGGCGGGTAATATCCCCGGCATACCACACCTCATCACCCGGCTTGAACCCCGTGACGTGGCTGCCGACTGCCAGCACCACGCCGCTGGCATCCCAGCCGAGAATGCGTGGTTGCTGTAGGCCATTTTTCTGCAGGTTAGCATGGACCTTGGTATCGACCGGGTTAACGGAAACGGCTTTCACCTCCACCAGCAGATCGTACTGGCCCGGCGTGGGCTGTTCTGGCGCGATCTCGATAAAGCGGGCGGGATTTTGTGGATCGACGGCAATGGCCTTGATTGACATGATGCTGCTCCTTCGAATGAATGCCTTTAATCTCTCCGGCGGATAATATAGTCCGGTGCGGGTTTGTTTCAGTGCAGATGATGCGTAGGGATAAGAAAAAGCCCGCAGAGTGCGGGCTGAATCAGGTTACTTGGTGACTCTTTTGTACTTGATGCGGCGGGGTTCCAACGCTTCGGCACCCAGAGTGCGCTTTTTGTACTCTTCGTATTCGGTAAAGTTACCTTCGAAGAATTCAATTTTGCCTTCATCCTGATAATCCAGAATGTGGGTGGCAATACGGTCAAGGAACCAGCGGTCGTGCGAGATCACCATGGCGCAGCCTGGGAATTCCAGTAAGGCGTTTTCCAGCGCGCGCAGGGTTTCGATATCCAGGTCGTTGGTCGGTTCATCGAGCAGCAGCACGTTGCCGCCAACCTGCAGCAGCTTGGCTAAGTGCAGACGGCCACGTTCACCACCGGACAGCTCACCAACGCGTTTGCCCTGATCGACACCCTTGAAGTTAAAGCGGCCAACGTAAGCACGGCTTGGCATTTCGGTGTTGCCGATGCGCATGATGTCCTGACCGCCGGAAACTTCTTCCCACACGGTTTTGGAATTATCCATGCTGTCGCGGAACTGATCGACAGACGCCAGCTTGACGGTATCACCCAGCGTGATGCTACCGGAATCAGGCTGTTCCTGACCGGACATCATGCGGAACAGGGTAGACTTACCTGCGCCGTTCGGGCCGATAATGCCGACAATCGCGCCCTTCGGTACCGAGAAGGAGAGATCGTCGATCAACAGGCGATCGCCGTAAGATTTGCGCAGGTTGCTGACTTCCACCACTTTATCGCCCAGGCGTGCGCCCGGTGGGATAAACAGTTCGTTGGTTTCGTTACGTTTCTGGTATTCGGTGCTGTTGAGTTCTTCAAAGCGTGCCAGACGGGCTTTACCCTTAGACTGACGGCCTTTAGCGCCTTGACGCACCCACTCCAGCTCTTTCTCAATCGACTTGCGGCGAGCGGCTTCGGCAGAAGCTTCCTGTGCCAGACGGGCGTCTTTCTGCTCCAGCCAGGAAGAGTAGTTACCTTCCCACGGAATACCCTCGCCACGGTCCAGCTCGAGGATCCAACCCGCGACGTTGTCGAGGAAGTAACGGTCGTGGGTGATCGCCACTACGGTGCCTTCGAAGTCGTGCAGGAAGCGCTCCAGCCAGGCCACGGATTCAGCATCCAGGTGGTTGGTGGGTTCGTCCAGCAGCAGCATGTCCGGTTTTTCCAGCAGCAGGCGGCACAGCGCAACGCGGCGGCGTTCACCACCGGAAAGGTTGGCGATTTTGGCGTCCCATTCCGGCAGGCGCAGCGCATCGGCGGCGCGCTCAAGCTGGGTGTTGAGGTTGTGGCCATCGTGAGCCTGAATGATCTCTTCCAAGCGGCCCTGTTCTGCAGCCAATTTGTCGAAATCAGCCCCTTCTTCCGCGTACAGTGCATACACTTCATCAAGGCGTTTCAGAGCCCCCACCACTTCTGCCAACGCTTCTTCTACCGACTCGCGCACGGTATGTTCCAGGTTGAGCTGCGGTTCCTGTGGCAGATAGCCAATCTTGATACCCGGTTGTGGGCGCGCTTCCCCTTCGATATCGGTATCGATGCCGGCCATAATGCGCAGCAGGGTGGATTTACCGGCGCCGTTCAGGCCCAGCACGCCAATTTTGGCCCCAGGGAAAAAACTCAGGGAGATATTTTTCAGAATATGACGCTTCGGCGGAACCACTTTGCCGACGCGATGCATGGTATAGACGTATTGAGCCACGTTGCTCCGAGCCTCTTAGTTACTAGTGTTTATGATGTCCCACTCTTCTCATGGGGCATTTTTGCTTAACTTTGAATTTAACAGTGCTAGTTGGCCAGTATTGTGATCTGGTATCCAGTCGTCGTACACATTAAACAGCCTCTGCGTCGAGGTATGCCCATCTGTGTTGAAATAAACGCAGGATTAGCTCCAGCAGATAATGACCAGCACACATAAGTATGGCGAGACTGGTACGCCTTACGATGCCGTAGTTTAGCCCGTTTCAATGTTTTATCCCAGTTATCAATGTTTGCATTTGAAGAGCAGTGACATCCAGCATCGTTTTGTGAACCTCCCACTGATGTAATCACAGCTAAGAAAAGGGAACGGTCGCTCACATTTTTAATAGACCCCTGATTATTCTCAATGAATCTATAGACTGACTAGTCAATAGATTCAAGGGGGGGAGTTATATTAAGATTTTTCGAGGAGTATTATAGATATTAAAAATTTCTTGACATCTCTGATGTTTGCATGGGAGTAGTTAGGATTTCTACTTCATACTCCAGATATATCAAAAGTACTAGATACCAACTCACAACGATTAAATCTTATCTTGAAAACAATCTGTTTGGCTATTTGTGATAATAGGTACTATTTTTGGCCAGGAGTTTGAGTATTCTTCATTTTTTTAAACTAACTTCAAAATAAACTTCCGGCATAAAGCATGACATTAGGTTATAGGGGCTGTAAAATATCCTTGATATATGAAAATGCTCTTTTAATGATAATTTGAGAACTCGGTAATCAAATCCCATATGGTCAAAGTGAAAATTAAAATTGGAGGTTATTTTTCCGACAGGCCTGTTTTTGGGAGGGTTTTTTAGGGTGGCTGAAATTATGTGTGATATTTTTGTGTCGAAAGTATTTCTCCGACGCGTTAGGCGGAATAAGCCCTTGTATATGGCTGGAAAACCAATTTCAACAGGAACGCCAATTATTAATTTCCCATCATTTTTCAATATGCGTGTAATGTCTCTTAACGCCTCTATGGTTTCATTATTAGGTAAGTGTTCAAAAACCTCCAAACAAAAGACATAATCCATGCTTGAGGATGGAATAGAGTTTACATCTTGTGTAAATGACACATTTTTTACGTTTGACAAATTTTCTTTTGCTTGTTCAATTAGCTCGGGTGACGGTTCATAACACGTTAGTAACGTGTTCCCTTCAGGGACTAGTTTCAAAAGCTCCCCATTACCTGAACCAAAATCACAAACATGCATTATCCTTTCAGAATCAGAAGGTGTATAGCTGGATAGTGCGATAACAAGCCTTTTTCTCTGTAAAGCTCTTTTTATTGGATTTTTATCCAAAAACGTAATGCTTGAATATGACATTATCGACTCATTCATGAAAATCAACTTAGTCAACACACTATAAATGTCAGAGTTTTTTTTTTCAATGCCTGCATGTAATAAGGTCTATATAGCATAAAAATGGTTTTCTTTGGGAGAGGCAGAAAGAAAACGCCCGGCAGAGTGTGCCGGGCGCTGAGTTCAAGCGGATGCAGGGATTATGCTGCTGGTTTGCGGTTCGCCCGGATACGGACGATAACCCATTTCTCAACTTCCACAATCAGGAACAGCGCGATCGCAATCAGCAGTGTGATGCCCCAGTAGAACAGCGGCAATGGTGCGGTACCGAACAGCGAGTTCATGAATGGCAGATAGATGATAGCCATCTGCAACAGCAGCAACACGCCACTCACCAGCCACAGGCCTTTGTTCATAAACACCTGACGATTCAACGGGAAGCGATCGGCGGTGCGGCAGTTGAACATGTAAACCCATTGCGCGGTCACCAGGGTTTGCAGCAACACGGTGCGGATGAATTCGCTGCTGTAGCCGCGTGGTGCCATCCAGGCTTCCAGTATGAAGGCGCTGATAGCGATCAGAATACCGACAAAGCCGATGCGCCAGATGGCATGCAGATCCAGCACGTTGCTGCCAGGCACGCGTGGTTTACGGTGCATCAATCCTTTCTCAGCCGGTTCATACGCCAGGCCGAACGACAGGGTGGTTGAAGTGGCCATGTTCATCCACAGGATCTGGATCGGGGTTAACGGCAGTATCGCACCCGCCAGAATGGCGATGATGATCAACAGACCCTGCGCCAGGTTGGTGGGGAGCACGAACAGGATGGTTTTTTTCAGGTTGTCATACACCCGGCGGCCTTCTTTCACCGCACTGGCGATGGTGGCGAAGTTATCGTCGGTCAAGACCATATCAGCGGCTTCTTTGGTGACCTCGGTGCCTTTGATCCCCATGGCGATACCGACATCAGCCTGTTTCAGTGCTGGCGCATCGTTGACCCCGTCGCCGGTCATGCCGACCACTTCACCCCGGTTCTGCAACGCTTTCACCAGGCGCAGTTTGTGTTCCGGGCTGGTGCGGGCAAAGATATCGTAGTGCGCTGCGGCTTCTGCCAGCGCTTTATCATCCATATGCTCCAACTGGTTACCGGTGATGGAGTCCTGGCTGTTGCCAATACCGAGCATGGCACCGATAGCCATGGCGGTGGTCTGGTGATCGCCTGTGATCATCTTCACGCGGATACCGGCCTGCTGGCATTCTGCGATCGCTGCAATCGCTTCAGGACGAGGTGGATCCATCACCCCGGCGATACCGATAAACACCATCTGCTGGCGGATATCGTCATGACCCAGTTCCACCGCGTCATCTGGCGCGGTTTTGCTGGCGGCAGCCACCATACGCAAGCCTTGTTCGGCAAAGCGTGACATCTCCTGTTCCCAGTAGTCGCGGCGGAACGGTTTGATGCCGGATTCGGTCAGTTCCAACTCGCACAGCGAGAACAACACATCGGGGGCACCGGTGAGGAACACCTGATTTTTACCCGCCACCTGGCTGCGCACTGCCATGTATTTATAGCTGGAATCGAACGGGATCTTCGCCAGTTGGCGGGCTTCGCCGATCGCCAACTCGGCTTTCATCGCCAACACTTTCAACGCACCTTCGGTCGGGCTGCCGGTGATGATCCAGCGGCCACTGTCGTCCTGTTTCACCTGGCTGTCGTTACACAGAGTAATGGCGGTGATGAACTGGGCCAGCGTAGGGATATCCTGTACCCGCGCCTGTTTGTTGCTGTCGGCGAAGAAAATGCCGCCGGTGGGTTGATAACTTTCGCCTTCTACGCGGAAGGCGTGGTCGGCCATGATGACGTTTTTCGCCGTCATTTCGTTCATGGTCAGGGTGCCGGTTTTGTCGGAACAGATCACCGTCATTGAGCCAAGGGTTTCTACCGTTGGCAGTTTGCGGATGATCGCACGGTTGCGCGCCATCGCCTGCACGCCCAGCGACAGAATGATCGAAATGATCGCGGGCAGACCCTCTGGCACCGAGGCCACTGCCAGGCTGATTAACGCCAGCAGTAATTCCCCGATCGGCATATCGCGCAGCGTTAAGGCAAACAGCCCCAACAGCACCATCATCACCAGAATCAGGATAAAGATCCCTTTGCCCAGACGATCCATTTGTTGCAGCAATGGGGTGCGCTGGGTTTCAACGGTGGAAATCATCTCGCTGATATGGCCGAGTTCGGTGTGGCCACCCGTGGCGATGACCACGCCTTTGGCGTTCCCGGCGCTGATGGTGGTGCCGGAAAACAGCAGGTTGGTACGATCGCCAATCATGACTTCTTCAGCGATTGCATCGGTTTGTTTGGAGACCACGGTTGATTCACCGGTCAGGATCGCTTCTTCCACCTGCAGGTTGTGCGATTCCAACAGGCGCAGGTCTGCTGGGATTCTGTCCCCAGGGCGCAGCAACACGATATCGCCGGGTACCAGGTCTTCAGCATTCACCGTATGATTAATCCCGTCACGTACCACAAGCGCCTGGCTGGAAAGCATGTTCTGAATGCCTTTCAGTGATTTCTCGGCGCTGTTTTCCTGTACGAAACCGATCAGAGCATTGATGACAGCAACGCCCAGAATAACTACGGTATCGATCCAGTGGCCCATCACTGCCTTAAGAAACGCCGCAGCCAGCAGGATATAAATCAGCACATCTTTGAAGTGGGCAATAAAGCGCATAAAGGCGCTTTTCCCGGCTTTTTCAGGCAGCGCGTTGGGGCCGAATTTTGCCAGGCGCGCTGTGGCCTCTTGCTCACTCAGGCCTTCGGGCTGGCTGTCTAAATGCTGAAGAGTCTCTTTGATATCATACTGATACCATGCTTTCTCCGGTGTAATGGGAGCATGGTGCTCATGGGGGGTATGTGTTGACATTTAACGCATCTCCTAAACGTAAATTGAATCTGTATTCCCACTGGCGTTGGCAGCCCTTTTGCCGGGTTTGATATCCCTTGCTTTGTTGTTATGCAGGTGTGGATGTTGATGATTTTCAATATCTCTGTGGGTAAGTTATTGGCCGCAGCTTAAGAAAACTATAGAACACCACACATTTTGTGTGATGAAAAAAGTGCAGATAATCAGGTGAGTTATCAACATTATCAGGGGGAGCGCGACTGCTGCATAATGCACCCCCCTGAAGCAGTAAACTTCTTATACTGTAATGAATGGATAGGCGTTTCTGCTGTCTATGATAGATATCAAGTGCTGCCGTGGTGCAGAGCTTCTTGGCAAGACAACCCAGTAAGGAAAGAGTAAGTATGGATAAATGGCGGCTTTTGGCATTGGGCCTGTGTCTCACTGCATTTTCTGGTGCAACACTGGCGGACTCTTTGGATGCCCAGCGTCAGCGTTACCTGCAAGTCAAACAGGCTTGGGACAGTAATCAGACAGCGGTCGTGCAGCAATTGATGCCGACGCTGCGGGATTACCCACTGTATCCGTATCTGGAATACCGGCAGCTGACGCAGGATCTTTCGACGGCCAGCGTTGCGCAGGTGAGCCAATTCCTGCAGATGCACCCAACGTTGCCACCAGCCCAATCGTTGTCAGCCCGCTTTGTCAATGAATTGGCAAGCCGCGAGGACTGGCGCACGCTGCTGACATTCAGCCCGCAGGCACCAAAGCCGGTTGCGGCGCGTTGTAATTACTATTACGCCAAATGGGTGACCGGCGATCAGCAGGCTGCCTGGAGTGGTGCAGACGAGATCTGGTTGAGCGGTAAAACCTTGCCAGGTTCCTGTGACAAGCTGTTCGGTGTTTGGCAGGCGGCTGGCAAGCAAACGCCGCTCAACACGTTGGCGCGTATGAAGCTGGCACTGGCCGAGGGTAACAGCAGCCTGGTGAACTACCTGTATCGCCAGCTACCCGCTAGTTATCAGACCATGGGCGATGCTTTGGTGCGCTTGCAGAATGATCCAACCACGGTGGAATCCTTTGCCCGTAGCGTTGGCCCAACCGACTTTACCCGTTCGGCTACCAGTATCGTTTTCGCCCGCCTGGCGCGTCAGGATGCGGAAAGTGCTCGTGCGATGATCCCAACCCTGGCCCGTTTGCAGAAAATGAGTGACAGCGAGAAACTGGAGCTGGAAGAAGCGGTGGCCTGGCGCCTGATGGGTAGCGATGCCACTTTTGAGCAGACTCAGTGGCGCGATCAGGTGATCTTGCGCAGCCAGTCCCCAGCGCTGCTGGAGCGCAGGGTGCGTATGGCGCTCGGGGTTGGCGATCGTGCCGGGGTGAAAACCTGGTTGGCACGTTTACCGGAAGAGTCGCGTAATAAAGACGAATGGCGTTACTGGCAGGCCAGTCAACTGATTGACGACGGTCAGCGCAGCGAAGGGGAGCAAATACTGCGTAGCCTGATGAATGAGCGCGGTTTTTACCCCATGGTAGCGGCACAAAAACTGAATACGCCTTACCCGATCAAGGTGCTAGCCGCCACCAAGCCTAGCGCTGCTTTGGTGAATGGCCCGGAAATTGCCCGCGTGCGTGAACTGATGTACTGGAATATGGATAACCTGGCGCGCAGCGAATGGGGTTCATTTGTCGCCAGCCGCAGCAAGCCGGAGCAGGAAGCTTTAGCGCGCTATGCGTTTGAACAGAAATGGGCCGACCTGAGCGTACAGGCTACCATTGTCGCCAAACTGTGGGATCATCTGGAGGAACGTTTCCCGATGGCATGGTCGCAGGACTTCCATCGCGCCACCGAGGACAAAGGTATTACGCCAAGCTATGCCATGGCGATTGCCCGGCAGGAAAGCGCCTGGAACCCGAAAGCCCAATCACCCGTGGGCGCATCCGGGTTAATGCAGGTGATGCCGCGTACCGCTCAGCATACGGTGCAGATGTACGGTATTCCCGGGTATGCCAGCCCGAGTCAACTGTTTGATCCTCAAACCAACATCAACATTGGTACCAGTTACCTTGAGTCGGTATACCAGCAATTTGGCCGCAACCGTATTTTATCTTCGGCTGCGTATAACGCTGGCCCATCGCGGGTGAATACCTGGTTGGGTAACACCGATGGCCGCGTTGATGCGGTGGCGTTTGTCGAAAGTATTCCATTCTCGGAAACCCGTTCTTATGTGAAGAACGTTTTGGCTTACGACGCATTTTACCGTTACTTTATGCATCGCCCGGCCAAAGTGTTGACCGATGCGGAGTGGCAACGGCGCTATTGATGTTGAAGGCATGCCCTGCTGGCCTGAGTTTGGTCGGCCAGTGGGGATATGTTATGCTCTCGTACTAGTTTAATAGTATGGTGGCTGCCATGACGCAATTATCACTCAACGATCCCGCCCTCTCCGAACAAGGCAATGACGATTGGCTGCGCTTTGTGGCGCTGTTGCAAAGTTCGTTTGCCCAAGACTTGCATCAACAACTGATGCAACTGCTTTTGACACCGGATGAACGCACCGCACTCGGGACACGTGTGCGGATCATTCAGGAATTGATGCGTGGTGAAATGAGTCAGCGCGAATTGAAGAATGAATTGGGTGCAGGGATTGCCACCATTACCCGTGGTTCAAACAGCCTTAAAGCGGCATCTCCAGCGCTGAAGCAGTGGTTGGAGCAGCAGTTGCTGGGCGATGCACAATAGCATCACCTCAGCGGATTTATTGATGCGGTGTATTGCTAGTGTGGTTGCGATAAATCGGGTTGTGGAATGGCACCAGTGCCAACAGCAATGCCTGATGGTAAACGCTGGTGCGGCTCAGCCTGCCATCAGTGAAAATACCGATCGCGCCGCCTTGGCGTTTGACCTCGGTATTGCCCGTCAGCTCTGCCATTTCACTGCCCAGTTCGCGACCAGCTCGGATTCCCTGTAAAATAGCTTCTGGCAGCATCAGGCTGGCAGAACGCGATTCACCACGGGTTTGTGGGTTTTCTATCGTCATCCAGGCGAAGGTCATGTTTTCTTCGATCCCGGCTTCTACACCAACCCAAAAATCGGCTTCTGGCCGCACTTGCCGTGCTTCCATTACCCGCTGCCGGGCACCGGTACGCGTTTCGACATTGCCTATTGGCTGCATTGAGACTCCGCTGGCGACGTCGACGGACTCGATGCGGCACTGGCCTTCGCCAAAAGTATCTTCAAAGGCCAGTTGAATAGCCTTAATCTTTGCCGGGTTGGTAGTTGCAGCAATAACATGGTACATAACGGGTCTAATATCCTTCTAGCCGATACGTCAGGCGCCGTTATAAGTGGCCGCCGGGCGCAGATAAACTCAAGTTTCACGCAGTATAACGGAAAACAAACATGTTACAGGTATACCTTGTTCGCCATGGTGAAACGGAATGGAACGCGGCACGCCGTATTCAAGGCCAGTCCGACAGCCCATTAACCGCCACAGGTGAATATCAGGCACAACAGGTTGCCAATCGCGTGTGCCTTGAAGGCATTACGCACGTGATTACCAGCGATCTGGGCCGCACTCGTCGCACCGCACAAATTATTGCTGAGGCGTGTGGTTGTGACGTGATTAATGATGTTCGGTTGCGCGAGCTGCATATGGGGGTGCTGGAGGAGCGCCTGATCGACAGCCTGACGCCACAGGAAGAGCAGTGGCGTAAACAGATGGTCGATGGTACTGCTGATGGCCGTATTCCTCAAGGTGAATCCATGGTGGAGTTAGGCGTGCGCATGCGTGCTGCGCTGGAAAGCTGCCTGCAGTTGCCGCCAGGCAGCAAGCCGTTGCTCGTCAGCCACGGTATCGCATTGGGTTGCCTGATAAGCACCGTGCTGGGGTTGCCAGCCTATGCAGAGCGTCGCCTGCGTTTGCGTAACTGTTCACTGTCACGCGTCGATTATCAGCAAAGCCCATGGCTGGCTTCTGGCTGGATCGTCGAAACCGCAGGTGATGTCTCGCATCTGAGCATGCCAGCGTTGGACGAACTGCAACGCTAACGCCGGATCGGGATCAGGTAATCACACTTGATCTCGGTCGATGCTTGCGGCGGTCTGCGGTCACTCTGCGGATAAAAGCGCTCAATATCATGGCCTTTACGGCGCGTCAGTTCGAGCGCCGGTAGGCAAGTGCCATACAGCATCAGGATAAAGTCCTGCAGGCCCGAGCTTGGCCCCTGATAGTTAAACCTGACATACTCGCCACCCGGCAGTATCACGGGCTGGCCTTCCTGCGCGTTCGCCGGAACGTGGTTCGGTTCCAGTGCGGTGGTATACAGCACTTCCTGTTCATCGTCTCTTTCTGGGTTGGGCCGCGAATGGTGCAGGCCGTACAGCACTGGTGGCAGGGTTTCCGCCTCACCCAGAAACTGACACCAGAACTGCGCACGCAGCTCATTACGGAAATTGGAGATTTGCTCCAGGTTGCAGGAGTAGCTCTGGGTCAGGCCAATCAGGTGCTGTTCCGGCTGAGTGACAAACTCCGGCTTTGGCAAGGTGAAGGCCCCCAAACGTATTGGTGGACAGATACCGAAAGCGCTCCAGTCTTCCAGGCGGCGATACAAGGCTGGGGTTTGAGCAAATTGTTTTTTGAACGCGCGGGTGAACGTCTGCTGTGAATCAAAGCGATATTGTAGGGCAATATCCAGAATCGGGCGGCTGGTTAAGCGTAATGCGACAGCGGCTTTGGATAGCCGTCTGGCGCGGATGTAAGCGCCGATGGCATGACCAGTGATATCTTTGAACATCCGTTGTAGATGCCATTTAGAGTAACCCGCTTTTGCGGCCACGTTGTCCAGTGACAAAGGTTGGTCCAAATGGCTTTCCAGCCAGCTAAGCAGATCACGAATGATACCGGCTTGATCCATAGATCTTCCTCGTAAAACTGTGGGGTCGTAACCCGAACGATTTAATTTATCACGCTGGTACCTGATGCTAACTGACTCATTCATTAATCAGTTGCACTGCACGCATGCCCCTCTCTCTGCGCCGGGAGGCTGCGTGGGAGGGAATGCAATAGCGGGCACAAAGAAACGATAACGCCGCATAATAGCAACTTTTTTACTCTGCGACTCCCAAAGATTTTTTCTCCGCGCTGTGTTAAAAATGGCGACTTGGGCCGAGAAAATCCCTTATCTGTGACGTAAAACATCAGCGTTCTTCATGAGTGCCTCGTTTTCCCTTAGGCTGTTCTCTAGGAGTTAAGTGAATGAAAAAAGGATGGATATTCTGCTTTAGCCTCGCTTGCGCTGCTATCGGTAGTGCACAGGCGGAACAGGTGGGCTCCGTCGATACGGTATTTAAGCTGTTTGGCCCAGACCACAAAATCGTGGTTGAAGCGTTCGATGATCCTGACGTTAAAAATGTAACCTGTTATATCAGCAGGGCAAAAACCGGCGGGTTAAAGGGCGGGCTCGGGTTGGCAGAGGATACCTCGGATGCCGCCATTTCCTGCCAGCAGGTTGGGCCGATTGCCTTGAGCGACAAGATTAAGAATGGTAAATCGGAAGGCACCGTGGTGTTCCAGAAACGGACTTCACTGGTGTTCAAAAAGCTGCAGGTCGTGCGTTTTTATGATGCCAAACGCAATGCGCTGGTGTATTTGACCTATTCAGACAAAGTGATTGAGGGCTCCCCGAAGAACGCGTTGAGCGCGGTGCCAATCATCCCATGGGGCGAAGCCAGATAAAGCAAAAGGGGTTCAGTATCCTGAACCCCAAACTCAACCGTTGCAGCCGTTATTCTTCCAGATCGCCGCAGAAGCGGTAACCTTCACCATGAATGGTGGCAATGATCTCCGGTGTATCCGGCGTCGATTCGAAGTGCTTACGAATGCGGCGGATGGTGACGTCTACGGTACGATCGTGTGGTTTCAGCTCGCGACCGGTCATCTTCTTCAGTAACTCGCCACGGGATTGGATTTTGCCCGGGTTTTCACAGAAGTGCAGCATGGCGCGGAATTCGCTGCGTGGCAGTTTGTATTGTTCACCTGCCGGACCGATCAGCGAGCGGCTGTTGATGTCCAGTTCCCAGCCGTTGAACTTATAGCTTTCAACCAGCTTGCGTTCTTCACCGACGCTACCCAGATTCATGGTGCGTGACAGCAGGTTGCGCGCACGGATAGTCAGTTCGCGCGGGTTGAAAGGTTTGGTGATGTAATCATCAGCACCAATTTCCAGGCCAAGGATTTTATCCACTTCGTTATCACGGCCAGTCAGGAACATTAACGCTACGCTGGCTTGTTCACGCAGTTCGCGTGCCAGCAGTAGGCCGTTCTTGCCCGGCAGGTTGATATCCATGATAACCAGGTTGATATCATTTTCAGACAGGATGTTATGCATTTCTGCACCATCATTGGCTTCATGAACAACGTAGCCTTCCGCCTCGAAAATGCTCTTCAGGGTGTTACGAGTGACTAACTCGTCTTCGACAATCAGAATGTGCGGGGTCTGCATATTTGCTACCTAAAATTGCCAACAAAATAGAAAATAGGAAGTACAGAAGTCTTTGTATTCTTCTTGGAGGGCAGAGATACCGCTCACATTCCCTCAATGGTCAAACGACTAAAGTACGTAAACTCGTTCTTGATGCACTTTCCATCAATGTCAACAAGATCGCTAGCTTGGAGGAGACGCTGTTATCAGCATTCCCAAATGATGCCAAAACGGCGCATATCCTAACCCTATTAACAGCAATATAACAGTGCGTGCCGAATTCATCACCCAACAAAACTACGCTTTGTTGACATATATCAAATTCAATTCTAGCACGTTAACAGATTTGTGAAAAACACTTACAGAAATGCCAGCTTAAGTCATAGATTAACAAATACTGTGAACGATTCAGCATTGCTATAGCCAATGCGCTACAATCGTTGTTTGAATGCGATTGGTTTTTTATTAACTCAATGATTAATAATTAGATTAATGATATTTATTTAATTATAGGTGTTTCGTTATATTTACATAACTAACGGTGTGTTTTACAACATTGTTGGAGTGGATTAGTATGTTAAGTATTTGTAAATATAATCATGCTGGCCGCGACAATAAAAGAACTATTTCTACTTTTTTGCTGGAGTAATGATGCAGTTTCATATCGTGTTAGTGGCTCCGGCCAGGCCAGAAAACGTGGGTGCAGCGGCGCGGGCGATGAAAACCATGGGGTTCAATTCGTTGCGTATTGTGGATAGCGAAGCCCACCTGCAACCGGCAGCGCGCTGGGTGGCCCACGGTGCCGGTGACATTCTGGACGCAGCGCAAACATTCCCCTGTTTGCAGCAGGCGCTGGCCGATGTGGACTTTACCGTTGCGACCACCGCCCGTAGCCGCGCTCGTTTTCATTACTACTGCACGCCACAGCAACTGACCGGCCAACTGCAGGAACGCCAGCAATGGGGGCAACAGGCCGCATTGGTGTTTGGCCGCGAGGATTCCGGCCTGACCAATGAGGAGTTGGCGCTGGCAGATTTGCTGACCGGTGTGCCGATGGTTGCTGATTATCCTTCGCTTAATCTCGGTCAGGCGGTGATGGTGTATTGTTACCAGCTTGCTGAACTGATGAAAGTCACTGCGCCGCAAGAACCGATAGCCCATGCTGGGCAACTGCGGGCCTTGCGCGAGCGGGCAGATCGGTTGTTGCACGCGCTTGAGGTCAGTGATGACCAAAAATTGCACGATTGGCTCCATCAGCGGCTGGGCGTATTACAACAGCGCGATATAGTGATGTTGCATACGCTGTTGCATGACATTGAAAAAAAATTACTGAAGTGATGTTAATGTTATTTTTTGTAAAACCAGTGTAATTGACTGCTTTATTGGCTTTTTATCGATTTTTTATTCCGTCATTCGGTGGCTTGTCTGTTGCATTGCGCACAATCCGGTTTGGTTGTTAAATGATCAAATTGAAGAAATAATTTGACTTGGGAAAGCGATTGCTTTAACCAATATAGGGGACAAGATTCTAATGAGACAGACAGACCAATGCGTTACATCAGCCTGAACACCACAATTATTACCACCACCGATACCACAGGTAACGGGGCGGGCTGACGCGCACAGGAAACAAAAGAAAAAGCCCGCACCTAACCAGTGCGGGCTTTTTTTTCGTCATAAATTCAGGAGATAACATAAATGCGAGTGTTGAAATTTGGTGGAACTTCGGTGGCGAATGCAGAACGCTTTCTGCGCGTTGCCGATATCGTGGAAAATAACGCGCGTCAGGGACAGGTAGCCACGGTATTGTCCGCCCCCGCCAAGATCACCAATCACTTGGTGGCGATGATAGAGAAAACGGTGGCAGGCCTTGATATTCAACCCAATATGAGCGATGCAGAGCGCATTTTTGCTGAGTTGCTGAGTGGTCTGGCCAAGGCATTACCGGGCTTTGAGTACGATCGCCTGAAAGCGTTGGTCGATCAGGAGTTTGCGCAGCTGAAACAGGTGCTGCATGGCGTGGCGTTGCTGGGGCAGTGCCCGGATAGCGTCAATGCTGCCATCATCTGCCGTGGTGAAAAGCTTTCGATTGCCATGATGGAAGGCGTATTCAAAGCCAAGGGTTATCCGGTTACCGTGATCAACCCGGTGGAAAAACTGCTCGCGCAGGGTCATTACCTGGAATCAACGGTTGATATTGCCGTGTCCACACAGCGTATTGCCGCCGCTGCAATTCCTGCGGATCATATCGTGCTGATGGCAGGTTTCACCGCCGGTAATGACAAAGGCGAACTGGTGGTGCTGGGGCGTAATGGTTCCGATTATTCCGCTGCGGTGCTGGCGGCCTGCCTGCGTGCAGATTGCTGTGAGATCTGGACTGATGTCGACGGCGTTTATACCTGCGATCCGCGCACAGTGCCGGATGCCCGATTGCTGAAATCGATGTCGTATCAGGAAGCGATGGAGCTTTCTTACTTCGGTGCCAAAGTGCTGCACCCGCGTACCATCACCCCGATTGCCCAGTTCCAAATTCCCTGCCTGATTAAAAATACCGCCAATCCGCAAGCTCCCGGCACCTTGATCGGTGGCGAAAGCGTGGATGCGGATATGCCGGTGAAAGGGATCACCAACCTGAACAACATGGCGATGATCAACGTGTCCGGCCCTGGCATGAAAGGGATGGTGGGCATGGCGGCGCGGGTGTTTGCTGTGATGTCGCGTGCGCGCATCTCCGTGGTGCTGATCACCCAATCCTCTTCCGAATACAGCATCAGCTTCTGTGTGCCGCAGAGTGAACTGCTGCGCGCCCGCCGTGCATTGGAAGAAGAGTTCTATCTGGAACTGAAAGACGGTGTGCTGGAGCCATTGGACGTGATGGAACGCCTTGCGATTATCTCGGTGGTGGGCGATGGCATGCGCACCTTGCGCGGTATTTCGGCACGTTTCTTCTCGGCGCTGGCACGTGCCAACATTAATATCGTGGCGATTGCTCAGGGCTCTTCCGAACGTTCTATTTCTGTCGTGGTTGACAATGATTCTGCGACGACCGGCGTGCGCGTCAGCCACCAGATGCTATTCAACACCGATCAGGTGATTGAGGTGTTTGTGATTGGCGTCGGTGGTGTCGGTGGGGCATTGATCGAACAGATTTATCGCCAACAGCCATGGCTGAAGCAAAAGCATATCGATCTGCGCGTTTGTGGGATCGCCAATTCGCGCGCGATGCTGACTAACGTGCACGGTATTGCGCTGGAAAGCTGGCGCGATGAACTGGGCAGCGCCCAGGAGCCGTTCAACCTTGGCCGTCTGATTCGTCTGGTGAAAGAATACCATCTGTTGAACCCGGTGATTGTTGACTGTACTTCCAGCCAGGCAGTGGCCGATCAGTATGCCGATTTCCTGGCCGATGGCTTCCACGTGGTGACGCCAAACAAGAAGGCCAACACCTCATCAATGAACTATTACCAGCAACTGCGCAGCGCGGCTGCGGGGTCACGCCGCAAATTCCTGTATGACACCAACGTGGGTGCAGGCCTGCCGGTGATCGAGAACCTGCAGAACCTGCTCAATGCCGGTGATGAACTGGTGCGTTTCTCCGGTATCCTGTCGGGTTCACTGTCGTTTATCTTTGGCAAGCTGGATGAAGGGATGTCGCTGTCGGCAGCCACGCTGAAAGCGAAAGCCAACGGCTTTACCGAGCCCGATCCGCGTGATGATCTTTCAGGTATGGATGTGGCGCGCAAACTGCTGATTCTGGCGCGTGAGGCGGGTTATACGCTTGAGTTGAGCGATATCGAGGTGGAGTCGGTATTGCCAGCGTTCTTTGATGCTTCGGGCGATGTCGAGACCTTCATGGCCCGTTTGCCTGAGTTGGATGCTGAATTTAGCCGCCGCGTGGCTGCTGCTGCCGAACAGGGCAAGGTGTTACGCTACGTGGGTGTCATCGAAGAAGGCCGTTGCCAAGTGCGTATTGATGCGGTAGATGACAACGATCCATTGTATAAAGTGAAGAACGGCGAGAATGCTCTGGCTTTCTACAGCCGTTATTATCAACCCATTCCGCTGGTGCTGCGCGGTTATGGTGCGGGTAATGATGTGACTGCGGCAGGGGTCTTTGCCGATCTGTTGCGCACATTGTCATGGAAGCTGGGAGTTTAATATGGTTAAGGTGTATGCACCGGCCTCAATTGGTAATGTCAGTGTCGGATTCGACGTCTTGGGGGCGGCAGTTTCCCCCATCGACGGTTCGCTGCTGGGCGATTGCGTGAGCGTGGAAGCCGCTTCCCGTTTTAGTCTGGAGAATGCCGGGCGTTTTGTCAGCAAGCTGCCAACGGATCCGCAAGAGAACATCGTTTACCAGTGCTGGGAGCGTTTCTGTCAGGAGATTGGCCGTGAGATCCCGGTGGCGATGCGGCTTGAGAAAAACATGCCGATCGGTTCTGGATTAGGTTCCAGCGCCTGTTCGGTGGTAGCTGGCCTGATGGCCATGAATGAGTTCTGCCATCGTCCGTTGGATAACATGCAGTTGCTGGCGCTGATGGGCGAACTGGAAGGGCGGATTTCTGGCAGCGTGCATTATGACAATGTTGCGCCGTGCTATCTTGGCGGCCTGCAGTTGATGCTGGAAGAAGAAGGCTTCATCAGCCAGGAAGTGCCCTGCTTTAAAGAGTGGCTGTGGGTGATGGCTTACCCCGGCATTAAGGTTTCCACTGCCGAAGCGCGCGCTATTTTGCCTGCGCAGTACCGCCGTCAGGACTGTATCAGCCATGGCCGCTATCTGGCGGGCTTTATTCACGCTTGCCACACGCAACAACCGCGCTTGGCCGCCAAACTGATGCAGGATGTGATTGCCGAACCTTATCGTACCCGCCTGCTGCCCGGTTTTGCTGAGGCGCGCAAAGCCTCACAGGAGATTGGCGCGCTGGCCTGCGGTATTTCCGGTTCTGGTCCAACGCTGTTTGCGATCTGTGATGACAGCGCGACCGCGCAACGCATGGCTGATTGGCTGACTAACCACTATCTGCAAAACGACGAAGGTTTTGTTCATATTTGCCGCCTGGATACTGCTGGCGCTCGACTATTGGGATAACGCATGAAACTGTACAACCTTAAAGACCACAATGAACAGGTCAGCTTCGCGCAGGCGATCAAACAGGGGTTGGGCAAACAGCAGGGGCTGTTTTTCCCGCTGGAATTGCCCGAGTTTGAGCTGAGCGGGATCGAACAACTGCTGGAGATGGATTTCGTTACCCGCAGCACCAAGATCCTGGCTGCTTTTATCGGGGATGAGATCGATGAGAAAGCATTGCATCAGCGGGTAGAAGCTGCTTTTGCCTTCCCGGCCCCGGTTGCACCGGTTGAGAAAGATGTGGCTTGTCTGGAACTGTTCCATGGCCCAACGCTGGCGTTTAAAGACTTTGGTGGACGTTTTATGGCGCAGATGCTGGCAGAAGTGGCAGGCGATCAGCCGGTGACCATTCTGACCGCGACCTCCGGTGATACCGGTGCTGCCGTGGCTCACGCTTTCTACGGGCTGAAAAACGTGCGTGTGGTGATCCTGTATCCACAGGGTAAGATCAGCCCGCTGCAGGAAAAGCTGTTCTGTACTCTGGGTGGCAACATCCACACTGTGGCGATCGACGGCGATTTCGACGCTTGTCAGGCGTTGGTCAAACAGGCGTTTGACGACCAGGAGCTGAAAGATGCGGTGCATCTGAACTCCGCCAACTCGATCAATATCAGCCGCCTGTTGGCGCAAATCTGTTACTACTTCGAAGCCGTGGCCCAATTGCCTCAAGAAGCGCGCAATCAGTTGGTGATTTCGGTACCGAGCGGTAACTTTGGCGATCTGACCGCTGGGCTGCTAGCGAAATCCTTGGGGTTGCCGGTGAAGCGTTTTATTGCTGCCACCAATGCTAACGATACCGTGCCGCGTTTCCTCAGCAATGGCGAATGGCAGCCGCACGCTACCGTGGCAACGCTGTCCAATGCCATGGATGTCAGCCAGCCTAATAACTGGCCGCGGGTGGAAGAGTTGTTCCGCCGCAAGATCTGGCAGCTCAAAGAATTGGGCCACGCTGCGGTGAGTGATGAAACCACTAAAGACACCATGAAAGAGCTGGCAGCGCTGGGTTATCTTTCCGAACCGCACGCGGCTATCGCTTACCGCGCGTTGCGCGATCAGTTGAAAGAAGGGGAGTTCGGCCTGTTCCTGGGGACGGCGCACCCGGCCAAGTTCAAAGAGAGCGTTGAGGCGATCCTGGGTCAGGAGTTACCGCTGCCAGCAGCACTGGCCGCGCGTGCCGATCTGCCGCTGTTGTCGCACCATATGTCGGCTGACTTTGCCAAATTGCGTCAGTTCCTGATGGCTCTCCCGGCCTGATGAAGGGGGCGCTCAGCGCCCCTGCCAGGGTATCAAGGCCGCTTGTTTACAGGCGGCTTTACTGTTCTGGGCGTTTGAACACCAGTTCGTTACCTGCCGAGGATGTTTCATCAAAAGCATAACCTTCCAGATTGAAATCAACCAGTTGTTCACTCTTGGTCAGGCGGTTTTTGATGATGAAGCGGCTCATCAGCCCACGCGCTTTTTTGGCATAGAAACTGATCACTTTATATTTGCCGTTTTTCTCATCAAGGAATACCGGCTTGATCAACGATCCCTGTAATTTGGCTGGCTTTACCGATTTGAAGTATTCGTCAGAAGCCAGGTTAACGATCACCTCATCACCTTGCTGCTGCAGCGCTTCGTTCAGTTTTTTGGTGATCCGATCGCCCCAGAAACTGTACAAGTCCTTGCCTTTCGGGTTTTCCAGCTTGATCCCCATTTCCAGGCGGTAAGGCATCATCAGATCCAATGGGCGCAGTACGCCATACAAGCCAGAAAGCATACGCAGATGCTGCTGGGCAAAGTCGAAATCTTCCTCGCTGAAATCCTGTGCCTGCAGCCCGGTATACACATCGCCTTTAAACGCCAGCAGAGCCTGACGGGCATTTTCTGGGGTGAACTCAGGCTGCCACTCGCTGAAACGTGCCGCATTCAGGCCCGCCAGTTTATCGCTGATGCTCATTAGGCTGGCAATTTGCGCGGGCGTCAGTTTACGGCAAATGTTGATCAGCGCTTTCGATTGATCCAGCAGCTCAGGTTGCGTAAAACGTTTGGTCGCCAGTGGGCTTGCATAGTCAAGGGTCTTGGCAGGTGAAATAATAACGAGCATGGCCACATCCTGTTTATCAAAGAACAGATACTGTAACAAAAAGCGCGGCAGAAGGGATAAATGGCTGTGATAGGGCGCGCTTGGCGCACGCCCTAAGGGGTGATTACGGTTTTTTGCGTTCCCAGATACCGGGTTCTAACTGCGATTTCAACTCAGGATAATAGCTCACATCGAAGGTCGGCAATCTGCCGATCGAACGCTGGTGGTTATAATCCCTGGTCAGCTTTAAAGCCACGCCAGACAGCAACAAAATCGCCGTCAGATTGGTGATAGCCATCATCGCCATTGAGATATCCGCCAAGCGCCATACCGTTGGCAGTTCGGCCATGGCGCCGAACATCACCATGCCCATGACTACGCAGCGGAAAATCAGCAGCACAGCCGGATGATGGCGCTCAAGAAACAGCAGATTGCTTTCGGCATAGGAGTAATTGGCGATGATCGACGTAAAGGCAAAGAAGAAAATAGCCACGGCGATGAAAGGCGAACCCCAAGCGCCGAGAGCGTTGCTCAGTGCCCGTTGGGTCAGGTCAATACCGCTGATATTGGTTGGGGGATGATCCAGTGCACCGGACGCCAGAATGATCGCGGCGGTCGCGCTGCAAATGACAATGGTATCGATAAATACGCCGAGCATCTGCACATAACCCTGTGACACGGGATGAGGCGGATACGGCGTGGCAGAGGCTGCCGCGTTGGGGGCGGAACCCATGCCCGCTTCGTTGGAGAATAATCCCCGCTGTACGCCCTGAGTCATGGCCTGTGAAATACCATAACCAATGGTTCCTGCAGCGGCTTCCTGCAGGCCGAAGGCGCTTTTAAAAACCAACAGCAGGATCGCAGGCATATGCTCAATATTCTGGGCGATAACCCACAGCGCCAGCAGCAGATAAATGGCCGCCATCAGCGGCACCACTTTTTCAGCAACGCGGGCAATGGCACGAATACCGCCAAAAATCACCAGGCTGCTCAGAATGGCCAAGGCAATTCCGACGTGCATCGGTTTAAGATTAAAAGCGACGGCGCTGGCTTGGGCGATCGAGTTAGCCTGCACGGCATTGAACACCAGGCCAAAGGCGATGATCAGGAAGATGGAGAACAACACGCCCATCCAGCGCATGCCCAGCCCTTTTTCCATGTAGTAAGCCGGGCCACCGCGGTAGTTACCTTTATCGTCTTTGGTTTTGTAGAGCTGGGCCAAGGTACTTTCAATGAAAGAGGTTGCCATACCAATAAAGGCCACCACCCACATCCAGAAGATAGCACCGGGGCCACCCGCAGTGAGGGCGATGGCGACGCCGGTCAGGTTGCCAGTGCCAACGCGGGCGGCCAGCGACGTACAGAGCGCCTGGAAAGAGGAGATACCGGCGCTGTCGCTCTTGGTGCTGTTTTTCAACACTGAGAACATGTGGCCGAAGTGGCTGATCTGGATGATGCGGGTACGCAAAGTGAAGTAAAGACCTGTACCCAGCAATAAATAGATGAGCACTGATTTCCAAAGAATATTGCTGATAAAGTTGATTAGATCTGTCACAGATCTCTCCTTGTTAAGCTCTACAGCGCAATGCGCTCCATTGACTCAAGGTGGAAAGCTATCTTCAAATGATTATACCCTTCATACTTCAAGTTGCTTGGGTGTTGGCCGCGTGACTCGGCCCATGCTGGGCCTCGCCCCTTCGGGGCCGCCGCAAGCGGCGTTCAAATCTGCCAAGCAGATTTGTCATTCACCCTGGTCACATAGTTTATCTATGCTCCCAGGGCTTCACTCAGTTGCCGCCTACAAGCAACTCGAATTATTTTGGGTATACAATCAATGAGCTGAATTTTATTTGATTTCAGCGGGGTGAGATTTTTCTTGGATTGTAGACATAAATAGATTAATTGGCGCAAATTTAACATAATTTATAACGGCGAGTGCACGGTAATGCCGTTCTGTTTCCTCGTGATTTACGAAGGTTACTGATGTAAACGGTTGCTTCAACAAGAACGAAACCTGCGCCGTAAGGCGGTGATTCTCCAGCCTTGCACCGGGCCTTGCGCATGTTATTATCAGCCTAGGGCATGGTTGAACGATGCCAAGAGTTCATGCACAAACGATGAGATAATACCAACATGACCGATAAATTAACTTCCCTACGCCAGTTTACTACGGTGGTTGCGGATACGGGCGATATTGCTGCAATGAAGCTGTATCAACCGCAAGATGCCACAACCAACCCTTCGCTGATCCTTAATGCAGCCCAAATTCCTGAATACCGCACACTGATTGATGAAGCTATCGCCTGGGCGCGTAAGCAGAGCAGCGATCGCGAACAACAAGTTGCCGACGCCGCAGATAAGCTGGCGGTCAACATTGGTCTGGAAATACTGAAATTGATCCCAGGCCGTATTTCTACCGAAGTGGACGCGCGTCTGTCTTATGACACCGAAGCCAGCGTGGCCAAGGCCAAGCGCCTGATCAAACTGTACAACGAAGCAGGGATCGGTAACGACCGTATCCTGATCAAACTGGCTTCAACCTGGCAGGGGATCCGCGCCGCTGAACGCCTGGAAAAAGAAGGCATTAACTGTAACCTGACGCTGCTGTTCTCCTTCGCCCAGGCGCGTGCCTGTGCCGAAGCCGGTGCCTATCTGATTTCTCCGTTTGTTGGCCGTATCCTTGATTGGTACAAAGCCAATGGCGACAAAAAAGAGTTTGCTCCGCACGAAGATCCGGGTGTGATTTCCGTGACTGAAATCTATCAGTACTACAAACAGCACGGGTATGAAACCGTGGTGATGGGTGCAAGCTTCCGCAACGTTGGCGAAATCATCGAGCTGGCCGGTTGTGACCGCCTGACCATCGCACCTGCGCTGCTGAAAGAATTGGCAGAGAGTGCAGGGGCACTGGAGCGTAAACTGTCCTATACCGGCGAAGTGAAGGCGCGCCCGGCACCGCTGACTGAACCTGAGTTTTACTGGCAGCACAACCAGGATCCCATGGCGGTTGAGAAACTGACCGATGGTATCCGCAAATTTGCCGTAGACCAGGGCAAGCTGGAAAAAATGATCGCCGATCTGCTGTAATTAACGGCAACTCGCGTGGAAAAGGTGGCTCAGGCCGCCTTTTTTGTGCCTGTTTTCCCACGTTGGAGTGCAGACACCGTATACTTCCGGGATGAGTCATTGGGTAGGAAATGAACCTGCCCGTAGCATTTTAGCGACAGAGGTTAAGCATGGACACATTACGCATTGGTTTGGTTTCAATTTCTGACCGCGCTTCCGGCGGCGTTTATCAGGATAAAGGGATTCCTGCCTTGGAAGCCTGGCTGAGTAGCGCACTGGCAACGCCTTTTGAACTGGAAACCCGGCTGATCCCCGATGAGCAGATGCTGATTGAAAATACACTGTGTGAATTGGTCGATGAAATGGGCTGCCATTTAGTGCTGACGACCGGCGGTACCGGCCCGGCGCGCCGCGATGTAACCCCTGATGCCACGTTGGAGATTGCCGATCGGGTGATGCCCGGCTTCGGCGAGCAAATGCGGCAAATCAGCCTGCACTATGTGCCAACCGCGATTCTTTCGCGTCAGGTTGGTGTGATCCGCAAACAGGCACTGATCATTAACCTGCCGGGGCAGCCCAAGTCGATCCAGGAAACATTAGAAGGGGTGAAGGACGAGCAGGGCAAGGTGGTCGTGCAAGGTATTTTTGCCAGCGTTCCTTATTGCATTCAACTGCTTGAGGGGCCTTATGTAGAAACCCATGAGGCCGTGGTCGCCGCATTTCGCCCTAAAAGTGCGCGCCGCGAGATAAATTAATAAATTTCAACCATCTGCGAAATAACGCTCAACCTATTTGGTGTGAAAATAATTTGCCGTTATAGTAAGGATTCGTTTACAAAAAGCGGCGTGCTTTTTTCTTGTTACAGTTCCCTTTAACGGTACCTTATGCACCACGACAATAATCGCCGGTTGAACCGGCAAGACTATAAAACTCTGACACTGGCAGCCTTGGGCGGCGCGTTGGAGTTTTATGATTTTATCATTTTTGTTTTCTTTGCTGCGGTAATGGGCGAGCTGTTTTTCCCGGCGGATATGCCGGAATGGCTGCGTCAGGTGCAGACTTTCGGTATTTTTGCAGCGGGCTATCTGGCTCGTCCACTGGGCGGCATCATTATGGCGCACTTCGGCGATCTGGTGGGCCG
Organism: Serratia sp. Ag1; assembly: GCF_000743355.1. Lineage (GTDB taxonomy): Bacteria > Pseudomonadota > Gammaproteobacteria > Enterobacterales > Enterobacteriaceae > Chania. The sequence goes on from NZ_JQEI01000026.1 coordinate 87,410, forward strand.
CAAGAAGATGTTCACACTGAGTATTCTCTTGATGGCGTTACCCACGCTGGCGATGGGGATGTTGCCAACCTATGCCAGCATCGGTATCGCGGCACCGTTGTTACTGCTGCTGATGCGGGTATTGCAGGGAGCGGCGATCGGCGGTGAAGTGCCAGGGGCATGGGTTTTTGTGGCCGAACACGTACCGCGCAAGCGTATTGGTTTTGCCTGCGGCACCCTCACTGCGGGGCTGACAGCCGGTATCCTGCTGGGTTCGCTGGTCGCAACTGCGATCAATACCACGCTCAGCCAGCAAGCGATCCTCAACGGCGGTTGGCGTATTCCGTTCTTCCTCGGCGGTATTTTTGGTTTGTTTGCCATGTATTTACGCCGCTGGCTGCAGGAAACGCCGATCTTTATCGAAATGCAGGCGCGCAAAGCACTGGCGGACGAATTACCGCTGAAGTCAGTGGTCGCCAATCACAAGAAAGAGGTTGCGGTATCCATGCTGCTGACCTGGCTGCTGTCGGCGGGTATTGTGGTGGTGATCCTGATGACGCCAACTTATCTGCAGAAACAGTTCGCTATTGCCCCGGCGTTGTCATTGCAGGCTAACAGTATTGCCATCGTGATGCTGACGATTGGCTGTATTACGGCAGGTTTGGCCGCCGATCGTTTCGGGGCCAGCAAGACTTTTATCGTGGGCAGTCTGTTGCTGGCGGGTTGCAGTTGGCTGTTTTATCACTCGATAGGCACGCATCCTGAAATGTTGTTTGCGACCTATGCTCTGGTGGGGTTCAGCGTGGGGATCGTCGGGGCGGTGCCTTATGTTCTGGTGCGGGCGTTCCCGGCAGAAGTGCGGTTTAGCGGGATCTCATTCTCCTATAATGTGGCCTACGCCATCTTTGGTGGATTAACCCCAATCTTTGTGACGCTAATCATGAGGTTAACGCCACTGGCACCGGCTTACTATGTATTGGCGCTGTCGATGATCGGGTTACTGTTAGGGATCTACCTGCGCCGTGATCTGAACGGGGAAAGCCGACTTTAACACCTCGGTTTCCAAACGTTAAAAAAGCCCTGGCGTTGTTGAAACTCCAGGGCTTTTTGTATGGGACTTTATCAATCAGGCGGTTGCGGTAATTTTCGCTGCTTGTGGCGCGGTGACGCTGCCGATTGGCAGGACGGTGCGGCCCAACTGTTCGTTGAGTACTTCTGCCATCGCCAGATAAATTGCACTGGCACCGCAAATGATCCCTTCATAACCGGCAAAGGTCAGGATGGCGTGGTTACCGGTGATGTTACCGATCGCCAGCAGGGCAAACAGCAGCGTCAGGCTGGCGAACACAAATTGCAGCGCACGGTTGGCGCACAGCGTGCCAAAGAACATGAACAGGGTGAAGACGCCCCACAGCGCCAGATAGACACCGAGCACGGTGGCATCGGTAGGTTCTGCCAAGCCCATACGCGGCAGCAGGAGAACCCCCACCAGGCTCAGCCAGAAGCAGCCATAAGAGGTAAAGGCGGTCAAACCGAAGGTATTACCTTTCTTGAATTCAAGAATGCCAGCAAAAATCTGAGCCATACCGCCGAAGAAAATCCCCATGCTGATAATGACGGAAGTCAGTGGGAAAAAGCCCGCATTGTGCAGATTCAGCAAGACGGTAGTCATTCCGAAGCCCATCAGACCGAGAGGGCCTGGATTCGCCAACTTGTTGGTGTGCATATGTCCTCTGTAATAACAGAATATTAACGAAAATGGATATGCCCGCTGTCTTTCAAGCCACTTGAAATATTTTGGGTATAGGTCATGGTCTGAAGGGCCGAAAAAACCTCGCTTCCATCAGAGCGCGCGGCATCATAATGATCCCCATGGCAGGAAACAATGATCTGACAGCGGGTAAAAACGAAATTTTTTTTGCTCAGGCCCTTGATGCTGCTCCGGATGGCCCCATCTTATTGACAACCGCAGTTGCCAACCGCGGATATCTCCTTCAGCTTGTAAATTGCCATCTGTTTTGCAGTTCACACGTTGAAGGGGATAAGACTGGAATATCGGGCAGTTGAAAAACGAAGAATTGCCCGCATATAGGTTAGCAACCTGACCGATTATGAATTTATTAGTGGAGATGTTTAGATGGGCAAAATTATTGGTATCGACCTGGGTACTACCAACTCTTGTGTAGCCATTATGGATGGTGGTAAGGCGCGTGTGCTGGAGAATGCCGAAGGCGACCGCACCACACCTTCAATCATCGCATATACCCAGGATGGTGAAATTCTGGTTGGCCAGCCTGCTAAGCGTCAGGCTGTCACTAACCCACAAAATACCCTGTTTGCGATCAAGCGCCTGATTGGCCGCCGTTTCCAGGACGACGAAGCACAGCGTGATAAAGCCATCATGCCGTACAGCATCGTTGCTGCCGATAACGGCGATGCCTGGCTGGAAGTGAAAGGCCAGAAGATGGCACCTCCGCAGATCTCTGCTGAAGTGCTGAAGAAAATGAAGAAAACAGCAGAAGATTATCTGGGTGAGCCGGTAACTGAAGCGGTAATCACGGTTCCTGCTTACTTCAACGATGCTCAGCGTCAGGCAACTAAAGATGCTGGCCGTATCGCTGGTCTGGAAGTGAAGCGTATCATCAACGAACCTACTGCTGCGGCGCTGGCTTACGGCCTGGACAAAGAAGTGGGCAACCGCACCATCGCGGTATACGACCTGGGTGGTGGTACTTTCGATATCTCTATTATCGAAATTGATGACGTTGATGGTGAAAAGACTTTCGAAGTATTGGCAACCAACGGTGATACCCACCTGGGTGGTGAAGACTTCGACAGCCGCCTGATCAACTACCTGGTAGAAGAATTCAAGAAAGACCAGGGCATGGATCTGCGCAACGATCCGTTGGCGATGCAGCGCCTGAAAGAAGCCGCTGAAAAAGCGAAGATTGAACTGTCTTCTGCTCAACAGACCGACGTGAACCTGCCGTACATCACTGCAGATGGTTCCGGTCCAAAACACATGAACATCAAGGTGACCCGTGCGAAGCTCGAGTCATTGGTAGAAGATCTGGTTGCGCGTTCTATTGAGCCGCTGAAAGTGGCTCTGAAAGATGCAGGCCTGTCGGTTTCTGACATTCAGGACGTGATTCTGGTCGGTGGCCAGACTCGTATGCCAATGGTTCAGAAGCAAGTTGCTGATTTCTTCGGTAAAGAACCACGTAAAGACGTTAACCCAGACGAAGCGGTTGCCGTAGGTGCTGCGGTTCAGGGCGGCGTGTTGGCCGGTGATGTGAAAGACGTTCTGCTGCTGGACGTGACCCCGCTGTCGCTGGGTATCGAAACCATGGGCAGCGTGATGACGCCGTTGATCACCAAAAACACCACTATCCCAACCAAGCACAGCCAGGTGTTCTCGACTGCCGAAGACAATCAGGCGGCGGTGACCATCCATGTGCTGCAGGGTGAGCGTAAGCGCGCTAACGATAACAAGTCATTGGGTCAGTTCAACTTGGACGGTATCCAGCCTGCACCACGCGGTATGGCGCAGATCGAAGTGACTTTCGACATCGATGCCGACGGTATTCTGCATGTGTCTGCTAAAGACAAAAACACCGGTCGTGAGCAGAAGATCACCATCAAGGCTTCTTCTGGTCTGAACGAAGAAGAAATCCAGAAAATGGTACGCGATGCGGAAGTGAACGCTGAAGCAGACCGTAAGTTCGAAGAGCTGGTGCAGACTCGTAACCAGGCGGATCACCTGATCCACGGTACCCGTAAGCAGTTGGAAGAAGCGGGCGATAAACTGCCAGCCGAAGACAAAACGGCGATCGAAGCCGCGCTGAAAGATCTGGAAGCGGCGGTTAAAGGCGAAGATAAAGCCGAGATCGAAGCCAAAACCCAGGCTCTGGTGCAGGTTTCTGGCAAGCTGCTGGAGATGGCACAAGCTCAGGCGCAGGCTCAGGGTGCTGATGCAGGTGCAGACAACGCGGCGAAGAAAGACGACGACGTGGTTGACGCCGAGTTCGAAGAAGTTAAAGACAAAAAATAATCGCCCTTAAGCGGGCACGGTGAGGCCAAAGGCCGTAACCGGAAACCAGCACGGGCGTCGAGGCAACTCTACGCCCGTGCACGCATGTTAAGGGTAAGTGAAATAATGGCGAAGAAAGATTGTTACGAGGTGCTCGGCGTCGCCAAGACGGCGGATGAGCGTGAGATCAAAAAGGCGTACAAGCGCCTGGCGATGAAGTATCACCCTGATCGCAATCAGGAAAAGGACGCCGAAGCCAGATTTAAAGAAATCAAGGAAGCCTACGAGATCCTGAGCGACGATCAAAAGCGTGCTGCTTACGATCAGTACGGTCATGCCGCCTTTGAACAAGGTGGTATGGGCGGCGGTGGCGGCGGGGCCGATTTCAGCGATATCTTTGGTGACGTGTTTGGCGATATCTTTGGTGGTGGGCGTCGCCAGCGTGCCAGCCGGGGTTCAGATCTGCGTTACAACATGGATCTGACGCTGGAAGAAGCCGTGCGCGGTGTGACCAAAGAGATCCGGATTCCAACGCTGGAAGAGTGTGACTCTTGCCACGGTAGCGGTGCAAAACCAGGCAGTTCGCCTGTCACCTGCCCAACCTGTCACGGTCAGGGCCAGGTGCAGATGCGCCAAGGGTTCTTCACCGTGCAGCAGGCTTGTCCGCATTGCCATGGGCGTGGGCAGATCATCAAAGATCCTTGCACCAAATGCCATGGCCATGGTCGGGTAGAAAAATCCAAAACGCTGTCGGTGAAAATCCCGGCAGGTGTTGATACTGGCGATCGTATCCGCTTGGCCGGTGAAGGTGAAGCGGGTGAACACGGCGCACCTGCGGGCGATCTGTACGTTCAGGTGCAGGTGAAGGCACACCCGATTTTCGAGCGTGAAGGCAATAACCTGTATTGCGAAGTGCCGATTAACTTCGCGATGGCCGCATTAGGTGGCGAGATTGAAGTGCCGACGCTTGATGGCCGCGTTAAGCTGAAAGTTCCTGCTGAAACCCAGACGGGTAAGTTGTTCCGCATGCGTGGCAAAGGGGTGAAATCAGTGCGTGGTGGCAGCCAGGGCGATCTGCTGTGCCGCGTGGTGGTAGAAACGCCGGTGAATCTGAACGATAAGCAGAAGCAGTTGCTGAAAGAGCTGGAAGAAAGCCTGGGTGGCCCTTCGGGGGATAAAAACAGCCCGCGCTCGAAAAGCTTCTTCGATGGCGTGAAAAAGTTTTTTGACGACCTGACGCGTTAAGCACATTTCTGCAGGTACCTTAAAAAACCCTGGTTTTTAAATACCGGGGTTTTTTTATTGCTGTTACTCACGTGATAACCATACTAAAAGTGTGATAAATGCCGCTGATTGATCGTATTTAACGAGCTATTTAGCACTTATAAACTTATTTTTTCGAAATGATACAGCATCTATACTCATAACATTGTCTCAACGCTAAGGCGTATACCCAAAATAATTCGAGTGGATTGTAGGTGGCAACTGAACGAAGCCAACACCCAAGCAACTTGAAGTATGACGGGTATATTCGCTAGGTTCAGATCTGGAGTGATGTACAGTGACTAATATTATTCGTCAATTCTTACGCCAAGAGGCGGCAGGGGGGATTATTCTGATCGTGGCCGCCGTCGTGGCGCTGATCATGGCTAATACCCCGATGCAGGCCCTGTATCAGGCGTTCCTCAATCTACCCATCATGGTCAAAGTCTCCTCGTTGGAGATTGCGAAGCCGCTGTTGCTGTGGATCAACGATGGGCTGATGGCCATCTTTTTCCTGGTGGTTGGCCTGGAGGTTAAGCGTGAGTTGATACAAGGCTCATTAGCAGGCCGTGATAAAGCCATATTTCCGGCGATCGCCGCGTTGGGCGGCATGTTAGTGCCTGCGCTGGTTTATCTGCTGTTCAACGGTGCCGATGAGGTCACGCGCCAAGGTTGGGCGATCCCGGCAGCGACCGATATCGCCTTTGCCTTGGGCGTTATGGCATTGCTGGGGAATCGTGTACCAACCAGTTTGAAGGTCTTCCTGCTGGCTCTGGCGATTATCGACGATTTGGGCGTGATTATTATTATTGCGCTGTTCTATACCCACGACGTGTCAATGGTGGCGTTGGGCGTCGCCGCTGCGGCAATTACCGCTTTGGCGCTGATGAACTGGCGCGGAGTGGGGCAAACCTCACTGTATATGATTGTCGGGTTAGTGTTATGGGTAGCAATTCTTAAATCTGGGGTACATGCCACGCTAGCGGGGGTGATTGTCGGCTTTATGATCCCGCTGAAGGTCAAAAATGAACCTTCGCCTTCTGAAACGCTGGAACATGAATTGCACCCTTGGGTCGCATTCTTGATTTTGCCATTGTTCGCATTTGCTAATGCCGGAGTTTCGTTACAGGGAGTATCCTTGAGCGGATTGACTTCCCTGTTGCCATTGGGGATTGCCGCGGGTTTGTTTATCGGTAAACCACTGGGGATTTTCGCTTTTAGCTGGCTGGCAGTGAAATTGGGGATTGCGCAGTTGCCTCAAGATATTGGATTTAAACAAGTGTTCGCTGTTGCGGTACTATGTGGTATTGGTTTTACCATGTCGATCTTTATTGCCTCATTGGCGTTTGCTGATGCGGATGCGGCTCTCAGTACCTATTCGAAGTTGGGAATACTCTTGGGTTCGACGAGCGCCGCTGTGGTTGGTTATGTTTTGCTGCGCTGCACGTTACCTCGATACAGATAATCCTTTGGGGTTATTCGTAGGAGAGGCTGAAGGCAATAGCGCTGGGACGAAGCAGCACAGTATGCATGCTGCTTCGACTATTTCTAACTCTGTGCTGTACACATAAAGGAAAGGGAATTTGTCGCTCATCACGGTAAAGCGTGTGCTGATGAGAAACCCAAGGAGAGTCGCTTGTGAGAATGTCACACATCAATTTTAACCATCTGTATTACTTCTGGCAGGTTTGTAAGGCGGGATCGGTGGTTGGGGCTGCGGAGGCACTATTCCTTACGCCACAAACCATCACCGGCCAAATCAAAGCGTTGGAGGAGCGGCTCAATGGCAAGTTGTTCAAGCGCCAGGGGCGCGGGCTGGTGCCTTCAGAACTTGGCCAACTGGTTTTTCGCTATGCCGATAAAATGTTCATGCTCAGCCAGGAAATGCTGGATATCGTCAACTACCGCAAAGAATCCAACCTGTTGTTTGATGTTGGGGTCGCGGATGCGTTATCCAAACGTTTGGTCAGCCAGGTACTGGAAACGGCAGTGGTGGATAACGAGCAAATCCACCTGCGTTGTTTCGAATCCACACATGAGATGCTGCTTGAGCAACTGAGCCAGCACAAACTGGATATGATCCTGTCGGATTGCCCAGTGGACTCCAGCCAGCAGGAAGGGCTGTTTTCGCTGAAACTGGGAGAATGCAGTATCAGTTTTTTCTGCCGCCAACCGGCACCGGATCTGCCGTTCCCGGCCTGTTTGGAGCAACGGCGGTTACTGATCCCTGGTCGGCGTTCGATGCTGGGGCGCAAACTGCTCAACTGGTTCAACACTCAGGGGATTAAAGTCGAAATACTCGGGGAGTTTGACGATGCGGCTTTAATGAAAGCGTTTGGTTTGTACCACAATGCCGTCTTCGTGGCGCCGACACTGTATGTGCAGGATACTTATAACGATGATGATGTTGTGGAGATTGGCCGCATCGATAGCGTGCAGGAAGAGTATTACATCATTTTTGCTGAGCGCATGATCCAGCACCCGGCGGTGCAGCGGGTATGCAACAAAGATTTCTCGGCGTTGTTTGCCCTCTGACCAGGAATTACAGGCGTAAAAAAACCTGCCGAGGCAGGTTTTTTTAACAAGCAGACAACGTAAGGCTTATTGCATTGCGTTGATACGCGCAGTCAAGTTTGACTTATGGCGTGCTGCTTTGTTTTTGTGGATCAGGCCTTTAGCAGCCTGGCGATCCACAAGTGGTTGCATTACGAGGAATGCATTTTGTGCTGCTTCTTTGTCGCCAGCTGCGATAGCCGCGTCTACCTTCTTGATAAAGGTACGCACCATTGAGCGACGGCTAGCGTTATGCTTGCGGCGTTTCTCAGACTGTATGGCGCGTTTCTTAGCTGATTTGATATTAGCCAAGTTCCAACTCCCAAATATATTCTATTGAGGACAATTCAAAGGCCGAGGAATATGCCCTTTTAGCCTTCGTTTGTCAATGGATTTGTGCAAATAAGCGCCGTTTGTACGGGCGGCACTTGCTACGTTGTGATGGCGCAGGATTTTACCAGCTTCGGCCATGGGAATACAGTGTTTCGCGAGAAAAATCGCCATGTGTTTTACCGCGTATTCTGTGAACGGCGGCTGACAATGAGTTATCCCCGGTTTTTCAAGCTGCTGCCAAAGGGTTGGCGTGAAAACCGTCGGTTAAGATACCCCGGATCAGGCTGGATAAACGGGTAGTTAAGGCCGCTAACCTCCGGTATGGTATGACTATCTATATCAAAGGAAACAATCGCCGGTTAACCTTAACCGCTGTACAAGGTATAATCCGCCGATTTCCACTGTTTTGAGTCAGCTATGCAGCTAATTCGCGGCATTCACAATATCCGAGCGCGCCACCATGGTTGCGTGCTTACCATTGGCAACTTCGACGGCATACATCGCGGTCACAAGGCGCTATTGGAGCAGTTAAAGCATCAGGGGCAACGCCTCGGGTTGCCGGTGATGGTCATGATCTTTGAGCCGCAGCCGCTGGAACTGTTTGCCGCCGACAAGGCCCCAGCGCGTCTCACGCGTTTGCGTGACAAGACTAAATATCTGGCGCAGGCCGGGGTTGATTACCTGCTGTGCGTCAAGTTCGATCCTCGTTTTGCTGCCAACACCGCGCAGGCGTTTGTCGCCGAACTGTTGGTAGAAAAGCTGGGCGTACAATTCCTGATGGTGGGGGATGATTTCCGCTTTGGTGCTGGCCGCGTGGGGGATTTCACCCTGCTGCAGAAAGCCGGGGAAGAATACGGCTTTGAGGTGGTCAGTACGCCGACTTTCCGTGAAGGTGAGTTGCGTATCAGCAGCACAGCGATTCGTAACGCGCTGCGTGATGATGATCTGCCGCTTGCTGAAATGCTGCTTGGCCACCCCTACAGTATTTCAGGCCGCGTAGTGCATGGCGATGAACTGGGGCGCACGATTGGTTTCCCCACCGCCAACCTGCCGCTCAAGCGCCTGGTGGCGCCAGTGAAAGGGGTTTATGCGGTCGATGTTTACGGCCTTGGCCCTGAGCCATTGCCGGGCGTGGCCAATATTGGCACCCGGCCAACGGTTGCTGGCGTGCGTCAGCAACTGGAAGTCCATCTGTTAGATGTCGTGATGGATCTGTATGGATGCCACTTAGACGTGGTGCTCCGTGCAAAATTGCGTAATGAACAGCGTTTTGCCTCGCTTGATGCGTTGAAACAGCAAATCGCTAATGATGTGGTGACGGCCCGGAAATTCTTCGGGCTACAGACACCGATTTAATGTCTATACCCTAAATAATTCGAGTTGCAGGAAGGCGGCAACGCAGTGAGTCACCAGGCGCTTACATGAGTAAGTGACTGGGGTGAGCGAAGAGTCAACGCACCTGCAACTTGAAGTACGACGGGTATATAGCCGAAACGGAACCGAGAATCTAATGAGTGACTATAAGAACACCCTGAACTTGCCGGAAACAGGGTTCCCGATGCGCGGCGATCTGGCCAAGCGTGAACCTGGCATGCTAGCACGTTGGTATGAGCAGGATCTGTATGGGATGATTCGTGCCGCCAAGAAAGGCAAGAAATCCTTTATTTTGCATGACGGCCCTCCGTATGCGAATGGCAGCCTGCATATTGGTCACTCCGTAAACAAGATTCTTAAAGATATTATTATCAAGTCGAAAGGGATGGCCGGTTTTGACTCGCCTTACGTTCCCGGCTGGGACTGCCATGGTCTGCCGATTGAACTCAAGGTTGAGCAGTTGTACGGCAAACCGGGCGAGAAATTGACCCCGGCAGAATTCCGTCAGAAATGCCGTGAGTATGCGGCTGACCAGATCGCTGGGCAGAAGAAAGATTTCATCCGTATGGGGGTTCTGGGCGACTGGGAACATCCGTACCTGACCATGGACTTCAAAACAGAAGCCAACATCATTCGTGCGCTGGGCAAGATCATCAGCAATGGTCATCTGTTGAAAGGTGCCAAACCGGTGCACTGGTGTACCGATTGTGGTTCATCGCTGGCAGAAGCGGAAGTGGAGTATTACGACAAAACCTCTCCGTCGATCGATGTGGCCTTCCACGCGGTGGATGTGGCGGCGGTTGTGGCCAAATTTGGCGTGTTCAGCGTTGATGGCCCGGTTTCTCTGGTGATCTGGACGACCACACCTTGGACTTTGCCTGCTAACCGTGCGATCTCGCTGAACCCGGAATCGGCTTACCAACTGGTGCAGATCGATGGCCAATGCCTGATCCTGGCGGCGGATCTGGTTGAAAGCGTAATGAAGCGCATCGGCGTGACGCAATGGGCTGTGCTGGGCGATTGTAAAGGGGCCGATCTGGAACTGATGCGCTTTACCCATCCGTTCATGGGCTTTGATGTGCCTGCGATCCTGGGCGATCACGTTACGCTGGATGCCGGTACCGGTGCGGTACACACTGCGCCAGGTCACGGCCCGGACGACTTCGTGATCGGCCAGAAGTATGGCCTGGAAGTGGCTAACCCGGTTGGCCCGAACGGTTGCTATCTGCCAGGAACCTATCCAGCTCTGGATGGCAAATTTGTGTTCAAGGCTAACGATCTGATCGTTGAACTGCTGCGTGAAAAAGGCGGGTTACTGCACGTTGAGAAACTGCTGCACAGCTATCCATGCTGCTGGCGCCACAAGACGCCGATCATCTTCCGCGCCACTCCGCAATGGTTCGTCAGCATGGATCAAAAAGGCCTGCGCCAGCAGTCGCTGCAAGAGATCAAAGGCGTTAAGTGGATCCCGGATTGGGGCCAGGCGCGTATTGAAATGATGGTGGCAAACCGCCCGGACTGGTGTATCTCACGCCAGCGTACCTGGGGGGTGCCAATGGCGCTGTTTGTACACAAAGACACCGAGCAGCTTCACCCGCGCAGCGTTGAACTGATGGAAGAAGTGGCGAAACGCGTTGAGCAGGATGGGATCCAGGCGTGGTGGGATCTGGACGCCGCCGACATCCTTGGCGCTGAAGCGGCTGACTACGTGAAAGTGCCCGACACGCTGGACGTGTGGTTTGACTCTGGTTCAACCCATTCCTCGGTCGTGGATGTGCGCCCTGAGTTCAATGGCCACGGTGCCGATATGTATCTGGAAGGCTCTGACCAGCATCGCGGCTGGTTTATGTCATCCTTGATGATCTCGACCGCCATGAAAGGTAAGGCCCCTTATAAAGAAGTGCTGACCCACGGTTTCACCGTGGATGGTCAGGGCCGCAAGATGTCCAAATCCATCGGTAACACCGTCAGCCCGCAGGATGTGATGGACAAACTGGGTGGCGACATTCTGCGTCTGTGGGTGGCTTCTACCGATTATACCGGCGAGATCGCGGTTTCTGACGAGATCCTCAAGCGTGCCGCCGACTCTTATCGCCGTATCCGCAATACCGCGCGTTTCCTGCTGGCGAACCTGAACGGGTTTGATCCCAGCACCGATTGCGTAGCAGCGGACGAGATGGTGGTGCTGGATCGCTGGGCGGTGGGTCGTGCATTGGCAGCGCAGCAGGATATCGAACAGGCTTATGCCAACTACGATTTCCACGAAGTCGTACAGCGCCTGATGCAGTTCTGCTCGGTCGAGATGGGCTCTTTCTATCTGGATATCATCAAAGATCGCCAGTACACCGCGAAGAGCGACAGCGTCGCTCGCCGTAGCTGCCAGACTGCGTTGTTCCACATTGCCGAAGCGATGGTGCGCTGGATGGCACCGATCATGTCCTTTACCGCCGATGAAATCTGGGGCTTCCTGCCAGGTAAACGCGCGCCATATGTGTTTACCGAAGAGTGGTACGCTGGCCTGTTTGGGTTGGCCGAAGGCGAAAGCATGAACGATGCCTTCTGGGAAGATCTGCTGAAAGTGCGTGGTGAAGTCAACAAAGTGCTGGAGCAGGCGCGTGCGGATAAGCGCATCGGTGGTTCGCTGGAAGCGGCAGTGACTCTGTATGCGGACAACGATCTGGCAGCACGCCTGAACAGCCTGCAGGATGAATTGCGTTTTGTGCTGCTGACCTCAGGGGCCAATGTGGCTCCGCTGGCGGATGCTCCGGCAGACGCGCAACCCAGCGAGTTGCTGAAAGGGCTGAAAATCGCGTTCAGCACTGCGGAAGGCGAGAAGTGCCCACGCTGCTGGCATTACACTACCGATATCGGCCAAGTGGCAGAACATGCGGAGCTCTGTGGCCGTTGTGTCACCAACGTCGCTGGTGACGGTGAAAAGCGTAATTTTGCCTGATAACTGAATGCCTGATGAATGAGCGACTGATGAGTAGACCGATAAGTTCGACCGGCTTGCGCTGGCTTTGGCTGGTAGTTGTGGTGCTGGCGCTGGATCTGGCCAGCAAACACTGGATCCTGAGTAACTTCGTGCTGGGTCAAACCCAGCCGTTGTTCCCGTCATTCAACCTGTACTATGCACGTAACTACGGTGCGGCGTTCAGTTTCCTGGCGGATCACGGTGGTTGGCAACGCTGGTTCTTTGCCGGGATTGCTGTTGCTATTGTGGTGACCCTGCTGGTGATGATGTACCGCAACAGCGCACAGCAGAAGCTGAGCAATATCGCTTATGCTCTGATCGTTGGTGGCGCGCTCGGTAACCTGTTTGATCGCCTGTGGCATGGGTTTGTCGTGGATTTTATCGATTTCTATATCGGTAACTGGCATTACCCAACTTTCAACCTGGCCGACAGTTTTATCTGCGTTGGTGCAGCGATGATCGTGCTGGAAGGTTTTCTGCCAGCGAAGAAAAGCGCGAAGAGCGAAGGTAAGTAATATGAAGGCTCAGGTTAACAGCAACAGCGCTGTACTGGTGCATTTTACGCTGAAACTGGCAGATGGCTCGACGGCAGAATCTACCCGTGGCAATGGCAAGCCTGCGCTGTTCCGTTTGGGTGATGGCAGCCTGTCGGCACCCTTGGAGCAGCAACTGATGGGTTTGCAGGCAGGCGACAAGTGCTTTTTCACTCTGCAACCGGAAGCGGCATTCGGCACACAGAACCCGGATCTGATCCAGTTCTTCTCACGCCGTGATTTTGCTGAAACGGGCGTGCCAGAGGTGGGAACCATCATGCTGTTTACCGCCATTGATGGTAGCGAAATGCCTGGTGTAGTGCGCGAAGTGGCGGAAGATTCTATCACCGTTGATTTTAACCATCCGTTGGCGGGGCATCCGGTCACCTTTGATATTGAAGTGCTGGAGATCGACCCGCAGCAGGAGGAAACGCATGCAAATATTGCTGGCTAACCCACGCGGTTTCTGTGCTGGGGTTGATCGTGCGATCAGCATTGTGGAGCGCGCGCTGGAGATTTACGGCGCACCGATTTATGTGCGGCATGAAGTGGTGCATAACCGCTATGTGGTAGACAGCCTGCGCGATCGCGGCGCGGTGTTTATTGAAGAGATCTCGGAAGTGCCGGACGGTTCGATCCTGATCTTCTCCGCGCATGGGGTTTCTCAGGCGGTACGTGCCGAAGCGAAAGCGCGTGAGCTGACCATGCTGTTCGATGCCACCTGCCCGCTGGTGACCAAGGTGCATATGGAAGTGGCCCGTGCCAGCCGTAAAGGCACCGAGGCTATTCTGATCGGCCACGCCGGGCACCCGGAAGTGGAAGGCACCATGGGCCAGTACAGTAACCCGCAAGGGGGAATGTACCTGGTCGAGTCGCCGGAAGATGTCTGGCAGTTGCAGGTGAAGAACGAAGGTAACCTGTGCTTTATGACGCAGACCACGCTGTCGGTGGATGATACTTCCGAAGTGATCGATGCGTTGCGCAAGCGCTTCCCGAATATTATCGGGCCACGCAAAGACGATATCTGCTATGCCACAACCAATCGCCAGGAAGCGGTGCGGAATTTGGCGAGCGATGCTGATGTGGTGCTGGTGGTGGGGTCAAAAAACTCTTCCAACTCTAACCGCTTGGCTGAATTGGCACAGCGCGTGGGTAAACCGGCTTACCTGATCGATTCGGCGGCAGATATTCAGGAATCCTGGCTGAAAGATGCGGCTAACGTGGGTGTGACGGCGGGCGCTTCTGCGCCAGACGTGCTGGTTCAAGACGTTATCAGCCGCTTGAAAGCCTTGGGCGGTCAGGATGTTCATGAGCTAAGTGGTCGTGAAGAGAGCATTGTGTTTGAAGTGCCGAAAGAGCTGCGGATGGATATCAAGCAGGTCGATTGAGTACCATCGGCGCGGTTAAACAACGGGGAGCTTCGGCTCCCCGTTTTGTCTTTCAGTCTCTGAACAGGTATTCATCTAAATGCATAATTATGTAATTTCATCTGCTTGCCTGATTGTTAATCAATTGATAGCGTTACTGATAACTGTATCGGGATATCATAATTTTCTAATTCTGCGTTAAATACTCTGGCAGTGATCAGGTGGCGCAGTTAATCTGAACCTCAGGCTCGTGAGATGAGCACAAAATCAAGAAGAGAGAAGAGTATGACTGATTCACAGATCCGTATCGCGATTGCGGGTTCCGGTGGGCGCATGGGGCGTCAATTGATTCAGGCGGTGCATCAGGCGCAAGGTGTGGTGTTAGGCGCTGCATTGGAGCGCCCCGGTTCAAGCCTGGTGGGAACCGATGCAGGTGAACTGGCCGGGATCGGAGCATTGGACGTTACCGTCAGCGACAGCTTGGAACAGGTGGCTAATGACTTCGACATTCTGATCGATTTCACCCGCCCGGAAGGCACATTAGCGCATCTGGCATTTTGCGTGGCGCATAATAAAGACATGGTAATCGGCACCACGGGTTTTGATGAGGCTGGCAAAGTAGCGATTCGTGACGCTGCACAGCAGATTGGCATTGTGTTTGCGGCCAATTTCAGCGTTGGCGTCAATGTGATGCTCAAATTGTTGGAAAAAGCCGCTAAAGTGATGGGCGACTATACTGATATTGAAATTGTCGAAGCCCACCATCGCCACAAAGTTGATGCTCCTTCCGGCACGGCGCTGGCGATGGGCGAAGCGATCGCTGGGGCTTTGGGGCGTGATTTAAAGGAATGTGCTGTTTATCAGCGTGTTGGCTACACTGGTGAGCGCGATCCAAAGAGCATTGGTTTTGCCACAATACGCGCAGGGGATATTGTTGGTGAGCATACCGCCATGTTTGCTGATATCGGCGAGCGGGTGGAAATTACCCATAAAGCATCAAGTCGCATGACTTTTGCCAACGGTGCCGTGCGTGCGGCAGATTGGCTTGCTAAGCAGCAAAAAGGACTGTTTGATATGGGGAATGTTCTCGATTTAGACCAGTTATAATTTTTTGCATACCATCGTGATGTGGTTGTGTTGATCATAGTGCTATGATAATTGGGCAATAATATTATTGTCCTTTTTTTTAACCTTGATTATTGGCGTTACGTCTGGTTTTTCGGTCATGATCTGATTTTTTATCAGTTATCTTTTGGTTTCTATCCTGTTTTCTCCTCTTTCTGTTCATTGAGGCCGCATTTGCGCAGCTGGTATGGGTTTTTTCTATCATTGTGCCTCGCAACCGTTTACTAGCCCAAGTTTGCGTATGTTTTTGTCGGTGTAGAGCCTGGAAAGCTATGAGGTTCGCAAAAATACGATAAAAAATGGAGCTTTGAGTAGACAAGCAAGATGCCCATCATTAAAATGCGCCCAATTTGCCAAAAATTAGCCCTGAGGGCTGTTTTTGCATTGATTTAGGCGGTAAATCTGAATTAATATGCAAATATTATGATTGATTATTCCTTGGAGGGTGTTTTGATTAAGTCAGCGCTATTGGTTCTGGAAGACGGAACCCAATTCCACGGTCGGGCCATCGGGGCAGAAGGGACGGCAGTGGGGGAAGTGGTCTTCAATACGTCGATGACCGGCTATCAAGAAATCCTCACTGATCCTTCCTACTCCCGCCAGATCGTTACTCTTACTTATCCCCATATCGGCAATGTCGGCACCAATGCTTCCGACGAAGAATCCTCCGCTGTTCATGCTCAAGGCCTCGTCATTCGTGACCTCCCACTGATTGCCAGCAACTACCGCAACGAAGAAGGCCTTGCCGAGTATCTCAAGCGCAACAACATCGTGGCGATCGCCGATATTGATACCCGTAAACTGACCCGCTTGCTGCGCGAAAAGGGCGCACAAAACGGCTGTATTATTGCCGGTGATGTGACCAATGCTGAATTGGCACTGCAGAAGGCTAACGCTTTCCCTGGCCTGAAAGGTATGGATCTGGCGAAAGAGGTCACTACCAAAGAAGCCTATGCCTGGCAACAGGGCAGTTGGACCCTGGAAGGCGAGCTACCAGAAGCTAAAGCGGCGAGCGAATTGCCCTACCATGTGGTGGCCTACGATTTTGGTGCCAAACGCAACATCCTGCGCATGCTGGTGGATCGCGGCTGCCGCCTGACAGTGGTGCCTGCACAAACTTCCGCCGAAGCGGTGCTGAAAATGAATCCGGACGGCATCTTCCTGTCCAACGGCCCGGGTGACCCGGAACCGTGTGATTACGCGATTGCCGCCATCAAACAGTTCCTGGAAACCGATATTCCGGTCTTTGGTATTTGCCTGGGTCATCAACTGTTGGCGCTCGCCAGCGGGGCGAAAACCGTGAAAATGAAGCTCGGCCATCACGGCGGTAACCATCCGGTCAAAGATCTGGATAACAATACCGTGATGATCACGGCGCAGAACCACGGGTTTGCAGTAGATGAAAACAATCTGCCAGCCACGCTGCGCGTCACACATAAATCCCTGTTCGACCACACGGTGCAAGGGATCCACCGCACCGACAAAGCGGCATTCAGCTTCCAGGGGCACCCAGAGGCCAGCCCTGGCCCGCACGATGCTGCGCCGCTGTTCGATCACTTTATCGAACTGATTGAGACATACCGTTCCAACGCCAAATAATCAGGAGCCATAAAAATGCCAAAACGTACTGATATAAAAAGCATCCTGATCCTCGGCGCTGGCCCGATCGTTATCGGCCAGGCGTGTGAGTTCGACTACTCTGGTGCCCAGGCGTGTAAAGCGCTGCGTGAAGAGGGTTACCGCGTGATTCTGGTCAACTCTAACCCGGCAACCATCATGACCGACCCGGAAATGGCCGATGCAACCTATATCGAGCCGATTCACTGGGAAGTGGTGCGTAAGATCATCGAAAAGGAGCGCCCGGATGCGGTGCTGCCGACCATGGGCGGCCAGACGGCGCTGAACTGTGCGTTGGAACTGGAGCGCCAAGGCGTGCTGGCCGAGTTCGGCGTGACGATGATTGGTGCGACCGCAGATGCTATCGATAAAGCGGAAGATCGCCGCCGTTTCGACATCGCGATGAAGAAAATCGGCCTGGATACCGCCCGTTCCGGTATTGCCCATAATATGGAAGAAGCGCTGGCGGTGGCCGCTGACGTCGGCTTCCCGTGCATTATCCGCCCATCCTTTACCATGGGCGGCACTGGCGGTGGTATCGCTTACAACCGCGAAGAGTTTGAAGAGATCTGTGAACGCGGCCTGGATCTGTCGCCGACCAAAGAGCTGCTGATCGATGAGTCGCTGATCGGTTGGAAAGAGTATGAAATGGAAGTGGTGCGGGATAAGAACGACAACTGCATCATTGTCTGCTCGATCGAAAACATCGACGCGATGGGTATCCATACTGGTGACTCCATCACCGTGGCCCCGGCGCAGACGCTGACCGACAAAGAATACCAAATCATGCGTAACGCCTCGATGGCGGTGCTGCGCGAAATCGGCGTTGAGACCGGTGGCTCCAACGTGCAGTTCTCGGTAAACCCGAAAACTGGCCGCCTGATTGTGATCGAAATGAACCCGCGCGTGTCCCGTTCTTCCGCGTTGGCATCAAAAGCCACCGGTTTCCCGATTGCTAAAATTGCCGCCAAGCTGGCGGTGGGTTACACCCTCGACGAACTGATGAATGACATCACCGGGGGCCGTACTCCGGCGTCCTTTGAGCCGTCTATCGACTACGTGGTGACCAAAATTCCTCGTTTTAACTTCGAGAAATTTGTTGGCGCCAACGATCGCCTGACCACCCAGATGAAGTCGGTCGGTGAAGTGATGGCGATTGGCCGCACCCAGCAGGAATCCCTACAGAAAGCGCTGCGTGGCCTGGAAGTGGGTGCGACCGGTTTTGATCCGAAAGTCAGCCTGGACGATCCAGAAGCGCTGACCAAGATCCGCCGCGAACTGAAAGATGCCGGTTCTGATCGTATCTGGTACATCGCCGACGCTTTCCGTGCCGGGATGTCTGTAGACGGCGTGTTCAACCTGACCAATATCGATCGCTGGTTCCTGGTACAGATCGAAGAGCTGGTACGTTTGGAAGAGCAGGTGGCTGAGGCCGGTATTAACGGCCTGAACGCCGAGTTCCTGCGCACCTTGAAGCGTAAAGGCTTTGCCGATGCGCGCCTGGCTACGCTGGTGGGGGTTTCGGAAAACGAAATCCGCAAGCTGCGCCACAGCTTCAATCTGCACCCGGTCTACAAACGTGTGGATACCTGTGCGGCTGAATTCGCTACCGACACCGCGTATATGTATTCCACCTATGAAGAAGAGTGTGAATCCAACCCAACCAACGATCGCCCGAAAGTGATGGTGCTGGGCGGTGGCCCGAACCGTATCGGCCAGGGGATCGAATTCGATTACTGCTGTGTACATGCCTCGCTGGCGCTGCGCGAAGACGGTTACGAAACCATCATGGTCAACTGTAACCCGGAAACCGTTTCTACCGATTACGACACCTCGGATCGCCTGTACTTTGAGCCGGTGACGTTGGAAGACGTGCTGGAAATCGTGCGCATTGAGAAGCCAAAAGGTGTGATCGTGCAGTATGGTGGCCAGACGCCGCTGAAGCTGGCGCGTGAGCTGGAAGCCGCAGGCGTACCAATTATCGGTACCAGCCCGGATGCGATTGACCGTGCTGAAGACCGTGAACGTTTCCAACAGGCGGTTAATCGCTTGGGCCTGAAGCAACCGGCTAACGCTACTGTTGCCACCATTGAGCAGGCGGTCGAGAAAGCCGCTGGCATCGGTTATCCGCTGGTGGTGCGCCCGTCCTACGTGTTGGGTGGCCGCGCAATGGAGATCGTTTATGACGAAGTCGACCTGCGTCGTTACTTCCAGAATGCGGTCAGCGTGTCTAACGACGCCCCGGTGCTGCTGGATCGCTTCCTGGATGATGCGATAGAAGTGGACGTTGATGCCATCTGTGACGGCGAACGCGTGCTGATCGGCGGCATCATGGAGCACATCGAACAGGCAGGTGTACACTCCGGTGACTCCGCGTGTTCACTGCCTGCTTACACCCTGAGCAAAGATATTCAGGACGTGATGCGTCAGCAGGTTGAAAAGCTGGCGTTTGAGTTGCAGGTACGTGGTTTGATGAACGTGCAGTTTGCGGTGAAAAACAACGAAGTCTACCTGATCGAAGTCAACCCGCGTGCGGCACGTACCGTACCCTTCGTCTCCAAAGCGACCGGCGTGCCGTTGGCGAAAGTGGCAGCACGCGTGATGGCTGGCAAATCGTTGGCTGAGCAAGGCGTGACCGAAGAGGTTATCCCGCCCTATTACTCGGTGAAAGAAGTGGTGCTGCCGTTCAACAAATTCCCTGGCGTCGACCCGATCCTGGGGCCGGAAATGCGCTCGACGGGGGAAGTGATGGGCGTTGGCCGCACCTTTGCCGAGGCTTTCTCCAAAGCGATGCTGGGTAGCAACTCTGGGATGAAAAAGCAGGGCCGTGCACTGCTGTCGGTGCGTGAAGGTGATAAAGCCCGCGTGGTGGATCTGGCCGCCAGCCTGCTGAAACAGGGCTTTGAACTGGATGCGACTCACGGTACTGCCGTAGTGTTAGGCGAAGCAGGGATTAACCCACGCTTGGTCAACAAGGTGCATGAAGGCCGCCCGCACATTCAGGATCGCATCAAGAATGGCGAGTACACCTACATCGTTAATACTACAGCAGGCCGCCAGGCGATTGAGGATTCCAAGCTGATTCGCCGCAGCGCGCTGCAATACAAAGTGCATTACGACACCACACTTAACGGTGGTTTTGCTACGGCGATGGCGTTGAAGGCGGATCCTACCGAGCAGGTCACTTCGGTGCAGGAGCTGCACGCGCGTATCAAGTAAGCACGCTATTACTCAAGGCGTTGCAGATTGGGGCCAAAGGGCGGGAACAACCCGCCCTTTCTCTTTTCTCTATCAAGCAATTTGCTCACTCTCAATAAAAATTTCCGCTATTAATCCCACCCCAAACTGTCACGATATAAGCTTGATATAAGGCACGAAACGACGAGAGCCACATGATCCTGATTATTTACGCCCATCCTTATCCCCGGCATTCTCATGCCAATCAACGATTGTTGCAGGCGGTAAAAGACATTCCCGGTGTGGAAATCCGTTCGCTGTATGAGCTATACCCAGATTTCAATATCGATATCAGCGCCGAACAGCGGGCGTTAGAGCAGGCCGATATGGTGGTGCTGCAACATCCTATGCAGTGGTACAGCTTGCCGCCGTTGCTGAAACTGTGGATCGACAAAGTGTTGGAACACGGTTGGGCTTATGGTCACGATGGCAACGCACTGGTGGGTAAAGAGTGCCTGTGGGCGGTGACCAGTGGTGGCGATGAACAGCATTTTGAACTGGGTGATTACCCCAACTTTGCCGCATTGGCCCAACCGCTGCAGGCCACGGCCATTTATTGTGGAATGAAGTGGCAGCCTTACTTTGCGGTACATAACACTTTCACCTGTAATGAACCGGCGCTGATTGCGGCTGGCGAGGCTTACCGCCAGCGGTTGGTGCAATATCTGATGGAGCACAGCGAACCTGCGGCAAATCAGGAGCCTGCTCATGGATAATCACTCTATGATGATTGAAGGGCTGATCTATCTTGGTGCCGCCGCGCTGTTCGTGCCGATTGCGGTGCGGTTCGGCTTGGGGTCGGTGCTGGGTTACCTGATTGCTGGCTGCATTATCGGCCCTTGGGGGCTGAAGCTGGTTTCAGATGCTGAATCGATCTTGACCTTTGCCGAAATCGGTGTGGTATTGATGCTGTTTATCATCGGCCTGGAGCTGGATCCACGGCGCTTGTGGACGTTACGCGCGGCGGTATTCGGCGGTGGCATTATCCAGATGGTGGGCTGTGGGCTGGTGTTAAGCGTTTTCTGTTACTTTCTCGGGCTGGACGGGAAAGTGGCGCTGCTGATTGGGCTCACGTTGGCACTGTCTTCAACGGCCATTGCCATGCAGGCAATGAGTGAACGTAATTTAACCCCAGCGCCGATTGGCCGCAGCGCGTTTGCGGTATTGCTGTTTCAGGATATTGCGGCGATCCCGCTGGTGGCGATGATTCCATTGCTGGCTAGCAGCGGCGCAGCTACCACTTTAGGGGCTTTTGCGCTGTCTGCCGCTAAAGTGGTTGGTGCATTGGTGATGGTGATCTTGCTGGGGCGCTATGTGACCCGGCCATTGCTGCATTTTGTTGCGCGGTCTGGAATGCGCGAAGTCTTCAGCGCCGTGGCACTGTTTCTGGTGTTTGGCTTCGGTATCTTGTTGGAAATGGCTGGCCTTTCGATGGCGATGGGCGCTTTTCTTGCTGGCGTGCTGCTGGCGAGTTCCGAATATCGTCATGCGCTGGAAAGCGACATTCAGCCGTTTAAAGGATTGCTGCTTGGTTTGTTCTTTATTGGCGTTGGGATGTCGATTGATTTTGGTACCCTGTTCCATCACCCGCTGTTGATCGCCTCATTGTTGCTGGGTTTCATGTTGCTGAAAGCGTTGCTGCTGTGGCTGGTGGCACCGCTCCTTGGCGTGCCGAAGCGCCAGCGTGGGCTGTTTGCCATTTTGTTGGGGCAGGGCAGTGAATTTGCCTTTGTGATCTTTGGTGCCGCGCAGATGGCAGGGGTTTTACCGCAGGAATGGGCTAAAGCGCTGACGCTGGCGGTGGCGCTTTCAATGGCGGCGACGCCGCTACTGCTGGTGATCGCTGCCTCTTTAGAAAAGAATGTGCCAAAAGACGATCGCCCGGCAGACGAGATCGACGAAGACAATGCCAGCGTGATCATCGCCGGGTTTGGCCGCTTTGGCCAGATCGCAGGCCGTATGTTGTTGGCTAACGGCGTGCGGACCGTGGTGTTGGATCACGATCCCGATCATATTGAAACGCTGCGCAAATTTGGTACCAAGGTGTTTTATGGTGATGCCACGCGCGTAGATCTGCTGGAGGCGGCAGGCGCGGCGCGGGCCAAAATCTTGATCAACGCCATTGATGATGTGGCAGCCAACCTGCAATTGACGGAACTGGCGAAACATCATTTTCCGCACCTGAAAATAGTGGCGCGTGCGCGCGATGTGGATCATTGGTATCAATTGCGGCAGTTGGGGGTAGAAAGTCTGGAGCGTGAAACCTTTGAAAGTTCGTTGCGCATTGGGCGTGAAACGTTGGAATTACTGGGGCTGGATGCTTATGAAGCGCGCGAGAAGGCTGATACTTTCCGCCGCTATAATCTGAAGATGCTGGAGGATACGCTGGAGAATTATCAGGATACCGCGTTCCGCATCGCCAGTTTGCAGCGGGCGAAAGAGATGCTGTCGGCGGCTATCGAACAGGATCAGCGGCGTTTGGCGCATGATCAACAGGCTGGCTGGCGCGGCAGTATTGACGGCAAAGCCCCCGAGGACGAAGTGGTAGAAGCGAAAAGATAATGATGGTTTGGCCCTTTTCCATCAGGAAGGGGCCAAAGGTAAATTTGGGTTTCCTCTAGCCCCTTCGATTGTCTGACTGCAAGCAACTTGAATGGTTTTGGCTATAAAAGCGCTGGTAATAACACGATTCCCCCTGATGCGCATCAACCTATTGGGGGCATCTTTGGTTATATGATGCACGTTCACTCAGGGGAGGTGGTTGGGGAATATGAAGCAGGAATTGAACAGTGAAATGCCAGGTGTACACCGGCAGCAGCGTGACATAACCCGCCTGTGTATTCAGTGCGCATTGCTGTTGTTGCAGCATGGTGCGGAAAGCATGGTGGTGGAACAGTTATCAACCCGTCTCGGTTTGGCACTCGGGATGAACAGTGTGGAAAGCTCGATTTCGGCCAATGCTGTGGTGCTGACCACTATCAGTAATGATGCTTGCCTGACGACCACGCGTAAAAACGTCGATCGCGGTATCAATATGCAGATCGTCACCGAGGTGCAGCATATTGTGATCCTCGCAGAGCACCGTTTGGCTGATGCTCAGGATGTGGCACGGCGTTTTGACAAGATCCGCCCGTTGCGTTATCCGCGTGGGCTGGTGGTGCTGATGGTGGCACTGTCGTGCGGCTGTTTCAGCGTGCTTAATGGTGGCGGAGCAGATGCATTCGCGGTGACTTTTCTGGCCAGTGGAGTGGCGATGTTTGTCCGCCAGATGCTTACGGCCCGTCATATGAACCCGCTGATTAACTTTTGCCTGACGGCGTTCGTCGCCACGTCGGTTTCTGGCTTATTGTTGCGGCTACCGGTGTTTAACCAGACTTCGAGCGTGGCGATGGCAGCCAGCGTTTTGCTCCTGGTGCCAGGATTCCCGCTGATTAACGCGGTAGCCGATATGTTTAAAGGCCATGTGAATACCGGGCTGGCACGCTGGGCGATGGCCAGTTTGCTGACGCTGGCGACCTGTATCGGTGTGGTCATGGCGATGTCCATGTGGGATCTGCGGGGGTGGTCATGAGTCTGTTGTGGGCACTTTTGCAGGATATGTTGCTGGCGGCGGTGCCAGCGCTGGGCTTTGCCATGGTGTTTAACGTGCCAGCGCGCGCGCTGCGCTATTGTGCCCTGCTTGGCGCGGTGGGCCATGGTTCGCGTATGCTGATGATGCACGTTGGCATGAATATCGAATGGGCTTCGTTTTTGGCGGCTATCCTGATCGGTATTATTGGGATCCAGTGGTCACGCTGGTTGCTGGCTCACCCGAAGGTATTCACCGTTGCAGCAGTTATCCCGATGTTCCCCGGCATTTCAGCCTATACCGCAATGATTAGCGTGGTGGAGATTTCGCACCTGGGTTACAGCGAAGCATTGATGTCAGTAATGATATCCAACTTCCTCAAGGCCTGTTTTATTGTGGGAGCGCTGTCGATTGGCCTGTCGGTGCCAGGGTTATGGCTGTATCGGAAACGCCCAGGAGTGTGAGGCGTGGCGCAATGTCAGGCCGCTGTTTAGCACCGGCCTGACATTAATCGGTGAGATAAGGTTAGGTATTAGTGAAAATTATAAGACCCGTCTTATATATTCATATTAGATGATTAGCCTATCGACGGTTGCAGGGGGTTTCCGTATAGTGTGAGCAATTTTGCTGCCTATACAGGGTTAAACAATGATTATCAGCCTGATCGCTGCCTTGGCGGCGGATCGCGTAATTGGTATGGAAAACGCCATGCCGTGGCATTTGCCAGCAGACTTGGCGTGGTTTAAACGTAATACGTTGAATAAGCCGGTTATTATGGGTCGTAAGACCTTTGAGTCTATTGGCCGCCCACTGCCGGGCCGCCATAATATCGTTTTAAGTAGCCAGCCTGGTCACGCAGCCGATGTGACCTGGGTGACTTCTCTGGATGAAGCGCTGGCTGCGGCTGGCCCGGTGGAAGAAGTGATGGTGATGGGCGGGGGCCGGGTTTATAGCCAGTTCCTGTCTCGCGCCAATCGGTTGTACCTGACGCACATCGACGCTGAAGTTGAGGGTGATACTCACTTCCCGGATTATGAACCGGATGAATGGGAAACCTCATTCAGTGAGTTCCATGACGCTGATGAACTGAACTCTCACGGTTATTGCTTTGAGATCCTGGAACGCCGTTAATCAGCGTGGGGCACAGCGTTTGGTGCCCCAGCCTGAGCCTGAATCTTATGATGCTGCCAGCCCGTCGTCACCCTCGCAGGTTTCACGGCGGTTGGAAGGTTGAGTAAAGTACTGTTTGTCTTCCCAGCGCAACAGCGTGAGATTACCTCCCCAGCAGCAGCCAGTATCCAGCCCGATAACGCCTTCTGGCGTGCCTTTACCTTCCAGCGAAGCCCAGTGACCAAAAATAATGGTGTACTCAGGGGAGACTTTGCGCTGCAGCTCAAACCAGGGTTTCAACGGCGGGGGAGCACTGCCGGGAGCATCTTTGCAGATCATATCCAGCTGACCGTTCGGGAAGCAATAGCGCATGCGGGTCAGGGCATTGGTACTGAAGCGCAAGCGGGCCAAACCGCTCAGATCGGTGCTCCAGTTGTTCGGCATATCGCCGTACATGGCATCCAGAAACAGCGGGTAGCTGTCGCTGCTCAATACGGCCTCTACCTCACGCGCGCATATTTGTGCGGTATCGATATCCCACTGCGGGGTGATACCGGCATGGCCCATGATCAGCTTGCGCTCATCATCCACCTGTAGCACTGGCTGACGCCGCAGCCAATTGATCAGTTCGTCCCGATCGGGGGCTTCCAGCAGCGGAGTGAGCAGATCTTTCGGTTTGTTGCGGCTGATACCGGCATACACGGCCAGCAGATGCAGATCGTGATTGCCCAGCACCATACGCACGGCGGGCCCGAGTGAACGCACGTAGCGCAGCACTTCAAGCGAAGCGGGGCCACGGGCGACCAGATCGCCAGTCAGCCACAGTTGGTCGTGCTGTGGATCGAAAGAAACCTGGGCTAACAGTGCCTGCAACTCTTCGAAACAGCCATGGATATCGCCGATAAGATAAGTCGACATATTAATGAATCAACGCTGGAATGGCTAAACGGAACACGGGAATGGCGGTGCGGAAGGTTTGACCTTGGTGATCAACCATTTCGTAGTGCCCTTCCATGGTGCCCAGCAGCGGCGTTTCGAGAACGGCACCGCTGGTATATTGAAACTCGCAGCCGGGCTGGATAACCGGCTGTTCGCCGATCACCCCTTCGCCCTGAACTTCAGTCTGGCGGCCATTACTGTTGGTAATCAACCAGTAACGCCCCAAGAGTTGCACGTCGAAACGCCCCAGATTACGGATGGTGATGGTATAAGCGAAAACGTAACGCTCTTCCTCAGGTATCGATTGTGATTCCACATAAATACTTTGTACCTGAATACATACGCGAGGCGAATCAATCATGACGACTACTCCTTATTGCTGCTGCGCTGAAAGCCAGTTTGCCAGCTTGCAGTACTGCGCCACAGAAATATTTTCTGCTCTGAGCGCCGGATCGACGCCGAGTTCCGTCAGTTGCTCTGGGGTGAACAGATCGCCCAGGCTGTTACGGATGGTTTTCCTGCGCTGGTTAAATGCCTGAGTAGTGATACGGCTTAGCATGCGGACATCCCCCACGGGATGAGGGATCACGCGGTGCGGTACCAAGCGGACCACGGCAGAATCAACTTTAGGTGGTGGAGCGAACGCAGTAGGCGGCACTTCCAGCACCGGTATAACGTTGCAATAATATTGCGCCATCACGGTGAGTCGCCCATAAGCTTTGCTGTTCGGGCCAGCCACCAGGCGGTTTACCACTTCCTTTTGCAACATGAAGTGCATGTCGTGTATAGCGGAAGTATAGCTGAAAAGGTGGAACATCAACGGCGTCGAAATGTTATACGGCAGGTTGCCGAACACGCGTAGCGACTGGCCGGCTTCTGCTGCCAATTCGGCGAAATTCACCGTCATGGCATCTTGCTGGTGGATCGTCAGTTTGTCTTTCAGCTGTGGATGCGTGGCCAGACGAGCGGCCAGATCGCGATCCAGCTCGATCACCGTCATGCGATCCATACGTGCACCAACCGGTTCGGTCAGTGCGCCCAGGCCTGGGCCGATCTCAATCACGGCTTCACCCGGCTGAGGATGAATGGCCGAGACAATGCTATCAATGACAAACTGATCGGTTAAAAAGTTCTGTCCAAAGCGTTTGCGGGCAAAGTGCCCTTGGTGGACTCTATTATTCATTACAATTAATTATCATTTTAATGGCGAGATTTAAGGCCGTTTTGAAGCTGCCTGCATCGGCGGTGCCGGTGCCAGCCAGTTCCAACGCGGTACCATGGTCGACCGAGGTACGGATAAAAGGCAAACCGAGCGTGATATTCACTGCTCGGCCAAACCCTTGGTATTTTAGCACTGGCAGACCCTGATCGTGATACATCGCCAGCACGGCATCTGCATGTTGCAGGTATTTAGGCTGGAACAGGGTGTCTGCAGGTAATGGGCCAATCAGGTTAATGCCACGGCGGCGCAGGATATCCAGGGCTGGAATGATCACATCCAGCTCTTCACGCCCCATATGGCCGCCTTCCCCGGCATGCGGGTTCAGACCGCACACGTAGATCTGCGGCTGCTTGATGCCAAATTTGCTTTTCAGATCGCTGTCGAGAATGGTGATCACTTCAAACAGGCTCTGCTGCGTAATAGCGTTTGGCACGGCAAGCAGGGGCAAATGCGTGGTCGCCAACGCAACGCGCAGTTCTTCGGTAGCCAGCATCATCACTACACGATCGCAGTGGCTGCGATCGGCAAAGAATTCGGTGTGGCCGGTAAACGGGATACCGCCATCGTTAATCACGCTTTTGTTGACCGGCCCGGTAATCAGTGCGGCAAACTCCCCGTTCAGGCAGCCATCGCAGGCGCGGGCCAGAGTATCGACGACGTAAGCACTGTTGGCGACGTTCAGTTCACCCGGCACTACGGTTACGGCAGTTTTTACGGGAAGGAGCGTCAGCGTACCTGCACGCTGAGGCTGCGCTGGGTGTTCAGGCTGGTAGTCACGCAGCGTCAACGGCAGCTTCAACAACCGGGCGCGTTCAAGTAATAGGGCCGGATCGGCACACACCACCAGTTCAACAGGCCAATCCTGCTGCGCCAGTGCTGCCACCAAATCCGGCCCAACCCCGGCAGGCTCGCCGGGGGTGATCACGATACGTTTACTGCTGTGCATTGCTGCCATCGAGGGTCTTCACGTAAGCAGCAGCACGTTGTTCCTGCATCCAGGTTTGCGCTTCTTCGGCAAACTTGCGGTTGAACAGCATGCGGTAAGCGCGATCTTTCTGCGCCGCATCGGTTTTATCCACCTGGCGGGTATCCAGCAACTGAATCAGATGCCAGCCGAAAGAAGAGTGAACCGGTTCGCTGACCTGGCCTTTTTGCAGCTTCAACAGCGCATCACGGAAAGCAGGATCGTACATGTCCGGTGAACCCCAGCCTAGATCGCCACCCTGCAGAGCAGAACCCGGATCCTGAGAAAGCTGTTTGGCTTCATCGGCAAATTTCGCGGTACCATTTTTAATGGCGGTAGCCACTTCCTGCAGTTTTGCTCGCGCCTGCTCGTCAGTCATCACCACGGAAGGCTTCAGCAAAATATGACGGGCATGTACTTCGGTGACTGAAATCGATTGATTGCCACCGCGCATGTCGTTCACTTTCAGAATGTGGAAGCCAACACCGGAGCGGATTGGGCCAACGACATCGCCTTTCTTGGCGCTGATCAGCCTTTCTGCAAACAGCGTAGGCATTTCCTGCAGTTTACCCCAGCCCATCTGGCCGCCTTTCAACGCCTGAGAATCGGCAGAGTAGGTGATCGCCAGTTTACCGAAATCAGCACCGCTGTTGATTTCGCCAACCAGGCGCTTGGTCAGCGCTTCGGCTTCATCAACCTGCTTCTGTGACGGGTTTTCCGGCAGAGGGATCAGGATGTGGCTGAGGTTGACTTCAGTATCCCCGCCGTTCTGCGTGCCAACCTGTTTAGCCAGAGCCTCTACTTCCTGCGGCAGAATGGTGATACGGCGGCGAACTTCGTTGTTACGCACTTCCGAGATCAGCATTTCTTTACGGATCTGGGCGCGATAGGTGTTGTAGTTCAACCCTTCCGCCGCCAGGCGAGTGCGCATCTGATCGAGGCTCATGCTGTTCTGAGCGGCGATATCGGTAATCGCTTTGTCGAGTTCGGCATCAGAAATGGTGATCCCCATTTTCTGCGCCATCTGCAACTGGATGTTATCCATGATCAAGCGTTCAAGGATCTGGTGACGCAAGGTTTTATCGTCTGGTAACTGCTGGCCAGCCTGTTGAGCATTGAGCTTTACCGATTGCATCAAGCCATTCACGTCGCTCTCAAGTACTACACCGTTATCCACGACGGCGGCGACTTTATCCACTTCTTGGGGTGCTGCGAACGCGGTATTGGCACAAACGACCAATCCGAGAAGAAGCGTTCTCCAGTTCTTCATACATTTCCCATTATCTAGTCCGCAAATGCGGGTGAAAGTTGTCGTTTTTCAAGGTGTTCAATTTACCCAGCTTAGCTGGGGTATACATCAGAATGCGCGTTGATAAGGCAAGATGCCTGAACGCAGCATATCTGTGGTGCCAAGACTGTGATCGTTGCTCAGGCCACGGAGTTCAATGTTGAATGAAACTTTGTTGTCATATTTACTGACTTGATTCACGTTATCCCAATCAGTGATTTTACGTTCATAGCCCAGGTTAACTGCCCAGCAGCAGGTGTTGTAACGCACACCGACCAACTGGTTTGCTGTCTGTTTCGCCCGGGTATCATAGTAATAAGCACCCACCACCGCCCAACGATCGGCGATCGGCCAACTGGCGGTCGTCCCAACCTGCGAAATACCGTCCTGATAGCCCGGGTTTTTTATACCCGGCAAGGTTGCTGCAATATACTCCGGGCTGGCATAACGGTAGTTCAACTGGATCATGCGATTTGCATCCCGGCGGTATTCAATAACTGAATCCCCTAACGCAACACTGTCAAGGCGAGTATCGTACTGCACACCGCCGCGCAAGCCCCAACGATCGTCGATTTTCCAATAGGTGTCACCAGCCCAGACGACGCTACCGGTTTCATCCTTGTTATCAAAGTTACTGCGTTTATCACCCGTCCGAGAACGGTTGAGGTAATAGATTTGACCAACAGAAGCGTTGAAACGTTCAACCAGGGCATCATCATAAATGCGTGATGTGACGCCGGTTGCCAGACGATTCTGCGAAGCGATGCGATCCAACCCGCTGTAGGAGCGATCGCGGAACAGACCAGAATAGTCAGTTTGCAGCAGGGTTGAGTCATAGATATAGATGTCGCTTTGATCGCGGTAAGGAACGTACAGATACTGCATCCGTGGCTCAATGGTTTGGGTATAGTCTTGCACCCACTCCATTGGGCGTTCAAACACCACTTTCCCGTCGGTTTTTAGCTGCGGTACAACGCGGTTAACCGAATCATGGAGATTGGGAGCGCTGTTACCGGTGCGGTTCGTATAATCTGCGGCAAAGCTATTCGGAATATCCTGTTGATAGTGCGTTGCCATGAGTTTGGCTTCGGTGTTCAGGCTACCCCAGTTATTGCCCAGCGGCAGGTTGAGCGCAGGTTCAACATGCCAACGGGTCGCTTCCGGGTTGTTTGGATTCACACTGGAGAATTTGGCAACTTGACCATAAGTGTGGAAATCAAACGGGCCGACATCGTTTTTATAATAGTTGAGATCCAACTGGGGCTGCGCGCGGTAAGCATTCTGGTTGCCCGTGCCGTTGAAAATCTGGAACTGTTTTGATGCCAGCGTGGCGTCCCAATTTTCATCGGCATAGCCCGCGCTGAATTTCTGTGTGGCATAGCCATCGGTTGTGGAACCGTATTTGGAATCCAGATCGGTGAAATAATAGGGATCGCTGACCTTGGTGTAGTCGATGTTAAAACGCCACACCTTATTCATGACGCCGCTGTGGCCCCAATAAAACAGCCAGCGTTTGCTGTCGTCCATTTCGCCGTGATCGTCGGCAAACTGGCTATCGCTGGGTAACCAGTCGAATGCCAACGTACCCATGCCCGGTTGCAGCAGGTAGCGGAATTCGTTCTGCCACTGCAGGCCACGCCGCGTCATATAATGTGGCGTGATAGTGGCATCAAAGTTTGGTGCGATGTTCCAGTAATACGGCAACATGAACTCAAAGCCGTTATTACTGCCATATTTTGCGTTCGGGATCAGGAAACCTGAACGGCGTTTGTTGCCCACCGGCAGTTGCATATAGGGGCTATAAAACACCGGTACACTGCCAATCTTGAAGCGGGCATTCCAGATCTCTGCCACTTCTTCTTCGCGATCGTGGATCACTTCAGAGCCGACGACGCTCCAACTGTTATCGCCCGGCAAGCAGGACGTAAATGAACCATTTTCCAGAATGGTGTAGCGGTTCTGGCCGCGCATCTTCATTTTATCGGCGTTACCACGGCCCTGACGGCCCACCATCAGATAGTCACCTTTATAGACGTCGGTGTCTTTGGTGTTGAGGTTTGACCAGGCTTTGGGGCCTTTCAGTCTGATCTGATTATCATCGTAATTCACATTACCTGTGGCGGTAACGGTGCGAACCGGTTCCGCTTGCCCCTCTTTCTGCGTCTGGTTCATTTCAACCTGCTCCGCAGTCAGTGTGCTGTTACCCTGTTGAATGTTGACGTTACCGCTAAACAGGGCACTGCTCGGATAATTGGACTCTGAGTCGTCAGCAAGGATGGTCACAGGGAGGCTGTTTGGATCGCCGATGATGACAGGTTTATTGTAAGTCGGTACGCCAAGCAGACATTGCTCGGCCAGATCGGCCATTGCATGCTGGCTGTAAATCGCCGTCCAAATCAGTGTGGCCAGCAGTGTTGGGAAACTTTTTTTCATACGTGGTTTTGGTGTTCCGTCATCAGAGGCTCATGTCCGGCAAACGGTCAGAGACTATATTACTCATCCGCGTTGCGCTAGTGTTAAATCCTGCTGTTTGGCTGCGTCGTCGTTAGGCGCAGAGATGAATGACAGGTATGATAATCGAAATTTTGGGAAAAAGCGCCTTAACCCTTGCGCTAAACGGAGGGGAATATGCGGTTTATGATTGATAATTGAGGGGCCTATGCAGTATTGGGGCAAACTGCTCGGAGTGATTGTTGCCATTTGGTCTGGCGCGGGATTCTGGGGTGTAGTGTTAGGGCTGATTGTCGGCCATATGATCGATACAGCGCGTAACAACAAGCGTAGCCGAGGTTTTTTTACTGACCAGCAAACGCGGCAAACGCTGTTTTTCCGCACCACTTTTCAGGTGATGGGCCATCTGACCAAATCGAAAGGGCGCGTTACCGAAGCTGATATTCAGATCGCCAGCCTGTTTATGGATCGTCTGCAACTGCACGGCGAGGCACGTATCGCCGCACAGCA
This sequence comes from Serratia sp. Ag1, assembly GCF_000743355.1. GTDB lineage: Bacteria > Pseudomonadota > Gammaproteobacteria > Enterobacterales > Enterobacteriaceae > Chania. The sequence continues at coordinate 119,847 of NZ_JQEI01000026.1, forward strand.
GGCGTTCCGTGAAGGTAAGCAGAGCCAGTTTCCGCTGCGTGAAACACTGCAGCAGTTTCGCAGCACCTGTTTTGGGCGTTTTGATCTGATTCGGATGTTTCTGGAGATTCAGATCCAGGCGGCGTTTGCCGATGGTTCGCTGCACCCCAATGAACGGCAGGTGCTGTATGTGATTGCCGAAGAGTTAGGGATTTCACGCGCGCAGTTCGACCAATTCCTCAGCATGATGGAAGGTGGGCGCCAGTTTGGCGGTGGTAGCTGGCAGGGGCAGCAAGGGGGCCATTCCGGTTACCAGCAGGCGCAACGTGGCCCGACGCTGGAGGACGCCTGCAAAGTACTGGGGGTTAACAGCACTGATGATACGGCGGTTATTAAGAGAGCTTACCGTAAGCTGATGGGTGAACATCATCCAGATAAGCTGGTTGCGAAGGGGTTACCGCCGGAAATGATGGAAATGGCCAAGCAGAAAGCGCAAGAGATTCAGGCAGCTTATGATCTGATCAAACGCGAGAAAGGCTTCAAGTGAGATAAAAGGGGGCGCGGTTGATACATTAACCGGGCTCCTTTTTTATTGTGGTCAGAAATCAGGTTCAGCACGGAAATGCATCGGCTTATGAGATGCAGGATGTGTGATGTGCAACTCTTGTGCGTGTAATTGTAAGCGCGGTGCCATCGCTTTGGCTGCCGGATGTGCATAAAAACCATCCCCGAGGATCGGGTGCCCTAAGGCCAACATATGCACGCGTAACTGGTGCGAACGCCCAGTGATCGGTTTCAGTAATACCCGCGTACTGCCATCGGCATCGCGTGAAAGCACCTGATATTCTGTTTGTGCCGCTTTACCGGTTTCAAAGCAGACTTTTTGCAGTGGCCGGTTTGGCCAGTCGCAAATCAGCGGTAGATCCACCCGCCCTTCATCATGTTCCATATGCCCCCACACGCGGGCAATGTAGGATTTCTTTGGCTCACGCTCACGGAACTGGCGTTTCAGCTCGCGTTCTGCGGCTTTGTTCAGTGCGACCACCATCACTCCGCTGGTTGCCATATCCAGGCGATGCACCGATTCGGCGGCGGGAAAATCAGCCTGGATGCGCGTCATCACGCTGTCTTTGTTCTCTGGCGCACGGCCAGGGACGGAGAGCAGCCCGCTGGGTTTATTGACCACGATGATGTGCTCATCCTGATAAATTACTATCATAGGTACCTGTGGTTATCTGAGCTTGGTGGCCTTAATAAAGTAACTCATTTTATTCTTTCTGTTAAACGTATTGTAAGGTTACAAGTGGAAAGGCGGAGAGACTATTCGGGGTAAGAAAATCCCTATAGCATCGCAGGCCAGTTGTGCCGTCATCCGCGAGGACATCGACCAGCCGATGACGGCTCGTGACCACAGCTCAATCACCACCAAGTAAAGCCAGCCTTTATTTCAGGCGCTTCGCAAAGTGTGTCGCGGCCATTTTGGATAATGGCCAACTCTTCGGCCTGTTCTGCTAATTGGCGCTTGAGCCGGGAATTTTCGGTCACAAGTTCTTGCTCATGCTCGGAAGCTGACAGGCTCTGCTGTTGCTTTCTATGCTAAGTATATAAAGTTGCGATTCGTAGAGACCGAGTTCGCGTATGGCTATGCCAATGCATTGAGCTAGCTTAAGTGCTTCGTTCCGAAAGGCGGGCGTGTGTTGTATACGGGGGCTTGTTTTTCTTTGCTGATGGTTTAGTCATGAGTCACCTCTGGGTTAAGAGTTTATTCACTTAGTGCCGTGCCCACTCTTGCTGGGTAAGACTGTTTTGAAAAACCTTGTTTAAGGGAAAAGAAATTAGCAAAGAGGTGTCACTGACAATTCTCTGATACTGCACCATACTCATTTTGACCGATTTAGTTATTTTATTCCTCATGCTTCAGGTCGCCCCTGTATGAACGGGGGTTTTATCAGTCACATTGATGTAATGCGATGAGATATTGGAAAAATTTTGAGAGCCTCCTGCCTATGAGTAATTTTCATAAAGATGAAGTATTGGGGCGCTTACGTCGCCATCACTATCTGTTGATAAACGGTGGCGGCATAGTGATTACTTTGCTCATCTTGTTCGCCAGTGGATTGGAGATTTGGGCGAGTGTCCGTGGATATCTGGCTAAGGTTCAAGTTGAAACATCCTTAAATAACAATAAATTATCAAATCAAATAGTACGTTCGACGGCTAGGGCCAGCGTTAATAGGCATGATGTCGTAAGGTCGTTGAATACGATCCGTCCTGTAAGTCAGGACACTCTTTTGCAATTTAAGGCGAATGACGACAGTTTGCTTTTTTATAAATCCTTCGACGAACAGCCGATTCTGGTTATGGGGACTCAACCTTTAACAAGTGTGGATGAACCCTGGTTTTATATCTCTGTGGCGCAAAATATTTCTCAACAGGCTTCTGCTGCTAGAGGGCACAAGAGTGGGGAGTTCAATGCTTATATTTACAGCACGGATAAAAGATTCTTTCTATTCACCGCAGTTCCTTGGGAACCGACTATTGCACATCATGTATTGTCCCAACCGCGTTCTGTCTTGCTGGAACAGTTAAGCCATGAGATAGATCAAGGCATTGCGCCCTTCGACGAATTAAGTCGTCCGCCACAGCCAATTTTACATTGGTTGCCTCCTTCTGTAAGCCTGTTGAACCATAGGCCCGTATTCCGGGTGGTCTCTATCATGTGGAAATCCAATACTGAAAAGTTTGGTACATTGGTATTTGAGGTGCCTATTGAGAGATTTGCAGATACATTGCCTCCGTCCAGTTTTGGTGGCGATAGCCTGATCTTAGATCAAAGCGGACGGATAATGCTGCCCTACAACAACCTTTCCGAGGGGAGACTGCTTAAATTGGCCCAACTAGTGCAAAAAGAAGGGTTGGGTAAGTCTCACCGAAGTTATTATCAAGATGGTCAATTTATTTATAGCTTAGGGCCTAGCCGGAACGGCTGGACAATGATTTACGCTCTCTCGTTGCGGCAGATTATTGCTGATATCAGGCTGCAACTCCTTGTCCCTGTTGTTTTTGGCAGCATTACTATCTTGGTGACTTGGATTTTATTACTGTTAGTGAAGCGACGCGTTTTGATGCCAGCAATGCAACAGTCTGAGCGGATTTTTGAAAGTGAGCAGCTTAATCGCACTTTTATTGAGACTGCTCCTGTCGGATTAGGGTTGCTGGCGTTAGGAAATGGCACTCTTTTACTACGCAGCCAGGTTATGGTGCAAATGCAGGAGCGGTTTCAAAACGGTTACACCAGCCTGCCTGCTGCGTTGGTTGAGTGTTTTCACCAACAACAGAGTGTCTATCAAGAAGTGCTTGTGCGTCGGGAAATCACCTTCGATACGCATGACGGGCAGCAGGTCAACCTGTCTGTCAGCATGGCTTTGGGTCGTTACCGAGGAGAAGATGTTCTGGTAGTGGCCTTTGTGGATATCACCGATAAAAAACAGTTGGAACAGTATCTGATTGCCGCCAAGGAGTCTGCTGACAAAGCCAATGCAGCCAAATCTTCCTTCCTGGCGGTGATGAGCCATGAGATCCGTACTCCTCTTAATGCCATTCTTGGCAACCTTGAACTGTTATCTCATTTGCCATTGGACGAACAGAGCGATCGCCTTGATGTGATCCGCCATGCTTCAGACAGCCTACTGTCCACTATCAATGATGTACTGGATTTTACCAAGATTGAGGCCGGTGAGATGCACTTGGAGCATATCGAGTTTGATATTCTTGAGGTGGTAGCTCAGGTTCTAGATATCTTTTCCCCGATAGCACAGGCAAAGGGGCTTACGTTGCGGGGTGAGTTAGGGGAAACCAGCACGTTGCCGCTGTTGGGCGATCCGACCTGTATGAGACAGGTGATCAACAATCTGTTATCGAATGCGCTGAAATTTACCGAGAAGGGGCAAGTCATACTGCGTATTAACGTAGATATGCCTACCTCCCTCATTCTGGTCGAGGTGGAAGATACCGGTATTGGCATGTCAGCGTTACAGCAACAACAGATGTTCAATGCCTTCAAGCAGGCTGATGAGAGCATTAATCGGCGCTACGGTGGTAGTGGGCTGGGGTTGGCACTGTCTAAGCGACTGGCGGAGGCCATGGGCGGGAATTTGTCCGCCACCAGTGAGTTGGGTAAAGGGAGCGTTTTCCAACTGTCGTTACCTTTATCTCAGGCTGAAACGCAGCCTGATCGCCCATTATTTAGCGGGCAGCAAGTCAGCGTATTGGCAATAATGCCAGAGTGTCGGTCATATCTAACCAGGGTATTGACGGCGTGGGGGCTGGAAGTACAGAGCTATCAACACCCTGCTCAGATTGATGATTTGGCGTTAAGCACCTTGGAAACGTTGATACTTTGGGGGGATAGGAGCACTTGGCATCACAATGATGAAAATCGCTTGGTTGAAGAGGCTATCTGGGTGATTGATTGCAGCAATGAAGGGCCGCAGATACCCGTCGCGACCGGGCGGGTGTTGAGTACGTCGGTGTATGGACTAAAAGGATTGGCCTGTGCTTTGCGGCATAGCCTGCAGGGACAGGATCTGCCGATACGTGAACAGGGGGAACAGGTTTTGCCGCAGGCGCTGCATGTGCTGGTCGCAGAAGATAACCCTGTAAACCGGCATCTGATTGCGGAACAACTGCGGCTGTTGGGCTGCACCGTGTGTCTGGTTGAAGAGGGGGGACAGGCGCTGGGCCAGTTGCAGCAAGAACGGTTTGATATTCTTCTGACAGATTTATCTATGCCGGGGATGGACGGCTATACGCTGGCGCGGCGAGTACGAGAGGAATGGCCAACCATACCAGTGGTGGCGGTAACGGCAAGCGCGACCCAGCAGGAATACGCCGATTGCCAGGCGGCTGGTATGGCATGGGTCCTCACCAAACCATTGTTATTGAAAGAATTGAAAGAGATGCTACTGGTTGTGTGTGGCCTGGAAGCTATTTATCTCGAGGCGAAAAAGAAACCCGAGGTCGATACTCAACAATCTGGGTTGCTGGATGGTAATGCGCTACCGGGGAATATTCAGCTGCTTTTCCAGCAAACCTGCGCCAATTCGCTCGTGGTGCTGAGAGAAGCGAGCAAGACACAGGATACTCCTGCCATTTTGCATGAACTGCATTTCCTGAATGGTGCATTTGGTGTTTTTGACATGCAAGAACTGATTGAACAGGCTACAGCCTTGGAAGTTCTGATCAAAAATTCGGGGAGTGGGCCTGCCCAGATGTTACTAGCCTCATTCTGTGAGGCATTAGAGAAAATAGTATTGGCAATGCCGGTCAGTGCTGAATCTTTGGTTACCCGCATTATCACGCTGGCAGTATCCAGTCATGAGGAGAAAATCAGTGAAGAAATTGTGAGGTTAGGCAATGAATTGCTGGCTATCTTATCTGAGCGCCAATAAAGAGTAGAGGGCAGGCGAGTGAGCGGTAACGTGCTGGGTTTGTATAAGTAAAATGGCAGTTAGTCCATTTTTTGCTCTGACCTTATAGAGCAAAGTCCTGGCCTTACGACCAGGACTTTGTCATCAATCTAAAGAGTTACCTGTATCAGGTAACTCTTGCCGTTTACATTACGGTTACGTGGATATTCTGTTCTACCAGCAATTCTGTTGCACCAGCAACGTAGGTGTGGTAAATCACGCCACCAATTTCAGCATCACCGGCTGCCATCCACGACTCGGACTGCGTATCCAGAAGCTTCAGAGCGTTCGACTCGTCACCGTTGATCACCAACTGGTTCTTGCCGTCGGCCATAACCATATCGGTCTGCCCAAGCCCTTCGAGTGCGGAAGCACTTAAGCTCATGCTGTTGGCAGAACCCTGGCCAAGATCGATCTTCTCGATCCCGGTGATACAACCTACCAGCGCGTCAAGATCCAGCGCCATGTTTTTACCGTCCAACAACAGGGTATCGATACCGTCGCCACCATCGATGGAAGTGAATGACGTATTTTTAACACCAATAAGGTCATTGCCACTACCGCCTTGTACAGCCGACAATGATTCACCGCTCAGATACAGGCCAGAGGCTGAACCATCGTCGAGCAACATCCACAGGCTGTCAGATCCAGTGGTGTTTGATTCTGAAGGTGGTGACACTATGTTGGTATCTCTTGTTGTAACCAGCGCATCATTCAAGGTTGTATCCAAGTCAATCAGACGACCTTTAATGGAAGAGCCGCTACCCTCGCCTACCCCAGCGTCGGTCCAGGTCACATACAGACGTCCATCAGATAAGAAGGTGACGTCTGGTTCCTGTTGTGTCCCTGCTGTAATCTGGTTAACTCGCATCTCTTGACCGATACGATTACCATTTTCATCAAACGCTTGCAGGTAGATACCATAGGTACCTGCCCCTGGCACAGGGTCGATTGCCGATTGGTAAACAGCCACGAAGCCACCGTTAGGGTTTGCTTTGACTACGGGGGCAATTTGCTCGCTCGTTGTATTGCCGTTCAGCAAGAACTCGCCGCTCAGGCTCTGTCCTTCTGGAGAGAAAATCCGAGCATATACACCATAACCAGACTGGTCAAAGCCGCTATTGTCACTGCTCCTCCACGATACAACAAAATTCCCGTTTGCTAATGTCGTTATGCTGGATTCTGCTTGAATGCCAGCTACGGTCTCATTAGCAATGAACGCAGGTCCGTAAGTGTGAGTTACAGGATCGTATATCTGCACACGAACATCGTATCCATTACCGTAATTGGAGTAGGTGAGCGCAACTTTACCATCGTGCAACGTAGTACCTTCTAGAGCAAACGCTACTTGCTCCATTCTACCAGTACCGATGACCATTTCTCCGGTAACTGGCTTGCCTTCGGAATTATACTGGCGTGACATGCCTTGCCAGCCATCAACACCTTTTTGCCATGTAATCAAATATCCACCATCGTCTAATGCAATAACGGACGGGTTATACATGTCATTGGCATTTGATGCGGCATTGACGATCTGCTCTTCACCTATCTGTCTAGTCCCAATCACCTGGCCATTTTCATCATACGCATAGTCAAAACGAGCCATGCGGAGATTAATCTGGCCTGGTTCGTTACTTCTCCATACGGCAACAAAAGTGCCGTCGCTCAGGGTAGTCAATTCAGGCTGATATTGGGTGTACTTAGAGAACGCACTGCTAACCAATACTTCTGGACCGATTGGCATCCCAGTATCGTCAAACAGTTGTGACTTAATATCCCAGTTGCCTGCATCTCCAGATACCCACATGGTAACAAATCTGCCATCAGACAAGGCAGTAGTCTGTGGATCCTTCTGGTTGGCAGTAGTAACGCTATTGACTTGAAACTCTGAATAGAAGCCAGCATCAAGATCAATGGTGACACCTTCAATACCATATCCATCACGATCGATCACTTCACTGTGGAAGGTGACAAAAATATTACCGTCTTTCGTGAGCGTAGCATCAAGGATATGTGTCAGGTCAAGGTTATCCCAACCAGAACCTTGGTTACCCCAGGTTGTTGGATTAACGAGGAATTCATGACCAATTTTATGGCTATTGGCATCAAAACGTTGTGCAAAGATACCGGAACCGTATCCATCACCGGTCTCTGAGCCCCAAATCAGCATGTAGCCGCCATCATCCAGTGGCACACCTACAGGTTTGTACTGTTTGTTAGCGCGATATTCATTAGCGATAAAGTCGCCACCATCCAGTTTTGTCGCTGAACCCGTTTCAGGATCGAAACGATAGTGAGCGACGACGATATCACCTTGGCCATCAGCATGGGTGCTATCCCAGAATACAACGAAACTACCATCTTTCAGGCTAATGATGTCGGGATAGTTCTGATAACCTTTTTCAGCAGTGTTAATCTTTAAATCGACGCTTGCTGAACCATCCAGCTTTTGCAGCTTACCTTGAATACCGGTAGCGTAACTATCAGTCCCCGCCCATACAGTAGCATACCATCCAGAGTCGCCTAATAATGCCAACTCTGGGCCACCATAAACGGAGTTTGCGCCGCCGGCTTTAATGACTGTTTCGGTGCCAACACGATTGCTATGCTCATCATAACGCTGTTGCACAATTGATTCTTTATCTTGCGCACTGTACCAAGAGAGAATATAACCGCCGTCTGTTAAAGCTAGGCCACCGGGTTCACGTTGGGCTCCTGCTGTAGTGGTGTTAACCAAGAACTCACTGCCCTTCGGAACACCATTGGCATCATATTGGCGAGCCATAACACCATCAAGATTACTATCGGGCGCAGTATGGTAGGACTCATATACCACCACGAAACCACCGTCTACCAAGGCGATGACCTGTGGGCTGTCTTGGTTACTGGCGATACGTTGGTTAACCATTTGTTCAGAACCAATTTTCTTGGTCCCTGTAGGATCTAATACTTGTAGGTAAACATCATATCCTACATTCACCCCTTGCCAGACGACGACCAGATTGCCGTTAGCCAATTTGGTGACTTGCGGGTTATTCTGATGGCCTATTACAGTTGTATTGATCGGTCCACCTGATGTTTGGTTCAACGAACCGATAAGATCAAACCCACCGACGCTATCATTAGTGGTTATCGTCACACCGTAACCGGCACTCGGTTTTGTCGCATTACCTGCATCATCCACAGCAACAACCGTAAAAGTTTGTTTGCCGTAGTTTAATGTGCTAGTGACATCCAACTTCCAGAAGCCATTGTCTTCGACATGCGCCCGGCCGATTTCTCGTTGCCCTTTACTGTCAGTAACATAAATGATTACGTCTTCACCTGCAGGGCCTGTACCACTGATTGTTGGGTTGCGGTCATCGGTACGCCCCCCCTGACTAATGTAACCGGTGTTTGAGCCTACATCATCGTAAAACCCGATAATGCGCAGGTTTGTGGCATCAGGTGGTGTCAGATCTAGCACTATATCGAATGCAGCCGAAAGTTTGCTTGGTGAATGAATGGTATCAAACGCCTGCACTTCGAAAACATGCTTGCCTTCGGTCAAATCTTTGGCTTCATAGCTCCATTTGTTCGCACCATTAGCAATGGTTTCAGCGATCAGGATGCCATTATCGAAGATTTTTACCGTGTTACCCGCTTGCGCTGTGCCACGCAAAGTCGGGGTTGTATCATCGGTATGGGCACCATGCTCCAGCAGACCCGTAACGCTGCCTGCGTTGTCAGTTATGCTGTCGATAGTTGGAGTGGTGGTGCGGTCTTCACCCAGAATCAGCGTAAAGGTATCGCTCTCACCCTGGCTGGTGTTACCTGCCAGATCACGGGCCGAAGCGGTGAAACGGTGCTCGCCGTCCGAAAGTGTTGTTGGTTCGAAAGACCAGTCACCCTTGCCATCTGCCTTGGTCGTGCCCAGCAGATTACCTTTGTCATAGATAAATACCGTCACGTTTGCTTCTGCTTTGCCGGACAGCTGAGGGGTGCGGTCATCCGTCAAGTCACCGGAAGCCAGAGGACCCTGCTGTACACCAAAGTTGTCAGACGCCTCCAGAATGGTTGGCACTGCTGGTGGAATCGTGTCGATGGTTATAACGTAGTTGAGTGACCCTAACCCAGAGTTACCGGCAAAATCGACGGCCTTGGCGCTGATCGTGTATGAGTCATCTGGGAGGCGGAATGCTGGGGAGAACTCCCAGGCACCCGTCGCGTCTGCAAGAGCGGTCCCGATCATGTTTTTGCCATTATAGATACCCACCACGCTGAAAGCTTCAGCATGGCCTTTAATCAATGGCTGATTGTTATTGGTGTAACCATTTTTGGCGATCGTCGTACTGTCGTTGCCGATGCTGTCGATCACGGCCCGTGACGGGGCAACAGAGTCGATGATCAACGAGAAAGTGTCAGATGACACGCCACTGGTTTTGTCGCGAGCCACCAATACGTGCCCACTTTCACTGTATTTCTCTTGAGGCTCAAAGCTCCACTGTCCGGTGTTATCCACGAGGACTTCGCCGATCACCCGTCCATTATCAAAGATCTCTAATGTGGCGCCGGGAGTGCCGTTACCTTCTAATACTGACCATTGGTCATCAGTGACGTTACCTGATTTCAACGCACCTTGGCGCGCACCCAACTGGTCAATGGCGCGCGTGATGACAGGCGTCACGTCCTGCGTCACAGCGGCCATCTGCATCATAGCCATGGCCGGAGCTGCCTCGATACTCTCAGCTGACACGTTATTGCTCTCTGTAGCAGAGACTTCATGCAACATGCTCAGCACCATTTGCTGTGGTTGCTGTTCGACGTGGCCTAATGATTGGGCGTCAAATGTGACTTGCCCCTGCTGAGGGTTATCCTGAGCTGACAGGCTGAGAACAAACTCGCCGTTTTGTGTAATCTGGTGCAGTTGACCGTTGTGGGTGAAAAAGTTTTCGATAACCAGATGTGGTTGGCTGGTTTCCTGGTTTTTTAAAGTGACAATCAGATCTTCACCTGAACGTTCGGCAACTAATACATCTGCAATCGATGCAGCATCAACTTCTTGCAGCACATAAATATTACCCGGAATGTACGGGATATATTGTGTAGACGTGCTCAGAGCTGCGTCCAGATAACCGGTTTGTATTAGTTCTCCTTCAGTGATGACTGAGAAACGGATTGAGCTATCAGTAATATTTTTCATTTAAATTAAATCATCAGGTAATTAATGAGGGAGTTCTAAGAAAACAAGCACAAACCATGAGTTGCTCTATCAGCTATTTTCAGCGGTAGTACAACTGCCAGCATTAATACCAAGTAAAGATTTTGGTCTTCCCAAGCATGTGTTTATGCCGTAGTTACTTAGAAAATGTCGCGAATTAACGCGAGAGATAGAATAAGGGCAGAAAACAGAAATAAATACCTGACCAGTTCGAAATTCAGCCCCGAAATCCCCAGACACTTGAAGATTCGATGAAATTGGTGCAGCGTATGCAGTGTTGGAGTACAACTCTTGGTTGGTACTGTTTGAAGTTGTTATATCCCTTGAGCAAAAGAGTGTATGAGTTATCTTAACTTATTAAGTGCTTTCTACGAATTTTTACCCAGTTTTTATAGGGTTATTGTTTGATTTTTCTTACCTGCAGAATGTGGCAATCTGAACGTATCAGATTGTTTTTATTATTCTATTCAATGTTTTTTCAACTCTTTCGTACATGACTGCTCACAAAATCCAAGAATTCATACCAATCAGAAAGACTCTTTCATCATAAATCTGTTCAATATGCTTTCCAGGGGAAATAGGCATGCTTCAGATAAACTGCAACAGCCTCCCATGAATCATTATAGACACCATCAGGATTGTTACATTTCCTCTTTATTAAAGACGTTTATGTAACGGTTGTATTGTTAGAAAATTGAAATTAATTAGGAAGAATATATGGTAACTCGGCCAACAAAACTCGTATTGGTTGATGGAAAAGAAGTAAAGCAAGAAATCTCTCTACATGCCAAAAATGCGGGTTTACCTCAAAAGATAAAAGCTATTGCAAATGGTAAATTTATCTTAGTTGATAAAGAAACGGGTCTCGCCCCTGAAAACATTACGGTTAAACGCGTAGGTAAAGACCTGCATGTGAGCCTTGAAGGGGATTCACTCGAGCAGCCAACTGTCATTATTGAGGATTTTTTCCTGAATGATGCGCAGCTTATCGGTATGGCTGAAGACGGTGCTTACTATCCATATATCTCTTCCAATGGTGATGATGATAATGCCATTGCAGCGATTTTGCTCGATGGTGAAAGTTCACCGCTGGTTCTGGGCGGCGAGGCACTGTCTAGCAGCGAGAGTCACTCCATATTGGGAGCTCTTGGTATATTGGCACTCGGATTGGGTGCGATTGGTGCGATGGTGAGCCAGGGTAGACCAGGCAAGCACAGCGGCGGCGGTAATCATGAAGAGCAGCCAGTCGTGCCAGATGTCGTTCTCCCAACTCTGAACCAGGTTATTGATAATAAAGGGGCTCTGCAAGGAATCATTACTGCCGGTTCTGAGACTGATGATAATACCCCAACCTTTTCAGGTAGCAATGGCACGCCTGGAAACACCATTATCTTTTACGATAATGGCAAGAAACTGGGTGAGACAACGGTGGGCCAAGATGGCCGTTGGTCATTTACACCAGGTGAATCATTGGATGAGGGTTCTCACAGCATCACTCTGGTTGAACAGAACGCTAACGGTAAAACAAGCACCCCATCGGACGCATTCGAATTTGTTGTTGACACACTGGCACCTGCAGCACCAACCATTGTAAGCATTTTAGATGATGTTGGTAGCGAAACTGGTGCTCTGAAGTCTGGTGCTACTACCGACGACACGCAGCCGACTTTGACCGGTAAGGCCGAAGCAGGTGCGAAGATTGAGATTTACGATAACGGTAAAAAGATTGGTGAAACCACTGCCGACACAGAGGGTAACTGGGTATTTACGCCGAAAAACGAGCTGGCTGAAGGTAAGCACAGCTTTACCAGCCGTGCGTACGACGCAGCGGGCAACATATCTGTGTTCTCGCAACCGTGGGAAGTGCTGATCGACACCACCGCGCCAAACAAGCCGAGCATTGATGGCAATGGACCGGGCATCGGTGAAATCATTGACGACCAGGGTGCAGTACAGGGGCCAATCACTAATGGCGGTGCCACAGATGACACCCAACCAACTCTGAGCGGTAAGGGCGAACCAGGTGACACCATTATCATTACCGATAATGGCAACAAGATCGGTGAAACCACGGTTGACGAAAATGGCAATTGGGAGTTTACGCCGGAAAATAAACTGGATGAAGGCGAGCATGAGATCCGTGTGATCATCGAAGATCTAGCGGGTAACAAGTCTGAGCCGTCTGATCCTTGGGTAGTGATTGTGGATACCACACCACCGGCTGCGCCGAGCATTGGCAGCGTCTATGACGACGCGGGCAACCAAACCGGTGAATTGCAGCCGGGTGCAGCGACTGACGACACCACGCCAACCTTGAAAGGCCAGGCGGAAGCCGGTACTAATGTTGAGATCTTCGACAAGGGCACCAAGATTGGTGAAACCACTGCAGGTGCTGATGGTAAATGGGAATTTACGCCGAAAAGCGAATTGGCGGAAGGTGAGCACAGCTTTACCACCCGTGCAACCGACGCAGCGGGTAACGCTTCCGAGCTGTCCGAACCGTGGGTAGTGATTGTGGACTCTACGCCGCCTACTGCACCAAGCATTGGTAGCGTCTACGACAATGCAGGCAGCAAAACTGGTGCGATTCAACCGGGTGAGGTCATTGATGACAGCCGTCCAGTGATCGGTGGTAAAGCTGAAGCCGGTTCTAAGGTTGAGATCTATGACAATGGTACCAAGATCGGCGAAACCACTACTGATGAGGCGGGTAACTGGAGTTTCAAACCAGATTCAGTGCTCGAGCTGGGTAATCATGCGATCACGGTGAAAGCTGTCGATGCTGTAGGGAATGTGAGCGAGCCTTCATCGGCTTTCGATTTCTCACTGATTACCCCAAATGCCCCTAGCGCTCCGGCTATTGTCGCCGTACTTGATGATGTTGGTAGTATCCAGGGACCATTACAGAAGGATGCGGTGACTGATGATACTCGCCCTACCTTGGTCGGTACTTCAGAGCCAGGTACAACTGTTAGCATCTATAACAATGGTGAGTTGTTAGGCAGTGTGGCCACTGATGCTGAAGGGCAATGGCGTTTCACACCAGAAAGTGATCTGCCTGAGGGTGAAAATAAATTATCGGCTATTGCAAAAGATAAAGACGGTAATATCAGTCCGCAAACCGGTGATTATATCGTTGTCATCGATACAACCGCGCCAGCGCCGATCGAATCTGGTGAGTTAATGGATGATGTGGGCAAGATCCAAGGTGCGATTACTAACGGCACTGTTACCGATGACGCGCAACCTACCTTTAGTGGCAAGGCTGAAGTTGGTTCAACAGTGGTCATTTTTGACCAAGGTAAAGAAATCGGGCGAGTTGTCACTGATAGCAAAGGTGATTGGCACTTTACCCCAGATACGGCGTTAACTGATGGTGAGCATAGTCTGACTGCTCAGGTTATTGACCGAGCTGGAAACGAGAGTGAAGTCAGTGAAGCTATTACGTTTAACGTTGATACTCGACTGGTTGAAGTGTCTATTGACTCAGTTCAGGACGACTTTGGGGTTAAGCAAGGCCCAATCGCTATGAACGGAGTGACAGATGACGCCACTCCTACCTTTAGCGGCCGCGCGCTGCCTGACTCAACCGTTGTAATCTACGACAAAGGTGTTGAGCTGGGTTCAGTAACCAGTGATGCTTCTGGTAATTGGAGCTTTACGCCACAAACCCCTATGGCGGAAGGCAACCATGCAATCACAGCGACAGTGATCACTGCTGGTGCTGGTGAGAGTACGGCGACTCCGGTATTTGATTTTAATATCGATGTCACCAAGCCAAGTAAACCTGGTAACGACGGGGAAACAGGGATTGGCACCGTTATCGACGATGTGGGTTCTGTGCAGGGGCCAATCGCTAATGGCGGTACGACGGATGACACGACCCCGACCTTTAACGGTAAAGGTGAGCCGGGAGATACCATCCACATCTTTGACAAAGGTGTATTGTTGGGCAGCGTTGAGGTTAAAACTGACGGTAATTGGACGTTCACACCTCCGTCATTGACTGAGGGTAAACATGATATCACTCTGGTCATCGAAGATCCGGCCGGTAACCAGTCTGAGCCTTCTGACCCGTGGGTAGTGATTGTGGATACCACACCACCGGCTGTCCCGAGCATTGGCAGCATCTATGACGACGTGGGCAGTAAGACTGGTGAACTGCAACCTGGTGCCGAGACTGACGATACCACGCCGACCTTGAAAGGCCTGGCGGAAGCTGGTGCGAAGGTTGAGATCTTCGACAAGGGTACCAAGATTGGTGAAACCACGGCTAAGGAAGATGGTAGCTGGGAATTCACACCGGAAAGTGAACTGGCGGAAGGTAAGCACAGCTTTACCATTCGTGCAACTGACGTAGCGGGTAACGTTTCTGGGCTGTCTCAACCGTGGGCATTGGTGATTGACACCACCGCGCCAAACAAGCCGAGCATAGACGGCAACGGGGCGGGTATCAGTGAAGTCCTTGACGATCAGGGCACAGTAACGGGGCCGATCAGCAATGGCGGTACCACGGATGACACCAAGCCAACCCTGAACGGCAAGGGCGAACCGGGTGACACCATCATCATTACCGACAATGGTAACAAGATTGGTGAGGTCATCGTTGACAAAGATGGCAAATGGGAATTTACCCCGGAAACCGACCTGAGCGAAGGTGAGCACAAGATCAGCGTGATCATCCAGGACCCTGCGGGTAATCAGTCTAAGCCGTCCGACCCGTGGGTAGTGATTGTCGACACCACGCCACCGGCTACGCCGAGCATTGACAGCATCTATGATGACGCGGGCAGCAAGACAGGTGAACTGCAATCAGGTGCTACGACCGACGACACCACACCGACCCTGAAAGGCCAGGCGGAAGCTGGTGCGAAGGTTGAGATCTTTGATAACGGTACCAAGATCGGTGAAACCACGGCTAAGGAAGATGGTAGCTGGGAATTCACGCCGGAAAACGAACTGGCGGAAGGGGATCACAGCTTTACCATCCGTGCAACCGACGTCGCGGGCAACGTTTCTGGGCTGTCTCAACCGTGGGAACTGGTAATCGGCACAACTCCTATCGCGGAACCGAGTAAGCCAGTGATAGAGGCTGTGATTGACGATGTAGGCTCAGTAACGGGTGAATTAGTTTCTGGCGCAGTGACTGACGATCGTCAGCCGGAAATCTCAGGCCGCAGTGATGCATATGCTACAGTGATTGTTTATGACCGTGGTGTCGAAATTGGCCGCACCCAGGCGAATAAGGATGGAGTCTGGAGCTTTATGCCAGAAAACGACCTGCAAGATGGTACATACAATTTCACCGCAGTGGCTAAAAATGATGTGGGTAGTAAAAGCGTTACCTCTGATCCGTTTGAACTGATTGTTTATACCGGTAATGGTCCAACTCAGTTTGCACGAGTTTCGCAGATGGGCAAAGACTCCGGTTATGACGGCAATGACTTTGTGTCTGACAACGGTAATGCAGGGCGTCTGATGCACGGTACGCTGAGTGCAGAACTGGCAGCGGGTCAGACTCTGCAAGTGTCTACTGATGGTGGCAAGAATTGGTTTGATGCGCTGGTGGACGGCACTAAATGGGCCGCTCAGGACTTGAACGAGCATGGAACGAGCTGGAACATCCAGACCCGTGTTATGGATCAGTTCGGTAAGACTGGCGCAGTGATGTCACAGGCCGTGACTCTCGACGTTACTGCGCTGCAGGCGCCTGCGGCTGTTAGTCTGGAAGGAACCAACCTACGGGTTGAGCTTGGCCTGATGAATGTTGCTAATGTTGTTGTTGGCGAGCGTATTGCAGTCGTTGCCGACGGTGGGGCCCATCGCTTTGAGCATACGCTGACAGCGCAAGATATTGCAGCCGGGTCGGTAACTCTGGATGTTGGAACGGTAAATAATGCCAGCGTGGCTCTGGTCGATCTGGCGGGTAACTTGTCAGGCTTTACTACCACCAGTGGTTCTGCACCGGGTGTAAACATGACCGTCACTGGGGATGTGTCCGAGATCTACGGTCAGAATCGCGACAATATTTTCACTGTAGACGATGTCAACGTACTCAATAACGTCAAGGTGATTGAGGGTAACGGCGGTGTTGATACGCTGAAACTGACGGGTGCAGATCAGGTATTGGACTTGTCCACTTGGTCAGGGCGTCTGAGTTCGGTCGAGGTGATCGACATCACTGGCTCTGGTAATAACACGCTGAAGCTCTCCTTGGGTGATGTGTTAGATCAAGGGTTCCGTGGTGCATTTATCAACGACGAAAGTGTGCAGTTGGCAGTCAAAGGTAATGCAGGTGATGTGGTAATGCTGAACGATCTGCTGCCTAACGGTATGGATGTTGGCGATTGGGAAAACCTCGGGGAAGTGGTCTCTGCAGGTATTTCTTATGAAGTTTACCACCACACCGGGATGGAAGCTGAAATCCTGATACAACAGGGGGTTGATGTACAGTTCCACTAATTGTTCCAACAGACCTGAATAGATAGCTACGCTTGCTCGTGTTACAGGTTTGCATGATGTTGGTTAGCCGACCGTTGAGCGCAGAGGTGCGCGATACGGGCCTGGGGATGGGGTCATGGCGTATCGGCCCCACATCATCACCAAAGACATGATATGCACCTATTAGGTCAACAACAAAGTGGGCTTAACCATACAAGGTTAAAGCCCACTTTATCTTTAAATCACTATAGACACTGAATACTTCAAGTTGCTTGGGTTTTGGGTTGAGCTCTGATGTTCCGTTCACATAGTGCGCGACATGTTACAAGTGTTGCTCGCTTGCGAGCAACTCGAATTATTTAGGTATATATGAATAATAACGAAATAGAATTGATACTAGTCCTATCATGTTTAATTTAAATTCGAACATGCCTGACAGACCGAAAAGTCATTGTGGTTTAGGATAACGCTTAGAATAACAGGTATGCTGACTTGGTTAATTATCCATGTTCTAAGTTATTTAGTGATTTTTCTGGTGCAGTTAAAAGTGTTCTTTCGATAGTGCCATACGACGTTCTTTTCGATTAAAACCCTTAAGGAACTTTATAATCTAAACAATTAGAATTGCAGGGAAGTGCAAGCGCAGCACATGAAGCTTGGAGTCTGTCAAGTACAGATGCGTTGTTTTCAGGGGGGTAAAATCTGAATAATGGAAATTTACCCACACTTAACTTTAAATTCTATTGAAGCGAGCATTGCCCTGCAGGGGTGAAGCTGACTTTTCCTTTAAATACTATTTACGGATAATGACATAATGAATTTCGCTTTTTTAACTGATGAAGGTACTTTATCTTTCTATCCTATAGATAAAGTTGAGAGTCTATATATACCTATCCAATCGATAGAAGGGGCAAGTTATATCGTCACCGAGCAATATGGTGTTGATATTAATGAAACCCTTACAGCAGAACGTGTTAATGACGATCTTCATCTGAAGTTTTATGCGGATTCGCAGACTCCTTCTGCTATCGTTATCAAGGATTTTGCCTTGACGAATGGCAAAATTTTCAGCTTGGCTGACAATGGCGAATATCGCCAGCACCTCACCGTTGAAGATATGCCACTTCAAGGCCCTGTAACGTTAACCAACTTCTATCTTGGTACACAGCAGGAACAGCCAGAAGCGGTATCTCTGAAAGTGATCCAGCATGCTGCTACCCTGCAGACGTTCGAAACACTGGGCGAGTCGCTGAACCCGAGCAGTGATGTTTTTCCTGCACAACCGGAAGTTACCGCCTTTTCGGAAGAAAAGCCGCTGCTTGCTGCAAGCCTGGAGGCTAATACACCATTTAATGCAATACCTTCCATCACCAATGTTTTTGATCAGGTCGGTCTCCGTCAGGGAAATTTGGTAAGTGGTAGTGTTACTGACGATAAACAGCCAAAACTTGTAGGTACTGGGCGGCCAGGTGCGCAGTTGGAAATTTTCCAAAACGGCGAGCTTATCGGCTTGGCTCCTGTTGACAGTGCTACAGGCGCGTGGTCATTTATTCCTTCAGTGCCATTGCAGGAAGGTGGTCAGCTTTTCTACGTCCGCGATCCGCAGACTAATCAAACCTCGGCTAACATCGTATTGATCGTTGATACGGTGGCTCCTTCACGTTCTACAATTTCCAGCGTGGTTGCTGGTGATACTGATGCGACGACTGCAATTAGCCAAAATGGCTATACCAATGATAATACACCGACCCTATCGGGAAAAGGTGAAGCCAACTGTCTGATTGCCATCTACAACGGCAATGCGCTGGTAGGCACAACTTATGCCAACAATAGTGGTGAGTGGAGCTTTACGCCGATTTCTCCACTGCAGGATGGTAAATACGAATTTAAAGCTGCGGGTACTGATTTCTCCGGTAACGTCGGTTTGTCTTCCGCCAAGTTTATTTTTACCATTGATACTGTGCCACCAACTCAGCCTAAGATTACTGAACTTATTGATAACGTTGGTGCTGTAACGGGGCCAGTGCTCAATGGTGCCACCACGGATGATAATACGCCAACCCTGAAAGGCCTGGGGGAAGCGGGTAGAAAAGTTACCCTTTACGATAACGGTGAGAAGATTGGTGAAACCACCGTTGATAAAGATGGCAACTGGGAGTTTACCCCGGAAACCGCGCTGAGCGAAGATCAGCATGAGTTCAGTGTGATTATTGAAGACCTGGCGGGCAACAAGTCTAAGCCATCCGAACCGTGGGTGGTGGTTGTCGATACCATGTCTCCAGCAGCACCGAGTATTGTCAGCGTCTATGACAACGTGGGTAACATTACTGGTGAACTATTGCAATCGGGCAGTGCGACTGACGATACCACGCCGACCCTGAAAGGCCAGTCGGTAAAGGGCGCGAAGGTTGAGATCTTCGACAACGGTACCAAGATTGGTGAAACCACGGCTAAGGAAGATGGTAGCTGGGAATTCACACCGGAAAGCGAACTGGCGGAAGGTGAACACAGTTTTACCGCTCGTGCGACCAACGCATCTGGTAAAGTATCTGATCTGTCCCAACCGTGGGCACTGGTGATCGATACCACTGCGCCAGAGCAGCCAGGTATTGACGGCAACGGGGCGGGCATCAGCGAGGTCCTTGACGATCAGGGCACAGTAACGGGGCCGATCAGCAATGGCGGTACCACGGATGACACCAAGCCAACCCTGAACGGCAAGGGCGAACCGGGTGACACCATCATTATTACCGACAATGGTAACAAGATTGGTGAGGTCATCGTTGACAAAGATGGCAAATGGGAATTTACCCCGGAAACCGACCTGAACGAAGGTGAGCACAAGCTCAGCGTGATCATCCAAGACCCGGTGGGTAATCAGTCTAAGCCGTCCGACCCATGGGTAGTGATTGTCGACACCACGCCACCGGCTACGCCGAGCATTGGCAGTGTCTATGACAACGCAGGTAACATTACCGGTGATCTGAAACCGGGCGCGGCAACTGACGACACCACGCCGACCCTGAAAGGCCAGGCGGAAGCTGGTGCGAAGGTTGAGATCTTTGATAACGGTACCAAGATCGGTGAAACCACGGCTAAGGAAGATGGTAGCTGGGAATTCACGCCGGAAAACGAGCTGACAGAAGGGGATCACAGCTTTACCATCCGTGCAACCGACGTAGCGGGTAACGCTTCTGAACTGTCCGAACCATGGGCAC
The DNA here is from genome assembly GCF_000743355.1 of Serratia sp. Ag1. Taxonomy (GTDB): domain Bacteria; phylum Pseudomonadota; class Gammaproteobacteria; order Enterobacterales; family Enterobacteriaceae; genus Chania. Next base: position 140,153 of record NZ_JQEI01000026.1, read on the forward strand.
TGGTGATCGATACCACTGCGCCAGAGCAGCCAGGTATTGATGGCAACGGGGCGGGTATCAGCGAAGTCCTTGACGATCAGGGCACAGTAACGGGGCCGATCAGCAATGGCGGTACCACGGATGACACCAAGCCAACCCTGAATGGCAAGGGTGAACCGGGTGACACCATCATTATTACCGACAATGGTAACAAGATTGGTGAGGTCATCGTTGACAAAGATGGCAAATGGGAGTTTACCCCGGAAACCGATCTGAGCGAAGGTGAGCACAAGCTCAGCGTGATCATCCAAGACCCGGTGGGTAATCAGTCTAAGCCGTCCGACCCGTGGGTAGTGATTGTCGACACCACGCCACCGGCTACGCCGAGCATTGGCAGTGTCTATGACAACGCAGGTAACATTACCGGTGACCTGAAACCGGGCGCGGCAACTGACGACACCACGCCGACCCTGAAAGGCCAGGCGGAAGCTGGTGCGAAGGTTGAGATCTTTGATAACGGTACCAAGATCGGTGAAACCACGGCTAAGGAAGATGGTAGCTGGGAATTCACGCCGGAAAACGAGCTGACAGAAGGGGATCACAGCTTTACCATTCGTGCAACCGACGTAGCGGGTAACGCTTCTGAACTGTCCGAACCATGGGCTCTGGTGATCGATACCACTGCGCCAGAGCAGCCAGGTATTGACGGCAACGGGGCGGGTATCAGCGAAGTCCTCGACGATCAGGGCACAGTAACGGGGCCGATCAGCAATGGCGGTACCACGGATGACACCAAGCCAACCCTGAACGGCAAGGGCGAACCGGGTGACACCATCATTATTACCGACAATGGTAACAAGATTGGTGAGGTCATCGTTGACAAAGATGGCAAATGGGAGTTTACCCCGGAAACCGATCTGAGCGAAGGCGAGCACAAGCTTAGCGTGATCATCCAAGACCCGGTGGGTAATCAGTCTAAGCCGTCCGACCCATGGGTAGTGATTGTCGACACCACACCACCGGTTGCGCCCACGATCGATAGCATTTATGACAACGCGGGCGAAAAGACAGGCTTTCTTACGCCTAATGACACCACTGATGATACGACACCGACTCTGAAAGGTCAGGCGGAGGCTGGTACTAAAGTTGAGATCTTCGATAAGGGTACCAAGATCGGTGAAACCACAGCTAAGGAAGATGGTAGCTGGGAATTCACGCCGGAAAACGAACTGGCGGAAGGGGCTCACAGCTTTACTGTAGAAGCAACTGACATAGCGGGTAATCGCTCCGATGCTTCGGAAGCATGGCCAGCTAGAATTATCGTTAAACTGCCGGAAACACCGGTTATTGAATCGGTGATGGATGATGCAGGCTCAGTAACGGGTAAATTAGCTTCTGGTGACTTGACCGATGATCGTCGCCCAGAAATCTCAGGCAGCGGTGAGGCGGATGTCACGGTGATTGTTTATGACCGTGGTATCGAAATTGGTCGCGCCAAAGCGGATGAGAATGGGGACTGGAGCTTTACACCGCAAAGCGATCTGAAAGATGGTGAATACAGCTTCACAGTAGTGGCTGAAAATAGTGTGGGTAGCAAAAGTGTTGCCTCCGACCCGTTTGAACTGATTGTTTATACCGGTAATGGTCCAACTCAGTTTGCACGAGTTTCGCAGATGGGCAAAGACTCCGGTTATGACGGCAATGACTTTGTGTCTGACAATGGTAATGCCGGACGTCTGATGTACGGTAAACTCAGTGCAGAACTGGCGGCGGGTCAGACTCTGCAAGTGTCTACCGACGGTGGCAAAAATTGGTTTGATGCACTGGTGGACGGCACTAAATGGGCCGCTCAGGACTTGAACGAGCATGCAGCGAGCTGGAACATCCAGACTCGTGTGGTGGATCAGCTTGGTAACCCTGGTTATGTGACGTCGCAGGCCGTAACTCTCGACATCGTTGCATCGCGAGCGCCTGCTTCAGTCAGTCTGCAAGGAACCAACCTGCTGGTTGGGTTTGACCCAGCGAATGTTGTTGTGGGTGAGCGTATTGCGGTTGTTGCTGATGGTGGCACTCATCGTTTTGAGCATACTCTGACAGAGCAGGATATCGCAGCCGGGTCGGTAACTCTGGATGTTGGAACGGTAAGCAATGCCAGTGTGGCTCTGGTCGATCTGGCGGGTAACTTGTCAAACTTTACTACCACCAGTGGTTCTGCACCGGGCGTAAACATGACTGTAACTGGGGATGTGTCCGAAATCTACGGTCAGAATCGTGACAACATTTTCACGGTAGCCGATGTCGATGTACTCAACAACGTCAAGGTGATTGAGGGTAACGGCGGTGTTGATGTGCTGAAACTGACGGGCGCAGATCAGGTGTTGGACTTGTCTGCCTGGTCAGGGCGTCTGAGTTCGGTCGAGGTGATCGACATTACTGGCTCTGGTAATAACACGCTGAAGCTCTCCTTGGGTGATGTGTTAGATCAAGGGTTCCGTGGTGCATTTATCAACGACGAAAGTGTGCAGTTGGCGGTCAAAGGTAATGCAGGTGATGTGGTAATGCTGAACGATCTGTTGCCTAACGGTATGGATGTTGGCGATTGGGAAAGCCTCGGGGAAGTGGTCTCTGCAGGTATTTCTTATGAAGTTTACCACCACACCGGGATGGAAGCAGAGCTCCTGGTACAACAGGGCGTTACCGTTCAGTTCTCGTAAAGTTAACTTGTGGGGCTGCGCATCAGCCCCTTCAAGATAATTCATCAATAGCTTACGCACTTCTTTAAGGTGCGTAAGCATAAATAAGAATACCAAGGAGTTTTTTAAAATGTATTGTAAGAAAATTAAAGTTGCTTTGACAGGGGTATTATTACTGCTGTTTACCCCTCATGCTTTTAGCCAAAAATCATCGAATATACCTAAATCAAGAGTGTTCGGTGAGCAGTATCATGAATTACCGACGAGTAAGTCTGACAGAACACGTGTGATTTATTATCGTACAGGTTATGAGGCGCAAAAATTATCTGGTGCTAATGTATATATTGATGGGCGTTATCATACTTCTTTATTACCTGGCGGCTTCTCTACTTTTTGTCTCGCCCCAGGCGAACATACATTAGGTGCCTATCAGGGTGATGCACCATTATATCGTGGTAAGACAGAGGAACTTTACCGAGTTAAACTTGAAGCTGGAAAAACCTATTTTATAAAAGTTGCTGATAGTGGTAGTGCAGCGCCTGTATCAGTAACACGTCCTGAAGCTGAGCAAGAATTAAAATATACTCGTGAACAAAAACATGCCGTTTCACGCGCGGCCGTTTTATCTTGTAAATGACTATTCGGATATAAGTATGTGCTCTTGATTTTTTTGAGTTGTAAGCAGCTAACGATGCAATGCCCCCAAATGAATGAAATCCATTGATGGTCAGAGTAACAAAGCCAATGTATATGCAACTTGAAATGTTATGAGTATAAAATATGTAGTTCAAGCGGTCACCAGTCATGTCATGGTGAAATACTCGTATTAGTTGTTAATAGCAGTATTGATACTGTTATTTTTTATAAGTAAAGGATATCAAACTAAGTGGTAATGCTCCCCATGATAAAACATGGTGGGCATGATTAAGTTTTCAATGGTTAAAGTTTCAATATTCATGGAGGAGGTATGTTGAGGGAGTATTTTGTGGTAACTAGTAATAGTTACTTTTATTTGGGTGTGTGCGGCCTGATTAAGGATTTATCTGGAGGTGAAGCTTCAAGATTATCACTTGATTCACTTTTTAATCAAAGGAATCGTAATCAATCTTGCCTGTTTATTGTTTACTTTGATGATATGATATCCAATTTGAAAGCACTGTTGTTTTTTGAAAACATGAACAGCAATGTTGTGTTCATTTCAAAGAATGAAAACATATCAAAACTTTGCTCAATATTTGGTTTTAATAGCATTAAGGTGGAGATGATTATGGGTGTCAACGCGATGTTTCGTAAAAGAAGTGAGTATGACATTAAGAGGACGGTATTATCAAACATGGAAAGAAAGGTCATCACACGTTTGCTTGATGGTGATTCTGCTATGAAGTTGGCAAGAAAAGAAAAATTGTCTGACAAAACGATATCTCATCATAAAAGAAGTGCATTGGTGAAAGTTGGAGTAGGTAATATCAACCTTCTTTTTGACAGTATAAATAAAGATATTTTCAGTTTGCTATAAATTACATTACTAACGCTTCGAATAAATGGAGTAGGTCTTTTTTAATCGATGCCATGATGATTTTTCAACGTCGCATTCCATGTCAATAGACAAAGGCAATGTAACTTATAAAGGTTTTCGCAAGACTTTAGTGAGGATAGGTGGGTAATCCCCCCCTTTTAACGGAGGTGATAAGTAGGATCAGGTCATACGTTGAATATGCTGCATTGGTGTAAAGCCATTTAACGCCATATTCGGTCTTTCGTGATTATAAAACCATTGCCACTGAGTGGCATAGTCCTGTAATTCATCCAGTGATGTAAACAGGTGTTGCCCCGAGGCTGTAATTTAAATTGTGTAATTGCTTGTTTTTGATATGTTCTTCCTGACAACGGAGACAGGCAAATTATGGACGAAAAGAAACTTAAGGCACTTGCTGCCGAACTGGCCAAAGGCCTTAAAACTGAAGCCGATCTCAATGCATTTTCTCGTATGCTGACCAAGCTCACCGTCGAAACAGCGTTGAATACCGAGCTTACCGAGCATCTCGGTCATGAAAAAAATGCCCCTAAAACAGGCTCAAATACCCGCAACGGTTACTCCTCAAAGACGCTGCTCACTGATGATCGCGAGTTCGAACTAAATACACCCCGTGACCGCGAAAACACTTTCGAACCTCAGTTAATCAAGAAAAATCAGACACGTATCACGCAGATGGATAGCCAGATTTTATCCTTGTATGCCAAAGGGATGACCACACGGGAAATCGCCGCTACGTTCAAGGAGATGTACGATGCTGATGTGTCACCCACGTTAATATCCAAAGTCACCGATGCCGTTAAAGAGCAGGTTACCGAGTGGCAAAACCGGCCACTGGACTCACTGTATCCCATTGTTTATCTTGACTGTATCGTAGTGAAGGTGCGTCATAATGGCAGCGTCATCAACAAAGCCGTGTTCCTGGCCCTGGGTATTAATACTGAGGGCCAGAAAGAGCTACTGGGTATGTGGCTGGCCGAGAATGAAGGGGCCAAGTTCTGGCTCAATGTCTTGACCGAGCTGAAAAATCGGGGGCTTCAAGACATCCTGATTGCCTGCGTAGACGGCCTGAAGGGCTTCCCCGATGCGATAAACAACATCTATCCGCAAACACACATTCAACTGTGCATTATCCACATGGTGCGTAACAGTCTGAAGTACGTGTCGTGGAAAGACTACAAGGCGGTCACCAGCGGGTTGAAGACGGTGTACCAGGCTCCGACAGAAGAAGCGGCTCTGATGGCGTTGGACAAGTTCGCAGGCGTCTGGGATGAGAAATACCCGCAAATCAGCAAAAGTTGGCGTAGTCACTGGGAAAATCTCAACACGTTCTTCGGTTATCCCGCAGATATCCGCAAAGCGATCTACACGACCAATGCTATCGAATCGCTGAACAGCGTTATCCGTCAGGCAATAAAGAAACGTAAAGTGTTCCCGACAGATGACTCGGTGAGAAAAGTGATTTATCTGGCCATCCAGTCGGCGTCGAAAAAATGGAGTATGCCGATCCAGAACTGGCGGTTGGCAATGAGTCGTTTTATTATCGAGTTCGGTGATCGCCTAAACGATCACCTTTAATAGGCGGGCAATTACACAGAATTACTGACAGACTCGTGAATTTCATCGTGTTCCCTGTTTTTGGTACTTATCACGTCTCAGGCCATGCGGTATTCCACAACCCCCGAACGGCTTGCAGCAATGTCTGTTCAATTTATATCTATGTTACACGTTCTCTGTTAACTGCCCGAGTATATTTGTATCCCGCGTTGTCCATACAGCTCCATGCAAGTCATAAACAAAAAGATATCCAGCCTTCTTTATGGCTAGATATCTTTTTGCGTGTTGGTCCTATACTGATTGACAATAACCAGATGGCATTATTTCAACGTCTGTAGTTTCGCGAAATCAAACGGACTTACCGGCTTCTCTCTATTAGCATCCAAATAATCCGCCCACCATTGCAACATCAACCTGCGTTCGTCCAGGTGCTCAGCCCTATGAATGTACGCAGCGCGAACGCCATTACGCTCCTGGTGACTCATCTGGCGCTCTACTGCATCTCGGGACCATAAGCCTGACTCAATCAGCGAACTACAAGCCATCGCCCTAAATCCGTGCCCGCATATATCCACTTTCGTATCGTACCCCATAAGTCGTAGTGCGTTATTCACGGTATTTTCACTCATGGGCTTCCAGGGATTGTGATCGCCAGTAAAGATCAGCTCGTATCCCCCACTGATATCGTGTATCTGACGCAGAAGCTCCAGTGCTTGGCGCGATAGTGGTACCAGATGCTCAGTACCCATTTTTGAGCCACGGTGTGAAAATTTGACACCTTCAATCGGTTTGCGCTCTGGTGGGATTGTCCACATGGATTTTTCAAAGTCGACCTCTGACCAACGGGCAAAGCGCAATTCGCTGGAGCGGATAAAGATCAGCAGCGTGAGCGTGGTTGCCAGCCGTGTAAGCGGTTGTCCTTTATACGCATCCAGTCGAGCCAACAGCTCAGGGGTACGGTTAAGAGCAAGGGCAGGGCGGTGTTGACGTTTAACCGTAGTCAGTGCGCCAGCCATATCTACGGCAGGGTTGTAATCAATTATCCCTGATTGCGAAGCGTAGCGCATCACGGCAGAAATGCGTTGTTGCAACCGGGCGGCTATTTCGTAGATCTCTTTTGCTTCCGCAGCTTTGACCGGGATCAGCAGGTCTGGCGTTTTAAGCGTGGTGATATCCCGTGAGCCAATATAGGGGAACACGTGGGACTCGAAGCTCTTCAAAATTTTAGCGCTGTGTGATTCGGACCATTTTTTGTTGCTTTTGTGCCACTGGAGAGTCACCGCTTCAAAGGCTAATGAAGTCTCAGGCACTGATTTCTTAACTCGCTTTTGTTCGCAGGGGTCAATGCCGTCCGCGATCAGTTTTCTGGCTTCATCACGTTTATCTCGTGCTTCAGATAATGAGATGTCAGGGTATAAACCAAGTGCCAGCGTTTTTTCCTTGCCTAGAAGTCGATAACGGAGTCGCCAGTATCTGGTGCCATTGGGATGAACGAGTAAAAACATATTGCCGCTGTCTGCGAGTTTATAGGGTTTATCTTGCGGTTTAGCTGCACGGATTTTAGCGTCAGTGAGTGCCCTAGCCTGGTTTCCTGATGGAAAAAGGGTACAAACATTATCGAATCAGACTATACCCTCAAATATACCCGCACAAGGGTGTTGATGCCGGGTAAGTTCGGTGGAGTCTGGTAGAGTGAAAGTCTTGTGGAAACGTTGATTCTGGCGGAGTATACAAACAAAAACGGACCTCCGTGGAGGTCCGTTGATATGAATTTGTGGTGCCCGGACTCGGAATCGAACCAAGGACACGGGGATTTTCAATCCCCTGCTCTACCGACTGAGCTATCCGGGCAACGGGGCGCATTAAACCGTATTGGCTCTATCTCGTCAATCGCTTTCTGTCACAAACACGATCGGTTGCTCTATTTTCATTCAGTGATGAGGGGTTTAGTTCAGGGCGCTTCGGCAGTCTTAAGCCAATAGATATGCAATAAAATCGTGTATTTATACCACTCACTCTTCTGGGTGGATGGTTTATATTAATATATTACAATGAGTTATAATAAACCCCATCCCAAGGCCAACCTCTTAATAGTTACTTGAACCTCATAAAAAAACGTGCAATCATTGCGCAAATTTTAGTGTCCATCTATCACATAATGGCGACCGCGCTCATCTAAATCAGAGGGTTACAGGCATGACTGGTTTTGTTACTCAAGCATTGCTATGCGCCAGACATCTGATGATGCCACTCTCTCGCCATTGTTATCACCGTACACCGTCCCTGCGTTTATCACTGAACACCATGCGGTAACGCCATCCGATGCTCGCTGTTAGGCATTATTAAAAATAGAGCTACCGCTCTGATTTTACTGATGTCTATCGGTCGCTGCCGATCCCAGCCCTCGATAGCTGCCTGATGTGAACCCACATCAGCTGACCCTGCTTGCGCCTCAGGCTGCAACACCGTGCATCACTTTGCCGGGATAATATTGGTTATCTCATTATGTGCCTTATGGCACGCCCTCATCCTTAACCGTTTGAGAGTCAGCACTATGAAAGAATTGAAAATAGCAACAAGCGCCAGCCTGGTCGGCAGTATTGAAACCTTGCGCCAGATTGTCCGCGTTGGGCAGACCGACTATACCGATGTGGCTGCGGTGGTGGTGTCCATTGAGGATGTGAATGCCGGTATTCTTGCGATGCTTGAGACGACCGGCTTTGGCATCCCGACGTTTGTTGCTGTTACAGGGGATGAACATCTTTCACCGGATTACCTGCCGTTGATTAGCGGGGTGTTTGCGCTGTCTGCGGCGACCAAAGCGTTTTATATGGCACAGTTAGAAGCGGCTGCCGATGCCTACGAGCAGGCACTGCTGCCACCGTTTTTCAAAACGCTGAAAACCTATGTGGAAATGGAAAACTCCACTTTCGCTTGCCCAGGGCATCAAGGCGGTGAGTTTTTCCGTAAACATCCGGCAGGGCGCAAGTTTTTTGAATTCTACGGGGAAACGATTTTCCGTTCCGATATGTGCAACGCCGATGTGAAACTGGGTGATTTGTTGATTCATGAAGGCTCGGCGAAAGACGCACAAAAACATGCCGCCAAAGTGTTTAATGCCGATAAAACCTACTTTGTACTGAACGGTACTTCGGCGGCGAATAAAGTGGTGACCAACGCGTTGCTGACGCGCGGCGATCTGGTGTTGTTCGATCGCAACAACCATAAGTCTAATCATCATGGTGCGTTGATCCAGGCGGGGGCGACGCCGGTCTATCTGGAAACTGCGCGCAACCCGTTTGGTTTTATTGGCGGGATCGACTCCCGCTGTTTTGATGAGCGCTATCTGCGCGAGCAAATCCGCGAGATCGCACCGGAAAAAGCCAGTGCTGCGCGGCCTCTCCGTTTAGCGATCATCCAGCTTGGCACCTATGACGGCACGATCTATAACGCCCGCCAAGTGATCGACACCATCGGCCATCTGTGTGATTACATCCTGTTCGATTCCGCCTGGGTGGGTTACGAAGGGTTTATCCCGATGCTGAAAGAGTGCTCGCCGCTGCTGCTGGAACTGGATGAGCTCGATCCTGGCATTTTTGTCACGCAGTCGGTGCATAAACAGCAGGCTGGGTTCTCGCAGACTTCGCAGATCCACAAGAAAGACGATCATATCAAAGGCCAAAAGCGCCACTGTAATCATAAGCATCTCAATAATGCGTTTATGCTGCATGCTTCTACCAGCCCGTTCTACCCGCTATTTGCCGCGCTGGACGTCAACGCCAAAATGCACGCCGGAGCTGCTGGCCGCCGCATGTGGATGGAGTGTGTCAAGTTGGGGATTGAAACGCGCAAACAGTTGTTGGCACGTTGCACGCTGCTCTTGCCCTTTATTCCGCAGCAGGTGGCGGGCAAAGACTGGCAGGATTACGAGACTGAGCTGATCGCCAACGATGCGCGTTTCTTTAACTTTGTACCGGGTGAGAAGTGGCACGGATTTGACGGTTATGCACAGGATCAGTATCTGGTGGATCCTTGCAAACTGCTGCTGACTACTCCGGGTATTGATGCAGCAACCGGGCAATACACCGAGTTTGGTGTTCCTGCTACCATTCTGGCCAACTTCCTGCGTGAGAATGGTATCGTACCGGAAAAATGCGATCTCAACTCGATCCTGTTCCTGCTGACCCCGGCAGAAAATCCGGCAAAAATGGACAACCTGGTAGATAGGCTGGTGCAGTTTGAACGTTACATTGAACAGGATGCACCGTTGAGCGAGGTTTTGCCGACGGTGTACCGCAAGAACGAACAGCGCTACCGGGGTTATACCATCCGCCAATTGTGCCAGGAGATGCACGATCTGTACGTTAGCTTCGACGTGAAACAACTGCAGAAAGAGATGTTCCGCCGGGAGCATTTCCCACCGGTAGTGATGAACCCGCAGGATGCCAATGTGGAGTTTATCCGCGACAACGTTGAACTGGTGCCTATCGGCCAAGCGGAAGGGCGTATTGCGGCAGAGGGTGCGCTGCCGTACCCGCCTGGCGTGCTATGCGTGGTACCGGGTGAAGTGTGGGGCGGGGCGGTTCAGCGTTATTTCTTGGCGCTGGAGGAGGGTATCAACCGCTTACCGGGTTTCTCCCCTGAATTGCAGGGGGTATATATTGAGAAGAAAGATCACGGCTGGAAGCGGATTTTCGGCTATATGATCAAGCAGTAAAACCGCAGGCCGATGAGAGGACTGACTCATCGGCCTGTTTCTACGTTACTTACGGCGATAACTCTTCTGCGCGTTATTCACCTTCACCAGATAGCGGCGTGATTCACTCGCCGGGTGTTTGGTGGTCAGGGTCTGATAAATATCACCGGGCTGCATGCCGTTGATAATCGTCACCGCTTTGGTTTTATCGCTGTGGAACACCCGCAGCACGCTGCCCGCTCCGCCGTTATAGGCGGTAATGACCGCATAGCGCCGCGAGGTCGGGTTCTGAATGCCGCCCAGATAGTTATTCTGCAGAATAGCCAGATAGGCTGTGCCGGTATCAATGTTGTTTTCCGGATCGAATAGATAACTGCGGCTTGGCGTCCCCCACTTGCCTTTCATCTGGAACACATCTTTCCCGGCGGTATGCTGCACGACCTGCATCAGGCCGAGTGCATCGGAACCGCTCACCGCATAGGGGTTAAAGCTGGATTCGGTCTGCATGATGGCCAGGATCAGCGACTCTTCAATACCGTATTTCTGGGAGGCTTTACGCACCATCGGCAGGTATTTGTGTGCGCGTTTATCCAGGTGGTTAGGCACCAATTGGATAGTGACCGAGGTGATTACATGCAGGCCTGAGGTGCGTTTTTGCAAACGGGTCTGCAGCAGGTAGTCGGCGAAATGTGCCGCACGCCATTCCCAACGGATCGGCTGGCCGTTGTTATCCAGCACCTGGCCGTACAGGAATGGCTCTTTACTGATCTGGATATCATTAACGTCGGAATAAAGGTCGATAGACCCCGGATCGTCACCCATCAGCAAGGTACTGATAATCGCCTGGCGCAGACGGGCGGCAGGATCGGTAGTGGCAATGGTCTCGATCGTGATAGTGCCCGCATCAAAGTTGATGTGGCTGCGGGTCTGATATTGGTCGGTATATTTAACGTAATCTTTGGGCCCGGCGATCAAGACTTCTTTCAGGCCCCAGATATTCTCAATATTGTGGGCAAACTGGCCCATTAAAATCTCGAACCCGTTGGTATCTTTGACCAAAGCCTCGTTGGCTTCTTCGCTTTTTTGGCCGGAACAGGAGATCAGCAAAGGCGCTATCACTAGCAAAGCTAAAATTTTCTTCATTTTAAAGCCGTCTACGAGATTAAAAGGGCCAGCGCTTGGCCCGGAAAATATTATTCGCTTGGCGGTGTGTAACCTTCGATATGAATGTCATGCCCTTCGAACAGGAAGCGGATCATCTCTGCTTCCAGTAACTTACGATCATCAACGTTCATCATGTTGAGTTTTTTCTCGTTGATCAGCATGGTTTGCTTTTTCATCCATTCACTCCAGGCTTCTTTGGAGATCTCGTTGAAAATACGCTTGCCGACGTCGCCTGGATAGAGCTGAAAGTCCTGCCCTTCGGCATCACGCTGCAGGAAGGTACAAAAAATGGTTCTGCTCATGCTAATTCCTCGTCAATGGCGCTGTTGCCCAGTAAATCTTGTTGGATCGGTGGCTGCTTTGCCAGTTGCTGCAACAGGCGTTCAACCGGTGCAGCCAGCCCGACCGATGGCGGCTGCGCTAAGTTATACCAGAGACCGGCACCCTCATCCATGGCGCTGGTGGCTTTGTCGATATTCAGCCACATTGGCACTATATCCAGGTGGAAATGGCTGAAGGTATGGCGGAAAGCGGTCAGTTGTTCCAGACGATGGCTTTTCAAACCGCGTTGCTGCAGCCAGAACTCCAGGTCGATGCGGGTACTGAACTGTGGGAAGCAGAACAGGCCACCCCACAGCCCGCTGCCGGGGCGCTGCTCCAGCCAGACACCGTCGCCCTGTTGCAGCAATAAAAAGTAGGCGGTTTTTTCCGGCAGCGTCTGTTTGGGTTTTTTGCCCGGATATTGCGCCCAACTGCTGTTGCCGTTGGCGAGGCAGCCGGTATTGAGCGGGCATAAATCGCATTTTGGTTTGGAACGGGTACAAACCATCGCCCCCAGATCCATCATCGCCTGGTTGAAGTGCCCTACGCCTTGTGCAGGCGTTACCTCTTCGCTGATCTGCCAGAGACGGTTTTCCACTTCTTTTTTACCCGGCCAGCCTTCAACGGCGTAACAGCGGGCGAGCACGCGTTTTACGTTACCATCGAGGATGGGGTAATGCTGCCCCAACGCCAAAGACAGAATCGCCCCGGCGGTTGAACGGCCTACGCCGGGCAGATCGACGATTTCTGCGAAGGTTGTCGGGAATTCACCGCCGTGCTGTGCGACAATAGTCTGAGCCGCTTTGTGCAGATTTCTGGCGCGGGCGTAGTAACCCAGCCCGGTCCATAAATGCAAGACTTCATCCAGTGGCGCTTCGGCGAGGGCGCGCACGTTGGGAAAACGTGCCATAAATCGCTGAAAATAAGGAATGACGGTGGCAACCTGAGTTTGTTGCAACATCACCTCAGAGAGCCATACTTGATAAGGTGTTTTATCGAGTTGCCATGGCAGCGTTTTGCGGCCATAGCGCTGGTACCAGTCAAGCACCATGTGCGAGAACTGTTGCGCTTGCATCATAAGCTGGTTTCGTTATTCGGCTGATATTTGATGCGCGATTCCAGCATAGTGTGAGGGTGCTGTAAACCGTAACTTTCCATAACAGCACACGATGAACGCTTGCTAAACCAAGGTATCTTTGCATAATGCGCCTTTCTACTCGTCATACTTCAAGTTGCATGTGCGTTGACTGCGTTCGCTTGTGACTCGAATTATTTAAAGTATCTCCTAACTGGCAGCCAAACAGACAGAAAGCACTATGATTAATGACGTCATCTCTCCGGAATTCGATGAGAACGGTCGCGCGATGCGCCGTATCCGCAGTTTTGTGCGCCGCCAAGGGCGGTTGACCAAAGGCCAGCAGCATGCGCTGGACCACTATTGGCCGGTGATGGGCGTGGAATATCAGGCTGAACCTGTCGATATCTCGACCCTGTTCGGGCGCAATGCGCCGACCGTGCTGGAGATTGGTTTTGGCATGGGCGCTTCGCTGGTCACCATGGCGGGCAATAACCCGCAGCAGAATTTCCTGGGGATTGAAGTGCATTCACCGGGCGTTGGGGCTTGTTTGGCAGACGCTCATGAAGCCGAATTGAGCAACCTGCGGATCATGTGCCATGACGCGGTCGAAGTGTTGCAGAACATGATTCCGAACGCTTCACTGGATATGGTGCAACTGTTCTTCCCGGATCCGTGGCATAAAGCGCGCCACAACAAACGCCGCATCGTGCAGACGCCGTTTGTTGAGTTGGTGCTGAGTAAATTAAAAGTGGGTGGTGTGTTTCATATGGCCACCGACTGGCAACCTTATGCGGAACACATGCTGGAAGTGATGAACGGCAGCGCAGGATATCGTAATCTTTCCGAGAGCAATGATTATGTGCCGCGCCCGGATTCACGCCCGGTGACGAAATTTGAATTACGTGGCCAGCGTCTGGGACATGGCGTTTGGGATCTGATGTTTGAGAGGGTGGAATAATGGCTAAGAACCGCAGTCGTCGTTTGCGTAAAAAGATGCACATTGAAGAGTTTCAGGAATTGGGTTTCTCCGTGGCTTGGCGTTTTGCCGAAGGCACTGATGTTGATGACATCGACAAAACGGTAGATGCGTTGATCGATGAAGTGATCGAACCAAACGGTTTGGCGTTTGACGGCAGTGGCTACCTGCAGTGGGAAGGCTTGATCTGCCTGCAGAAAATCGGTAATTGTACCGATGAACAGCGTGAGCTGGTTAAAAACTGGCTGGAAGCGCGTAAGCTGAGTGACGTGAAGGTCAGCGATCTGTTTGATATCTGGTGGGATTGATTCTTGCCTGATGAAGGTGCCTCAATGGCACCTTTTTTATACCCATGGTTATTCAAATCCCCCGAGCTGTGGTTTCCACGTCATCATCAGCTTCAATCCTAAAAAAACTTGCAGGTTAAGCCGAGCGTTGAGCCCCATTCAACGCTAAATTAGCGTAACTCGAAGCCTACAGGGTACATTCTGAAGTGGAATGTGTTGGGAACTGTAGCGCTGGAACTGTTGTCTCAACGCCTTAGCCGTTCGATTTTTTTAACTCCATCGCGGATGCGGGTGGAAGGGAGTCAGAAGAAATGATGTTCAAGAAAGCCGGGTTGGCCCTGTTGCTGTTAACTGCTTCGCAGGCGCATGCCGACTATCAGTGCAGCGTCAGGCCCCAGGACGATGTCATTATCAGCCCACAAACCGTAAAGGTTGTTGGAGCCAGCGGTAACCTGCTGATTACTCCCGATGGTGATGTTACTCGTAATGGCCAAGAGCTTAGCCTGAATGATACCCAGCGCCAGAAGGCGTTCAGCTATCAGAGTGCGTTGCGTAAAGATTTGCCCTGGATCGAGCAGGGCGCGCAACAACGTTTGGAAAAGGCACGTGTCTCGTTGGATAACATCATCGTGCAGCAACTGGGCAGCGGCAGTAATGTACGCAACCGCCTGACTACGCTTAATACGCAACTCAAGCAGCAGATGAACCGCATTATCGAGCAGCGCAGTGATGGCCTGACGTTCCACCATAAGGCCATCGCGCAGGTCGAGCAGGACGGGCGCAACCTGGTTCAGCAAAGTATGGGGGGCGTGCTGCAAGACAGCCTGAACGAAATGGGTATTAAACAGGCGGCAAACGCCAACGGTAATCCGTTACAGGCGCTGATGGGGAATCTGGGTGGCTTGCAACAGGCGATTCAGAGCGAATGGAGCAAGCAGGAACGCGACTTCCAGAGCTTCGGTAACGATGTGTGCAACCGCGTTACGGCACTGGAAACCCAGCGCAAGAATCTGATTAATTCGTTGAAGTAATAGGCAATATTTTTAATTGATAGCCCAATCACCACCTCCTGAGGAGGTGGTGATGATTATACCTATGGGGCTCTAGACTGAAGAAAACACACGCCAAAAAATACTAGCTTACTTACCACAAGTAAGAAGGCAATCACTGACATGAGCAACCATGGCGTTGCAAATACCACATGATTTGGATGTCAGAGTGTTTACAGTAATGGAGGTTTATCCTGATATGGGCTTCCAAAGAGTTCAATGTTTAAGCAACAGATACAGTCTGGAACCAGAACAAATCCCAGTATCCCTGCTCTGGTTCTCAGCGGTTATTTAACCACACACATAAATACAGGGGAATGAAGGTTTCCGATAACATAGGCATTCATAATCTTTCTCACAATCATATAACGTGGCTTCTGGTGTTTTGTACTAAAGAATACGCTCTCTATAAGAGAATCTGGAGTGTTATCTCTTGAGTTTTTAACCGTCTCAATATCGTAGAGCTTGTAGATGTCATGAGTTTCCTTTTCATATCTGAATCTTATCTCTCTAAATAAGATCATAGGTTTCCCTTGATAGAAGACGTTTCCAGAGAGGGCTATATATCCACTTTTGTTGGGATTCACAACGAGCGTTAATGTTTCTGTCGAAGAAAACCCTGTTGTAAATTCCTGCATTCTCAATACTGATACGCATGAATCATTCAGAATCGCTCCCCGGTCATATGAAAAGTATAAAATATTGCATAGAATGATAAAGATAATAAGTGCCGGCAAATAAAATACGGGCCTTTTGAGTTTACTCTTCATTAGTGTAGTTAACTCCATAGTAGTTATCGCAAGCAGCAAATTCACTTGGTTTTTCTTTATTATAAGTACAGCGCGACAAAAACACTCTTCCCGGATAACCATAGACTATAGCGTCTGAAGGTTGATAAAAAAGGCGGGTATGTTCAAGGCACTTCAGGTCTGTTTTTTTTATCAACTTCTCTGCAATTGAAAGTTGCACACTTGTCATGTCTATTGAGCTCTGTTGTAGTATGTATATCTCACACTTGTTAACATAACCTAATAAATATGAATTGCTTTGTTGGGGAGTGTGTACATCTAGAAGTTTAAGGTTAAGTATAATTTTGGATAGCATAATGGGAGATAAACCCAAAAATGCGATAGCAAAAGCAATAAGAATAAATTTTCTCTGTGGTTTTGATTTTTTATGATGATTAATTCCGAAATTACTCTTAGTAGAGATCAGAGACGGATGGTTGTAATCAACGCTGTTCTGTTCTTTCTTAACACTTATCTCCTTAGCAAACATGAATCCCACTTTAGGTACTGTAATAATGACCTCATCATCAAGCTCAAGGCTACTGAATATTTTGCGTAAATCAGCAATGTATTTATTTAGACTATTATTAGAAGAGCGCAGGCCATGGTCTGTCCAGACTGCGTTAAGGATGTCATCTCTGGTGGACACTTCACCATGATGATCAAGTAGGAATGACAGCAACCTGCTGGTCGTTACCGTCAGTGTTATTGATTCCGGTTCGGTTTCATCTCCCTTCCAGATTGCACCATCGGTATTCCTGAAGTGAATTTCACCGTTAATAATATAACGCACTATGAACCTCCTCGATGAAAAACCAGACGTTTTATAGGATTTTTTCCAGAACACAAGTGCGAAAAAAAACCTAGGTCACTTTAAGCGTTTTTCCAGTTCATACTTATTTAGTATAAAACTAAAAAATTAGAATTTAATTCTGTAAATTATGTTAAAAAAATTACTTATCAGAATTATATTCCTAATATAAACAATATTGCGATACTAATATCCATTTATTTTCCATGCGGTTACGATATGTCCCGTCTCCTGAACAACCTGAGTGAACCCGCAGCAGTAATCGTTCTGAAGAGCATTCAGGTATTCAGGTGAGTACTTAAACGACTAATAACCGACATATGTAGTTGAGGATTAAATGCAAAAAATTGTTTCACTGACCACTATTGCCATGCTGATGAGCTCTGCTTTCGCAGCTAACGCAGCAAGCACTGGGACCATTAACTTTAACGGTAAGGTGACTGACACTACCTGCGACGTGGCGATTAACGGTCAGGAAGGTGACGCTACTGTTACGCTACCAACCGTACCGGCAACTGAGCTGGCTTCAGCGGGTAAAACTACCGGTCTGACCAACTTCAACATGACCTTAAAGAATTGTGTACTGGGTAGCGAAGGTGAAAATACTGTTGCTGCGTTCTTCCAGACTGGTGCGACCGTTGATAATGAAAGTGGCCGTCTGAAACAGACTTCCGCAGCTGGTGCAGAAAATGTTTCCCTGCAGCTGCTTGATGGCACCAACGGCAATACCATTTTCGTGGGTAACCAGAACCAGGAAGGAACGAATTATTTCGCAAATGTTAAAGAAGGCGAAGCAATTAAACTTCCGTATTCTGTTCGTTACTATGCAGAAGACGCCGTTACCTCAGGTGTTGTAACCTCCAGCGTTGTTTACAACCTGCAGTATAAATAAGCACTGCTCAGTTTAAACCTGATATCTGGCACTCTGTGTCAGATATTCCTTGTGAGAAAAATGATGAAACCTGTTATGTCTTTTATCAGGAAAGTGACATTATTGTCGCTTGGCTTGGTATTGGCCTTAGATGCGTTAGCAAATGTTGTAGTTACCGGAACGCGTATAATTTATCCAGCAGATGAGAAGGAAATTTCTGTTAAGGTTAATAATAAAGGGAAAGGGCCAGTGTTGATTCAGTCATGGATTGACAACGGAGATATGAATGCTAGCCCGGACACGATCCGTGTGCCTTTTATTATTAATCCACCTATGAACCGCGTAGATGCAGAGAAAGGGCAGACGCTTCGTGTTTCATATACTGGCGGAACAACCTTACCATCGGATCGTGAAAGTGTTTTCTGGCTTAATGTGCTGGAAATTCCACCGAGTAACATGAAAGAGACCGATATTAATAAGCTTCAGGTCGCTTTTCGTTCACGTATTAAAATGTTCTATCGCCCTGCAGCATTAAAAGAGGACAGTACCAAAGCAGCAGAGTCCATGAAGTGGGAAATTAATGGTGGGAAGCTTACAGCAGTAAATCACTCGCCTTATTACGTTACTATGCTTGGCGTTAGAGCTGAAAACAGTAAAGCAGAGGGCGCTGGTGATATGGTTTCACCCTTTGGTCGATTAGAGATTAAAAACAAAAGTGGTCGCTTTGAGCATGGCCAGCATATTTCATGGCAGTACATCAATGACTGGGGAGCAATTAAAAAAGCTGATGCCACGCTTTAATAATTGAATATGATAGACGGGCTTAGAAAAATGAAACGCAATCCACAATTTCAACTGAATACGCTGACAGCATTTATTCTCTCTGTTTTTGTCGTCGTCCCGGCAACAGTCTGGGCAGATGAAACGGTTAGCACTACTGATAGCGTCACGTTTGACCCGATTTTTTTAAGTCCGGGGGCTGCTAAAAAAGCTAACCTCAAACGTTTTGAAAAAGGTGCTACGGCATTACCTGGTACCTATTCGGTCTCTATCTTCATCAATGATATGGGACTGGGGTATGAGGATGTGACCTTCAAGGAAGATGAACAAGGTAACGTCAATCTCTGTCTGCTACCGTCTATGTTGCGCAAAATGAATTTCAATACCAAAGAGTTGCCTGCCCAAACAGTCAGGCAGATCCAGCAAAAAAGTGATGAGTGCGTGGTACTGAAAACCCTTCTGCCGGATGCGTCCATTGATTATGACTCAGGAACGCAGCATCTGGACCTGGTCATTCCACAGGCGTATCTGCGCAATATGAATAACGCCTACGTCAGCCCGGAATACTGGGATGATGGGGTAAACGCATTGATGCTGGGTTACCAGAGTAACTTCTACTCCATGTTTTCTCATGGCAAGAGTACTGATTCCGCCTATGTTGGTCTGTCTGGCGGATTGAATATCGGAGCATGGAAACTGCGTCACAACGGTAATTACAATTGGATGCAGGGGAGTGGGGGGACCTATCAGCGTATTAACTCATATGTTGAGCGCGATATCTCAACCATCAGTGGAAGACTGATAGTGGGTGAAAACAATACCAGCGGTAACGTTTTTGACTCGGTAGCCTATCGTGGTGTTGAGCTAAAGGATGTGGAACGTATGCGTCCGCAGTCCGAGCGTGGTTATGCACCAGAAGTGCGCGGGATTGCCCGTACCAACGCTACTGTAACGGTTCGTCAGAATGGACAGATTATCCGTGAGACTACTGTTGCTCCGGGGGCGTTTAACATTGATGACCTTTATCCGAATGGTTACGGTGGTGATCTGGAGGTCACTGTGACGGAAGCGGATGGCAGTGTGCAGCACTTTAATGTTCCGTATGCCGCGGTAAGCCAGTTGCTGCGCCCAGGTAGCCATCACTACGATATGGTTATTGGTGAATTCAATGATACCCGAGCCTCTAAACGTCGTCTGCTCTATCAGGCAACCTACCAGCGCGGCCTAACCAACATGTTCACTGGTTACGGTGGGGTGCAGAGTAGCAAGAATGATTACTATACTCTGCAACTGGGGACAGCGATGAATACCTTTATTGGAGCACTGGCGTTTGATGTCAGCCAGTCAAAAACGAACTTTAGTGGTAATACGTCGAAAGGTGATTCTCTGGCTGGCCAGAGTTATCGCGTTAGCTATAGCAAGTTTGTTCCGGAAACGAAGTCTAACTTCTCCGTAGCGGCATACCGCTATTCCACTTCTGGCTATCTGAATTACCGCACTGCGATGCTGATGATTGATGAAGTAGAAAATGGTCGCAACCCGGAAAATATATACCGTCCGAAAAATCGCTTTACTACAACCCTGAACCAGGGACTACCGAGCGGTTATGGCCAGTTTTATGTCACAGGTTATACCCAGGACTACTGGAACAAAGGGACCGGTTCAGATTTGCAATATCAACTGGGATACAACAACAACTTTAAGTCGGTGGCGTACGGTCTAAATGCGGGGCGTTCCCGAAATGGTTTGGGGAATATGGAAACCATATTCATGTTCAACATGAGTATGCCGCTCGGCAGTCTCAGCGCTTTGAACACACCAAACATGACTGCATCATTCAGCCGTGACGGTAGCGGTAACTATGGCCAGCAGGTGGGGGTTTCCGGTACGGCAGGTAAGGAACACCAGTATAGCTATGGTGCTACGGCCTCGCATTACAACAATGGTACGGGCAACAGCAGCAACCTGAACGGACAATATCGTTCGTCATTTGCCAACCTGAACGCTGCAGTGAGTAAGGGGCTAAATTATCACAGTATGTCAGCGGGGGCGAGTGGTACGCTGCTTGCCTATTCTGGCGGTTTGGTGGCCACACCATATACCAGTGATACTTTTGCCATCGTTGAAGCTAAGGGTGCAACAGGGGCGACTGTGGGTAACTACACCGGTGTGAAAGTGGATAGCTTTGGTCACGCGGCTGTACCGTATCTGAACCCGTATGAAATGAATGAAGTGTCGCTTGATCCCAAAGGATCATCACAGACGATAGAACTGAAAAATACCAGTCAGCGCGTGGCACCATATGCCGGTTCAGTCGTTCATCTGAAATACGAAACTCGTAAGGGCTACCCACTGCTATTGCATCTGAATAAAGGCAATATCGCCATTCCGTTTGGGGCGGAAGTCACCGACACCAAAGGCAATGGCGTTGGTGTGGTTGGGCAGGGTGGTGAGGTGTATGCCCGCGTGGAAGCACGGAGCGATATTTTGCACGTGCAGTGGGGCTTTTCAGCCAGCGAACAGTGCAACATTCACTATGACCTGACAGATACGCAGGTGAACAGTGAAAATCTTATTCAGCTATCTGCTATGTGTACCAACTAATTTTACATATCCTATGTGGCGAGCTATGAGGAACGTAATGAAGAATACAGTCAAGATTATAGGGTTATTATTAGCCTTGTTGACATCAATAAATGCATATGCAGATATTCAGTGTGGATTGGATTATAGATATCCTTACCGAGAGTTGACCGTTCCTCTGAGTGGTTCCGTTTATGCCGGAAATGAGCTACCAGTTGGAGCTACGTTGTATAAATTCAGAGTTACTGGCTCAGATAATAAAGTAGCGTTGAGATGTGAGACTACGGAATCTTGGATTGCTAATGTTTACTATAAAGTTGTTTCAGAACCGATAGGTCCTGCCTTTAATTTCGCTGGAAATACATATAATGGAGCAGTTTATCCAACTAATATAAATGGAATTGGTATAGCTATATACACCTACAACGTAAATGCTAATCCAACGATAACAATGGCTACACCAATGTACGAGCCGATGAACTATCAATCGGATGGTTCTTCGATTGGAACTTCATCAGGACTGAAGATTAATCCAGCTATTTATATAGCGCTTGTAAAAACAGGAGCAATTGCAAGTGGTTCATCTGTTTTAGGAAGCACTATCCCCCCCTTAAGTATAACAGCAGAACTAACACCAGGTTTATCTGGGCTGCCGCTTGATTTATTAAAAATAAACTTCTCTGGTTCAGTTATTGTACGGACATCAACTTGCCAAACTAAAAGCAGAACAGTAATTCTAGGTGAGCATGAACTCAGGAGTACCTTCAAAGGAAAAGGCTCAGTAACACCTTGGATTGATTCATCGATTGAGTTAACAGATTGTCCAACATTTGAGGGATATTACCCTGGTGGTTATCAAACATCTTTTGACGGAGCAACACCTACGGGGGGGACGCCAACCCCAAATGCTTTGCTTGTCTCGATAACCGCAAATACTGGTGTGATTGATGCCGCTGCAGGACTTATTTCTATTAATAAGACTCAGTCAGGTTCGGCATCAGGTTTAGGGATTCAGTTAGGATGGGGTGATAAATCCAAACCATCAGTTTGGAATCTTTCTGAGCAAAAAAAATTCACCCTACCAAATAACGGAGTGAAAAATATTACAATACCTATGGCTGCAAGGTATTACCAGACTGAAAATGTAGTGACTCCAGGTCGAGCTGATGGGCAGGTTATGTTTACGATTAACTATAATTAAACTCTAGATGATTTTATATATCGTAATGTTTTTATTGTCGATCTCTACTGAGCGAAGGCAGTGGCTTTCGCTACCACTGAAGCCGGATTGGATGTTTATTCTGATTAATCAAATACCAATAAAAGCGCTGAGCTTTCAGCGCTCTCTTGTTATTCCTCCGGCAGAAACAGCTCCAGCAGCGAGTTGAGGAACAGCTTGCCTTTCTCGGTGATCTGCCAGTATTCCGCCGTCTCTTCCAGGTAACCTTGAACTAATGCCTCGTCCAACTGTGTGCGAATCACACTTTCATCCAACCCGGTATAGCGGGCGAATTCGGCACGCGGGGCGGCTTCCAGCAGGCGGAAACGATTCATAAAGAACTCGAAGGGCCGGTCATGCTCAGCCACTTCATGCAGCTTGTCGCGGTATTCACCGCGCATAAAGCCGCGTGGATGCTTGGTTTTGCTGGTGCGCAGAATACGGCCATCGGCAAAAGTCAGTTTACCGTGTGCGCCGCAGCCAATCCCCAGATAGTCGCCAAAGCGCCAGTAGTTGAGGTTGTGTTGGCATTGATAGCCCGGTTTGGCATAGGCGGATGTTTCGTACTGCTGGTAACCGGCAGCGCTTAGCAGCTCATGCCCTTGCTGATAGATGTCCCACAGTGCGTCATCGTCTGGCAGCACTGGCGGGCGCGAACTGAACAGGGTGTTCGGCTCAATGGTGAGCTGATACCACGACAAATGCGGTGGGTTCAGGGCAATTGCCTGGCGCAGATCGTCCAAGGCTTCTGCCAGCGATTGATCCGGCAGACCGTGCATCAGATCGAGGTTGAAACTGCGCAGACCCAGACCGGTGGCCAGATGCGCCGCGCGCTTAGCCTCATCCGGCCCGTGGATCCGCCCCAGACGCGTTAACTTCTCGGCGCTGAAACTCTGCACGCCAATCGAAATTCGGTTCACCCCGGCACGCTGATAGCCGCTGAAGCGGTCAGCCTCCACGGTGCCGGGGTTGGCTTCCATGGTGATCTCTGCATCGGCAGCGACATGAATACGTGCGCGCACCCCGTCCAGCAATGCCTGCATCGCTTCGGCACTCAACAGGCTTGGCGTGCCACCGCCGATGAAAATGGTGCTGATTGCACGGCCACTGGTGAGCGGCAGATCGGCATCCAGATCGGCCAGCAGATGCTCGACGTATTCCTGGTGTGGAACGTCACCCTTTAAAGCGTGCGAATTGAAATCGCAGTATGGGCATTTTTGTACGCACCAGGGAATATGGATGTACAGGCTGAGCGGCGGCAATTGCACGGGGTTAACTGGCATGACGCAGGGCTTCCAACATCAGTTTCAAGGCCTGACCACGGTGTGAGATGGCACTTTTCTTCTCGTGCGACAGTTCAGCGGCCGTACAGCCCAGTTCAGGCACATAGAAAATAGGATCGTAGCCAAAGCCGCCTTTGCCTGCGGATGCAAAGGTCACTTCACCGGCCCAGGTACCGTGGAACACCAACGGGGTGGGATCTTCCGCATGGCGCATATAAACCAGCACGCAATGGAACTGCGCTGCGCGTTGGCCCGCAGGCACGTCTTTCAGCGTCACCAGCAGTTTATCCAGATTCTGCTGATCGCTGGCATCCACACCGGCGTAGCGGGCGGAATAAATCCCCGGTGCGCCGCCCAGTACGTCCACGGCCAGTCCAGAATCATCGGCAATCGCCGGTAGGCCAGTGATTTGCGCGGCATGGCGGGCCTTGAGGATGGCGTTTTCAATAAACGTCAGACCGGTTTCTTCGGCGGAGTCTACGCCCAGTTCGGTTTGAGCCACCACATCCAGGCCGAAATCGGCGAGCAGGCTGGCGAGTTCACGCACTTTTCCGGGGTTTCCGGTAGCAAGAACGACTTTTTGCATGATGATTACCTTGAAAATTAGCTGATAAGCGCGGCGATCGCGGCAGGGATCTGTTGCGGGTTGATAATGCGTAACTGCTTATGCCGCCCTAATTCACCCTTCTCAATAATAACGTTGCTTTTCGCCACCCTGAACTGTTTGGCGATAAATTTGATCAAATGGGCGTTGGCTTGACCATCAACCGGTGGAGCCGTGATGGCGACTTTTACCTCGTCGCCATGCAGGCCAATAATCTGGTCACGGCTGGCTTTCGGCTGAATATAAAGCCTGATAGCCAGCCCATCGCTCAACTGGGTGACTGTACTCACAGCAGGAACCAGAGCTCGCCGAACAGATCCATTCCCAAATAGTTGATGAGATACAGGATCAGGATCACTACCATGGCGGAGAAATCGATGCCGCCCATCGCTGGGATCACACGACGGATCGGTGCCATCAGCGGTTCGGTGAGCTGATACATCACATAATCAATCGGGCTACGGCCTTGGCTGATCCAGCTCATCAATGCACGGATAATCATCACCCAGAAGATCAGATAACCGGCTGATTTGACCAGTGAAATCAGGCCAAACAGCAGGTTATACAGGCTGAACGACATGGCACCGCCCTGAATCAACAGCAACAGTGGATACTTGATGGTCATCAACAGGAAGGCCAGTAACAGCGAGGCGCTGTCAATCGGCCCCAGCGAAGGGAGAATGCGGCGTAGTGGGCCGACGATCGGTTGGGTGATTTTCACCACGAACTGCGAGAACGGGTTATAAAAATCGGTGCGCGTCAATTGCATCCAAATGCGTAGCAACAGCACCATCACGTAAATATCAACAACGGTTTTGACCAGGAAAGTCAGCGTTAGCATGTGAGTTACCCTTCTCCTTAACTCTTGATTATCCCTATTGTCTTTCGGGCAGTAATAGCCTGAAATTCAGCAGGTAGCGTTAAAATAGCTTTTCCATTTCCTGCGCGCGGGAAACGGCTGCCTGCATCGCTTTGGCGACGGTCTCCGGCAGTTGTTGTTCGTTGAACACCCGCAGGGCTTCTGCGGTGGTTCCCCCTTTAGATGTCACCTGCTCGCGCAGCGTCGACAAAGGAATTTCCGGATTGGCTGCGGCCAGCGCTGCTGCGCCGATGGCGGCCTGCTGCACCAGTTCACGTGCCGCTGTGCTGCTAAAGCCCATGCGTTCGGCCTCCTGCTGCATTGCATCCATAAACAGGAAGAAATAAGCCGGTGCGCTGCCTGCAGCGGCAATTACTCCGTTAATCCCATTTTCATCGTCAACCCAGCATACTTTGCCGACCGAACTCATCAGGTCGCGGGTGTAATGGCGATCCTGCTGGCTAACCTGCGGAGCAGCATACAGCCCGCTCATGCCTTGCCCTACCAGAGAAGGGGTGTTGGGCATAATACGCACGATATTCAATGATTCCCCCAGCATCTGATAGAAACGGCTGACCTGAATACCGGCAGCAATGGAGAGTACCAGTTTGCCAGAGAAATTAACCTGTTCCTGCAATGGTTTGCATACTTCTGCCATCATTTGCGGTTTTACCGCCAGCACCACCACTTCGGCTGCTTGCGCGCAACTGACGTTGTCGGCACTGCTGATAACGCCATAATCGGCGGCCAGCGCATCACGGTTTTTGGGCGAAGGAGCGCACACGTTGATGGCGGTTGCCGGATATCCTCCCGCAACCAGGCCAGCAATAATAGCGCGTGCCATATTACCGGCACCAATAAAGGTAATTTTGCGATGTTGCATCCAATCCCTCATTCATTCAGTTGTGCCATCAGGCCTTAGAATAATCACGGGCACCAAAAATTGCGGTGCCAATACGCACCAACGTGCTGCCAGCAGCGATCGCAGCGGCCATATCGTCGGTCATGCCCATCGACAGGGTATCCACCTGCGGATAGCGCTGTTTGAGGGCCAGGAAAGCCTCGTTCATCTGGCTAAAAACCGCCAGTTGGCGCTGATAGTCAGCCTCAGGAGCGGGAATTGCCATCAGGCCACGTAAGCTGAGGTTAGGCAATGCGACAACCGCTTCGGCTAACGCTGGCAACTCATCCAATACAATGCCAGATTTGCTCTGTTCATCGCTGATATTTATTTGAATCAACACATTTAGCGGCGGCATTCCCGTTGGGCGCTGATCGTTCAGGCGTTGGGCGATGCGCAGGCGATCAAGGGTATGACACCAGGCGAAATGTTCTGCCACCAGCTTGCTTTTGTTGGATTGCAGCGGGCCGATAAAGTGCCATTCCAACCCGGTTCCTTCTGGCAATAAGGCAAAATGCTGGATCTTGTCCACGCCTTCCTGCACGTAATTCTCGCCGAAGGCGTGCTGGCCTGCGGCGATGGCTTCTGCGATCGCTGCCACAGGTTTGGTTTTACTGACTGCAAGCAACTTAACTTCTTCTGGAGTGCGTGCGCAGCGTTGAGCTGCGGCATCAATACGGCTCCTGACATCCTGCAGATTCTGTTGGATAGTGCTCATTGTTGACCCAGGAGATTGATATGGATATCGATGAATTCGTGGCCCTTAGTGTAAAGCATAACGCATCCGATCTGCACCTCTGTACCGGTCATCGGCCAATGTTACGTGTTGATGGTGAACTCCAGGCGGTGGAAGAGGCTGAAAATGTCGCGCCATCGCAGATGGCAAGCTGGTGCGAAACCTGGTTGAACCAGGAACAGCAGCAGCGGTTACAACAGCAGGGGCAGCTCGATCTGGCGTTGGCATTAGCGGGTGGCGTTCGCCTGCGTGCTAATTTCTTCCGGCAAAATAGTGGGTTTTCGGTGGCGTTACGGCGGATTGCTAGCCAATGCCCGACCTTGGCCGAACTGCATACTCCCGAGATCGTTCCGGCGCTGGTACAGCGGGAAGACGGCCTGATTCTGGTCACTGGCGCTACTGGCAGCGGTAAGTCCACCACGTTGGCGGCAATGATCGATTTTATCAATCAGCGTCAGCGCCGCCACATCCTGACGCTGGAAGATCCGATCGAATTTATCCATCACAGCCGATTATCCTTGATCCAGCAGCGTGAATTGGGGCGCGATACTCACAGCTTTGACGATGCGCTGCGGGCGGCATTGCGGGAAGATCCTGACGTGATCCTGTTGGGGGAGTTGCGTGATACCACCACGATCCGGCTGGCGCTGACTGCGGCAGAAACCGGCCATCTGGTTCTGGCAACGTTGCATACCCGCAGCGCGCCGCAGGCGGTAGAACGGCTGGTGGATGTGTTCCCGGCGGAAGAGAAACCTTATGTCCGCGCCCAACTGGCCAGCAGCTTACAGGCGGTGATTGCGCAAAAACTGTTGAGCAAACCCGGGGGCGGGCGGGTGGCAGTCTATGAGATCCTTACCGCTACCGCCGCTGTGAGCAGCATGATCCGCGAAGGTAAAACGCACCAGCTCGCCAGCGTATTACAAACCGGCGCGCAATCAGGCATGCAGACTTTTGAACAGGGGGTGCAGCAGCGTATTCAGGCCGGGTTACTCAGTGGGGCCGCTTAAATGAGAGGGGTAATTCAACTCAATTGTTGTTCAAACCAGCTTTCCAGAATAACCACGGCGGAAGCGGAATCGACGCTGCCTTTGTCCAAGGCGCGGAAACCGCCGCGATCAAACAGATGGGCGCGAGCTTCAACGGTGCTCAGGCGTTCATCGTGCAGGGCGATCTGCACACCAAACCGGCCATGTAAGCGGTTGGCAAATTTACGGGCACGTTCGGTCAACGGCTGTTCGGTGCCGTCCATGTTCAGCGGCAGGCCGACCACCACCAGATCTGGCTGCCACTCTTTCAGCAACCGCTCAATCTTCTGCCAGTCTGGCGTGCCGTCTTGTGCTTTAAAGGCTGCCAAGGCTCGTGCCGTGCCGGTAATTTCCTGGCCGATGGCGGCTCCGATGCTTTTGGTGCCGAAGTCAAAAGCAATAATGGTACGGTTGGTCATCAGGCGTGTCCTGCTTGATTGGCAATGCTGCGGATATCAATGCCAAGGCGGTTTGCCGCCTCGCGCCAGCGGCTGGCGATTGGCGTATGAAACAAAATATCGTTGTCGGCTTCGATGGTCAGCCAGGCATTTTCCAAAACCTCCTGTTCCAACTGCCCTTGCTCCCAACCGGCATAACCGAGGGCCACTAATACCTCTGTCGGCTGATCTGGGGTACCGAGGGTTTCCAGCACGTCTTTGGAGGTGGTGATCATCGTGTGTGGTGATATCTGAATGCTCGAAGCGAATCCTTCACGCGGGGAGTGCAGAATAAAACCACGATCGTCGGCCAGTGGCCCACCGGCAAACACCGGCTTGTCCAAGCTGATAGCAGGATCGCGTGGTGAAGGCTCAATTTGGAGTTTGCTCAAGACCGACTCTACCGTGAATT
Organism: Serratia sp. Ag1; assembly: GCF_000743355.1. Lineage (GTDB taxonomy): Bacteria > Pseudomonadota > Gammaproteobacteria > Enterobacterales > Enterobacteriaceae > Chania. Next base: position 168,796 of record NZ_JQEI01000026.1, read on the forward strand.
GTTCCACGGGTTTATTGATGACTAACCCCATGGCACCGTTTTCATTATGCTCACAAACGTATATCACCGAACGTTTGAAGCGCGGATCTTGCATTCCTGGCATGGCAATAAGGAAGTGGTGCTGTAAATTCATGTCGTTATACAAGGTGTTATCGATGAGAGAATAAACAGCCGCCAGTATGCGGTTATACAATGCATACTTCAAGCGGCGTGATCGAGGCTGTTAATGAGCCCCAGGCAGGGGCTCAGAAGAGGGGGGATAGACGCTGCTTATTTTGCGGCAAGGCGCTTTTCAATGGCGTCCATCAGCATGCCGGTGACAGAAACCGGGAAGGCGGCTTCAATTTCACGGGCACAGGTCGGGCTGGTGACGTTGATCTCGGTGAGACGATCGCCGATCACGTCCAGGCCAACGAAAATCAGCCCCTTTTCTTTCAGCGTTGGCGCGACCGCACGAGCAATTTTCCAGTCGCTTTCGCTCAGCGGGCGAGGTTCACCCCGGCCACCGGCAGCCAGATTGCCACGAGTTTCTCCTTGGGCTGGAATACGCGCCAGGCAATAAGGCACTGGTTCGCCATCCACCACCAGAATACGTTTATCACCGTCCTTGATGGCTGGCAGGAAATTTTGCGCCATACAGAAGCGGCTACCGTGTTCGGTCAGGGTTTCGATAATCACCGACAGGTTAGGGTCATCCTGTTTTACACGGAAGATCGAGGCTCCACCCATACCGTCCAACGGCTTGAGGATGATGTCGCCATGCTGCTGGTGGAACTTGCGGATATGTTCTGCGCTACGGCTGACCAGCGTGTCTGGCGTCAGCTCTGGGAACCAGGCGGTGAACAATTTCTCGTTGCAGTCGCGCAGGCTTTGCGGTTTGTTGACCACCAGCGTGCCTTTCACTTCAGCGCGTTCCAGAATATAGGTGGCGTAGATATATTCGGTATCGAAAGGTGGATCTTTACGCATCAGAATCACATCCAGATCCTGCAGCGCCAGATCCTGTTCGGCAGTGAAGCTGAACCAGTTTTCTTTATCTTCTTTCACGTTTAACAGGCGCGTGCGGGCGCGGCTATCACCGGCATGCAGGTAAAGATCGTTCATCTCCATATAATGCAGTTCCCAACCACGGCGCTGCGCTTCGAGCAGCATGGCGAAGCTGGTGTCTTTCTTGATATTGATGGAGGTAATAGGGTCCATCACGATGCCGAGCTTAATCATCTTCTCTCCTTACGAGCCGGTTTGAACGGGCTCTTAGCCCAGGTCGCCGAAGCGGACCTGCAAAGCGGTAATTGCGGTAAGCGCTGTGGTTTCTGTACGCAAAACGCGTGGCCCCAGCAGAATATCAGTAAATCCGTAGCCTGTGGTCATGGTGATTTCTTCGGCAGATAACCCGCCTTCTGGACCAATCAGCAGACGTACATGGTCTACTGGCAGCGGTAATGTATTGATGCTTTGGTTAGCTCGCGGGTGTAGGTTCAGCTTCAGGCTGCCGTCCTGCTCGGCGCACCAGGCTTCTAGCTGCATTGCTTCGCGGATCTCTGGGATGCGGTTACGGCCACATTGCTCACAGGCGGCGATAGCAATTTTTTGCCACTGCTGCAGTTTCTTCGCCATGCGTTCGCCATCCAGCTTAACGCCGCAGCGCTCGGAAAATAGCGGAGTAATCACGTTGACGCCCAGCTCTATGGATTTCTGAATGGTGAACTCCATCTTTTCGCCGCGCGAGATCACTTGGCCAAGATGCAGATTAAGCGGCGACTCGCGATCTTCAAGCTGCCCGGCGCTGACGTGAACCAGAACATTCTTTTTATTCACCTGGGTGATTTCAGCATCGAACACCTGATTACTGCCATCGAAAAGTTGCAATGCCTGCCCGGTGTTCATGCGCAGTACACGGCCAACATGGTTGGCCGCATCCTCGCTTAACGCGATTTCTGCATTAGTGCGCAAAAGGTCTGGATGGTAAATGCGGGGTATACGCATAGTGATTATCAGATCCTGGCTCGATGAAACGGCGCTGCCAGCGGGCAGCGCGAAAGCATTATAGTAGGTCAGCCTTTTCGCTGCTGACAAGCTTGTTGAATATAAGAGTTATGGTTGCCCTGGATCTGTGCGATGCGTGCTTCTCGCGTACATTCCCAGCTAGTTACAGGATATTGACGGTCCCAGGCTTCAAATAATTGGGTCTGTTGACGTGAAAGCTGTAACTGATAGCGATCGCGCATATAAAAGTAGGTACGGGCAATGGCCCCACGGGCGTGTGCCGGTGGTTCAGCCTGTTTATTTTTGAAATCAACTTTCATTGGGCACTGACCATACTGGCCTTCACCACCGCGCCATTGGCTGTACATGAAGTTGTTGCGATCGCCATTCACTTCACCAATGGCTGGTTGCAGATTGTGCAGGTCAGTTTCTATCTGGCGGTACAGCGGGTTTTGGTTGCAGTTTTTCCGCCCGCCGTCTTGCCAACATTGCAACTGGTGGCCGAACTGCCAGGCTGGTACTACGTGTTCCCATTCGATACGTTCGGCGCGCTGGACGCTTTTACGCACCTGATAGCCACAACTGTTGAGATCGGGAATGCCTTTCTTGCCCTGCCAGTCGATCTTACAGCCACAATAGAAACTACCGGGTGCATCCTGGTTGATCTTGACCGCTGCGGCTTTGGCCTGAGTAAAGTTATTGATTTGCGCCAGCACGCTACCCGAGGGGAGTAAAACTACCATCAACAAAAATTTGCGAAGCATATTCCAAAATAACCCAGAAACGGAAAAGCGGGCAGGGTAGCGGAAGTGACCTGTGGGTGCAAATGGTGATCGTTGCCTGTCTCAGGGCGGTATTAGGCTGTTACTTAACGGTTTTCGTTCAGTAAAGCGCGCAGTTTTTCACCGCATTGGCGGCAGCGATATTCACTCTCGCCGCGTAACACGCGATTGTGGCGGCGCACGGTGAGCTGGTGCTGCTGACAGGCACATTGGTAGGGGAAGGTTTTGCTCTGTACTGAGCTGATTGCAAATTGATGAGTACGGCTGGCGGGCACCTGCAGTACGCTTTCCATCATCCAGCGCCATTCATTACCATGCGGCGGCACGCGGCCAAATTGGCGGAATACCAACAGATGAGCCAGTTCATGGGGAACCACTTCGTCGATAAACGGTTGCTGGTTTTCCAGTAGCAATACCGGGTTTAAACGGATTTCCCAGGCTTGCAGCCAGGCAGTACCCGCGCTGGTGCCGCGTTGCTGGTAGACGATCTTTGGCTCTGGGAATTCAACGGCAAAATGTTGGCGGGCCAACTGCAGTTTTGCTCGCAGGCAGCGCATTACCGCTTGTTGCAGTGCAATAGGGATTCTGATTCTGTTCATCGCGATTAGCTTAAGCAATGGTGCAGCGGCTGGCAACAGGTAACACCTGCTGCTGTTGCTGGTGGTTATTTCCCGACAATGATAACCCGATCGCCCCGGGTGGATTGTAATCAATGTGTTAACTGCGGGATAATAAAGCGTGCATGATGAGTCTGTACCCGCAGTGCTCACCGGATAAGATCAGAAAAGCGTCCACACAGGCAGCTTGAAGTATGGCGGCGATAGCGGTGGTTTTGCGATTTGGCGCAATAACTGGCTACCTAAAAATAAGTAAGGTGTGGGGACGTTTTTTTGACGCAGCGCGCCCGATTGCGCTGAGTGAGTGTGAATTTAACGCAGCCGATGTTGCAAGTGAGAGATGAATGTCGAATAAACCGTTCCATTATCAAGATCCGTTCCCGCTGAAAGAAGACGATACCGAATATTATCTGCTAAGCCGTGAGCACGTTTCTGTCGGCGAGTTTGAAGGCCAGGAAATCCTCAAAGTTGCCCCGCAAGCCCTGACCCTCCTTGCCCAGCACGCTTTCCACGACGCTTCATTTATGCTGCGCCCTGTACACCAGCAGCAAGTGGCCGATATCCTGAGCGATCCTGAAGCCAGTGAAAACGACAGATACGTGGCGCTGCAATTTTTGCGTAACTCAGAAATCGCCGCCAAGGGGATTTTGCCAACCTGCCAGGATACCGGGACTGCAATCATCGTCGGCAAAAAAGGCCAGCGTGTCTGGACCGGCGGTGGCGATGAAGCCGCCCTGTCGCGCGGGGTGTACAACACCTTTATCGAAGACAACCTGCGTTATTCGCAAAACGCTGCGCTGGATATGTATAAAGAGGTCAATACCGGCAGCAACCTGCCTGCGCAAATCGATCTCTATAGCGTGGATGGCGAAGAGTATAAATTCCTGTGCATCGCCAAAGGCGGTGGTTCGGCGAACAAAACCTACCTGTATCAGGAAACTAAGGCGCTGCTGTCACCGGGTAAGCTGAAAGATTATCTGGTAGATAAAATGCGCACGCTCGGCACTGCCGCGTGCCCGCCATATCATGTGGCTTTTGTGATCGGCGGTACTTCGGCAGAAGCGACGCTGAAAACCGTGAAACTGGCCTCGACCAAGTACTACGATGGCCTGCCAACCGAAGGCAACGAACACGGTCAAGCGTTCCGCGATGTAGCGTTGGAACAGGAATTGCTGAAAGAAGCGCAAAACCTCGGTTTGGGCGCTCAGTTTGGCGGTAAATACTTCGCGCACGACGTGCGTGTGGTACGTTTGCCGCGCCACGGGGCGTCCTGCCCGGTGGGTATGGGGGTATCCTGTTCGGCTGACCGCAATATCAAAGGCAAAATCAACCGTAAAGGCATTTGGCTGGAGAAGCTGGAGCATAACCCAGGCAAATTTATTCCGCAGGAACTGCGTCAGGCTGGTGAAGGTGAAGCGATCAAGGTCGATCTTAACCGCCCGATGGCTGAAATCCTCAAGCAACTGTCGCAGTATCCGGTTTCTACTCGCCTTTCCCTGAGCGGCACCATTATTGTTGGGCGCGATATTGCGCACGCCAAGCTGAAAGAGCGTCTGGATCGTGGTGAAGGTTTGCCACAATACGTGAAAGATCACCCGATCTACTACGCAGGCCCGGCAAAAACCCCAGAAGGCTATGCTTCCGGTTCATTGGGGCCAACGACCGCCGGGCGTATGGATTCGTACGTTGATCTGCTGCAGTCGCACGGTGGCAGCATGATCATGCTGGCGAAAGGCAACCGCAGCCAGCAGGTGACCGATGCCTGCCATAAACACGGTGGGTTCTATCTTGGCAGTATCGGTGGCCCAGCGGCTGTGTTGGCGCAGCAGAGCATCAAGAGCCTGGAATGCGTGGAATATCCTGAACTGGGGATGGAAGCGATCTGGAAAATTGAAGTGGAAGACTTCCCGGCATTCATCCTGGTGGATGATAAGGGCAATGATTTCTTCCAGAAAATTCAGGAATCACAGTGCGCGCGCTGCGTGAAGTAACCCGATAGATAGCCGCCCGGTAGCGGGCGGCTAATGGCTAGCCACTGATCAGCTCCCACCTAAACCTCATTCCATCAGCGCATCTGATTCTTCTGTTGCACAATATCGGCCATCACGGCCAGCGCGATCTCTGCCGGAGTTTTGCTGCCGAGTGGCAGGCCGATGGGGGCGTGGATGCGCTCTAGCTCTTGAGGGCTGAATTCTGCGATCTGCTGTAGCCGCTGGCGGCGGCGTTCGCTGTTACGCATGGATCCCATGGCACCAATGTAAAACGCCGGGGTATAGATCGCCTCCATCAACGTTAAATCATCCATGCGTGGATCGTGCGTCAGCGCCACAATCGCAGTGTTGGCATGGCAGCCCCCTTCTTCAATAAATTTTGCCGGAAATTGCCGCAGCAAAGTGATGTGGGGTTTGAGTTGGCTGGCGAAGTTATCCAGCGCTTCCGGGCGGTTTTCACAAACCAGTACTTCAAAGCCTAACGCACTGGCGAAATCGGCACAAAACAGCGCCACGCTGGAAAGCCCGGCAATCAGCAACCTTGGTGCTGCGGCGATATGTAATGTGATCGTCTGCTGATCGCGTACCACTTGAGTTGTGCTGGCAAAGTGGGTGGTTTCCAGGCTGTGACAGGCATTGGGTAGGGTCAGGCGCTTGACCAGGGCATGGTGGCCAGCTAACGCCTGGGCGATAGTGCGCATGTAAGCAATGCTGGTGTCACCAGCGGGCAGGTGCTCGATCAACACATCCAGAACGCCGCCACAAGGGAGGGCAACGCTGGGGGTTAATCCTCCCGCACCGTAGCGTACCACTTGGCTGGCAGCTTGATACTCGCCAGCTGCCAAGCGGCGTAGAAAGTCTTCCTCCACACAACCACCGGACAGTGAACCACAATAATACCCGTCGGCGCTCGCCACCATCAGCGCTCCAGGTGAGCGTGGGGAGGAACCGTAGGTATTGAGCACGGTACACAACCACACCGGTTGCTGTTCTAGCCAGTTGATTGCCTGGCTGACTACAGTGATATCAAGGTGTTGCATTAGTGAGTTTACTCGTTGCCTGCCAAGGATGATGGCAGAAGTTTATCTTGCCGCGCCATACGGCACTGGGTCAGTTCCCCGCTTGGCTCAGGCACTCAAACCGTCATGATACCGGTTGCCATCCCACTGGCGCTTGTTTGCGCAAATGATGAACCTTGCGGAGAATTCAAGTGTTTTTTATCTGTAATTTTTTTGAAGCCGGAATGTTAATTCTTACATAATTTCGCTGATAGGCATATGCTTATAGCTCCTCCGGCAAGGTTACTGACGTTTGCGCAACAAATCCGCTAAAAACGAATTATCCCTATTTGCTCTGCGATGGCGCTCTTGGTCATTGAGGCAAATGGTGGATACATAAAGATGCAAAGGACATTTTATGAGCACTTTTAACCCATCACGACGCCGCTTTATCAAAGGCACCGTGATTGCGGGGGTATCGGTTTACCTCGCTCCCCTCTACAGCCGCGCTTATGCCGCGCTGTTTGAGCAGAAGATCCTGCAATCACCAAACTGGGACGCGCAGGCCAGGCGTATCCGTTACCGTATTGATGGCCGTTCCAAAGTGATGGGGCAGAAAGTATTTGCCCGCGATATCCGTGCTGTCGACATGCCGCACTGGCCGCAAAAACAGGCGCACGCCTTTATTATCCGGGTAACCAAGGCCGATCGCCTGTTTACCGGCATTGATCTTTCTCTGCTAGGCGACGATCTGCAGCCGGATCGCTTAGTGACTGCGGAAGCTCTGGCACGTGATGGCCTGGCGTTTCCCGCGTTTTATGGTGACGACATGCTGTTGCCTACGGGGAAAACGCCTGCTTATCTCGGCCAGGCGGTGGCGATCCTGATTTATCATGATTTTGCCCGTTTCCGCTTTGCCAAAGATAAGCTGAAATTCCGCGCTGAAGTGGTTCAGTATGGCAGCGAAACCGGCCCTCTACAGCGCGATCCTTGGGGCAGTTTCCGCTTTGTACGCGTGGGGGGCGAGCAATCTTCCGACGACGATCGTTTCTCCAGTATGAAGGACAGCCCGATTTTCCCGCTGGCGATGAGGAGACACTTGCCGGTCTGGCCAGAAGGGCGCGAAGGCGGCAAGCTGGATCAGGAAGGTATGTATTACGCCGGTATGATTGAGGAACAATTACAGACTCCACCGGCTAACTGGTTGGTTATGTCGCGCCACTATACCACGCAATCTGCCGATACTTCTGCATTGGAGCCTGATAACGCCAACGGCTGGTTTGATAGCACCACTCAAACGTTGCATCTGGTGATCCCAACCCAGTCGCCGCAAGAGGTGGCTGAACAGATGCCACAGATGTTGGCTAAACACCATTTACCCGTCAAACAGTTGATCCTGCACCCTTGTTATACCGTCGGTTATGGTTCAAAAGACCACTATAACTTCCCGTATTACGGTGCCGTTGCCGCGTTATATGGCAATGGGTTACCGGTACGGTTAGCCAATGATCGCTATGAACAGTTCCAGACGTCGATCAAACGTCATGCTTTCGATATGAACTACCGGATTGCGGTAGACAAGCAGACAGGCGTGTTGCAAGCGTTCCAAGGGGCGATGACGGCGGATGGCGGTGGGCGCAGCAACTTTACCCCTTCGGTGGTGATGGTGGCGGCCACGGCGGCACAGTCGATTTACTATTTCCCGAAAAGCGATCTTTCTGCGGTGGGATTGGCCTCGCGCGCTATTGATGCCGGTTCCGCCCGTGGTTATGGCACCCTGCAAAGTATGGCTGCCACCGAAATGATGATTGACGAACTGGCTGAAGAACTGAAGCTTGATCCGATCGAGTTCCGTTTGCGCAACGTACTCAAGTCCGGCATGAAAAATACGCAAGGTGCGATCCCTGCAGGGGCGATTTGCGCCGACGAAGTGTTGGAGAAGGCCGCGCAGCATGAAATGTGGCGCAATCGTGCCGAGCGCAAGGCGGAATTTGAGCGGCAAAACCCAGGTAAACGCTATGGGGTAGGCTTCGGTTGCGTACAAAAAGACTTTGGCACCGGGGCTGAAACCTCGTTTGCGCGGGTAGAGCTGAGTGAAGATGGGCGAATTACTCTTTACCACAGTGGAGCGGAAATGGGCACGGGGATGTCGACCTCTCAGTCCGTGCTGTGCGCACAATGGCTGGGTAAACCAGCGGATGAGGCTCATTTCTCGGTGACCGATTGGTCGCTGTTACCGATGGTGACCAGCGGTGACCCTTACCTGATGTCGCAGGAAGAGCAGGACAAACTGCAAACCAACCCGAATTGGACTCCAAGCTACTGTTCACCTTCCAGCGCCAGTAACTCTGCCTACTATTTCTCTCACAGCACGCGTGAAGCTGCGCGAGTGCTGTTTGAGCAAGGCTTGTGGCCTGCCGCGTTGGCGATCTGGCAATCCGGTATTGGTGGCGGCCAGGCGGCTCCGTTGGTGGTGCGCAAAGAAGAGGCTCGCTGGGTGGAAGGGGGCTTAACGGCGGCAGGGATGCAGATTTTGCCGCTGGAGTTGTTAGCGAAGAAAGCCTACCAGATGGGCACTCTGACTGGGGCGATTGTGCATGTGTTCAACCGCTGGCAGTGGGCTGAAGCTGAATTCATGCTGAATAATCAAAGCGAGCGTTTGCCGATCGACGGGCTAGCGGTGCGCAATGGCAGCGGCGAGTTTAAAAATCTGGCGCGTGATCAGGTGTTTTATCCGCCCACCCAGCGTAATAACGCTGCTGTGACCTATTACAGTGCCGTTGGTACTTTGGCAGAGATCGCGGTGGATCTCGCTACCGGCAAGGTCGAATTGTTGAATCACCATTCGATTATGGAGTGCGGCAATCTGATTGTGCCTGAGCTGGTTTCGGGTCAGTTGCAGGGCGGGTTGGCGATGGGGATCGGCCATGCGTTGCATGAGTATCACCCATTATATGAAGACGGGCCGGGTAACGGCACCTGGAACTTTAACCGTTACCATTTACCGCGCGCCAGCGATGTGGCGGTCTGGAAGCAGACCGGTGACATCCTGCCAGCGTTGTCGGAAACCGATCCCCCGAAAGGGATGGCGGAAGTGGTGATGATTCCGGTGGTGGCAGCATTGGTGAACGCCATTGCCCATGCGACTGGGCATCGTTTCCGTGATTTGCCTGTCCGCGCTGAGAATATTCTTGAGGTATTAGCATGAGCATTAAAACCCAACCCATTACTCTAACCGTCAACGGTAAACAGGTCGGCCCCATCGAAGTGCCGGAAGGGCTGATGATGATCGACTTTTTACATGAATATCTCGATCTCACCGGTTGCCGTCTCGGTTGCGGGCAGGGGATCTGCCATGCCTGCGTGGCAATTCTCGATCATCCGAGCGGCACCAGCGAAGAAGTTCGCACCTGTATTACCGGTGCGCACTTTTTCAACGGCAAACAGGTACGAACCATCGAAGGCCATGCAGCTGTGGACACTCAGGGGGAAGTGGTAGAACTTTCACCGATTCAACAGGCGTTTCTTGAGCATTACAGCTTTCAGTGTGGTTATTGCACGCCGGGGTTTGTCAATGCAGCGACCATTTTTGTTGAGCGACTGAAACGTGAGCCGATCCGGCATGAGCAATTGGAAGAGGCGATTGCGCAAGCTCTGGAGAATCATATTTGCCGCTGTACCGGCTATGTGCGTTATTACGAAGCGGTGCGTGATGTGGTGTTGAAAACGCCTGGTTTGCTTAAGGAGACGGCGTGATGAAAAAACGTCTTGCACTGTGGATGGTGCTGATTGTGGTGATTGTGATCGCCGTTTTGTGGTGGCGGGAAAACCGTCGCTATGACGGCCCAATCCAGCAAGTGACTGCCAGCAGCGAGCAGATTGCTCACGGGCGTTACCTGACGCAGGCCGCTGATTGTGCGGCTTGCCACACCGCCTCCGGTGGTGCTCCGCTGGCAGGCGGCTATCCGATGGAAACGCCATTTGGCACCATTTATGGCAGTAACCTGACGCCTTCGGCAGACCACGGTATTGGCCGCTGGACTAAAGATGATTTCTTCCTGGCACTGACCCAAGGGGTGGCTCCTGGGGGGCGTCATTTGTACCCGGCGATGCCTTATACCTCCTACAAAGGGATGTCGCGCGAAGATGCGGATGCGATTTATGCCTACCTGATGTCGCGCCCTGCGGTCGATGTTGCGATACCGAAAAACGACATGCCATTCCCGTTCAACCAGCGTATGGCCATGATTGGCTGGAATTTACTGTTCCGTGACAGCGATCCATTACCTGCCAGTTCACAGGGATCTTCTGCCGAGTGGCTGCGTGGCCGTTATCTGGCCGATGTGCTTGGCCACTGTGGCGAATGCCATACGCCGCGCGGCAGGTTCGGGCAGATGGAGTTGAGTAAGCCGATGCAGGGGGGCGAACTGGGGCGGTTTATGGCACCGGATCTTACGCCCGAAGTGCTGGCACAACGTGGTTGGACGCCAGACGATCTGAGCCGTTTCCTCAGCACCGGCATAGCACCACAAGGCTCTGCCTTTAGCGAAATGCACACGGTCGTTGCGCTCAGTACCCGCCATTTGACGCCAGAAGATCATCGGGCATTGGCAACTTATCTGATGGGCGATAAACCCCCGCAGGCGGTTACGGCTAAAATAGGGCAGGGTAACGAAGCCGGGCGTATCACTTATCTTGACCAGTGTTCGGGGTGCCATGAGCGTGATGGTGCGGGTATACCGCACGTGGCAGTGGCAATGCGGGATAACGCTACGCTGCGCCAACCGGATGGCAAAAATCTGATCGTTTCGGTGCTGGATGGCCTACCCGCGCAGCAGTTCCCTGGCAACGAAAGCATGCAGAGCATGCCGGGTTTTGCCGATCGACTGAATGACGCGCAAATTGCGGAGCTGGTCAACTATCTGCGGGTGACCTGGGGAGGATTACCGGGGGACATCACCGCTGAGCAGGTGAAGGCACTGCGTAAAGCTGAGTAGTGGCGCTGCCATTGAGGTTGATGTTTTAACTCGAGAGAGGCCCGCAGATGCGGGCCTGTTAAATAATATTGATATCAGCGGGTTGTTGAGCCAGCAGGCCCTTGGCTGCGCTGCTTGATAAAGTAGCCGATACCAAGAATGACCAGCCAGACCGGGATCAGTAAAACGGAGATCTTGATGCCCGGTGTCAGATACATGATCACCAGAATCCCCGCCAGAAACGCCAGGCACAGATAGTTACTGAACGGATACCAGAAGGCTTTGAACTTCGGCTGAACTCCTTCACGGTTTTTGGCCGCGCGGAATTTCAGGTGGGCCAGGCTGATCATCGCCCAGTTGATCACCAGAGCAGACACCACCAGCGCCATCAGCAGTTCAAAGGCACGGCCAGGGATCAGGTAGTTAATCAACACGCACAGCGCGGTGGCCAGCGAGGAAAGGCCAATGGCGATAATAGGCACGCCACGGCGATCCACTTTCAGCAAGGCTTTCGGGCCATTGCCCTGCTTTGCCAGGCCGTACAGCATGCGGCTGTTGCAGTAGACGCAACTGTTGTATACCGACAGTGCCGCTGTCAGCACCACAATGTTCAACACGGTAGCGACCAGATTGCTGTTCAGCGCGTGGAAGATCATCACAAACGGGCTGCCGCCTTCAACCACTTTACCCCATGGATACAGTGACAGCAGAATCGTCAGGGAACCGATATAGAACAGCAGGATACGGTAGATCACCTGATTGGTGGCTTTGGGGATGCTTTTCTCTGGGTTATCGGCTTCGGCAGCAGTGATGCCCACCAGTTCTAACCCACCGAAGGAGAACATGATCACCGCCATTGCCATCAGCAGCCCCATGGTGCCGTTCGGGAAGAACCCACCTTGTGCCCACAGGTTGGTGATGGTCGCTTCCGGGCCGCCCATGCCGCTGAACAACAGATAGGCACCAAACACAATCATGCCGATAATCGCCACCACTTTGATAATGGCGAACCAGAACTCCAGTTCACCGTACACTTTTACGTTGGACAGATTAATGGCATTAATGGCGAGGAAGAACACGGCGGCGGAGACCCAGGTTGGGATTTCTGGCCACCAGTATTGCACGTAAATACCAACGGCAGTCAGTTCAGCCATGGCCACCAGCACATACAGCACCCAGTAGTTCCAGCCTGACGCGAAGCCCGCAAAATGCCCCCAGTACTTATAGGCAAAGTGGCTGAAGGAACCCGCAACCGGTTCTTCTACCACCATTTCCCCTAGCTGACGCATGATCAGGAAAGCAATAAAACCGCCAATAGCATAGCCAAGTATGACCGATGGACCGGCCATCTGTATTGTTTGAGCGATACCGAGGAATAATCCGGTACCGATAGCGCCACCTAAGGCAATCAACTGAATATGGCGGTTTTTCAAACCGCGTTTCAGCTGATCGCCATGTTGTTGACCATCCATCAATAAACCCTCTGTGGTTGCATAACCCTCACCGCTGTAAAGCAACGATTACGGTTTTTGTTAATTTTTGTTTACGGTGATATAGATGTTAATTCTATGCGGCCGCTACACTTTGGCAAAGAATAGTGATAAGTGCGGCGATTTGCACCTCTTTGTTGCGTGAGTGCTTAATATTGCAGCAGTTTAGGCAACAAAATGCGGACTGTGTGATAAGTGAAGGGTTTATGTGCACGAAATAAGCAATAAATCACATAACGCGCAAGAATAGGCTGTATCCCCTGTTTCTTTCGACGAAATAACGCGCAGCACGTCACAAAACCTGATGATCCCCCCGTCTAGAGAGCTAACCAAAGGTTTCGTAAACGTTAAATCCACCATCTACCTCGTAAATGGTATTACCAAGATTGAGTTATCAGCTTGCAACAGCCTGGCGTTTGAGTTGTTAAAATGTGCGAGAACCGTGATTTCAATCAATGCCTATATGGACAGCTGGTGAATACTTTGTTACTTTACCGTCACGTTTTTGCAATTGGTATTACCAATTGACTCCGCGCCATTCGCAGAGAAGAAATCACTCATGGCCTACAGCAAAATCCGCCAACCCAAGTTATCAGACGTCATCGAGCAGCAGCTTGAATATCTGATTCTCGAGGGCACGCTGCGTCCAGGCGAAAAACTGCCCCCGGAGCGCGAACTGGCGAAACAATTTGATGTTTCCCGCCCTTCTCTGAGAGAGGCAATTCAGCGCCTTGAAGCCAAAGGCTTGCTTCTGCGTCGCCAGGGCGGTGGCACTTTTGTACAAACTAACCTCTGGCAAAGCTTCAGCGATCCGCTGGCTGAACTGTTGGCTGACCATCCCGAATCACAATTCGATCTGCTCGAAACCCGTCATGCTCTTGAAGGTATCGCGGCTTATTATGCAGCGTTGCGTGGCACCGACGAAGATCTGGCGCGCATCCGCGACTGCCACCATGTGATTCAGCAGGCGCAAGACAGTGGCGATCTCGATGCCGAAGCCGATGCGGTCATGCAGTATCAAATCGCCGTGACCGAAGCGGCACATAATGTTGTGTTACTGCACCTGTTGCGCTGCATGGGGCCTATGCTGGAACAGAACGTCCGTCAGAACTTTGAATTGCTCTACTCGCGCCGAGAAATGTTGGCAAAAGTGAGTAGCCACCGCGCCGGGATTTTTGAGGCGATTGTGGCACGCGAGCCGGAAAAGGCCCGTGAAGCCTCGCATCGCCATTTGGCGTTTATCGAGGAAATTTTGCTGGATCTCAGCAGAGAACATACCCGGCGCGACAGATCGCTTCGGCGACTCCAGCAACGCAAGGATTAAGAGCGGTTCTCCTCAGGGCAACACCAGCCTGTGGGGATAAAGCTCGGGGTGCTTATTTGGGCACTTGAAGCGGCAACTATACCCGATGGATGGCAAGTTACGGCCAGCAACGCTGTAGCTTGAAAGACGGAGGGAATAAACTGATGAGCCTGTCTTCGTGTGTTCTGTTGCAGAACGCAGGAAGACAGGCTCCAAACAAACCATTAGACAGATAAGGAATACCACCATGTCAGAACGTTTAAACAATGACGTGGATCCGATCGAAACCCGCGACTGGCTGCAGGCGATCGAATCGGTCATCCGTGAAGAGGGTGTTGAGCGAGCTCAGTTTCTGATAGATCAGGTATTGGGTGAAGCCCGCAAAGGCGGTGTTAAGGTTGCAGCAGGCTCGGCAGCCAACCACTATATCAACACCATCGCGGTAGAAGACGAACCTGAATATCCGGGTAACCTGGATCTGGAACGCCGCATTCGCTCAGCGATCCGCTGGAATGCCGTGATGACCGTTCTGCGTGCATCCAAAAAAGATCTGGAACTGGGTGGCCATATGGCTTCGTTCCAGTCTTCCGCGACCTTCTATGAAGTCTGCTTTAACCACTTTTTCCGTGCGCGCAACGAGAAAGACGGCGGCGATCTGGTGTACTTCCAGGGCCACATCTCTCCGGGCGTTTATGCACGTGCCTTCCTTGAAGGCCGCCTGACCGAAGAACAAATGAATAACTTCCGCCAGGAGATTCACGGCAAAGGCCTGTCTTCTTATCCGCATCCAAAATTGATGCCGGAATTCTGGCAGTTCCCGACCGTTTCTATGGGTCTGGGCCCAATCAGCGCCATTTATCAGGCTAAGTTCCTGAAATACCTGGAGCATCGTGGCCTGAAAGACACCTCTGGCCAGACCGTTTATGCCTTCCTGGGTGACGGCGAGATGGACGAGCCGGAATCCAAAGGGGCGATCACCATCGCGACCCGCGAGAAGTTGGATAACCTGGTATTCGTCATCAACTGTAACCTGCAACGCCTGGACGGCCCGGTTACCGGTAATGGCAAGATCATCAACGAGCTGGAAGGCATCTTCGCCGGTGCTGGCTGGCAGGTACTGAAAGTGATCTGGGGTGGCCGTTGGGACGAACTGCTGCGTAAAGACACCAGCGGTAAACTGGTGCAGTTGATGGGCGAAACGCTGGACGGCGATTATCAGACCTTCAAATCCAAAGATGGCGCTTACGTGCGTGAGCACTTCTTTGGCCGCTACCCGGAAACCGCCGCGTTGGTGAAAGATATGACCGACGACGAGATCTGGGCACTGAACCGTGGTGGTCACGATCCGAAGAAAGTCTATGCTGCACTGAAAAAAGCACAGGAAACCAAAGGTAAAGCGACCGTTATCCTGGCCCATACCATCAAAGGTTACGGCATGGGTGACACTGCGGAAGGTAAAAACATCGCTCACCAGGTGAAGAAAATGAACATGGAAGGGGTTCACCACTTCCGCGATCGTTTCAATGTGCCGGTGGCTGATGCAGATATCGAAAAACTGCCGTTTATCACCTTCGACAAAGATTCTGCAGAGTACAAATATCTGCACGAACGCCGTCAGGCGCTGCATGGTTACGTGCCAACCCGCTTGCCTGCGTTTACCCAGAAACTGGAAATGCCTGCGCTGTCAGACTTCAACTCATTGTTGGAAGAGCAGAATAAAGAAATTTCTACCACCATCGCCTTTGTGCGTGCCCTGAACGTGATGCTGAAGAACCCGTCGATCAAAGATCGTCTGGTGCCAATCATTGCTGACGAAGCGCGTACCTTCGGGATGGAAGGTCTGTTCCGCCAGATTGGTATCTACAGCCCGAACGGCCAGCAGTACACCCCGCAAGACCGTGAGCAGGTGGCGTACTATAAAGAAGACGAAAAAGGCCAGATCCTGCAGGAAGGTATCAACGAGCTGGGTGCAGCCTCTTCATGGCTGGCCGCAGCAACCTCCTACAGCACCAACGATCTGCCAATGATCCCGTTCTACATCTACTACTCAATGTTCGGGTTCCAGCGCATCGGCGACCTGTGCTGGTTAGCGGGCGATCAACAGGCGCGCGGCTTCCTGATCGGCGGTACTTCAGGCCGTACGACCCTGAACGGCGAAGGTTTGCAGCACGAAGATGGCCACAGCCACATTCAATCGCTGACCATTCCTAACTGCATCTCCTACGATCCGGCTTACGCGTATGAAGTGGCAGTGATCATGCATGACGGCCTGGTGCGCATGTACGGTGACGCGCAGGAAAACGTCTACTACTACCTGACCACGCTGAACGAAAACTACCATATGCCAGCGATGCCACAGGGCGCAGAAGAAGGTATCCGTAAGGGTATCTACAAGCTGGAAACGCTGGCAGGCAGCAAAGGCAAGGTTCAGTTGCTGGGTTCTGGCTCGATCCTGCGTCACGTGCGTGAAGCGGCACAAATCCTGGCGAAAGACTACGGCGTGGGTTCTGACACCTACAGCGTGACCTCCTTCACTGAGCTGGCGCGTGATGGCCAGGATTGTGAGCGTTGGAACATGCTGCACCCAACCGAAACTCCGCGTGTGCCTTATATCGCTCAGGTGATGAACGACGCGCCAGCCGTGGCGTCTACCGACTACATGAAGCTGTTCGCAGAACAGGTTCGTACTTACGTTCCAGCAAGTGATTATCGCGTACTGGGTACAGACGGTTTCGGTCGTTCTGACAGCCGCGAAAACCTGCGTCACCACTTCGAAGTTGATGCTTCTTACGTGGTGGTTGCTGCACTGGGTGAGCTGGCTAAACGCGGCGAGATTGAAGCTTCTGTGGTCGCTGATGCGATTAAGAAATTCGATATCAACCCAGAAAAAGTCAACCCACGTCTGGCATAAGAGGTAAATAGAATGTCTATCGAAATCAAAGTGCCGGACATCGGTGCAGACGAAGTTGAAATCACCGAAATTCTGGTGAAGGTCGGCGATAAAGTGGCCGTTGAGCAGTCGCTGATTACCGTTGAAGGCGACAAAGCCTCGATGGAAGTGCCCTCGCCGCAGGCCGGCGTGGTGAAAGAGATCAAGGTTGCCGTGGGCGATAAAACTGAGACTGGCAAACTGCTGATGATTTTTGAGGCAGAAGGTGCAGCTGCATCTGTGGCCAAGGCTGAAGAAAAACCAGCAGCGGCTCCGGTAGCCGCTGCCGCCAGCGCAGCTAAAGATGTTGAAGTCCCGGACATCGGCGCAGACGAAGTGGAAGTCACCGAGATCCTGGTGAAAGTCGGCGATACCGTAGCGGCTGAACAGTCGCTGATCACCGTTGAAGGCGATAAAGCCTCGATGGAAGTACCGGCACCGTTCGCTGGCACCGTGAAAGAGATCAAAATCAACACTGGCGCTAAAGTGAAAACTGGTTCGTTGATCATGGTGTTTGAAGTAGCAGGTTCAGCTCCGGTGGCTGCGGCAGCACCAGCAGCGCCTGTAGCCGCTCCGGCCACCAGCGCAGTGAAAAACGTTGAAGTGCCCGATATCGGTGGCGACGAAGTCGAAGTGACCGAAGTGATGGTGAAAGTGGGCGATAAAGTGGCCGCTGAGCAGTCACTGATCACCGTTGAAGGCGATAAGGCTTCGATGGAAGTGCCAGCTCCGTTTGCCGGCACTGTCAAAGAAATCAAAATCAGCACCGGCGCTAAAGTGAAAACCGGCTCGCTGATTATGGTGTTCGAAGTGGAAGGGGCTGTACCAGCCGCTGCTCCTGCACAAAAAGCAGAAGTGGCACCGGCTCCGGTCAAGCAGGAAGCACCAGCCGCTGCTCCGGTTGCCGCTGCAGGCAAAGGCGAGTTTGCCGAAAACGATGCTTACGTGCATGCAACACCGGTCATTCGCCGTCTGGCGCGTGAGTTCGGCGTAAACCTGGCGAAAGTGAAAGGCACCGGGCGTAAAGGCCGTATTCTGCGCGAAGACGTTCAGGCTTATGTGAAAGACGCGGTGAAACGTGCTGAAGCCGCTCCAGCGGCAAGCGGTGGCGGCCTGCCAGGTATGCTGCCGTGGCCGAAGGTGGACTTCAGCAAATTTGGTGAGATCGAAGAGGTTGAAATGGGCCGCATCCAGAAAATCTCTGGTGCCAACCTGAGCCGTAACTGGGTGATGATCCCGCACGTGACTCACTTCGACAAAACGGATATCACCGATCTGGAAGCGTTCCGTAAGCAGCAGAACGAAGAAGCCGCCAAGCGTAAGCTGGATGTGAAATTCACCCCGGTGGTGTTTATCATGAAAGCCGTTGCAGCCGCTCTGGAACAGATGCCGCGTTTCAACAGCTCGCTGTCTGAAGATGGCCAGAAGCTGACGCTGAAAAAATACATCAACATCGGCGTGGCGGTTGATACGCCAAATGGCCTGGTGGTTCCGGTGTTCAAAGATGTGAACAAGAAAAGCATCACGGAACTGTCCCGCGAACTGATGACGATCTCCAAAAAAGCGCGTGATGGTAAGCTGACCGCAGGCGAAATGCAGGGCGGTTGCTTCACCATCTCCAGCCTGGGCGGTATCGGAACGACTCACTTTGCGCCGATCGTTAACGCACCGGAAGTGGCTATCTTGGGTGTTTCCAAGTCTGCTATCGAGCCGGTCTGGAATGGTAAAGAGTTCACGCCGCGTCTGATGATGCCGATGTCGCTCTCCTTCGACCACCGTGTGATTGATGGTGCTGATGGTGCGCGCTTCATCACCATTATCAACAATATGCTGGCCGACATTCGCCGTCTGGTAATGTAATGAAAAAGGGGCACAGCATACTGTGCCCTTATTATTTAGCAGCAGTTTTGTCGGGTTGTTGCATGACTCGACAGAATTGTTGAGACATGCGGCACCTGAACACGCTTTGCAGACTATTAACAATTCTGTAAACTGCACGCGGTGTAAGCGTCCCGGTGGATGAAGGGCGTTATGAGATCGATTAATAGTATACCCAATGGATTTCAAGTTGCAGCTAGGCGGCAAATTCGTGAATCCCCAGGAGCTTACATAAGTAAGTGACTGGGGTAGCGAATGAAGCCAACAACGCTGTAGCTTGAAAGACGCAGGGTATAAAAAATGACGTCTGACCCGCCGGACAAACAATTAAGAGGTCATGATGAGTACTGAAATTAAAACTCAGGTCGTGGTACTTGGGGCGGGCCCGGCAGGTTATTCTGCTGCCTTTCGTTGCGCTGACTTAGGTCTTGAAACTGTTCTGGTAGAGCGTTATTCCACGTTGGGTGGGGTTTGCCTGAATGTGGGTTGTATCCCTTCCAAAGCACTGCTGCACGTTGCCAAAGTGATCGAAGAAGCCAAAGCGCTGGCTGAACACGGCATCGTTTTCGGTGCGCCGAAAACTGACATCGACAAAGTGCGGGTCTGGAAAGAGAAAGTCATCAATCAGTTGACCGGTGGTCTGGCTGGGATGGCTAAAGGCCGTAAAGTGAAGGTGGTCAATGGCCAAGGTAAATTCACTGGCGCTAATACTCTGGTTGTTGAAGGCGAAAATGGTACCACCACCATTAACTTCGACAACGCCATCATTGCTGCGGGTTCTCGCCCGATCCAATTGCCATTTATTCCTCATGAAGATCCACGTGTGTGGGATTCTACTGATGCACTGGCGCTGAAAACCGTTCCAGAGCGTATGCTGGTGATGGGCGGCGGTATCATCGGCCTGGAAATGGGCACCGTATACCATGCGCTGGGTTCGAAGATCGACGTAGTTGAAATGTTCGATCAGGTGATCCCAGCCGCTGACAAAGACGTGGTCAAAGTCTTTACCAAGCGCATCAGCAAGCAGTTTAACCTGATGCTGGAAACCAAAGTGACGGCGGTAGAGGCCAAAGCAGACGGTATCTATGTCACGATGGAAGGCAAAAAAGCGCCTGCAGAACCACAGCGTTACGACGCGGTGCTGGTAGCGATTGGCCGTGTGCCAAACGGTAAGCTGCTGGATGCGGGCAAAGCCGGTGTGGAAGTGGACGAGCGTGGTTTTATCCATGTCGACAAACAACTGCGCACCAACGTGCCGCATATCTTCGCTATCGGTGACATCGTCGGTCAGCCAATGCTGGCGCACAAAGGCGTGCATGAAGGCCACGTTGCCGCTGAAGTTATCGCTGGCATGAAGCACTACTTCGACCCGAAAGTGATCCCATCGATCGCTTATACCGAACCAGAAGTAGCATGGGTTGGCCTGACCGAGAAAGAAGCGAAAGAGAAAGGCATCAGCTACGAAACTTCCACCTTCCCGTGGGCGGCTTCTGGCCGTGCGATCGCTTCTGATTGTGCAGACGGTATGACCAAACTGATCTTCGACAAAGAAACTCACCGTATCATCGGTGGTGCGATTGTCGGCACCAACGGTGGTGAACTGCTGGGTGAAATCGGTCTGGCTATTGAGATGGGTTGCGATGCAGAAGATATCGCGTTGACTATCCACGCTCACCCAACCTTGCACGAATCTGTCGGCTTGGCCGCAGAGATTTACGAAGGTAGCATCACCGATCTGCCAAACCCGAAAGCCAAGAAGAAGTAATTCTTCCGACTTGCAAGAATAGATAAGCGGCTCCTGTTGAGGGGCCGTTTTTTATTATCCGCTCTTACCCCTCTCCAAGAGAAGGATTTCTCCTTCGGTATTACCCCAGTACGTTTCCCAGTTGAAAGATAGGCAAGTACATGGCGATGACCAAGGCACCGACAATGCCTCCAACCACCATCATCAACATAGGCTCCAGCGTTTGCGCTAATGTATCGGCGAGTTCATGCGTCTGTTGTTCATGCCAATGTGCCAGTTTCCCTAACAGGATATCGAGGGTGCCGGATTCCTCTCCAACCCGGACTAGCTGTTGGCACAAAGAGGGAAATAACCTTTGCTGGGCTAAGGCCGTGTGGAAAGGATGCCCTTGCGTCAGTTGTTGCTGAATCGCCTCCAGCGCTTGGCGATAAAACAAATTGCCCACCGACAGCGTGGCGGCATGCAACCCCTCAACCAGCGTTAGCCCTGCCTGCTGGGTCATGGTCAGAATGTGGAATATCTGGCTGAGAGAGTTACCTTTAATCAATGAAGAAATCAGTGGGATGCGTAATAGAGCCGCCTGTTCACGCTGTTGCCAATCTGCCAGCGGATGCAACCAGCGCAGATAAAACCCTATCAGCCCCGCCATAGTCACCAGCAGATAAGGCCCGGCCCCGATCAGGAGCGTAGAGAGATCCAGTAACCCTTGAGTAAACCAGGGAAGTGGTGCATTGAATGATTGATACACTTTGGCAAATTCCGGCAGCACCATCACTAACATCAGGATACTGACCAGTATGGCGACGGCGCAGATAAACAACGGGTAGCGCAGGGCTTTTGCCACTTTTTTCTGCAATTTCTGCTGGGCTTCCTGCTGTTGTGCCAACTGTAGACAGCAACGGTCAAGATTACCGGTCAGTTCACCGATGGCGATCAACTGGCGATAGATCAAGGGGAACACGGCCTGCTGCTCGCTGATGACTTCGGAAAAAGGTTGCCCCAGCGCCACTTTGTTGCTGATTTCCTGCAGCAGACAGCGCCAGGCTGCCGACTGATGCTCTTTGGCTAACAGCTGTAGGCTGTTTACCAGCGGTAGCCCGGCTTGCAATAAGGTAGCTAGCTGGCGGGTAAATTGAACCATCGGTTCGCCGCGCCAGAGGCGTTGGGCGATGCGTTGCCCACCGCTGATGTGATAAGGCTGTAGCCCCAGCTCAAGTAATTGCTGATAGACCTGGTTTTTATCATCAACCATTAACTCCCCCTGGCGGAT
Organism: Serratia sp. Ag1; assembly: GCF_000743355.1. GTDB lineage: Bacteria > Pseudomonadota > Gammaproteobacteria > Enterobacterales > Enterobacteriaceae > Chania. The sequence continues at coordinate 190,760 of NZ_JQEI01000026.1, forward strand.
CCCGCCATGGGAGTCGATAGCCTGCCATAAATACAGGCGGCGCGTTTTCATGTTGTCACCTCGCTAGCGGCTGCGACGCCAACGACACGGTATACCTCTTCCAAAGAGGTGATGCCCTGGGTTGCCAACGTTAAGCCAGCTTGCAGCAGCGTCACTTGCCCCTGCTGTTGCGCGATGTCTGCCAGTTGCGTTGCTGAGGCGTTCTGCAATAGCGCGTTTTGCACTTCAGGCGTGATGCTCATCAGTTCGTAAAGGCCAATGCGCCCGTAATAGCCACCGAAGCAATGTTCGCACCCGCTTGCACTCCACGGGATCAATGGTTCAGGCCATAGGCTTGCCGGGAAACGCACGGATTCATCCTGCGGGTAACGGCAGTGTGAGCATAAACGCCGTACCAAACGTTGGGCGATGATTAGCTTCAGGCAGGCGGCGAGCAGATAACCAGGAATACCCATTTGTGTCAGGCGCGTCAGGGTTTCGCTGGTTGAGTTGGTATGCAAAGTAGAAAGCACTAAATGCCCGGTTTGCGCGGCTTTGACCGCGATCTCGGCAGTTTCTCTATCGCGGATCTCGCCGATCATGATGACATCGGGATCCTGGCGCAACAGTGCCCGCAGCACGCGGGCAAAATCGAGATCGGTTTTGCTGTTGATCTGGGTCTGATTAATGCCAAATACCGGGATCTCGATGGGATCTTCCACGCTGCACAGGTTGCTTTGTACATCGTTCAACTGACGCAGGCCGCTGTAAAGCGTGACGGTTTTGCCGCTGCCTGTGGGGCCGGTGACCAGAATCATGCCTTGCGGACTGGCAAGAGCGTTAGCATATAGCCCGAGCGCTGCGGTGGCCATGCCGAGCTGTTCGAGAAGCAGTTCCTGACGATCGGTTTGCAGGATCCTCAGTACCACTTTTTCTCCGTGCAGCGTCGGGAGAGTCGAAATGCGCATAGAGAAACTGGCATGATCCAATTGTACGCTCAGTTGGCCATCCTGCGGCAGGCGGCGCTCTGCAATATCTAGCTGACCCATGATTTTCAGCCTGGCGATAATACGCGCGGCTAATGGGAAAGGGGGCGAGGTGATGGCTTGCAAGACACCATCAATTCTTACCCGCACGCGAAACTTTTGCTGGTAAGGTTCAAAATGCACGTCAGAAGCTCGCCGTTGGATAGCATGGCGCAAGGTTTGATTAATAAATTGCACCACTGGCGTATCACTGTCGTCGTTAAGCGAAGGGGCACTCTCTTCTAAAGCCGTTGGTGCAGGGGGGATATCGGGCGATTGCCACTGATTCTGCGCCTGTTCCAGGCGGGCGAGCGGCCACTGTTCAACCACAATACTTTTGCCTGCGGCAAAACGCAGTGCCTGCACCAGAGCGGGTGGGATCTCGCCGTGCAGGGCAATCGTCAGTTGCAGTGGGGTTTCGTTGAGCGCGACTGCCTGATAGCGTCGGCACAGGGTGTGGATTTCATCGCTGATGCTCATGGTGGCCACCCTCACTCAGCCGCATCGTCAAAACGGAAAACTTCCTGGCAGGTTTCCTGTAGGTTACTGTCGTTGCTGCTGCATTGACGCGTCCAACGGATGAGGCCTGAGGGATCTTGTACCGGAGTCAGCGTGGTTGTCAGCCCTTGCAGGCTCTGTGCCCCAGTCAGGCTGATCGCCCCTTGAGTGACCTCAATTTTACTGACGTAGCGTGAAGCCATTCCGGCAGGGATGCCTTTGCTACCGGCGTTACAACCGGTTGGGCTGCCGTTTTCCAATGAGCAGAGTTCGACCGCCATTTTGTAAGGCGTCATGGCCTGCAACATGTCGGTCATCGCCGCTTTCTGGATATAGCGTTGATAAGCGGGGATGCCGATTGCGCTCAATATGGCGATAATCGCAATAACAATCATTAATTCGACCAAGGTAAAACCGCGTTGTGTTGCCATCTGTTGTTCCCTCCCAATAAGTGTGGGGGCAACGTTAAAGCGCCCTGTGTCTGGTGGCGAGCGGCGAATGCAAATTGTGCGCGGGCTTTTCAGGGCAAAGTGTCAGCGTTGCGGGCGGTTGAAAAATAATGCGTGGTATTTCGCAAATCGTGGAGGAAAAGTGCCTCTCTGCAACGGCAAAGAGGCGCTTCTTAGGCAAGGATTATTTAAAACGCATTGATAAGTCGAGTGCGGTGACGTGCTTGGTCAGCGCTCCCACCGAGATATAGTCCACGCCGGTTGCGGCGAATTCACGCAGCGTTTGGTGGGTGACATTACCAGAAACCTCGAGCTGAGTTTTCCCCTGTGCCAAGGCAACGGCACTGCGCATCATCTCTACGCTGAAATTATCCAGCATCACGATGTCGGCACCGGCATCCAGCGCTTGCTGCAGTTCATCCAGTGATTCCACTTCCACTTCTACCGGCACGTCGGCGTGCAGTTGGAAAGCTTTCTCCACCGCATTTTTAATCGAGCCCGAGGCAATGATATGGTTTTCTTTAATCAGGAAGGCGTCAGAAAGGCCCAGACGATGATTGCTGCCACCGCCGCACAGCACGGCATATTTTAGCGCGGTACGCAGGCCTGGCAGCGTTTTACGTGTATCCAGCAGGCGGGTTTGCGTATCTTTAAGCAGTTCAACGTAATGGCTGACAGCGGTAGCGACACCAGAAAGCGTCTGCACGAAATTGAGCGCGGTACGCTCACCGGTTAGTAAGATCCGTGCCGGGCCGTTCAGGTGGCACAGGGGTTGGTTGGGTGCCAGACGATCGCCATCTTCCACCAGCCATTCAATGTTTACCTGAGCACCCAGTTGCGTAAACACTTCATTCAGCCAGCGACGGCCACAGAAAATGCCTGCTTCGCGGGTGATTATGGTAGCTTCGGCCAGTTTGTCTGCAGGCAGTAACTGCGCCGTAATATCGCGTGCGGCATCCACTTCGCCACCCAGGTCTTCTTTCAGCGCCTGGGCGACGGTGTAAGGAATATCACTTTCAATACGTTCAAGAAGCGCGGTACGGCGGCTGTCGGCACTATAGCGGCGTGTCGGCATAGAAAACTCCGGAATGGACGGTAGGTTTGTAAGCGAGCATGCTACTCTGTTGCGAAAGTAAGTACCACCACAGAGAGCGGGCAGATACCGTTGGTGTCTGGTGAGGACACTGATCTACAAGGTTATCTGATATCTTTGAAGCAGCCAGCGGCGCCAAGCTGGGGAAAGATCAATAAAGGGGAGGAGTAGCTGATGACGCTGTTTACGCTGTTACTGGTTTTAGCGTGGGAACGTCTATTTAAATTGGGTGAACACTGGCAATTGGATCACCGTCTTGAGGTGGTGTTTCAACGCCTGCAGCGGGTTTCGCTGGTGCAGACGCTGGCGATGGTCTTAATCTGGATGGCGGCGATAGCGGGTATTCTATGGCAGCTTAAAGGACTGTTTTTTGGCGTGGTAGTGTTACTGCTGTGGATCCTGATTGGCTTGTTGTGCGTGGGGGCCGGGATCATGCGTAAGCATTACCGGGCCTATTTGGAAGCGGCACGTCAGGGGGATGAACATGCCAGCACCCAGATGGCGGAAGAACTGGCCTTGATCCATGGTCTCCCGGCGGAGGGCACGAAAGAAGAACGCTTGCGTGCGCTGCAGAATGCGTTGCTGTGGATTAACTATCGCTATTATCTGGCCCCGTTGTTCTGGTTTGTGGTGTGCGGGCCTTATGGGCCGATTGCCTTGGCCGGTTATGCTTTTCTGCGTGCTTATCAAACCTGGTTGGCGCGGCACCGTACTCCGTTGGAGCGTGCTCAGGCAGGGATCGATTTCCTGCTGCACTGGTTAGACTGGATCCCGGTGCGGCTGGCTGGCGTGGCTTATGCACTTCTCGGCCATGGTGAACGTGCATTGCCAGCATGGTTTGCTTCGTTAGGCGATCGCCATACGTCGCAATATCTGGTGCTGACGCGTTTGGCACAATTCTCTTTGGCACGCGATCCGCATCAGGATCCGGTGCAGACACCACGGGCAGCGGTAACGCTGGCACGTAAGGTGACGATGATTATTCTGGTGGTGGTAGCGTTGCTGACCATCTACGGGGCGTTGGTTTAGAGCGGGCGCGGAATGCGCCCGCCAAAGTATTTACAGCTTGGCGAAGCAGCGACGAGCTGCGTCAACGGTGCGCTGGATGTCTTCATTGCTGTGGGCAACCGACATAAACCCAGCTTCAAAGGCTGACGGAGCCAGGTAAACGCCTTCCTCCAGCATCAGGTGGAAGAAGTGCTTGAAGCGTTCAACATCACATTGCATCACATCCTGATAGCTGGTGACGGACTCGGCATCGGTAAAGAACAGGCCGAACATGCCACCGACATGGTTGACGACGAACGGAATGTTTTCGGCTTTTGCTGCTTCCAGCAGGCCTCTGGCCAGCCTGTCAGTCAATTCGGTCAGCGTCTGGTGGATACCGACTTGTGAAACCTCGGTCAGGCAGGCGAAACCTGCCGCCATGGCAATCGGGTTGCCAGACAGCGTTCCCGCCTGATAAACCGGCCCGGTAGGAGCCAAGGCATCCATGACTTCGCGACGACCACCGAAAGCACCGACCGGCATGCCGCCGCCGATGATTTTGCCCAGGCAGGTCAGATCCGGCACCACATCGTAATAACTCTGTGCACCTGCTAGCGCGACGCGGAACCCGGTCATGACTTCGTCAATAATCAGCAGGGCGCCATATTGATCGCACAGGGCACGCAGGCCGGGCAGGAATTCTGGCAGTGGCGGGATGCAGTTCATGTTGCCAGCCACCGGTTCTACGATAATACAGGCGATTTCTGACGGATATTGTTCAAATGCACGACGGACCGAATCAAGATCGTTATAGGTACAGGTCAGGGTATGTTTGGCGAAATCCGCTGGTACGCCGGGTGAGTTTGGTTGGCCCAGGGTCAGTGCGCCAGAACCGGCTTTGACCAGCAGGCAGTCGGCATGGCCGTGGTAACAGCCTTCGAACTTGATGATCTTATCACGGTGGGTATAACCGCGCGCCAGACGAATGGCGCTCATGGTGGCTTCGGTGCCGGAGTTCACCATGCGCACCATATCCATGGTGGGCACCAGTTCGGTCACCAACTGTGCCATTTTGACTTCCATCTCGGTCGGCGCACCAAAGCTCAAGCCGCGCTGCGCCGCTTCAATCACCGCATTACGGATCGCCGGGTGATTGTGGCCCAGCACCATTGGGCCCCAGGAACCGACGTAATCGATATAGGCTTTGCCGTCGGCATCAAAAAGGTAAGCACCATCAGCGCGTTCGATAAACAGCGGTGTGCCGCCAACACCGGTGAATGCACGCACCGGAGAGTTAACCCCGCCGGGGATCAACTGCTGTGCCTGGGCATACAGACTTTCGGACTTGCTGTGTAAGCTCATAAATCGGCTCCTGGATTTTCATTTGAAGGATTTGACCGCGCTATTCTAGAGGAGAGCGCCACGTTATGAAACGATCGCAATCAGATACCTATTGATGGGAGCTAATCTGTTGTATTTCTAAGTACTGGCCCGCGATCGCGATAGATGAAAAGGTAGATAAGATGCAACAAATGCGGTGAATACTTGAACGTAACACTCAGGTATTAGATAATCAAAGGCATTAATCGGGCTGCCGCTGTAGTAACCTGATGCGAAACAATGTTGGGAGTAAAGAGTATGAGTGATGAAACAGCCCTGCCCCTGCAATTTACCGAGGCAGCAGCAAACAAGGTTAAGTTCCTGATTGCTGATGAAGAAAATCCAAATCTGAAGCTGCGGGTTTACATTACCGGTGGCGGTTGCAGCGGATTCCAGTACGGCTTCACTTTTGACGACAAGATCAACGACGGTGACATGACCATTGAGAAGCAGGGCGTTGCGCTGGTGGTTGACCCAATGAGCCTGCAATATCTGGTGGGTGGCTCGGTGGATTACACCGAAGGGCTGGAAGGTTCACGCTTTATTGTGACTAACCCGAACGCTAAGACCACGTGCGGTTGCGGTTCTTCATTCAGTATTTGATCCCCTCTCTTGGTTAAAAAACCCCGCCAATCTGCACGGTTGGCGGGGTTTTTTATTACTTCTCAAGAATGAACGCGGGCAGTTTCAGGTGCCAGCGAATGGCGGCCAGCCGGATACCCAGCGTAATCACCATTCCCAGCATCATGGCCTGTTGCAGCGGCATACCGAAAGTATAGAACGCGGTAGTATGCACGATCCCACCGACAATACAGGCGGTGGCATAGACTTCGGTGCGCAGGATCATCGGGATCTCGCGGGCCAGCACATCGCGGATAATCCCACCACCTACGCCGGTAATCACCCCCATACACACGGCCACCAGCGGGCTGGTACCTGCAGCCAGTGTTTTATTGACGCCAATGCCGACAAATACCGCCAACCCAACCGCATCCAGCACCGGCAGGATCCATTTCGGCAGACGGCGTGGCTGGCGTACCAGCAGCAGCGTCAGCACGCAGGTAACCATCGCGACCACCAGATCGGTCGGATCCTGCACCCAGAAGACCGGCCCGTTGGCTAGCGCCATATCACGGATCGTCCCGCCACCAACGGCGGTAACGACCCCCAGCACCAGCACACCGAACGGATCCATCCGCAGTTTGCCCGCCAGCAAGACGCCAGAAATGGCAAACACTGCTGTTCCGAGAATATCCAGCCAAAAAACCAGCATTACTTTATCTCCGCCAGTTGGTTACAGAGTTGTTGCGCCGCCAGCATAATGCGTGGCCCAGCGCGGTTGAACCAGTCTTCATTCAGCGCAATGACCGGAACCACCAACTGCGGGGCCCAAAAAGCCTTTACGCTGGCGATCTGCTGCTCGCCACCGGTAATGACGATCGCCTGTGGCTGACGCGTCAGCACCTGTTCGCGGCCAATCTGCGGCCACGGCATGCGGCTGTCGGCGAAAATATTTTCTGCACCACACAACTTCAACACCTGGCTTTGCAGCGTGGCCGCAGAAGCGGTGAACAAGGGTTGGGTGCCGAACTGCAACAACACGCGGCGCGGTTGATTGTGGGCGTATTGGGCCGTCAGCGCTGCCATTTGCTGGCGCATGTGCTCAGCAGCATGATGCGCCTGCTCCGGATGAGGGCTGTACTGTGCCAGCGCATCCAGCGAGTTTGCGATATCGTCGATGCTTTTGGCATCAGCGTAGAAAATCGGGATGCCGAATGAAGCGAGCTGATCCAACAACCGCTGTGGATTACCGCCACGCCACGCCAGGATCAGATCCGGTTTCAGCGCCAGTATCCGTTCCAGGTTGATGCCTTGCCAGGAAGCAACCTGCTCCAGTTGCTTTGCTTCTGCCGGGTAATCTGAATAGGCGCTTGCTGCCACCAGCGTTTCGCCCATGCCAGCGGCATAGGCGAGTTCGGTGGTGTCGGGTGCCAGGCTGATAACGCGTTGAGCTGCGCAGGTTGGCAGTGCGCAGCATAATGCAAACAGCCATAACAGAACCTTCACATTAACCGCGCTTAGCCAGGGTTTGCAGCATGGCGTTGACCATCAGCGACGATTGCTTGGCGGCGACGCTCAGGAATTCGTCAAAGCTCATATGCGATTGCTGGTCGGCCACGTCGGAAATGGCACGCACGACCACAAAAGGCGTGCCAAACTGGTGACAGACATGGCCCACGGCGGCGGCTTCCATCTCAACGGCCGCAACGGTTGGGAAGGTGGTACGGATGCGTGCCAACGGTTCAGCGCCGTTGATGAACGCATCACCACTGCAAATCAGGCCGCGTACGGCGTGCAGATCAAGCTGTGTAATGCACTCTTCTGCCAGGGCGATCAAATCCCCGTTGGCGGTAAAAGCGGGCGGACAACCGGCCATCTGCCCCGGTTGATAACCGAAAGCGGTGACATCGGCGTCGTGATAACGCACTTCTTCTGAAATCACGATATCACCGACTTTCAGCGTTGATGCCAAGCCACCAGCAGAACCGGTGTTGATCACCACATCGGGCTGGCAATGCTCCAGCAGCAGCGTAGTGCCCAGAGCCGCCGCGACTTTACCGATCCCTGATTTCAGCAGTGCGACATCAACCCCATTGATCTGGCCGGTATAGATCTCACAGCCAGCACGCTGAATGGTCTGACAGTTTTCAATTTGTGCGCGCAGCAGGGTAACTTCTTCTTCCATTGCACCGATGATGCCTACTTTCATAAATAACACTCGCGGATTGGGGGGGAAATTGCGGCATAGTCTATCATGGCTCCTAGAGAATACCGTTGCATCTGCTGCCGGGAATTGTTATCACGGAGGGAATGCGCAATGGTGGGAGAAACGAGATGTCCGGGATCGACTTTAAGCAGAAGATCAGTTTCCAACGGCCATTCAGCAAGCCGATTGAAGCCGAAGAAGAGTACGATATCGTCCGGCAGTTTGAGAGCGATCGTGGGCGTATCGTCAATTCGGCGGCGATCCGCCGTTTGCAGCAAAAAACGCAGGTGTTTCCGCTGGAGCGCAATGCGGCGGTGCGTAGCCGCCTGACCCATTCGATGGAAGTGCAGCAGGTGGGGCGGCATATTGCCAAAGAGATCCTCAACCGTTTCAAGCAGGAACAGCGTATTGATACGCTCGGCCTGAGTAAACTGCTCGATCCGTTTGAAAGCATTGTGGAAATGGCCTGCCTGATGCATGACATCGGCAATCCACCCTTTGGCCATTTTGGCGAATCGGCGATTAATGACTGGTTCCGCCAACGCCTCGATCCGGCCAACTGTGGCAGCGAACCGAGCAGCCATGAAAGCTGCCAGGTGGGGGTGCTGCGTCTGCGCGAAGGGCAGAACGATCTGAATCGGCTGCGCAGCCGCATCCGCCAGGATCTCAGCCACTTCGAAGGCAATGCTCAGGCGATCCGGCTGGTATACACCTTGCTGAAGTTGAACCTGACCTATGCCCAGGTTGGCTGCATCCTGAAATATACCCGCCCAGCCTATTGGGCGAGCGACATCCCGGCCAGCCACAGTTACCTGATGAAAAAGCCGGGTTTTTATCTGGCGGAAGAGGCTTTTGTCGATCGTCTACGGCGCGAATTGAATATGGGGGAGTTCGATCGCTTTCCTCTCACTTATATTATGGAAGCCGCTGATGATATTTCTTATTGCGTTGCTGACCTGGAAGATGCGGTTGAAAAAAACATATTCACCGTCGAGCAATTGTATCAACATTTAACGCAGGAGTGGGGCGAGGTGGTTCCTGGCGATATGTTTGATAAAACGGTTGCCAGCGCATTCCGTAAAATTGATCGCGGCGGTGCACGCCGAAGTTCGGAAGATCAATTCTTCATGTACCTGCGGGTATTCACCGTGGCGCGTTTGGTGCCACATGCCGCCCAGCGATTTATTGATAATCTGGACGCGGTTTTTCACGGCCATTTTAATGGTGCGCTGTTAGAAGATTCCGGCCCGGTTTATAAGTTATTGGAAATATTTAAAAACGTCGCTTTCAAGCATGTGTTCAATCACCCAGAGGTGGAACAGCTTGAACTGCAGGGCTATCGGGTGATCAGCGGCCTGCTGGATATTTACAGCCCATTATTGGCAATGCCGCTGGCGGATTTCAGCCAGTTGGTGCGTGATGACAGCCACCGCGCATTCCCGATCGAAACGCGGCTGTTCCACAAACTTTCCACCAAACACCGGTTGGCCTACATGGAAGCCGTTGAAGGGCTGCAGCATCTTTCTGCTGAGCAACAGGCGATCAGAGAATATTATTTCCGCGCCCGGTTATTGCAGGATTATATCAGTGGTATGACCGATCTTTATGCTTATGATGAATACCGTCGTTTAATGGCGGCAGAATAATTAGCTGGCCGACAAATATCTATTTTACCGTTGTCATGGCCAGTTCGAGAGGTTACTTCGAGTTTTGTAAAGACAGACAATATTTGTTTACTATTAGCCAACGGCCAGGTTCGGAACTTCAATGTTTTAATACGCTCTTAATAAGCACAAATTCGCAGTACTTGTTGAACGACTTTTATAAGAGACACACAGATGAAAAAAACCGCACTCGTTTTAAGCGCCTTGGCATTCAGTATTGGTTTGACTTTAGGGCCGGTAACGACCGCCACTGCTGCAGAAAGTGTATCTGCATCAACCAGCATGCAACAATTGCCGAGTTTGGCCCCGATGCTGGAAAAAGTCATGCCTTCCGTAGTGAGTATCAATGTTGAAGGTAGTGCGCCGGTCAGTGCACAACAGGGAATGCCTCAGCAGTTCCAGCAGTTCTTTGGTGACGACTCACCGTTCTGCCAGGACGGCTCACCGTTCCAGGGGTCACCGATGTGCCAGGGTGGCCAAGCAGGCCCAGGGGGGAAAGGGGCTCAAGAAACCTTTAAAGCGCTGGGTTCTGGTGTGATTATCGATGCTGCTAAAGGCTATGTGGTTACCAATAACCACGTGGTGGACAATGCCAGCAAGATCCAGGTGCAGCTGAGCGATGGCCGCCGTTTTGAAGCCAAAATGATCGGTAAAGATCCGCGTTCGGATATTGCGTTGATCCAGTTGAAAGAAGCTAAAAACCTGACGGCTATCAAAATGGCGGATTCCGAACAACTGCGTGTGGGTGATTACACCGTGGCGATCGGCAACCCGTATGGCCTGGGTGAAACCGTCACTTCGGGGATCGTTTCGGCTCTGGGACGTAGCGGTTTGAATATCGAAAACTACGAAAACTTTATCCAGACTGATGCAGCGATTAACCGGGGTAACTCCGGCGGTGCGCTGGTGAACCTGAACGGTGAACTGATCGGTATCAACACCGCGATTCTGGCTCCGGACGGCGGTAACATCGGTATCGGTTTTGCCATCCCAAGTAACATGGTGAAAAACCTGACGGCGCAAATGGTGGAGTTCGGCCAGGTGAAGCGCGGCGAACTGGGGATCATGGGGACTGAACTGAACTCCGAACTGGCGCAGGCGATGAAGGTTGATGCCCAGCGCGGGGCGTTCATCAGCCAGGTTATGCCGAAGTCTTCGGCTGAAAAAGCCGGTATCAAGGCCGGTGACGTGATCGTCACCCTGAACGGTAAAGCGATTTCCAGCTTTGCTTCGTTCCGTGCAGAAATCGGCACACTGCCAATTGGCACCAAAATGTCGCTGGGCCTGATCCGTGATGGCAAACCGTTGATCGTTGACGTGACGCTGGAACAAAGCAGCCAGGCTCAGGTGGAATCCGGCAATATTTATACTGGCATCGAAGGTGCTGAGCTGAGTAACGCCACCGGCACTCATAAAGGGGTGAAAGTGGACAACGTGAAGGCTGGCAGTGCAGCCGCGCGCGTTGGCTTGAAGAAAGGTGACCTGATCCTGGGCGTGAACCAGCAACCGGTCGAGAACCTGGGCGAATTGCGTAAGATTCTCGACAGCAAACCGACGGTGCTGGCGCTGAACATCCAACGTGGTGACTCAACGCTGTATCTGCTGATGCAGTAAGGCTTTCTCATTACCACACAGGGCACGCTACGGCGTGCCTTTTTTTATGTGGCTAAATTGTGAACGTCAACACAATTAACCACCGGCTGAAAACGTATTTGTGCATATGCACAATGTACGGGGGGGAGGGCGTCGGTATGCTAGTGGTTATATAGCATCCAGCAGGAGCAAGGAGCCATGGCGGAATATCATCTTAATGCCAAGCTAGCCAAGGAAATTGTTACTCGCACCATGAAAATTATCGACAGCAACGTCAACGTGATGGATGCCCGTGGCCGGATCATTGGCAGCGGCGATCATGAGCGTTTGGGGGAACTGCATGAAGGGGCATTGCTGGCGTTATCGCAAGCCCGAGTGGTGGATATTGATGATGCCGTGGCGCGCTATCTGCACGGTGTTCGCCCTGGGATCAATTTGCCATTGCGTATCAACGGTAAAATTGTCGGGGTTATCGGCCTGACCGGTAATCCGGCACAGTTGCGTCAGTATGGTGAACTGGTCTGCATGGCCGCAGAGATGATGCTGGAACAGGCCCGCTTGACGGGGATGCTGGCGCAGGACAGCCGCTTTCGCGAAGAGCTGGTGCTCAATCTGATTCGCACAGAGGAGCTGTCCCCCGCCCTGATGGAGTGGGCTAACCGGTTGGGTATTGATCCCAACCAGCCGCGTGTTGCTGCGGTAGTCGAGGTTGACAGTGGTCAACTGGGGGTCGACAGCGCCATGGATGAATTGCAGCAGTTGCAGGCTTTGCTGACGCTGCCGGAGCGGGACAATCTGATCGCCATTGTTTCTCTCAACGAAATGGTGGTGCTGAAACCGGCGCTGAATAGCCATGGGCAATGGGATGAAGAGCACCATCGGCGGCGGGTGGAAAGCTTGCTGTCACGCATGAATGAAAGCAGCCGCTTGCGCGTGCGGATTGCGCTGGGTAACTATTTCAGCGGCCCGGGTGGCCTGATGCGCTCTTACCACACGGCACATACCACCATGACGGTTGGCAAGCGGCGCATGCCGGGGCAACGCGCCTATTACTATCAGGATCTGATGTTACCGGTGCTGTTAGGTAGCCTGCGCAGCGGTTGGCTGGCTGATGAATTAGCGCGGCCACTGGAGCGCCTGAAGGCCATGGACAGTAATGGTCTGCTGTTGCGCACGCTCAATGCCTGGTTCCTGAACAATGTGCAACCTATCGCGACGGCCAAAGCGCTCTATATTCACCGGAATACGTTGGAATATCGTCTGAACCGCATTTCAGAACTGACCGGGCTGAACCTGGCCAATTTTGATGCACGCTTGCTGTTGTACGTGGGTTTGCAGCTTAATGAGAACTAGCTGTGCCCCGCAGTTGAGCAATGCCCAACTACGGGGTAGATTTCAGGTCACTGGAGCGGGATTAAATACCGCTAAGGCGTTGTACAGCCCCCATTGATCCGACCAGGTTTTCTTCCGGCCGCTGGCGATAGCCAGAATCAGTTCAAACAGTTCCCAACCTACCTGCTCAATGGTCGCTTCGCCGGTAGCAATGGTGCCTGCGTTGATATCGATCAGATCGTGCCAGCGTTCGGCCAGTGCGCTACGAGTAGCCATCTTGATGACCGGCACGGCAGTTAAACCGTAGGGGGTTCCCCGGCCAGTTGTGAACACTTGCACCGTGATGCCAGAGGCTAACTGTTGGGTGCCGCAAACAAAGTCGCTGGCGGGGGTTGCGGCATAAATCAGGCCACGTTTGCTGGGGCGCTGGCCGGGAGACAGCACTTCGACAATCGCACTGCTGCCGGACTTGGCAATAGAACCTAGCGCTTTTTCCACTACGTTGGCCAAGCCGCCTTTTTTGTTGCCCGGCGAAGGGTTGGCGCTGCGATCGGTTTGGCCATTGCTGAGGTAATCATCGTACCAGGCCATCTCCTCCAGTAAGCGCTTGCCAACCTGCTCATCGGCTACCCGTGGCGTTAACAGATGAACCGCATCGCGTACCTCGGTCACTTCTGAGAACATCACGGTGGCACCACAGCGAACCAGCAGATCGGAGGCAAAGCCTACCGCTGGGTTGGCCGTCACCCCGGAAAACGCATCGCTGCCTCCGCATTGCATACCCACCACCAGTTCTGAGGCGGGTACGGTTTCCCGTTGACGGCGGTTCAGTCGTTGCAAGTGCTGTTCGGCAACGCGCAGGATATCGGCCACCATCGCCTGAAAACCAACATGCTTCTCATCCTGCAGACGAACGATATGGTTTTCATCCAGTGAGATCGGCTGTACGTCTTCAGTGCCCAGCAGCAGGCGTTCCGGCTGCAGTTTTTCGCAACCCAGGCCCACCACCATCACTTCGCCACCAAAATTAGGGTTGAGTGCCAAGTTGTGGATGGTGCGGATTGGCACCACCGCTGCAGGTGCATTGATGGCGACGCCACAGCCATACAGATGATTCAGACCTACCACACCATCAACGTTGGGGTATTTTGCCAGCAGATCACGCTCAATGATTTTCACCACATAGTCAACCACACCGGCCACGCAATGCACGCTCGTGGTAATACCCAGCAGATTTTTACTGCCAACGCTGCCATCTGGGTTGCGATAACCCTCGAAGGTGTAGCCTTCCAAAGGGGGTAATGCCGGTGGCACATGGTTGGCGAGTGGCAGGCTGGCCAAATCGGGGGCCGATGGCAGCAATACCAGCGATTCATCAATCCAACTGCCACAGGCAATATCTCGCAGAGCAAAGCCGATCACCTCGCCGTAGCGCAGGATCTCGCCACCCTCGGGGATATTCTGCAGTGCCACTTTGTGCCCTTGCGGAATATGTTCCAATAATGTCAGCCCACAGGGGAATATTTCCCCTTTAGCCAAGCCATTATTATTGACCACAATAGCGACGTTATCTTGCGGATGAACTTTTATATATAATGGTGGTTCTTTAATACGATTAACTTCGGACATTGCAACCTCACATATCCTGACGTGTTATCCCCAATATCGTCAAAACGGTAACCTGAAAAGTATCGGGTCTATATTTTGTGCCGTAAGTCATAATCGAAAGCTTTGCTCGTGAAAAATTATAACGTTCACCGACATGCCAGACACTATGCAGATGACCTATATTCCGTCGTTTCTGAGCACGATTCTTTGGCATTGGTCCAGTCGGCTGTGAAGTGGTTCACGCGACGGTGGCGCTTGTATGATTCCGTGAGCCAGTCAACGTCATTTTGGGCAGATGCCACAAATTAGCCCGGATATTATCTAAATTATTAGGGCATTGCCTGATGAGCCCGCATGGTGCGATCTCTATACTTTTATACCAGCAGAATTTATTGCGCTTAAAATTGCCGCTGCCGTAATGATATTAATCGAAGTGCTCAAACAGGCCGCAATTAATTAAACCATTTCATTCTGAGAGTATTCAGGAGAGCACCATGTCTACAATCAGCACTGCGAGCAGTGCAATAAAAAGAACGAATAAGCGTTATTGGATTGTGGTGATGTTGTTTATTGTCACTTCATTCAACTATGGCGATCGCGCCACGCTGTCGATTGCTGGTACTTCGATGGCTCAGGATATTGGCCTCGATCCGGTTGGGATGGGCTATATCTTCTCGGCGTTTTCCTGGGCCTATGTTATCGGGCAGATCCCCGGTGGCTGGTTGCTGGATCGCTTCGGTTCAAAGCGGGTGTATTTCTGGAGCATCTTTATCTGGTCGCTGTTTACCTTGCTGCAAGGCTTCGTCGATATTTTCAGCGGCTTTGGCATTGTCATAGCACTGTTCGCGTTGCGCTTCCTGGTTGGCCTGGCAGAAGCCCCTTCCTTTCCGGGCAACAGCCGGATCGTGGCTGCCTGGTTTCCTGCCCATGAACGTGGAACCGCGGTAGCGATCTTCAACTCTGCACAATACTTTGCCACGGTGATTTTCGCCCCGATCATGGGCTGGTTAACGCACGCGGTTGGCTGGTCACACGTTTTCTTCTTCATGGGGGGGTTGGGCATCATCCTGAGCTTTATCTGGCTCAAAGTGCTGCACGATCCTAAAGATCACCCCAGCATCAATCAGGCCGAACTGGATTACATCGAAGCCGGTGGGGCCTTGATCAACATGGATCAGAAGCAGAAAAAGCAGCAGCAGATCAAAGGCGAGAAGTGGTTCCAGATCAAGCAGCTCTTGCAGTCGCGCATGATGGTTGGTGTGTATATCGGCCAATACTGCATCAATGCCATGACCTACTTTTTTATCACCTGGTTCCCGGTGTATCTGGTGCAGGCGCGGGGGATGTCGATCCTCAAGGCCGGTTTTGTCGCTTCGGTCCCGGCAATCTGTGGCTTTATCGGGGGGGTACTTGGCGGCGTGATTTCCGATTACCTGATGCGTCGTACCCAGTCGCTGACCTTTGCCCGTAAGACCCCGATTGTGCTGGGCATGCTGTTATCGATGTCGATGATTTTCTGCAACTACGTCGATACCGAGTGGATGGTGGTGGGGATTATGGCCGCCGCGTTCTTCGGTAAAGGGTTGGGGGCTTTAGGTTGGGCAGTCATGGCTGATACCGCACCAAAAGAAATCAGCGGCTTGAGCGGTGGCCTGTTCAATATGTTCGGCAATATTTCCGGCATCGTTACGCCAATTGCGATCGGCTACATCATCGGCACCACCGGATCATTCAACGGTGCGCTGATTTATGTCGGTATTCATGCGTTCCTGGCGGTGGCCAGCTACCTGTTTATCGTCGGCGAGATCAAACGTATTGAATTGAAACCCATGATGAGGAATGGACGATGAATATGGCACCCAAAATTACCTCGATGCGGATCGTGCCGGTTGCCGGTCATGACAGCATGCTGCTTAACCTCAGCGGTGCCCATGCGCCGTTCTTCACCCGCAATATTGTGATCTTGCAGGATAACGCCGGTAACACCGGGTTAGGCGAAATTCCTGGCGGTGAGAAAATCCGCCAGACGCTCGAAGAGGCGCAGCCGCTGGTGGTGGGTAAAACCCTCGGCGAATACAAAAACGTGATGAATGCAGTGCGCCAGCGTTTTGCCGATCGTGATGCAACCGGGCGCGGCCTACAGACTTTCGATCTGCGTACCACCATTCACGTGGTGACTGGGATTGAGGCGGCGATGCTGGATCTGCTGGGCCAGTTCCTCAATGTGCCGGTAGCCGCCCTGTTGGGTGACGGGCAGCAGCGCGATTCGGTTGAAATGCTCGGCTATCTGTTTTACATCGGCGATCGTAACAAAACCCCGTTGCCTTACCAGAGCCAACCCGATGAAGCCTGTGACTGGTATCGCCTGCGCCATGAAGAAGCGCTGACGCCATCAGGCATTGTGCGTTTGGCTGAAGCGGCTTACGAGAAATATGGTTTCAACGATTTCAAACTGAAAGGCGGCGTGCTGGCGGGCAGTGAAGAAGCGGAAGCGGTCACCGCGCTGGCACAGCGTTTCCCGCAGGCGCGTATTACCCTCGACCCTAACGGGGCCTGGTCGCTGCAGGAAGCGATCGCTCTTGGCAAACAGCTGCGTCATGTGCTGGCCTATGCCGAAGATCCTTGCGGCGCTGAACAAGGGTTCTCTGGCCGGGAAGTGATGGCGGAGTTCCGCCGTGCTACCGGGTTGCCCACCGCCACCAATATGATCGCCACCGACTGGCGGCAGATGAGCCACACGCTGCAATTGCAATCGGTAGACATCCCATTGGCCGATCCCCACTTCTGGACTATGCAAGGTTCGGTGCGGGTGGCACAAATGTGCCACGAGTTCGGCTTGACCTGGGGTTCACATTCCAATAACCACTTCGATATTTCTTTGGCGATGTTCACTCAGGTGGCCGCAGCGGCGCCGGGCAACATCGCGGCGATCGACACGCACTGGATCTGGCAGGAAGGCAACCAGCGCCTGACGCGCGAACCGTTGCAGATCGTGGGGGGACGGGTGGCGGTTCCGCAACGGCCAGGGTTGGGGATCGAACTGGATCACGATCGGCTGATGCAAGGCCATGAGCTGTATAAAAAACACGGGCTGGGGGCACGCGATGATGCGCAGGGCATGCAGTACCTGATCCCTGGCTGGACCTTTGATAACAAACGCCCGTGTCTGGTTCGTTAATGATTTTTTGAACAGAGGAAACACCATGAATAGCTGCCACAACCGTTTTCGCCAGTCGCTGCTTGCGGGGGAAACCCTGATCGGCTGTTGGTCGGCACTGGCTAACCCAATTTCCACTGAAGTGTTGGGGTTGGCCGGTTTCGACTGGCTGGTGCTGGATGGCGAACATGCGCCGAATGATATTGGTACTTTTGTGCCGCAACTGATGGCGCTGAAAGGCAGCCACAGTGCTGCAGTGGTGCGCCCACCGTGCAACGAACCCATTATTATCAAGCGCTTGCTGGATATCGGTTTTTACAACTTCCTGATCCCGTTTGTGGAAAGTGCCGAACAGGCACGGCAGGCGGTAGCCTCGACCCGCTATCCACCAGCCGGTATCCGTGGCGTATCGGTTTCACACCGTAGCAACGGTTACGGCACCGTAGCCGATTATTTTGCCCAGATTAACGATCAGATTACCGTGCTGGTACAGATCGAAAGCCAACTGGGGGTGGATAACCTGGATGCCATTGCTGCAGTGCCAGGGGTTGACGGCATTTTTGTCGGGCCGGGGGATCTGTCTGCTGCGATGGGGTATCTCGGCCAGCCGAATCACCCGGAAGTGCAGGCGGTGATCCGCCATATTTTCCAGCGTGCCAGCGCACAGGGTAAAGCTAGCGGCATTCTGGCACCGGCTGAGGCCGATGCTCGCCGTTATCTGGAGTGGGGAGCACGCTTTGTGGCGGTTGGCAGCGATCTCGGTGTTTTTCGCAGTGCCACGCAGGCCTTGTGCGATCGTTTTAAACACAGCGGTAAATAAGGGGAATGAGGATGAAAATCGGATTTATTGGCTTGGGCATTATGGGCAAGCCCATGAGCAAAAACCTGCTGAAAGCGGGTTATTCACTGGTGGTGATGGATCGTAATACCGACGTGGTGGCCGAACTGGTCGAGCTGGGGGCCGATGTGGTCGCTACTCCGAAAGCCGTGGCAGCACAAAGCGATATCGTGATCACCATGCTGCCGAATTCCCCACAGGTACGGGAGGTCGCGCTGGGGGAAAATGGCATTATTGAGGGGGCCAAAGCGGGCACGGTGCTGATCGACATGAGCTCCATCGCTCCGCTGGCAAGTCGTGAAATCAGCGCTGCGCTGGCCGCTAAACAGATTGCCATGCTCGATGCCCCGGTGAGCGGTGGCGAACCCAAGGCGATAGATGCCACGTTGTCGGTGATGGTTGGTGGCGATAAAGAGGTGTTCGATCGCTGTTTTGAAGTGATGAAAACCATGGCTGGCTCGGTGGTGCATACCGGTGATATTGGTGCCGGTAACGTGACCAAGCTGGCGAACCAGGTGATTGTGGCGCTGAATATTGCAGCGATGTCCGAAGCGCTGGTGCTGGCAACCAAAGCCGGAGTGGATCCGGATCTGGTGTATCAGGCGATCCGTGGCGGGTTGGCGGGCAGTACGGTATTAGAGGCCAAAGCGCCGATGGTGATGGATCGCAATTTCAAACCGGGTTTCCGCATTGATCTGCACATTAAAGATCTGGCCAATGCGCTGGATACTTCACATAGCGTGGGTGCCCAGTTGCCGCTGACTGCTGCAGTGATGGAAATGATGCAGGCGCTGCGTGCCGATGGCCTTGGCAATGCCGATCACAGTGCGCTGGCGTGTTATTACGAGAAATTAGCCAAAACAGAAGTCACCCGCTAGGGCACCAGAGGTTGCGTCCGTGAAGCCAGATGGGCCGCATGTCTCGGCCCTTACTGGCTTGGGGCGCCAGGGAACTTACAGCTTATGAAAATAGTGATTGCGCCGGACTCATACAAAGAAAGCCTTTCAGCACTTGAAGTGGCCTCGTGTATTGAAGCCGGATTTCGGGAGATTTTCCCACAGGCTGACTACCTGAAGCTGCCAATGGCAGACGGAGGCGAGGGAACGGTGGAGGTGATGGTTGCCGCCACTTCGGGCCGCAAAATTGACGTGGAAGTCACCGGGCCACTGGGTGAAAAAGTAATGGCCTTTTTTGGTCTGTCCGGTGATGGGCAGTGCGCTTTTATCGAAATGGCGGCGGCCAGTGGGCTGGAGTTAGTGCCGGGGCAACGGCGTAACCCGCTGAAAACCACCTCTTACGGTACCGGTGAACTGATTCGCTGTGCGCTGGATCAGGGCGTTCAGCATTGCATTATCGGCATCGGCGGCAGTGCCACTAACGATGGCGGTGCGGGCATGGTTCAGGCATTGGGGGCCCGATTGCTGGATAACCAGGGGGAAGAGCTTGGCTTTGGTGGCGCAGCCTTGGCCCGCCTGGCGAGTATTGATATCAGCGAGCTGGATCCACGTATCCAGCAGTGCAAATTTGAGATTGCCTGTGATGTTACCAATCCACTGACCGGTAACAACGGGGCGTCGGCGATTTTTGGCCCGCAGAAAGGCGCTACGCCGCAGATGGTTGAACAGCTCGATCTCGCTCTGCAACATTATGCTCAAATGATCAAATACTGGTTAGATATCGATGTTGAGCAGGTCGCGGGAGCGGGGGCTGCCGGGGGAATGGGGGCGGCGTTATTGGCCTTCTGCCGGGCGGAGCTGCGGCAGGGGATTGAGATCGTCACGGATGCGTTGGGGCTGGATGCTCTGGTGCGTGATGCGACGTTAGTGATCACTGGTGAAGGGCGGCTCGATAGCCAAAGCATCAATGGCAAAGTGCCGATCGGTGTGGCCAGGGTGGCCAAGCGCTATCACAAGCCAGTGATTGGCATTGCCGGTAGCCTGAGTTCAGACGTCAGCGTGGTGCATCAGCACGGTGTTGATGCGGTGTTCAGCGTGCTGTATCGCATCTGTACGCTGGAAGAAGCATTGGCTGATGCCGGGGAAAACGTGCGTATGACGGCGCGCAATATTGCTGCGGTTCTCAAACTCGGCCAACAGTAAATTGCTTCGCCCCTTTCCGCTAGAAAGGGGCGCAACGTTATTCCAGATAGAACCGTACTTCGGTATTCACCAGTTCTATCTCATCCAGTAATTCCAGCCATTCGGGTTCTAAATCGAGGCTGTTGACCCCCTGTCGCAACTGCTGCTCAATGTAGTAACACAACTGCTTGAGGCGCGGTACGCCGCTGTAACTGCAACTGCCGTGCAGTTTGTGGATCAGATCGAGAATATTATCGTCGGGCTTGCCTTCCAGCAGCGCTTTTATCCGTTCACTGACTTCGGGCAGAAACTCCACCAGCATCTGCAACAGATCGCGGGCCAAATCTTCTTTATTGGCCGCCTGACGTAGGGCCAATTGCCAGTCTAACGACAAGGGATGTTCTGTTACATTGCGCGGAACCACCGCCTCTTGTATGACTTCGTGGGTGTGATAACGGGCCAATACCTGCGTCAGCATGGCCTCATCGATCGGTTTAGCCAGATAGTCGTCCATGCCTGCCTGCAACAGATACTCGCGTTCGCCGCTGATCGCATGAGCCGTGACCGCGACGATCGGCGTGGAGTTGTGATGTGGCATCTGGCGGATCAGCTCACCGGCACGAATACCATCGACATTCGGCATCTGGATGTCCATCAGGATCATATCCAGCACGTTGTCGCGCGCCAGCGCGATCGCTTCTTCACCGCTGCCGCACAGCAGCGTTTTTTCTACCTGCTCCGCCAGCAAGGTGCCAATCAGTTTCAGGTTGGCGGGATTATCGTCCACGGCCATCACTGTCAACGGCAGACGTTTGCGCACTGGTGGTGTTACCGCTGTGTATTGGCTTTCCATGCGCAACAGCGGATACAGACGATGGCTGGTGATAGGTTTAATCAGGCAACCCATGGCACCGAGTTTTTTCATCTCTTCGGCATCAACCTGCGCTTGGCTTGGCAAGGCAAGGATCACCCGGCTGGTCACTTTCAGCGCCTCAAGCAGTTTGTCCCGATGCTGAGGAACGCTGTCGTGATAGGGGATCGGGACGCCGAGCAGCAAGAAGTCGTAATCGTTTGTGGGCAATTTCCCCAGCGTTGGCGAATGGGTGACGATCAGTTGGGTGACGCTCAGCATCGCGATTGTCGCCTGAGCGGCAGCCGGGTTGGCTTCGATATAAGCCAGGGTTTTGCCACGCAGATCCGGCAGGCTTGGCGGCAGCGACAGCATGCCCTCATTCAGATCGAGCGTAATGTTGAACCAGAAGGTTGAACCCCGATTGACCTGGCTGTAGAAGCTGATATCCCCCCCCATTTCTTTCACCAGTTTCTGGGTGATCACCAGGCCCAGGCCGGTGCCGCCGTGGCGGCGAGAAATGCTGGCATCCGCCTGGCGGAATGCCTGGAACAGTTGCGATTGCTGTTTTTCAGAAATGCCGATGCCGGTATCGTGGATCTGTACTTCCAATTCCACCTGCCGTTCCAACTGATTACGCAGTTCGACGCGGATATCGATATTGCCGGTCTCGGTGAATTTGACGGCATTACCCAGCAAGTTGGTGATCACCTGTTGCAGGCGCAGCGAATCGCCAATCACCTGTTCCGGCACATCGTTCTGCACATCCAGCGTCAGCTCCAGCCCTTTTTCGTGGGCGCTGGGGGCGAGCAGCACGATCACTTCATCCAGGGTTTCACGCAGCGAGAACGGGATGTGCTCCAGTATCAGTTTACCCGCTTCCAGTTTCGAGAAGTCCAGCACGTCGTTGATGATGGTCAGCAGATTATTTGCCGAACGTTCAATGGTTTGCAGATAATCTTTCTGCGTACCGCTCAGTGTGGTTTTCAGCATCTGGCGGGTAAAGCCGATGACACCGTTCAACGGTGTACGCAATTCATGGGACATATTGGCCAGGAATTCAGACTTGATACGCGCGGCTTCCTGAGCACGCTTTTTGGCCAGATCCAGTTCAACGTTCTGGATCTCCATCTGCTCCAGCGTTTCGCGCAGATCGGAGGTGGCCTGATCGATATTCTGCTGCATTTCCTCGTGATAGGCGGTCAGCGACATTGCCATGGAGTTAATGCCGTTTTTCAGCATATGCAGTTCGCCGAGCATAAAGCCTTCTACCCGGCTGTCGAGCTGGCCCCGGCGGATCCGGTCGACGGTATTGACCATATTGCGGATCGGGCCGGTTACGTCACGCATCAGGCGGTAGGCGAACAGGACCGCGATACACATACACAGCAGCAACAGCATGGTGGAGACGAACACTTCTTTGTATTGCTGCAAGCGTACCGATTTTAGATCCAGCTCGATCGCCACATAGCCAAGCCGGTTATCGGCATGGGTTTCGTTGCCGCTACTGTCGTCTGGATAGGGGTTTTCTGACAGGATTGGGGTACGCAGGATCAGCGAATCGCCACGCCGGGTCAACATCAGTTCTGTCGGCAATGGCACATCTTGTGGCAACTGCAGTTTGTTGTAATTGTGATGATAATTGGAAGTGACGAAGAGATTGTTTTGCGCATCAAACACGGTTATCGCACGCACAATGTCCGAGTGGCGGCGATGCAGCAGGCTAACCAACTGCCTGACCGATTCACGGCTACGGAAAGTCATACCGTATTCGCTGGCAACCGCCAGGGGTTCGATGATACTGGCACCAGAATCAACTAACTGTTCCTGCAACTCGTTGTAGCGGTGAACCACAAAGAAGGTACTGAGCAACAAACCGATCAGTAACGTCGGTGCCAAAATCAGTATCATCATGCGTGCACGCAGGCTGTATTTGGTCATGGGCATCCAATGTGGGAGAATTGAGTTAATCCTAGCTTAGTGAACCAACACTCAATCGACAATTATGGCTCAATTCTACTCCCCCAAGCGCCGCATGACGACCCGCCCAGCACGACAAATATTGACTATAACGGTAACGGACCTCGATCCGTTCGGCCAGGGAGTGGCACATCATGAGGGTAAAGCGGTTTTTATCCCGGGTGTATTACCAGGGGAACAGGCGGAAATTCAACTGGTGGAAGAGAAACGCCAGTATGCCAAAGGCACATTGAAACGCCTGCTGAGCCACAGCCCACAACGGGTTGAGCCGCGTTGCCCGCATTTTAGTCGCTGTGGTGGGTGTCAGCAGCAGCATGCATCTGTGGCGTTGCAACAGCAGAGCAAGGCGGCTGCGCTGACAAGAATAATTAGCCGGGAAACCGGTGTGACGCCGCAGTCGGAGCCGGTGATCGCCGGGCCTGAGTACGGTTATCGGCGGCGGGCCCGTTTGGGGTTGTTGTGGCAACCGCAGCAGCAAAAACTGTTGATGGGGTTTCATCAGTCAGCTTCGGCTGATTTGATCGAGGTGAAACAGTGCCCGGTATTGGCCCCTGAGCTGGAGCAACTGCTGGAACCGTTGCGGGTATGCCTTAATGGTTTGCAGGTTGCCAAACATCTGGGCCACGCTGAACTGGTGCTGGCTGATAACGGCCCGCTGCTGGTGTTGCGCCATTTGGCCGCCTTGAAAGCCACCGATCGGCAAGCGCTAGAGAGGTTTGCACAACAGAGGCAAGTGACGGTTTATTTGGCTCCAGACAGCGATAAGCTTGAAAAGCTGTGCGGTGAAGTGCCGTATTATCAGGTTGACGGGCTAAGCTTAACGTTCAGCCCACGCGATTTTATTCAGGTTAACGACGCGGTAAATCAGCAAATGGTGGCCCAGGCTCTTGAATGGCTGGAGATTGGGCCCAATGATCGCATACTGGATCTATTCTGCGGGATGGGTAACTTCACCTTACCGCTGGCCCGGCGTGCCAAAGCGGTAGTCGGCATCGAAGGTGTTGCCACGCTGGTAGCGAATGGGCAATATAATGCGCATAAGAATTTGCTGAGTAATCTGTCTTTTTTCCATGAGAATCTGGAGGATGACGTTGCGCGGCAGCCTTGGGCAGCACAAGGGTTTGATAAAGTGATGTTGGATCCTGCCCGTGCTGGTGCGGCTGGAGTCATGTCGCACATTGTAAAGCTGGCACCAGAGCGGGTGGTTTATGTTTCCTGTAACCCCACGACGCTGGCACGTGACAGTAAAGTGTTACTGGACGCCGGTTACCGTCTTGCCCGTGTGCGGATGTTAGATATGTTTCCGCATACGGGGCATCTTGAATCCATGGCGCTGTTTATCCAAACGCCTGGAGTCGCTGCAAAGTAGGGAGAAAGTATGGTTGCGGTAAGAAGTGCACATCTGAATACGGCGGGGGAATTCGCTCTTGATGATTGGATTGCCAGCCTGGGGCTACTTAACCCGCAGTCATGTGAGCGATTAGCCGCAACCTGGCGCTACTGCGAGCAGCAGACCAAGAGCCATGCTGACGCCCCGCTGTTGCTGTGGCGCGGCGTGGAAATGGTAGAAATCCTCTCGACCCTCAGCATGGACAACGACAGCATGCGCGCTGCGTTGCTGTTCCCGCTGGTGGATGCTGGTATTGTGCCGGAAGATGCCCTGACCGAAGCCTTTGGCCCCGGTATTACCTCGCTGGTGCATGGTGTGCGTGATATGGACGCCATTCGCCAACTGAAAGCCACGCATAACGACTCGAACAGTTCCGAACAGGTTGATAACGTGCGCCGCATGTTGCTGGCGATGGTGGAAGATTTCCGCTGCGTGGTGATCAAACTGGCGGAGCGGATAGCCCATCTGCGTGAGGTCAAAGACGCGCCGGAAGATGAACGCGTGTTGGCCGCCAAAGAGTGCTTCAACATCTATGCCCCGTTGGCTAACCGCCTGGGCATCGGCCAACTGAAGTGGGAGCTGGAGGATTTCTGCTTCCGCTACCTGCACCCGGACGAATACAAACGTATTGCCAAATTGCTGCACGAGCGCCGTATCGACCGTGAGCATTTTATTGATGACTTTGTTGCTGCGTTGCGTAAGGCGATGGAGGATGAAAGCGTCAAGGCGGACATTTATGGCCGCCCGAAACATATCTACAGCATCTGGCGCAAGATGCAGAAAAAATCGCTGGCGTTTGATGAGCTGTTTGATGTACGTGCGGTGCGCGTGGTGGTGGAGCGTTTGCAGGATTGCTACGCAGCGTTGGGTATTGTGCATACCCATTTCCGCCATCTGCCGGATGAGTTTGACGATTACGTCGCCAACCCGAAACCCAACGGCTATCAATCAATTCATACCGTGGTGCTTGGGCCACACGGTAAAACGCTGGAAATCCAGATCCGTACCCGCCAGATGCATGAAGACGCTGAACTGGGTGTGGCTGCGCACTGGAAGTACAAAGAAGGTGCTGTGGTCACCGCCCGTTCTGGCTATGAAGAGCGGATTGCCTGGCTGCGTAAGCTGATCGCCTGGCAGGAAGAGATGGCGGATTCGGGCGAAATGCTCGATGAAGTGCGCAGCCAGGTGTTTGACGATCGCGTCTATGTGTTTACCCCGAAAGGTGACGTGATCGACCTGCCTGCGGGCTCAACGCCATTGGATTTTGCCTACCATATTCACAGCGATGTCGGCCACCGTTGCATTGGTGCCAAAATTGGTGGCCGCATCGTGCCATTTACTTACCAGTTGCAGATGGGCGATCAGATTGAAGTGATCACCCAGAAAAAACCCAACCCCAGCCGCGATTGGCTGAATCCAAACCTTGGCTATATCACCACTAGCCGTGGGCGTTCGAAGATCCACAACTGGTTCCGCAAGCAGGATCGTGACAAAAACATCCTGGCCGGGCGGCAGATGCTGGACAACGAACTGGAGCACCTGGGCATCAGCCTGAAAGAGGCCGAAAAGCTGCTGATCCCGCGTTATAACGTCAATTCGCTGGATGAAGTGCTGGCCGGGATTGGCGGTGGGGATATTCGCCTAAATCAGATGGTGAATTTCCTGCAAGGCAAGCTCAACAAGCCAAGTGCCGAAGAGCAGGATCGCCAGGCACTGCGCCAGCTGACGCAGCAGAAAGCCTCACCTGCCTTAGCCCGTAGCAAAGACAATGGCCGCGTGGTGGTAGAGGGCGTCGGCAATCTGATGCACCATATTGCACGCTGCTGCCAGCCGATCCCGGGTGACGATATCATTGGCTTTATCACGCAAGGGCGGGGGATTTCGATCCACCGGGCGGATTGCGATCAACTGGCCGATCTGCAATCCCACGCGCCGGAACGCATTGTTGATGCCGTTTGGGGTGAGAGCTATTCCAGCGGTTACTCGCTGGTGGTGCGCGTAATGGCGAACGATCGCAGTGGTTTGCTGCGTGATATCACCACTATTCTGGCGAACGAAAAGGTCAACGTGTTGGGTGTCGCCAGCCGGAGTGATACCAAAAAGCAGTTGGCCACTATCGATATGGACATCGAGATCTACAACCAGCAGGTGCTGGGGCGCGTGTTGGCCAAACTTAACCAGTTGCCGGATGTGATTGACGCCAAGCGTTTGCACGGTAAGTGATTTTCCCCCCTCAGGGCTCAGCGTGCTGAGCCTTTGATTATTCAGAGAGTTGTTCATGACCCAATCTACCCCGTTGCAACGCCTGCTGACCATCATGAAAACCTTGCGCGATCCGCAGTCCGGTTGCCCTTGGGATCGTCAACAGACTTTTGCGACGATTGCGCCTTATACGCTGGAAGAAACTTACGAAGTGCTGGATGCCATTGAGCGCCAGGATTACGCCGAGCTGCGTGATGAGCTGGGGGATCTGCTGTTCCAGGTGGTGTTTTATGCCCAGATGGGGCAAGAGCAGGGGCTGTTTGATTTTGACCAGATCTGCAATGCCATCAGCGACAAGCTGGAACGCCGCCATCCACACATTTTTGGTGAAGCCGATGCTGCTGATAGTGAAGCGGTTTCAGCCCGTTGGGAGCAATTGAAGGCCGGGGAGCGTGCCGAGAAAGCGCTGCATTCGGCGCTGGATGATATCCCGAATGCTTTGCCTGCGCTGATGAAAGCCCATAAAATCCAGAAACGCTGTGCGGCGGTTGGTTTTGACTGGAACACGCTAGGGCCGGTGCTGGACAAGGTCTATGAAGAGATCGACGAAGTGATGCACGAAGCGCAGCAGGCGGTGGTTGACGAGCAGAAGCTGGAAGAGGAGATTGGCGACCTGCTGTTTGCCACGGTTAATCTTTCCCGCCATCTTGGCCATAAGGCTGAAAATGCCCTGCAAGCCGCCAACCGCAAGTTTGAACGCCGTTTCCGCCAGGTGGAAGAGATCGTGCAGCAGCGTGGCCTGAAGATGGAACAGGCGACGTTGGAACAGATGGAAGAAGCCTGGCAGCAAGTGAAACAGCAGGAAAATTAATCAGAATCTCGGCGTTGAGCTGCATCACTTGTTTGATCGACAACAAGGTTTGCGCTCGCTGAAACGGTTAAGCTCGCAGCCCTATCTTGTTGAGCTGCGCATTCTGTGGCAGAAAAGTCAACAAACTGAATTGTAAGGTGTTTTATTACGGCGAAGGCAGTTTACCGACAGGGTTGCAAGCTAACCTGTTGTTTTAAAAAGATAGAGAGAGTGACGCTAGCTGACTAAACCTGAATGAACTCACGGCGGTGATAGAGATGATGGATGGCAAAACGATCGTTTGTAGGTCTAGAGAGGTTCGGGTATACTACTTTCCCGTCCTGGTTCTTCCATCGTCTTTAAACCTAAACTCTCAGGTTCAGCATGACAACTAATTATATTTTTGTGACCGGCGGGGTCGTTTCCTCTCTGGGTAAAGGCATTGCCGCAGCCTCCTTGGCGGCTATTCTCGAAGCCCGTGGCCTCAACGTTACCATCATGAAACTGGACCCGTACATCAACGTGGATCCGGGCACCATGAGCCCGATTCAGCATGGGGAAGTTTTCGTCACCGAAGACGGCGCAGAAACCGATCTGGATCTGGGTCACTACGAGCGCTTCATCCGCACCAAAATGACGCGTCGTAACAACTTCACCACTGGCCGAATCTATTCCGATGTGCTGCGTAAAGAGCGCCGTGGTGACTATCTGGGCGCTACCGTACAGGTTATCCCGCACATTACCAATGCCATTAAAGAACGCATCATCGAAGGCGCAGAAGGCCACGATGTGGTGCTGGTTGAGGTTGGCGGTACCGTCGGCGATATCGAATCCCTGCCGTTCCTGGAAGCCATTCGTCAGATGGCGGTTGAAGTGGGCCGCGAGCACACGCTGTACATGCATCTGACGCTGGTGCCGTATCTGGCGGCAGCCGGTGAAGTGAAAACCAAACCGACCCAGCATTCTGTCAAAGAGCTGCTTTCCATCGGTATTCAGCCGGATGTGCTGATCTGCCGTTCCGATCGCACCGTGCCAGCCAACGAACGCGCAAAAATTGCCTTGTTCTGTAACGTGCCGGAAAAAGCGGTTATCTCGCTAAAAGACATTGATTCTATTTATAAAATCCCAAGCCTATTGAAATCTCAGGGGCTGGACGACTATATTTGTAAACGATTCAGCCTGAATGCGCCGGAAGCTAACCTGGCCGAATGGGAGCAGGTGGTTTACGAAGAAGCCAATCCGGGCGGCGAAGTGACCATCGGTATGGTCGGCAAATATGTCGAACTGCCTGATGCTTATAAGTCGGTGATTGAAGCGCTGAAGCACGGTGGCCTGAAAAACCGTCTGACCGTCAACATCAAGCTGATCGATTCGCAGGATGTTGAAACTCGCGGTGTTGATGTCCTGAAAGGGCTGGATGCGATTTTGATCCCAGGTGGCTTTGGCTATCGTGGCGTGGAAGGTAAGGTCATGACCGCGCAATACGCGCGTGAAAACAACATTCCTTATCTGGGCATCTGCCTGGGTATGCAGGTGGCACTGATTGAATTCGCCCGTAACGTGGTGGGTATGAAAGATGCCAACTCAACCGAGTTTGTGCCAGATTGTAAGTACCCGGTGGTGGCGCTAATCACCGAATGGCGCGATGAAGACGGTAACGTTGAAGTGCGCAGTGAAGAAAGTGATTTGGGCGGCACGATGCGCGTTGGCGGGCAGCAATGCCACCTGACGGAAAACAGCCTGGTGCGCCAGATGTACGGTGAACCAACGATTATCGAGCGCCATCGTCACCGTTATGAAGTTAACAACATGCTGTTGAAGCAGATCGAGGCGGCAGGTTTACGCGTTGCTGGCCGTTCTGCGGATAACAAGCTGGTTGAGATTATCGAGCTGCCTAACCATC
The DNA here is from genome assembly GCF_000743355.1 of Serratia sp. Ag1. GTDB lineage: Bacteria > Pseudomonadota > Gammaproteobacteria > Enterobacterales > Enterobacteriaceae > Chania. The sequence continues at coordinate 220,383 of NZ_JQEI01000026.1, forward strand.
CTTGGTTTGTCGCTTGTCAGTTCCACCCGGAGTTTACTTCGACGCCGCGTGATGGGCATCCGCTGTTCGCTGGTTTTGTTAAAGCGGCGGGTGATTATCAGAAGCGTCAGGTGAAATAAGAGTTTTTAGTCAGCAACGCGCGGCCAAAACCGCGCGTTGTTTGTCTGTAGTTTTAGTTTAACTTGTGACTTGAGGAAAACCCATATGTCCAAAATTGTGAAAGTCATTGGCCGTGAAATCATCGACTCACGCGGCAACCCAACTGTTGAAGCCGAAGTGCATCTGGAAGGCGGTTTCGTTGGTCTGGCTGCTGCGCCGTCAGGGGCTTCTACCGGTTCTCGCGAAGCGCTGGAACTGCGTGACGGTGACAAATCTCGTTTCCTGGGTAAAGGCGTACTGAAAGCGGTTGCTGCAGTAAATGGCCCAATCGCTCAGGCAGTAATGGGTAAAGATGCCAAAGACCAGGCTAACATCGACAAGATCATGATCGAACTGGACGGCACCGAGAACAAATCCCAGTTTGGTGCTAACGCCATCCTGGCGGTTTCTCTGGCTGCTGCCAAGGCTGCTGCTGCTTCCAAAGGCATGCCGCTGTACGAGCACATTGCTGAACTGAACGGCACCCCAGGTAAATTCTCTATGCCTCTGCCGATGATGAACATCATCAACGGCGGCGAGCACGCTGACAACAACGTTGATATTCAAGAGTTTATGATTCAACCGGTTGGCGCGAAGAGCCTGAAAGAAGCCGTGCGTATGGGTTCTGAAGTGTTCCATCACCTGGCAAAAGTGCTGAAAGCCAAAGGCATGAACACCGCAGTGGGCGACGAAGGTGGCTATGCGCCAAACCTGGGTTCTAACGCCGAAGCATTGGCAGTTATCGCTGAAGCAGTGAAAGCGGCAGGCTATGAGCTGGGTAAAGATATTACTCTGGCAATGGACTGTGCAGCTTCTGAATTCTACAAAGATGGCAAATACGTGCTGGCTGGTGAAGGCAACAAAGCGTTCACCTCCGAAGAGTTCACCCACTTCCTGGAAGATCTGACCAAGCAGTATCCAATCGTGTCTATCGAAGACGGTCTGGATGAATCTGACTGGGCTGGTTTTGCTTACCAGACCAAAGTGCTGGGCGACAAGATCCAACTGGTTGGTGACGATCTGTTCGTAACCAACACCAAGATCCTGAAAGAAGGCATCGATAAAGGCATCGCTAACTCTATCCTGATCAAATTCAACCAGATCGGTTCTCTGACCGAGACTCTGGCTGCGATCAAGATGGCGAAAGACGCGGGTTACACTGCGGTGATCTCTCACCGTTCAGGTGAAACCGAAGACGCTACCATCGCTGACCTGGCGGTAGGTACTGCGGCTGGCCAGATCAAAACCGGTTCTATGAGCCGTTCCGATCGCGTTGCCAAGTACAACCAACTGATCCGTATTGAAGAAGCGCTGGGTAACCGTGCGCCGTTCAATGGCCTGAAAGAAGTTAAAGGTCAGTAATGTAATATTTATGACGGGGAGTGCTGATGGCATTCCCCGTTTTTTATTGCCAATAGTTGCCTTGCACGTTTTATATCCACCGTGCTTGATGTTGCACCGGGTTGGTTACAGCATCGCGATCATTTTCAGGAGTTCAACGCGGTTGCGAATACCGAATTTTTTGCTCGCATTATTCAGGTGTGAGTAGATTGTCTTCGGATGTAACTGCAATTGCCGGGCAATTGTCTCAATGCTGGTGCTACGTGCTATCTCACAAAGCACCGTGATTTCCCCTGGCGTAATTATCTTCGGTTGTTGTGTTCCCCACAGGTGACCGTTTGTTGTGGGCCTTTCTTGATTAATTAATAGCATGCACATTTCAAGTACGACATTGGTCTTCTCTTTTTTGTTCAATATTGCATCTGGGCGTGCGCGGGCGATCAGCGCCAAGATTAAAGGCGAGGCCTTCTCGATGAAAAAAAAAGTTTTAATTTTAGGGTTACATCTCCTAAGCCGCTCAAGAAACAGCAGATACTCTTCAAAAAGGTAAATTTGCTCTGGAAAGCTCATTATAACCAGATTTGGAGATATTCCCTCTGTGAATAATAAACTCATAGAAGGCCGCGATAAACAAATCATATCTTGCGCGAGTAAGGCCTTCATTCCGAGCTGACATAACGGTGAGTGGTCAATATAAATAATGTCCACGCTGATTCTCCTTTTCAGAAAATGCGCGCACTGTTCCACAGTATCAATATAATGTCATGGTTTATTTTATCCCTTTTATACCCGTCATACTTCAAGTCGCTTGAAGGCAGGTTCATCCAGGGCCAACACCAGAGCTGTTCAAAAAAATGCTATGCGTTTTTTGTCAAGTCACTCGCATTATTTGGGGAGTTGGGATGTTAATTACTGTAGGTAAAAGGAAGGTTATTGATAATATATTACTTATTTTTGTTGATATTGATGCTTAATGATTAAGGTATTTTAAGTAAATTGATTTTATTTATAAGAAAACGCTTGGCCTTTAAATAATTCGATGCGTAGATTCAGGGCAACCCACCGGAGTGAACTGCCCTGAATCAGTAAAATCTATTCTTACAGATTTTGCGCTGTGGCCACGGCGGATGGCGCTTTTTTGCGTACCCACAGCCAGTAGGCCGTAGTGAGGAGCGCTACCCAGATCAAACCGACATACAGCGCAATGCGGCTTTCCTCGAAGTACCCCAGCAGCCCGATCACAAACAGCATAAATGCCGTTGCGACTGCAGGCGCCACCGGCCACCAGGGCACCGGGAAGCTCAGTTGGCTCACCTGCTCTTTAGTCAACGTACGGCGCATGGCGATTTGCGAAAGCAGGATCATCAGCCACACCCAAACGGTGGCAAAGGTCGCGATTGAGGCAATGATCATGAAAATCTGTTTTGGAATGAAATAGTTGAGCACCACTGCCAGCAGCAGCGCGATAGACATTACCAACACCGTCATCCATGGGACTCCGCTGCTGGTCAGCTTAGAGAAACTTTTTGGTGCCTGGCCGTCATGGGCCATACCGTACATCATGCGCCCTGCGCCAAAGATATCGCTGTTGATGGCGGAGATAGCGGCGGTGATCACGACAACGTTCAACACGTTAGCGGCGGAACTGATGCCCAGGTTGCTGAAGATCTCCACGAACGGGCTGCCTTTTTGACCGATACTGTTCCACGGATAAATCGCCATCAGCACCAGCAAGGTCAGCACGTAGAATAACAGTATGCGTATCGGCACCGAGTTAATGGCTTTTGGTAGCACGGTGGCCGGATCCTTGGCTTCGCTGGCGGTAATCCCGATAATTTCAATACCGCCGAAGGCAAACATCACGACGGCTAGCGAAGCCACCACGCCACCAATGCCATTTGGCATAAAGCCGCCGTGTTGCCACAGGTTACTGAAGCCGGTGGCATCCTGTGCTTGACCGAAACCGAACATCATCACTGCCGCACCGCCGACGATCATCGCCACAATCGCCGCGACTTTCACCAGCGACAGCCAGAATTCCATTTCACCAAATACTTTGACGCTGCACAGGTTAAGCGCACCGATAAACATAATGATGCTCAAGACCCAGACCCACTGCGCAACATCCGGGAACCACAGCCCCATATAGATGCCGAAGGCTGTGACATCGGCCAGAGCCACGATCACCATCTCAAACGTGTAGGTCCAACCGGTAAGAAACCCGGCCAACGGGCCTAAGTAATGGCTTGCGTAGTGGCCGAAAGAACCGGAAACCGGCTGATGGACGGCCATTTCCCCCAGCGCTCGCATCACCATAAACACGGCTGCACCGCCAACCAAATAGGCTAGCAGCACGGCGGGGCCAGCCAGTTGAATCGCCCCGGCAGAACCGTAAAACAACCCGGTGCCGATGGCGGAACCCAAGGCCATAAAGCGAATGTGCCGTGCGTTCAAACCGCGCCGGAGTTGAGTTTTTTCGTTACGCATCTTGCTTCCCCGTTTTAGAGTTGTTGTCGGACAGGCAGCACTGTCCACACCGGAGGAACGAGCCCGGTGGGACAGAGTACGAACTTGCAGGATATATCCCTTTGGTTTTGCAAACCGCGAGCTGGTCAGCGGCGATTGGCAATCCATCGGGCAGGTTAGAGAAAACGCTAGGCCTGGCTAGGCAATAAGGCCGCTGGCATCAGCGATGTCAGATGACCGGCAGCCAACAGATGGCTTGCAGCTTCGATATCGGGAGCGAAGAAACGATCCTTATCGTAGTAGCTGACGTATTCGCGTAGCAGGCGGCGCGCCTGTTCCAGACCTTCGGTGGTTTGCAGACCTTGGCGCAGATCCAGCCCCTGGCAGGCTGCCAACCACTCCACCGCCAGGATACCGCGTACGTTATCGGCCATTTCCCACAGGCGGCGGCCCGCGGCGGGTGCCATCGAAACGTGATCTTCCTGGTTGGCAGAGGTCGGGATACTATCGACACTGGCGGGGTGCGCCAGCGCTTTGTTCTCGCTGGTCAGGGCTGCTGCCGTCACCTGAGCGATCATAAAGCCGGAGTTTACGCCACCGTTATCCACCAGGAATGGCGGTAACTGCGACATGTGTTTATCCATCATCAGAGAAATACGGCGTTCGGCGAGCGAACCCATTTCAGCGAACGCCAGCGCCAGATTGTCGGCAGCCATCGCCACCGGCTCGGCGTGGAAGTTACCGCCAGACAGCACATCGCCCTGCTCGGCAAATACCAGCGGGTTATCAGAAACCGCGTTGGCCTCGATCTCCAGCACTTCTGCCGCGTTGCGGATCTGCGTCAGGCAGGCACCCATCACCTGTGGTTGGCAGCGTAAAGAGTAAGGATCCTGTACCTTCTCACAATTGTGGTGCGAGTCAGAGACGGCACTGCGATCGCCTAACAGATGGCGGTAGGCGGCAGCGGCATCAATCTGGCCGCGTTGGCCGCGCACTGCGTGGATCCGGGCATCGAACGGGCTGCGGGAACCTAGCGCGGCTTCTACCGTCAGGCTGCCGGTGACGGTCGCGGCAGCATACAGATCTTCGGCATCAAACAGGCCACGCAGAGCAAAAGCGGCAGAAACCTGAGTGCCGTTCAACAGGGCCAGCCCTTCTTTGGCTGCCAACTGAAGCGGCTGCAGGCCTGCTTTAGCCAGCGCTTCAACCGCCGGTAACCATTCGCCCTGATAACGGGCTTGGCCTTCACCCAGCAATACCAGGCTCATGTGCGCCAGCGGGGCCAGATCGCCAGAAGCGCCGACGGAGCCTTTCAGCGGAATGTGCGGATAGACTTCTGCATTGACCAGCGCCATCAGAGCCTGAATCACTTCCAGACGGATGCCGGAAAAACCGCGCGACAGGCTGTTGATCTTCAGCACCATGATCAGGCGCACCAGGTTATCATCGGTCGCTGCACCCACTCCGGCTGCATGTGAAAGCACGATGGAACGTTGCAGATTTTCCAGATCCTCACGCGCAATACGGGTTGAGGCCAGCAGGCCAAAACCGGTGTTGATGCCATAGGTGGTGCGGTTTTCTGCCACAATGCGTTCTACGCAGGCGACGCTTTGTTGGATGGCACTATAAGCGCCGTCGTCAAGGGTCAGTTTGACCGGTTGCTGATACACTTGGCGCAGTTCGGCAAGCGTCAGTTTTCCTGGGCGGATAGTCAGCGCTTTCATGCTTTTTCTCCCTGAGTTGCCGCGATCATGGGCAGGTTCAGGCCTTGCTCGCACGCACAATCGATAGCAATATCATAGCCTGCATCGGCGTGGCGCATCACGCCAGTCGCCGGATCGTTATGCAGCACGCGGGCGATACGCTCAGCGGCCTCATCGGTGCCGTCACAGACGATCACCATCCCGGAATGTTGCGAGAAGCCCATACCGACGCCACCGCCGTGGTGCAGAGAAACCCAGGTCGCACCGCTGGCGGTATTCAGCAAGGCATTGAGTAGCGGCCAGTCTGATACTGCATCGGAACCGTCTTTCATGGATTCGGTTTCACGGTTCGGGCTGGAAACGGAACCGGAATCCAGATGATCGCGGCCAATCACGATGGGTGCGGACAGTTCACCACGGCGTACCATCTCGTTGAACGCCAGCCCCAACTTGGCCCGTTGGCCCAGGCCCACCCAGCAGATACGTGCTGGCAAACCCTGGAAGCTGATGCGTTCACGCGCCATATCCAACCAGCGATGCAGATGTTCATCATCCGGGATCAGCTCTTTCACCATGGCATCGGTTTTGTAGATATCTTGTGGATCGCCAGACAGCGCTGCCCAGCGGAACGGGCCAATACCACGGCAGAACAGTGGGCGGATATAGGCCGGAACAAAGCCAGGGAAATCGAAGGCATTATTGACCCCCATCTCTTTGGCCATCTGACGGATGTTGTTGCCGTAGTCAAAGGTTGGCACGCCCATTTTCTGGAACGCCAGCATGGCTTCAACATGTTCGGCCATGGATTGCTTGGCCGCGTTGACCACCAGCGCCGGTTCGGTCTGCGCACGGCGACGATACTCTTCCCAGCTCCAGCCTTTCGGCAGATAACCATTCAGCGGATCGTGAGCACTGGTCTGATCGGTAACCATATCTGGGCGCACGCCGCGTTTGACCAGTTCTGGCAGGATTTCTGCCGCGTTGCCACACAGCGCGATGGAAATGGCTTTGCCTTCGGCGGTGTAGCGCTTAATACGTGCCAGCGCGTCATCCAGATCGGTGGCCTGCTCATCAACGTAACGGGTTTTCAGGCGGAAATCGATACGGCTTTGTTGGCATTCGATATTCAGCGAACAAGCACCAGCCAGCGTAGCAGCCAGTGGCTGTGCACCGCCCATGCCACCGAGGCCAGCGGTTAACACCCAGCGCCCCTGCAGGCTGCCGTTATAATGCTGGCGGCCCGCTTCGACGAAGGTTTCATAGGTGCCTTGCACGATGCCTTGGCTACCGATATAGATCCAACTGCCGGCTGTCATCTGGCCGTACATTGCCAGGCCCTTGGCATCCAGTTCGTTGAAGTGTTCCCAGGTGGCCCAGTGCGGAACCAGGTTGGAGTTGGCGATCAGCACGCGTGGAGCATTGCTGTGGGTTTTGAATACACCGACCGGCTTGCCGGACTGCACCAGCAGGGTTTCGTCATCTTCCAGCTTTTTGAGGGTTTCGACAATTTTGTCGTAACAATCCCAATCACGGGCGGCGCGGCCTATACCACCGTATACCACTAATTCGTGTGGGTTTTCTGCCACTTCGGGATCGAGGTTGTTCATCAGCATACGCAGAGGGGCTTCGGTCAGCCAGCTCTTGGCATTTAATTGAGTGCCGCGTGGGGCGCGTATATCGACATTGCGAACTTTGTTATTTGCAGTCACAGCTATTTCCTCAAACAGTATCGGTACAAATCCTGTGGTGTCGCAGAGCACTCACCATGTGATAACAATGCGTCGGGATGATTAACATATACTTGTATGTACAAGCATATGCAACACTGACCAGTTAACGCTAAAAAAGCGGTGATGGAAATAAAATTATTATTTAAATCAATTTAATAGACGGTTTTTGAGCGGAGTGGACACGAATTTAACCCGGAAAAATAGTGAGCTAATGAACAAAAATGAATTAAAGTTGCGTCATTTTTGAGCGTTAAATCACAATAAATTTACATGGTTATTACATGTTGATCGCAAGCAGAGAGGTGCTGAATGACTGAAAGAACTACGATCCTCAGTCGCAAGTAATACACTAACCCCACAAAAATGTAGGGTTAGTCAGCAGTCTGAAAAGTCCAAAAAAACTTTTGCTGTTTAGGCGGGTTTAGCGTGGGAGGTGGTGGTTTTACCTGAGCTGAGTTTTCGTGAAAACCATTGCTCAATATATTTATAAGAAAAATGCGCCAACAGGATGGCAAAAACGGAATACAGTATAAAACGTGGCCAACCGTAAGAGATCCCCAATTTATCTATACGGCCATCTAATGCTGTATTGAGCATGGTATGGAGCAGATAAAGCGAGTAAGAAATCTTACCCAGATAAACTAAAAAACGCGGAGTGTATCTGGCGAGATAGCGATCGCATATCACCACCGCCAGAAAAAGTAAGGTGAGAAAAGCACCAGCAGAATCAATCCCATGATTATTGTAGCCATTAAAATACATCCCCCATACAGCGGCAGCGATGGCGAGGAATAACAGAGGGAATGACCATTTTGCAGGCGTATTCTTCAGGTAAGGATACAATAAACCAATGGTCACGCCAGCCAGGAACTGCCAGATAATCGGGTTTGTCATCAGGTTTACATGGGCAGAGCCGAAATTATAACCTGATACATTCAGCGTCGGCGTGAACCCTGCAAACAGGGGCAAAGCGACCAACGAACAGGCAAAAAAGCCATACAGTACAAGCCAGTTCTTTCTAAAGAACAGGCTCACGGCGGTAATCAAGTAGAAGTAAATTTCGTAGTTCAGCGTCCAACGAATGCCATACATGCCACTAGCGTCTACATAGAAAGGCGCGTGAGCTGCATCATAGGGGGTAAACGTGAGTGCGCTGAGCAGATTACGCACCTTTTCAGGGTAATGGAAGGTACTCATTGCCCCTGAAAATAGGAAAGTGATCAGCAGTAAGACGTAATAAGCAGGTAGCAGACGTATTGCCCGTTTTTTAATAAAAATGACGGTGCTAATCTGTTTAGGCTGCGTTCTTTTTATCGATAAGGTAATAACAAACCCACTGATAATAAAGAACAGATCAACGCCTACTGCACCAAGGCCAAATAGTTGATCGCCTAAGCCTGGGGTATCTAAGTTCAGAATCCAGCGGTAATGAAAAAACATAACGGCAAGAGCAGCTAAGCCTCGCAAAGCTTGCACGCTTTCGATTTGATTCTCTTTCAATGTTGTGGCTCGAGGGAAGAAAAAGGTGCTTTATAGCCTAATGGTATTACTATGAAATCGAAAGTAAATTGTTAGGTTTGCTTCTTGATCGTGATACCAATATTGACAAGCCATTTGTAACACTTGGGGTTCAGAAGTCGGATCTGCGATAATGCCTCTTTACCCAGCCAGATTGAGAAACCGATGCAGTATCCGATTAACGAAATGTTCCAAACCTTGCAAGGGGAAGGCTACTTTACCGGCGTTCCGGCCATTTTTATTCGCCTGCAGGGGTGCCCGGTAGGATGTAGCTGGTGTGATACCAAACATACCTGGGAAAAGGATGCCGATCGGGAAGTGGATATGCCGCGCATTCTGGTGAAAACCGCTGAGAGCGATGCCTGGGGCAGCGCCAGTGCCGAGCAACTGCTTGAGGTGATTCGGCAGCAGGGTTATACCGCGCGGCATATTGTGATTACCGGCGGTGAACCTTGTATCTATGATCTGATCCCACTGACGACGCTGTTCGAAAGCCATGGTTATGGTTGCCAGATAGAAACCAGCGGCACTCATGAGGTTCTCTGTTCGCCCAATACCTGGGTGACGGTTTCACCGAAGGTGAATATGCGTGGGGGGCTGAAAGTTTTGGCGCAGGCGCTGACGCGTGCCGATGAGATTAAACACCCGGTCGGGCGCGAGCGTGATATTGCTGCACTGGATGAATTGCTGGCAACGCTGCAGGATGATAAGCACCGGGTTATCGCGTTGCAGCCGATCAGCCAGAAAGAAGAAGCGACGCGTTTGTGTATTGAAACCTGTATCGCCCGCAACTGGCGGCTTTCCATGCAGACGCATAAGTATCTGAATATCGCATAAAATCAGGGCGCCAATCGGTGCCCTGATTTTTTTAGCCTTTGTACACGCAGCCAGCGGTACAGGTCTCTTTCACCATCACTGCTGTCAATTCCGGCAGTTGCGGTTTGAGTTGTTGCCAGATCCAGGCGGCAAGCACTTCACTGGTGGGGTTCTCTAAGCCAGGAATATCATTCAGATAATGGTGGTCCAGGCGTTGCCAAATCGGATCAAATGCCGCTTTCAGTTCGGCAAAATCCATAACCCAACCGGTGTGAGCGTCCACTTCACCCGTAACTTCGAGGCGCACCATAAACGAATGCCCGTGCAGGCGACCACATTTATGACCTTCGGGAACATGCGGCAGGCGGTGGGCGGCTTCAAACAGAAAATCTTTAAACAGCGTGGTTGCCATTATTTTGGCCTCATTGATTCAAAAAACGCCGCACAGTGTAGCGAAAAGGGGTATTGCTTACCATTTATACCCGTCATGCCTCAAGTTGCTTGGGGGTTGTGCGCTCAAACCACCGCTTGGGTTTAACACTTTTTTTGCTGGGTCGGTCTAGAGCTTATCGGATGAGCCCGTCAACTATAAACGCGATCCATTCCAGGCTGATTTTAAAAAATTATTAATTTTCAGAAAGATATAATTTTTTTATTAGTGCTTTAACCGTTATCCCTTACCAGAAAAACAGCTTAGTCATTTTGGTTATTATTTATTGCTATCCCTTATTTAATCGTTGCTATAGCACTCGGTAACCTTACAAACTCTCCTGAATCTCTCAGGTAAGCAAACAGCGACTGACACTGGCTAAGCATAGGATATCCGTACCGCGATGACGACTCTGGCTCCCCCAACATCTTTGCTCCCGCTGACTCCCGAACAGCTGGCTCGCCTTCAGGCTACGATTGGTGAGTATTCACCAACGCAACTGGCGTGGCTGTCGGGTTATTTCTGGGGAATGGTTAACCAGCAACCGGGAGCTGTCGCCACTGTGCCAGCGGTTCCTGCTGCCGCTGCGGCCAGCAGCATTACCGTGATTTCCGCTTCACAGACCGGTAATGCCCGCCGTTTGGCGGAACAACTGCGTGACGATCTGCTGGCGGCGAAACTGAGCGTCACCCTGGTGAATGCCGGGGACTACAAGTTCAAGCAGATCGCTCAGGAACGCCTATTGGTAGTGATAGCTTCTACCCAAGGCGAGGGCGAACCGGCAGAAGAAGCGGTCGCGCTGCATAAATTCCTGCATTCGAAAAAAGCACCCAAGCTCACCGACACGGCCTTTGCCGTATTCGGCTTGGGGGATACGTCTTACGAGAATTTCTGCCAGTCCGGTAAAGATTTTGATGCCAAGCTGGCCGAGTTGGGTGCAGAACGTTTGGTTGAACGTATTGATGCCGATGTGGAATATCAGGCATTGGCGCTCGCCTGGCGCAAGCAGGTGGTTGAGGTGATGAAAGGGCGTGCGCCCACCGAAAACAGTGTACCGGGTGTTTTGGCGGCAGGTGCTGTCGCTCTGCAAGGCAGCAACCTTTACAGCAAAGAACAACCGTTGACCGCCCAACTGGCGGTGAAGCAAAAGATCACTGGCCGCGCTTCTGATAAAGATGTGCGCCATCTCGAAATTGATCTCGCGGATTCCGGTTTGCGTTACCAGCCGGGGGATGCGCTGGGGGTCTGGTTTGACAACGATCCCGAGTTGGTGAACGAATTAGTGCAACTGCTGTGGATGAAGGGTGATGAACCGGCTGAAGTTGAAGGTAAAACCCTGCCGCTGCGTGAAGCGCTGCGCTCGCACTTCGAACTGACGCAGAACACCACGCCGATCGTAGAGAAATACGCCGCGCTGTCGCGTGACGAAAAACTGATTAGCCTGCTGGCCGATAAAACCAAGCTGCAGCACTATGCGCATAATACGCCAATTGTCGATATGGTGCGCCAGGCTCCGGCGGATTTGCATGCTGAGCAGCTGATCGGGTTGTTACGCCCGCTGACGCCGCGCCTGTATTCGATCGCCTCGTCTCAGGCCGAGAATGAAAACGAAGTGCATATCACCGTGGGTGTCGTGCGTTATGACATCAATGGCCGTGCCCGTGCTGGCGGTGCCTCCAGTTTCCTGGCGGATCGCCTGGAAGAAGAGGGCTATCTGCGGGTATTCATCGAACACAACGACAACTTCCGTCTGCCAGCCAATCCAGAAACCCCAGTGATTATGATTGGCCCCGGCACCGGTATTGCGCCGTTCCGCGCCTTTATGCAGCAGCGTGAAGCCGATGGTGCAACCGGTAACAACTGGCTGTTCTTCGGCAACCCGCATTTTACTGAGGATTTCCTGTACCAGACTGAATGGCAACGTTATGTAAAAGACGGCTTACTGACCCGCATCGATCTGGCGTGGTCGCGCGATCAGCCGCATAAAGTTTACGTGCAGGACAAACTGCGCGAACAGGGGGCAGAGATTTGGCGCTGGATCCAGCAAGGTGCGCACATTTATGTCTGTGGTGATGCCAATCGCATGGCAAAAGACGTTGAAAACACATTATTAGCACTGGTGGCCGAGCACGGTGGTATGGATACCGAGCAGGCAGATGAATTTTTAAGTGAGCTGCGCTTTGAGCGCCGTTATCAGCGAGATGTGTACTGATGAGTGATAAACACCCTGGGCCTTTGGTGGTGGAAGGCAAACTGGCCGATGCCGAACGGATGAAGAAAGAGAGCAACTTCCTGCGCGGCACCATCGCGGAAGATTTAAACGATGGCCTGACTGGCGGTTTCAACGGCGACAACTTCTTGCTGATCCGTTTCCATGGCATGTACCAGCAGGACGATCGTGATATTCGTGCCGAGCGTGCCGAGCAAAAGCTGGAACCGCGCCACGCCATGATGCTGCGTTGCCGCTTGCCGGGGGGGATTATCACCCCGCAGCAGTGGTTGGGCATCGACAAATTCGCTGAAGAAAGCACCCTGTACGGCAGCATCCGTATTACCAACCGCCAGACGTTCCAGTTCCATGGCATCTTAAAAGGCAATGTGAAACCGGTGCATCAATTGCTGAACCGCCTGGGGCTGGATGCCTTGGCAACCGCCAATGACGTTAACCGCAACGTGTTGTGTACCTCGAACCCGGTGGAGTCCGAACTGCATCAGCAAGCCTACGAGTGGGCGAAGAAAATCTCTGAACACCTGCTGCCACGCACCCGTGCTTATGCAGAAGTGTGGCTGGATCAGGAAAAGGTGGCGACCACCGATGAAGAGCCGATTCTCGGGGCGACTTACCTGCCGCGCAAGTTCAAAACCACGGTGGTGATCCCGCCGCAAAACGACGTCGATCTGCACGCCAATGACATGAACTTTGTCGCGATTGCTAAAAATGGCAAGCTGGTGGGCTTTAACCTGTTGGTGGGCGGCGGCCTGTCGATCGAGCACGGTAATAAGAAAACTTATGCGCGCAAGGCAAGTGAGTTCGGCTATATCCCGCTGGAGCACACGCTGGCAGTGGCGGAAGCGGTGGTCACTACTCAACGCGATTGGGGCAACCGTACCGATCGTAAGAATGCCAAAACCAAATACACGCTGGAGCGGGTCGGTGTGGACACCTTCCGCGCCGAAGTGGAAAAACGCGCGGGCATTACCTTCGAGCCAGTGCGCCCGTATGAATTTACCGGGCGTGGTGATCGTATCGGTTGGGTAAAAGGTATTGATAAGCAGTGGCACTTGACGCTGTTTATCGAGAATGGCCGCCTGCTGGATTATCCAGGGCGCCCGCTGAAAACCGGCATGGCCGAGATTGCCAAGGTCCACAAAGGGGATTTCCGCCTGACGGCCAACCAGAATCTGATCGTGGCTGGCGTACCAGAGAGTGAGAAGGCGAAGATCGAAGCATTAGCGCGTAAGCATGGCCTGATCGACGATGCGGTCAGCGAGCAGCGCAAAAACTCGATGGCCTGCGTGTCTTACCCTACGTGCCCACTGGCGATGGCTGAAGCTGAACGATTCCTGCCCGAATTTGTGACTAAAGTGGAAAGCATCATGCAACGCCATGGCGTGGGTGATGAGCACATTGTATTGCGTATCACCGGTTGCCCGAACGGCTGTGGCCGTGCGCTGCTGGCAGAAATTGGGCTGGTGGGCAAAGCCATTGGCCGCTACAACCTGCATCTGGGCGGTAACCGTGAAGGCACGCGTATTCCACGCATGTACCGTGAGAATATAAATGAAGCTGATATTTTGCAGGAAATCGACCAATTGGTAGGCCGCTGGGCGCAAGAGCGTAAAGCGGGTGAAGGGTTTGGTGATTTCACGATTCGTGCCGGGATCGTCCGGGCTGTGGTGGATTCAGCGCGGGATTTTTGGGACTAACCTTGCTGGCTTTCTTCACATTGGGTGCAGTAGCTAAGTTTGTGCACCTTACTGCCCTCTCTCCCGCTGGGAGAGGGGGCACATCATTATTTTCAGGAGGCAAACAACATGGCTGAATTCGATCTGGTAGCGCTGAATGCACTGCCGAAATCCGGGCAGGCGTTGGCACTGGCGGTGGTCAACGGCCAGTTGGAACACCTTTCGGCGCAGGAGCGGGTCGCGTGGGCGCTGGAGCATTTACCGGGTGAATTCGTGCTTTCCTCCAGCTTCGGTATTCAGGCAGCGGTCTGTCTGCATCTGGTCACCCGCATCAAGCCGGATATCCCGGTAATTTTGACCGATACCGGCTACCTGTTCCCAGAAACCTATCAGTTTATCGATCATCTGGTCGACAAGCTGCAGCTTAATCTGCAGGTATTCCGTGCCGAGCATTCACCAGCCTGGCAGGAGGCGCGTTACGGTCAGCTATGGGAGCAGGGCGTTGAGGGTATTGAAAAATACAATCAGATCAACAAAGTTGAACCGATGAACCGCGCGCTGGAAACGCTGGGCGCGCAGACCTGGTTTGCCGGTTTACGCCGCGAACAGTCTGGCAGCCGTGCCAACCTGCCGGTGCTAGCGGTACAACGTGGGGTATTCAAGATCCTGCCGATTATTGATTGGAGTAATCGCCAGATTTACCAGTATTTGACTGAGCACGGGCTGAGTTACCACCCGTTGTGGGATCAAGGGTATCTCTCGGTAGGGGATACGCACACCACCCGTAAGTGGGAACAGGGCATGAGCGAGGAAGAAACCCGCTTCTTCGGCCTGAAGCGCGAGTGTGGTCTGCATGAAGGTTGAGGCCATTGGCAATGAGAGGGGGAACCCTCTCATGCTTGTTACCATAAGGTCGAAGACCAGAAGACCCGCCCAATAATATGGATGCGTTGCTCAAATTCCTGACGGTTCAAAGACTCATCAGGATATTCGGCGCTATTAAAACTCTTGATGATCACCCCACCATCCGGTTTGGCCACCAACTGCTTAACGCGGATTAAATCACCATCTCGAATCGCGTAATAATCGCCATCAATGATTGGAAATTGATTGGCGGTATCGATACCGACGACATCACCACTGCGCAACAGCGGTGCCATACTATTACCGATCACTCTCACCACGCGCGCATCGCGCGCATTCACGCCCAAGCGGCGCAGGGTGTAGCGCCGAAACGGCAAGCGATAGATTTCCCGCTCTTCTTCAGGCATGGCACCACTACCTGCCGAGGCTTCAACGTCAAGCACCGGTATATCAATGAACTCCTTATGATCCTGCTCCATCGATTCCCACTCTTCGACGCGTAAACGGCTTTCTTTGACTTCATCAGGTTTAGGTAATGTTGCCGTTGAGTTTGCTTCACCAAACAACAGCCATTGTGAGGTAACTGACAAGGCAGCGGCCAGTTTCTCCAGGTTGCGTGGCGAGCGGGTCTGCCCGGTCTCAATTTTATTGATGGATTGCTGGCTGACCCCAACTTTCTCTGCCAACGCTTTTTGGCTCAAGCCCAGTTGCTCACGCCGTTTAGCAAGGCGTTCACCTAAAGTTTGCATAATTCGTCTCCTGTTCCCCTGATTGTAAATGAAAAAAATGCAATAACAACCTATGAGCGATGATACAACTTAGTTATGTTGATTTAACAACTATAGGTATGTACTATACAACAACTACACTTAGTTTGTCTTGGAGCAAAAATGAACAATATAAAATCGAGCCTTGAGACGTGGGGAAACTGGGCCCGCTGTAATCTGGGAACCGAGTACTCAACGGTAAATATCACTTTTCAGGAAGCGCTGCCAATGAGCGGCTCCAACCGGATTCGCATTGACGACAAAGAAGGCATGCTGATAGACGCCGCCGTTGCAGGGCTTAAACGCTTTGATTTATTGGCTTATAAACTGATTGTTGCTCACTATGTCTATCACGTCAGCCAGAACCGCCTGGCGAAAGAGATCGGTAAAGCGCAGAGTTATGTCGCAAATTTATTGCGCGTGGCAGAAGCCTTTATCGCCGGGCAAATCTTCTCTTATACCGAGAACGCAGTTAGCGCCTGAAGCCACTTTCCACAGGCTTTCCTGAGATACCGCCGCAAGGCGGTATTTTTTTGTATTCAGAAAACCCCCAGCTAGGCTGGGGGTTCCGTAAAGCTTCCAGCTTTGAGTCGGCTCTTTTAATGGCCAGTAACGCTTGTGGTCAGGTAGCAACAAAGCACCTCTGGAGATAGATAAGCCGCTAATAGTTGATGAGAAAGGCTTAGCGCATACCCGATGAATGAGAGAAGTACCAACACGTTACTTATTCAGTGTCTTGGGGGGTAAGTACAAAGGAAACTGTCATATGCGCTAAGGAAGATATGTGTATAGAAAGATGTGATGGTAACTACAGTCGCCCTTACATTGATGTAGCCCGTTTACGGGCAGTAAGTAACAGAAGTAATGCAAATGTGAGGTAGTCATGCGCCTGTTAGGGCGCGGCAGGTAAGAGAGCCTTACAGGCGCATATGAAAAACCTCCGGCTATGCCGGAGGATATTTATTTTTCACAACCAAAATAAAGATAACAACAAAAAAGTGTTGATATAATCTGATTAACAGGTATAGTAACAACTATAAGGTCAAAGAGTTGTATCTTGAACTCAGCCACCTGAAGCCCTTCTCTCTATGTGAAGGGCTTTTTTGTTTGTGTTTCTGATAAGGCACTCATGACATATGTCGCGGTTGCCGCTCTTTAGGTTCGACTTTAACCAAGGGGAACAACCTGGAAGAAAAATTTTAAAAATTATTCAACTAGATAGGACGGGAGAATGGTAATAGATACCTCACTCAATAATCAGTTGGCGAAGACTTCGTCAACCCAACAGGGCAATGGCGAAGTGACGCTGCGGCCAGGGATTCGTGTGCCCCCCTTTTCGGGGAGCGTGAGCCCTCTTCCTGAAAGAGTCAGTGAGCAGCGGTCATTAATTGATATGGCTTACCGTTCATCATGGCTGGTCGGCGCGGCGGTAGATACCGTCGCAGAGGATATGACCCGTAATGGGATCACGATAACTTCCACTCTGGAGCCTGATGCAAAACAGCATCTGCAGGGGGTCTGGGCGAGCTTGGCCCTGTGGAATAGCCTGAATAACGTCATTAAACAAGGGCGACTATATGGTAGTGCACTTGGGGTAATCCTGCTTGATGGTGACGATATGTCCACACCTTTGCGGGTAGATACCGTGAAAGTGGGTGCATTCCGCGGCATTGTTCCTGTGAATCGCTGGCAGGTTTCACCTTCGTTGAGCGACAGAGAAAGTGCGCTGGGGCCTGATTTAGGGCAGCCACGTTTCTACCAGGTGACAGATACTTCAAGTGGTATTCCGCCGTGGAAGATCCATTACAGCCGGGTCATACGCATTGATGGCATTACTCTGCCCAGCCAGTTCACATCGGATGAAAATGGCTGGGGTATCAGTGTGATAGAGCGCATCTATGACCGGATACTGGCATTTGATAGCGCGACAACCGCCGCCGTGCAACTGATGAACAAGGCTCATCTGCGTACTTACAGCGTGGCCGATCTGCGCAAAATTCTGGCTATGGGTGGGCCAGCGAGAGAAGCATTGCTGGCACAAATGACCGCTATTCAGCAAGGGCAGTCTATTGATGGCTTAACGCTAATGGATGCCAGCGATAAGTTTGAAACCCATGCCTATCACCTCAATGGGTTGCCCGAGGTTCTGGCGCAGTTCGCACAACAGCTCTCCGGGGCGCTTAACATTCCATTGGTCAGGCTGTTTGGTCAATCTCCGGCAGGTTTTACCACGGGTGATGTGGATTTGGCGAATTACTACGATGGCATTGCGGCACAGCAGGCGCGGCAGCTACGCCGCCCCGTCTATACCCTGATGTCGCTTCTACATCGTTCGGTACTAGGTAAACCATTACCCGATAATTTTGCATTTAGTTTCAATCCGCTATGGCAGATGTCAGAACTTGATCGGAGCAAGGTCGCCATGCAGACCGTTGAGGCAATAGGCAACGCCGTAAATAGCGGCGTGATGACGGCTTATGCGGGCGCTGAACAGTTACGTGACTCATCACCGGTTACGGGGATCGGCTCCACCATTCGCCAAGAAGATTTAGCCAGTCTGCGTCAGGGCTGAGAAAGCCCTTTCACGAGGATTAATCACCATGAAATATTTTTTTAATGCCCGGCTCGATAACACCCGTTATCGCTTAGCCGAGGGTTTCCTATTGTGTTTTGGCACACCGCTGGTGCACCGAGCAGTGCCTCCAGCAACGCCGAAAACGGGGCGGAACCGTCAGTTGCCAATAGTGGAAGCCATTAAGGGGAGGCATTGATTATGCCACCGTCCAACAACCAGACGCTGCCCGCCGAGGCACAGTTTCGTACTGATTTTCCGCAATTCAGCGATGTGACCCGCTATCCCTCGGCCCAGATTGCCCTCCATCTGGCTTTGGCCGATCGGCTACTGGATGAAGCACGCTATGACTTGCTCTACCCCTATGTGGTTGAGCTGTTCGTGGCTCACTACCTGACCTTATTTGCAACTGATATGCGGGCCAGCACGCTGGGGGGGAACAGCGGTGACAACAGTGGCGTAATGGCGGCTAAGTCGGTGGATAAAATCAGTATCCGCTACGACAACTGCGCCACCCTCAATCCTCAGGCGAGCTGGTGGAATCATACCCGCTACGGGGCTGAGTTTTACGACCTGCTGCTGCTGTTTGGGGCAGGAGGGCGACAGTTATGATCGCTAACATAATGAAACATAGCGTGAATTCTGTTGTACCTCATCAAGATAAAGGAGCATCAGGAGGTGGCCATGCCGCTACTTGATGTCACCGAGATTCTGCTGGATGCCGATTTTGCCGACTCGACGCTGATCGTCACGCGCAATTTGTTGCAGACGGACGATGATGGCGTCACCAGCGTTGTCCGGCAATCCATGCCGTTTATCGGTGTGGTCACGGTGAACCATGCGCTGATGACCCAGCGCATGCCACCGAGCCAGACGATCAGTGGCTCAATACAGATAGTCACTTTGGAGAGGTTAACTCAGGGGCAAAGTGGGCGTGATGCCGATGTTGTCACTTATCAAGGACGTGACTACCGAGTGACCTTTGTCGATCCCTACCTTGCTTATGGTGCCGGATTCGTACTGGCCCATTGTGAACTGATGCCGTTTGACGGCGGGGTGTCGGATGAGCAGCAACCTTAACAGCAACCACCAAACGACTTACCTAAGACCTATTTCGTCATCACAACAAGATGACATCGAACTGGAGCGCATCCTTTCCCGCTGGATACGGGGTGTCTCTGGATTGCCGCCGAAGTACGTTTTATTGCATTGGACAGCCGAACAGCCGCACCAACCGTCAGCCACGGAAGATTGGTGTTCTTTGGGAATACTGAAATTTCAGGCTAACGATAATCCGGCATTCACCAATCAAGCGGACGACAGCGTGCAGCTATGGCGCAATGAACTGATTGAAATCATGGTCAGTTTTTATGGCCCGCATGGACAGCGGTTGGCTACCGAGTTCCGTGACGGTATCGCCATAGCACAAAACCGGGAAGAACTGAGCCTGGCTGGCCTCGCCTTTGCGGCGTCGGGAGCCATAGTTTCAGCCCATGAACTAAAAAATAATCAGTGGGTTAGACGTTACGATCAGCACTTGACGCTGCAGCGCAAAGTGGTCAGAGAGTACGCGATCCACTCTATCCTCGAAGCACCAACACACTTTTTTGGAGAGTAACTTATGTCACAGGGATTACCTGTTTCTAATATTATCAACGTGTCTGTCAACATGGCGGTTCGCGCCGCACAGGCCCGTAACTTTGGTTCTTTGCTGATTGTTGGCAGTTCGCCGGTGATTGATGCTAACGAGCGCCTGCGTGCTTACAGCGATATCAGCGGTGTGGTGGCCGATTTCGGCCTCAACTCACCGGAATATCAGGCGGCTAACCTTTACTATCAACAATCTCCGCGACCGGTGGATCTGCTGATTGGGCGTTGGGTGAAAACCGATGCCCCGGCTGTCTTGCGTGGTGGTGTGCTAACGCCCACACAGCAGCAGTTAAGCCGCTTTACTGCGGTGAAAGATGCCTCAATGAAAATCACCATTGATGGCATCGTGAAAACAGTGGGACCCCTTGATTTTTCTACCGATACCAGCTTGAACGGTATTGCTGCCAAGGTGGCTACTGCCATAGGTACTGGCACTGCCGCAGTAGTGTGGGATGGTAGTCGCTTTGTCGTTACCTTAAAGGCATCCGGTGCAACTTCGACTCTCAACTATCCTGCTGCCAATACTGGCACAGATTTATCCTTGCTACTGAAACTGACGCAAAATGACGGTGCACTGGTGATTCCACGCAAGACGGCAGAGAAGATTGATGAGTGTGTCGCTGCATTGGCCAACCAATCCACAGCCTGGTATGGCTTGATGATTGCGGATACCTCACTGAGTGATGCGGATATCACCAAAGTCGCTGCGCTGATTGAATCTGACGGTGTAGCGCGGATCTATGGCCACACCACACAGAACAACAGTATCTTCACTGCGGGCAGCGGTTCGGACATTGCCAGCACCCTGAAAGCGGCAAACTATTCACGCACATTAGTGCAGTATTCGAGTGCCAATCCGTATGCGGTGGCCTCGTTGTTTGGCCGGGCTTTTACCGTCAATTTCAGCGGCAACAACACCACAATTACCCTGAAGTTCAAGCAGCAGCCGGGCATTACCGCCGAAACGCTGTCGCAAACTGATGCCAATACCTTGCAAGGGAAAAACGCCAACGTCTTTGTCAATTACAACAACGACACGGCGATTATTCAGGAAGGGGTGATGTGTAACGGTGACTTTATCGATGAGCGCCATGGCCTGGACTGGTTGCAGAACTATGTACAGAACAACCTTTATAACCTGCTGTTCACCTCTACCAGCAAAATTCCACAAACCGATGGCGGTGTGACGCGGTTGTTGACCAATGTCGAACAGTCGTTGGCGAAAGGGGTGGATAACGGGCTGATTGCGCCAGGGGTATGGAATGGCGGGCCACTGGGTATTCTGCAATCGGGTGAGACGCTGACCAAAGGCTATTACACCTATGCTTCACCGATTGCTGAACAGTCTCAGGCTGAGCGTGAGAAACGCCGTGCACCAGTGATCCAATGCGCTATCAAACTGGCGGGTGCAGTGCACTACGCCGACGTCATTATCAACGTAAATCGTTAATTTAAGGAAAAAACTATGGCTACTTATTCATTTGCAGACGTTAGCGCCACTTTGGCCGGCCCGACTGGGGTGATTGATTTGGGTTACGGCGCTTCGAATGCCGATGAGGGGATTGTGGTTGCTATGAGCGGTCCGCAAAACACCATGACGCTGGGCGCTGATGGCGAAGTGATGCACAGCCTGCATGCGGCCAAATCCGGCACCATTACCGTCACGTTGTTGAAAACTTCCCCGGTGAACAAAAAGCTCTCTTCGGTCTATGGCGCACAGGGCATGTCTTCAACTTTGTGGGGCAATAACATCATCACCATCCGTAATACTGCCTCTGGGGATACCATTGTGGCGCGCAATTGTGCGTTTCAAAAGCGCCCGGACCATGTGAATGCCAAAGAAGGTGGCAATGTGAGCTGGGTGTTTGACTGCGGCAAGATCGACCAGATGCTCGGAGAATTCTAATTATGGAATTTGAGCTAAAAGGGCAGGAATATCGGGCTGTAAAGCTCGATGTTTTCGACCAGTTTCGTGTTGCGCGTAAATTACTCCCCGCGGTGGCGGGGGTTTTTGATGAACTGAAAAGTGGTGAAATTACGCTTGCGGCGCTGTTGCCGCAGGTGGCAGATGCCGTTGCCGCCATGAGCGACGCCGACTGTGATGCCATTCTTCATCCATGCCTCTCAGCGGTTGCACGCAAGAACGGCAAAATCTGGACTGCGGTTTTCCAGGATGGGGTGATGATGTTTGACGATATCGACATGCTGGGCATGTTGGAACTGGTCGGCAACGTTATCCGAGATTCCCTTGGCGATTTTTTTCCCGTACCCCTCGCCAGCGAGATAGCCGACCTGCCAGCGGTTTAACACTGGATACCCTGCCGGGGGGGGAAGAGTACCTGCTGCGCCCGGTCGACGCAGGTCTTATTCCGTATACTGCACTGCGCGATCGCTCTATTAGCCTGGCCGATGTGGCACTGATGAATGATTTTCTCGACTTGCAGTTTGATAACGCTGAAAGGATCGAGAAATGGCGCCGAAAAAGTGAGTGACGAAAAATGAGTAAGAGTAAATCGAAACCTAAAATGACACAGAAAGAAGTGGAGAGGATTAGGTGGAATAATTGGCAAGCGGCTAAACCCCTGTTGACTGAAGCAGCCAAGAGTGCTGGAGTTGATCCTGAAATCATAGTCCGAATGGCTTATTTTGAAAGTAGATTCAGAACTAATGTAGGACCAAGTACTTCTACTGCATATGGTCTTGGCCAATTTACAAAAGGTACCTGGTTAGATGTGTTAAGAAAGCATGGCGAAAAGTATGGTATTAAGAATGCTGCGCAGCTTACTATGGCACAAGCTCTTGCATATAGAGATGATGCAAGGCTGCAAGCGGCTATGTTGGCGGAGTTTACCCAAGATAACATTAAACGGGTGCAAGGTTTAGGTAGAAAAGGTAATATTGCTGATGTTTATTCTTTACATAATTTAGGTTCAGGGGGAGGGCCTAAATTTTTAAAGGCGTTAATGGAAAACCCAAATGCTAAAGTAAGTTCTGTGTTATCTCAGAAGGTTATAAAAAACAATAGTATTCTATATGGTGATGGTTCAATATCATTGGCGGACGCCTATGGCAATATGAATCAATATCTATCTGGAGCAGATAAATATGTAAATGATATTATAATTCCAGTTAGTGAATTTCAGGATGATCTCTCTAGTGATAGTGGAAAGTCAAATAATGCAGGTGGAGGGGGGCTTGTTATCAAGCCAAGTGTTGTTACGGAACAACCGGGGAGTTACACTCCTCCCCTGATTACGAAAGATATTGAAGATTCGTATGAGGGTTATAAATATGGTAAAGGGAGGGGGACGCTAAAGGATGGTACTCAGACAATAGACTGTTCGCATTTGGTTAATGAAATATTAAAGCGATATGGTTATAAAATCCCTTACCAAAATACAGCAGCATTAAAAAATTCAAAATTCTTTGATGAGATAGATGCCAAAGATGTTAAACCGGGCGATATTGCATTATGGAATGGACATACAGCGATAGTTCAGGAATTGACCGACCCAGAAAAAGGAATAGGTACAGTTTATGGGTCGCATCTTACCGGTGGCCCTAGTTCTGTCACAATGGGGCCTGATGGGCTGCTTAAAAAGTTAGGGAAACCTAAAACCTATCTACGCCCCAGGGTTGAGTATTTAAACCAGGCTGCCCCAAAAAACGCCACTGCTGCCCAGAAAAAACCATCCCCCCCTAAAGTGGTTCCTGCTCCTGTAGCGGCAAAAAACAGCACTAGCATAGCAGAAGAAAAAAACACACCATCTGGCTATGACTTGCTAAATAGCATGATGTCGGTATTAAAACATTTATCTGTTCCTAATCTGCAGCACGCCAGTCAGGCATTACTCGCGCGTCAGCCAGAGGATTATCGCTCGGCAAAAGGGGGAGGTTGTTGCTGTGCATCGGGGCCACCTTCAACGGTGATTAACCAGAACACCTCAATTACGCTGAATTCCGCGTGTAAGGATCCTCAAGAGCTTGGCAATATAGTGGCTAATGCTCAGGATAAAGTGAACAGAGATGTGGTGCGAAAAATAATACCGAGGACATCATAATGGATCTGTTATCAGTGCTGTTCAATCAGCAAAAACGGCGTATTGGTATTATTGTACCCAGCATTGTCATTAGCGAAAGACACAGTGATAGTACGGTAATCACCGAGCATCCGGTGGGTTTCGGTGCTGCGATTAACGATCATGCTTATAATCGCCCTGCCGAGTTAGTGATGGAATTAGGTTTTACGGGGGCGGGTTCATTAGTTGATTTTTTTGATACCTCGCAGTACCAAATTGCAGGGCACGAACTTTCGATTGGGACCAGTCCTAAAGAGATCTATCAGCAGTTATTGGATTTACAAAGCACCTTTGAATGTTTTAATGTCACTACCGGTAAGCGGCAGTATGAAAATATGTTGATTCGCTCATTGGATGTAACCACCGATGCAACCACTGAAAATGTGTTGATGATTACCATCACTATGCAGCAAATTAATATCACTAATACTCAAACCATTACCACTACACCAGTTGAAAACATGGCACAAGGGCAGAGTACAGCCGGTGTTTCCAATACTGGGGTAAAAAACCCACAGACGGTGAATCCGAATAATATGCTGAGATCCTTTGTCGATACGGTGACTGGTGCAATAAAAACGGGGGTGTCTGAACTTAAAGGAGTATTGGGCCTATGATCGAGATCGCACTGACTGCAGATAATCAACGTTTCAGAATCACACTCGGGGGTGTTGAGTATCAGATGACATTACTCTGGCGCGATAACGCTGGATGGATTTTAGATATCGCCAATAGTACTGGGAGCAGCATCGTCAATGGTATCCCCTTGGTGACGGGTACCAATCTTTTACAACCCTATCGACACCTGGGCTTTAATGGTGCATTGGTCGTTGCCTCTGATGTTGATATTTATGCTGCGCCAACTAAAGATAATCTTGGTAGTGGTGGGCATCTTTATTTTATTGCCAGCTAATTTAAACGGAGTGAATTTATTTGTAGGTGAAAAATGAGTGAAAACTGGATCAGGAAATGCTCCTTGGTGATGGTGGATGAAAAGGGTAATGGGCTGGATTTATCCTCTTTTAAGTTCACATTCTCAATCATCTGGCAAGACACCAAATACCCTAAAAAAGCTGAGTTTAAAATTTATAATCTCTCAGTTGATGTGGCAAATAAAATAACGAGTGGGGAGTTTGCGCAAATACAATTGTTGGCAGGATATCAGGATAACGCCAGCTTGATATTCAGTGGTGAAATCAGTTTTTCTATTGATGGTAGGGATAATGCAACGGACACCTTTGTCACTATCCAAGCATCGGAGAACGACAAAGCCTTCTGCTATGCCACCGTGAATACCACGCTGGCAGCGGGATACAGTAAAACGGATGTATTTCAAGCTTTATTAAAATCGGTGAGGGAGTTTGGGGTTACCGTGGGCCTTATTCCTGAACTTGACGATGTGAAAATGCCCCGAGGTAAGCCGATTTATGGTATGCACCGGGATGAGATGGATCGTTTAGCCTCACAAACCAACGCGACCTGGCAATACGTTAATAACACCATCCAGTTGCGGCCTGATAATACACATAGCACCGAGGTTATCATTCTTAATAATAAGGCCGGATTAATTGGTATGCCTCAGCAAACGATTGACGGTGGTATTAATATTCAATGTCTGATTAACCCAAATATCGTTATTAATAGTTTGGTGCGGCTCAATAATAGTAGCCTTTACCAGGCCACATCCTCAATTGAGAATGTGGGCAAGGATTCGGTTAAAACAGCGAAAAAACAAACCACGATAATGTCTTCAGTATTATCAAAGGATGGTGACTATAAAGTGATTAATATCTCTTATCATGGCGATACTCGCGGCAATGAGTGGTATATGGATCTGGTCTGTACTGCAAAAGACAGGGCTGGTGCCACCACATTAAATAAGGTGACGAGCGATGATTACTAATAAAGAGCGTGCCAGCTCGACGGAAAATATCCTTGATACTTTGCGGAAATCTCTCCATTCAGAACTCCGTGTGGCAATGCCGGGTATCATCGAGTCCTTTAATCCCAACGCGGTGACCTGCGAGGTGCGCCCTGCTATTCGTGGCAGTATTGAAAATCCCGACGGCACAGTTACCCAAACTGAATTACCTCTGCTGGTGGACGTACCGGTAATCTTTCCACGCGGTGGCGGCGTCAGCCTGACATTTCCAGTGAAAACAGGTGATGAATGCCTGGTGGTGTTTGCCGATCGATGTATTGATTTTTGGTGGCAGAGTGGTGATGTGCAAGATGCGGTAGATGGGCGAATGCACCATCTGGCGGATGCTTTCGCCATCCTTGGGCCACAATCGCAGCCCCACAAAATAAGCAATATCAGTACCTCAGCGGCGCAACTGCGCAGTGATGATGGGGCTGCGATGATTGAACTGCTCCCCGACAGCCACGCGGTTAATGTCATCACATCGGGAAAACTGACGGCGAATGCCAATGGTGGAACGGAGATTACCTCTCCCTCCATCGTGCTGAATGGCAGTGTCACCATTAATGGCAGCCTGTCACAGGGGATGGGCAGCGGCGGCGGCGCGGCCACCCTCAATGGGCCGGTGACGGTGAAAAATGACGTTACGGCGGGCGGGATCAGCCTGAAAAATCATAAACACAGTGGTGTACAGACCGGCAGCGGTACTACAGGAGGAGCACAGTAATGCGCTACCGCAGAGAAGACAGCTCCGGCGACTACATTTTTGGTGCGGGAGACAACACTTTTATGATCAACACCCCAGAAGCGGTGGCCCAAGCGGTGAAAACCCGTTTTGAGCTATGGCAAGGGGAATGGTTTTTGGATACGACCGCAGGCACGCCCTACAAAACCGATATTCTGGGTAAGCATAAGTCGCTGGTTTATCAGATGTCTGTTCGTGAACGTATTCTGAGAACCCAAGGCGTGAACGAAATCACCGATTTTCAGGTGCAAGTGAACCCACAGACCCGCCGCGTGACCTTTACTTCCTCAATCAACACCTTGTACGGCACAACCACCGTTAATAGCGAGGCATAATGCTCAATCTCGATACATTAGGGCTATCGGCTAGCGTCGATGCCCGTGGGATCAGTGCGCCCGATTACCAGACTATCCTGAGCACACTGACGGCTTTCTTCCGCCAGATTTATGGCGAAGATGCCTACCTGGAGCCCGACAGCAAAGATGGGCAGTGGATAGCCGTAATCGCGCTGGCGATTCATGATGCCAATAACATGGCAATCGCGGTATTCAACTCCTTCAGCCCAGCAACGGCACAGGGCCGGGCATTGGAAAACAACGTTAAAATCAACGGTATTACGAAAAATGCCGCCAGCCAATCCACCGCAGATGTCGTTATTACCGGGCAAGTGGGCACGCAGATCACCAACGGCGTGGTGCGCGACACCAATGGCATCAGTTGGAGCCTGCCGAGCAGTGTAGTGATTGGTTCATCAGGGCAGGTAACGGTGACCGCCACCTGCCAGGTAATCGGTGCGGTGATTGCGCTACCGGGTGAACTTAGCGTGATTGGTTCCCCAACCCGTGGCTGGCAAGCGGTCACTAACCCACAAGCGGCGTCACCGGGGCAACCGGTGGAATCGGATGCCGAGTTGCGTATTCGGCAATCGCGATCGGTATCGTTGCCGTCGCGTACGGTGTTGGAGGGGATTATTGGCGCCATTGCTACTCTGCCTAATGTCGAGCGCTATCGGGGTTACGAAAACGATACCAGTACCACCGACAGCAATGGCATCCCCAGCCACTCGATTGCAATCGTGGTGGACGGCGGTGATGACCGGCAGATAGCGAAGACTATTGCCACCAAAAAAACGCCGGGTACCGGGACCTATGGCACCAGCGTTGTGCCAGTGACTGACCAATATGGTATTACGCGCTCGATTTCTTTTTTCCGTAAAACCAGCGTTCCGGTCTATGTGCGGGTCACCTTGAAACCTTTGGTGGGTTATACCACCAGTATTGCTGAGTCGATCAAATCGGCCATTGCTGACTACGTGAACGGTGTGGCGATCGGTGATCCGGTATTGCTGCACCGCCTGTTTGTCCCTGCCAACCTTAACGGTGAAGGACGAGTATACGATCTTACCGACTTGCAAATCGGTAAGTCTGCCAATGCGCTGGCCGCCGCCAATATCAACGTTACCTTTAATCAGGCGGTTACCTGCTCGGCAGCGAATGTCACGGTGGTGACAACATGAATCATTATCAAAAGCTTATTACTGCCTACCATGCTGATAAACCGAAATATCTCGACACTATTGGCGTTAGTAGCGAGCCGTTTGCGGCTATCCAAGCAACTCTGGGCGATTTCATCAATAAGTTTGATCTTGATCGGGCTGTAAGTAGCCAGCTCGATGCATTGGGGTTGTGGATCGGTATCGGTCGCGTGGTGAGAAGCATTATTAATGGTGTCTATTTCTCCTTCGATACCAGTGGGTTGGGATATGACCAAGGAAGCTGGCAAGGGGTGTTTGATGAGATGGGATTTACCACGTTGGATGATGAGGTTTATCGCACCATCCTGCGTGCCAAAATCCTGGCGAACAACTGGGATGGCACAATGGCAACCCTCAGTAACATCTATCAGAGTGTTTTCCCCGATGATAAAACTCAGGTCTTCGTTGTGGATAATCTCGATATGACGATGAGTGTTTATCTGACAGGTTCTCCATTACCTGCCGTAGTGCAATCCATCATTGCCTTTGGCTATCTGGATGTAAAACCCGGCGGCGTATGTATTACGGATTACACCATGGTATCGGAACCGGGGCCGTTATTCGGTTTTGATGCTGACAATAAATATCTTTCCGGCTTTGACAAAGGTATGTGGGGCCTGAACCTAAAGGAAATTACTAATGGCTAAAAATGATTTTTTACCCTTCGGCATTGGTGCGGAGGCGAATGTTCTCACACCTGCTGACTGGTCGACACTGCCTGCGCGCAGCAAGGGTTTTGCTGCTGGTGCGGCAAAATCCAAAGAACTGAATACCGCCTGGCGGCAATCCAGTGTGATCAGCAGCGTGGTAGCGCAGTTTATTGCCGATAATAGCAATAATGATGTATTAGATAATGGGGATACGACAACGTTAAAAAATAACCTACTGGCAGCACTTGCTCAGGTTATCGCAAAGCAATCTCCCAGCATGCAATCTGGCAATGGATGGACGAAGCTGCCTACTGGTGTCATTTTTCAATATGGCATCTCTGGGCTGTTAGGCCCTAATGTCACGCAGACTATCAATTTCCCTATTCCATTTCCTAATGGCGTTGTTGGGGCTTCCTTAGGGGTCTACGGAGCAACGGCTGGGACAGCTGAATATACGGCAATAACTAAAACATCAATAACATTGGCTAATGGCTTGGTTGGATCTTCATCTAATCCTATTTTTTATTTTGCGGTAGGTAATTAACATGGCTGATTATATTTTCCATAGCGGTTTGTTTTTTCCTGTGGCATTAAAAAGCGACTATCAGGCATCAGGGGACTGGCCAATGGATGGCGTTGGGGTATCGGCAGAGATCCATGAGGCTTTCAGCTCAAAGAATTGCCCAGAAGGAAGAATATGCGGGACAGGGCCTGATGGTATGCCTGCATGGAGCGATATCGCACCATTGACAGGAGCAGAAAAAGTAATGCAAATGGAGTCACAACGCAATGCTTTACTGACGCAGGCTCAAAATGTCATTAGCATATGGCAAACCGAATTACAGCTTGGACTAATCAGTGATAAAGATAAAAAGTCTCTTATCGTTTGGATTGAGTATATTCAGAAAGTTCGAGCTATCGACACCTCAACTATTCCGGTGAATTGGCCTGAATTACCAGCATGAACTTAAAAATAAAGGATACAATTAATGGCTAAAAATGAATTTTTGCCTTTTGGGCTTAATAGTGGCGCTAATGTACTAAGCCCGACTGATTGGTTGGCTCTCAGTAGCAGGAGTGCTGGTTTTACTACTGGAGTGGCAAAATCCAAAGAGATGAATACTGCCTGGCGGCAATCTAGCGTCATTGCTAATGCGGTAGCGCAGTTTATTGCTGATAACAGTGGTCAAGACGTGTTGGATAATGGTGACACTAAGACTCTGCAAGTTAACTTGGTTAATGCTCTTACTCAATTTATTAACAAAGGTTATCTTCCTCTCACAGGTGGAACGCTTACGGGGGAGTTAGAGATAAAATCAAACACTACTGCAGCGCAATACATCATTAAAGATGCTAATGGTAAGGTGCAGGGTTCGATATCGGCTCCGTCCGATGGGTATGTCAGAGTAACTTCGAATGTTACAGGGAAGTATTTTGAAATTGATAAAAATGGCAATTTTAATACTACGACAGGTGTCGGGGTTTATGAACAAGGACAACGAGTTTATAGCCCGAATAATCCGCCTGATAATCGTTATTTAAGCATCAACGGTGGCCGGTTATTAGGAAATGTTGATACCAGTGCTGGAATCTATGAACAAGGACAACGAGTTTATAGCCCGAATAATCCGCCTGATAATCGTTATTTAAGTATCAATGGAGGCAGAGTATCAGGGGGGCTTGATACCGGGGCAGGGCTTTATGAGCAAGGGCAACGGGTATATAGCCCAAACAACCCACCAACCCAGCGTGTGGTCAGTGGTGATGCATGGTGGTATAAAGATCTCAGCAGTGGAATGATTTTTCAAGGAGGTTTTGCTATCGGTAGTAATAATTCAAATGGCAGTACTGACTGGGTGAATTTGCATATCGCTATGCCGAATAGAATATTATCTGTGTCGTTTACTTTGTGTAACTTTCTGCAAGGGTATGAGACTACCTGGAATGCACAAACAGGATATTTATCAGCAAGTAATACAAGCTTTGCTTGGCTTCATGGTTCCAAGGAACGTGAGGTTTATTGGATGGCAGTGGGGTATTAATTATGTATAAATTTAGTCAAGAAACGGGGGCTTTTTATCCAATCTCAATGCTTGAGGATTATCTCTCAGCGGGTACTTTGCCTGATGATTTAGTTGATATCAGCGAAGAGATTTACAGTCTATATGTTCAGACACCACCAGCAGGAAAAATGCGTGGTGCGGATCTTCAGGGGATGCCGACTTGGGTTGATATTCCTCAGTCAGTGGAAACTCCTGAATCGGCAGAAAATAAAAGGTCTTACTTGCTAGCACAGGCACAAAATACGATCAGCGTATGGCAGACCGAATTGCAACTAGGGATTATCAACGATCAGGATAAAGAGTCCCTTACTGCCTGGATCGGTTATATCCAGCAACTGCGCGCGGTGGATACGTCAAAATCCAGTGTTACTTGGCCTGATATCCCAGCCTAAGGGGGCAATATGATCACATTATCAGGTAGCTACCGTAGCCCTGAGGGTGTACCGATCCCCAGCGCTAATCTGGTTATCACTTCCCGCCATAATACCCGACAGACCTTTTTACAAATTGCCGCTAGCGTTACTACAGGAGTAGGGGGCGAGTATAAACTCGAGCTTTACCCCGGCGAATATACTGTCACGGTGGTATATAAAAACGGGCAACGTGCGGTATTGGGGATGATCACGCTGCTCGAGAGTAGCCCACCAGGAACGCTCAATGACTATTTGGTGGACAGTGCTCCAGAACTGACTGGGCCGATTGTATTGGCAGAAATACGGGCTGCCGCAAAGCAGGCACAAAAGTCAGAAGATAACTCAAAAAGCTCTGAGCTGGCTGCTGCACAGTCAGCTCGCGATGCTCAGAGCAGTGCCAGTCTCGCCGCCAGTTCTGAACTATCTGCCAGTAAAAGCCGTGATGCTGCTGCGAAGAGCGCCAGTGCTGCAGAAGTATCCGCTGCTGCGGCATTGAAGTCAGAAATCAGTGCGCGGGATTCTGCTCAACGTGCGACTGACACCGTGGCTAATAATGCGGCGATGATTGCACAGGTATCACAGCAGGTAGACGCTGTTTCTGTGGCTACCGTGGTGGTAACTGCAAAGATGGATGCTACCCAAAGCCAACAGCGCAGTATCAACGGTGAATTGTCAGCACAGCTTGTAACAGAAGCCACTGCGCGTGGTATTGCGGATAGCGCATTATCGCAGCGTATTGATGGCTCGTTGGCCCGCTTGGATGCGGAAAGCAACACGCGGCTTGCCGCTGATGAGGTTTTGCAGACTAACATCAACCAGTTAACAGCTACGACAGAGGGTGATAAAAAAGCCATGCTGTCGCGGTTTGAGCAACTGGAACAGCAGGTTGATGCAGTTTCTGTCGCAGCGGTGGTTAACACTGACATGCTAAACGTTACCCAGAACCAGCAACGCACTACCAGCAGCATGCTGAATGGCCGACTGAATACGCTTGATAACCAAAGTGAGGCGTTATCCAGCGCTCTTGAAAGCGAAACAAAAAGTCGTACCACTGGGGATTCCGTATTATCACAATCGATATCAGCCCTACGGGGTGATGTGAACGCCGCGAATGTGGCGTTGAGCAATAGTATTACAGCGTTATCGCAATCGCTGAATAATGCCGATCTCGAGCAAACTGCGTTGACTGGCAATATCGACGATCATGTGGAACGAACAGCTATCACAGTTGTTGAAGCGCGTATCGCTAATGCCAATGTATTGCATACATTACGTCAATTAACTTCTTCTCTTTCTACTATCAATGCTCGGTTAACGGCATTCGAATTCAGCAATATTAATTAAAAGGACACTCTTTATGGCTTCTACAGCTTGGTATCGTACAGGCACGATTGCGCTTGCACAAAATTCAACCACCGTTAGCGGAACGGGGACGCAATGGAACAATCCGGTTTACGGTGTGGCTCCTGGTCAAATGCTGTTGATACCCGGTGCGGGTACGGTGGTGATGTATGAGATCCAACGGGTGATCTCAGACACGCTGCTCACACTAGCAACGCCTTATACTGGCAGTGCTGCCACCGGGCAGCAATACGCGATTGTCACTGCGTTGGTGGGTAGCGTGGCGGATTTCTCCCGGCAATTATCGGTGCTAGTGAATCAGTGGCAGAGTCAACTGGACGGTTGGCAGCAGATCCTCAGCGGCAGCGGGGATGTTAAATTGACTGCGCCTGATGGTTCGATGGTAACGGTGAAATCACAGGCGGCATTGACCGCAGCGGTTAATGATGCCCTGAATAAATCCACGACGACGACACAGACGGTGGCGAGTACCGTTGAATTCAAGAAAAGCATTACGTCAAACGGTGACCAGCAAATGCGGGCTACCAGCACAACGCCAAATCTTTTGCTGAGATTCCGTGATGTCAATGATGTGGAAAAAGGGGCGGTATATGCGCAGACGGATACGGGAGTAATAAATATCAGATGGAATGGGACGGCAAGCACAGCAACATTCCGTACAGATGGGTTTGTATCACTATACAATGGCCTCGTATTAAATAATGCCTACACAACTGCAGGGGCAGTACCTGATATTAGTACGCTTCCTTTTATATTTCGCGGTGGTGACCGGGCAGACCTTGTTAACCCGAATAATGCAAGCATAGCAACGAGTAATGGTTTCTCTGTCGTTTCTACAGCAACAACGGGACTTGCATCTAATATAAATTATGGTCAACCGGTATTTTCTGTGGATGCAAGGGCAGGTACTGCGAAAGTATTAAATAATCTGTATATAGGTTCTACTCCTGTAGCCACAAAATCGACATCATTAAGTACGCTTGATTTAAATACAGTTAAGGATGAAGGGGATTATTATCAGGCAGCAACATCGAATGCTACATCTGAGAAAAACTATCCCATTGTGGCAGCAGGAACATTACGCGTGCTTAATCACGTTGCGTCATCAAATGGTCGAAAGGGAGTCACGCAGATTTACTATCCGTGGCATGTTGCTGATTATTATTATCAGCGAGTTTACAATGCTCCTGCGGATGCGTGGGAGGTTTGGCAACTATTTGAATCACGAAGCAAAAACGATACTCGCTATGTAAAAATTGGTGATTATGGTGTAGGGGGGGCATCGTCTGTTATATCGGCCGATGCTAACGTTGCTGCATCAAACCAGTTCGTCACTTGGCCAATTAACACGCCAGGGGCACCAACAGGCCAAGGATTTTTTGGTCTTGAAGGAGCCGACTCCGGCTCGCGTTGGCAAATGGCTTTTATACGTGGTACGGCAACACCTGATCTCTCGATCAGAGTTAGGACACCCGCGGGCGCATGGTCTACGGTGTGGTCAAAAATCTGGCACAGTACAAACACCACCGTAGATGCCAACGGCTTTGTTAAAAAAGCCTCTCCTATTATCCGACTGTCAAATGATCCAGCAAAAATGCCTACAGATTATCTGTCTGGCTTTGTTCTTGCCGGGGTCGGTGCAGTCAACGGGGAAGCCGCAGGAGTTACCGCACAACGGCTAGCTACTGGGCTCTATCAGATTAGTGGTTCATTGGGTTTGGCAACTGAAAGCTGGCAGATAGAGATCCCTCAAGACGTCAATGGTAATCGCCTGGTATTTGCCAGCACCGAAGTCGATGAAGATGGCACTATCAGGGTCTATACCCACAAACGCCGTTTCGATCCAGATAGCGCGATGGTGGTGGCTGGGGAGCCGATGGATATTCCTGAAGGCCGTTGGATCGATCTGCGCTTAAGCATGCCAGCTCAACCAGAACCAGAAATTGTTGAGCCACAAGAGGTGCAACCTGAATCTGAGGTTGTTGCTGAATCTTCTGCCGATGATAACGCTGAATAAATAACTGCTAATCAGTTCTGCAAACGCAGGCTTTCATATTTGAAAAACACGGGGCACATCATGCCATAACCGTGTTGAACCAACATTTTCTAACCTTCTTATCTTCATCAGTATAATCAAAAAGGAAACTTACAATGGCTTCTACAGCTTGGTATCGCACAGGCACGATTGCGCTTGTGCAAAATTCGGCCACTGTGACCGGAACGGGGACACAATGGAATAACCCAGTCTACGGCGTGGCGCCGGGTCAAATGCTACTGGTACCTGGAGCGGGTACGGTAGTGATGTATGAGATCCAGCGGGTGATCTCAGACACGCAACTCACACTAGCAACGCCTTATACCGGCAGTGCCGCTACGGGGCAGCAATATGCGATTGTCACTGCGCTGGTGGGCAGCGTAGCGGATTTCTCGCGGCAACTATCGGTGCTGGTAAACCAATGGCAGAGCCAATTGGATGGTTGGCAGCAGATCCTTAGCGGCGCCGGGGATGTCAAACTGACGGCGCCTGATGGTTCGACGGTAACAGTGAAATCACAAGCGGCGTTGACGGCGGCGGTAAATGATACGCTGAATAAATCCACGACGACAACACAGACGGTGGCCAGTGCCGTTGAATTCAAGAAAAGCATTACGTCAAACGGTGACCAGCAAATGCGGGCTACCAGCACAACGCCAAATCTTTTGCTGAGATTCCGCGATGTCAATGACGTGGAAAAGGGGGCGGTATTTTCAGATACCGCAACTGGGAATATGACTATACGCTGGAATGGCACAGCATATTCCATGAGTGCTAAAGCCGATGGTTCTGTTACCTTTCCCGGTCCGCTTTATTCCAACAATACTCAAGTTGCAACACGTGCAACACCATTGGGAACATCTGATCTAAATACCATCAAAACTGAGGGTGCATATTATCAAAGTATGAACTCTAATATTTCTGGCACAAGTAATTATCCTGCTGTTATATCTGGGACGTTACTTGTTCTGGACTCAAGAGCTGGTGTAGCAGGTGCTAATGGTAATACTTTTGTAACGCAACGATACTATCCATACAGCATTAACGACTATTACTACCAACGAAATTACAGCGCTACATCATCGACATGGTCCGCATGGGATGTCTATGAATCGCGCAGTAAAAACGATACTCGTTATCTGAAAATTGGTGATTATGGGCTCGGTAGCGGACCTCTGCATCAGGATGATACAAAGCAGAGCGTCGGTAAAATTTACCGCATCACGGCTAACTCGGCAAATAAACCAGCAGCAGAACAGTTATATGGTGTTCTGTCTTTACCTATGGATGGGACTCCAACTGTCGGATATGTTTTCGTCAGCGCATCTGGAAAATTGCGGACTGGTTTATCTGGAGCATCAGGCTCTTTGACATCCTACGGCGTTTGGGGTGACTACAACACCACCGTAGACGCCAACGGTTTTATCAAAAAAGCCTCTCCAATCGTCAAATTATTCGGCGATGGCTCCAGCGAACTCAACAATGAAAGCCAAAGTGTCACCACTGAACGTGTTAGCGAAGGAGTTTACCGGGTTTCCGGCACTCTTGGCTTTAACTCGGATGCAGAATGGGGCGGTATTGATGGCGGTATTGAAATACCAACCGATCGCAACAAGTTGCCGCTGGTTTGGGTGGATTATGAAGTTGAGCAATCTGGCGATCTGCTGATTAAGACTTTCCACCGGGCAAATCTGTCGGCTCCTACTTTCGCTCAAAACACTATCTCAGGTTACAAGGACGGCGATCCGATCGATGTACCGGCAGGTCGCTGGTTGGATCTGCGCGTGCAGGTGTATGGCGCAGAGCCTGAACCGGAAGTGGTAGATATTCAGCCCACAACCGAACTTGAGGGTGAACCCGTCAAGGAACACCTTGTCGAGTAACGTTTTTACCTGCTTTACCCAGCCTCGCGATGCGGGGCTTTTTTATTTCTGAGGAGAGTCTATGTCAGAACCTGTTTCAAGTGCGGCAATGGCTA
This sequence comes from Serratia sp. Ag1, assembly GCF_000743355.1. Taxonomy (GTDB): domain Bacteria; phylum Pseudomonadota; class Gammaproteobacteria; order Enterobacterales; family Enterobacteriaceae; genus Chania. The sequence goes on from NZ_JQEI01000026.1 coordinate 257,064, forward strand.
CTGCTATCGTCACTGGTGCGACCATCGCCGGGCTGCTGTCTGGGCCAGAGGCAGCCGATGTGGTGATTGGGGCGTTTGTTGGTTCGGTGATCTTTGTCATTAGTGCGAAGGATTATCCCTTTGTCACCCGAACCGTGCTGTTTTTGGTGTCGTTCGTGATCGGTGTAGTTTCAAGTGAGTTTTTTGCCAATGCGTTATCCACTACGTTGCCAGGCGAACTGGCGGTGACCAAGCTGATTGGTGCCATTGTCAGTTCCGCCGTCAGTGTGCGTTTATTAATGGCGTTAACCAAGCGCGCGGCAGATCCCGATCTGCTCAAAAAAGGGGGACATAACAATGAGCCTTGATACTCTGTTGCTGGCTATCAATGGCATCGCCTGTGGGTTGATCGCGCTACGGTTACTCGCTTTCCGGCGGGGTAAAAAAAATCATGACTACTGCGCTGCTTTTTTTGCTTTCGTTATTATTGCCGCCAGCGGTACGGTGGCGATCCGCCTGGCGCTGGGCGTGTACGATGAGGTAGACCCTGCAGAAGCCTTGCTTAACGTTGCGTTATGTATCGGTGTGTTTGCGGTTAGAGGCAATATCAAACTATTAGTCCGTTTTTCTGGTGTGAAAAAAAGTGAGGTCAGCCATGAGTAACCTGACATCTCAGGATTATCAACGGGCTGCAGCGTTACTGGGTGTCCCTGGTGCAGCCGTTCAGGCGGTTGCTGAAGTGGAAAGCGCCGGGGCGGGTATGTTGCCTGATGGTCGGCCCAAAATTCTGTTCGAGCGTCATGTATTCCGCCGTTTGTTGCTGGAGAAGGGGATCAAAGTTGATGGCTTGCCTGTCGATTTAGTTAACAGTGCGGCGGGGGGATATAGCGGTGGTGCGGCGGAGCATGAGCGCCTGGCCCGTGCTGCAAAGATAGAGCGTGAATGTGCGCTCCAGTCATGCAGTTGGGGGGCATTCCAGATCATGGGATATCACTGGAAGCTACTGAAATACCGGACATTACAAGCTTTCATTAACGCTATGTACCGTGGGGATGCCGCGCAGTTGGAGGCTTTTGTGCGTTTTATCAATGCTAATTCGGTGCTGGTTAAAGCTTTGCGCATGCTTGATTGGGCTGCGTTTGCCAAGAGCTATAATGGCCCCGGTTATGCGAGCAATAACTACGATAAAAAAATGGCTGCGGCTTTCAGCCGAGCCGGTGGGCAATGAAGAAAACCTACATTGCCGCACCCCCTATTTTTTCTTTTTACCTTTTTCTTGCTCTATAACCGGTTGCGCTTGCGCCAACTCTTTAATCAAGGGCAACAGGATTTGCACGATATCGTGGCTGCGTTGATCGATTCGCCCTGGCAGATTGCTTTCCAGATATTGCAGGTTGTCGTATTGCGGGCGATGCCAGGTCACCCCTTGAGTGAACTGTGGGCTAACGGCGGTTTGTTGGTAGCCATCTTTATCCCCCAGCGACCAGTTGGTGGCCTCCACCGCTAAAATTGGCATCTTTGCCTCGTCAAAAACTGTGTGATCGGAGCAACAACCGGTTCCTTTGGGGTATTTTTCACTGCCGGGGTTGATGGCGGCGGGAATATCGTAGAGTTGGGCGATTTCCAGTGCGCGATCGCGGGTGATTTTGGCGACTTCCGGTGCGGTATTACGCCCTGAGTGGAAATAGAGTTGATCGCCAGTGATCAGGTTATCGAGGTTGATCACCAACAAAGTGTCATCGCGTTCTTCCTGCGTCATACGCCTCAGGTAGTTTTTCGCCCCCAGTGATTTGAGCTCTTCACCGCTGGTTGCCAAAAAGCGCAGGGTGTATGCCGTGGGGATATCTTTCATCTGTTGTGCCAGTTCCAGCATAACCCCAACGCCGGAAGCATTGTCGTCTACGCCTTGCAGGGCCGATCCGCCCAGATTATTGCCCACTTCACTGTCATTGTGTGGGGTATAGGTATCGAAATGAGCCATGATGATGATCTGTTTGTTCTGCTTGCCTTTTTTTGCTGCGATCACCGAAGTCACAATGATCTTGTTCCAATCTTCACTGGTATCATTTTTGCTATAAAGGTATTGGGCATTAAAGCTACGCGTATTGCTTGAATAACCCATATTGGCAAATTGTTGTTTAAGATAATCTGCAGCCAGCAATTCTGTTGGGCTCCCCGCCATGCGCCCCGGAAAATGCGTGGCGATATGGCGTATTTGTTGGGCGGCAAACTGGCCTAATGGCGTGGTTTTAGGGGGCTTGGTTTTTTTTGGCTCTTTTTTTTCTTTGGCTTTTTTAGCCGATTTGGCAGTGGGCAACGCCTTGTCAGTATTGCTGACGGTGGATAACAGCATTTGCTCAGCAGCAAATTGGCCAGGTGCGGGTTCTGTGGTTGCGGGAGCGTTTGTACTGTTGCTGATCAGGCTATGTTCAGCGGCAAATTGGCCTAAGGAAGCTTCTTTGGCAGGTTTTGTGCTTGCTGAAATACTTGTAATGTAACCAAAGGCGGCCATCATTACAGCGGCTCTCAGGCAAAAGCGGGAAAACATACCGAAAAATCCTTTTTAGGTAACGGTGAGGCCGATTATGTATGCTCGGCACTAGTATGGGGGGCTATTACTAATTACACAATTTCTTCGTTTCTCAATTTATACCCGTCATACTTCAAGTTGCTTGGGTGTTGGCTTCCTTCACTCACCCCAGTCACTTACCTGAGTAAGCTCCTGGGGCTTCGCTCAGTTGCCGCCTACAAGCAACTCGAATTATTTTGGGTATAGAACGAAATAGACCCAAATAATTCGAGCTGCTGGCGGGCAGCCAACACCCAAGAATTTCAGGCCAGAAACTGCGGCCTATATTCCATTATTGAACAAGCCATTCCTTTTCGTCATTTCAGAGGCGAAATCTCACCCCGTATAGTCACACTATCTTTCTGTTATATGAAAAGGCCGTTGTGGACTATCTACCAATATTTGCCGATCTCAAACAACGTCCGGTGCTGGTGGTTGGCGGCGGTGACGTCGCCGCACGTAAGATCGATCTGCTCCAGCGTGCTGGGGCAGAGATTCGGGTGGTTGCGCAGGCGCTTTCAGCGGAAATTGAGCATCTTCATCAGCAAGGCCTGGTTCACTGGCTGGCGCGATCTTTTGATCCGCAGCAACTGGACGAGGTATTTCTGGTGATTGCCGCGACCGACAACAGTCAACTGAATGCTGAGGTGTATGCCGAAGCGGATAAACGCCGCGTGTTGGCGAACGTGGTGGACGATCAGCCGCGCTGTTCCTTTATCTTCCCATCAATTATCGATCGTTCACCGCTGGTGGTGGCCGTTTCTTCAGGTGGCCAAGCCCCAGTGCTGGCACGGATGCTGCGCGAAAAACTCGAAGCGTTGCTCCCGGTCAGCCTTGGGCAGATGGCCATTCTTGCCGGGGGCTTGCGCAGTAAAGTGAAACAGCAACTTTCATCGATTGGGGCAAGGCGCCGTTTCTGGGAGAAAGCCTTCGGTGGCCGTTTCGCCACGCTGGTTGCCAGTGGCCAAACCGCGCAGGCAGAGCGGCAGTTAGCACAGGATTTAGCTGATTTTGCACAGGGCGATGAAGGTCAGAAAGGTGAGATTGCACTGGTTGGGGCTGGCCCTGGCGATGTCGGTTTGCTGACGCTGCGCGGGTTGCAGGTGATGCAACAGGCTGATGTGGTGCTGTATGACCATTTGGTGAGTGATGAAACGTTGGATTTGGTACGCCGGGATGCTGAGCGGATCTGCGTGGGCAAACGCGCTGGTGCGCACTCGGTGATCCAGGAAGAAACCAATCGCCTGCTGGTGGAACTGGCGCAGCAGGGTAAGCGTGTGGTGCGGCTGAAGGGCGGCGATCCGTTTATTTTTGGCCGTGGGGGCGAAGAGCTACAGGTGGCTGCCGCCGCGGGCATTCCGTTCCAGGTGGTACCGGGAGTGACCGCTGCCGCAGGCGCGACGGCGTATGCCGGTATTCCGTTAACCCATCGCGATCACGCGCAAAGCGTGACCTTTATTACCGGCCATTGCCGCCCGGATGGCAGCGGCTTGGACTGGGCCGATCTGGCACGGGCGCGCCAGACTTTGGCTATCTACATGGGCACCATGAAGGCGGCGGATATCAGCCGTAACCTGATCGCTCATGGCCGAGAGGGTAACACGCCAGTGGCGGTGATCAGCCGTGGGACGCGGCCCGATCAGCAGGTGCAGACGGGCACGTTGCAACAACTGGAGCAATTAGCTCAACAGGCACCATTGCCCGCTCTGTTGGTGATCGGTGAGGTGGTGGAACTGCACCATCAAATTGCCTGGTTTGGGCATCAATCGCAGGCGGAGGGGGGATCTCGCCCCGCCGTCGTGAATCTGGCTTAGGCCGAATATAACGGCAAGGCGTTTAAGGATCTGCTATGGACGAAAAACGACTCACTCATTTGCGGCAATTGGAGGCGGAGAGTATCCATATCATCCGTGAGGTTGCCGCTGAATTTGCTAACCCGGTGATGATGTACTCTATCGGGAAAGACTCCTCCGTCATGTTGCACCTGGCGCGTAAGGCGTTTTATCCGGGAACTTTACCTTTCCCATTGCTGCATGTGGATACTGGCTGGAAATTCCGCGAAATGTATGAGTTTCGCGATAGGACGGCTAAAGAGTATGGTTTCGAATTGTTGGTGCACAAGAACCCCGAAGGCGTGGCGATGGGCATCAACCCATTTGTCCACGGCAGTGCCAAACATACCGATATCATGAAAACCGAAGGTTTGAAGCAGGCATTGAACAAGTACGGTTTTGATGCCGCTTTTGGTGGTGCGCGTCGCGATGAGGAAAAATCCCGAGCCAAAGAACGTATCTATTCGTTCCGCGATCGTTTCCACCGCTGGGATCCTAAAAACCAGCGCCCGGAGTTGTGGCACAACTATAACGGCCAGATTAATAAGGGGGAGAGCATCCGCGTATTCCCGCTGTCGAACTGGACAGAACTGGATATCTGGCAATATATCTTCCTGGAGCAGATCGACATTGTGCCGCTGTATCTGGCAAAACCGCGCCCGGTGGTAGAGCGTGATGGCACCTTGCTGATGGTGGATGACGATCGTATCGATCTGCAACCTGGGGAAGTGATCAGCCAGCGCATGGTGCGTTTCCGTACTCTCGGCTGCTGGCCGCTGACCGGCGCGGTCGGTTCTTCAGCACAAACGCTACCGGAGATCATTGAAGAAATGTTGATCTCCACCACCAGTGAACGTCAGGGCCGCATGATCGATCGCGATCAATCTGGTTCGATGGAGCTGAAAAAGCGCCAAGGGTATTTCTAAGGAGCCGCCGGATGAACAACGTTATTGCACAACAAATTGCTGAACAGGGCGGTGTGGAGTCTTATCTGCACGCGCAGCAGCACAAAAGCCTGTTACGTTTCCTGACCTGTGGCAGTGTTGACGATGGCAAAAGTACCCTGATTGGCCGTTTGCTGCACGATACCCGCCAGATTTACGAAGATCAGCTTTCAACGCTGCATACCGACAGCAAGCGTATTGGTACGCAGGGCGAAAAACTCGATCTGGCGTTACTGGTCGACGGTTTGCAGGCCGAGCGTGAGCAGGGCATCACCATCGATGTGGCCTATCGCTATTTCTCTACGGAGAAACGTAAATTTATCATTGCTGATACGCCGGGGCATGAGCAGTACACCCGCAATATGGCGACCGGGGCGTCTACCTGCGATCTGGCGATCCTGCTGCTTGATGCGCGCAAAGGTATGCTGGATCAAACCCGTCGCCACAGCTTTATTGCCACGCTGCTGGGGATTCGTCACCTGGTGGTGGCGGTGAACAAGATGGATCTGGTGGATTACAGCGAAGCGGTGTTTGAGCAATACAAACAGGATTACCTGACGTTTGCCGAGCAGTTGCCAAGCGATCTGAGCATCAAGTTTGTGCCGCTGTCGGCGTTGGACGGTGACAACGTGGCGGCGCAAAGCGAGCGTATGCCGTGGTACAGCGGGCCAACGCTGCTGGAAGTGCTGGAAAGTGTGGATGTGATCAGCCAAAGGGAAAGTCAGCCGCTGCGCTTCCCGGTGCAGTACGTCAATCGCCCGAATCTCGACTTCCGTGGCTACGCAGGCACCTTGTCTGCTGGCGTGGTGCGTGTCGGCCAGCGCGTGAAAGTGCTGCCATCCGGCGTAGAATCCAGCGTTGCGCGCATCGTGACCTTTGATGGCGATTTGCAGCAAGCCGTGCCGGGTGAGGCGATCACGCTGGTGCTGCAAGACGAAATCGACATCAGCCGTGGCGATCTGCTGGTGGATGCAACTGAAACGCTGCAGGCGGCGCAGAGTGCGCTGGTGGATGTGGTGTGGATGGCTGAGCAGGCACTGCTGCCAGGGCAGAGTTATGACATCAAGGTAGCAGGCAAGAAAACCCGCGCCCGGATAGAAAGTATTCGCCATCAGGTGGAGATTAACTCGTTGGCACAGCATCCTGCCGCGCTTTTACCGCTGAACGGCATCGGGCTGGTGGAGCTGACTTTTGACGAACCGCTGGTGCTGGACAGTTATCAGCAGAACCATGATACCGGTGGCCTGATCTTTATCGATCGTTTGACCAACGTGACGGTGGGGGCTGGGCTGATCCGCGAGGCGCTGCACCACAACCAGCAACCAGCCACCGGTAATTACAGCGCTTTTGAACTTGAACTGAATGCGTTGGTGCGTAAACATTTCCCTCATTGGGAAGCGCGTGATCTGCTTGGAGGGAAATCGCGTGGTTGAGATCCGGCCAACCGGGCCAGATGATGAAAATGTGGTGTGGCATCCGCATGCGGTAACGCGTGCGGAGCGTGAAGTGCGTAATGGCCATCAGGGCGTGGTGCTGTGGTTTACCGGGCTTTCCGGCTCGGGGAAGTCCACCGTGGCGGGTGCATTGGAACAGGCGTTGCATCAGCTAGGGATCAGCACTTATCTGTTGGATGGCGATAACGTGCGCCACGGTTTGTGCCGCGATCTGGGGTTTTCTGACGACGATCGGCGTGAGAATATCCGCCGCGTCGGGGAGAGCGCCAAGCTGATGGTGGACGCCGGGTTGGTGGTGCTGACCGCTTTCATTTCGCCACACCGGGCTGAACGGCAGATGGTGCGCGAAATGCTCGAGCCCGGGCGTTTTGTCGAAGTGTTTGTCGACACGCCATTGGCCATTTGCGAAGCTCGCGATCCTAAAGGGTTGTACAAAAAGGCCCGTGCTGGCGAACTGCGCAACTTCACTGGGATCGACTCGGTTTACGAGGCGCCTGTCCAGCCCGAGGTGCATTTGAATGGTGAACAATTAGTAACAAATTTGACTGCGCAATTATTAGACGTACTGCGTGGTCGGGCTATGATCAGATCCTGAGTTCGTGAAAAGCGCGTGGCAGTTTTGTCAGGCGTTTTTTAATCTGCCCCAAGTGACTTTGAGATGCAGCCAGCCAATACTTTTGCATCTTGAAGGGCGATGGGGATAGGCCTGCTGTAAAGCGTGCCGATAGACGATGAATGGACAGGGATCGTTATGCATAATGCCTCGCCAATACTGATTGATACGCAACAACAAGAAGAGCCATCGTACTCTTTCTTGGGTGGTATCAGCGGTTTTGTGTTCTATTGGCTGGCGTTCGCGGTGCCCTTTCTGATTTATGGTTCCAACACGCTATTCTTCCTGCTTTATACTTGGCCGTTTTTTCTGGCGCTGATGCCAGTATCCGTCTTGGTGGGGATCGCCGTTAGCATGTTGCTGCGTGGCAAACTGTTTTTTACCCTGCTGATGACCGGTGCGGTGGTAGTTTGCCTGTTCTGGCTGATGTTCAGTTTTCTCAGCGGCTGGTAATCAGCAGGGCGCAGAAGCCTGCGCCCGAGAAATGCCGAGGATTATAAAACCTTGCTAAGAAATGCCTGCGTGCGTGGATTGGCGGGTTGGCTGAAAATCTGCTGTGGAGTGCCTTCTTCCTGAATAATTCCCTGATCGATAAACAGCACCCGATCGGCCACCTCACGAGCAAAGCCCATTTCATGCGTCACGACCACCATGGTCATGCCCTCATGTGCCAGTGACTTCATCACCGCCAGCACTTCGCCAACCAATTCAGGATCCAATGCCGACGTTGGTTCATCGAACAGCATAATTTTAGGTTCCATCGCCAGTGCCCTGGCGATCGCCACCCGCTGTTGCTGGCCACCGGACAAGCTGCTGGGGTAGGCGTCGATTTTGTCGAGCAGACCAACCTTTTGCAGCAACACTTCTGCTCGCTCGATGGCTTTGCCACGTGGCAACCCTTGCACTTCCATCGGTGCCATAATGATGTTTTGCAGCACCGTCATGTGCGGAAACAGGTTAAAACGCTGGAAGACCATCCCGACGCTTTCTCGCATCTTGTTCAGATCGGTTTTATGGCTGTGGATGGCAAAGCCGTTGACGTCAATTTCACCACCAGAAAGGGTTTCCAGCGCATTGATGCAGCGCAGAAAGGTGCTTTTGCCGGAGCCGGAAGGGCCGATAATGCACACCACTTCATTGGGCGCGATCTCGCAGGAGATACCGCGCAGCACATGGCTCTCGCCAAATTGTTTTTGCAGGTTATGTACGCGAATCACTTTTACCGAACCTTTTTTCCATATGTTGCACCATCAGCGAAAGCAGGAAGGTGATCACCCAGTAGACCAAGGAGATGGCCAGGTAGGGCTCCCAATAGGTGGCATACGCACCGGAAACGGTACGGGCGGCATAGGCCAGATCGGCCAGACCGATGGCGGAAGCCAGCGATGAATCTTTGACGATAGCGATCGCGTTGTTGCCCAATGGCGGCAACATACGGCGAAACGCCTGCGGCAGGATCACTTTGCGCATGGTTTTGCCATAGCTCATACCCAACGAGCGTGAAGCTTCCATCTGGCCGCGATCGATGGATTGAATGCCGGCACGGAAGATTTCCGACACGTAGGCACCAGCGTTCAGGGTGATTGCCACTACGCATGACAGGAAGGCGCCGTAGTCGGAACGTAGCGCGCGGGCGAAGTCGGCGCTCATCAGGCCGCTGGTGACCAGCAACCCATCACGCGGGTTGATGAACAGCGGCACTAACGCGAAGTGTACGACCATGATTTGTACAAACAGCGGCGTGCCGCGAAAAGCGCTGATGTAAATACGCACCGGCCATTGAATGCCATAGTGCAGAATCGGCTTCCAGATGCCGTGCGGTGCCTGCGCCAAGCGGCCCAACCCGAGGATTAATCCCCAGGTGGTGCCCAACAATACGCAGACAATGGTGCATTTGATGGTCATCAGGGCACCTTCCATAAACAGCGGTGCGTATTCCTGAATGATCTCCCAACGGAAATTCAAAGGTAGTTCCTTCTGATTGGTTCAGTTTATTGTGCTGGTAGCGTTGGTACGTTGCTATCGAACCAGGTCTGGTAGATTTTTGCGTAAGTGCCGTCAGCGATGATCTTTTTCAGCCCGGCGTTGATTTTGTTACGCAGATCATCGTTCCCTTTTGCGACCGCAATGCCGAAGTACTGGCGCTCAAACTTGGCGTCAGAAACCAGCTTAAACTCTTTTTCCGGGTGGGTTTTGATGTAGAACTTGGCCACGCCAACGTCACCTACAGCGGCTCCAATACCGTCTTCATACAGCTCTTGCAGCATCAGCGGTGTGTTATCGAAGCGTTTGATTGCCGTACTGTTTTTGCCCAACGTGTCGGAAACCACAATGTCACCGGTACTGGAATTGACTACGCCCACTTTCAGCGCTTTCAGGGCGGCGATGGAGTCTACCGTGGAGTCTTTTGGCACCACAATAGCCTGTTCAGCCGGGAAGTAAGGCGAAGAGAAATCAACCATTTGCTTACGTTTTTCAGTAATGGTGATGCCAGAAATAATAATATCGCGATCGCCCGAGCCCAGGGTGGCAAAAATCCCTTCCCACGGCGTATTCACCAGTTTCACCTGGAAACCTTCAGCTTTAGCGATAGCTTTAATAACATCAATATCAAAGCCTTCCAGCTCCTTATTGCTGTTTTCGAATTCGAATGGGCGGTAAGTACCGCCTGAGCCGACCACGTAGGTGGGTTCCGCGGCGAATGAAGTTGCAGAAAAGGCGGCAGCCAGGCAGGCACCAATCAGCACTAAACGTTTTAACATTGTCTCTCCCTAGAAATTAAAGGTTATATATTGGATTTATTTATGCACTTTACGTGCATAAAAATAAGCTTGTATGAATAAAAATACAACCATTACCTAATGATGAAAATGCTAATAGTGCAAAATATGAATAGTTATTTCTCTTGCGGTGTAAATATCTAGAGGGGATGAGAGAACCTGGTGCTTATTGCTGCATAATCTTGCCGGGATGACTGAAAGTGAATACGGCTTTTTTGTGGCTAAAGTGGCTTTTTTTGCCACTTTTGGGCGAGAATTAAGCGATGAGCTCAGGAAATGCCCATCCTCGCTCTGAATCTGCTGGCTAAATGCCGCTCCCGGTGTGGAGTCAAACAGAAAGTTGTGGGATGATTGGGCGGTTTTTTCAGGGGGCGGAGATGGGAAAACTTACGCTACTATTGCTTGCCTTGCTCGGCTGGCTGCAGTATTCGCTGTGGCTGGGTAAAAATGGTATTCACGATTATGTGCGGGTTAATGAAGACGTAGCGGCTCAACAGAGCAACAATGCTAAATTAAAGGCGCGTAACGATCAGTTGTTTGCCGAGATCGACGATTTGAACGGCGGTCAGGAAGCGATTGAGGAACGTGCGCGTAATGAACTGGGGATGATTAAGCCCGGTGAGACTTTTTATCGTCTGGTGCCTGAGCAATACAGACGCAACGCGTTGTCCTCCACGCCAAATAACGTACAAAAATAACGCATGAATCATTCCGCAATTTCTTTGCCGCAGGTGATCGCTGTCCTGCCCGCTGCCGGTATCGGTAGCCGCATGCAGGCCGATTGTCCGAAACAGTATTTAACTATCGGCCAGCAAACCATTCTTGAACACGCGATCCACGCTCTGCTGCGCCATCCGCGCATCCAGCAGGTGATCGTGGCTATCAGCCCCGACGACCATCACTTTAAGACCTTATCGATCGCTCAAGATCCCCGTGTGCGCACCGCCGTGGGTGGCCAGCAGCGTGCCGACTCGGTGATGGCCGGGCTGCGGCTGGCGGGTAACGCAGAGTGGGTGTTGGTGCATGATGCCGCGCGCCCTTGTCTGCATGCGGACGATCTGGAGCGCCTGTTGGCAATTACCGCACACAGTTCGGTGGGCGGCATTCTGGCTGCGCCAGTGCGTGATACCATGAAACGTGCGGAAACGGGCCGAAATGCTATCTCGCATACCGTTGATCGCCAGGATCTGTGGCATGCGCTGACACCGCAGCTATTCCCGTTGGAACTGTTGAAGCTGTGCCTGCAGCGTGCGCTGGATGAAGGTGCGACGGTGACCGACGAAGCCTCTGCACTGGAGCACTGCGGCTATCATCCGCTGCTGGTTGCGGGGCGTTCGGATAATATTAAAGTGACGCAGCCAGAAGATTTGGCACTGGCGGCGTTCTATTTGACTCAGTTGAACAATTAAGGAGCGCATGATGCGTATCGGTCACGGTTTTGATGTCCATAAATTTGGCGGTGAAGGCCCGCTGGTGATCGGTGGAGTGCGCATTCCTTATGAAAAAGGTCTGCTGGCGCACTCGGACGGTGATGTGGTCTTACATGCAGTCACCGATGCTTTGCTGGGCGCGGCGGCATTGGGCGATATCGGTAAACTGTTCCCTGATACTGACCCGGCATTTAAAGGGGCCGACAGCCGCGAACTGCTGCGTGAGGCGTGGAAACGCATTCGCGCCAAGGGGTATCGATTGGGCAACCTGGATGTGACCATTATCGCTCAGGCACCGAAAATGGCCCCGCATATTCCTCAGATGCGTATCTTCCTGGCGGAAGATCTGCTGTGCCATATGGATGACGTTAACGTTAAAGCCACCACCACCGAGCAGTTGGGTTTCACTGGCCGTGGTGAAGGGATTGCCTGTGAAGCCGTCGCCTTGTTGATCAAGGAATAGACCTATGGATATGGCAAATCTGACCTGGCTGCATGGCCAACCGCAGGCCCACGGGGTGCTGAAGGCTAACCCGGAAGATTTCGTGGTCGTGGAGGATCTGGGATTTACACCGGATGGTGAAGGCGAACATCTGTTGGTGAACATCCGTAAAAACGGCTGCAATACCCAGTTTGTGGCCGATTATCTGGCGAAGTTTGCCGGTATCCATGCGCGCGCTGTCAGCTATGCCGGTCTGAAAGATCGCCATGCAGTGACTGAGCAATGGTTCTGCCTGCATCTGCCGGGCAAAGACTCCCCTGACCTCAGCCAGTTTGCGCTTGAAGGCTGTGAAGTGCTGCAAGCCGCACGTCATCTGCGCAAGCTGCGCATCGGATCGTTGAAAGGTAATGATTTTACTTTGGTATTGCGCCATATCAGCGATCGTCAGGAGGTAGAGCAGCGTTTACAGGCGATCGCTGCTGGTGGCGTGCCGAATTACTTTGGCAGCCAGCGCTTTGGCCGTGGCGGTAACAACCTGGTGATGGCTCGCCGTTGGGCGAAGGACGAGATTCGCGTCAAAGAGCGCAGCAAACGCAGTTTTTATCTTTCGGCCAGCCGTAGCGCGCTATTCAATCTGATCGCCAGCCAGCGTCTGGCTAACCAACAGCAACGCAGCGTGCTGGAAGGTGATGCATTGCAGCTTGCCGGGCGCGGCAGTTGGTTTGTCGCCAAGCCTGAGGAACTGAGCAGCCTGCAACAGCGCCTGGATGCCGGTGAATTACTGGTTACAGCTCCGTTGCCGGGGGACGGTGAGCCAGGTACCGCAGGCGAAGCGCTAAAATTTGAGCAGCAATGTTTGGCGGAACAGCCGGAGTTGCTTACGCTTTTAAGGCGCGAGCGTGTTGAACCCGCTCGGCGGGCCCTGCTGTTGCAGCCGCAGAAACTGCTGTGGAACTGGTGGGATGATGTCACCGTTGAATTGCGCTTTTGGTTGCCTGCAGGCAGTTTTGCTACCAGCGTAGTTCGCGAAATCATACAGCAGGATAACAGTGATGCGGATATTACTGAGTAATGATGATGGTGTTTCGGCACCGGGCATTCAGGCGTTGGCCAAGCGGCTGCGTGAATTTGCCGAGGTGCAGGTGGTGGCACCCGATCGCAACCGGAGCGGCTCTTCCAATGCGTTGACGCTGGAGTCGCCATTGCGCACGCTGACTATGCCAAATGGTGATATTGCGGTGCAACACGGCACGCCAACGGATTGTGTCTACCTGGGCGTCAACGCGCTGATGCGCCCAGCGCCTGATGTGGTGGTTTCTGGTATCAACGCTGGGCCAAATCTGGGTGATGATGTTATCTATTCCGGCACGGTTGCTGCGGCAATGGAAGGGCGCCATCTGGGCCTGCCTGCGCTTGCAGTGTCACTGAATGGCCACCAGCATTACGATACGGCTGCGGTGATCGCTTGTTCCCTGTTACGTGCCTTGCTGCGTGAACCGCTGCGCACCGGTAAAATCCTCAATATCAATGTGCCTGATTTACCGCTTTCGGCGATTAAAGGGATTCGTGTGACCCGTTGTGGCAGCCGACATCCTGCCGACCAGGTATTTTGCCAGCAGGATCCGCGTGGGCAGAATCTGTATTGGATTGGCCCACCGGGAGATAAGTGTGATGCGGGTCCGGACACTGATTTTGCTGCGGTGGAACAAGGGTATGTGGCAGTGACGCCTCTGCAGGTAGATTTGACCGCCTATGGGGCGCAGGATGTGCTAACAGCGTGGTTAACCAAAGTAGGGGTTAGCGGGGAATGGTGAACAAGCGCATACAGACATTGTTGACGCAACTGCGCCAACAAGGGATCAGGGACGAACGGTTGCTCAAAGCAATCGAAGATGTGCCGCGTGAGCGTTTTGTTGATGAAGCTCTTGAACACAAGGCGTATGAAAATACTGCATTACCGATCGGTTCCGGCCAGACGATTTCCCAGCCTTACATGGTTGCGCGTATGACTGAGCTGCTGAACCTGACGCAAACTTCCAGAGTGTTGGAAATTGGTACCGGTTCAGGCTACCAGACCGCGATTCTGGCCCACTTGGTGCAACATGTTTGTTCGGTTGAGCGGATCAAAGGGTTACAGTGGCAGGCTAAGCGCCGCCTGAAACAGCTCGATCTGCACAACGTCTCGACGCGCCATGGTGATGGCTGGCTGGGCTGGGCATCGCGTGGGCCGTTTGATGCCATCATTGTGACCGCCGCGCCCCCAGAGATTCCGCAGGCGCTGATGCAGCAACTGGACGACGGGGGCATCCTGGTGCTGCCGGTGGGTGAGCAGGCGCAAACGTTGAAACGTATCCAGCGTAGTGGCGATGGGTTTTCTATCGATACCGTTGAAGCAGTGCGGTTTGTGCCTTTGGTAAAGGGCGAACTGGCCTAGCCTGAATTTGCTGTACAGGCAGAAATCTGTTGCACTTTTATAATGTCTGGTTAAGGTTTTAGCGTTTTATACCCGTCATACGTCAAGCAACTCGAATTATTTGGGGTATAACGATATTACTTTTTAATACATGCTGTTGTCTGATGATGTGGTTACACCAATGTAGTGGGCATTAGCAGCGCTGCTTTTTTGTCTCCCTGGCAAGAGATGACCTGGAGTTCAGGGATCGGCTGAGGGAACCTTGCAACGTGGAAACTGAGAGAACCTTCAAGCTCAGCTACGATGTAAAGGGTATTTTTGGATATATCACTGATATTGCTGTCATGGGGGAAGCATGAGCACGGGAAGCCCAATGATTACTTTACGCCGCCTTGCGGTGTGTACGATGTTAAGTTTGTGGTTGGCAGGTTGTTCAAATAATAATTCCACCTCGGCACCTATCAGCAGCGTAGGCGGCGATGGGGCTGTTGCATCGGGTAACTCGGGTGGCTCTGGGAATTCACAGGGGCGCATTGTTTATAACCGCAGTTACAATACGATACCGAAAGGAAGCTATAGCGGCAGCACTTACACCGTTAAACGTGGCGATACGCTGTTTTATATTGCCTGGATCACTGGGAATGATTTTCGTGACCTGGCCCAGCGTAATAATATTCCTCAGCCATATAATCTGGAAGTGGGCCAAACCATTCAGCTTGGCGGCAGTTCTGCTAACGGTAATGGCGGTATGTTGGCGGCTACCGATGCCACCAGCGGTGGCGTACCAAAGCCACCATCCAGTACTCAGATACAAACTGCAACGGTTGATTCTCAATCAACTAACGCGTATTCTGGTAACTCGGGTAAACAGAATGTAGGTAAGATGTTACCTGCATCAGGAGCTGCCGTGGCAGGTTCCGCCAGCGCTCCTGTTACCGCGCCAAGCACCCTCAGTAATAGCGCTCCGGTGAGTAGCTGGAGATGGCCGACTGATGGCAAAATTATCGATAACTTCTCTTCATCGGAAGGTGGAAATAAAGGTATCGATATTGCTGGCACCCGTGGGCAACCTATTTTTGCTACCGCCGATGGTCGCGTAGTTTATGCAGGTAATGCTTTACGGGGTTACGGTAATCTAATCATCATAAAACATAATGATGATTACCTGAGTGCCTACGCCCACAACGACACAATGCTGGTCCGGGAACAACAAGAGGTCAAGGCGGGGCAAAAAATAGCAACGATGGGAAGCACCGGAACCAGTTCAGTACGTTTGCATTTTGAAATTCGTTACAAGGGGAAATCCGTAAACCCGCTGCGTTATCTTCCGCAGCGATAGATTGGGCAGGGTGCATTGTATTCTGCTCGCGGTATCACGGGTAGGAGCCGCTTATGAGCCAAAATACGCTGAAAGTTAACGAGTTACATGATGATGCAGATTTCGATGAGAATGCCACGGAGGTTGAATCATTCGACGAAAAAGCACTGGCAGAGGAAGAGTCCAGTGAGAATGATTTGGCAGAAGACGAGCTCTTGTCTCAAGGTGTTACCCAACGCGTATTGGATGCGACGCAGCTCTACCTGGGCGAAATCGGTTATTCCCCTCTGCTGACCGCAGAGGAAGAGGTTTATTTTGCGCGGCGTGCATTGCGCGGAGACGTGCCGTCCCGCCGCCGCATGATAGAGAGCAACTTACGGCTGGTGGTGAAAATTGCCCGTCGTTACAGTAATCGCGGCCTGGCGCTGCTGGATCTGATTGAAGAGGGTAACCTCGGTCTGATTCGTGCGGTGGAAAAGTTTGACCCAGAACGTGGTTTCCGTTTCTCTACTTATGCGACCTGGTGGATCCGCCAGACGATTGAACGGGCGATTATGAATCAAACCCGTACCATTCGTTTGCCGATTCACATTGTTAAAGAACTGAATGTTTACTTGCGTACCGCGCGTGAGCTTTCACACAAACTGGATCACGAGCCGAGCGCTGAAGAGATTGCGGAGCAACTCGACAAGCCGGTTGATGACGTCAGCCGTATGCTGCGCCTGAACGAACGTATTACTTCGGTCGATACGCCGTTGGGTGGTGATTCTGAGAAAGCGCTGCTGGATATTCTGGCGGACGAGAAAGAGAATGGGCCGGAAGACACCACGCAAGACGATGATATGAAACAAAGCATCGTTAAGTGGTTGTTTGAATTGAACGCTAAACAGCGTGAAGTGCTGGCTCGTCGTTTCGGTCTGTTGGGCTATGAAGCCGCAACGTTGGAAGACGTAGGTCGTGAGATTGGCTTGACACGTGAACGCGTTCGTCAGATTCAGGTTGAAGGCTTACGCCGTCTGCGTGAAATTCTGCAAACGCAAGGTCTGAGCATTGAGGCTCTGTTCCGCGAATAAGCGTGTTGATCTTATTAAAATGAAAACGGTGAGCATGAGGCTCACCGTTTTTTTTACGCCTGCAATTTCAACCGGTTCAAACCAGGCTTTTCAGCCGATAGATCCATTCCAGCGCCTGGCGTGGTGACAGGGAATCCGGATCCAGCGCCTCTAAGGCTTCTACTGCAGGTGAAACCTCTTCACTCAGTAAAGTCATCTGAGTGGCATCTACCGTACCGGCTGCAGTTTGGCTAGAAAGACTTTCCAATTCACGCAGCTTCTGGCGAGCTCGTTTGATCACATCACGCGGTACTCCGGCCAGTGCGGCAACTGCCAGCCCGTAGCTCTTGCTGGCTGCGCCATCTTGCACGCTGTGCATAAAAGCGATGGTATCACCGTGTTCCAAAGCATCTAAATGCACGTTGACCACCCCCTCCATTTTCTCAGGCAAGGTGGTGAGTTCGAAATAATGTGTGGCAAACAGCGTCATGGCTTTGATGCGATTAGCCAGATTTTCTGCACAGGCCCAAGCTAAAGACAACCCATCGTAGGTCGAAGTGCCACGACCAATCTCATCCATCAATACCAGGCTGTTTTCTGTGGCGTTATGCAGGATGTTGGCGGTTTCGGTCATTTCCACCATAAAAGTGGAGCGACCGGAGGCCAGATCGTCTGCCGCACCAACGCGAGTAAATATTCTATCCACCGGGCCAATGATGGCTTTTGTTGCAGGCACAAAACTGCCGATATGCGCCATCAGCACGATGAGTGCCGTTTGGCGCATATAGGTACTTTTACCACCCATATTTGGGCCAGTAATGATCAGCATGCGCCGTTGCGGCGACAATGAAACCGGGTTGGCAATAAAAGGTTCACTCAGCACTTGCTCTACGACCGGGTGACGTCCTTCTGCGATGCGGATACCCGGTTGTTCACTCATGGTTGGGCAAGCGTAGTTGAGTGTTTCGGCCCGTTCAGCCAGGTTGGCCAAGACATCCAACTCTGCCAACGCTCCGGCGCTTTGTTGCAGTTCTTCAAGGTGCGGCAATAACAGATCGAACAGTTCGTCGTACAGCCCTTTTTCGATCGCCAGTGCTTTCCCTTTTGAAGTCAGCACCTTGTCTTCGTATTCTTTCAGCTCTGGGATGATATAGCGTTCGGCATTTTTCAGCGTTTGGCGGCGGACATAGTGGATTGGCACCAGGTGGCTCTGCCCACGGCTGACCTGAATGTAATAGCCATGCACGCCGTTGAAACCCACTTTCAATGTATCCAGGCCGAGTTTCTCTCGCTCACGGATCTCAAGGCGATCCAGATAGTCACTGGCTCCATCGGCCAGTGCTCGCCACTCATCCAGCTCTTCGTTATAGCCAGGTGCAATCACGCCACCATCACGAACTAGTACGGGCGGTGTTTCAACAATCGCGCGCTCCAAGAGCGCTTGCAACTCATCAAACTGACCGATTTGTGACAACAATTTTTGCACATGCGATGTTGCCGTGTTTTCCAGCAATGCGCGGATCTCCGGCAATTGTTGGAAAGCATGGCGCATACGTGCCAAATCGCGTGGTCGAGCAGTACGCAGTGCCAAGCGTGCCAGAATACGTTCCAGATCGCCGACTTGACGCAGCGGCTGCTGCAGATCGCTGCTCAATTCTTGCAGCGCAGCGATAGCCTGCTGGCGATTGTTCAGGATGTTGACGTCGCGAGTAGGCATATGCAGCCAGCGTTTCAGCATACGGCTGCCCATCGGTGTGACGGTGCGATCGAGGATCGCCGCCAGCGTGTTCTCACTGCCACCGGCAAGGTTTTGTGTGATTTCAAGATTGCGGCGGGTCGCTGCATCCATGATGATACCATCCTGCTGCCGCTCCATGGTGATCCCACGGATATGCGGCAGCGAGGTGCGCTGGGTATCTTTGACATATTGCAGCAGGCAACCTGCGGCGCGTAGTGCCTGATGTGCCTGTTCCACGCCAAAACCAGTGAGATCGCGGGTGCCGAATTGCAGGTTCAACTGCTGGCGGGCGGTTTCCAGCTCAAATTCCCACAACGGGCGACGGCGCAGGCCGTGACGCTGTTCAATCAGCGCCATCTGCTCAAAACTTTCTGAGTATAAAAGCTCTGCCGGATTGGTGCGTTGCAGTTCTGCGGCCATGGTTTCTATGTCTGCCGGTTCGGCAACGCGGAAGCGGCCAGAACTGATGTCCAGCGTAGCGTAACCAAAACCGCGGGCATCCTGCCAAATAGCGGCTAGCAAGTTGTCTTGCCGTTCTTGCAATAAGGCCTCGTCGGTGATGGTACCGGGGGTGACAATGCGGACCACTTTACGTTCCACCGGGCCTTTACTGGTAGCCGGATCCCCAATCTGTTCGCAAATCGCGACCGATTCACCCAGTTGGACCAGTTTAGCCAGATAATTTTCTACCGCATGATGAGGAACGCCTGCCATTGGGATAGGCTCGCCCGCAGAGGCACCGCGTTTGGTCAGCGATATATCCAGCAACTGTGATGCGCGCTTGGCATCATCATAAAACAGCTCATAGAAATCCCCCATCCGATAGAACAGCAGGATTTCTGGATGCTGAGCTTTGAGCCGGAGATACTGCTGCATCATTGGCGTGTGTGAATCGAAACTTTCGGTGCTTGTCATAAGGTTACCGTTTCCAATCCATTGAATTTAAAGTTGATTGTGATCTTTTTTGTCATTATTGAGTATCGCGTTATCTCATGAAAAATCACTAGGTTTCACTTGTTGAGCTGGAGGTAAGGGTCAGCATAATTAAATCAATTAGTTGGTCATAAAGCGGAGCATATATGACGGGCAAACAGGCTGGCAAACCTTTGTCGCCAATGATGCAGCTTATGGATAAAAACTGAACGGATATCGGTAAGCGCCGGAACCTGGGTATTGCAATTTTCTCTGGCGCTATACTAGCTCAGCGCTCAACCAGCCGATACGGGGGAAAATTGGAAACGTATCGCAAACCTCGATTGTAATGGCTCGTGCGGTTTGCAAGAACCGAAAGGGGCCTCAAATATGTACAGCAGAAATGATTTTAAGGGGATTGTGATGGCTGGCGTTGTTATATACGCCAGCCATCTGAGATTGACTTTATTTCGTTGGTCGCCCGATGTTGTCATCAATGCGCTTGAGCATATAGGGGAAGAACGGGTTCGAAGAGATACGCATCAACGAATCCAACCCCACGACGAGCACGGCCCGTTCACCACGTGCGGCAAATGTTCCCAAGCTGATTCCATACTGATTACGCGGTTCTGGATAGCGCCCATACAGTGAATCGTTCAATGGGAACGGTAAAGCAACGTGCGAAAGCGAGAAGATATCCGGCAAATAGGTGATACCCAGCATTTCAGTGGTAGCCGTAGTTTGCCCGGCAGCGGTGGTGCGCGCCAGCGTGTCGGTACTGTCTGGTGAAACGTTGGTGACAATGGTGGCTTTATAGTTACGTGGCGGTGGCGGCAACAATCTTGGCAGGGCAGTGTAGGACGAGGTTCTGAGCAATGGCCCGAAGCTGACCGCCTGGTTCAGATCGAACAGCACTACTTCGCTGCCATTGGCAGGCAGATGGTTATACAGTGCCGTAATGACCGCACGGGTACTGACCGTTGAATCCATGACCGATTGGAAAGTCAGAATCGGTGGCAATTCCCCCATCTTGTTGTTGCGCGAATCGCGGGCGATCTGCTTTTGCAGTTCCTGAGTCAATTGGAAAGACTGACGCGCTGCATTCACCGGGAATGAATTGTATTTAAACGGGTTGAATTCGGGCACGATACCCAGCCAAGCCGCTTTGGCAAACGCCGGGAAGATCGCGGGCCAACCGGCAACACCAGCAAATCGGGCAAAACTGGTCACGCCGATCATGGGGGAGATCAGCACTACGCGCTCAGGTTTTGCCAGCGTGGCATCATCAAGCGTATCCAGAGTGTATTTCATCGCCAATGCGCCACCGTTAGAGAAACCGATCAGGTGCAAGGGAACGTCGTTACCCGCGAGGCTTTTAGCTTCGCGCACGGCCAAGCGAGTGGCGGCCAGCCAATCCTGCCAATCTACATTGGTCAAGGCACCCGGCACGGTACCGTGTGCGGGCAGGCGAATACCGACGGCGACATAACCTTCTTGGCGATAGTTATCCGCAATGTGCCTCAGGCTGTAAGGGGTATCGGTCAATCCGTGTAACAACACCACCGCACCTTTGGGTTTGCCTTCCGGCATCATCACGTACGAGCGATTCCAATCGGTAGGGAATTTTTCTGGGTAGATAGGGCTGCCGGAATAATAGCGGTTCAAGGACGTTTGTGCGCTGCTGTCCAGCTTATCGGTAACGTTCTGCCGGACCTCTTTGAAAATCGCCTCTTCAGCTTGCAGATAGTCAGCCCAATTGGCTTTATCTATTGCGTCGGCCCGCATTTCGTGCGGCACAAAAGTATGCCAAAGCTGCAGAGCCGGGCCTTGCTGAGTGTAATAAATACGCCCAATCAGTGCGCCGACAAATAACAGCAGCATTGTCAGTACGAGACGTTTAACCCATTTTATAAGCATATCTATTAACTCCGTTTCTTATTGTAATAACTGAGCCGGAAAACCCGCAATACTCTAGATAGTTCAAGTTGCCTGCAGGCGGCAAGTCCGAGAGCCACCAGGTCATCGCTGACTATGTCATGGGCGCTAGCGGCGTAGCCAGCCCCCATGCAACTTGACGTATGACGAGCATATCATCCCGAAAAGTTTATCAATTTTGTACATAACCCCCTTCTGATAAGCCATTCAGTTGTGAACGGCTTAAACCAGAAGGTAACGTTTTAAACGACTCTTAGCGCGGTGATACGGTGACGGTGCGGCCATTGGTGGCAATAGCAACGCGTTGACCAGGATGAAACTGGCTGCTGCCTTGTGCTTGAACCACAATAATGTTCGTGCCATCGTCGCGGCGTACTTCAAGTTCGACGCCGTTGCTGCGATTCATGGCGCTCTGCACGTTTTGGCCGACAACGGCTCCCCCGACGGCACCGGCTCCCGTTGCCAGATTCCGTCCACGACCACCACCAACGGTGTTACCCAATAAGCCACCCACCACGGCTCCGCCAACGGCACCAGCGACATTATTACCATCACCACCCTGAATGGTGACTGGGCGTACTGAGACTAAAGTACCGTAGGTAACGGTCTGAACCTGCCTGGCCTGCGCGGCGGTAAAAGTATCGCCAGAGGAGGTCTGATTGGCGGCACAACCACTCAGGGCTGCTGCTATAACAGCGATAGCGACGATTGTTTTAGTCATATAAACCCCAAAAATATCTAGTGAATGTAATAAGTGACGAAACCAACAGTCTCGTAGTTTAAAGTATGGCAGGAACTTGATTTTATTCAGGTAGCGGTGGAAAAAATTATGGGAAAGGGCGCGGACTCGGCAGGTAGAATGCAGTATTTTTATGAATTATCCATTTAAATCATGCGGTTGGTTTTTTTGCCCTCTATGGTGAAAACAATAATCCATTTTTCAGGGAAATAGCGGTGCGAATCGGCAAGGAGAGAGTCTCTCGGTTGTTGAGAGTTCTCTCCATTTTGCCTTGCAAAGCAAAGAGGGATGAGCCTTCGCTGCTAGTGTTGCCAGCAACGAAGGCAGGTAAGTGGTGGGCCGAAATTTAACGGCATCCGCGGCCACCATGCATTCCAGCGCCACCCATTCCCATATGATGCCCCATGGCAGGAACTCCAGCTTTTGCCAACTGGGTATCCAACGCTACGCGTTGCTGGTGGAGATTGTCGCGTAACACGGTGATCTCTTTACTGACGGCCAACACTTTTTGCTCGTCCAGAGGCTTACTGGTCAACAGCGCGTTGTACTCGTATTGTTTAGACATCATCTGTTGACGTAAATCTGCCGTTTTAAGCTGGAATTCATCAAAAGCTTTTTGGCTAATAGCCTGTTGCTCTGGTGTCAGGCTGGCCATATAGCCCTGCTGATATCCCATACCCCGTTGGGAGTTTGGTCCATTCATACCATTTTGTGCCATGGCAAGGTGGCTAAAGCCTGCCAGCGTGGCAATGGAGAAAAGGGCTGCGAGGGTGAATTTGTTCAGTGCCATGATTAACTTCCTTATGTGTGAAATCGATAAATGAAATATCACCAGGTGTTCCATCATGTTGTTGCAACCCGCGTGCCAGGTTCGGTTTGGCACGGGAATTGTATGGTTTAACGATCATGATTGATGAGTGCTTGCTCTGCTCAAGCGCGTCAGTCAAGGCGTCAGGGCGCTGAAGAGCGTTAATATACTGGCAAAAATAAAAATAGCGCGGGCAGAAAATGGTGATAGCTATACCAATACCCAGGTTAAAAGTGGGTTATTTTTACTCGTAGGGCTGACATTGTGAGTAATAATTACCCGCTTGGGTGATAAGCCAGATTGAAAGGGGGCCTATGGCAACGGAAATGAAAAAAAAGTCGGGCATATCTTCTGCTTTACTGGCCTGGATCGTGATCGGCCCGGTCGTGATAGTGCTTGGGATTATCATCACGCTGGCCGTTAAGGATTTGCAGAGCGGGCGTGCAATTGAAATACAGACGCTACGTGATAAAAGTGCCGTGCTTATCCGCGCGTTTGAATCTGGCACCCGTACTGGCATGGGCATGGGCATGGGCATGCGCTGGCGTCAGGATCAGCGCCAGATCTTGCTCGAGGAGATGGCCTATCAACCGGGGGTGTTGTATATCGCGATGACTGACCCTTCAGGCAGGATCCTGGCTCACAGCGATCCGATGCGCGTGGGCAGCCAGCTGTATAGCAAGCAGCAGATGGATGCGTTGCAGGCGACGGGGGTAGAGCAGTGGCATATGACATCTTTTGTCGATCAGCAGCATAACAGCCAGAATACCTTTGAAGCTTATCGCTTTTTTAAACCGCTGAAGCGCGCTAATGGCCACGGTAGCCACATGATGAACATGCATCGAGCGGCAGAAACGGACGCTAAAGGGAGCGAAAGTGATGAGCAACTCCTTATTTTTGTTGCCTTTGATACCCAGGCTCTGGATGCCGCTCAAGCGAAAGATATCCGCAATACTTCTATTTTACTGACCATCCTCTTGCTCCTGGTGTTGAGTAGCTTGCTGACGTTGTTTTGGGCGCGACGTTATCAGCGCTCCAGCCGCCAGTTGCAAGATGAAATTCGCCGCAAAGAGAAACTGGCCGCGATTGGGGATTTGGCGGCGGGCTTGGCGCATGAAATTCGCAATCCTCTTTCCTCGATCAAGGGGTTTGCCAAATATTTCGAAGGCCGTTCGCTGCCGGGTAGTGAAGAGCAGGAGCTGGCGAAAGTGATGGCGAAAGAGGTTGAACGTTTGAATCGCGTGATTAGCGAGTTATTAGCTCTGGTACGCCCTGTGGATTTACATATACAGCAGGTGGATATTAACGAGGTGCTCGAGCATTCGTTGCACCTGATCCGCCAGGATGCCGAGAGTAAAAACATCACCATCCGCTATTGCCGTAATCAGGCTTTACCGCTGGCTGAACTCGATCCGGATCGCCTGACTCAGGCTTTACTGAACCTCTACCTGAATGCGATTCAGGCGATTGGGTCTGACGGTTTGCTGGAGGTGAGCGTGGTGTTGGTGGGGGGTGAAGGGTTGCGCATTAGCGTTACGGACTCTGGTAAAGGTATCAAGCCGGACGATTTGGCGAAAATCTTCAACCCGTATTTCACGACCAAGGCGGCAGGCACTGGCTTGGGGCTTACCATCGTGCAGAAAGTGATTGAGGAGCATCAAGGCAGCATTAGCGTGAGCAATCATGCCCCATCGGGTTGCCGTTTTGAGATGACGATTCCATTGATACATAAAAAACGGGAGGCCCCTGAAGATGGCGATGCCTAACGCGCATATCCTGGTGGTGGATGACGATCTCAGCCACTGCACGATTATTCAGGTCTTGATGAAAGGTTGGGGGTATCAGGTAACGTTGGCACATAACGGCTTGCAAGCCGTGGAACTGGCAAAGTGCACGCCGTTTGACCTGATTTTGAGCGATGTCCGCATGGCGGAAATGGATGGTATTGAAGCGCTTAAGGCGATCAAAACCTACAATCCGGCGATCCCGATCCTGATTATGACCGCTTACTCTAACGTTGAGTCGGCGGTTGAGGCGATAAAAGCGGGTGCCTACGATTATCTGACTAAACCGTTAGATTTCGATATGTTGCATATCACCCTTGAGCGGGCGCTGGAGCACACTTCCCTGAAGTCCGAGAATAAAACCCTCAAGCAGCAACTGAATGCGGATTATTACCACATGATTGGCCGTAGTGCTCCCATGCGCCGCCTGATGGAGATGATTGCCATGATCGCTCCTTCAGAGGCGACTGTGCTGATCTGTGGCGAGTCGGGCACCGGTAAAGAGCTGATCGCTCGGGCTGTGCACGCCAATAGCCTGCGTAAAGATCGGCCTCTGGTGAGTATCAACTGTGCGGCGTTGAGTGAGTCTTTGCTGGAGTCTGAACTGTTTGGCCATGAGAAAGGGGCTTTTACCGGGGCCGATAAGCGCCGTGAAGGGCGTTTTATGGAAGCGGACCAAGGGACACTGTTTTTGGATGAAATTGGTGAAGTTTCAACGTTAATGCAGGCTAAACTTCTGCGGGCGATTCAGGAACGTGAGATTCAACGGGTTGGCAGCAACCAGACGCTATCTGTCGATGTACGGCTGATCGCCGCTACCAATCGGGATCTGCTGGCCGATGTGGAGGCGGGCAGGTTCCGCCAGGATCTCTACTATCGCTTAAATGTGGTGACGGTGGACAGCCCGCCATTGCGGGAACGTCGCGAAGATATCCCCTTGTTGGCAATGCACTTTCTGGCAAAATTTGCCGAACGTAATCGTAAGCCTGTCAAAGGGTTTACCCCACAGGCGATGGATATGTTGCTGAAATATCACTGGCCCGGCAACGTGCGAGAATTGGAGAATACCGTCGAGCGTGGCGTGATTCTGCTGACTGGTGATTTTATCAGTGAAAAAGAACTGCCATTAAGCATGAGTTCGTTGGCTGACGAAAAGTTGGAAGCGCGTCCGGATCAATCGATTCAACCGCTGGAATTAGTAGAAAAAAATGCGATTCTTGCCGCACTGGAAAAAACTGCCGGGAACAAAACGGAAGCCGCAAAACAGTTAGGCATTACGCGTAAAACGCTGTTAGCCAAGCTGCAGAAATCGCCCTGAGGAAGGGATAAAAGGAAAGCACCGCGGCATGATTGATTTCAACTGCGGTGCGCATGCTAGTTAAAGATGATGGGGTTAGGAGAGAAAGTCCACTTTACCGCCAACCAGATGGTACATGCTGCCAACGATTTTTATTTTCCCTTCTTCCTCCAGTTTTTTCAGTACCGGGCTGTTTTTACGGATTTCTTCAATCGTCATCACCACGTTGGTTTTAGCCACCGCATCCACAAAAGCATCATTCTTGCCAGAGCGATCGCCTTCAAAAACGGTTCTTTCGACCGCCGGTTTTATTTTGTTGAGTAGGCCGGTCAGATTGCCCAGTTCAGCCTTATCAATGGCACCGCGTACCGCACCGCAGGCGGTATGCCCCATCACCAGGACCACTTTGGCACCGGCAACGGCACAGGCGAACTCCATACTGCCCAGAATGTCGTCGTTCTGGATGTTACCAGCGACGCGGGCGTTAAAGGTTTCACCAATCCCGACATCCAGCAGGATCTCCGCCGGAGCGCGTGAGTCAATACAGCTTAAAATGACTGCGGCTGGGTACTGACCCCCTTGGCTGGCCTGCTTCTGAGCCACATAATCGTGCTGCTGCATCTTCCCTTCACGGAATCTCATGTTGCCTTGTTTAAAGCTTTCAATAATTTGATCCGGTGTCATTTTATCGCGTTGTTCTCTGGTCATCGCAGCGGCATAAGTGACAGAGGGCGCGGTAAAACCAGCAATACCGGTAATAGCAAGAGCGGAAAGCGCGGCGGTACGCTTTAATAGCGTTCGGCGTGCAGGTTCTTTGGCGGGAAGCTTACTCATAACTTAAATCCTCTATGTTATCGGATAAAATGGCAACCTTGCATTTTGCTGTTGGACTGATAACGCCTGTAGACATGTGCGCATAAGTAAGTGTATATGCCTCTTCACTTTTTGCCGGAGTATTTTGCCATTGCCGATAGGGTTAATGCGGTACACATTCCTGTTTGTTCGCGCTGAACAATGCCTTAACATAGCAACCACTCTTTCTGCCCGGCTATATGGATATCCGATGCGCCACTTGGTTACTCTTTTACCCTTGTTCTCATTGCTTGTTGCGTGCAGCAGTGAGCCAGCCCCTCAAGAGCAAACTCCGCAAGCCAGCCTGGTCCAGAGCGGTTTCCAACTTGAGCCAGAACACGCCATTCACCCGCTGAGCGGGGATTTTGCCGATAATCCGGCGACGGCTCGCTTTATCGATAAAATGGTGCGGGAGCATGGTTTCGAACGCCAGCAATTACACGATGTGCTGGCGCAGGCGCAGCGGTTGGATTGGGTGGTGCGCTTGATGGATAAGCAAGCGCCCGCGGGACGGCCATCATCAGCCCCTAATGGGGCCTGGATCCGTTATCGCAGCAAATTCCTGACACCTGATAACGTGCAAAACGGTGTGGCGTTCTGGAATCAGTATGACGAAGCACTACAGCGTGCCTGGCAGGTTTATGGGGTACCGCCAGAGATTATCGTTGGCATTATTGGGGTGGAAACCCGTTGGGGCCGGGTGATGGGCAAAACGCGTATTATTGATGCCCTGGCTACGCTGTCATTTGAGTACCCACGCCGTGCAGAGTTCTTTAGCGGTGAACTGGAAACATTTCTGCTGATGGCGCGTGCGGAAGGGGACGATCCGCTGTCACTGCGCGGTTCCTACGCCGGGGCAATGGGGTATGGGCAGTTTATGCCTTCCTCATTTAAAAACTATGCGATTGATTTTAATGGGGATGGCCACATTAATTTGTGGGATCCTGTTGATGCCATTGGCAGCGTTGCCAACTATTTTAAAGCTCATGGTTGGACTCGAGGGGCTGCAGTAGCGATTCCTGCTAACGGCCAGGCGCCCGGTTTGGAAACGGGCTTCAAAACCAACTATGACATCACCACTTTGGCCGCAGCCGGTTTAACGCCGCAGGGCTCATTGGCAGGCTATCAGCAAGCCAGCCTGTTGCGCCTGGATATGGGCAACCGGTATCAATATTGGTATGGGTTGCCGAATTTCTATGCCATTACTCGCTACAATCACAGCGTTCATTACGCGATGGCGGTTTGGCAGTTGGGGGAGGCGGTTGGTAGAGCGCGCCGTGGGCAATAAATTCTCAATGGTCATAGCGGCGGAATGAGTTAAGAACGGTGCTGGTTTTGTGACTGGGAGGCTGAGCTTGGAAAGGCTCAGCCTCTTTGCATCTAGGGTAGAATGCCGAATTTTTCCACCCCTGGCGGGCTGATCTGTATCCTCAGACAATGAACAATCATCGCATTGCTTCGCGTACTCATCGTTTAAAACCATTGGCCTGCGAGGCATTACGCACTTCCAGCACGATACCGTCGGTGATGCTTGATAAATGTTACTATCTGACGCATACAGCTTGATTCACTAAGGAGAGATGATGAGTGAAAGTACACTGCGTAAGCTCAGTATTTCTATTGGGCAACAGCTAAAAGCCAGCGGCAGGTGGATCACCTGTGCAGAGTCTTGTACCGGTGGAGGGATCGCCAAAGCCATTACGGATATTGCGGGCAGCTCGGCTTATTTTGATCGTGGTTTTGTCACCTACAGCAACGCGGCAAAACAGGAGTTGCTTGGGGTGGCGGAAACGACCCTACTTGAACACGGGGCGGTGAGCGAAGCGGTGGTGTGTGAGATGGCTCAGGGTGCGCTGCATGCGGCCAAGGCCGATCTGGCACTGTCGGTGAGCGGCATTGCGGGCCCCGATGGCGGTAGCGCCGAGAAACCTGTTGGTACCGTCTGGTTCGGTTTTGCCGCACGTTCTGGCCGCGTGCTGGCACGTAAAATGCAATTTACTGGCGATCGTGATGCTGTCCGGCTACAGGCGACAATTTTTGCGTTGCAAACGGCGTTGGATGAATTTTTGTAAAATTAGTCTTGATACTGTATGACCATACAGTATAATTAGCAGCATTTCCTGCACAACATACATTCAGTGGCAGTGTGGGGTAACACCGGCATTGCAAAACGAGGAGCAAACATGGCTATTGATGAGAACAAGCAAAAGGCGTTAGCTGCGGCACTGGGCCAGATTGAAAAGCAATTTGGTAAAGGCTCCATCATGCGCCTGGGTGAAGACCGTTCAATGGACGTAGAGACGATCTCCACGGGTTCCCTGTCACTGGATATCGCACTGGGTGCGGGTGGCCTGCCAATGGGCCGTATTGTCGAGATCTATGGTCCAGAATCCTCCGGTAAAACTACTCTGACCCTGCAGGTTATCGCCGCTGCTCAGCGTGAAGGCAAAACCTGTGCGTTTATTGACGCCGAGCATGCGCTGGATCCGATCTATGCCAAGAAGTTAGGTGTTGATATCGACAATCTGCTGTGTTCTCAGCCCGATACTGGTGAACAGGCTCTGGAAATCTGTGACGCTTTGACCCGCTCCGGAGCGGTTGATGTAATCATCGTTGACTCCGTTGCGGCCTTGACGCCAAAGGCAGAGATTGAAGGTGAAATCGGTGACTCACACATGGGCCTGGCGGCGCGTATGATGAGCCAAGCCATGCGTAAGCTGGCCGGTAACCTGAAAAATGCCAATACGCTATTGATCTTCATCAACCAGATTCGTATGAAAATTGGCGTCATGTTTGGTAACCCAGAAACCACAACCGGTGGTAATGCGCTGAAATTCTACGCTTCTGTTCGTCTGGATATCCGCCGTATTGGTGCGATCAAAGAAGGCGATGAAGTGATCGGTAGTGAAACTCGCGTAAAAGTAGTGAAAAACAAGATCGCAGCACCGTTTAAGCAGGCTGAGTTCCAGATTCTGTACGGCGAAGGTATCAACAGCCGTGGTGAATTGGTTGATCTGGGCGTGAAGCATAAAATGATCGAAAAAGCCGGTGCATGGTATAGCTACAATGGTGAGAAGATCGGCCAGGGTAAGTCAAATGCCTGTAATTTCCTGAAAGAGAACCCGGCAATTGCTGCTGAACTGGATAAAAAACTGCGCGATCTGTTGCTGCACAGCAATGGTGAGTTGGTAGCCACCGCTGCTGAAGATTTAGATGATAACGAAGCAGAGACCAGCGAAGAGTTCTAATCTTTGCTGGTAAGCATACGCACCCTGGCCGGTGCGTATGTGGATCACTAAGGTTGTACGGTATGAATGATGTTTCGCCACCCTTGCGTAATGGGTTGAATGCCTTGATAAGCCGCGCGATGCGCTTATTGTCTCAACGCGACCATAGTGAAGCTGAACTGCGCCGCAAACTTGCGGCGCAGCCGTTTGTTGCTAACGCCCGCTCGGGCTCTATATCCTCCAATAATCCCCCTGAAGACCCTGTTGATCCGGCAGTTATTGAACAAGTGATCGTCTATTGCTATCAGCATAACTGGTTAGATGACCAACGTTTTGCTGCAGGTTTTATCGCTGGACGTAGCCGTAAAGGCTATGGTGCACAACGTATTCGCTCTGAATTAATGCAAAAAGGGGTAGAAAAAGAGCTCGTGCAGGCCGCACTGGCGGCGTGTGATATCGATTGGTGTGAACAGGCCAGGCAGGTTGCGCTGCGTAAATTTGGCGATCCGCTGCCGGTAGAATGGAAAGATAAAGCTAAAGTGCAACGCTATCTGCTTTATCGTGGCTTCTTTCAGGAAGAAATTCAGTCAATTTACCGTGATTTTGCGCAATGAGCGCACGCGGGGTTTTACTTCCCTCTGAAGAAAATTTATCTTATTCACACTTTTTGTCCGTGGGCTAGGTGATATCGTCAGGATATCGCGCTTCTTGCTCACGTATCGTTATTCTAGCCTTTCCAGGAAAATTATGAGCAAGAGCACCGCTGAGATCCGTCAAGCGTTTCTCGATTTCTTTCATAGTAAAGGTCATCAGGTTGTAGCAAGCAGCTCTCTGGTACCTAACAATGATCCGACATTACTGTTTACCAATGCCGGTATGAACCAATTCAAGGATGTTTTCCTGGGGCTGGATAAACGAGCTTATTCTCGTGCCACCACTTCACAACGTTGTGTGCGCGCAGGTGGTAAACACAACGATTTGGAAAACGTAGGCTATACCGCCCGTCACCACACCTTCTTTGAGATGCTGGGTAACTTCAGTTTCGGCGACTATTTCAAGCATGATGCTATCAGCTATGCCTGGGAACTGTTGACTGGCGAAAACTGGTTCAACCTGCCAAAAGAGAAGTTGTGGGTTACCGTGTATGAAACCGATGATGAAGCTTTCGACATCTGGCAGAATCAGATCGGTATTCCAGCCGAACGCATTATCCGCATCGGTGACAACAAAGGTGCAGCCTTTGCTTCCGATAACTTCTGGCAGATGGGTGATACCGGCCCCTGTGGCCCCTGCACCGAGATTTTCTACGATCATGGCGATCATATCTGGGGCGGCCCGCCAGGCAGCCCGGAAGAAGATGGCGACCGCTATATTGAGATCTGGAATATCGTATTCATGCAGTTCAACCGCCAGTCTGATGGCACTATGCAGCCGCTGCCGAAACCTTCAGTGGATACCGGTATGGGCCTGGAGCGTATCGCTGCAGTTCTGCAACATGTTAACTCCAACTATGATATCGATCTCTTCAGCACCTTGATTGCCGCCGTTGCTAAGGTAACTGGGGCTACCGATCTGAATAACAAATCACTGCGTGTTATTGCCGACCACATCCGTTCGTGCGCATTCCTGATCTCTGATGGTGTTATCCCTTCGAATGAAAATCGTGGCTATGTACTGCGCCGCATCATTCGTCGTGCGATTCGCCATGGCAATATGCTGGGTGCGAAAGATACCTTCTTCTACAAGTTGGTTGCGCCGCTGATTGAAGTGATGGGCCCAGCCGCCGATGAGCTTAAGCGTCAGCAGGCACTGGTCGAGCAGGTACTGAAAACCGAAGAAGAACAGTTTGCCCGTACATTGGAGCGCGGCTTGGCGCTGTTGGATGATGAGTTAGCGCAATTGCAGGGTGATACTCTGGATGGCGAAACAGCGTTTCGTTTATACGATACCTACGGCTTCCCGGTTGATCTGACGGCTGACGTTTGCCGTGAGCGTGGCCTGAAGGTTGATGAGGCAGGATTTGAGCAGGCCATGGAAGCACAGCGCCGCCGTGCGCGTGAATCCAGCGGTTTTGGGGCTGATTACAACAACATGATCCGCGTTGAAGGAACTAGCCAATTCAACGGTTATGAGCGTGATGAGCAACAGGCTAAAGTCGTGGCATTATTCCGCGACGGTCAGCCTGTGGAGGAAATCCAGGCGGGTGAAGACGCTGTTGTGGTGTTGGATGAAACCCCATTCTATGCAGAGTCAGGCGGCCAGGTAGGTGATAAAGGTATACTGAAAACTGCCGATATTAAGTTTGTGGTCAGTGATACCCAGAAATATGGTCAGGCAATCGGTCATCAGGGCAAACTGGCGGCAGGGACACTTAAGTTAAATGACCGGGTTGATGCACTGGTTGATAGTGCCCGCCGCGATCGTATTCGTTTGAACCACTCGGCGACTCACCTGCTGCATGCCGCTTTACGCCAGACTCTCGGCGATCATGTTGCACAGAAAGGGTCGTTGGTGAATGACAAGTATCTGCGTTTTGATTTCTCGCATTTTGAAGCGATGAAACCGGAGCAGATCCGTGTGGTTGAGGATTTGGTAAACCAACAGGTACGTCGCAATCTTCCAGTACAAACTGCGGTTATGGCACTGGACGAAGCCAAAGAGAAGGGCGCAATGGCGCTGTTTGGCGAGAAGTATGATGATAACGTTCGTGTGCTGAGTATGGGCGACTTCTCCACTGAACTCTGTGGTGGGACTCATGCCAATCGTACCGGGGATATTGGCCTGTTCCGCATTCAGAGTGAGTCGGGCACGGCTGCGGGTATCCGCCGTATTGAAGCCGTGACTGGTGAAGGTGCAATAGCGATCCTACACCAGCAAAGCGATCTTCTGCAGGATGTTGCGTACCTGGTCAAGGGGGATAGCAATAATCTGGCTGACAAAGTGCGTGCAGTGCTTGATCGCACACGCGCATTGGAAAAAGAGTTGCAACAGTTGAAGGATCAGCAGGCTGCGTTTGAAAGTGCTTCTCTATCGAGCAAAGCAAAAGTGGTCAAGGGTGTTAAACTGTTGGTTAGCCAACTGGATAACGTGGAACCGAAAATGTTGCGTACCATGGTTGATGACCTTAAAAATCAACTAGGTTCTGCCGTTATTGTTCTGGCTACGGCGGAAGAAGGAAAGGTTAGCCTGATTGTCGGTGTGACCAAAGATCTCATTGACCGGGTGAAAGCCGGGGAATTGATCGGCAGCATCGCACAGCAGGTTGGTGGCAAGGGTGGGGGCCGCCCAGATATGGCGCAGGCGGGGGGGAACGACGTTCAAGCTCTGCCAGCGGCATTAGAAAGCGTTGAAGCTTGGGTAGCCTCAAAGCTGTAAATATAAATAAATAGGTACATGAAAACGCTATAGCTTTATGTAAATTATGGCGTTTTCATTCGATGCCAACGCATTGTAGTTACAATTACGGGAACAAAGTTTTTCAGGTCGGCTAAACTTATTGTAATCAGTAGTGACACTAGGTCTGCTTACATTTATTGTGGGCTCTACGGCTTACGTTTTCACTGAATATGATGGATAATGGCGGGGAAACTGAGAGACCCGACTCTTTTAATCTTTCAAGGAGCAAAGAATGTTAATTCTGACTCGTCGAGTTGGTGAAACCCTCATGATAGGTGATGAGGTCACGGTTACAGTACTAGGGGTTAAAGGCAACCAAGTTCGTATTGGTGTGAATGCTCCTAAAGAGGTGTCTGTGCACCGTGAAGAAATCTACCAGCGTATCCAAGCCGAGAAGTCTCAACAGACGACTTACTGATTTCTGAGCTGCGTCTCGTTTTATTGCGAGACGCTCTTGCTGCTTTACTTGTGCCTATCTTTCCAATTCTTCCGTACTTCCCCCAATAATTTTTCTTTTCAGCATGCTCTTTTGCGCTATCTAACCGCAGGTTTGCTTGTTGATAAAACACTCTTTTTGTCGTGAAATCACGCATGTTGCCTGTGATTTGTGCAAACGCGCAGGAGTTAGGAAAAATTGTTTGACTTATAAGTCGGGGAAAGTAATATGTGCGCCACGCAGTGCCGATGAGCTTATCTAAAGCAAGTTAGGCACAATTCGCAAGAAGCGTATGGTGAGGTGGCCGAGAGGCTGAAGGCGCTCCCCTGCTAAGGGAGTATGCGGTCAAAAGCTGCATCCGGGGTTCGAATCCCCGCCTCACCGCCATTTGCATCCATAGCTCAGCTGGATAGAGTACTCGGCTACGAACCGAGCGGTCGGAGGTTCGAATCCTCCTGGATGCACCATATTTAGCCATATGGTAAGCGATTGAAGTTATACCATAAGGTATCAAAAAGAATTCCTGTGCATCCATAGCTCAGCTGGATAGAGTACTCGGCTACGAACCGAGCGGTCGGAGGTTCGAATCCTCCTGGATGCACCATTCTTCAAGTGAAGTTTCACGGAACGAAACCAACTCTCTAAGAAATCAAATTGCATCCATAGCTCAGCTGGATAGAGTACTCGGCTACGAACCGAGCGGTCGGAGGTTCGAATCCTCCTGGATGCACCATTCTCAAACGCACTTGCCGCAAAACTTCTGTTTCAATGAGATGCGAATGAGAAAGTTCCTCTACGGAGGATAACGTTGCGTTAGCAACGGCCCGAAGGGCGAGGCGTAGCCAAGTCATCCTCCTGGATGCACCATATAAGAAAAACCCGCCTCGGCGGGTTTTTCGCTTTGTACCCCTTGTTGTTTCCATTCAGCACTTTCCGTCATGTTCAAGCAGCGACAAGCTTTCTGCTTTACGCTAAAGTGGCTCTCTTTCTGCAACGGCAATGGGGGTGTAATGTACGATCGCTATCAGGGTCTGATCTTCGATATGGATGGTACGATTCTGGATACGGAATCGACGCATCGCCAGGCGTGGCATCAGGTATTGGCGCGCTATGACATGAAGTTCGACGAGGCGGCGATGGTGGCATTGAACGGCTCGCCGACTTGGCATATTGCTCAGGCGATCATTGTGGCGCATAGGGCGGAGCTTGATCCCCATCATCTGGCTGCAGAGAAAACTCGAGCGGTAGAGGCGATGCTGTTGGATAGCGTTCGCCCATTGCCATTGATTGAAGTGGTAAAATCTTATCATGGCCGCCGCCCAATGGCTGTGGGAACGGGCAGTGAGCACCGCATGGCAGAGATGCTGTTGCGCCATTTAGGCTTACTCAATTATTTCGATGCTATTGTGGGGGCGGATGATGTACAGCGGCATAAACCTGAGCCAGATACCTTTCTGCGCTGCGCCGAACTGATTGGGGTACTACCAGAAAATTGTGTGGTGTTTGAAGATGCCGATTTTGGTATCCAAGCTGCCAAGCGTGCGAAGATGGCTGTTGTCGATGTTCGCACGCTGTGAGTAGTACCTTGGCCATTCTGTCATTGTTCGGCAGCAGCTTTCTTAGTGCAACGTTGCTGCCGGGCAACTCTGAAGTGGTGTTGGTCGCTTTGCTAACCAACAGCAGTGTTTCACCAAGTCTATTGGTGCTGGCTGCGACGTTGGGTAATACCCTGGGTGGATTAACCAACGTCATTATTGGGCGTCTATTACCGGAGTTGAAACCACAACGGGGGCTGGAAACGGCGCTCGGTTGGTTAAAACGCTTTGGCCCTGCTGCGCTGCTGCTCAGTTGGTTGCCGGTAGTGGGCGATTTGTTGTGCGTGTTAGCAGGTTGGCTGCGCATGCCATGGGGCTCTGTTACGCTGTTTCTGTGTCTCGGAAAAGCGCTGCGTTACATCCTATTAACTATGATTACGCTGCAGGGGATCGCCTGGTGGCATTAAGCAAGTGAATATCATTCAATATTCACTTGGGAGCGGATTCAGCATGCTTACAAGTTATCGTTTTTTTAGCTGCGGGAGGTCAATTTGATCCCGAACGTATCACAGGCGCTTTCCTGGTTGGAAGCCCACCCTCATGCATTAAAAGGGATCCGGCGTGGTATTGAGCGTGAGACACTGCGAGTCACCGCAGATGGCACGCTTGCTACAACGGGTCATCCAGAGAAACTAGGGGCGGCATTAACGCACCATTGGATTACTACCGACTTTGCTGAGGCGTTGTTAGAGTTTATCACGCCGGTTGATGACGACATCGAGCACTTGTTGACGTTCTTGCATGATATTCATCGTCATGTGGCGAGGAACCTGGGCGATGAACGCATGTGGCCGCTGAGCATGCCATGTTTTATCGGCGCTGAGCAGGATATCGAACTGGCGCAATTTGGCTCATCAAATATTGGCCGTATGAAAACGCTTTACCGCGAAGGGCTGAAGAATCGCTACGGCGCGTTGATGCAGACCATTTCCGGTGTGCACTATAATTTTTCTCTGCCGCTGGAGTTCTGGCAAGCGTGGGCAGGGGTTGAAGATGCCGAAAGTGGTAAAGAACAGATTTCGGCGGGGTATTTCCGCCTGATCCGTAACTATTACCGTTTTGGTTGGGTGATTCCGTATCTGTTTGGGGCCTCCCCGGCAATTTGCTCCTCGTTCCTGAAAGGGCGCGAGACCGATTTGCCGTTTGAGCGCAACGAGAATGGTATGTGTTATTTACCTTATGCCACTTCGTTGCGTTTGAGCGATCTCGGCTATACCAATAAGTCACAGAGTAATCTTGGGATTACTTTCAACAATCTGCAAAGCTACGTTCAAGGGTTGAAGCGTGCGATCGCTACACCTTCTGAAGAATACGCCAAGTTAGGAGTGAAAGAGGGCGATCGCTACCTGCAGCTCAATAGCAACGTATTGCAAATAGAAAATGAGCTTTACGCGCCAATCCGGCCAAAGCGTGTCACTCGCAGCGGTGAAACGCCTTCAGATGCGTTGTTACGCGGCGGCATCGAATATATCGAAGTTCGCTCGCTGGATATCAACCCATTCTCGCCAATTGGTGTGGATGCGGTACAGGCACGTTTCCTGGATCTGTTCCTGGTATGGTGCGTATTGGCTGATGCACCGGAGATGAGCAGTGACGAACTGCTGTGTACCCGTAAAAACTGGAATCGCGTGATTCTGGAAGGGCGCAAGCCTGGGCAAACTATTGGTATCGGCTGTGATGATACCCGCGAACCATTGGAAAAGGTGGGGAAAGCGTTGTTTGGCGATCTACGGCGTGTGGCTGAGGTGCTGGATAGCGAAGCGGGCAATCAGCAGTATCAACAGGTTTGTGATGAGTTGGTCGCGGCGTTCGACGATCCTGAGCTGACATTCTCGGCCCGTATTCTGCAAGCGATGAAAGCCGAAGGCATTGGCCGTGTTGGCCTTGGTTTGGCGGAACAGTATCGCCAGATGCTGACGACAGAACCACTAGAGCTGTTAACTGAGGAGCAGTTGGCTCAGGAGCAGAAAGCATCATGGCAGCGTCAGCGCGATCTGGAAGCCAGTGATACGTTAAGCTTTGATGAGTTCCTGAAAGCAAACGGTGGGAGCTAAAAAAGAAAAGGCCACGTCAATGTGGCCAAATATACATCTCTGATAACAGGGATGAGGATGATAACAAATGCGCGTCTTTCATATACTCAGACTCGCAGTGTTGAAAAAGGTTTCCCGTGACGGGAAAAAAGTTTCGGAATAAATGCAATTTATGAAGGGGAGGACACATGCCATTGTTGGATAGTTTTACCGTAGACCATACCCGTATGGCAGCTCCGGCTGTCCGCGTTGCTAAAACCATGAAAACTCCTCATGGCGATCTCATCACCGTATTCGATCTGCGCTTCTGTCGCCCGAATCTGGAAGTGATGCCGGAACGTGGTATCCATACGCTAGAGCACCTGTTTGCCGGTTTTATGCGCGATCATCTGAATGGTAACGGTGTGGAGATTATCGACATTTCACCAATGGGTTGCCGTACTGGGTTTTACATGAGCCTGATTGGTGAGCCAGAAGAGCAGCGTGTGGCCGATGCCTGGCAAGCGGCGATGGCCGACGTGCTGAAAGTGACTGACCAGCGTAAAATTCCTGAGCTCAATGAATTCCAATGTGGCACTTACCACATGCATTCGCTGGAAGAAGCGCAGGAGATCGCCAAGCATATTCTCGACCATGGCGTTGCTGTGAACCATAACGATGAATTGGCACTGCCAAAAGATAAACTGCAGGAACTGCATATTTAGTCCTGCCAGCATTCAGAGACTAAAAAAGACGCGAATCCGCGTCTTTTTCTTTTTATATCAAAGCGTAATTAATGATTCTGTACGCTGGCCTGCAAGGATTTTATTGGTGTGACGCGCACCTGTTTAATCATGTTGTCCTGCACGTCGAGGATATCGATATCGTAATGGCCGATACGCACCCGTTTACCGATATCGGGGATCTCTTCCAACGCCTCCAACAGCATGCCATTGATGGTGCGGGCTTCTGTAGCGGGTAAGTTCCAGTTGAAGGCCTTATTCAGCTCACGTACGTTGGCTGTGCCGTCAATCAGTACCGAACCATCGCTTTGTGGATTGACTTCCTCAGCCAGAGTTGGCGACATTGAGGTGGTGAAATCACCAACGATCTCCTCAAGGATATCTTCTACCGTGACCAAGCCCTGAATATCGCCGTATTCATCGACCACAATGCCTACTTTCTCTTTGTTACGCTGGAATTTAACCAGTTGCACATTGAGCGGTGTGCCTTCCGGCACAAAGTAAATCTCATCGGCGGCGCGCAACAGGTTTTCTTTGTTGAACTCTTTCTTTTCAGTCATCAGACGGTAGGCTTCACGTACGCGCAGCATGCCGATGGAGTCGTCCAGCGAGCTGCGATACAGCACAATGCGGCCATGTGGGGAGTGGGTGAGCTGGCGCATGATCGACTTCCAGTCATCATTGACATCGATACCGACGATTTCGTTACGCGGCACCATAATGTCGTCTACCGTGACTTTCTCCAGATCCAGCACCGAAATCAGCATGTCCTGATTACGACGCGAAATCTTTGACTGCGATTCATTCACGATGGTGCGTAGTTCATCTTGGCTCAAGGCCCCGCTGATCCGTACATTGGTGCGGATCCCGAAAATGCGTAAGAACAGGGTGGTGAGGCCGTTTAACAACCACACCAGTGGGAACATAACTTTTTGCAACGGTGCCAGCAGAAAACTGCTGGGAAACGCGATACGTTCAGGGTAAAGCGCCGCAAAGGTCTTCGGCAGCACTTCAGCAAACAGCAGTACCGCAAAGGTCAGGATCCCTGTAGCAATGGCTACACCGAGATCGCCATACAGGCGCATACCAACGATAGTTGCCAAGGCAGAAGCCAGAATATTGACCAGGTTATTGCCGATCAACACCAAACCTATCAGGCGATCGGGTTTTTGCAGTAGTTTCTCCACCCGACGAGCGCCCCGATTACCGTGCTTGGATAAATGACGTAAACGGTAGCGATTGAGCGTCATCATGCCGGTTTCGGATGCCGAAAAATAAGCGGAGATCACAATCATAATCACCAGAATGAGAATGAGGGTCTCTGTCGAAACATGCTCCAAGGCGATATTCCTTATGCATAGAGAAAGAAAGCCTCACCGGAATGAGGGCTCTAGATTGTATTCTAGCGCACCATCACTTCCTGAATCAGGCGGCTGCCGAAATAGGCCAGCGTAAGAAGAAAGGCACCGGCAAAGCTGAACCAGACCACGCGGCGGCCACGCCAACCTTCGTGATAGTGGCCCCATAATAAGACGATGTAGACAAACCACGCCATGATGGACAGCACGGCTTTATGCACGTTCTCTTTGCTGAACAAATTATCCATGTAGAGCAGGCCGGTACACAGGGTCAGAGTCAGCAGCACCACACCAATCTGGGTGATATGGAACATCTTGCGTTCAATGCTCATCAGCGGTGGCATATCGGCGCTGAAGCTGAGCTTCTTGTTTTTCAGCAGATAGTCCAGCCAGGCTAACTGCAGGGCGTAAAGTGCGGCAATCATGAGGGTGGCGTAAGAAAATAGCGCCAGGCCGATATGCACCATCAGTTCTGGGCTGGCTTCCAGATGGGTAATGAACTCACCAGGCACAAAGCTGGCTAAGGCCAGATTAATAATCGCAAAGCTGTAAATAATGGGCAGCAGGAACCAGCCGCGATCGCGTGAAGCGACGAAGGTCATCACCGAACAGATGATCAGGCTGACAACCGAACCAATGTTCAGCAGGCTGAGGTTTTGCCCGGTGTTGACATCGAAAATGCGTTGCTGGAGTGCTATGGCATGGCAAATCAGCGCG
The DNA here is from genome assembly GCF_000743355.1 of Serratia sp. Ag1. Classification (GTDB taxonomy): domain Bacteria; phylum Pseudomonadota; class Gammaproteobacteria; order Enterobacterales; family Enterobacteriaceae; genus Chania. The sequence continues at coordinate 297,439 of NZ_JQEI01000026.1, forward strand.
ATGATGGCCGAAACGATAGCCAGCCGACGGTAAGCGCTATTCTTCCGCAACAAACTGGGAATAATCAGTCCAAGGCTCAACAGGTAGGCTATCAAAGCCACAATAGAGAAAACTGGCATAGCGTTATTTAATATCGGCGTGGTTAATTGGAATCTCAGTATAACGTCGAGCGTGCCTGAGACCAACCGATCTCCAACGCCGAGGCAGAGATCGCGTTTGCTTCGTGTTATAATCGCCGCAATTGTGTCGCCACTGCGGCCTGACTCTTACGTTGAGCATGAGACGATGTTTGAAAATTTAACCGATCGATTGTCGCGCACCCTGCGCAATATCAGTGGCCGTGGGCGGCTGACCGAAGAGAATATCAAAGATACCCTGCGTGAAGTGCGTATGGCGCTGCTGGAAGCGGACGTTGCGCTGCCAGTGGTGCGTGACTTCATCAACCGCGTTAAAGAGAGTGCGGTGGGTCATGAAGTGAACAAAAGCCTGACGCCGGGGCAAGAATTCGTCAAGATCGTTAAGAGCGAACTGATTGCCGCGATGGGGGAAGTGAACACTGAGCTGAACCTGGCGGCACAGCCACCGGCAGTCGTGCTGATGGCGGGCTTGCAAGGTGCGGGTAAAACCACCAGCGTGGGTAAGCTAGGCAAATTTCTGAAAGAAAAACAGAAGAAAAAAGTTCTGGTGGTTTCTGCCGACGTCTATCGCCCTGCGGCGATCAAACAACTGGCCACTCTGGCAGAAGGCGTAGGGATCGACTTTTTCCCGTCTGACGTGCAAGAAAAACCGATCGATATCGTTAACCGGGCGCTGCAACACGCCAAACTGAAGTTTTACGACGTTCTGATTGTCGATACTGCAGGCCGTTTACACGTTGACGAAGCGATGATGGATGAAATCAAACAGGTACATGCGGCGATCAAGCCGGTGGAAACCCTGTTTGTGGTCGATGCCATGACGGGCCAGGATGCGGCCAACACCGCCAAAGCGTTCAACGAAGCGTTGCCGCTGACCGGCGTCGTGCTGACCAAGGTGGACGGTGATGCGCGTGGCGGTGCAGCGTTGTCTATTCGCCACATCACTGGCAAGCCGATCAAATTCCTCGGTGTGGGTGAAAAAACTGAGGCGCTGGAGCCGTTCCACCCGGATCGGGTTGCTTCGCGTATTCTCGGCATGGGCGATGTGCTGTCGCTGATCGAAGATATTGAAAGCAAAGTTGACCGTGCGCAGGCAGAAAAGCTGGCAAACAAGCTGAAAAAGGGTGACGGTTTTGATCTCACCGACTTCCTTGAGCAGTTGAAGCAGATGCGCAATATGGGCGGTATGGCCAGCATGTTGAGTAAATTGCCAGGTGCCGGGCAACTGCCAGATAACGTGAAATCACAGATGGACGATAAGGTTCTGGTGCGAATGGAGGCGATTATCAACTCCATGACGCTGAAAGAACGCGCTAAGCCTGAGATTATCAAGGGTGCGCGCAAACGCCGCATCGCGGCAGGTTCTGGTATGCAGGTGCAGGACGTTAACCGCTTGCTGAAGCAGTTTGACGAGATGCAGCGCATGATGAAAAAGATGAAGAAAGGCGGGATGGCGAAGATGATGCGTGGCATGAAAGGCATGATGCCACCAGGCTTCCTAGGCCGCTAAAACGGTTTGCATTTGAGATGTGAACGCGTTCAAAGAGTTGCCGCTTGCGGCAAAAACTGCTCGAAATTATCAAGGCTGCAAAAGTGAATTCTTGGCAAGCGACGCTTTAGATTGCTTTTTGCGCCAAAATGAGTAAAATTTTCGGGCTTTTTATATTGCAACCGGGCCCCGTTCCCTCAATGGGGCCCGGCTGTTTTATTAACTAAAGAGGATGTTATGGTAACAATTCGTTTGGCACGTGGCGGCGCTAAAAAGCGTCCGTTCTATCAAGTAGTAGTGACCGACAGCCGTAATGCTCGTGATGGTCGTTTCATCGAGCGTGTAGGCTTCTTCAACCCGATCGCATCTGGTCAGGCTGAAGCACTGCGTCTGGACCTGGATCGTATTGAGCACTGGCAGGGTCTGGGTGCAACGGTTTCTGATCGCGTTTCTGCGCTGATCAAAGAAGCCAAGAAAGCAGCTTAATCTGTCGCGGTGGTGGCAATGAGCAAGCAACTCAAACCGGTAGCACCGATCGCGCCGATTGTACTCGGTAAAATGGGGTCTACTTACGGCATTCGTGGTTGGCTCAGAGTGTTTTCATCCACCGAAAACGCCGAAAGCATATTTGACTATCAGCCTTGGTTTATCCAGCGCTCGGGTCAGTGGCAGCTCATCGAGTTGGAAGACTGGAAGCGCCACAGTCAGGATCTGATCATCAAAGTTAAAGGTATTGACGATCGGGATGCGGCGAATTTACTGACCAATTGCGAAATTGTCGTAAATTCCGACCAGTTGCCTCCGCTGGAAGGTGAAGATTATTACTGGAAAGACCTGATGGGTTGCCAGGTAGTCACCACTTCCGGATACGAGCTGGGTAAAGTCATTGATATGATGGAAACCGGTTCAAACGACGTGATGGTCGTGCGGGCAAACCTGAAAGATGCATTTGGCATGAAGGAGCGGTTGATCCCGTTTCTTCATGGGCAGGTTATCAAGAAAGTCGATCTCGCCGCCAAGATTATTGAGGCTGAGTGGGATCCTGGTTTTTGACCTCCGGATTTAGCGGTCGAAGCAAGTGGAATAACAAGATGGGGATTGGCTGGTGTTCATTGGTATTGTAAGCCTGTTTCCTGAGATGTTCCGCGCAATCACCGATTACGGGGTGACTAGCCGGGCAGTAAAAAATGGCCTGCTGAGCGTGCAGTGTTGGAGTCCACGCGACTTCACCTACGATCGGCATCGTACCGTGGACGACCGTCCTTATGGCGGCGGACCGGGAATGTTGATGATGGTGCAACCTTTACGGGAAGCCATTCATGCAGCAAAAGCAGCGGCAGGCGAGGGAGCAAAGGTGATTTATCTGTCACCTCAGGGGCGCAAGCTGGATCAAAACGGTGTGCGCGAACTGGCGGCTAATCAGAAGATGATTCTGGTGTGTGGCCGTTATGAAGGGGTTGATGAGCGCGTGATTCAAACCGAAATTGACGAAGAATGGTCAATCGGCGATTACGTTCTCAGCGGTGGGGAACTGCCGGCAATGACTCTGATTGATTCAGTCGCCCGTTTTATACCGGGTGTGCTGGGCCATCAGGCTTCAGCAGAAGAGGACTCTTTTGTTGATGGATTGCTGGACTGCCCACATTATACCCGCCCCGAGGTGTTGGAAGGGATGGAAGTTCCGCCGGTTTTACTGTCGGGCAACCATGCCGAGATACGTCGCTGGCGCTTAAAGCAGTCGCTGGGCCGTACCTGGCTTAGAAGACCTGAACTTCTAGAAAGCCTAGCTCTGACTGACGAGCAAGCGGTGTTGCTGGCTGAGTTCCAACGGGAACATCAGACCAAGCAGCAGGACTATGAAGGGAACGTCTGAGACAGACGGGACCGATATATCAGTTTACCTAGGGTAAGAGACATATTATGAGCAACATTATTAAGCAAATTGAACAAGAGCAGATGAAGCAAGACGTGCCTGCATTCCGTCCGGGTGATTCCGTGGAAGTTAAGGTATGGGTCGTTGAAGGTAGCAAAAAACGTCTGCAGGCATTTGAGGGCGTGGTTATCGCTATCCGTAACCGCGGTCTGCATTCTGCATTCACTGTTCGTAAGATTTCCAACGGCGAAGGTGTTGAGCGTGTATTCCAGACTCACTCCCCAGTAATCGACAGCATTACTGTTAAGCGTCGTGGTGCCGTTCGTCAAGCTAAACTGTACTACCTGCGTGAGCGTACTGGTAAGGCTGCTCGTATTAAAGAGCGTCTGAACCGCGTTAACTAACGCTGCATCCAAAAGTTAATAGTTATTGAGGGCTTACCGTATGGTAAGCCCTTTTTTTATCTTCAATAAAAAGCCCATCAATGACGGGCTTAGAAGAGAAGCGTTGGAACGTGCGGAATTACAGGCCGTACACCAGGGTGACAGAAGTGGTGGTGTCCGTGCTCTTTGGTGCTGAGGCCGGAGGCTTGCTGTTGTATGTCACGGTGTAAGCCAGGCGCAAAGAGAAATCGTCGTTGATTGATACGTTCAACGCGGTTTCTGAGTTGATGGTGGTTTCATCGTTAGCCAGAGCTGACAGGCCCTCCGATAAACGGGCATTGTCCGTCAACCGATAAGAATAGTTGGCTGCGCCGTAAGCCAGTGCACGAGTGGAACGACCGCCACCGCGATATTCGTCGTGGCGCACGCCTGGGCCGAATTCCACGCGCAGGTCATGAGGCGGATCGCTAAAGATCTGGCGACCATAACCCCCAGTGACCGTCGTACGTGAGTTATAGCCGTTGAAACGATCGTTCAACCAACCGGCCTGACCAAACATATAGTTACGGTCAGCCAGGTTGTGACGGGTACGGCCACCTGCCTGATATCTTTCTGAAGAGCGTACATTGGAAGAAGTGGTGTTGTTGGCTGCGCCCCACAGGCTATAAGCCGTGTCGCTGTTAAACCAGGTCATGGTGGTGTTGGCTAACAGGGTGGAGTTCTGCGAGTTGCCCGATTGGGAGTTATAGCCCGCCTGAATATTACCATCAAACGGCTTCTTGGCGCTGGAAGGGTCATCCATCGCGGTGAAGAGGGTGTTGTCGGCAAGAGCTGGGATACTGGTGAAAGCGGTCAAGCAGCTGAAATACAGCGGAATGGCGCGGCGAGCGCGTAAAGAAAGCATTTTGGATCCAGTTGTTGAAAGTGATAATAGGTGATAACGCTCACATTATATCGGTTCATCATGGCGACCAAAATAGCTTCGATTAGCTTAAGTTTTTAATTTTTATTCGCGACTTATTCATTTTTCTTCTACTGAATTTACTCACCTTCACGGTACAAAATGCTTTTACCCTGAATGTTTGGCCTGTTACTGGCGCGAGGCCTGGTTGCACGGCAACGGTAGCCATTCGTTGCCGTGCAGAGGTTGTTACAGGAAGGTGGTCACCAGAATATAACCGGTGATGCAAGAGCACAGCACACCAATCAGCCCTGGAATGATAAAGCTGTGATTGATGATAAATTTGCCGATTCGCGTCGTCCCCGAACGGTCAAAACCGATACAAGCTAAATCGCTCGGGTAGGTTGGTAAGACAAAGTAACCATAAGCGGCAGGGAAAAATGCCAACAACATTTTAGGGTCAACGCCTAACTGCAATGCCATCGGAGCAATCGCGGTCAGAGCAGCGGCTTGGCTGTTGACCAGTTTTGATACCAGGAACAGTACGATAGCGTAAGTCCAAGGCTGGCTTTTGACGACATCCTCCAACAGCAGTTTTAAATCGCCCATATGCGCCTGGAAAAAGGTATCGCTCATCCAGGCTACACCGAATACCGAGAAAATGGCCACCATCCCGGCTTTGAACACGGCACCGTTAGCGATATCTCCCGGCTTCACTTTGCAACCCATCAGGATGACGGCACCGGCAATGAGCATCATCATCTGGATAACCAGATTCATCGACAGCGGTTTGAGCACGCCTTTTGCATCAGCAAACGAAGGGCGTATCTCAGCAAAGGCCCCCAGCAGTACCACAATAGCGATGGCAGCGAAGAAAATGGCCGTGGACCAATAAGCCTGTTTCGGGAATTTCTGGTTGAGCAGCGTTTCGGTACTGCCATAAATGTACGCGCGTTGCTCTGGGTCCTGAATTTTCGCTTGGAACTCAGGATCTTTATCCAGATCTTTACCACGGCGCAGGCTCCACAAGGCGGCCATCATGACCCCAACCAATGAAGCAGGAATAGAGACCGCAAGAATTTCAACCAGTGTATAAGCCTTACCGATACCATGACCGGCAGCAATGATCGAAACCAACGAGACAACGGCCACGGAAACGGGTGAAGCGGTAATAGCCATTTGCGAAGCAACAGAGGCCACGGCCATCGGGCGTTCAGGACGGATCCCTTTTTTGATGGCGATGTCGGAGATAATCGGGAACATGGTGTAGACCACATGCCCGGTGCCGCACAAAAATGTCAGCATCCAGGTGGTGAACGGGGCTAACAACGTAATGTGCTGAGGGTGGCGGCGTAGCAAGCGTTCAGCATATTGCATCATAACATTCAGGCCGCCAGCGGTTTGTAAAACCGAAGCACAGCCAATGACCGCCAGAATAGTCAGCATGACATCAACAGGAGGTTTTCCGGGCTCAAGCCCGAATATAAAGCACAGCAGGAATAAACCAATGCCGCTAATTAAACCGAGCCCCATACCACCAAATCGGGTGCCGACTAATAAGCAGAGAATAATAATCGCGAATTCCAGAGTTATCATGAGTGTCCCTTGTGGAAAATGAAAAAATGCTAACGTTTATCACCTCTCAAGGCAGATGAGGCGGGCTCTGTCTCTGCAGATTACCTCTTAAGAGGTGCAAGCGATTTGCAGCCATGATTATTTATTTAGCGAGGGATAACTGTGAGATTAAGCAATTTTTATTCAATACTTATTTTAAATTTTCAGGAATAAATTGAATTGAATAATTATTGAAAATTAATTGCCAGTTAATTGTAGGGTAATTGTTTTTTAGTTGTTTAATTCGCGGGGGCTAATAATTGCCATGCTGCACGTCGTATGTCGCGTTGGTTATGTCGTTCATACCACTCCCCCTTTTAGGGAGTCACGAAGGTTCTGTCTTCATGAGGATGGTCTTTGGTGTAAATATTTTGGTACACATGGCGTGTATTTGCGTGAAGTCGCGAGATGGTCAGGTAGGATTTACCAATGCCTCTTGCTTTATTTTGCCATATAAAACAATTAATTGAATTGTTTTATTTGTGTTTTTTGAGCTTTACTGGCCGGATGCTTGTAATGGTAATTTTTTATTTACATTAAATGGATTGAAATCTTTACATTGCATGGTAATGTAGGCGGCATAACAGTCGAACGACTATCAACATTCACGTATAACGGCACAAGACAGGAATAGCATCATGCAAAAAGACGCGCTCAACAACGTACACATCAGTGCTGAACAGGTTCTGATTACCCCGGAAGAGCTGAAAAACCAACACCCACTCAGCGCTCGCGATGAGAATGAAATCTCTGTTGCGCGCCAAACCATTGCCAACATTCTGAAAGGGCAGGATCACCGCCTGTTGGTAGTGTGTGGGCCTTGTTCGATCCATGATCCTGATGCGGCACTGGATTACGCGCGTCGTCTGAAAGTGCTGTCGGCTGAACTGAGCGATCAGCTGTATATCGTTATGCGTGTCTATTTCGAAAAGCCAAGAACCACGGTTGGTTGGAAAGGGTTGATCAACGATCCTCATATGGATGGAACGTTTGATGTTGAGGCCGGGTTACACATCGCGCGTCGTCTGCTGTTGGATCTGGTGGGCATGGGCTTGCCGCTGGCTACCGAAGCGTTGGATCCTAACAGCCCGCAATACTTGGGCGATCTGTTCAGTTGGTCGGCGATCGGCGCTCGTACCACAGAATCACAGACGCACCGCGAGATGGCGTCTGGCCTTTCAATGCCGGTCGGCTTCAAAAATGGCACGGACGGTAGCCTGGGGACGGCGATCAACGCCATGCGTGCTGCTTCAATGCAACACCGCTTTGTCGGGATCAATCAGGCCGGGCAGGTCTGTTTGCTGCAAACTCAGGGCAACCCGGACGGCCATGTGATCCTGCGTGGTGGCAAGACGCCAAACTACAGCGCTGAGCACGTCGCCGCTTGCGAAAAACAGATGCAGGATGCAGGACTCAAACCTTCCTTGATGGTAGATTGCAGCCATGGCAACTCAAATAAAGATTATCGCCGTCAGCCGGTTGTTGCCGAATCCGTCGTTGAGCAGATCAAAGCAGGTAACCGTTCAATCACTGGTATTATGCTGGAGAGTAATCTGCATGAAGGGAATCAGTCGTCTGAACAGCCGCGCGCAGAGATGCGCTACGGTGTTTCAGTGACCGATGCCTGTATCAACTGGGAGAGCACAGAGACCTTGTTGCGCCAAATGCATCAAGAGCTCGGCGCAGTGCTGACGGCTCGCACTGGAGAATAGTGAGTTATGGTGGCCGAACTGACCGCATTACGCGATCAAATTGACGAAGTAGATAAAGCATTACTGGGGTTGCTGGCAAAGCGCCTGGAACTGGTTGCGGAAGTGGGGGAAGTTAAAAGTCACTACGGTTTACCGGTCTATGTCCCTGAGCGCGAGGCAGCAATGCTGCTCTCGCGCCGTAAAGAGGCCGAAGGCCTGGGTGTGCCGCCTGATCTGATTGAGGATGTGCTACGCCGGGTGATGCGTGAGTCCTACACCAGTGAGAATGACAAAGGTTTTAAAACGCTGTGTCCGCAACTGCGTCCGATTGTCATTATTGGTGGTAATGGTCAGATGGGGCGTTTGTTTAACCGCTTGCTGACCTTGTCCGGTTATCAGGTGAAAGTGCTGGATCAGGAAGATTGGTCACAGGCAGATGCTCTGCTGGCTGATGCCGGGATGGTGATTGTCAGCGTACCTATCCATGTCACCGAACAGGTGATCGGCCAGTTGCCACCGTTGCCGGAGGACTGCATCCTGATCGATCTGGCTTCTGTCAAAAATCGGCCACTGCAGGCCATGCTGGCCGCCCATGGTGGGCCGGTTCTCGGGCTTCACCCGATGTTTGGCCCGGATGTTGGCAGTGTAGCTAAACAGGTGGTGGTGTATTGCGATGGACGCCAGCCGGAAGCCTATCAGTGGTTGCTGGAACAGTTGCAGGTCTGGGGCGCACGGCTGCATCGTATCAGCGCCGTTGAGCATGACCAGAACATGGCTTTTATCCAGGCACTACGACATTTTGCGACTTTTGCCTATGGCCTGCATCTGGCTGAAGAGAATGTTCAACTGGAGCAGTTGTTGGCATTGTCTTCACCGATCTACCGGTTGGAATTGGCGATGGTTGGCCGCCTGTTTGCACAGGATCCGCAGTTGTATGCAGATATCATTATGTCTTCAGAAGAAAATATTCATCTGATCAAACGTTACTATCAGCGTTTTGGTGAGGCGATTCAGCTGCTGGAACATGGCGACAAACAGGCATTTATCCAAAGCTTCCAGAAAGTGGAACACTGGTTTGGTGATTATGCCCAGCGCTTCCTGGTGGAAAGCCGCTCGTTGTTGCGACAGGCAAATGACAGCCGCCAATAGTTCGCTGTTTGTTGATGGATAAGAGGCTCGGTTTTACCGAACCTCTTTTTTTGCCTTTAAGACGGGTTGACTGGCACTACATTTTCACTTGGATAGCACCCTAGCACCTTCAATGAGCGGGTAATCGGGGCTAAATCTCTCAACGCCTTCTGCATGGGCTCTGAACGCAGATTGGCCTGCACATCAATATAAAACATCTCTTCCCATGGATTGCCGTTGATCGGGCGCGATTCCAATTTGGTCATAATGATGTCGTTGTCGCGCAATACCAGCAAGGCTTCTACCAGGGCACCTGACTGTTGTCCTGTAGCCATAATGAGTGTGGTTTTAGCCGGAACCTGTTCTGAGACCTCGATCGCCTTGCGTGCCAGCACGATGAAGCGGGTGATGTTCTGCTGCTGATTAGCCAGATCGTGCTCAAGTACCTGCAACTGATAGAGTGCTCCACCTGCTTCGCTACCCAAGGCCGCCGCTTTTGGTGAATTCAGCTCTGCCACTTTCTCCATGGCGGCAGCAGTGCTTTCGCAATACTCGATTCTCCAGTGTGGATAACGGTTAATAAACTGGCTGCATTGCTGGAAAGGTTGTGGGTGGCTGTAAACGACCTCGATCTGCTCCAGATCGGTTTTGCCTGCAACCAACACACAGTGATCGATCGGCAACGTCAACTCACCCACAATCGACAGGCTGGTATGTTGCAGCAGGTCATACACGTCGTTGATCGAACCGGAACTGGTGTTTTCGATCGGCAGAATGGCGTAATCCGCTTGGCCGGTTTCAACTTGAACAAAGATGTCCTGGAATTTCTGACAGCCGCATTCGATTAACTGATCGAAATGGCGTGCGCTGTATTGGCGTGCTGCAAGATGTGAATAGGAGCCTTTGGGGCCGAGGAAGGCAATGCGTGCGGAGTGCTGGCTGATTTGATTCAACTGATGTTGCAGCAGCGCCTGCTGGGTGAGCACGGAATCTTCGATGATCAACTGGAACAGACGGGTGACGTAAAAACCATCCAGGTCGTAAGGTTTGGCGGCGGTAATAAGTGCGTTTAACAGATCGCGTTCACGTTCTTTATCACGGATTGGTCGGTGGGAATGCAGTTTGGTTTTGCCCACCTCCACCGCCAGTTCACGGCGTTCTGCCAGCAGTGCCAGCAGTTTCAGGTCCAGTGCGCTAATTCGTTCGCGCAGCACGAGTAACGGGTTATCAGTCATAATCAGCCTTGTTTTGTGTTCTTATATACCCGTCATACTTCAAGCAACTCGAATTATTTTGGGCATAGTCGTTGAATCGCCATAAAAAAAGCCCCCTGGTTTCAGGAGGCTTAGTGGTTCGTCTTCGCATTCTTTATCACACGACGAAACGCCTCCCAATCAGGGGAAGGTAAAAAAGAATGCGAAGAAAAACGGTTTACGCGTCATTGGTATCCAAAAAATAGGTGTGTACAGGGTTAAGGTAACCGCAGGCTTTTCGTCCTGTCAATAAAAACCGACAGGCAAAAAACGCGCCCTCGAGCGCGTTTGATGTAAAACAACCGTGGAAAAGTGATTACTCTTCCGGTGCCACTTCAGGGGCGAGGTCTCTCACACTCGCGTATGCGCGGCGTGCTTCACTCTTGTGCTGCACTTTATTCAGCTGTCGCTCAAGTTTGGCGATCAGGTCATTAACGGCGGTATACATATCTTCATGCTTGGCGCTGGCAACCAGCGGGCCGTTAGGTGTGGTAATGGTAGCGTCTACAGCAAACCCTTTAGGTTCTTTAGACAAAACAATATGAGGGTTGATCAGCTGGGCCTGCCATTTATCCAGTTTAGTGAGACGGTCTTCGACGTGACTACGGATTGCGGGGGTGATATCCATGTGTTTGCTGGTAATGTTGACTGTCATATAACCTACCTCTCTGTCTTTCCGTCTTGGATATATTCAGCATAACCCTCTTTTTGTTGAAATGGGTGAAAGAAATCACGTTTTTTTGTCACTTCTTGCAAAGTTAACTCGATCTGTGATTTAGGCTCTGAAATAGTTATCTAACGCTTGAGTCTTGCCAATAGAGCGCGCATTATCGATAGGTTAACGTGCCTACCGCCTTGTTAATATGTTGTTTTATCTTGTGAGTCTACTTTGCTTACCTGAATTTGCCGCCAATGAAAATGGCAGCCTAAGCTGCCATTTTTGTACCTGTTACAGCCTACATTGTTACGCCGGGTTAGCAGCGATGATTTTCGCCACTTTGTCCGCCTGCGCGTTCAACTCCAGTTGACGGTAGGCGTTTTCCATCAGCGGTAACGCATCGCGAGTCGCTTTAGTATCTGGGAATTCACGCATCATCTGCTCAACGCGATTAACAACCGCGACGTAAGCACCGCGTTTAGTGTAGTATTCCGCCACCGAAAGCTCATACTTAGCCAGACGGTTTTTCAGGAACACCAGACGTTTGTAAGCGTCAGTGGCGTACTGGCTGTTCGGATACTGCTGAAGTAGCTGGCTGAAATCGCGAAAAGCGATGCGAGCATGCTGCGGATCGCGGTCAGAGCGGTCAACCCCGAAGAAGCCTTGCAACGCACTGTCGTCCAGCGCCATATCTGTCAGACCGCGCATGTACATGACGTAATCAATGTTCGGGTGCGTAGGGTTCAGACGCATAAAGCGATCGATCGAGGCCTGCGCCATCGGTAAATCGGCAGATTTATAGTAGGCATAAATCAGATCCAACTGGACTTGCTGGGAGTACGGCCCGAAAGGATAGCGGTTATCTAACGCTTCGAGTTGTTTAATCGCGCCCTTAAAGTCCCCGTCCTGCAGTTTTTGCTGGGCAGTAGCATAGATTTCCGAAGGTGGGTTGTCGGGAACCGCATCCTTGGATGTGGAGCAACCAGCCAGCGCCAGGCTCAACGTGGCTGCCGCCACCAGATATTTCATACGCGTCATGACGTTTTGATTATCCTCAGGGTGTTATTCCGGGAGACTGTCCGTTAAGCTCCCGACAAAAGACCAGTTACAATAGCACATTATATTAAACGGCATCGCCGTGAAAACCCAACGTTAACGAAGAATCCTGTATATGGCACAACAAGTACAACTCACCGCAACGGTTGCCGAAACGCAACTCGGACAACGTTTAGATCAGGCTTTGGCTGAATTGTTCCCTGATTATTCCAGATCACGCATAAAAGATTGGATCCTGGAAGACCGGGTGCAGGTCAATGGTAAAACCGTCAACAAGCCGAAAGAGAAGGTCCTGGGGGGGGAAACGGTCGCCATTGATGCACAGATAGAAGAAGACGCCCGTTGGGAACCGCAGGATATCGCCTTGGACATCGTCTATGAAGATGCCGATATCCTGGTGATTAACAAACCCCGTGATCTGGTAGTACACCCGGGTGCAGGCAACCCTGATGGTACGGTGCTTAATGCGTTACTGCACTATTATCCGGAAATTGCCGATGTACCGCGTGCGGGTATTGTTCACCGTCTGGATAAAGATACCACTGGTCTGATGGTGGTGGCGAAAACCGTTCCGGCACAGACCCGCTTGGTAGAAGCGTTACAGGCGCGTGAAATTACCCGTGAATATGAAGCGGTGGCGATTGGTACGATGACGGCGGGTGGCACAGTGGAAGAGCCGATTGCGCGCCATTCCACCAAACGCACCCATATGGCCGTGCATCCTATGGGAAAGCCCGCAGTAACCCATTACCGTATTATGGAGCATTTCCGCGCACATACTCGCCTGCGCTTGCGCCTGGAGACCGGCAGAACTCACCAAATCCGTGTCCATATGTCGCATATCAACCATCCGTTGGTGGGCGATCCGCTGTACGGTGGCCGTCCGCGTCCGCCGAAAGGGGCATCTGAGTCGTTTATCAGCACCCTCCGTGGGTTTGATCGCCAGGCGCTGCATGCCACGATGCTGCGTTTGTATCATCCGATCAGTGGCATCCAGATGGAATGGCATGCGCCATTGCCACAGGATATGGTTGATCTGATCAATACGTTGAAAGCCGATACCGAAGAATTCAAAGATCAGATGGATTGGTAATGGACTCGCTCATTCTGCCCGATTGGCCAATACCGGCTGGGGTAAAAGCCTGCAGCACTACTCGCCATGGTGGTATCAGCCTACCACCTTACGACTCCTTGAACCTTGGGGCTCACGTAGGCGATACCATGCATGCAGTGGCTTGTAATCGCCAACGGCTGGTCGAGGGCGCTGGTTTGCCGCAGATGCCATATTGGTTGGAGCAAGTGCATGGGACGCGTGTGCTGGAGTTAGACGGCAAAATACCCAGCGACTTGCAGGCCGATGCGGCTTACAGCAACCAGCTAGGGCAGGTGTGTACGGTGATGACGGCAGATTGTCTGCCGGTACTGTTTGCTTCACAGGCTGGTGACGAAGTGGCGGCAGCCCACGCGGGTTGGCGTGGGCTCTGTGATGGTATCTTGGAACGTACGGTAGAACGTTTTACTGCAGCGCCGAGTAAGATCACCGCTTGGCTCGGCCCAGCAATCGGCCCACGGCAGTTTGAAGTGGGGGCGGAAGTGCGTGCAGCATTTATTGCTGCCGACCATGCTGCTGTTTCAGCATTTACTCCTCGGGGTGAAAAATTCCTCGCTGACATCTACCATTTGGCTCGCCAGCGCCTTCAGCGAGCGGGTATTTTCGCCATTTACGGTGGGAATCGTTGCACAGTGACTGAAATGAGTCATTTTTTCTCCTATCGGCGCGATGGAGTAACCGGACGTCTGGCAAGTTTGATCTGGGTGATATAACCTACTGCCCTAGGACGATCCACAGATGCATGACGTTGTACCTAAATATAGTGTCAAAATAACCTTGAAAATTTGAGGGATGACCTCATTTAATCTCCTGTAGCAATTTTGAACACTATTGGAGGTGTTATGCGTCTGGATCGTCTTACCAATAAATTCCAGCTTGCCCTCGCCGATGCCCAATCTTTGGCCCTAGGGCGCGACAATCAATTTATCGAACCGTTACATTTGATGAGTGCATTGCTCAATCAGGATGGAGGCACGGTTCGCCCATTATTAACTTCTGCCGGGATCGATGCTGGGCGTGTACGCAGCGAAATCGATCAGGCGCTGTCTCGTCTGTCACAAGTTGAAGGTACCGGTGGTGATGTTCAGCCATCACACGAACTGGTACGCATACTTAACCTGTGTGACAAACTGGCGCAAAAGCGCGCCGACAAATTTATTTCTTCCGAGCTGTTTGTTCTGGCGGTACTTGAAGATCGTGGTACGTTGACCGACCTGCTAAAAGCCGCTGGCGCGACGGCTGATAAAATATCTAAAGCCATTGAACAAATGCGGGGTGGCGACAGCGTGGATGACCAAGGTGCTGAAGATCAGCGTCAGGCGTTGAAGAAGTACACCATCGATCTTACTGAGCGTGCTGAGCAGGGTAAACTTGACCCGGTTATTGGTCGTGATGAAGAGATTCGCCGTACCATTCAGGTATTGCAACGTCGAACCAAAAACAACCCGGTTCTGATCGGTGAACCGGGTGTCGGTAAGACCGCCATTGTTGAAGGTTTGGCACAACGCATCATTAACGGTGAAGTGCCGGAAGGGCTTAAGCACAAGCGTGTACTTTCTCTGGATATGGGAGCTCTGATTGCCGGGGCCAAATATCGCGGCGAGTTTGAGGAGCGCCTGAAAGGTGTATTGAGCGATCTTTCCAAACAGGAAGGCAGCGTTATTCTGTTTATCGACGAACTGCACACCATGGTGGGCGCCGGTAAGGCCGATGGTGCGATGGATGCGGGCAATATGCTTAAACCTGCGCTTGCCCGCGGCGAGTTGCATTGCGTTGGGGCAACCACGCTGAATGAGTATCGCCAGTATATAGAGAAGGATGCCGCGCTTGAGCGTCGTTTCCAGAAGGTCTATGTGGCAGAACCTACGGTCGAAGATACCATCGCCATTCTGCGTGGGCTGAAAGAACGTTACGAACTGCATCACCATGTGCAGATTACCGATCCGGCGATTGTGGCTGCGGCGACCTTATCGCATCGCTATATTTCCGATCGTCAGTTACCGGATAAAGCCATCGACTTAATTGATGAAGCCGCATCCAGTATACGCATGCAGATGGATTCCAAGCCGGAATCGCTCGATCGTCTGGAACGCCGTATCATCCAGTTGAAACTGGAACAGCAGGCGCTGAATAAAGAATCTGATGATGCCAGTAAGAAACGCTTGGAAATGCTGAGCAGTGAGCTTGAGCAGAAAGAGCGTGAGTATTCTGAGTTGGAAGAAGAGTGGAAAGCGGAAAAAGCCTCGCTTTCTGGTACGCAGAATATCAAGGCTGAACTTGAACAAGCCAAAATTACCCTGGAGCAGGCTCGTCGCTTAGGTGACCTTGCTCGCATGTCTGAGTTGCAGTACGGCAAAATTCCAGAGCTGGAGAAACAACTTGCTGCCGCGACGCAGGCCGAAGGCAAAACGATGAAGTTGCTGCGTAACCGTGTTACCGATGCGGAAATTGCCGAAGTGCTGGCAAAAGCGACAGGTATTCCGGTTGCCAGAATGCTGGAAGGCGAGCGTGACAAACTGTTGCGCCTGGAGCAAGAGCTGCATTCGCGGGTGATTGGCCAGGATGAAGCCGTGGTTGCAGTATCGAATGCTATTCGCCGTAGCCGTGCAGGCCTTTCTGATCCGAATCGACCGATCGGTTCATTCCTGTTCCTTGGCCCAACTGGGGTAGGTAAAACCGAGCTGTGTAAAGCGTTGGCTTCATTCTTGTTTGACAGTGACGATGCTATGGTGCGCATCGACATGTCCGAGTTTATGGAAAAACACTCGGTCTCAAGGCTGGTGGGGGCACCTCCTGGCTATGTCGGCTATGAAGAAGGCGGCTATTTGACGGAAGCGGTACGCCGTCGGCCTTATTCTGTGATCCTACTTGATGAAGTAGAAAAAGCGCATCCGGATGTGTTCAACATTCTATTGCAGGTGTTGGACGATGGACGACTGACCGACGGACAAGGTCGTACCGTTGATTTCCGCAATACCGTGGTGATTATGACCTCTAACCTGGGCTCGGATATGATTCAGGAGCACTTTGGGAAGGTTAACTATGCGCAGATGAAGGAATCAGTGATGGAGATGGTAAGTCATCATTTCCGCCCGGAATTCATCAACCGTATCGATGAAGTGGTGGTCTTCCACCCACTTGGTCAGAAACATATTGCAGCAATCGCTAAGATTCAGTTGGCGCGTCTGTATAAACGACTGGAAGAACGTGGCTATGAAGTCAGTATCACGGAGCCTGCGTTGGAGTTGCTGGGTAAAACCGGTTATGACCCTGTTTATGGGGCTCGACCATTGAAGCGTGCAATTCAGCAGGAAATCGAAAACCCGTTAGCGCAGCAAATCCTTTCAGGGAAGCTGATACCGGGTAAACATGTGACGCTGGATGTGGAAAACGAACATATCGTTGCTAAGCAATAAGCATTACCGGTATTTCGGCTATAGATAGGGGCAGTTCTTACTGCCCCGGTTCTTTTTATGGGGTTGCTGTTGGTGTATTTCTGCGGTTCCCCAACCTGAAAACGGTCATTTTAGGACGATAAATACTCGAAAATGGCTTTTTTGTGTTTTTATTGAGCGATTGAACCGTTTTTTGAATTTAGGGGTTGCGGCCTGCGCGGAACT
This sequence comes from Serratia sp. Ag1, assembly GCF_000743355.1. GTDB lineage: Bacteria > Pseudomonadota > Gammaproteobacteria > Enterobacterales > Enterobacteriaceae > Chania. The sequence continues at coordinate 314,353 of NZ_JQEI01000026.1, forward strand.
CCCTATAATGCGCCTCCACTGACCGGGAACAACGACCAACACGTCGCCCAGGCAGGAAGAATCAACCCGGTAAAGATACCGGTTCTCGCAAGAGAAAAAAGGTTGACTCTTCAGCGGGAAAGCGTATTATCTGCCTCCCGCGTTACCGAGAAACAACCCGGTAACCACGCTCTTTAACAATTTATCAGACAATCTGTGTGGGCACTCACAAGACGATATCCAGCTGCTTCGGCAGCACAAAAAATATCAAGTCTTGAAGAGTGACCAAGCAGTAATTCATTTAAGTGAATTATTACAAACGTTGATTTTCGAGCATCGCTGCACATGTTGCAGCACATCAAGCTTTTAATTG
>NZ_JQEI01000027.1 GCF_000743355.1 Serratia sp. Ag1
ATCTGCGCTCTGAGCGACTGGATTTCACGTTGCTCTGGTGTCAGTGCAGGATTGTCCGGCGTCACCCCGCTGACTTCTTCTTTGTACTGGCGTATCCATTTACGCAATTGGCTGGGGTCCAACTCCAGAGCGCGTGCAACCTCGATGGTTGACCGCTGATACTTAACGACCTGCTCAATAGCTTCCAGTTCGAATTCAGGAGAAAAACGGCGTTTGGTCTGTTTAGGTTGAGTCATTATCAATTACCTCAATTGGCTGTCATTAAATTAACAGGCTATTGAGGTGTCCGGTAATACTGATCCACGACACTTCAAACACGCTCAGGTCAGTGCTGTCGTGATGGGGATTACCGACCTCCAATAAAGCCGGGTTGAAAGATTCACGGGCCTGTGCGCCAAAGGAAGTTCCCCCCAGCAGCAGTTGCGTAGCAATGAAATAAGCAAGCGGGCTGACGCGCTGCGAAGGCTTACTTTTTACCCAATTCCTAGACATGTCACTGACCTTTACGACGACTCACTTGTTTAACCTGATAGCCGAGAGGAGAACGTCCTTTCTCCCAAGCCCCTTTCTTCCCAGATGAGTTACAGTGCCTCTTGCAGCCTGCCCATCCGCCCCGTTTACAGCGTTCCGGTATGCTCTTTGCCTGAGCCGCCGTAATCATTAATGATTTTCCAGCTTATGCGGCCAGCACTGATCCCTTGCGGCAAGGTGAAGCTGGCGGTGCTGCCAGGGGCAACATAGGTCACTTCTTTCACCTCCTTGCCAGCCACCTTCACCCCTTGAAAGTTCATATAGAATGGGGTGGGATTGGTGACTTGCAGCTGATTGCCCTTGCGCTGCCAGACCAGCTTGCCTGCCACTTCTTCTGGATTGCCTTTCACCCCTTGCGGGCGATAGATCAGTTTGATGCGTGTCTTAACGGCAATTTGCAACGTGTTCTTATCAACGCCTTGATCAGCAGACGGAATAGACTTGATATTCATCCAGAATAACGATTCTTTATCCGCAGGCAGATTGCCGCCCGCCCGTACTATGCGCAGTACGTTCTCCCTGCCGCCATCCAAGCGGAATAGCGGTGGCGTCACTATAAAGGGGGCTTTCTCAACACCACCGGTCGTCTCAATCCAGCTCTGGATTAAATAAGGCGAGTTATCCGGGTTTTTGACGCTCAGTGAAGACTCCTTCTTATCGCCGTCATAAATCAGCCGGGTTCCTCCCACAATGACACCCGCCTGTGCCACATTTATGGTGAATAACAGGGCTAAAATTAATGCAGGTGAAAAATTCATATATCTTGATTCCAAAAATAAAGATTCAATAATAACGGGGAGTATTCCCCCCGTTATTTCACAACTTTTTATCAGGCTGATTTTTAGTTGTAATTAATAGTGAAACTGGCTACGGCATTCGCCTGGCCTACACCCACTTCAGTTTCGGTTGCAATATAACGAGCAACGAAGTCCAGGTTATTAACACCGGTAGATACCAGTGGATAGGTGGCTGAAGCGGTGTTCAATTGCAGAGCGGTTGCAGAAGCATCACTCAGTTGAATGCCCACGCCGGTGGCCACGCCAGCGCCCTGGGTCAGTGCCAGAACGCTGTTGTCACCAGCGGCAGCGGCACCTTCAAATTTCACTGCTGCGCCAGTCACTGAAACTGGGCAGTTTTTCAGTTGCAGGGTAAATTTGGTTGCTGAAGCGGTATCACCAGCGCCAGAGAAAGCCGTTTTAGCCACTTTCCCCAGCTCAACGTTCAGCGGAGCACTCACGTTGTTCACCACTTCACAGGCGGAATCGATGATCTCACCCGTAAAGTTGATCTGGCCATCTACAGCAAACGCAGAAGCAGAACTCATAGCAGCAACAGCGGCCAGGGCAGCAACGATAATATTCTTTTTCATTTAATACTTTCCTTGAAAATACGAGATTCCGTATTTATGACTTAATTTGATGCATTAGCATCGTTCCATAACCCAGTAATAGCTCAAATTGCCTTTGCATTAGCTTGCGTACAATTTGAATTATTTAGAGTAGATAATACTATTGGTTTGGTTGATAACCGCTCGGCCAATAGTGCCCGATTAACATGCTTGTGAATATTATTCACAAAACATGGAATTTTTTACTCAACTTTTTCTGCTAATTACCAGCACGCGTTAATAGTCTGGTTATTTATATGGGCTTTAGAAAACCTTAAGATGGTGAGTTATTAATCTGAGTTTCTCTAAGATTGATTATTTAGGATATATGGTGTCATTTCTAACCAATTAGATTTTTCATAACGGGTATATTGTCTTGCGATGGGGGGAACTATAGAGAGGTTTTTTATTGCCGAGGAGATGTTATTTTGTTGGGCGCAATGTTTTATTTTTATAGCCTGATTGAAAGATGATAAAAATCAATAATTTGAAAAATTAAAATAAAAGGCATCATATGAAAATATAATGTGTGATTGCGATTTAATACGTTAACCATGTGTAGACTGTGGTTTAATCTGCCAGTTTGATCAAAAAAAAGCCAGTACAAATATGCAGCTTACCCAAGCTCACATAATCCAGCTCAAAAAAATGACTTTCTCTCATCGTTCGGCGATAAGCAGACCGCTTAGTGAACAGCATCCAATGCCGATCATCACTAAATCGTTACCTTTATCACGCCAGAATGTTTTTTTTGGTTAACTCTTGGCTTGTTTGTTGGTTTTTGATTACAATAATGAGCGAAAACGAACATTAAAGAGCTATTCCGAACATCTGGAGGAAGTTAACGTGGAAACCAAAGACTTGATCGTGATCGGTGGCGGCATCAATGGTGCTGGCATCGCCGCAGATGCGGCCGGGCGCGGGCTGTCCGTTCTGCTACTGGAAGCGCAAGACTTGGCCTGTGCTACGTCTTCCGCCAGTTCAAAGCTGATCCACGGTGGCCTGCGCTACCTGGAGCACTACGAATTCCGCCTGGTAAGTGAGGCACTAGCCGAGCGCGAAGTGCTGCTCAAACTGGCTCCGCATATTGCTTTCCCGATGCGCTTCCGCCTGCCGCACCAGCCGCATCTGCGCCCAGCCTGGATGATCCGCACTGGCCTGTTCCTGTACGATCACTTGGGTAAACGCACCAGCCTGCCAGGCAGTAAAGGGTTGCGCTTTGGACCAGAATCGGTGCTGAAGCCAGAATTAACGCGCGGTTTCGAATATTCAGACTGCTGGGTAGACGATGCTCGCCTGGTGGTATTGAACGCGCAAGAAGTGGTTAAGCACGGTGGCGAAGTGCGCACCCGCACTAAAGTCACCCGCGCCTGGCGTGAAAACGGCCTGTGGGTGGTAGAAGCCACTGATGTCGACAGCGGCAAAACCTTCACCTGGCGTGCCAAAGGGTTGGTCAATGCCACCGGCCCATGGGTGAAACATTTCTTCGACGACGGCCTGCAGCTCAAATCGCCTTACGGCATCCGTTTGATCAAAGGCAGCCACATTGTGGTACCCAAAGCGCATAACCAGCCACAGTCGTACATTCTGCAAAACGAAGATCACCGCATCGTGTTCGTTATTCCGTGGCTGGATGAATTCTCGATCATCGGCACCACTGACGTGGAATACCACGGCGACCCGAAAGACGTGAAGATCGACGATAACGAAATCGACTATCTGTTAAAAGTGTATAACGATCACTTCAAGAAGCAGCTTGGCCGTGACGATATCGTCTGGACTTATTCCGGCGTGCGCCCACTGTGTGACGATGAGTCAGATTCACCGCAGGCGGTTACCCGTGACTACACCTTGGATGTCCACGATGAGCAGGGCAAAGCCCCGCTGCTTTCCGTATTCGGTGGCAAACTCACGACTTACCGCAAGTTGGCTGAGCATGCGATGGAAAAACTGGCCCAGTATTACCCAGGCTCTGGCCCGGCGTGGACCAAAAACGGCGCACTGCCCGGTGGTGATATCGGTGGCGATCGCGACAGCTATGCCGCCAAGTTACGCCGTCAACATAGCTGGTTGCCAGAATCGCTGGCCCGCCGCTACGCCCGCACTTACGGCAGCCACAGCGAACTGATTCTGGCGAATGCCGGTAGCCTGAGCGAATTGGGTGAAGACTTTGGCCACGGTCTGTATGAGGCTGAGCTGAGTTATCTGGTGGAAAAAGAGTGGGTTATCGAGCTGGATGATGCCATTTGGCGCCGCACCAAGTTGGGTATGTGGCTTGATGAAGCCCAGCAGGCACGGGTACAAGCCTGGTTAGCGGAAAACGCGAAGCCGAAGGCACTGTCGCTGGCGTCTTAATCTCAAGGCAAAAAAAGAGGCTCAATCTGCTGAGCCCCAGTCATTTGTCACTTCAGGGCCGATTTTCGGCCCTTTTCTATTACAGCTTGATCGGTTTAATGTTCCAGATGTCGTCCGCGTATTCCTGAATGGTACGATCAGACGAGAAATAGCCCATATTGGCAATATTCAATATTGCACGCCGCGTCCAGTCGTCCTGATTGAGATACACCTCGTCCACTTTATCCTGCGTATCCACATAACTGCGGTAATCTGCCAACAGTTGGTAGTGATCGCCCAGATTAACCAGTGAATCGAACAGGTTACTGTAACGCTGCGGTTCTTCCGGGCTGAACGCGCCAGTGGCAATCTGCGTCAATGCCTGATGCAGCTCGGCGTCCTGCTCAAAATACTGCCGTGGGTTATAGCCCGTACGGCGCAACTCTTCTACCTGCTCAGCGGTGTTGCCGAAAATGAAGATATTCTCTTCACCAACATGCTCGCGCATTTCGACGTTTGCACCGTCCAGCGTGCCAATAGTCAGCGCGCCGTTAAGAGCAAACTTCATGTTACTGGTGCCTGATGCTTCAGTCCCCGCCAGCGAGATCTGCTCGGAAAGATCCGCCGCTGGAATGATCATCTGCGCCAGGCTCACGCCGTAGTTCGGAATGAACACTACTTTCAGATCGTCATGTACCCGTGGATCGTTATTGATCACCTTCGCCACATCGTTGATCAAACGGATGATTTGCTTGGCGGCGTAGTACGCCGAAGCCGCTTTACCGGCAAAAATCACCACGCGTGGCACGCTCTTGCTTTCTGGATCCTGCAACAAACGGTTATAGCGAGTGATCACATGCAGCACGTTAAGCAGTTGGCGCTTATATTCGTGGATACGTTTGATCTGCACGTCAAACAGCGCATCCGGGTTTACCACTACGTTGAGTTTTTTGGCGATGTAGCTCGCCAAACGCTCTTTATTCTGGCGCTTGGCCGCCTGTACCGCCTGCAGGAAACTCGGGTAATCCACATTAGGTTTGATTTCAGCAAGTTGGCTGAGATCGGTACGCCAATGCTGGCCAATGCTGTCATCCAGCACTTTCGACAATGGTCGGTTAGCCAGCCCCAGCCAGCGGCGCGGCGTCACCCCGTTGGTTTTATTGCAGAAGCGATCCGGGAATATCCGAGCAAAATCGGCAAACAGAGACTGCACCATCAGCTCAGAGTGCAATGCAGAAACGCCGTTCACTTTATGGCTGGCGACCACCGCCAACCACGCCATACGCACCCGCCGACCATTGGTTTCATCAATGATGGAGACGCGCGACAACAGTTCGTTGTCGTCTGGGATCGCTTCCTGAACCTGCTTGAGGAAGTGATCGTTGATTTCGAAAATAAGCTGCAGGTGGCGCGGCAGGATCTTGCCCAGCATATCGACCGGCCAGGTCTCCAGCGCTTCGCTCATCAGCGTATGGTTGGTATAAGAGAACACCTTCTCCACCACCGCCCACGCATCCAACCAACTGAATTTGTGCTCATCAATCAATAAGTGCATCAGTTCAGGAATCGACAGTACCGGGTGGGTGTCATTCAGGTGAATGGCAATCTTATCGGCCAGATTGTCGAAGGTTTTGTGCATCGTCCAGTGACGGTTGAGAATATCCTGCACCGTGGCCGATACCAGGAAATACTCCTGCCGCAAGCGCAGTTCACGGCCAGAATAGGTCGAGTCGTCTGGATAGAGCACGCGCGACACGTTCTCGGAGTGGTTTTTATCTTCCACCGCAGCGAAATAATCACCCTGATTGAATTTACCCAGGTTGATTTCATTACTGGCCTGCGCGCTCCATAAGCGCAGCGTGTTGGTGGCATCAGTATCAAACCCCGGGATCACCTGATCGTAAGCGATAGCCACGATCTCCTCGGTTTCCAGCCAGCGTGCTTTCACGCCTTCCTGCTGGACACGCCCGCCAAAACGCACCTTATAGCGAGTGTTGTGGCGCGGGAACTCCCACGGGTTACCATGCTCCAACCAGTAATCTGGCGACTCCATCTGCTGGCCGTTAACAATGTTCTGCTTGAACATGCCGTATTCATAGCGAATACCGTAGCCCCGCCCAGGCAACGCCAGCGTGGCGAGCGAGTCGAGGAAGCAGGCAGCCAAGCGCCCCAGGCCGCCATTCCCCAACCCAGGATCGTTTTCTTCTTCAAGCAGTTCGCTCAGGCTCAGGCCCATTTCGTCCAGAGCGTCTTCAATATCCCGGTAAATCCCCATGGATAACAGAGAGTTTGATAATGTACGGCCAAGCAGGAACTCCATCGACAGGTAATAAACCTGCCGCACGTCCTGCGAAAGCTGGGCGCGGTTAGAGCGCAACCAGCGTTCTACCATCCGGTCACGTACCGCAAACAATACGGCGTTCAACCAGTCGTGCTGGGTAGCAATCGCCGGATCCTTACCGACAATAAACATCAATTTATAGGCGATAGAGTGTTTCAGCGCTTCCACACTGATCGTGGGTGAGGTGTAACTAAACGGTGAAGTCATAATGATTCGATCCCAAGTGCGTAATTACAACAAGCGTTGATAAAGCGACAGATAATCCTTTGCTGCAACCTGCCAGCCAAAGTCCAACCTCATGGCGTGGCGTTGCACGTGGCGCCAGTGTTTTGGCCTGCGCCAGAGCACCAAGGCGCGTCGGATGGCGTTACTCAAGGCAACGGCGTCACAATCATCAAACACAAATCCGCTGGCAGTGCCGTCGGCCAGATTCTCCAGCGCGCAGTCCACTACCGTATCCGCAAGCCCACCAGTGCGACGCACCAGCGGCAACGTTCCATATTTCAAACCATAAAGCTGAGTCAAACCGCAAGGCTCGAAGCGGCTCGGCACCAGAATCACGTCCGCACCACCGATAATCCGGTGGGAAAACGCCTCATGGTAGCCAATCTGCACCCCTACCTGCTCAGGGTAGTCAGCCGCTGCCGCCAGAAAAGCCTGTTGCAAGACCGCATCACCGGCCCCCAGCAACGCCAGTTGCCCACCCTGTTCAAGCAGCGCAGGCAACGCATCCAGTACCAGATCCAGCCCTTTCTGACTGGTCAACCGGCTGACCACGGCAAACAACGGCAGAGATTCATCCACTTTCAGCCCCATGGCTTTTTGCAGATGCACCTTGTTTTTTGCCTTCTCCTTCAGACGATCGGCGTCATAAGACGCGGTGAGACGTGCGTCATGGGCAGGATCCCAGATTTTGTCGTCCACACCGTTAAGAATGCCGCTTAACCGCCCTTGCCGCTGACGATCCTGCAACAACCCCTCCATACCATAACCAAACTCCGCACGGGTAATCTCACGCGCATAGGTCGGGCTGACGGTAGTGATATGATCGGCAAAAAACAGCCCGGCTTTAAGGAATGAGATCTGCCCGTAAAATTCCAGACCGTAAATATTGAGGAACGGCTGTGGCAACCACAGTTCCGACATATGATGGGCAGAAAACAGCCCCTGATAAGCCAGGTTATGCACGGTGAAAATAGAGCGTGCCGGGTAACCATTGGCCGCCAGATAAGCGCAGGCTAACCCGGCATGCCAATCATGCGCATGCACCACTTTGGGCCGCCAATAATGATCGAGCCCTTTCGCCAGTTCACAGGCCATCCACCCCAGCAACGCAAAGCGGCGGTGGTTGTCCGGGTAAGCATTCATTGCCTGATCGTGATAGGGGCTGCCTGGCCGATCATACAGCCAAGGCGCATCAATCAGATAGATGCCGACGCCATGATAGGTGCCGTACCGCAAACCCACGCGCCCAACGAAAGAATCGATCTCCGCCACCAGTACGGTGTCCGGAATACCGTTACGGATATCAGGAAAAGCCGGTAACAACACCCGAACGTCCGCGCCTGCGGCAATTTGCGCCGCTGGCAATGCGCCAACAACGTCTGCAAGACCACCCGTTTTCAGCAGAGGGAACATTTCAGAACATACGTGTAAAACCTGCATTATCACTCCTGAAATTCGGCAAAAACTTCTTTGCGCAGATAGAGGGCGCAGCAAGCGCCCAAGGGTTCAGCAAGCTACAGCTTTGCCAGCATTTCGCGCGTTACCAGCACAATGCCTTCTTCTGAACGATAAAAACGTCTGCGGTCATCGTCAGCATTCTCGCCAATCACCATCCCTTCAGGAATCTGGCAGGCCCGGTCAATAATGCAGCGCCGCAGGCGGCAAGAACGACCAACGTTCACATCAGGCAGTAATACAGAAGAGTCAATAGTACAGAAAGAGTTCACCCGCGCGCGCGAGAACAGCACCGAATGCACGACCACCGAACCGGAAACGATACAGCCGCCAGCAACCAACGAGTTCATGGTCATGCCGTGGCTACCGGAACGATCCTGCACAAATTTGGCCGTCGGCAACGGCTCCATATAGGTACGAATCGGCCAGGCGCGATCGTACATATCCAGCTCCGGCGTGACCGATGCCAGATCAAGATTAGCACGCCAATAAGCCTCTAGCGTCCCGACATCACGCCAATACGGCGGTGAGTCTGGGTTGGAAGTCACGCAGGACAGGTTAAAAGGATGCGCCCAAGCTTCACCTTGCGCGGTAATTTTTGGGATCAGATCTTTGCCGAAATCATTGGTGGAGCCCGGCGTCAACACATCCTCTTCCAGTAAGCGGAACAGATATTGTGCGTTGAAGATGTAGATCCCCATGCTGGCCAATGACATCTCCGGGTTGCCCGGCATGGCTGGCGGATGCTCCGGCTTTTCAAGAAACTCCAGAATCTGGTCGTTATCGTCCACCTTCATCACACCAAACTCGCTGGCCTGGCCGATCGGCACCGGAATACAGGCCACCGTACACTGTGCGCCTTTCTCCACGTGGTCGATCAGCATGCGCGAGTAATCCATTTTATAAATATGGTCGCCAGCCAGGATCACCACATACTCTGCATCGTAACGGCGAATAATATCCAGGTTCTGGTATACCGCATCGGCGGTGCCTTTGTACCAGTTATCAGAACTCTGGCGCTGCTGGGCTGGCAGCAAATCAACAAACTCATTCATCTCTTCATTGAGGAACGACCAGCCGCGCTGGATATGCTGCACCAAGGTGTGGGAATGATATTGGGTAATCACCCCCATCCGGCGGATCCCCGAGTTCAGGCAGTTCGACATGGCAAAATCGATGATGCGAAACTTACCGCCAAAGTGCACTGCCGGTTTGGCACGGGTAGAGGTCAAATCTTTCAAACGCGAGCCACGACCGCCAGCCAATATCAGGGCAACGGTTTTATTCGGCAGTTGGCGCGCCAACATCAGGGGGTCTTTACTCTCAAACCTAACCATAGCTGACTCCTTTTAATTTTTCTTTTCTGCCAGCACGCAAAGCGAATGCGCAGCCTGGCACCAGGTGGGTAACTCCACCTGTGAATCTTCCTGAATAAAGGGGGCAACAACCTGCCAATTCCCTTCAGGTAACGTCATCTCAACGGCTTGCCGCGTGGCATTAATCACCAGCAGCCAGCGTTGCGACAGGCGAATCTGTAACAACCGTTCGCCCTGTTCCCACTCCTGTGCCGTCAGCGGTTGCCCATGCACATTCAACCACTGCACGCTGCCGTCTCCCTCCTGCCACCAGCCATCCTGCTGCAAAGCGGGGATTTGCTGGCGCAGGCGAATCAGCGCGGCGGTGTAGGCGGTAAGGGAATCATCCGCTTTGGCCCAGTTGAGCCAGGTGGTTTCGTTATCCTGACAATAGGCATTGCTGTTGCCTTGCTGGCTGTGGCCATGTTCATCGCCAGCCAGCAACATCGGGGTTCCCTGGGCCAGAAGCAGCGTGGCAAGAAGCGCCCGCTGGCTAGCCCTGCGGTGTTGCACAATGGTCTCGTCGGCGATGAGGCCTTCAACACCGTGGTTATAGCTAAAGTTATGGTCACTGCCATCACGGTTTCCTTCGCCGTTCGGCTGGTTATGCTTCCGGTTAAAACTCACTACATCCTGCAACGTGAATCCGTCGTGAGCCGCTAACATATTGATACTGGTATGAGGTGCGCGCCCACGTTGGTTGAACACATCGCTGGAGGCAGCAAAACGCCGAGCGAACTGACCGAGAGACAACTGGCCATGCAGCCAGAAGTTACGGATATCGTCACGGAAGTGGTCATTCCATTCGGCAAAACGGCCAGGAAACGCCCCAACCTGATAGCCACCAGAACCGATATCCCAAGGTTCGGCAATCAGTTTGCAGCGCCCCAGCGTGTCGTCCGCCAGCATCGCCTGAAACAGCGGTGCATCGCGGTCAAACGCCGGTGTACGGCCTAACACGGTGCCAAGATCAAAACGGAAACCGTCAACATGGCACTCGCGTACCCAAAAACGCAGGCAATCCATCACCCACGCCACTCCTGCTGGCTGATCCAACCGCAGCGTATTGCCGCAGCCCGTAGCGTTAACATAGCCACCGTCCGGTTCAAGCCAGTAGTAACTCGGATTGTCGATACCACGCAGCGATAGCGTTGGCCCATCGAGATCCAATTCAGCGCTGTGGTTGAACACCACATCGAGAATCACTTCAATACCCGCCTTGTGCAGCGCTTTTACCGCATCGCGCAGCTCGTGCAATGGCGTCATCCCGGTTCGCAGGCTGGCATAGCGGTTATCTGGCGCATAAGGTGCCAGCACGTTATAGCCCCAGTAGTTGATCAACCCCATGCGCTGCAAACGCGGTTCCGTGGTGTGCTGCTGCACCGGCAACAGTTCAAGCGCGGTAATCCCCAACCGCTTGAAGTGGGCGATCATCACCGGATGCCCGAGAGCAGCAAAGCTGCCGCGCAGCATCGGCGGGATTTCAGGATGCAGTAACGTCAAACCACGCACGTGGGCTTCATAGATCACCGTTTTGTTCCACGGCGTGGCCGGTGGGCGATCGTCTTCCCAGTCGTAGCGCTCATCGATCACAATGCATTTCGGCATCAACGACGCGCTATCTTGTGGATCCGGCCAATCGTAGCCGCCATGCAGATCCAGATGATCGGCTACCGGCCCTTCCACAGCACGAGCAGCGGGATCGAGCAACAGTTTGTTGGGGTTAAAACGCAAGCCTCGCTGTGGCTCGAACGGGCCATGCACCCGGAAACCATAACGCAGCCCCGGTTTCCCGCCAGGCAGGTATCCATGCCAGATACCGCCGCTGCGTGCAGGCAACGGCAAACGCGTCTCCCGCTGTTCACTGTCGAACAGACAGAGCTCCACCTGTGTGGCATGGGCAGAAAACAGCGTAAAATTGATGCCGTTACCGTCGTAATAAGCCCCTAAAGGCGCTGCGAGGCCAGGCGTCAGTGCTGTCATTACACCTCCCGCAACAGATAAACCGTTGCCAATGGTGGCACCATGATACTGATCGAGTGTTCACGGCCATGGCTGCCGATCGGCTCCGCAATCACCCGCCCCTGATTACCCGCATTGCTGCCGTGATAATGGTGCGAGTCGGTATTGAGGATTTCACGGTATTCACCAGGGCGAGAAACACCGATGCGATAATTGTGGCGCGGCACCGGGGTGAAGTTGCTGATGGCAATCAGTTCATTGCCGTGCGAGTCATAGCGGGCAAAAGCAAACACCGAGTTTTCATGATCGTCCACCACCAGCCACTCAAAACCACCGGCTTGATAGTCACGTTCATACAGCGGTGCGTGGTGCTGGTAACAGTGGTTGAGATCGCGCACCAGGCGCTGCACCCCGTGGTGCCAACCATCCATCCCTTCCAGCAGGTGCCAGTCAAGGCTGGTATCGAAGTTCCATTCCTGCCCCTGAGCAAACTCACTGCCCATAAACAGCAGTTTTTTGCCTGGATGCGCCCACATGAAACCGTAATAGGCGCGCAGGTTAGCGAATTTCTGCCAAGCATCACCCGGCATCCGATCCAGAATAGAACCTTTACCGTGTACCACTTCATCGTGAGAAATCGGTAATACAAAGTTCTCGGTGTGAGCGTACAGCATGCCGAACGTCATCAGGTTGTGATGATATTTACGGTGTACCGGATCGCATTTCATGTAATTCAGCGTATCGTGCATCCAGCCCAGATCCCATTTGTAATGGAACCCCAAACCGTTGGACTCCGGCGGCAGCGTCACCCCCGGGTAATCGGTGGACTCTTCCGCCAGCGTCACCGCACCCGGGCGCTCTTTGCCCACGGTCTGGTTGGTGTAGCGCAGAAAAGAGATGGCCTCCAGATTCTGGTTGCCGCCGTAGCAGTTTGGCACCCATTCGCCGTCGGCACGGCTGTAATCGCGGTAGATCATTGAAGCAACCGCATCCACACGCAGCCCGTCGATACCAAAACGTTCCAGCCAATAAAACGCATTGCCCGCCAGATAGTTACGCACTTCGTGGCGGCCATAGTTGTAGATCAGCGTGTTCCAGTCTTGGTGGAATCCTTCACGTGGATCGGCGTATTCATACAGCGCGGTGCCATCGAAGTTCGCCAACCCGTGGGCATCACTGGGGAAATGCCCCGGCACCCAATCGAGTATCACGTTAATTCCGGCCTCATGAGCCGCAGCCACAAAGGCTTTGAATTCCGCAGGGGTGCCGAAACGGCGCGTCGGGGCATACAATCCCAGCGGCTGATAACCCCAACTGCCATCAAACGGATGTTCGTTGATCGGCAACAGCTCAATATGGGTGAAGCCCATCTCTTTGACGTAAGGGATCAGTTGCTCGGCCAATTCCTGATAGCTGAGCCAGAAATTGTTATCGGTATGACGCCGCCATGAGCCAAGGTGCACTTCGTAAATTGAGATCGGGCGAGCAAAATCATTGGCATGCTGCCGTTCAGGGGAGTTCTCTACCACCTCCGGCAGAGGCGTAATCAACGACGCCGTATCTGGCCGCATCTGCGCTTCGAAAGCGTAAGGGTCGGCTTTTAGTTGGATATTGCCGTAGCAATCGATGATCTCATATTTATACAGCTGACCGGCCTTGGCATCCGGCAGGAACAACTCCCAAATGCCGTTTTCTCTGCGCAAGCGCATCGGGTGGCGACGGCCATCCCAAAAGTTGAACTCACCCACCACAGAAACCCGCTGCGCATTCGGTGCCCATACGGCAAAACTGACACCTTCCACATCGCCCAGTTTCCCTGGGTGAGCACCCAGCCGTTCATAAGGCCGCAGATGGGTGCCTTCGGCCAGCAGCCAAGTATCGATATCCTGCAGCAGAGTGCCAAAACGGTAAGGATCTTCGATAATTTGCTGATGATCGCGCCAACTGACTTCTAACTGGTAACAAAACGGGTTTTTACGGCGCGGTACGATAGCACTGAAAAAACCGCGCTCATCATCACAATTGAGTTGAACCAAGCGTTTACCGGTTTTACTCTCCACCAGATTCACGGTGACCGCATCCGGTAACAGAGCACAGACTTGCAAGCCACGCTCTGTCAAATGCATACCCAGCAGGGCGAAAGGATCGGCATAGTGGCCGGAAATGAGCTGATTAATCACGTCACGATTGGGAAGTACAGGCATAGCATTCTTCCTTAGATTAAGAGCATGACTCTTAAGGGGCTACATCCAAAGCAGCCATTGGGCCTATCATGCAATTCATTCAGAACCTAAAGCGTGATTTCGGTCGGTTATTGATTAATTAGCATCCTTAAAAGCCGAAATACCGCTCTTTATGTCTATTTTTCAGACAAATGCTCACCATTAATCGGTAAGAATTCGCCAGCCTAACAAGCATAGTCAAAGTCTGGTAAAGCATTGATGATTTCAAAGGGAAATTTTTGTTGGGAAAATGGCAGTGCTGTCTGCGTCTTTACACCATAATCGGCTTTGTGACACGGGTGTTACGCTGGTGTTTCATTCCCTCTTTCAGCAATTTTATTCGTATCCCTCAAACCTGAAACGATGAGGAAGTGGGTTGCATACACAGAGAACAGACATTGTTGAAAACAAGGCGCTAAAGGGCTGAAAGAAACCAGCCCTGCAAAAGTGGAGCTTATCCCCAGCAAACCCGGTCTGTATCTGCAAACCGAGGTCGCCTCGAGATCAATGTTATAACAGAATACGCAGCATACGGCGCAACGGTTCGGCGGCACCCCACAGCAACTGATCGCCGACGGTGAAGGCAGACAGATATTCCGGCCCCATATTCAGCTTGCGCAGGCGGCCAACCGGCGTGTTCAGCGTACCGGTCACTGCCGCAGGCGTCAGCTCACGCATGGTCAGCTCACGGTCGTTCGGGATCACCCGCACCCAGTCATTGTGCGTCGCCAGCAGTTGTTCGATTTCGGCCAGTGGCACATCCTTTTTCAGCTTCAGGGTAAATGCCTGGCTGTGGCAACGCAGCGCACCAACCCGCACACACAGGCCATCGACAGGAATGATCGCCGACGTATTGAGGATTTTGTTGGTTTCCGCCTGGCCTTTCCACTCTTCGCGGCTCTGGCCGTTATCCAGTTGCTTGTCGATCCATGGGATCAGACTGCCCGCCAACGGCACACCAAAGTTATCGGTTGGCAACTTGCCGGAACGCGTGGCTTCCGTGACTTTGCGTTCGATCTCCAGAATGGCCGAAGCCGGGTTCTGCAGCTCTTTGGCTACGTCAGCGTGCAGCATCCCCATTTGCGTCAGCAATTCACGCATATGACGCGCACCGCCACCGGACGCCGCCTGGTAGGTTGCCACCGACGCCCACTCCACCAGATTGTTGGCAAACAGGCCACCCAGTGACATCAGCATCAGGCTGACCGTACAGTTCCCACCGACAAAGGTTTTGATGCCTTTATTCAGCCCTTGCTGGATCACTTCGTGGTTCACCGGGTCGAGGATGATAATCGCATCGTCGTTCATGCGCAGAGAAGAGGCTGCGTCGATCCAATAGCCGTTCCAGCCGGTTGCACGCAACTTTGGATAGATTTCACTGGTATAATCGCCGCCCTGGCAGGTAATTATGATATCAAGCGCGCGCAGCGCCTCAACATCATACGCATCTTGCAGCGTACCCTGCTGGCCACCAAAAGCCGGGGCAGCAGCGCCGTGCTGCGAGGTGGAGAAAAATACCGGGCGAATGGCGTCAAAATCGCGCTCTTCTGTCATGCGTTGCATAAGTACAGAACCGACCATACCGCGCCAACCGATGAAACCAACGTTTTTCATAATTTACAATCCTGCCTTGGGGATAACGACGATGTCGTAATGTGATGAATATATTTATACCCAAAATACTTGGAGTTGCAGGTAGGCGGCAACAGAGCAAATCCCGATGAGCTTACTCAAGTAAGTGATTCGGGTGAGCGAAGGCAGCCAACACCCCTGCAACTTCAAGTATGAAGGGTATACCCACCTTACAAAATGTCGGCGCAAGCGCAAAGTGAATTTATTCGATGGCTGAGCAATTCTCAGCAATGCTTCTTATATATCTGCCATCCTTCTAAGAGATGGGGATGTAGAGACCAGGGTGTTACCGGAACAACCGGTACATTTTTCAAATGTCGAGGTAATGATGACAGAGATGATTTCGGCCACCGTGCTGCTGTTTTTAATCATGGATCCGCTGGGTAACCTGCCGATTTTTATGTCGGTGCTCAAGCATCTGGAGCCCCGCCGACGCCGGATAGTGTTGGTGCGTGAGTTGCTGATCGCCCTGCTGCTGATGCTGATCTTTCTGTTTGCCGGTGAGCGCATTCTGGCATTTCTCAGTCTGCGCACCGAAACCGTGTCGATCTCCGGCGGGATTATCTTGTTCCTGATTGCCATCAAGATGATTTTCCCGTCTCAGGAGGGGAACAGTACCGGCCTTTCTGCCGGTGAAGAACCCTTTCTGGTGCCGCTTGCCATTCCACTGGTGGCCGGGCCTTCGATTCTGGCGGCATTGATGCTGCTTTCGCACCAGTATCCTAACCAGTTGTCGCATCTGGTGGTGGCGCTGCTGATTGCCTGGGGGTTGTCTGCGGCGATCCTGCTGATGTCGAACCTGTTCCTGCGCCTGCTGGGCAGCAAAGGGGTGAGCGCGCTGGAAAGGTTGATGGGGCTGATTCTGGTGATGCTCTCTACCCAGATGTTCCTGGATGGCATCCGCGCTTATATGAAACTGTAGCAAGCCAGGGCGCTGCTGCGCCCTGGCGTTACAACGTTAAATTACCATCGCCAGCAACAGACAGCCAATCAGGCCGCAGACTGAAATGATGGTTTCCAGCACTGACCAGGACTTGATGGTTTCCACAATCGTCAGGTTGAAATACTCCTTGAACAGCCAGAAGCCAGGATCGTTAACGTGCGAGAAGATCACGCTGCCTGAACCCACGGCGATCACCATCAGTTCCGGGCTGACCCCGGTGGTGGCGATCAGTGGAGCCACAATACCGCCTGCGGTAATCGCCGCTACGGTGGCAGACCCCAGCGCAATGCGCAGTATCGCGGCGATCGACCAAGCCATCAGGATCGGTGAAACGCCGCTGCTCTGCATCATGCTGGCAATGTACTTATCTACTCCGCTGTCCACCAGCACCTGCTTGAACGCGCCGCCACCGCCGATGATCAACAGCATCATGGCAATGATTTTGATCGACTCGGTCACGGTAGCCATGACTTCATCCATACTGCGGCCACGGTTCAGGCCGAAGGTGAAGATAGCGATCAATACCGCAATCAGCGTTGCCATGACCGGATCGCCGAAGAACTCTGCATAGGGCAGAGCAGCATGGCCTTTTGGCAGCACCATTTCCGCAACCGCACGCAATGCCATCAGGATCACCGGCACCAGCGAAGTCATCACGCTGACCGTAAAACTGGGCATTTCTGCTTCGCTAAAGGTTTTTGGGTTGTACAAACCTTCAGGAATCGGCTTATCGATGCCTTTCAGGAAACGGGCATACACCGGGCCCGCCAGAATCACGGTCGGGATCGCCAGCAGCGTACCGAACAGCAGGGTTTTACCCATGTCCGCATGGAAGATCGTGGCAATCGCGGTTGGGCCAGGGTGCGGCGGCAGGAAACCATGAGTGACAGACAGCGCCGCAGCCATGGGCACACCGACATACAGCAACGGAATACGCGCAGAAGCGGCGATGGTGAACACCAACGGCAACAGCAAGACGAAGCCCACTTCGTAGAACAAAGCGAAACCGACGGTAAAACCGGTGAGCACAATCGCCCATTGAATATGTTGCTTGCCAAACTTGTCGATCAGGGTGGTAGCGATACGTTGTGCGCCACCACAGTCCGCCAGCAGTTTACCCAGCATGGCACCAAAGCCCATGATCAGCGCCAGGCCCCCCAAAGTGCCACCCACACCAGCCTTGATGGAAGTAATCACCTTATCTACTGGCATACCCTGCATGATCCCAACCGCCAGCGCGACCAGAATCAACGAGATAAAGCCGTTCAGTTTAAAACGGATCATCAGCAGCAGTAGCATCGCTACGCCGACTGCAACAATCACTAATGGCATAATATTTCTCCATCTTTTATCACTTAGCCTTTTCGCAAACGCTGGCGAAGAGGGTGTTTGGTTTTAGTTTTACAGCCCTGTCCTGGTGCTATCAGGCCGCTTGAGAGCGATTGAGTACAGACGACTACCCCTGGTTCTACCCTTTGTGATGACAATCACATCTCCATTTGTTACCCGTATCATGATACCGGTAACATGCTAAGATTCGGAACCATGAAGCTAGGCGAAATTTTTATTCTGAGATAGAGATCAAACTTATGGCGGGAAAAAGCATCATCCTGATGGGCGTCTCCGGTAGTGGTAAATCCACCATTGGCGCGGCTGTCGCGCGGGAAATCCAGGCAAAATTCATTGATGGCGACGATCTGCATCCACGCGCCAATATCCAGAAAATGGCCAGCGGGCAACCATTGAACGACGATGATCGGGCGCCTTGGTTGCAGCGCCTCAACGATGCGGCGTACAGCCTGCATCATAAAAATGAAACCGGGATTATTGTCTGTTCCGCACTCAAACGCCGCTACCGCGATCTGCTGCGCAAAGACAATGAAAACATGGTGTTCATTTACCTTAAAGGCAGCTTCGATGTGATTCTGGCCCGCCTGCAAGCGCGCTCCGGGCACTTTATGCCGACTGACCTGCTGAAAAGCCAGTTTGACGCTCTGGAAGAGCCCAGCGACGACGAACAGGACGTGATTTGCATTGATATCGACACCGATATCGAAGGTGTCGTCAGCCGTTGCGTGGCTGAACTGCAGAAATAAAGGGCTGAGGGCGCAAATGAGCGCCCTGCTTCAGATGCTGCCGCCGGGGATCACGGTGAAACCGACATCCACCATTCGTGGGCCGACCGTTTCGCCACGCAGACGGGCCAGCAAACGCTCCGCACCGATCTGCCCCATACGCTCACGCGGCGTCAACACGCTCGCCAACTTCGGCACCATCACCTGGCCAATATCGTGCCCGTGGAAACCGGCAATCGCCATATCCTGCGGGATCGCCAGCCCCTGACGCTGGCATTCAAACGCCGCGCCGATCGCCAGATCGTCATTGGTGCAAAAGATGCTGTCGATCTGCGGATAATCGCGCTGCGCCTCACGCAACAGCTCGCCACCGGCAGAGTAAGAAGAAGAGCGTGTGGTCATGACACTGTGCGGTTCAAGGCCGGATTCACGCATCGCCTGTTCATAACCCTGCTGTTTGATCAGGGTACGTTCATCCTGGCGCGCGCCGAGATATACCACGTGGCGGTGGCCGCGTGCGATAATTTGCTGAGTCATCTGGCGAGCGGCTTCAAAGTTATTGAACCCGACCGCCAGATCGATGCAGGGCGAGACGCAGTCCATCAGTTCCACCACCGGGATCCCCGCCACTTCGATCATCTTCAACGTTCGCGGAGTGTGGTGACGTTCAGACAGAATCAGCCCGTCAATGTTGTAAGACAGCAAAGACGTCAGGCGTTCTTCCTCACGCTCCGGCAGATAGCCATAGTGCGCCAGCATGGTCTGATAATTATGCGCATCGGTCACGCTCTCAATACCACGCAGTACTTCAGCAAACACCTGGTTGGTCAGCGACGGCAACAGCACGCCGATCGCTCGGCTGGTGGAGTTGGAGAGAATATCCGGAGCACGGTTGGGGATATAACCCAGCTCATCCAGCGCGACCGCGATTTTCTGCTGTAGGGCGGCAGAAACCTGATCAGGGTTGCGCAAATAGCGGCTCACCGTCATCTTAGTGACGCCAACCTGATCCGCGACATCTTGGAGCACCGGCCTTTTTTTCTTCATTATCAATGAACTGGCTTACCGTGAATGGGGAACCATTCTAGCAAAAAAAACCGCTGGCCGATATTGTTGGTTATGCGCTCTGCGGGCAAAAAAAGGGGTTCAGCACGCTGAACCCCAGGGATCGTGATTCCGTTATTGTGGTGGCAGATCGAACAGCAGTATCTCGCTGTCTTCATCGGCATGAATCGACAGTGCAACTTCGTCCCACGCAGCAATCGCATCGCTGGTCCCCGCTTTGTGGCCGTTAATCGTAACATTGCCACGCACCACCTGGATCCAGACCCGGCGCTCAGCCAGGATCGAGTACACTGACTGCTCATCTTTCTTCAGTGCCCAACGCGATAATGTCATGTCCTGGAACACTTTCAGCGAGCCTTCACGGGCGTCCGGTGACAGCACCAACTGGCGGCCCTGCGGGGCATCAAACCTGCGCTGCTCATAACGTGGCGTCAACCCAACCTGATCAGGGATAATCCAGATCTGATAAAGATGCAGTGGGCGATCGTTATTGGCATTGTACTCAGAGTGGCGCACCCCAGTACCCGCGCTCATGATCTGAAACTCACCGGCATGGATCTGCTCTTTATTCCCCATGCTGTCCTGATGCTCTACCGTCCCACTCAATATGTAGGTCAGGATCTCCATATCTTTATGGGGATGAGTACCAAAGCCCTGACCGGCGTCGATCACATCTTCATTGATCACTCGCAGTGCCGAGAACCCCATAAAGTTAGGGTCATAGTAGTCAGCAAATGAAAAACTATGCCAACTATCCAACCAACCATGATTGGCATGACCGCGATCTTCTGCTTTGCGTAAATAAATCATCTTCAACTCTCCTCAATGTTTTCTACAGTCTAGTCTTGGCAGGAGAATAAGAAAGCGTAAAAATCTCACCCCTCTCGTCAAAAAATTAGATGGAGTTTTCAGCAGAGTTGCAAATAAGTTGGCCGAGTCAGCAAGCGGATAGAACGGATAGATTTGGGCAAAAAAAAAGCCAGCACCCGAGCTGGCTAAATTAACACTGGAAGCAATGTGAGCAATGTCGTGCCTTCAAGCAGGAGCATCAAAAATTGAGGCTTCCCCCTGAATGCGCATTAATAATAATCATTCTCATTATCACTTGTAAAGCGTTTTTTTGAGCCTTTATTGATTACTACGGGGCCCCGTCGGTTTAAATACCCGCAGTTTCCCGCAGGTAGCGCCGCGCTTTCAGCGCATACTCAAATGGGTTGGCAATCGCCGGATCCTGCTCGGCCTCTACCACCATCCAGCCACGATAACCAGATTCATCCAGCAGCTTAAACACCGGTCGGAAGTCGATCACGCCGTCACCCGGCACGGTAAAAGTACCCTTCTTGACGCCGTCAAGAAAGCTCAGCCTGTTGGCTTTCACTGTGGCAACCACGTCATCACGCACGTCTTTCAAATGCACATGGTTGATACGTGGCAGGTATTTTTCCAGGATCGCCAGCATCGCGCTCTGGCTGCCTTCGGCATAATACGCGTGCCCGGTATCGAACAGCAGGTAGACATCGTCGTTCACCATACTCATATAACGGTCAATCTCTTCTGCCGTCTGGATACCAGTGCCCATATGGTGATGCAGACACACCTGCATACCTTTGCTGGCAGCTATTTTGGCCAGTTGGTTATAGCCAGCTGCAACGCGCTGCCACTCTGCGTCACTGAAATAAGGTTTCTCTTCAAATACCCCTTTGGTGGTGCCCTGGATGCTGCGGCTTTGCTCGGAACAACCAATCACTTTTGCGCCCATGGCATGCAGGAAATTCATATGGTTAACAAATTCATCGATGGTTTTCTCTGGCAAACCATCCGCAAAGAAGGTGCTGAACCAGGCATTGCAGATCTGGATGCCACGGATATCCAGCATCGGTTTCAGCACTTTCGGGTCGCGCGGGTATTTACTGCCCACTTCACAGCCGGTAAACCCCGCCAGCGCCATTTCGCTAATGCACTGCTGAAAGGTATTTTCTTGCCCCAGTTCAGGCAGATCGTCGTTGGTCCAGCCAATCGGGGCGATGGCCAGCTTTACATGTTCCTGGTTCATTTTCAGCCTCAGTAATCGGTTAATGCCCGCCGCTTGCGGCCTATTTATTTGCTGTAAAAATCAGGGCGGATGGGCAGCCTGATCGGCACAATTTCACCACTGAGCTGGGCGGCAATACAGGCATCGGCAGCCACCGCTGCGGCATAGCCATCCCAAGCCGAAGGGCCGGTCAGTTTGCCGGTTTGCACATCGTTGATAAAAGCTTGCAGTTCAACGTCATAGGCATCGATAAAACGTTCTTTCCAGTCGGTAAGGATCTCGGTCGAAAGCTTGGCACCGCTACGCATCTGCACGGCAGAAGGTTCCGGTAACTTGGCAATACCGGTTTCACCAACAACTTCACACTGAATGTCGTAGCCGTACTGGCAATTCACAAAAATTTCCACATCAATACGAGTCCCTTTGGCCGTTTCAAGCAGCACAATTTGCGGATCTTTCAGGTGTGAGTAGGCTTTGGAAGACTTACGGGGGAATACCACCTGTACAGAGACATAATCGTCATCCAGCAGCCAGCGCAACACGTCGATCTCGTGGATCAAAGTATCGGTAATCGCCATATCCGTGGTGTAGGCTTCGCCGACCGTCGGGTTGCGGTGCGCGCAATGCAGCATCAGGGGTTCGCCAATTTGGCCGCTGGTCAGCACCTGTTTCAGCGCTCGATAGCCCTGATCGTAAGGGCGCATAAAACCAACCTGCACCAGACGCTTACCCTGTTTGGCTTCGGCTTCGACGATGTTTTTACAGCCCTGCGCGGTAACCGCCAGCGGCTTTTCGCAAAATACCGGTTTACCTGCGGCGATCGCCGCCAACACGAACTCTTCATGGCTGGGCCCCCATGAAGTCACCAGCACCGCCTGCACATCGGTAGCGCGGATCAGTTCATGGCCGCTGTCGTACACCTGCGCATCCAGCCTCAGTTCATTAACCACTTTGACTGCGCTATCACGGTTAATATCATTCACCGCCACCACACGGCTGCCCTGCAACACTTTGCTGCAACGGCGAATATGATCTCTGCCGATGGCTCCAGTACCAATCACCCCAATATTCAATGTCATTTTTGCTCTCCTCGCTTATGTACGGCAGATATCACGTCCAGGAATTCAGTAATCACGCGCTTGCTCGATGTTCTCTTGCTGTCTGCGGACGGCAGCGGCAATCTTTTCACTTTCAGCCACCTGCGCCCCGCCCACGCGCCACCAGCTGAGATAGTTGTGCACCATGGTTTTGGGCAGCACTTTGATATCCAGCAGGGTAGAAACCTGCTGCTTGCGCGCATCCACCAGCGCGTCGATCAATTGCTGTTCATTGGTTACGCTGTAGGTTTTGCAGCCATAAGCCGCCGCCAGCATGGCAAAGTTGACTGGCACCAGTTCACCATCCAATTGTCCGCACTGCGGGTTACGGAAGCGGAACTCGGTGGTGTAGCTGCCCATACCGTTGCCCATCTGCAGATTGTTGATGCAGCCGTTGGTCATGTTATCGAACAGCAGCACGTTGATTTTGCAGCCTTCCTGGATCGAGGTGACCAGTTCGGAATGCAGCATCATGAACGCGCCGTCACCCACCATGGCGTACACTTCACGCTGTGGTTCGGCGAGCTTGACGCCCAGCGCGGCATTCACTTCGTAACCCATGCAGGAGTAACCGTATTCCACGTGATAACCGTGCTCACTGCGGTTTTGCCAGACACGCTGCAGGTCACCCGGCAGGCTACCGGCAGCGGCGACAATGATGCCGTCTGGCGGCAGGTGCTGATTCAGTACGCCCAGCACCCGGCTTTGCGTCAGCACAGAATCGGTTTTCGCGATAAATTCGGCAAATACCCGCTGATGATCGAGGGAATCGTCGATTTCTGGCACAAAATCACGACCGGTATAGGTGGCCTGATACACGCGCTGAGTTTCTTGCTGTTGTTCGCTGAGAGCGTTGCGGATAGCATCGCCCCAATCGGAACGGTACTGCGTCTGCGCCAGTGAGTGACTTAAGGCCTCCAGCGCCTCGCGTGCATCCGCCAGCACCTGCACCGCGTCCAACTTCCCGGCATCAAACGCGCTAACGTTGATATTGAGGAAAGCGACTTCCGGATGTTGAAACAGCCATTTTGATGAGGTGGTGAAATCGCTATAGCGGGTGCCAACGCCAATCACCATATCGGCCTGTTTTGCCAGCATGTTGGCCGCCAGACAGCCGGTTTCACCGATACCGCCCAGGTTATAAGGGTGATCGGAAGGCACCGTGCCTTTCCCGGCCTGGGTTTCTGCAAACGGAATATGGAACTGCTCGGCGAACTGCTTCAATACCTGCCCAGCCTGCGAATACTTCACGCCACCGCCGCAGATCAGCAGCGGTTTGCGCTTACTTGCCAACAACGCCAGCGCATCAGCCAACATGCTTGCGCTGGCCGGGCGGCGATCGAGGCGATGCAGCCGTTTCTGGAAGAAGTAATCCGGGTAGTCGTAGGCTTCGCCCTGCACGTCCTGCGGTAGACACAGCGTGACGGCACCGGTTTCTGCCGGATCGGTCAGCACCCGCATGGCATTGATGCAGGCGCTCATCAGTTGCTCTGGGCGCACAATGCGATCCCAGTATTTGCTGACAGCACGGAAGGCGTCGTTGGTGCTGATACTCAGATCGTAAGACTGCTCAATCTGCTGCAATACCGGATCCGGTTGGCGCGAGGCAAACACGTCACCCGGCAGCAGCAATAACGGAATGCGGTTCGCCGTAGCCGTGGCCGCAGCGGTGAGCATATTGGCCGCGCCGGGGCCAACGGACGAAGTGCAGGCATAGATCTGCCGCCGCAGTTTCTGCTTGGCAAAACCGGTGGCGGCGTGCGCCATGCCCTGTTCATTGCGCCCCTGGTGCACCCGCAGATCGCCACAATCCTGTTCCAATGCCTGCCCAAGCCCGAGCACATTGCCGTGGCCAAAGATCGCGAAAATCCCTTTGACGAACTTGGTCTCCACACCATCTGCCAACAGATACTGGTTGTCGAGAAATCTGACCAGCGCCTGCGCCATGGTTAACCTGATCTTCCCCATTTACTCACCCTTTCGATTGGTTATCCGTAGGTGCCCTGCAACGGGATGCCATGCCTGGGCCTGAGAAACTTGTGATGCTGATAAACCTGAAACGCCATCGATTATAAACAAATATATTTTCCATTATATTTAATAACAGAAAAAATATTCCATTTTGCGATAAGGATCGCATAACAATCGAATCAAAAACCAAATTTACATAATAAATTCATTACATTATGAATTTTATTTATCGTGAGGATGTAAAAAACACCCGTCAATTATCAGCCAACACTTGGCAGGAAAGGGTTTACCCCGGGTTACAGCCTCACTCGTTTACGAGGTATAAATTTCATTTAATATTGAAATTGAAATTTTTATTCCTCATAATTTATTTTCCTCCTTTACCGGGTCGCAGTCGGCTTTCGCTTAATACAGAAGGAAACGGGTATGGCTACACAACACAAACAGCTTGATGTGATCTGCCTTGGGCGCATCGCTGTCGATTTCTATGCGCAACAGATTGGCGCACGCCTGGAAGATGCCAGCACCTTTGCCAAATACCTTGGCGGCTCGTCCGGCAACGTGGCATACGGTACGGCGATTCAGGGGCTCAAGTCCGGTATGTTGGCCCGCGTAGGGGATGAGCACATGGGCCGTTTCCTGCGCGAAGAACTGCAACGCGTCGGGGCCGATACGCAGTATCTGATCACCGATAAACAGCGCCTGACCGGGCTGGTGATCCTCGGCATCAAGGATCAGGAAACCTTCCCGCTGATTTTTTACCGTGAAAACTGCGCTGATATGGCCCTGACGCCCGAAGATATTGATGAAAGCTACATCGCCTCGTCCCGGGCGCTGGCGATCACCGGCACCCACCTTTCACACCCCAATACCCGCGCGGCGGTACTGAAAGCGCTGGAATACGCACGTCGCCACGGGCTACGCACCGCGTTGGATATCGATTACCGCCCGGTGCTTTGGGGGCTGACCTCGTTAGGCGATGGTGAAACCCGCTTCGTAGAATCAGAAAACGTCACCCGCGAACTGCAGGAAGTGCTGCATCATTTCGATCTGATCGTCGGCACTGAAGAAGAATTCCATATTGCCGGGGGCAGCACCGATACGCTGGTCGCTCTGCAAAACGTGCGTAAAACCACGCAGGCAACGCTGGTGTGCAAACGCGGAGCACAGGGTTGTTCCGTCTTTGAAGGAGCCATCGCCACAGACTGGCAACAGGTGAAACTGCATTCTGGCGTGCGGGTCGAGGTGCTCAACGTGCTGGGCGCTGGCGATGCCTTTATGTCTGGTCTGCTGCGCGGCTACCTGAATGACGAAGGTTGGGATCAGGCATGTCGCTATGCCAATGCCTGCGGGGCGCTGGTGGTATCACGCCACGGTTGCGCACCGGCGATGCCCACCAAACTGGAGCTGGATGACTATCTGCAACGTGAGCAGCACGTGCCGCGCCCGGATCGTGATGCACAGCTGAATCATCTGCACCGGGTGACCACGCGTAAGCAGCAATGGCATGAGTTGTGCGTGTTTGCCTTCGATCACCGCAAGCAGTTAGCCGATATGGCGCATCAGGCAGGTGCCAGCCTTGAACGTATTCCTCAGTTGAAAACTCTGCTGTTAAGCGCGGCTCAGGCTGCGGCGGCAGAAGCTGGTCTGAAGGGCAATAGCGGTATTTTGGCTGATACCACCTATGGCCAGGCGGCGCTGAATGAGATCACCGGCCAAGGATGGTGGATTGGTCGCCCAGTCGAGCAGCCGGGTTCGCGCCCATTGCGGCTGGAACACGGCAATATTGGCTCGCAGTTGCTTGATTGGCCGCAGGAACATGTCGTGAAATGCCTGGTGTTCTATCACCCACAGGATGCGGCAGACTTGCGCCATGAGCAGGATGAATGGATTGCCGAGGTGTATCGCGGTTGCTGTAAATCCGGCCACGAACTGTTGCTTGAAGTGATTTTACCGGAGAACTACACCGATAAAGACGAGCGCCATTATCTGGCCGTGCTGGAGCATTTTTACCAACTTGGCATCAAGCCCGACTGGTGGAAACTGCCCCCGCTGAGTGCCGCCAGTTGGCGGCAGGTCGGTACCCTGCTTGAATTGCATGACCCGTTTTGCAGAGGGGTATTAATTCTGGGGCTGGATGCCCCGGAGGCCACGCTGCAAGCGGGTTTTGCCGCCGCCGCAGACGCCCGTTGGGTAAAAGGTTTCGCGGTTGGCCGCACTATCTTTGGGCCCTCTTCCCGCCGCTGGCTGCAAGGGGAGATCAATGATACTGCCTTAATCGAACAGGTGAAACAGAAATACCTGACGCTGATCGGCCTGTGGCGGCAGTATCGCCCGCAGCCTGACCGGAAAACCGTTCCCCGTTAAACTTAACCCATTCCCTCTCCTTGGGGCTGTTTCTTGTTCACATTTTGAGGTTTGTTATGGGATGTGTGTTTATTTCGGTCGCTACACTTTTTGTGTTTATTCACTAACGTGGTGAACGCGACCGAGTTGGGGGCTCAAGAGCCAGCCCCCAACACCCCGGCCCTGGCCATATCAGGCGGTGGGCTTCGCCCACTTCCCTCACTCCGCCACCGCGCATTAAGGCCGGCTACGACAGTCGTCCCTGACTGTCTCGCCTGAACGCGCCGTCCGTGGCGCGTTCGCCTATGCGCCGTGTCTCCGTTCGGCGCCTTCAATGGCCTCAACACCCGTGCTCATCTCACCGATAATAAGCGTGGACGAGGTGCAGGGCCCAGCCTTCAGTATGGAGCCAAACAATCAGGAACTTGTTGGCTTAACTGACCACCGTTGCCTCATTTCCCCTTAAGCGCCTTTTCGCCGCTTTAAGCGGGGTTTTTGCCGATTTTCTGTGAGATAACTCAGCTTGTAATGGAATAAATCGCTTTTTGATGAAATGAAATTTCCGCTCCATCTGTTAGAATGGCCTGCTGAAAATTCAGGCGTATAAACCGATGCGCCCCCTCCCCCTACTGCGAGCCTAATGGATGAATAACCCAACTCAACTTTCGCTGTTACAGGATGAGATTCGCCGCCGTTATGAAACGCTC
Source organism: Serratia sp. Ag1 (assembly GCF_000743355.1). Lineage (GTDB taxonomy): Bacteria > Pseudomonadota > Gammaproteobacteria > Enterobacterales > Enterobacteriaceae > Chania. Next base: position 27,681 of record NZ_JQEI01000027.1, read on the forward strand.
AGCAAGCGTTTAAAACAGGTTGCGCGTTATATTCTGGATAACAGTAACAGCATTGCTTTCGATACCGTTGCCTCCATCGCCGCACAGGCCAGCGTTCCACCATCGACGCTGATCCGTTTCGCTAACGCCTTTGGCTTCAATGGTTTTAACGAAATGAAACAGGTCTTTCGCCAGCACTTAATGGAAGAAACGGTCAACTACACCGAGCGGGCCCGCCTGTTCCGCCAAACCTCTTCCGATGATAGCGTCGCGCCAGAAAAGCCTACCGAAATCCTCAACGTTTTCACCATGGTTAACTCGCAGGCGCTGCAACAGTTAGCCATGCAAACCAGCGCCGAGCAGTTGGATCGGGCGGTTGAACTGTTGAATAACGCAGAAAATATCTATGTGATTGGCCTGCGCCGTTCGTTCAGCGTAGCCTCTTACCTCACCTATGCCCTGCGCCATCTGGAAAGACGCGCATTCCTGATCGATGGTTTGGGCGGCATGTTTACCGAACAGCTCAGCATGGTGAAACCCAAAGATGTGGTGATCGCCATCAGCTACTCGCCGTACGCCAAAGAAGCGATTGAACTGGTGGAATTAGGGGCCAAACAGGGCGCACTACAGATCGCCATTACCGACAGCCAGGTCAGCCCGCTGGCCGCCTTCAGCGATGTCTGCTTTGTGGTGCGTGAAGCGCAGGTCGATGGGTTCCGCTCGCAGGTAGCCTCGATGTGCCTGGCACAGACGCTGGCGGTGTCGCTGGCGCTGAATAACGCGAAGGAGTTGTAAGGGGATGGTGCTGCCATGCAGCGCATCAGACGGCTGACAAAGCCAGTTATTAGGGGGAGCGTGCCGAAGGGGTCGTAACGGCGTAAGCCGTCGGAGCGCCCCTCGGTGCGCTAGACCCGGGTATCTCGGGCTAAAAGACCACTTTGTCATCAAGCGCCTTATCTTTACCGCGCTGATTCACCCGACGAATAACCCACGCCATTAATCCAGGCGTGATCCTTCTCCCAGGTGAATTTCCACTGGCGCACCGGCCCGGCCATCACGTTGAGATAATAGCTGTCATACCCCGCCAGCGTCGCCACCGGGTGGTAGCCGCGCGGTACTTTCACCACATCACGGTTATACACCGGCATGCATTCGTCCAAAGAACGATCGTCGGTATATACCCGCTGCAGACAGAAACCCTGCTCGGGGCTGAGACGGTGGTAATAGGTTTCTTCCAGATAGGTTTCATCCGCTGAATCTTCCCGATCGTGTTTATGGCTCGGGTAGGAACTGGTATTACCTTCATCGGTATAGACTTCGACCACCAGCAGACTGTCAGCCGGTGCGCTATCCGGCAGAATATTATGCACCAGCCGCTGATTGCGGCCTTTGCCGCGCCGTTCAACGCCGACGTCTGCCGGGGTGATCAGGCGCGAAGGCAAATGCCCATGGCCTGGAGCGCGGCATACCGCCAGTTCCAGCTCGCTTTCCGCCCGGACTTCTACGCGATCCTGATGCGGGACATACACCGCATAAGGCGGGGTACGTTCAAACGGGCTCATGCGTTTACCAATGTGCGGATATTCCGCGTGCAGAGTCGCCACAGAGGCAATACCTGCCACCAGCACCAGACACAGCTCGTTGTCCGCACTGGCCAATTGCAACGTTTGCCCAGCCAGCAAGCGATAGACCTCAAACCCGACGTAACGCCAGCCCGCGTTCTCTGGCGTCACTGCTTGAATGCATCCTTGCGCATCCGGCGGCTGGCATTTGGCCAGTAATGAAGACATAGCAATTCTCCTGATATCCTCTCAATTACCCCAGCGTGGGCATACTGAATTCAGACAGCGTCTGCTGACCCGTGGGCCAACGGGCAGTGGCGGTTTTCATGCGGGTATAGAAGCGCACGCCGTCGGTGCCATGTACGTTAAGCGCACCAAACACCGAGCGTTTCCAACCGCCAAAACTGTGAAACGCCATCGGCACCGGTACGGGCACATTCACCCCAACCATCCCGGCCTGCACTTCTTGCACAAACTGGCGGGCATAGTGGCCACTGCTGGTAAAAATCGCGCTGCCGTTACCGAACTCATGGCTGTTCACCGTCTCGATCGCGGTCTGGTAGTCCGCTACGCGCACGATCCCCAGCACCGGCCCGAAGATCTCTTCACGGTAAATACGCATATCCGGCGTGACGTGATCGAACAATGTGCCGCCCACATAATATCCTTGCGGATAACCCGGCACCTGATAATGGCGGCCATCGGTCACCAACGTCGCCCCTTCTTCCACCCCGAGATCGATGTACCCCAGCACTTTTTGCTGGTGAGCCGACGAAACCAGCGGCCCCATTTCGTTTTCTTCGCCCCCCTGCTGCATACCAGGGCCAACGCGCAACTGGGTAATCAGCGGTTTGAGCCTGGAGATCAGCTTATCCGCCGTGCTGTCGCCCACCACCACCGCTATCGGCAGTGCCATACAACGCTCACCGGCAGAACCAAACGCACCGCCCATCAAGGCATTCACCGTCGCATCCAGATCGGCATCCGGCATCACGATCGCCTGATTCTTTGCCGCACCAAACGCCTGCACGCGTTTACCGTGGGCGCTGGCGGTGGTGTAAATATGCTCAGCAACGGCGGACGACCCAACAAAGCTCACCGCCTGAATACGCGGATCGGTGCACAACGGGGTAGCTTCTTCGTTGGCGCAGTGCACCACGTTGAATACTCCGTCAGGTAACCCGGCTTCTTGCAGCAGTTGTGCCAGTCGCACCGAGGCAGAAGGCACCAGCGCTGGCGGTTTCAGCACGAAGGTGTTACCGCAGACCAGGGCGATAGGGAACATCCACATCGGCACCATCGCCGGGAAGTTGAACGGGGTGATGCCAGCAACCACGCCCAGTGGCTGCATCAGCGAGAAACTGTCGACACCGCTCCCCACATCCGCTGAATATTCCCCTTTGATCAGATGCGGAATACCGCAGGCAAACTCCACCACTTCGATCCCGCGCGTCAGTTCCCCCTGCGCATCGGAATACACCTTGCCATGTTCGCTGACGATCAGTTGCGCCAGCTCTTCACGGTGTTGTTCCAGCAAGGTTTTGAAATTGAACATGATGCGTGCCCGACGCAACGGCGTGGTGCGCGACCAATCGGTAAACGCCTGATGAGCAACCTCAATCGCCTGTTGCACCTCGGCGGCAGTGCTTTGCGTCACGCGGCGTTCCACCTGCCCAGAGGCCGGGTTATGGACATCAGCAGTCTGCTGGCTGCTGCTCAGGCAAACCTGCCCACCAATAAAGTTACCTACAGTTTGCATCTCCCCACCCTCTTTAGGTCTACACAGTTACAGACAGGCGAAATCCTGACCAGATGCGAGAAACTCTATTTCAATGAAAAAAATATTTCAAATAAATTATTTTATGAAATTTAATTTTAATGAAGGGTATCGCAAATCTGGTCTAAAACGCGGAAAAAAGACGATATGAACAACACTTACCTTGCTGATTACTTGAACCCGATCAAACAATAAAATTTCAAAATAATATAAATATGAAATAAAAATTCCTATAGAGATAGGACAGCAACACACTACGCCACCGTTAACGACAGGAGTTATGCCGGATGACCATCGCCTTAGAACGTTTTTGCATCAACCGTAAGATCGCCCCCAAGCTCAGCCTGGAAAGTTTTTTCCGGCTGGTGAAGCAATGCGGGCTTAACAAAGTTGAACTGCGCAACGATATGCCCAGCGGTAGCGTGACCGATGATCTGAATCACGAACAAACCAACGCGCTGGCAGCCAAATATGGGATTGAGATTGTCACCATCAACGCACTTGGGCAATTCAACCTGCCGGAAGACAAATCCGGGCTGCTGGCCAGAACCGAAGCCCTGCTGGCACAGGCAAAAGCTCTCCACTGCCGGGCATTGGTGTTGTGTCCTAACTGCAGCGCGGACGATCGCCGCAGTGAAGCGCAAAAGCGCGAAGATACGCTGGAATCGCTGCAGCTGCTGGCTCCGCTGTTTCAGCAGTATGACGTTACGGGCTACGTTGAACCCTTGGGCTTTGGCATCAGTTCGTTGCGCTCTTCGCTACTGACCCAGGCACTTATCCGTGATGCTGCTGCCCCCTATAAAATGGTGCTGGATACCTTCCATCATTACCTGAGTGAGGTGAATCAAAGTGACTTTGATGCGCAGATTCAGGTCGATTTGATTGGCCTGGTACATCTTTCTGGTGTGGTGGATCCGATGCCCAAAAGTGCGTTGTCCGATGAGCAACGGATTATGCTGAATGACCAGGATCGCTTGCAGAGCCAAACGCAGGTACAGAATCTGGAACGTTTGGGTTATCGGGGGTTATATGCTTTCGAGCCCTTTTCTTCGCAACTGGATCAATGGACAGAAAGCGATATTGAACGCGAGATCCAGCAAAGTATCAGGTTATTGCAAGGTTGATAGGCGTTGGCCCATTACCGCTCCCATTTATCGGGTATGCCCAAAATGATTCGAGTTGCTTGACGGATATAACGGTGGCCAATACAACGGCCACCGTTAGCCTCACCGTATCTGAACGCAGAGGACTCTGCCTCAAATAGCGCTGGTCGGGATCTCGAATAACATGACCAGATCCCCCGTGTAATAACCCTGTGTCGCTGCCCGATCGGCGGTGGTGGGCGAATTTGCCTTGATTTGCAGATGGTAGACGCTTTGGTAGCCATTACCCACTTTCATATTCTGTGCAAATGTCTGTGACACATTGCCTGCGTTCAGATCTTTGCCAGAGTTACCACCGTCACCGAACTTAACGTTAACCTTTTCCATTTTGTAGGCGGCATCAGTCCGGGTCAGATCAAGCGGATGAACCAGAGTGACATTAACGCCCGGCGTGCTGGTCCATACTTGCACCGGGAGATCAGCGGCGAAGGATTTCTGTGTACCGTCCGTTGCGGCAAGATTTACTGTGTTGTACCAGCCACCGCCGTCTGGCCGTGAGACAAAAATACTGTCACTGATATTCACGGTAATCTTGATGGTTTTGGTCACGCCAAGGTGTGTTTGTTGTGCGTAGGTCATCCCTGAAATGCAGAATAGTCCGGCAACTATTGTCAGTAATGATGTGTTAATACGCATATGTGATTACCCATTAAAATACATTAAGTATTACCGCATGTGGTTGCACAATGGTCATTAGCCTTCAAGGTCATTGATGCTAAAAGAACTTTTGCAGACAAACGGCTGGGGTCCAACCCTTAAGATGAATCCTATTAAATCAACAAGTGATATGGCAGGAGAACTCACGTACAGGTAATTTGAAACATGACGAATATACCCAAAAGTGACAAATCTGCTTGGCAGATTTGAACGCTGCTTGCAGCGGCACCGAAGGGGCGAGGCACAGTATGGGCCGAGTAACGCAGCCAACACCCAAGCAACTTGAAGTATGAAGGGTATAGATGAGATCCCCCTGCGCCTACACACCATTCTCCATGGCAAGCATCATTCCCC
>NZ_JQEI01000028.1 GCF_000743355.1 Serratia sp. Ag1
GATCAGGTCTGAGCTAATACAGTTGATGATTATTGCAACTGCGGCCAGTAGTCTTGATTGACCGCGATCAGATCGTCGAGAATCGCTTTCGCCACCGAGGCGCTTGGCACCGTTTTGGACAACGTTATCGCTTGCCAGAGCTTCTGATATGAACGCTGTTCCCAGGCATCAACCACCAGTTTTTCAACCGCCACCTGTTGGCTCATCAGCCCTTTCTGGAACTGTGGGATATTCCCCACCACCAGCGGCTCCGGCCCGTTCTTACCCACCAGGCAAGGGATCTCCACCATGGCTTCTGGATCGAAGTTATTAATCGCTCCATTATTTTGCACAATCAACAGCATGCGTTCCTGCGTGTTAAAGGCGATTGCGGCGGCCAGATCGACAATATAAGAAGCGTGTTCATCAATCTCCAGCTCACCAGCCGAGGATTTGCCCGCGCGAATGATGGCATTACAGGAACCAAATACATGTTTCTCGCGGTGTTCCATCACCTCGTTGGCGCGAGTGTGCTGCGGGTTGGCATGCTTAACCACATAATCCGGGAACAGGTAATACTTCAGGTAGGTATTCGGCAAGGTGTCAGGATCGAGCGCCCAGACATCTTTCGCCTTGGCGAAAGTGTCGTTCCAACTGGCTTCGGTCGCCTGTTGATCGGTTGGTGGCACATAGCCGAATTTCGCTACGTGTTCGCGGATTTTTGGCATTAAATCATTACCGGCCAGATCTTCAACCGCAGTCCACCAGCCAAAGTGATTCAGGCCGTAATAGCGTGTGCGCATCTCTTTGCGATCTTGCAGCCCGGCAATTTTTGCCATGCGCCCTTCAATACCGATCGGCATATCACAAATATTCAGGATCTTGGCCTGAGGGCGCAGGCGGCGGGTGGCCTCAGCAACGATGGCTGCCGGGTTGGAGTAATTGAGCATCCAGGCGTTTGGCGAATATTTCGTCATATAATCCACGATCTCCAGCACGCCACCGATCGAACGCATGCCATAAGCGATCCCGCCAGGGCCGCAGGTTTCCTGGCCGACCACCCCGTGGCGCAGCGGGATCTTCTCGTCTTGCTCACGCATCGGGTATTTGCCCACCCGAATATGCGCCATAACAAAATCAACGTCGCTGAACGCGGTTTGCGGATGCGTGGTATAGCTGAATTCAATCTCCGGTGCCTGCTCTTGCAGCAGAATTTTGCAGGCTTCAGCGATAGTTTCCTGGCGTGCCCCATCGTTGTCATAAAACTTGATGGCACGTAGCGGCAGGCGGTGCTGGTTAGCCAGCAACATTAACACGATGCCTGGGGTAAAGGTGCTGCCACCACCGGCTACGACGATTGAGAATTTTTTCATGATACAGCCTCCGTCATGGATGTTTTTTCGAGATGTGAGTGATTTTTCATCAGGCTTTCGAGCCGATCCCGCACCTGGGGAACGTGCAGACCAACAATCACCTGAATGCCATTACCGCGTCGCACTACGCCATGGGCACCGAGTGCCTTGAAAACGTCGTCGTCTTGCGTTAGGGCCATATCGACCAGCGTAATCCGCAGGCGAGTGGCGCAGTTATTGATGCTGAGAATGTTGCTGCTGCCCCCAAGCGCCTGGAGGAACCCTGTAGCCTGGTCGGCCTGATGGGTTGCCGCCGCCGTGGTTTGCTGGCGGGCGGCCTGGTAGTCGGCCTTGCTGTACAGTTTGATTTCGCTTTCTTCGCGGCCAGGTGTTTTCAGGTTGAAGTGCAAGATCAGCGTGCGGAAGATGACAAAGTAGAGTGCGGTGAAAGCAATGCCGATGCCAATCTGGGTAACTATCATCCCGGCATGATTATGGAACATCGGGATCCAGTTTTGCGGCAGGAATTGATCGAGCAGGCCACCGCCCATATTGCCGACCACGCCGCAGAGGTACATCACCGTGGCCATGGTGGCGGCAAGCACGGCATGCACGGCGAACAGCAGCGGTGAAATGAACAGAAAGGTGAATTCCAGTGGTTCGGTGATACCCACCAGCATCGCCGTCAGCGTCGCAGGGATCAGTAAACCTGCCACTTTGAGGCGGTTCTCCGGTGAGGCGGTGAAGTAGAGTGCCAACGCGATCCCCACCGAGCCGAATATTTTCGAATTGCCATGCAGAGCAAATCCGCCTTCAGGGAACAGGGTTTTCAGCGGTTCGGTGCTTTGGCTGAACTCCTGCAAATGTTGCGCCCAATACATCTGGATCCCACCTTCTACAGCGGCAGGGCCATAGATGAAGGGGCCGTAGACGAAGTGATGCAAGCCGGTTGGGATCAGGATCCGTTCAAGGAAGGTATAAACCCAAACGCCAATCGCTCCGGCACCGCGCAGGAACCCTTGCAGCGATTCAATACCCAACTGCACTTTTGGCCAACCCAGCAAGGTTAGCCAGGCGCAGGGGATCATCACCAGAAAAGCAACAATCACTACGAAAGAGCTGCCCTGAAAAATCCCCAGAAACACCGGTAATGGTTTATCGAAATAACGGTTATGAATGGCGGTGACCAACCCGGAAATGACGATCGCCCCAATAATGCTGGTATCGAGGGTTTTTATGCCCGCGATCAGGGTTAAACCGCTGCCCGCACTGGGATCGGCATTGAAGTCCACGCCAAAGAAATCACCCCAGGTCATTCCCATCGCATTAATAAAATAGTTCCAGGTCAGAAAGCTGACTAAAACCGCCAGGCAGGCTCGCCCTTGAGCCTGTTTCGCCAGGCCGATAGGCAAACCGACAGCAAAAACCAGCGGCATATTACGGAACACCGTCCAGCCGCCTTCTTCAATAATATGAACAATTTGGGCAAATAAATGATCGGGTGCGGCTAAGGCTTCGCCGACAAACATCGGGTTGCGCAGCATGATAGCAATACCGACCACAATCCCGGCAAATGGGAACAGCAGTACCGGGGTGAACATGGCTCCACCGAAGCGTTGTAGTTGACTGAGCATTGTTAAATCCTCATATACCCTGCGTAGGGAAGGTTTTTTTATATTGGTCGGGTGGAGAGTAAGAATCTGCGGTTGGCTTAGCTTGATCGGGGAGAGCGATTCGTGATCGCTTTCATGGTTTTTATTTGGGCAAAGTGGTCTATTTTTAACGGAGTTCATAGACACAGTAATTTTGTTGTTAGCTCAGTTCATTTTCATTTTTTTATTGTTTATTAAAAATCAGAGGATTAATCACTCACTAGATGATTAATTAAATAAAACGCAGAGCGCTAAAGAGGTCTACAGGTGATCTATAAATCTATTGCCGATCAGCTGCGAATTCGGCTGAACTCTGCCGATTACAATATTGGCAGCCCGTTACCGAGCGAAAAAAGATTGGCAGAGGAGTTTAGCGTTTCGCGTATGACCCTCCGTAAAGCGATAGATCTATTGATCGAATGGGGGCTGGTCATTCGCCGTCATGGCAGCGGAACTTATGTGGCAAATAAGGACGTCCATCACGAAACCACTAACTTGACCGGTTTTATTGAGGTAATGAAAAACCAGGGCAAGCAGGTAGTGAGTGAAGTGCTGGAGTTTGTCGTGATGCCAGCACCACCAGCGATCGCCAGCCAGTTGCGGATAAAAATCGATGAGCGGATCTATTATTCGCGCCGGGTTCGCTCGGTGGATGGCAAACCATTAATGGTGGAAGACAGTTATATGCCCGTGAAGCTATACCGCAATTTATCGGTGGCTCATCTGGAGGGATCAAAGTTTGCCTACATTGAAGAAGAGTGTCAGATCATCATCTGCGGTAACTATGAAAGCCTGACACCGGTATTGGCGGATAAAAAAATGGCGACATTATTAAATATTGAACAGCAAACGCCCATTTTGCGAATCACCTCACTATCTTACAGCGACAGCGGCCAGTTTTTGAACTATTCAGTGATGTTCCGCAACGCCAGCGAATATCAGGTGGATTATCATTTGAGACGTGAGTCCACTCACCGGCATATTGAGCCTGTGCAAGGGCAATAACCGTTGCCAATTTAACGTTGTTCAATAAAAATTTATTTAACTCCCGATTGCCAAAATCCGTCTACACTTGCCAGAGACCTTTGCTCACTATTTATCTTCTGATATTGCTCAGAAAAACTTGGATGCAGGAACGCATTAGGAGCTGAAATGAATACAGAATTAACTAACGTCAAGATGCCCAGTGTCGAAGAGATAAAGAAAAGCGTCATCAGTAAGCTGCGATACAGTTTGTGTCTGGAAGTTGAAAGCGCAACTAATGTCGACATTTTCAATGCATTGGCATTAACCCTGCGGGATTATCAGCTTGATGGTTTCTTCAATACCCGCAAATCACAGAAAAAAGCCAAATCCAAGCGCCTCTATTACCTCTCTATGGAGTTCCTGATTGGTCAGTCTCTGCGTAATAACCTGATGAACGTCGGATTACTGCAGCAGGCCAGACAGGCAATCAGTGAGCTGGGATTTGATTTTGAGCGCATCACGGCAGAAGAGCCGGACGCCGCGTTGGGTAATGGCGGCTTGGGCCGCTTGGCGGCATGCTTTATTGATTCGATGGCTACGCTGGATATTGCGGCATCGGGGCATGGGATCAAATATGAATATGGTCTGTTTAAACAGGCGATACAGCACAACAAGCAGGTTGAACAGCCAGATGATTGGCATTCGACGCACTCCCCCTGGCTTATAGAACACCACTCGCAGTTGATGCTCATCCCCATCGGTGGCCGGATTGAAGAAAGTGAAGATATCGAAGGTAACTACAATCCTATGTGGATGGATTGGAAGGTGATCGTCGGTATCCCGCATGATTATCTGGTGACTGGCTACGGTGGCAAAACGGTGAATACCCTGCGGTTATACAGCGCGGGGGCTTCCGATTCATTTGATGTGCATATTTTTAACGGTGGTGATTATCTGCGTGCCGTCAGCCAGAAGATCGCGTCAGAGAATATCTCCAAAATACTGTACCCGGCAGATGAGATCCATTCGGGTAAAGAGCTGCGGCTGACGCAAGAGTATTTTCTGGTAGCTTGTACGCTGCGTGATATTTTCCATGACTATGCGCAGCTCTCTTCCGATATTACGGCATTGCCTGATTTCGTCGCCATTCAGCTTAATGATACCCATCCGGCGTTAGCCATTGTCGAGATGATGCGTATTCTGGTGGATGAACATCGCTTGGATTGGGATACCGCCTGGGCAATTACGCAAAAAACCTGCTCTTTTACCAACCATACGTTAATGCCAGAGGCGTTGGAAACCTGGTCGGTCTCGTTGTTCGAGAAACTGCTGCCGCGCCATCTGCAGATTATTTGTGAAATCAACCAGCGATTCCTGTCTGCGGTCGCCGAGAAGTGGCCCGACAAGCCGCACCTGCTGGCGTCGCTGTCGCTGTTTGAAGAAGGGTGGGAGAAAAAGATCCGCATGGCACATTTGGCCATTGTGGGCAGCCACAAGGTCAATGGGGTCGCCAAGCTGCATTCTGAATTGATCACCCAAACGCTGGTGCCCGATTTCTATTTCATCACGCCGGAGAAATTCACCAACCAAACCAATGGGGTGACGCCTCGGCGCTGGATCCAGCAGGCCAACCCTGGTCTGGCGACGTTTTTAACCCAGCAGTTGGGCAACGGTTGGGTGACTGACCTCGATAAACTGCAAAAGCTGAAACAGTTGGCGAAAGACAGCAACGCAGTGGAAGAAATCCAGTCAATCAAACTCAAGAACAAGCAGGCGCTTTGCCGCCAGATTGCTTTCCAGCAAGGTATTCAGGTTGATCCATTGGCCATGTTTGACTGCCAGGTGAAACGTATCCATGAATACAAACGGCAATTGCTGAATATTTTGCATGTCATACATTTGTATCTGGAAATCACGGAGTCTGGCCGCAGCCAAACGCCTAAAGTCCATCTCTTCTCAGGGAAGGCTGCGCCAGGTTATGCGATGGCTAAATTGATCATCCAACTGATTAATGAAGTGGCGAAAACGGTCAATAGCGATCCGCGTACCAAAGGCCAGCTTAGCGTGCTGTTCCTGGAGGATTATAAAGTTTCGCTGGCGGAGCACATTATCCCTGCCACCGATCTTTCTGAGCAGATCTCGACGGCGGGCACCGAGGCTTCTGGTACCAGCAACATGAAGTTTGCCATGAACGGAGCATTGACCATTGGCACGCTGGACGGTGCCAATATTGAGATCCGTGACGCCGTCGGCGCTGAGAACTTTTATCTGTTTGGTGCCAACGCGGACGAAATTAATCGGCATCGGCAGGCAGGTTCGCATAACCGGATTTATCAAAATAACGATCCCGCCATGCATGCTGCCGTCGAGGCGCTGATCTCTGGCCGTTTTAATGCAGATACCTCCGTATTCCGCCCTATTTATCAGATGTTGACCGAATATGATCACTACTGCCACTTGCTGGACTTTGAGAGCTACCGCATTGCCCAGCATCAGGCACAGGCTGACTTTGCCCAACAGTTGCAATGGCATCAGCGGGCGCTGCTGAACATTGCCAACATGGGCAGTTTCTCCAGCGATCGTACTATCAAAGGTTATGCGACGGAAATTTGGGGAATAGGTGCGTGATTGTTTCTCAATAGTTCAGGGTTGGGGATTGTCGACAGAACATTGATGGCATGGAGCGTAAGTTGTCGCCATGCCTTCTGAGGCAAAGGATTTCTTATGGAACAGCTTACCCAGGGTGATTCCTCCAATACGATGGAGGTAACCATACTGATTGTCGATGATTCAAAAAGTTATCGTCATCTGATGGCGACAATGTTGGCTAAATGGGGTTTCAGCGTCTTTGAGGCAGAAGACGGTGAATGCGCATTACGCCTGTTAGAACAGCAACCGGTGCATATCGTCATCAGCGATTGGGAAATGCCGGTGATGGATGGGGTTGAACTGTGCCAGGCGATCCGTAAAAGCGATTTTGGTCATTACATTTATGTCATTCTGGTGACGGCCCGGCAGTCGCTTGACGATCTGCTCACGGGCATGGAGGCCGGGGCTGACGACTTTCTCTCCAAGCCGGTCAACCAGAGCCAGCTCCGTGCCCGGCTACACGCAGCAGAGCGCGTGCTGTTGCTGGAAAATACCCTGGCAGCACGTAACGAAAAGATCTCCTCCGCCTATCGGCAAATTGAGTCAGATCTGCAAGCTGCCGCGAAGATCCAGCACAGCGTTTTACCGGCTCATAACCTTTCGCTGGCCGGGTTCGAGGCCGATTGGATGTTCCTGCCCTCCGCGTATGTCTCTGGCGATTTGTTGAACTACTTCTCGCTGGACGAGCGGCACATCGCATTTTTCAGTGTGGATGTGGCTGGCCACGGCGTCAGCGCGGCGATGCTTTCTTTAGCCGTCTCGCGAGAGTTTATGACCGGGCGTATCAGTAGCCAACTGCTGATCAGCCAGAATGAGGCCGGGGAAAGTACCCCGGTTGCACCGCATCAGGTGGTGGCAGAGCTGAACCAGCGTTTCTGCCTGGATAATGACGAGGTGTTCAGTTATTACACGCTGATTTATGGCGTGATAGATACCACCAATGGGCAGGGCACGCTGTGCCAGGCCGGGCATCCAACGCCTTTTGTTATTGGTAGCGGCGGTGAGTTACAGGCTGTGGGGCAGGGTGGCATGCCTGTGGGGTTGTTTCCTGACGCCGAGTATCAGGATAGTCACTTTACTCTCGGCGTTGGCGATCGCCTGTATCTGTATAGCGATGGGATTACCGAGTGCGAAAACCACCAACAGGAACTTTATGGGGAGGAGCGCCTGCAACAGCTCTTGTGTGAATACCGAAAGTTACCGAAAAACCAGCTGTTTCAACGGGTAGAGAAGGCATTAAGCGCCTGGCACAGCGGCGAAACCGATGCCTTGCAAGAGCAGGATAAAAAGCCGTCTCGGCCTTTTGCCGACGATATCTCGCTGATGGCTATTGAACGCATAACCTGAAGAGTTTGAGTGGCGGGGAGCTGAATGTTCTTCAGGCTGCTGACAAAGTTAGATATTAGGGAGAGCGTGCCGATGGGGTCGTAGCGGCGTAAGCCGCCGGAGTGCCCCTCGGTGTGCTAGGCCCGAGTATCTCGGTTTAAAAGACCACTTTGTCATCAAACTCAGAGAGCGGAACGCTCTTACCACGTTAAATATGACGCGTAGATCGACATAGCAAATACATAAGGAGTTTTTATGAATTTTGATATTCAGTCTGAAGATGGGATCGAAGTGATTGTTCCGCTGACTCGTCGCCTTGATGCTTCGGTGGCGATGGTGTTCAAGCAGGAATTACAGTCTTTCATTCAGCAAGGGAAACACTACATCCTGTTGGATTTCAGCCACATTGATTTTATCGACAGTAGCTGCCTGGGTGCCTTGGTATCGATACTCAAAACGCTCAATGGCCGTGGTGAACTGGCCCTTTGCTCCTTGAACAGCAATATCCAGCACATGTTCAAACTGACACGGATGGACAGAATTTTTACTATTGGCAGCGATCGCGCATCGACGTTGAAAGCAATGATCCGCTAAACCAGGACATGATCCGTTAGAGGGGCCGTATGGCAAGTGTTAGCACCACACTATGTTTACCGGCATCGCTGGGCAGTTTGGCTGAGCTGAGCAATGCGCTTTATGATTTCGTTGCGCCTTTTGCGCTTGATTCAGCGGTGGTTTATCAGGTTGATCTGGCTTCCTGTGAGGCATTTACCAACATCGTCAAGCATGCGGTGAACTATGATGATAGTCAGGAGGTGATCATTACGTTGAATCACGATGATCATTGCCTGACGTTAACCTTATCAGATGCGGGTATTGCGCTGCCTGATGAAATCCGCCGCGAACTGGGGCACGCGCCTGCCCTGGCTCCCGATCCGCTCGTTGATTCCAGTTGGCCAGAAGGCGGCATGGGGCTGATATTGATTCAGTCCATGATGGATGGTGTCAGTTATAAAACGGAACAGGGGCGCAATATTCTGACATTAACCAAGCGCTTATCCAACGAGCCTTTGTGCTCTCAGTAAGCGGTTTTGACAGGTAGATGAGTGGTTCACGCTTTTTAAGGTGAAGTGGCACGGAGTTTTTATGATTGAGCCTTGTAGTCCTGCCAATGAACCGTTGCGTCAACTGGCACTGGATTCGCTTCATGTGCTTGATACCAACGCGCTGGAAAAACTGGACAGAATCACGCGACTGGTGTCCAGTTACTTCAATGTGCCGATCGCGCTGGTTTCGTTGATCGATCGCGAACGCCAGTGGTTTTTATCGCGTTGTGGGCTGGAAGCCAGAGAAACGCCAAGAAATATTTCGTTCTGTGGGCATGCCATCTTGCAGAAGGAAACTTTTGTTGTGCAAGACACGGCCACCGATGAGCGATTTTTTGATAATCCCTTGGTGATCGGCGAGCCGAAAATTGGTTTTTATGCCGGGCGACCACTGTTGTCGCTTAATGGCTTACCGCTCGGCACCTTGTGCATCATTGACCGGCAACCGCGAACATTTTCTCCACAACAGGTCGCGGATCTGCATGACTTTGCGGCGATCGTCGAGGAACATTTTCACAGCATTGAGCGCAATATTTACACCGAAAGCCTTGAAACCGATCTGCAGCGCAGCGACGCCCTGTTTGAGCAGACATTTTCGCAAACTGCTGTAGGCATGGCGTTGGTTTCACTTGAAGGCTATTGGCTGCGGGTGAATCCACGTCTTTGTGACATGCTAGGTTACAGCGAGCGGGAATTGCTGGAGCGTTCTTTTCAGGTGCTTACGCATCCAGATGATCTGAATAACGATCTGGCTCTGTTGCGGCGATTATTGTCGGGCGAAATGAGCACCTGCTCAATGGAGAAGCGCTTTTTCCGGGCCGATGGGGCGACTATCTGGGCACAATTAACCGTTTCATTAAACCGCTTACCTGACGGTTCTCCGCACCATTTTATTTCCGCTATTGTGGACATCACCGAGCGCAAAGTGGCGGAAAATAATTTGCGCACCCTGCAGCATGAGCTGGAAGATCGAGTTATCCAGCGGACCAAAGAGCTGAATATTGTCGTGAACAAACTGAATCTGGAGATTGAAAGCCGGGTGCATGCTCAGTATTTGCTGAATACAGAGAAAGAACGCCTGCGTGCGATTACCGACAATGTGCCAGCTCTGATCAGCCAGGTTGGCCCCGATCTGGTGTATCAGTTTACCAACAGCGCTTATATGCATTGGTTTGGTTTTGACGAAGCGATGCTGAAGAACATGACCATACGGCAGTTGATCGGTGAAAAAGCCTATCTCAACGCTAAACCGCTGATCGAAAAAGCATTACAGGGGCAAACGGTCAGTTTTGAAAATGAGTTGCAGACGCTGACCGGTGAACGGATTGTCCACACCACGCTGGTGCCTTGTGAAATCCAAGGGTTTTATATTCTGTCGATGGATATCAGCGAGCTTAAACGCTTACAGCGGCGGCTGGAATATGATGTGACGCACGATGTGCTGACCGGCTTACCGAACCGGCGGGCATTTCTTAGCCAGTTGACACAGAGTATGGCGGAATGCGTGGCCGATAGGCAGTCGATGGCGGTGTTGTTCATCGATCTGGACGGCTTTAAGCAGATCAACGATACCTTTGGGCATGATTTTGGTGATGCCATTTTAAAAACGTTTGCCAAATTACTTGGTGGTTGCATCCAGCGCCTGGGGCTTGTCGCCAGGCTGGCTGGCGATGAATTTACCGCCATTCTTTGGCACCTGTCGGAGCCCCGTGCAGCGGTGGGACAGGTTTGTGAAGAGATACTGGCACAGTTAGCCAGGTTGACCCGCATTGGCGAACGGCAAATCACCTTATCTGCGAGCATTGGCGCAGTGATTTATTCAGGCGACAGCACCACGGCGAAAATGCTACTGGGGCAGGCGGATACCGCGATGTACCGGGCAAAGTTGGCGGGTAAGAATCAGTATTCTATTTACTAAATCAAGCTTGCTACGCGCATGTAAAGGAGCGGGCGGTATGTTGAGAAAACTTGGCAAAGATGAAGAGGCTAGGCTGGCATCATTGGATGCGCTTGAGGCTCTGGGGGGCCTGAACGATGACGCTTTTCACAATGTTCTGGACATGACCTGTATGCTGCTCGATCTGCCGGGGTGCCTGATCTATCTTTTTGGTGTGCAAAGAATATGGATTAAAGCAAAGAAGAATATTGAACTTGAGGTTATTCATTACGATAGTCCGTTATTCAATTTTGTCCGTTACAGTGATGGCCCTCTGGTGTGTGAAGATGTGCTGCAAGACCCCCGCTTTGCTGCCGATCCGATGGCCACAGGGAAAACGCCTATCCGCCAGTTTATTGCGATCCCGCTGCGAACGGCTGAAGGTTATGTGATTGGCGCTGTCTGCGTGATTAACGGTGAACCGGGGCGTTTTCCTGAGTTCAAAACGGATCAGTTGAATAACATGGCCACGATCGTCACTGAACTGATTGAGGCACAAAGTGAAATTGGTTTGGTCGATGCGGTGACACATTTCCCCAATCGGCAGCGCTTGATGGGGGATCTCAAGCAGCTTTTGCCGGAGCAGGGTGAGTTTGTCCTGATCTTGATTGATACCCTCGATATTAAATATGTCTACGAAATTGCCCGTTCATTTGGCATGGCAGAAGTGGAAAGTGTGTTTCATGACATTGGCCACTTTCTAAAAACCACCTTTATGAATGAACAGATGATTTACGCTATTTCGCTGGGGCGATTTGCGCTTATCCTGCAGGCAGAAAAGCTGAATCGCTATATAGGGCATATGGAGAATTTTGCGGACAGGATGCAGCGAGAAGTCCGCAGCATCGTACCGCTAAAACTGGACTTTTACGCCGGTTATGTCTGGTTTTCTCCACCTTGCACTCACCCGCCTGAATTATTGCGGATGGCTACCAGTGCGCTGCATGATGCTATTGACGGGCGTGGCACGATTGCCGCTTATAATGAGTCTAAAGACGCCACCCGCAAATTTAATCTGAATATGCTCAACGATCTGGCTGAAAGCCTGAACCAGCAGAGCGGGCTGTATCTGGTATTTCAACCCAAGGTTATTCTGGCAACGCGGAAAATTATCGGTGCAGAGGCATTACTGCGCTGGCAGCATCCGACCTTAGGTGAGATCCAGCCGGACGCCTTTATCCCGATGGCGGAAAGCACCTCATTGATTAAATTGCTGACCGAGTTTGTTATTGCCCATTCGGTTATTGAAGCCCAGCGTTTGCGTCAGTTAGGGATCACTATCCCGATCTCGATTAATATCAGCGCCAATAATTTTGCCGAGCAGGGTTTCGCGGATAAGTTGGATAATCTGGTGCGTGCGGGTGGCTTACAGCCGCAGGATATTGAAATTGAATGCCTGGAAACACAGCGTATTCTGGAAAGTTGTGAAGCGTTGGCCTGCGTGAAAGCGTTGCGCCAAAGAGGATACGCGATCGCATTAGACGACTTTGGTACTGGCTACAGTAACCTCAATTATCTGCGTAACATCCCTGCCGATCTGATTAAAATCGATCGTTCACTGATCGAAAACCTAAGAACGGATCACGATAGCCGGGTCATTGTCCAAAGCCTGATTAAAATGCTGCATGACCTGAATTATGTCGTGCTGGCAGAAGGGGTCGAAGACCGTGAAACGCTTAATTATCTGGAGCAATACCAGTGCGACGTTATTCAGGGTTATTTTTATTCTCCACCGATGAAGCTTGAGAGGCTGATCGCCCTGATCGATGCGGAACAGGATGGCATGTTGGCGTCCTGCCCTGACGAGGATTGAGCTTAGGTTCCTCGTCAGGTTTCAGTTAATTGATTTATAACGTCTCTCTGGCCGCGATAAGCGAGGTTTGTAACTGTTTACACAGGGCTTCCAAGCCGTCGTATTGCGCCATAATCGCTGGCAGATTGCTAGCGAGAGCCGCCTGTTCCATCTGGCTGAGCCTGTTTTCCAGCGGGGTACAGGCAAAGTGTAGGCATTCGCCTTTCAGTTGATGAGCGCTGCGCCGGATAGCATTAAAATCCCGTTTCTCCAGGGCGCTCTGCAACGCGGCCAATAACAGAGGCAACTCTTCGATGAAGATGGTGACCAACTCGTCAAAGAGCGTTTTATCATCGCTCAACTGTGCCAAGGCTTGTGAGTAATCGAAGATTGGCGCTTCTGGCTCTTCCTGGCTGAGGTGGTAGACGCGCTGAATTTCTGCCCCCAGGCTTTCCAGCAAAATGGGTTTACTGATGTAACCGTCGAATCCGTGGGTTAAGCACATTTCCCGGTCACCTTTCATGGCGTGTGCGGTCATGGCGATGATCGGCTGATGTTTACCCGGCTGCTGTTTTTCTTGGGCACGAATATGCTGCACGGCTTCAATCCCATCCATTTCCGGCATTTGCAGATCCATCAGAACCACATCGTACGGCCCCTGGGCCAATTTCTGCAGCGCCAGTTTGCCGTTGCCCACCACCTCAGAGGTATGGCCCAGTTTGCGGATGAAATTGATCGCCAGTTGCTGGTTGATCAGATTATCTTCGGCCACCAGAATGTGATAACCGTTATGTACTTCTGGCACCGATTCGCTCTGCGCAGGCAGGGTTTTGTTGGCCTCTTCCGGGATCAGGGTGCGTATGATGATTTCCTGCAGTTCAGCGGTATCGATAGGTTTGGTCAGAAAGCCCGAGACGCCGACTTTTTTCAGCACGGCGGTGTCTATCCGGTTACCCATGGAACTGAGCATGATCAACTTACAGCGGCGCAAGGCAGGCGTGGACATAATCTCCAGTGACAATGCCATACCATCCATTTCTGGCATTTGTGAGTCCAACAGAATCAACGGGAAATGCGAGCCATTGTTCAGCACTTCCAAGGCAGCCTTGCCGGAGTTGACGGTGTGAGGTTTGAACCCCATGTTGCGCAGCATATCGAACAGTAAACGCAGGTTGGTGGCATTATCATCCACCACTAAAACTGGCATACCGACCAGCGCCTTGGGCAGGGCGGTGACAACGCGAGCAGGGCTTGCGTCAGCACTGGCTTTGGCCGGTAGCGAAAAGTAAAAACAGCTGCCATGCCCTGGCTGGCTGGAGACCTGCAGTTTACCCCCCATCATCGCCACCAGGCGGGCTGAGATGGTCAGCCCCAGCCCGGTTCCGCCGTATTTACGCGTGGTGGAAGTGTCCGCCTGGCTGAACGATTCGAAAATAATCGCCTGCTTGTCTTCGGCAATGCCAATGCCGGTATCGGTAATACTGAATGTCAGCATACCCGGTGGTGAGAGGGAAGGAGTGACGCGCAACACCACTTCGCCGTCGTGCGTGAACTTAAGTGCGTTGCCAATCAGGTTGGTCAGGATCTGCCGCAGGCGTAGCGCGTCGCTGTAAAGCGTGGTTGGGACATCGGGGTGGATATCCACGATCAGTTCCGGGCCCTTTTCGGCGAATTTGGACATCAGTGGCCGGGTAATTTCGTGGATCAACGTCCGCAGCGTAAAGTTTTCCGGCTCCAGAACGATTTTCCCAGCCTCGATTTTTGAAAAATCCAGAATGTCGTCAATGATCTTCAACAACGCGCGTGCGGACGAGTACACCATGTTGATGTAGTCCCGTTGCTCTTTGTTGAGATTGGTTTCCAGGCATAGCTGAGTCATCCCCAGGATCCCGTTCATCGGCGTGCGGATCTCATGGCTCATGTTGGCCAGGAATTCACTCTTGGCCTGGCTGGCGGCGCGGGCCAGTTCAACGGACTGGCGAGACGAAAACTCAGCCTCTTTGCGCTCGGTGATGTCCTGCAGCGTGCCGATTGCCCGTTGCACCTCACCTTGCAGACCCAGGCTGATGATTTGCCCCTGAATCAGTACCCAGCGATAGTCACCGCCCTGATGCTTGATGCGCACTTCGCAGTCAAATACGGGCAAAATCGCGCTATTGGCCTGATGCAGGCTTGCCAGCAACAGCGGTAAATCGTCGGGATGCAGCACCTGTTGCCACAAAGCAGAGGTAAATTGATTGTTATCGCGGCTAACCCCCAGCAGCAGTAACAGCGCGTCGTTAACCTGCAACCGATCCTGAGTACAATCCCAGTCCCAAATCCCAATATGAGAGGTTTCTGCCGCCAGAATGAAATTGTTATGCAATATCTGCCCGGAATGGGTGATCTCGGCATATTGGGTAATATCGGTGTGCAAACTGATAATGCCGCCACCGGGTACCTGATGATGTTGCACATACAGTGTGCGATCCAGCAGGCTGCGGATTTCGCAATGGCCATCCTGCCGGTAATTATTGAGCACGGTTTCGGCCAACTGTGGTTTTTTTTGCAGGTGAGAAGGGGTAATACTGGTATTGAGCACGCAGTCGATCACGGCTTTTAGTGGCATTCCGGCCCAAAGCTGCCCCTGTAACCCCGGGTAATACTCTACGACTTTACTGTTCCAGTAGGACAGCCGTTCTTCTTCGTCGTAAACCAGCAACGCAGCCTGCAAGGCATCTAAGGCGGGGAGTGACAGGTTATTTTTCATCCATCGCCTCTTTACTGACATCATGATGCAATTCCGCCTGGCGGCGCATAAACTCCAAGCCTGGCGCCATAAAAATTGCCCAGGCGGTGAGCACTTCTTCATCACACTGCGGATCCAGATCGCGCACGGTTTGCAGTACCGCGCGTCGCCAGTAGGCAAACACCGAGGCGGGCAGATTGAGACCGTGTTCGCTTTGCTCACGGGTCACGTGTTCCAGGTAGTCAGAGACGATGTAGCTGGTGGCAACAGACAGCATATAGAAAAATGATTTATAGATTATTTTCTGCTGTACCTGATGAGCTTCGGGGCTTGGCAAGACATTAAGCGCCTGGGTGCTTTTGATGAACAGCGCATAGAAATGGGAGAAGAAAGCATCCCCTTGATCCGCTGAGGTAATCCGGTCGTAGCTATCATTGAACAGCACTTCGTAATTTGTGCTCATCTCATCTTCCTTCAGCCTTGGGGAGGCGGGCTCTTTTCTGTGGTAGGCAATGATTTGGCCAATTAAGGTGTACCCAGAATATTGGAGTGGCCTGTAGGCGGCAAGCACGCAGGTTCCATACAGAGTCTAGTTGACCGCAGGGTATGCGCAAGGTGGCAGGAATAGGGAAATCACATATTATTCATTGCATTAATAAAAAACAGGGGAGCTGCGCTGAATAACGGGTTTTTCTGGCAACGGCCTGTGCCGCTGCCAGATTGCTCAGGTTAATCTACCAGCACGCGTTTGTTGGTGGCTCCCCAGAGGATCGACATTTCTGTAAATAGTGCTCCGCTGATTTCTTCGACTTCTTCGGCGGTCACTTCCGCTTGGCCTTGTTTACCGAAGAACACCACTTCATCGCCAGGGCTGATATTTTTCAGATCGGTGACATCGACCATCACGGTGTTCATGGAGGTTTTACCCAGGATCGGCACCCGTTGCCCCTGAATCAGTACATGGCCTGCGTTGCTGAATACCCGGCGATAGCCATCGGCATAGCCAACAGGGATATTCGCCAATACCGAATCACGTTTTAGCGTATAAGTGCGATCGTAACCGACGGTATTGCCTTGCGGATAATGATTCAGCGCAGCAATGGAGGATTTGAAGGTCATTACGCGCCGATATTCTGTGCTGGCGATGGTGTCGCCATAAAATACCCCGCCGACGCGCACCATATCGAGCCAGGATTCCGGCACGGTCAGCGTGGCGAAAGTGTTGGCGACGTGCAGCGTAACGTCATCGCGCTTGAGCCCGGTGATATCCAGCACCTGCTGGGATTGTACTTTGAAACGGGCAAGGTCTTTCCGCACCGCGTCGGCATCTTCTTCTGGATAATGCGACATGATGCCGACAATCTTCAGGTGGCTTAATGCAGAGATCGCCTTGGCCTCTTGCAACCCGGCAGCGTTGCCCACCTCCAGCCCGTTGCGCGACATACCACCAGAGTTGAGTGCCAAGTGGATGCGCAGCATTTTCCCCTGCTGGGCGGCAATGGCGTCCAGGCGTTTGGCCATCTCCAGATTACCGATCAGTTCTTCAACATCGTAATCCGTTGCCTGACGCATCTCCTGCTCGGTGGCGTTGCGGACGCGCATCAAGCGGCCAGTGAAACCGAGTTCGCGCACGGTTTTCAGTTCCTGATTGCTGGCTACACCGATGCATTGAACATTATTTTTCAGCATCACTGGGGTGACCAGTGAGAGATCGTGCCCGTAGGCATCTCCTTTCAGAATGGCGCAGAGGGTGGCTTTATTCCCCAGCAGTTTCTGGATTTTTTGCGTGTTGTATTCCAGCGCGCTGCGCGAAATCTCAATCCTGGCATTATCCACTACCGCCAGTTGGCTTTGGGTAGCGAGGGGGAGGGCGCTGGTGGTGACGTGGGTTGGCTGATGGCAGGCGGTGATGACCAG
This sequence comes from Serratia sp. Ag1, assembly GCF_000743355.1. Taxonomy (GTDB): domain Bacteria; phylum Pseudomonadota; class Gammaproteobacteria; order Enterobacterales; family Enterobacteriaceae; genus Chania. The sequence goes on from NZ_JQEI01000028.1 coordinate 17,404, forward strand.
CAGAGGTATCAACGCTAAATGACGCAAATGCAGTGGCATGCTGACTCCTTAGCAAAATACAAGGTAACTTCCTGAGACTAAATCAGTTTTTAGGGGTTTTGATGGTTGTTGTTATGCCGACGAGTATAGTGAGGTATCGAGATGTCGGTTTGGTGCAATAAACGCTAGAAGCGAGGTGATGTCAATCGGTTATTTACCGGATAAAGAAAGGTAATAGTGTTTTGATTGTAAAGCGTTTTTTATCAATGTCGCACTGTCGGTCGATGGAGCTTAGGTTCCGCCTTATCTTCTTTTCGCCAGCCAAACCGTATGCCCCGAACATTGTGGATCTTCCATGACCCTGTCGATAACCTCGAAGCCATTCGCATTCAGTAAGGTGCGGTACTCTTCCAGTGCCAAGCTGGCATGGAACAGCGGCTCACCTTCAAATTGCCCGATGGCGATACCATTGCTGGGGCCGCTGGTAAAGATCAGCGCACTGCCCGGATGGCTGTGCTGGGCAAATATCGGGAACATCTTCTGTTGGTCCTGCTGGGTTAAATGGAAGAAACTGTCCCAGGCAATCAGGCCATCAAAGGTTTCGCCGAGCGTTAGTTCGCGCATATCCTGCTCTAACCAGCGCTGCTCGGGAAAACGCTGACGAGCACGATCCAGCATCGCGGTGGCGCCATCGATTCCGGTGAGTTGAAAACCCTGTTGAATGAAATACTCGGCAATCGGCTGACCATTACCGCAACCGATATCAAGAATGCGCCCTTTCTTGCCGATCGCGGCGATAAACTTATCCAGCCAGCTTTTTTCAAACAGCGAGCGTGAACGCTGGCAGGCAAAGGCATCTGCATGGCGTTGGTAGATGGAAAGAATGTTGTTTGCCGCCAGGTTGTTCACTATTTACTCGCTATTTTTCCGGTTTTTTGTTGAGGAATTAACAGGTTAAGTTAAACGAGTATATACCATGGTTATGGCGGTGCAGACGACAGTGCTTAATGGAACTCGTGTTCCTGTTCACCAGATACTGTTGTTTGCTTTTTAATGATTTCGGGGCTTGCGGAACTAAATGGTGTCCCCGACTGGAATCGAACCAGTAACTAGCCCTTAGGAGGGGCTTGTTATATCCGTTTAACTACGGGGACGTTGCGGCAAGGTTTTAGCCTCAACGCCAAGCATTATACCCTTTTTTTCCCGCAGAATAAGCGCTTAGCAGTGCGTTTGCTTATTCCCTCACCAATCTGCAGCTAATTTCAGCTTCTACTCGGTATAACCGTCCTTTTAGCAGTCAGTTTCCTTCCTTAGGACATAGCTGCATCCTCTCTCAGCCAACTTTTCCTATCCAACCTTGATCTGGTGCGCAATATTACCCCTAATGGAGTAGACTCGTGACCGGGTGCGGGCTACGAGCCCCATATTGCTTATGTTATGATTCGGTATCCAAAGGAAAAATACGAGCCCCCTATGCTGGAAGCCAAAAACCTGAGTTGTGTCCGTGATGAACGCACCCTGTTTAGTGGGTTAAGTTTTGCGGTGAATCCGGGCGAGATCGTTCAGGTCGAAGGGGCTAATGGCGCAGGTAAAACCAGCCTGCTGCGCATTCTGGCAGGGTTGGCGCAGCCAGAGGCGGGCGTGGTGCTGTGGCATAGCAAAAATACATTACGCCACCGCGAGCAATATCATCAGGATTTACTGTTTCTCGGCCATCAGCCGGGGATTAAATCGATGCTAACCCCGTTTGAAAACCTGCAGTTTTATCAGGCTGTGCGTCAGGAGCCCGATCGTCAGGCGATCTGGCAGGCCCTGGAGCAGGTTGGGTTAGTGGGTTATGAAGATTTACCGGTAGCACAGCTTTCTGCTGGCCAACAGCGGCGTGTGGCGCTGGCGCGCTTATGGCTCAGCAATAGTCCACTGTGGATCCTGGATGAACCGCTGACGGCGATAGACAAGCAAGGCGTGGTTGAGTTAACGGCGCTGTTTGAACAACACGCGCAGAGTGGGGGTTTGGTGTTGTTGACCACGCATCAGGATTTAACCGGTACCAAACGGGCGGTAGGGAAGATTCGCCTGGCAACTCACAGCTCGGAGGCGCGCTGATGTTTTTCACCCTGCTGCGCCGGGAGCTGAAAATCGCTTTCCGTAAAGGTTCGGAGATCGTGAACCCGCTGTGGTTCTTCCTGATCGTTATCACGCTATTCCCATTGGGCATTGGCCCAGAGCCGCAATTGCTGGCGCGTATTGCGCCAGGGATTATCTGGGTGGCGGCGCTGTTGGCCTCGCTGCTGGCGTTGGAGCGCCTGTTCCGTGACGATTTTCTGGACGGTTCGCTGGAGCAGCTATTGCTGTTGCCCACGCCGCTGCCGATGACGGTGCTGGGCAAAGTCTGTGCGCACTGGCTTGTTACCGGTTTGCCGTTGCTGATCCTGTCGCCGCTGGCGGCACTGCTGCTGTCGCTGGATGTCCCGACCTGGATCGCAATGGCGCTGACCCTGCTTTTGGGCACACCGACGCTGAGCCTGATTGGTGCTATCGGGGTGGCGCTGACCGTCGGGTTGCGCAAAGGGGGCGTCTTGCTGAGTTTGCTGGTGCTGCCGCTGTATATCCCAGTGCTGATTTTTGCCACTGCGGCGATTGATGCGGCATCAATGGGGATGCCTGTTGACGGTTATCTGGCGATCCTGGGGGCGATGTTGGCGGGCAGTGTAACTTTGGCCCCGTTTGCCACTGCGGCTGCGCTGCGGGTGAGTGTGCACTAGCCATCCGCGTAAAAAATTTGTGTCATTCCTTTCGCGAGTGACCACCGAATGAATCTTTGACCTTGAGCGATGACGACAATGTGGAAATGGTTACATCAATTTGCCCGGCCTGAACGCTTGTACCATGTCTGTGGCCGCTTTACTCCCTGGCTGGGGATCGCCGGGGCCATCTGCCTGTTGATCGGTTGGGTATGGGGCTTTGGTTTCGCGCCAAAAGATTATCAACAGGGCGACAGCTTCCGCATCATGTATATCCATGTGCCTGCGGCGATGTGGTCGATGGGGATCTACGCGTCGATGGCGATCGCTGCTTTTATCGGCCTGGTCTGGCAGATGAAAATGTCAGATACCGTAGTCGCTGCGATGGCACCGGTTGGTGCGGTATTCACCTTTATTGCGCTGGTCACCGGTTCTGCCTGGGGCAAACCCATGTGGGGTACCTGGTGGGTATGGGATGCGCGCTTGACCTCAGAGTTGGTGTTGCTGTTCCTCTATATGGGCATCATTGCGCTGTATAACGCTTTTGACGATCGTCGTCTGGCTGGGCGAGCGGCTGGCATCCTGGTGCTGGTGGGTGTCGTCAATATTCCGATCATCCATTTCTCTGTTGAATGGTGGAACACCCTGCATCAGGGCTCGACCAATATGCAGCAGAGCATTGCGCCGAGCATGCGCACGCCGCTGCGTTGGGCGATCCTCGGTTATCTTTTATTCTTTATTACGCTGACGCTAATGCGCTTGCGCAACCTGATCTTGAGCCAAGAGCGCCTGCGCCCGTGGGTGGCCGAACTGATTAATAAGGAGCGCCAATCATGAATATGGCCTTCAATTCCTGGCAGGCGTTTTTTGCTATGGGGGGATACGCTTTCTACGTTTGGCTGGCGGTGGTTGCTACCTTGCTCCCGCTATTGGGATTGGTGCTGCATACCTTTTGGCAGCGTAAACAGCTGCTGAATGAAGTCAGTCTCCGCCAAGCGCGTGAACGGCGCATTCGTCAATCACAGCGTTCAAAACAACCAACTGCCGCGCAGTCTGAGGATCAACGGAGGGAGTCATTGTGAATCCACGTCGTAAAAGCCGCCTTTATCTGGCGATTGTGGTGCTGCTGGGCGTGGTGTTGACCTCCACGCTGGTGCTGTATGCGCTGCGCTCCAATATCGATCTGTTTTATACCCCAGGTGAGATTCTGCAAGGCAAAGGTGAGAAGCAGGAAAAGCCAGAGGTAGGGCAACGCTTACGCATTGGCGGCATGGTGATGCCAGGATCGGTGAAACGCGATCAGCAAAGCCTGCAGGTGAGCTTTAAAATATATGACGCCCGTGGGGCGATCGACGTCACCTATAACGGCATTCTGCCGGATCTGTTCCGCGAAGGGCAGGGGGTGGTGGCACAGGGCGTGTTGGGCGAAGGGAACGTGGTCAATGCCCGCGAAGTGCTGGCTAAACACGATGAGAAATACACCCCACCAGAAGTGGCCGAGGCGATGAAAGACAATCACCAACGCCCGGCAGAGGCCTACGTCACTCCGCAGGCTGGGAGCAGCAAGTCATGATGCCTGAAGTCGGGAGTTTTCTGCTGTGTTTGGCGCTGGCGATTTCGCTGTTGCTGAGCATTTATCCGCAATGGGGCGCGGCGCGCCTCGATCAACGAATGATGGCGGTGGCTCGCCCGTTGAGCTACGGCATGTTTGCCGCTATTGCGTTGGCGTTTTTCTGCCTGGTTCATGCATTTGTCACCAATGATTTCACCGTGGCTTATGTGGCCGCCAACTCCAATACGCAACTGCCGGTGTATTACCGTATTGCAGCCACTTGGGGAGCCCATGAAGGCTCGCTGCTGCTGTGGGTGCTGTTGTTGAGTTGTTGGTCGCTGGCGGTGGCGTTGTTTAGCCGCGCGATGCCGCAAGATGCGGTGGCGCGGGTGCTTTCAGTGATGGGGATGATTACCGCTGGCTTCCTGCTGTTTATCATCATGACTTCCAACCCGTTCACTCGCACATTACCTGGCTTCCCGATCGATGGCAGCGATCTCAACCCGCTGTTGCAGGATATCGGCCTGATCTTCCACCCACCGTTGCTGTATATGGGCTACGTTGGTTTCTCGGTGGCCTTTGCTTTTGCCATTGCTTCACTGATGGCCGGGCGGCTCGATACCGCCTGGGCGCGCTGGTCACGCCCTTGGACGATGGCCGCTTGGGTCTTCCTGACCATGGGCATCGTGCTGGGTTCCGCCTGGGCCTATTACGAGCTGGGCTGGGGCGGTTGGTGGTTCTGGGATCCGGTGGAGAATGCCTCATTTATGCCGTGGCTGGCGGGAACCGCGCTGATCCACTCGTTGGCGGTCACCGAGAAACGCGGCACTTTCAAAGCCTGGACGGTATTGCTGGCGATCACGGCTTTCTCACTGTGCCTGTTGGGTACCTTCCTGGTGCGTTCTGGCGTGCTGGTTTCCGTCCACTCGTTTGCTTCCGATCCGGCGCGTGGCATGTTTATCCTCGCCTATCTAGTGATCGTTATCGGTGGTTCATTGCTGCTGTATGCGGTGAAAGGCGGGCAAGTGCGCAGCCGGGTGCAGCATGAAACCTTCTCACGGGAAACTTTCCTGTTGGGTAATAACCTGCTGCTGATTGCCGCCATGCTGGTGGTGCTGCTGGGGACGCTGTTGCCGTTGGTGCATAAGCAACTGGGCTTGGGCAGTATTTCTATCGGCGAACCGTTTTTCAATACCATGTTTACCTGGCTGATGGCTCCGCTGGCATTGCTGCTGGGGATCGGCCCGCTGGTGCGCTGGCGGCGCGATGAACCCAGCAAACTTTGGCGTCGCCTGAGCGTTGCGTTGGTGGTGACGTTGCTGCTGTCGATCCTGTTGCCTTGGCTGTTGCAAGACAGTATTGCAGGCATGACGGTGGTCGGGCTGATGATGGCGGTATGGGTAATCGTGCTGACGCTGATGGAGTTGCACGAACGTGCCACGCATCGCCACGGTTTTTGGCCGGGGTTGGCACAACTTTCCCGCAGCCATTGGGGCATGGTCTTGGGGCATTTGGGTGTGGCCGTCACGGTGATTGGCATCGCGTTCAGTCAAAACTATAGCGTCGAGCGTGATGTGCGCATGAAGGCAGGGGATAGCGTGGAAATCCATGATTATCGCTTCACCTTCCGCGATGTTCACGATATCCGTGGTTCGAACTATACCGGCGGCGTTGGGATTATCGACGTGACGCGTAACGGCAAGATAGAAGCCACGTTACATGCAGAAAAACGCTACTACAGCGTGGCGCGCAGCATGATGACCGAAGCGGCTATCGACGGTGGCCTGACGCGCGATCTTTATGCCGCGTTGGGTGAGGAATTGGACGACGGCTCATGGGCGGTGCGCCTTTATTACAAACCTTTTGTCCGCTGGATCTGGTTTGGCGGGCTGTTTATGGCGCTGGGTGGTGTGTTGTGTATTCTCGATCCGCGCTACCGCATGAGCAAGAAACTTAAACGTGAAGCTAAATGAGAGGAACAGGCATGAGGCGTAATCTGTTGTTTATTCCGTTAATCTTGTTCCTGCTGCTGGTGGTGGCCTTGCTGGTGCAACTGACGCGCAACGCCGGGGGCGAGGATCCGACCATGCTGGAATCCGCGCTGATCGGCAAACCCGTGCCGACTTTTAAGCTGGAGTCGCTGGAACAACCCGGCAAAACCTTCGATCAGGCCGTGCTGCGCAACGGTAAGCCGATGTTGCTTAACGTTTGGGCAACCTGGTGCCCCACCTGCCGTGCAGAGCATCAATACCTCAATACACTGGCAGCCCAAGGGGTGCGTGTCGTAGGGCTCAACTACAAAGACGATCGTACCAAAGCGATAACCTGGCTCAATCAGTTGGGTAATCCTTATGCCCTCAGTCTGTTCGATGGTGACGGTATGCTGGGGCTGGATCTCGGTGTTTATGGTGCGCCGGAAACTTTCCTGATCGACGGTGACGGTATTATTCGCTATCGCCACGCTGGGGATATGAATGAACGTGTCTGGCAGCAAGAGGTTTTACCGCTGTACCGTAAGTACGGGGGTGATGCATGAGGTTGATGACTCTGATGCTGGGCATATTGCTGAGTTGGAGTGCAGCGGCGGCGATCGACACCTATCAATTCAAGACGGTAGAGCAAGAACAGCAGTACCGCGAATTGACTGAGCAGCTACGTTGCCCCAAATGCCAGAACAACAGCATTGCTGATTCCAACGCCATTATCGCGGCGGATATGCGCAACAAAGTGTATGAATTGATGATGCAGGGTCAAAGCAAGCAGCAGGTGGTCGATTATATGGTGGCGCGCTATGGCAATTTCGTGACCTATGAGCCGCCGGTCACCCCTGCAACGCTGATTCTGTGGGTTGGGCCATTACTGTTTGTGCTGATCGGTGGTGCGGTAGTGATCATGCGCACCCGCCGTCGCCAGGCAGATGTGGGGCATGAAGACTTCTCCGTGCAGGAGCGGAAGCGCCTTGCTGCGTTGCTGGAAGAGACTGAAAGGAAGAAACCTTAATGGCTTTTTGGCTGATGGTTATAGTGCTACTGGTTGGGGCTGCCGCGTTACTGGTGATCCCCACGCTGCGCCAGAGCAAAGAGAGTGCGGCTGCCAGCCGTGATGCGTTGAATAAGGCATTTTATCAGGATCGCCTCAGTGAGTTAGAGCAGGATGAACAGCAGGGCGTCGTGGCGGAACGGCCTGAAATGGTCAAGGAACTGCAGCAGAACCTGCTGAATGACATCCCTGGGCAGCAGGAAGAGCATGCGCGGCCAATCAGCCGTTGGGCGCTGGTACCCGGTGTGGCACTGTTGGCGGTGGTGGCGGTCGGTCTTTATCTGAAAACCGGTGGACTGGATCAGGTTAAGGCTTGGCATCAGGTAGAATCCCAGATGCCTGAATTGCGTCAACGCGTGGCTGACGAACGTGCGCAGCCACTCACCAAGGAAGAGATTGCCCGCCTTGGGCTGGGGTTGCGTACCGCTTTGCAGGACGATGACAGGAATATTAACGATTGGATGATGCTTGGCCGCGTTGGCATGGCGTTGAATAATGCTACCACTGCGACGCAGGCTTTTGCCCATGCCTATCGGCTGGAGCCAAATAACATGGATGTGCGTCTCGGTTATGCCGAAGTGTTGACGCGATCCAGCGATCCACAAGATAATCAGCAAGCTACCGAGATGTTGCGCAAGATGGCGGCGGAAGATCATACCAATCTTCGGGTATTCAGCCTGCTGGCGTTTAATGCGTTTGAGCAAGAGAATTACCCGCAGGCGATCGCAGCCTGGCAGGTGATGCTGAAACTGCTACCGGCTGACGATCCGCGTATTCAAGTGATCAAGCGCAGCATTGAACAAGCAAAAGTACAGACAGGTGAAGAAACTGTTAAACTTGTCGTGAATGTCACGTTGTCGCCAGAGGCGGCAAAAGCATTACCGCAACAAGGAGCACTGGTCGTTTCGGTTACTGATGGTGCTAACCCGGTGCCGGTCGCGGTTAAACAATTGCCGCTGAGCCGTTTCCCGCTGTCATTTTCTCTGGATGACAGTAACGCGATGATGCCTGAGCGCCTGCTTTCTGCGTTGTCTCAGGTCAAGGTACGCGTCCGTCTTTCACAAGATGGTCTGGCCACTCCACAAGCGGGTGACTGGTTTGGGGAAAGCGGAGTGCAGAAATTCAGCGGCAAAGAGCAGGTCAGTGTCCAGATAGACAAGCAGGTTCCCTGATCAAAACTGAATGGGTTTCATGGAGAAGAGTATGAACTTTCGCCTGACTGGGCTGGCTTTCGCAACGGTACTGCTGGTGGGCTGTGCCAGCACACCAGCTAATGAGCCGCAAGGGCGTTCGGATCCCCTTGAAGGGTTTAACCGGGCGATGTTTAATTTCAACTACAACGTGATGGATCCTTATGTAGTTCGCCCAGTAGCGGTGGTATGGCGTGATTATGTGCCAATGCCAGCACGTAATGGTTTAAACAACTTTACGTCCAACCTGGAAGAACCTGCCAGCATGGTGAACGAATTCCTGCGTGGTAACCCTTATCAAGGCATGATCCACTTCAACCGTTTCTTCCTGAATACATTATTGGGTATGGGCGGGTTGATTGACGTAGCCAGCATGGCGAACCCGAAACTGGCGCGTGAAGAGCCGCGCCGCTTTGGTGGCACGCTGGGTAATTACGGTGTGGGTTATGGTCCGTATGTTCACTTGCCGGTTTATGGCAGTTTTACTATTCGTGAAGACGGTGGCGACTGGGCTGATAGCCTTTATCCGGTATTAAGCTATCTGACTTTCTGGATGTCGGCGGGCAAGTGGGCGGTGGAAGGGATCGAAACGCGTGCGCGGTTGCTGGATTCCGACGGTTTGCTGCGTAACTCTTCCGATCCTTATGTGATGACGCGCGAAGCTTACTTCCAGCGCCATGACTTCAAAGCCAGCGGTGGGGTGCTTAAACCACAAGAAAACCCGAATGCCAAGGCGATTGAAGGCGAGCTGGATGAGATCGATTCAGCGAAATAGCCTGTTTTCTATAAAAGTGACATAAAAAAAGCGCCGTTGCAGGCGCTTTTTCGTATGGCAGAATCTGTTAGAAACTGTAGTTGAAGTTGGCACCAGACAACCAGGCAGAACCTTCAGAATCGAAGGTATAAGGGCCTTCGTTGATGGTCACTTTCTGGCCGTGCATATAGGCGAGGCCGAAGTCAACAGACGCATCTTTGTTGAAGGCGTAAGTTGTACCTACGCTGAACCAGGTACGGTTCTGATCCGGGATGGAGATCGAACGGTTAGCCGCAGGAACCGGGCTTTGGTCGAAGGCGACACCGGTACGGAAAGTCCAGTTGTCGTCATAGAAATACGTGGTACCCAGCGCCATGCGGTAAGCGTCGCGGAAGCCTTCATGCTTCAGGAACAACGTCTGGCCATCATTACCGGTAGCGCGCAATTCTTGGAACTGGCTCCAACTGGTATAAGCCATGCTGTAGTGCATTGCCCATTGTGGTGCGACTTTGTTATAACCTGAAACTTCCCACATTTCTGGCAGATTCAGATCCAGCGAACCAGGAATGGTGCTGCCGTTGGTGCCCCATGGCAAACCGGTTCTTGCCTGAGCTGGGTTCAAGCTGGAAGGTAAGTCACTCGAGTAATCGCCATCGAAGCTAATCTTCACTTTTGAACGATAGGTGAAGCCATAGCGGTTATTCTCATCGACTTCATACAGCAAGCCAGCATTCCAGCCATAACCCCATCTGTTGCCTTCCAGCTTGGAGATTTGTGTCGTCGCAGGAATACCCAAGAGAGCACCGCTTTCACCAGCGTGACGCTCAAGTTTTGCATCGGCATTGACGGCATCAAAGCCTAACCCGAAGCTGAAGTGCTGATTCAGGCGGTAAGCCGCACTCAGGTTCAAGTTGACAGTGGTCAGCTCGGTTTTACCGCCGTAAGGGCCAGCAGGGTAGCTGTCGCTGAACTCTGTGGACAACCCGTAGTTACTGACGACAGACCCGCCCACCGCCCACTGCTCGTTCAGCGGTTGGATATAGTGCAGGTTTGGCACCCAAGCTGTTGGCGCGATGTTCTTCGCGTCCAGATTGGCTCCTGAAGGAGATGTACCGCTGATATCAACGTTTGGGTTGATGAAGACGGCACCGGCAGATACAGATGGGCGGGCAAACATCATCATGGTAGCTGGGTTACGGCTACCAGAGGCGGCTGAATCTGCCATTGCGCCTTCGCCAGAATAAGCACGCCCTAAACCGACTGATGAAAACTCATTCAGTTGGAATCCTGCGGCATATACGTTTGAAGAGATAATCGCCACTGCAACTGCAAGAGCTGATTTAGTGAACAGGTTTTTCTGGCTCATGACCAAAACCTCATTTTATATTTTTATTTAAACTATGTTACACAGGGTAACAATGAAAAATAATTGTAGAGGTCTGTTCTCAATTAGACAAATCAGACCAGTGGCTGAATTATAGGTCTGACCTGTTATGTTGTTGCAAGTTTGTTTTGTGTTTATTTCAAAGTTGATATCAAAAAAGAGATCTGCATTACAAAAAAAACGAAACAATAATGAAACTTTTACTATTTCTTAGCAGAGAGTCATTTCTATTCGGTGTTTTTTACCTGTTGAAGCACTTACAAAAAGTAAGGCTAGTGATTGGCCTGCACGCGGCGTAAAATAACCACAGTATTTTATTTACTTGCGCCAGATCATCAATGGCTTTTGGGGCGAGTTTGAAGCAGCCCGTGAGGAGATTTTAAACATGTCAGATGCAATTAATAAATGCAGTACTCAGGAAACCGCAGCCTGTTGCTGTATGGATGTCGGCACCATCATGGATAATACCGATTGCACCGCGTCTTATAGCCGGGTATTCACCAGCCAGCAAGAAGCAGAGGCTACTCTGGCAGCCCTGACAGAGAAAGCACGCGGTGTTGAATCGGATCCTTGTGATATTAGCAGCAGCATTAAGCCGGTTGACGGCGGCGTGCAGTTGGATATTGATTTTACTTTCGCTTGCCAGGCTGAAACCCTGATCTTCCAGCTCGGTCTGCGTTAATTGCTGTGCAAACCTGCACAAAGTTCTTTGTGCAGGTTCCGTTATCCCCTTCAAGCGGAAAGTTGCTCCCGCTCCCAGTTTTCACTTCCGTTGGTTTGCCAAATATAAACATTCGGTTAACAATGACTCCATCAGGTCAGACCTCTTTTTGCCCGTTGTGTTGACGGCCCATTTTCAGGAGTGTTTATGAGTAAGGTACTGCCGTTGGTTACCCGCAATGGCGATCGCATCGCCATCGTTCATGGATTACGCACGCCTTTCGCCAAACAGGCGACCGCTTATCATGGTATTCCGGCGGTCGATCTCGGCAAAACGGCGGTGAGTGAGTTGCTGGCACGTGCGGGGATCGATCCGGCGTTGATCGAACAACTGGTGTTTGGCCAAGTGGTGCAAATGCCAGAGGCTCCAAACATCGCGCGGGAAATCGTGCTTGGCACCGGCATGAATGTGCATACCGATGCTTATAGCGTTTCACGTGCCTGCGCGACCAGTTTCCAGGCGATTGCCAACGTGGCTGAAAGCATCATGGCTGGCAGCATCAGTATTGGGATTGCTGGCGGTGCCGATTCCTCTTCGGTGCTGCCGATCGGCGTCAGCAAAGCGCTGGCACGCACGCTGGTAGACGTCAATAAGGCCCGTACCTTGCCGCAACGGCTGAAATTGTTCAGCAAGCTTAAATTCCGTGATTTGTTGCCGGTGCCACCGGCTGTCGCCGAGTATTCTACCGGTCTGCGCATGGGGGATACCGCCGAGCAAATGGCAAAAACCCACGGCATCACCCGCGAACAGCAGGATGCGCTGGCGCATCGTTCGCACCAGCTTGCCGCTAAAGCCTGGGAGCAGGGGTTACTTCACGATGAAGTGATGACGGCTTACGTTCCTCCCTATAAAGCGCCGATGGCTGAAGACAACAATATTCGTAAAGATTCCAGCCTGGAGTCCTATGCCCGTTTGAAACCGGCATTTGACCGCAAGCACGGTAGCGTAACCGCAGCCAACAGCACCCCGTTGACCGATGGAGCCGCCGCCGTATTGCTGATGAGCGAATCCCGTGCAAAAGAGCTTGGTTTGCAGCCGCTGGGTTATTTGCGCAGCTTTGCTTTTGCCGCTATCGACGTCTGGGAAGATATGCTGCTCGGCCCCTCTTATGCCACACCGCTGGCGCTGGATCGTGCCGGTATTAGCTTGGCGGATCTCACCCTGATCGATATGCACGAAGCCTTTGCCGCACAAACGCTGGCCAACCTGAAAATGTTTGCCAGCGCCGAGTTTGCCCAGCAAAAACTGGGGCGTGACCGGGCGATTGGTGAAGTCGACATGGAAAAATTCAACGTACTGGGGGGCTCGATTGCCTACGGCCATCCGTTTGCGGCGACCGGAGCGCGCATGATTACCCAGACGCTGCACGAACTCAAACGCCGTGGCGGCGGTTTGGGGTTAGCAACGGCCTGTGCGGCGGGTGGATTGGGTGCGGCGATGATTGTGGAGGTGGAATGATGAGCTTCGAGAATGCGTTACATGAGCAGTGCGCCAAAGCGTCGGCATTTCATCTGACGTTGCGTCCCGACAATATTGGCGTGATCACCATTGATGTGCCGGGGGAAAAGGTCAATACGCTGAAAGCGGAGTTTGTCGAGCAGGTGAATGACGTGCTGATCAAAGCTCAGCAGTTCCCGGCGCTGGAAGGGCTGGTGATCCTGTCAGGTAAACCGGATTCTTTTATCGCCGGTGCCGACATCACCATGATTGCCGCCTGCAAGAGTGCCAAAGAGGCCGAGGCTCTAGCCAAAAAAGGGCAGAGCACCTTGGCGCAGATTGCCGCGTTCCCGGTGCCGGTGATTGCCGCCATTCACGGGGCGTGCCTGGGCGGTGGGCTGGAGTTGGCATTGGCCTGCCATGGCCGCGTCTGCTCGCTGGATGACAAAACGGCGCTCGGCCTGCCGGAGGTGCAATTGGGCCTGTTACCGGGTTCAGGGGGCACACAGCGTTTGCCACGCCTGATTGGCGCACGTCATGCACTAGATATGATCCTGACCGGCAAGCAGATTCGTGCACGGCAGGCGCTGCGTATGGGGCTGGTGGATGATGCGGTTCCTCAATCGATTTTGTTGCAGGCCGCCATTGAACGTGTGAAACAAGGCTGGAAATCCCGCCGTGAACTGCCGTGGCAGGAACGCCTGCTTAATGGCCCACTGGGCAAGAGCCTGCTGTTTAAGATTGTGCGTAAAAAAACGCTGGAGAAAACCCACGGTAATTATCCGGCGGCAGAACGTATTATTCAGGTTGTTCGCACCGGTTTGGATCAGGGTAACGCCAGCGGTTACGAAGCCGAGGCCCGCGCGTTCGGTGAATTGGCGATGACGCCACAGTCGGCTGCGTTGCGCAGCCTGTTCTTTGCTTCGACAGCCTTGAAGAAAGAGCGTTGGGGCGATGCACAACCGCATTCGTTGCAGCGTATTGGCGTGCTTGGTGGTGGCCTGATGGGCGGCGGTATTGCCTGCGTGACGGCCACGCGCGGCGGTTTGCCCGTGCGCATCAAAGATGTGAACGAGCAGGGAATCAATCATGCCTTGAAATATACCTGGGATCTGCTGGGGAAGCGGGTACGCAGCAAGCGCATGCGCCCGGTTGAACGGCAAAAGCAGATGATGCTGATTTCCGGTACAACCGATTACAGCGGTTTTGAACGCGTCGATATCGTGGTTGAGGCGGTATTTGAAGATATCGCCCTCAAGCAGCAAATGGTGGCGGACATCGAGCAGCATGCGGCCCCGCATACCGTTTTCGCTTCTAATACCTCATCGCTGCCAATCAGCCAGATTGCCGCCAAGGCGGCCAGGCCGCAGCAGGTGATCGGCCTGCACTACTTCAGCCCGGTGGATAAAATGCCGTTGGTGGAAGTGATCCCACACGCGGCTACCAGTGAAGCAACTATTGCCACCACCGTGGCCTTGGCGCAACAGCAAGGTAAGACGGCAATTGTGGTGGCCGATCGCGCGGGTTTTTACGTCAACCGTATTCTGGCTCCTTACATTAATGAAGCGGCGCGCTGCCTGCTGCAAGGTGAGCCGATCGAGTCGCTGGATAAAGCGCTGGTAGACTTCGGTTTCCCGGTCGGGCCCATCATGCTGTTAGACGAAGTAGGGATCGACGTCGGCACCAAGATTATCCCGATCCTGACTGCCGAGTTAGGTGAGCGTTTTGCTGCCCCGGCGGCGTTTGATGCGGTGCTGAAAGATGGCCGCAAAGGGCGTAAAAATGGCCGTGGATTTTATCTGTACCCGGCTAAGGGTGGGAAGCGCAAGCTGGTGGATAGCAGTATTTATGCGTTGCTGGGGGTCACCGCCAAAGCCCATATTCCACAGGCAGAAATCGCTCAGCGCTGTGTGATGCTGATGCTGAACGAAGCGGCACGCTGCCTGGATGAGGGCGTCATCCGCTGTGCGCGTGATGGCGATATCGGGGCGGTCTTTGGTATCGGCTTCCCACCGTTCCTCGGGGGGCCGTTCCGTTATATGGATGAGCTGGGCGCGGAGAAGGTGGTCAACACGCTGCGCCAACTGCAGCAACAATACGGTGAACATTTCGCACCGTGCGAACGCTTGCAGCGCATGGCTGAGCAGGGCGAACGTTTTTATCCGTAAGAAGCTGGTGAGCACGGCGGCCCGGTTTGCGCTACAGTTTGATCAGGGTCGCACTGTGATCGTTATCACTCCTGTACTCTTGGCGTCTATACAGCAGGAAAAGGGAAGGGTAACGTAAGGAAATAGCGTTAGGGCGTTGTTGATGCAAAAAACAGCGTTTTCTTTACGTGAACTTTCAGGCAAAATGCCCGGCCGCCATAGAGAGACGGCGCATTATCGTTTTAAAGCTCTTTGCTTTGGGCTTGTGCTCTTGAGTGCAACTCGGCGATACAGCACGCTCGGCGTTTCTGTATGGTGTTATTTTGTCAACAACAGCGGTGCAATATGCAAGTTTTGATTATGCGTCACGGAGAGGCGGTACTTGATGCAGCCAGTGATTCAGTAAGAGCGCTTACTGAGTGTGGTCGTGATGAGTCGCGTCAGATGGCGGCCTGGTTGAATACCAAGTCTGTGAATATTGAACGCGTGCTGGTTAGCCCTTATCTGCGGGCAGAACAGACGCTGGAAGTGGTACGTGAAGCGTTAGTACTGCCAGAGGGCGCAGAGGTTTTGCCCGAACTGACCCCGGGCGGTGATGCCGCGCTGGTGAGCAGTTACCTGCAGGTATTGGCAAAAGAAGGGGTGAGTGCGGTGTTGGTGGTTTCTCACCTGCCGCTGGTCGGTTATTTAGTGGCCGAACTGTGCCCAGGCGAATGCCCACCGATGTTTGCTACTTCAGCGATTGCGAATGTTGAACTGTCGGCGGATGGCAGCGGTGGTACTTTTGCATGGCAGGTCGGTCCGTTGCAGGTGATGGCGAAGGTCTGATCCCCGCGTTGGCACAATTGAAGGGCGATCTCATCATCGCCCTTTGTCATTTCTGCGAACCTACTCTTCCAGTTCAATCAGCACCAGTACCGCTGCATTGCCACCCCATTCTTTGGGGGCCTGATGAAATGCCAGCACGTCTGGGTGCTGTGCCAGCCACAAAGGGGTCTGTTGTTTGAGGACGTGTTTACCGTGGCCGTGCATCACACAGGCACAATGAACGTGCTCACGTTTGCAGGCGGCGATCATGGCCCCGAGCTCCTGCTTGGCCTGTAACTGCGTCAGGCCGTGCAGATCGAGAAACAGATCCGGCACGTAATCTCCACGGCGCAGCTTTTTCAACTCATAATGGTCATAGCTCGGGCGAACGTAGCGCGTCGGCCCTTCATCATCTAACAGTGGCTGAAATTCGTCAGAAAAGTAAAAGCTGGCATCAACCTGTTCCTGCAATAAACGCTGCGGGGAGATTTGCCGGGTCTTCATTTTAGCTTTGGAATGGACGATGGTGTCCTGCCGCAACTTCCTTGCTCCGGCGACCGACTCCCTGAAGAGTTGCAATTCATCTTTGCTCAGTGGGTACTTTTTCTTCATTATTTTCTCACCGGATACCTATACACTGCTGAGAGTGACTCTTACGCGCGTTAGAAAACCTGAGTCTCTTTATAAGACCGCGCCTAGTTTACCTTGTCGAAGGGTTCTGTCGACGCAAAACTGGGGCTGAATGTTAACCAGAAGGGTTTGACACCACTATTGCTGCTGATTTGTTGCAGGCTTCATGGCAAACTGTGGCGCTAAATCATGAACTAGCGCGCCTGCTGGAGGGCACATTGGACAAAATTTTCGTCGAAGAAGCAGTGAACGAGCTGCACACCATTCAGGATATGCTGCGTTGGGCCGTAAGCCGGTTCAACGCTGCGAATATCTATTATGGTCACGGAACCGATAATCCGTGGGACGAAGCGGTGCAATTGGTTTTGCCCAGCCTGTTCCTGCCGTTGGATATCCCCGAAGACATGCGCACTGCACGCTTGACCTACAGCGAGCGGCAGCGCATCGTCGAGCGGGTAATCCGCCGGGTTAACGAACGTATTCCGGTGGCTTATCTCACCAACAAAGCCTGGTTCTGCGGTATGGAATTCTACGTTGACGAACGCGTGCTGGTGCCGCGTTCGCCAATCGGGGAGTTGATCGATAATCGCTTCAACGCGCTGATCCCACACCCGCCGCGCCATATTCTGGATATGTGTACCGGCAGCGGCTGCATTGCTATCGCCTGCGGTTATGCCTTCCCGGAAGCGGAAGTGGACGCGGTGGACATTTCTGCAGACGTGCTGGCCGTGACCGAACGCAATATTCAGGCGCACGGTGTTGAGCATCAGGTGATCCCGATCCGCTCCGATCTGTTCCGCGACGTTCCGGCGATCAAATACGATCTGATCGTCACCAATCCGCCGTATGTCGATGCCGAAGATATGTCCGATCTGCCACAGGAATTCCGCTTTGAGCCAGAGCTGGGCCTGGCGGCAGGCAGTGATGGCCTGAAATTGGTGCGCCGCATTCTGGCTTGTGCGCCGGACTTCCTGAGCGATGATGGCGTGCTGATTTGCGAAGTGGGCAACAGCATGGTGCATCTGATGGAGCAATATCCTGACATCCCGTTCACCTGGCTGGAGTTTGACAACGGCGGTGACGGCGTGTTTATGCTCACCAAACAACAACTGATTGACTGCAAAGATCATTTCAGTCTCTATCGCAGCTGATTAATCCAACGAATATTAACAGTAAGGAGCCGTGATGGCAGGGAACAGTATTGGGCAGTTTTTCCGCGTCACTACATTTGGTGAATCTCACGGTGTGGCGCTGGGATGTATCGTAGATGGTGTGCCGCCGGGTATTCCGTTGACCGAAGCCGATTTGCAGCACGATCTGGATCGTCGTCGCCCAGGCACTTCACGCTATACCACGCAACGCCGCGAGCCGGATCAGGTACGGATCCTCTCCGGCGTGTTTGAGGGGGTCACCACCGGGACCAGCATCGGCCTGATGATTGAAAATACCGATCAGCGCTCGCAGGACTATGGTTCGATCAAGGATGTCTTCCGCCCAGGGCATGCTGATTACACCTACGAGCAGAAATATGGCGTGCGTGATTATCGTGGTGGTGGCCGTTCTTCGGCGCGTGAAACCGCGATGCGCGTGGCCGCTGGGGCGATCGCCAAAAAATATCTGGCACAGAAATTTGGCGTCAAGGTGCGCGGTTATCTGGCGCAGATCGGCGATGTGAGCTGCGAACTGAAAGATTGGGAGCAGGTGGAACAGAACCCGTTCTTCTGCCCGGATCCCGACAAGCTGGAAGCGTTAGACGAACTGATGCGCGCGCTGAAAAAAGAGGGCGACTCCATCGGTGCCAAAGTCACGGTGGTGGCAGAGAATGTGCCGGTGGGGCTCGGCGAGCCGGTGTTTGATCGCCTGGATGCCGATCTGGCACATGCGCTGATGAGCATCAACGCGGTAAAAGGCGTGGAGATTGGCGACGGTTTTGCCGTTGTGACCAAGCGCGGTAGCGAAAACCGCGATGAAATTACCCCTGAAGGGTTCCAGAGCAACCATGCGGGCGGCATTCTTGGTGGGATCAGCAGTGGTCAGCCGGTGGTGGCGCATCTGGCGCTGAAACCGACTTCCAGCATTATGGTGCCGGGCCGTACCATCAACCGCCAGGGCGAAGCGGTGGAAATGGTGACCCGTGGCCGTCACGATCCCTGCGTCGGTATCCGTGCGGTACCGATCGCCGAAGCGATGATGGCGATCGTGCTAATGGATCACCTGCTGCGCCAGCGTGCGCAAAACGGTGATGTGGTTTCTCAGGTTCCACGTTGGTAATGTCGATGAATAAATGGATATTAGGCATCGTTACCCTGATGGCCTCAGGGGCCGCCATGGCACTCACGCCATGGCAGAAAATCGAGCACCCGGTGGCAGGTAACCCGCAAGCGATTGGTGGTTTCTCCAATGGCTGCATCGTCGGGGCGCAGCCGCTACCGTTGAATTCCCCAAGTTATCAGGTGATGCGCACCGATCAGCGGCGCTATTTTGGCCACCCGGATCTGCTGGCCTTTATTCAGCGCTTGAGTGATAAAGCGCACCAAAAGGCGCTGGGCACGGTGCTGATTGGGGATATGGGGATGCCTGCCGGTGGGCGTTTCAGCAGCGGCCACGCCAGCCATCAGTCTGGGCTGGATGTGGACATCTGGCTGCAACTGCCGCGCCAGCGCTGGACTGCGCAGCAACTGCTCAAACCGCAGCCGATCGATCTGGTGTCTGCCGATGGCAAACGCGTGCTCGATAGCCAGTGGCAACCGCAGATTGAATCTTTGATCAAGATGGCGGCACAGGACAGCGAAGTCACGCGTATTTTCGTCAACCCGGCGATTAAGCTGCGTCTGTGTCAGGATGCAGGGGCAGATCGTAACTGGTTGCACAAAGTTCGCCCCTGGTTTGCCCATCGCGCGCACATGCACGTTCGCTTGCGTTGCCCAGCGAATAGTCTGGAATGCC
The DNA here is from genome assembly GCF_000743355.1 of Serratia sp. Ag1. Taxonomy (GTDB): domain Bacteria; phylum Pseudomonadota; class Gammaproteobacteria; order Enterobacterales; family Enterobacteriaceae; genus Chania. Next base: position 36,734 of record NZ_JQEI01000028.1, read on the forward strand.
AGGATCAGGATGCTCCACCGGCTGGTGATGGCTGTGGTGCAGAGTTGTTAAGCTGGTTCAAGCCGCAACAACCGAACAATAATCCGGTCAAGAGTGAACCACCACCGTTGCCACCGGGTTGCCAAGCGTTGCTGGATAACCATTTTACCCGCCGTTGATAGGGTGGTAAGAAGTGTAGGGCTATTTACATTTACCGTAATGCGAGCTGCCCGCAGGGGCAGCTCGCCTTCTCACGGGGAGTGTTAGAAGCGGTATTTCACCCCCAGCATCGCCGCCTTGTCATCGTACCCTTTCTGCCCCAGCTGCTGCGTCAGGTTGCCCCATACGCTGACATTCTCACTCAGCTGACCTTCCGCCCCCACTTTCACCTCCACCAGATGGCGGTTACCGCTCTGCTGGACCCCCAGACCGTCTGCCGTCACCCCCGGCAGGCGGGTGTTGTGTATCCAGTTCAGGTCCAGGTAGGTGGTCAGGATACGTGACCGGTCTTTCCCCAGGTGCGTGTCGTTCGACAGCTTGGCCCCCAGACGCGTCTGCAGGTTGTTGTTGCCATTCTGCTGCACCAGGGAACCGTTGTTCTCCAGGTCGCCCATCTTCGCCCCGTTCACCGTCAGTTGTGCCTGTGGTGTGACGAAGAGGTCATTCACCTCACCCTGGTACAGGGAGACCGGATAGCCCCCCTCCAGCGAAGTGCTCACCCCACGCAGCCGATAGTTCCCGCTGTCGTAGGCACTGCTGCTCACCGACGCATTGAACCAGTCGTACTGCAGCCAGCCGTGCACATACGGGCTGTGGCGTTCACGGGCATTCGCATACCAGGTGCCGTACATCCCCACCGTGTACCCCGTCAGGCTGTTATCGGCCTTGTAACTGGTTTCATGCGAATCGCTGGTGCCGGTGGCACGGCCATACCCCGCCATCACCCCCAGCCCGAAACGGTCCTGACCGGTAAACTGCGTCTCCAGCACGTCCCCCCCCAACTGCACCACGTAGCGGTTGCTGGTGTTGGACAGTTGCCCCGATGCATCCTCGAACGTGTTGCGCGAGCCCACCTGACGCAGCCACAGGCTGGAGTGCGGCGCCGCACCGCTCACGTCACCGCTGTCACGGTGCTCCCCGGTGTGCAAATCGTCCAGCCGGGTGTTGAACAGCGTCTTGGCCGCCGCCAGGTTGGCGATAAAGGCCCCCGCTTCCGGGTTATAGGTCACCACCTTGTCCTGATAGTTCGAACGCAGGTACCAGTTGCCGTCGGTCGGGGCCGTTGGGGTCCCCTGGTACAGGAAGTACTCCAGCACCCCGGCCTGGGCACGGCCATTCAGGGTAAAGGTCCCCGCCGACGTGCCCCCGACGTGAATGACCTGGATACCGTTGATGTTCTTCGCCCCGTCACCGCCGATGTTGTTGACGGTCACCGTACTGGTGCCCGCCGTG
>NZ_JQEI01000029.1 GCF_000743355.1 Serratia sp. Ag1
GATTTTGTGATCCACTACAGTCAACCCTGGCCTGAAGTTCACTCAGCGCGGCGTTGCCTGCCTGCGTGGCGTCCTCATGGCCACGGAGATAGCCTTTCTGATACAGGCCCCCCAAGACCACGGCGACACCGAGCAGGATCAGCATGCCGCGCCAGGGTAATGATTTAAGATCCACAGCTCGTCCCTCCCCAGGTCAGATAGCGGGGCATCAGTTCATGCAGGATGCGACGCGGGTAATGCCGGTTCTCGCGCCAGGCGGCGGCACTTCTCCCGGCGTTGACGGTTTCGACCTGGGTAAACCACACCGTGGGCGTCAACCCTTTTTGCTGCGCCAGCGCTTTGTCCTTGATGACCCAGCCCAGCCCGCCGTTATAGGCCGAGAGGGTCATGGCCATCCGTTCACAGGTGTTGTCTGCTCGGATGCGCTGCCACAACCAGCGGTCATAACTCACCAGGGCGCGGATGGCCCAGGCCGGGTTGAACGGCTCACGGCTGGCCAGGGCAGGCATCACCTGACTGATCCAGTCCGCTGTAGACGGCATAAACTGCGCCAGCCCCTGCGCACCGACAGGCGAGACAGCATCATGGCGCCAGCCGCTTTCCTGATGAAGTTGCGCGGCGAAGTCGGCCACCGGCGCAGACAACCCCCATTCAATACGGGCTGCACGGATAAGCGTGTCGCGGTGCTGCATTGCCGCCAGTGACGGCTGTGCGGCCTGGGCCTGCGAGAAAAAGCCCCCGCTCCAGAGCAACCAGGCGGTGACCGCTGCGCCGAACAGTTGCCACCAGAAACTGAACTTCCCGGTGCGCGGTTCACCGTGCTTTGCGATTGACATTCCCAGACCGAGCGTGACAGCCACAATCCAGGTGATTTGAGGCCAGTTCATCGCTATAGCCCCATCGCAACGCTGAGACAGACCGCCGCCACAATCAGAGCACGGCGGATCAACACAGCAGCAAAGACGCGTTGATCACCGGGATTGACCGGGTACTTGCCTTCTGCCATCAGGACAGGGTCGTGTTTGAGGTACTGGCCTGGACGTGATTTGGGGAACAGCGAGCAGTCAAGCCAGTAGCCGAGCACGGCGGCGAGGGTGATGAGCGATAGCTTGTAAATCACCACCGGCAACTGCTGCGGTGATACCAGGGCGATCAGCACCAGCAGCAATACAGCGGTCAGCAGCCAGCCGCCCAGACGCAGTTGTTTAACATGGGAAAAAAGCGTGGTAATGGGGGTTAATAGCGTTTTGAGGAATTTCATGATCTGTCTCCTTGAGTAAGTGGAGACAGCATGCGGGGAAAGCTGAAGAAGGGATTTTAAACCGCGTTAATAGTTAACAAGGCATGACGACAGCATGATGGCGGCAACAGACATAACGAGGATGTTTACCATGACGGACACACGTAACCCCACCATCGCCATCACCGTTGTCGGTTACCCCGGCACTGGCAAAAGCCGTATTGCATCAATGATTGCTGATAGATTGCGGGGAGAATATGGTGGCGGATGTATTATTGACGCACCAGAACATACTACCGAAGAGTTTCCTCACCCGCGCAGCGGTACCGTGTTTATGGTGAGGGAGGTAAATCCGGTGGATGAGCCTGCTCAAGCGCAAAAAAGCCATTCGCTCCGTCGTATCTGTATGCCCCCTGTTGAAGTCCCAGCCGAACATCAATGCGATGCAAAAAATGGCAGCCCGACACCGTTGCGCTTTGAGGAAATTGCCGCGCTCTATCAAATAAGACCCATTACCGTGGATGATCTTGTTGATAAACCAGTGCCACTTCAGATTCAGGCGCTCTTAAACCGGTTAGGTATTTCGTGTCATGACCCCTACAGCGAAACTGACCTGCAACCGTTGATCGATATCGTCAATTGGACTTTAAGCCCACGGGAGACAAACGTACCGCAAACAGCGAGGGAACGTGAATCAACGCCTCGACAGGCGCTGTCCAGCGAGTTGATGTCTATCATGTCGCCCCACATCGAACGCTATCAGGAACATGAGGTCGTGAATGCAGCCGTTATCGCCTTATTCTCACTGATGACACCACAGACCGTTGTTCGGGAACTGCGCCTTCTGATTGGTAACACCCCTGGCTGAGTAACGCCATCAGGCAAGCCCCCCCAGCAAGACCCGTAAAAAGAGCGGCCCGCCAGGTGGTGGAACACCCGGCGAGCCGTCAACACACAGAACACACCTGTGAGTCAACCGAGGCCCTTCCTGTCATCGACGACGTGGAAAGCCTACCTTATTTTCACTCTATGAAAAAGGCTTACAGAGAATGAAAGACCAATCTTTACCCATTGTTCCCTGGATTGGGGGTAAACGCCGCCTGGCAAAACACATCTTGCCGTTATTCCCGAAGCACACCTGCTATGTCGAGCCGTTCTGCGGCGCGGCGGCGCTGTACTTTTTGAAGGCCCCCAGCAAGACCGAGGTGATCAACGACATTAACGGTGAGTTAGTGAACCTGTATCGCGTGGTCAAGCATCACCTGGAAGAGTTTGTGCGGCAGTTCAAGTGGGCGCTGGTCAGCCGCCAGATTTATAAGTGGCTGCAGGTCACACCGGAAGAAACCCTGACCGATATCCAGCGTGCGGCCCGGTTCTACTACCTGCAAAAACAAGCCTTCGGCGGCAAGGTGGCCGAGCAGACATTTGGGGTATCGACCACCAGTGCGCCCCGTTTCAACCTGCTGCGCATTGAGGAAGAGCTGTCGATGGCGCACCTGCGGTTATCACGCACGCTGATCGAGCACATGGACTGGGCCACCTGCATCAGGCGCTATGATCGGCCCCATACCCTGTTCTACTGCGACCCGCCATACTGGGGGACGGAAGGCTATGGCGTGGACTTCGGCCTGGAGAACTACGATCTGATGGCGGCATTGGCACGCTCACTGCAGGGGCGCATGATTATTTCGGTGAACGATATCCCTGAGATGCGCCAGGCATTCAAGGGTCTCCAGATGCAAAGCGTCGGGATTAGCTACAACCTGCAAACCACGGGTAAGGCCACACGGAAGAAAGAACTGATCATCAGCAATTTTTAATCCAAGGGCGGTGGTAGGCCGCCCATCTTTGGCATCAGACATGATTTTATCCAACAAGCTTACTGGGTTTCGGGTACGCGAGGACTTTGCCCACCTCAAGAATTGCCCTCCGCTGCTCGGGACTCATATCATCGAACGCATCCATTAACTCTTGTTTTTCAGGCGATACAACGGGGGCTTCTTTTGGAACAGTATTGCTCATTCCTGTGAGCAGCCATGTCAAATCGACACCAAATTCTTGGTGTATTCGTAATAGAAAATCTCCACCAGGCATGGCTTTCCCACTTTCTATCTGACTTATCCCACCGTTAGAAATACCGAGACGGGCAGCAAAGTCTCGCTGATTCATACCAGCTCTCTTGCGAATTAAGGCTACGCGCTCACCTACGTCAATGCTCATTAAAATGAATCTCAACTTGCTTTGCTCATTATTGTGAGCAATAATCTATCACATATAAACCAAACATCATTGCATCAACCAAGGAGACAACGATGACCGCAGACCAGATGAAAAAACAGCTCAATCAAAAAGGCCTACTCATGCGGCGGCTGGTTGAACTGGCTGGCAATGACGTTGCCAGCCGCGTGGCTTATGAGTTTGGTGGCCAGATGGTCTATATCCCTTTCGGTTTATGGCTGCCACAGGACACCATCGACGCCATCAATCAGGCGTTTACCGGCAATAACCACATGGAACTGGCACGGCAGTTCCGTGTGAGCATTAACCTTATTTACCACGCTCTTCATAAGAACCAGCAACACCGGATACAGACGGCTGTACAGGCGCACCAGGCAGGCGTGGAAAACGGCACCGAAGTTCACTGGGCAATCCCGGTGACTCAGCAGGCATTGCCAGACCTGATAGAAGTTGTGCTTCAAGCTGTAAAAATGGCCACAAAACGGGAGAGTCAGGATTCGTTTCACCTTGCGCTTGTATCTCTTTCTCCAGCGCAACGAGCAGTTGCTCCCGATCATCGTTCTGAAGACGTGTCAGCAGAAAACCAATCAGGCAATTCAGACCATCCTGGTACTCAGCCTGATCGCTGAGTGCGGGTAATAGGTTTCGTAAATTATTCATCCAGTTATCCCACGGAGTGTAGTTATGACTTCTGAACAGGTAAAAAGCCTTTTCCGCCAGCGCGGCATCACCTTTACCCGCTGGGCTAAAGAAAATGGCTATACACGCAACGAGGTCTATCGCGTGCTTAACGGCCAAGCCAAGGCCAACTACGGCAAGGCCCACGAGATTGCCGTCAAGCTGGGCCTCAAGCCCGGCACCGTCGCAGCATGACCCATGCTTGCAGTAAGTGTAACAGCGTTTCACCTGTAGAAAAGAGGGTAAGCATTGATTATGACGATTTCGACCAACGCCTCCTCATCAATCAAGCGTGCTCTGCGCGTCATGAAAGCGCTGAAGGGGCATTCACTCAACGGTATTTCCAATGGGGAACTGGCCAAGGCGCTGAATGAGTCTCCCGCCAATATCACCCGCGCCTTGAACACGCTAGTTGACGAAGGCATGGCCCAGCGCCTGGACTCGGGGCGCTATGCCCCCGGCATGATGCTGTTGCAGATTGCGCAGTCCTTTGCCAACGAAATGGCCTCTACACAGGCCCGGATAGCAGAAATGAACCAGCGCGTGCTTGCTGGTAGCCGTAACTAAGGAGTGACGAAATGGCTCGGCCAAAAAACACCAGTACCACACAGCTTGCTGAAGATGTACCACTGGCAGGAGACCTGCAACTTAACCTGAATGCCATGACCGAACATCGCCTGCAGATTATGGCGCAGTTTGGTGACGGCTTGCCTTACGAGCGTGAACGTATTGTTCATGAGGCCCGGTTCTATATGGCGCAAAGTGCTGAGGCCATGCTGGAGGCTGGCAAGCGCCTAATTATCCTCAAAGAAAATGAACCCCATGGCGATTTTTCTCTCATTATCACAGAACAGCTAGGCATGGCTGAACGGACAGCACGCTTGATGATGCAAGCTGCCGTTAAATACCACTCGCCTCAACTTGAATCAAAACGGCAAGCGCTTGCCGTTTTGGGGAAAACCAAACTCTTTGAGTTAATGACTGAGGACGATGAGGAACTGGCTGAACTGGCTGATGGCGGCACCATCGCTGGCATGACGCTGGACGATATCGACCGCATGACCAGCCGTGAACTCAAAGCCGCCCTGCGTGAAACCCGTGAGGATTTGGACGCCAAACGCCGCACCGTGGCGGAAAAAGACGAGAAAATCAACGAGCTGAAAGAAACTCGTGAAAAGCTCAAACGTCTTCCTGTTGATGTAGCGATCAATGAACTGCGTGGGCAACTCTCTGACCTGGCTGAAGAAATGGTCAGAAAAACCATGGGCAGCATCACAGACGGCTTTGCTCGCCTGGATGAAGACACCCTGGCACGAGGTGTGCCCCATACCGGCTTTATGGCCGGTCTACTGTTGGATATTGAACGTGAAATCCAGTGCCTGCGCTCACGTTTCGATTTGCCTGAACTGCCTGTCCAGACCGAGCCTGAGTGGATCAACGGCCCCACCGAGGATGATAAGAATTTCCAGCGGCCTGATTTTCTGACCGACTCCAGCGAGGAACGCTAATCCATGAACGCCATCCTAAACGAACGACTGGTAGAGATTGCCAAGGAAGCCCGGATGGCACCGCACGGGGCAAAAGAAGCCATCTATCAAACAGCCTGTGAGGAGTTGCAGATCAGCAAGTCCACGCTGTTGAAAAAGCTGAAAACCGTGGCTTACACCAAGCCACGTAAAAAACGCAGTGATGCCGGTAAGAGCATCATCAGTGAAGCGGAAGTCAAAACCATCGCGGCAGCTATCAAGGGATCAACGCGCATGACCAGCAAACGGCTTTACAGCATTGAGCAGGCCACCGACGATTGTCGCCGTAATGGCATGGTTCAGGCGGGTCTGGTAGATCAAGAGACCGGTGAGTTCACGCCCGTGCATAAAGACACCGTGCGTCGTGCCTTGCTGAAGCACCGCCTTCACCCTACCCAGATGAAAATTGCCGCGCCACATGTTCGCCTGGTCAGTCGTCACCCCAATCATGTCTGGCAGTTGGATGCCTCAATCTGCGTGTTGTTCTACCTGAAAAACCCCAAGAAAATCAGCAAAGCTATCCGCCTGGGGCAGTCCAACCTCTACATGATGCCAGAGGCGGAATTCAACAAAAACAAGCCTGACAACCTTGACCGCATCGCCAAAGACCGGGTGTGGTCGTTTGAAATCACCGACCACACCAGCGGGTGGATCTATGTCGAATACCAGTTTGGTGGTGAAACCTCGGCCAACTTCGCCAGCGTTCTCATCAATGCCATGCAGGAGCGTGAAGGCGCGGACATTTTGCACGGCGTTCCTGAAATCCTGTTCACCGACCCCGGTTCGGCGTTAAAAGCCCCGACGCTGGGCAACCTGTGTAAATCGCTAGGGGTCAGGATGATCCCGCACAAGGCACGGAATGCCCGTGCAACCGGGTCGGTAGAAAAGGCGCGTGACATTATTGAGCGACAGTTCGAAGGGCGTCTCAGCTTCCAGCAGGTTAACGACCTGGACGACCTTAACGACAAAGCCCGTGCCTGGCGCATGCTGTTCAACCGCAAGAATATCCATAGCCGCCATGGTGAAACCCGCACCGCCAAGTGGTTGGCGGGTATCCGTGGCCATCTGGTCAAGGCACCGCCACTGGACGTTTGCCGGGAATTGGCGGTTTCCACCCCCGAAAGCCGCAAGGTTCGGGGTGACATGTCCGTACCGTTCAAAGGCAAAAGCTATAACCTGCGCCCACTGGTTGAACAGGATTTAGTTTGCGTCGGCGAGTCGGTGCTGATCACCGTCGTCCCCCTCAAAGAGAATGTGGCGCGGGTCGTGCTGCATGATGACAACGGCATGGAATGCTTTTATCAGGTTGACGAAATCATGCTGGATGAGAACGGCTTCCCTATCGATGCACCCGTTATAGGCGAATCTTTTGCCCCAGTTCCCCAGACATTGCTTGAACGTAACAAGGCAGAGCTGGATCAACTGCTGACTGAAACAACCTCTGCGGCTGATGCGCAAGCTGCGCTCAAGGCTAGAACACTGCCGTTCGGTGGCCGACTGAATCCCTTCAAGGATATTGAAGAGGATATCGCGCCGACCTATCTGCCCGTCCGCGGGGAGGCTTCCAAGGTGCGTGGCCCACGCATTGAGCAATTTTTAAATCCGGTAGAGGTGGTACGTACCCTGCGTGAACAGTTCAAACAGCAGGGGAAAACCTGGAACAGCACATTCTATACCGATATCACGACCCGCTTCCCTGATGGCGTTCCCGCCGACCAGGTAGACGCGTTGGCCGCTGAATACATGGCGCTGACCTCCGATGTGGTGGTCAGGTTGGTTAACAGCAAGTAACCCAGGAGGAGTCATGCTGGCATTCAAGCAACAGCTACAGGCACACCAGCTTACGCAAAGTGCGGTGGCCGTGGCTGTCGGGATATCAGAAGCGGCGCTGGCGCAGATTGTGAATCACAACCAGTGGCCACGGCAGCATGCCGATGCGGTTCGCCAGCGCATCACCGCGTTTCTGGCACAGAAAGGTATTGATACCACTGGCAGTTTTGACGAGGTGCAGGCTGATGCAGTGCAGCCAGTCGACACCAGGACGATCACCGACACATCCCTGACCGATAAAGAGGAAAATATGTTACTGAAAAAGCAGGTATTGCTTCCTGACACCCGTAAACACTTTGGCATCTTCCGCAACCCGTTTGATGAAGCGGCCATGCAAAGCACCGAAGACGTTTTTCTGACGCCGGAAAGCCGCTACGTGCGTGAATCCATGTACCAGACGGCGAAATACGGTGGATTCATTGCAGTGCATGGCGAGTCAGGCTCAGGCAAATCCACGTTGCGCCGCGACCTGATTGACCGCATCAACCGGGAACATGCCCCCATTGTTGTCATTGAACCCTATGTGCTGGCGATGGAAGACAATGACCGCACCGGTAAGACGCTGAAAGCGGCCAGTATTGCCGAAGCCATCCTCAGCACCATCGCCCCGCTGGAGCGCCTTAAATCGGCACCCGAGGCCCGTTTTCGCCAGTTGCACCGCATTTTGAAAGAGAGCGCCAGAGTCGGACATAGCCACGTTCTGATCATTGAAGAAGCCCACTGCCTGCCAGTGCCGACACTGAAGCACCTGAAGCGCTTCTTTGAACTGGAAGACGGGTTCAAAAAGCTGATTTCCATCATCCTGATTGGCCAGCCCGAACTGCAGCAGAAGTTATCTGAGCGCAGCCAGGAAGTTCGCGAGGTTGTACAGCGTTGCGAACTGGTGAGGCTTGACCCGCTGGACGCGCACCTGGATGCATTTCTGGCCCATAAGTTTACCCGTGCAGGCGTCGAGATGGACAAGGTGTTGGCCCCGTCAGCGGTGGACGCCGTTCGCGAACGGCTCAGCCTGCGCCGGAAAAACGGTAACAGCGCCGTCGAGACCGTCAGCCTGCTCTACCCGCTGGCCATCGGTAACCTGGTCACTGCCGCCATGAATCTGGCCGCAGAAAATGACATCCCTATTGTGGATGCCAATATCATCCGCAGCATATAAAGGAAAGCGCCATGAGTCGTTCTATCGCAGCGAAACAGCGTCGTTCAAACCGAATGACACTGAGGCACAAAGGGAAGCATGTTCATCTGCACTTTGTTGAAGATTTCTCCGATTGTGAGTTTGGTGGTGAGCCTCGCCAGTACGTCAGATTATTAGCCCACAGACGTGGGGCACGCCGTTACCGTGCCAAGCCTGCTTTCATGGCCCGGTGGTATCTCAGAGAGCTGCTCCCCCAATTGCATCCAGGGCGGTGGGCAGAGGTTGTTTTCGAAGGAGTGACACCATGAGAAACCGGTTAATTATTCCCTGTGACAACATGCCTATCCAGATACAGCTTGCCTCTTCTGGCCTGGCAATAACGCAACTCAATACCATGGGATTTACTGTTGAACGGGTTGAACTGGATGGGTATACCCGGCCCACCATCACCGTCCAGTATGACGCCAACTGCCGGAACAGGCAGGAGAACGGCGAGGCCGTCAAGTATGCGTATGGCACGGATGAATGCGGCAAGTATGAGAGGTATCAAATTCAGCTTTGTAACTGCCGCATTAGCTGGGAGGTGCGGTAAATGAGCACATTAAAAATCAACATTACAGCAACTGCGACGGTGCGTTATAGCAAAACTGTTGAAATGGAAGAGGCAGATTACAAGCGTTACCTGACCATCTGCGATTCCGACCTATCTAGCAGAGAAATAGACCAGGAAGTTACAGAGTTGGCGATTAAATACGGCTTCGAACCATGCGACGATCAAATTGAAGATATCAACGACCCTGAAGATATTGAGTTTGACGTAATCAATTAATCCAAAATAAAAGAGTGTTTACACTGAAAAGGTATACAGAAAATGAAAGACATTAATAAAGATGACTATATGCCAGACCGTAAAGGCCGACTGGTGCCGGTTGCTCAGGTTTCTGATTATGACCTCGCGATGGATTCCTTCGTCAAAGAACAGGTCGCGGCGGCAAAGACCAAAAGTGTCGAACTGCGTGAGTTCAAGCGTCGTGCCTTTGATGAATGTTATGCCTGGCTTGATCTCGTTGCCGAGAAGTATGGGCGAACCCGTGGTGGCGCTAAAGGTAATGTGTCGTTCAGCAGCTTTGATGGCCGTCAGCAAATCACCATAAAGGTGCAGGACTCCCTGACTTTTGGGCCAGAACTGCAAATTGCCAAAGACCTGATTGATGAGTGCCTCACCGAGTGGTCGGAAGGCGCGAACGCCAACCTGCGGGCACTTATCAGCGATGCTTTCCAGGTGGATAAGGAAGGCCAACTCAATACCGGGCGTATCCTGTCCCTTCGGCGTATCAAGATTGAAGACGAACGCTGGAGTAAAGCCATGGACGCCATATCTGAATCATTACAGGTGGCCGTATCGAAAACATATATTAATTTTCGTGAAAAAGACGACTCAGGGAAATTGATTAATATCCCGTTAGATATCGCCGCCATTTAATTTAAATAAAACTTTCGTTTATTTCGGCTTCAACGCCGTGGGCTTCTGCACGCCGAAAACAGCGTAAGGAAGCCAGTTTAACCATCAAATATAGCGGAGATCCAGCAATGCCTATTCATTGCACGCAGTGCAAACAGCCCGTATCTCAACTGAACCTGAAGCAGGCTGACGTGGTTCAAACGCCAGAATTCAGCGAGTGGATTGTCGACTTGATCCTGGTCTGCCCACACTGCAGCCAGCAATACGCCGCAGCGCTTCCCTCCGGCGACCTCGCCCCGATGGAGACCCACAATGGATAAACTCGCCCTGTACCGGCAAGCCCTGCAAGTGTTTGGTTACGACAAACAGTTATGCAAGCTGGCCGAGGAGGCCAGCGAGCTGGCTGCCGAGTCCAACCGCCTGTTGAACCATCAAGGTCTCGAGCGGCGTCTGGCCAGTGAAATGGCCGACGTGGAGATCATGATCGAACAGTTCCGCCATAACGGTCTGGCAAGCCTGATTGACTTTCATAAACAGCAAAAGCTAGAGCGCCTGGCTAAGCGCTTGGGAGTGACCTATGAGCAATGAAAAAATCATGGACAAGCTGAAGAAGCTGTACGCTTTGTCTAAATCCAGCAATCCACACGAGGCGGCAGTGGCCCTGCAACGCGCCCAGAAGCTGATGCAACACCATGGTATCGACCAGTCTGACCTGGAGTTGAGTGATATCAGCGAAAGCATCAGTGACTACTGGCCTGTGGGCGGCTCACGCCCCCCTACCTATATGTTGGGCCTGCTTGCCATCATCAGGGATGCGTTTGCTGTTCAGTCCTTGTTGCTTTCTGGCATCAGCACCCGTGTCAGCTTTTACGGCCCTCAGAATCGTGCTGTTCTGGCGTCTTATACCTTTGAAGTGCTGGGGCGTCAGTTGATGAAAGCCCGTCAAAACTTTATCAAAACACAGAACAAACGCCTCAAAACCACCACCAAGACCAGCCGAGGGGACAAGTTCGCCGAGGGCTGGATCATCGCCGTTCTCAACGAAATTGAAAAGCTGGCCATGACAGCGCGGGAAGAAGACTTGACGCGCCGTTGGCTGGAGAAAAAGTACACCCATACAGAGGAACTGAACGGGCGCGAGGCTCGTAACGCCAGAGGTGCGGTGGAGGCCAGACGGGCTGGCTATCAGGAAGGTCGCCAGGTGCAACTGCACCAACCGGTGGATGGTCAGGAGCAGCGAAAAATCGGAGGGGTAGCGTAATGGAATGGTTAATTTGCAACTTCGACTTCTTCTTTAGTTGTCTGTTTTGGTTCTGTTATATCGGCTGGTCTGTTGCCGAACTGCATCGCCAGGCTGGATGCTTCAAACGTTACCGGGGGATCAAGCTGGTACTGGCCTGGTCAGCCATTTTCCTATTGTGGCCGCTGGCCCTACCGTTGTTTGTCGACTCACTGAAACATGGCAGGCTTTAGGAGGGCTTATGTCGAAGCAGAAACTTATCCAGCTTATTCACATCGCCAGTAGCGAACTCAAGCTGGATAAAGACACCTACAGCCAGATGCTGCTTACCCTCACGGGGAAAACCTCCACACGCGACATGGACGTTCCCCAACTGACCAAGGTATTTAAATCTCTAAAGGGTAAAGGCTTCAAGGTTCGCCCTGCGAAGAAGGCGCGAGCACAGCGCCCCCTGGATGATAGCCCTCAGTCGAAGAAAATCCGGGCTTTGTGGCTGGAAATGGCCGGTCAGGGGATTGTTCGTGACCGTTCGGAGCAGGCCCTGGCTCGTTGGATCAAGCGTGAAACCGGTGTTGATAGCCTGCAATGGCTTGAGCCAGAGCAGGCCAGCAGCGCCATTGAGAAGCTCAAACAGTGGCAACACCGCGCAGTGAGGAAGCCATCATGAGTGATGATAATCAGTTTCGCAGCAAAGGCCCCGAGCTGCTGGTTGAACTGGCGCAACACACCGCCAAGATCATCCGCGAGATTATTGACATTGACCCGGCGCTGGCCGAACAGATAGGAGAGGCTGTGGCAAACAGAATGATGCAGGTGTGGGGTGGGCAAAACGTCTACTTCCCGATGGGGATGATCTGGAAGCTGGGTGTCCGTGATCGGGAAATCTTTAATGCGTTTAATGGCCGCAACCATCAGGAACTGGCCAGCCAGTTTCATGTTTCGGTTCAGTGGATTTACAGCGTTGTGAAACGGGTGAAGAAAGAGGAACTGGATCGCATGCAGGGCAAGCTATTTGATGACAAACCGGACGACGAGAAGTGAATCGTCGCCAATAGCGACCCGCAACGCTTTTTAAAGCCCGTTCAAAAATCTCTGTATTACTCAAAGCACGGTAGACCCCTTACCGTGCTTTTTTTATTCTTACAGCATACACAGTTCTCTATAAAGGAAAATCCTCATGTTTGATGCGTCGCTGTTGAATCTGCCCTGGGCGACCCTGGTCACTCTGGTTTGTGGCTACATAGGCTATTTCATTGCGAACGTGGGGCTGAACGAGCATCACAGGCCCATTGATGTCACGTTTTCCACGCTGGTTTTTGGGCTGCTGGCATCGCTGTTCTACAGCCTGACGCTTCACCTGGACGTCGGTCACTTTCAGCAGTATCTGGCCACGTTCTCTGCGCTGGCCTTTGGTGCTGGCTCAGGCGCATTCTGGCGCAAATATGCCCGCAAGTGGATGTATAAATTCCTGCGCCACCACGATATTTCCTGGTCTGACAACACGAGTTCAGCATGGCAGGCCATGTTCGGCCATACGGAATTCAGAGTTACTGAGATTTATGTCTTCCTGAAGGACGGTTCCGGGTTGTTATGCCGACTGCCAGGCAAGTATGAAGCGTGGCCTAACGGGCCATTTACGCTGGGGAACAAGGGCGACATTACCCTGTATGTCACGCATCGCAAATCAACCAAGGGTAAAGATTGGGTAGAATACGAAGGGCTAGTGGATTCGTCCTGGGGAGCAATGGCAACCTACGTTCCAGTAGAGCAGATTGCCAGGGTGGATATTCGGAGAAAAAAGGTCGATAAGAAGGCGTAGGCTTTAGTCGTTGTCTAGTGGTGCAGATGGCTCTGAGGCACTGGCTTTGTCGTCGACACCGCCGCTTTTTGACGCTACAGTAGGCTCACTTTTAGGGGCCTCCGAATATTCTAGAGTGTCTTTATCTCGGTCATTATTTTGGGTTGTCATTGAAACCATCCTTTTGAAAGAGTTTTGTCGTTGCGGGCTTGATTCTAGTTTACTCAGAAGGGTGGTTTCAATGGGGTGATTCTGTTTCAACTGGTGTAAAGGAATTACAATCTCGATTCACCAGAACTCACTACAACTCGCTCTAACTCGTTATTTATCTCACGTTGTCGTTCTAAATATCTCACGTCTGATCAAATAGTGCGGCTCATTTGACGAGCTCGCTGGTATCTTGATTTTGGCACGACACTTTTATACCCGATAGCGTTGAGATGCAGAATGTTGCTATGCATCTGTAGCCTATCAA
The DNA here is from genome assembly GCF_000743355.1 of Serratia sp. Ag1. Lineage (GTDB taxonomy): Bacteria > Pseudomonadota > Gammaproteobacteria > Enterobacterales > Enterobacteriaceae > Chania. The sequence continues at coordinate 13,623 of NZ_JQEI01000029.1, forward strand.
TCTATACCCAAAATAATTCGAGTAGCTTGTAGGCGGCAACCGAATGAATCCCCAGGAGCTTACTTGAGTCAGTGACTGGGGTGAGTGAGGGCAGCCAACACCCAAGCAACTTGAAGTATGACGGGTATAAAGGGTATAGCGTGAAAGATTCAGGAGGGGTCAGATGGAAACCTTAGAAAGGTGCTATGTGTATGCGAAAAATACGAGCAATATGGATTTTCTCGCGTCTACAGTAGCATTCTTGGAATTCCAGGGACGGCAAATTAATGCCCAGGATGTGGCAGGCAATATGTCCCGTGAGCAAAGTGATAGCTTCTTTGCGCGGTTAAATCATTACCGTGCGATTTACAAAAAGCAGACACAGCTGTCGTAAAATACCAAAAGCCCCGATTGCTCGGGGCTTTTTTCATCGGTTGATGTGTATTAGTCGCAATTAATTGCATTGCAGGCTCAATATAATTTTACCGTCACCACACTTTTCTCGGTAGAACATGGACTACGGGGCAATGAAGAAGCTGGATTTGGCGATAAAGATTATATCGACCCCGCAACTGGCCTGCAGGCCTGGTCGCTGTACGGCAATGATGCGAATGGCAAACGATTAGCTCACCCTTCCGAAGAAAAATTAGCCAACGTCGATGTGGTGATTTTTGATCTGCAGGATGTCGGGGTGCGGTTCTTCACCTATACCATCTCAATGCAGTGGATGATGGAAAGCATTCAGGCCTATGGCAAAGAGTTCCTCTTTGCAACACTTCCAAACCTTGCTCAATATCCCTGATGTTCAAGATATCATTCGCTTTGAAAGGCAATATCCATTCTATTATATTGTGTTCTTTAATTACTACCCTTTCTATTCTGCCAGGGATCACTCTCAACACCAACTTCTTCGATGATAAATCTT